>JALSQX010000074.1 GCA_026985075.1 Blastocatellia bacterium | reverse complement strand
CGAGCGCGCGGCGAAGACGCGCCGCCGATGCGTCCGGATCGACCGGAAGCAGCGAGACGCACTCCCCAGGCACGTTGGATTGATCCACGCCGGCGTTGGCGCAGACGAAACCATGATGCGTCTCCACAATGAGTACGCCGCGATCCATTTTGACGACGCGACGACTCTCGCGCAGAATGATTTCCACCAGACGCGCATCTTTGCCCAATTGGGCGGCGATGGTGCGAGCAAACGGTGAAGGCTCGATGTCCTGGAGATCGACCAG
The DNA here is from genome assembly GCA_026985075.1 of Blastocatellia bacterium. Lineage (GTDB taxonomy): Bacteria > Acidobacteriota > Blastocatellia > HR10 > J050 > J050. The sequence goes on along the minus strand of JALSQX010000074.1, from coordinate 121,884 downwards.
GCGCCCTTCGGCTTTGGAGATGATCTTTTGCGTGATGACGAGGATATCGCCCGACTGGAGCTTCACTGCCGAACTCGCCATAGCCTTCAGGAGGAGTTCCGTCAGATCGTCGCCCGGTCGCACTTCGGGAATGCCCTCAATGCCAATCACCTGCAACGAGCCGCCCATTCGATATCCTCCAGCACCGCCTGCGTCCGCGTTCGCACCGGCCAGGAGGCGAGCGCCATCACATCTGCCGGCGTATCAATGTCCAGAGCCACGCGAGGCAAGCGGAGTACGGTCGTTCGCAACCCGCGCGCTTCAGCGGCTGCGAGATGGGGTTGAAAACTCTCATTGCCGAATCTCAGTGGCAGCGCATTCGGCGGAGTCAGCAATGCAGCGTTGGTCCCTCGCCCATCGCGAGACGGAACCAGGACGACGTCCGCCGAGCATCCCGCCTCGACGATCTTTTCGATATCCTGACCGGTGATCAGGGGAATATCGCCGGGAATGATGAGCATCGTTTGGACGTCTCGTTCAATCAACGTCTCGACGGCGAGTGCCACGGCCTCGGTCTCACCGCGATTCTCCGATTCCCGGATCACCGGGATATGCCTGTCAGCGGCCATAGCGATCGCCCGTTCATCCCTGGTCACCACGGTGATGCACTCCGGATCGAACGTTGACGCCAGCGCGTCGAGCACGTCAGCGAACATCGCTTCGGCCAACCGCCATCGCTCGTCGGGCGACAGCACCGATTGGAGCCGCTGCTTGGCCTGCGCAAAATCCTTTACCGGGATGAGCGCATTGATCATCGGTCTTCCGGGCTCGCACAAGCCTATATTGTCCGTCGTCTCTCCGGGAAATTCAAGATCCATCGCATGAGTCACCTCAACGGCTCGCTCATTCCAGGATCAAACCTCCAATGACTCCATGAACAGGAATGTGCGCCCTCTGACTCCTGATGTCATCATTCCTGGCGAGCTTGCTTTTATACCGGAAGGAGCAGCAAAAAAAAGACGAAGATATGCGGAGTTCAAGAAACGGGCATTGGCTCGGCCTGAGGTGAGGGAATCTTTTGGGGAAGGATTAGACGTTCTTCGCCTGGCCGTGAGCCTGGCTCAGCTCCGGGAGAAACGCGGGCTCACTCAGACGCAACTGGCCGCAAAGGTCCATACCAGTGCGGCGGTCATCTCTCGCGTGGAGAACGGACGGAACGTAGAACTGAAAACGCTTCAGAAAAGAGCCGCTGCGCTCAATGCGAGACTCAAGATCGAGCTCGTCAAGGCATAGGGGATCCCGAGATGGACTGTCGGCTTCTTGAATGGGGAGAGGTCGTCCAGGAACTCGGAACGGGAGATCATAGATGTTGCAGGACGCATCTCGCCAGCTCGATCTTTGTGGTCAGATCCGACAGAAGGGTGGGGGCGACGACAGCTCGTATGCCCAGCCGCTCGATCACCTCGACCAGCGCGGCGTCTTGCTCATCGATGATGAGAACATCGATGAGGTCGCCATAGACCTCGGCCACGCCCCGAGCTGACACCTCATAGCCACATGCCCGCATGAGCTTGCCCGCCGGGCCACTGACGGCCCGCCCGCCGACGATGGGGCTGATGGCGATGACTGGAGCTGCCGAGCATTCGAGCGCCTGGCGAATGTCGGCGATGGCCAGAATGGGACCAATGCTGGTGACGGGATTGCTGGGCGCGATGATGATGCCTTCCGAGGCCTGAATCGCTTCCATGACGCCGGGGGCAGGCCGCGCCCGCTCACTGCCCTCATAGCTCACGCCGGTCACCGGGCTGGCCCAGCGTTCGCGAACGAAGAACTCCTGAAACGAGAGGATTCCCTGAGGCGTGTGAATTCTGGTCTCGACGCGGTCGTCAGACATGGGAAGAAGGCGAGCGCGCACCCCGAGAGCGCGGCAAAGTTTTTCCGTCACCTCCGTGAGCGTGAGTCCCTGAAGGAGGCTGCGCGTTCGAATGATATGCGTGGCCAGATCGCGATCTCCGAGCCGAAACCAGGTCATCTCTCCATATCGTTCCATGCTTCGCAGGCAGGTGAATGTATCACCCGTGATGCCCCAGCCCCGGTCTTCGTCCAGCAATCCGGCGAGCAGGTACATCACCGTATCCAGATCGGGCGAGATGTGGAGACCCCACACGATGACATCATCGCCGGTATTGCCGATGATGGTGAGTTCTTCCTGCGGAACGATCTCCACCAGTCCGCGAATAAATTTGGCAGCGCCGCTTCCACCGGCCAATACGGTGATCATCATCACCTCGCCACACTGAAGGTCGGGAGGGTAATGTAGATGAAAATCGATCCTCGCGCAACAGCTACGGCAGGGTGCCGATGCGGTCATCAAAAGTTGGTAGAGACTCGCCCGATCTTGGGGATCATACTATCGTTCAGGACGCACGGGAATGAGGGGACCGGTGTCCTGGGGCGCGTGTCCCAGGCTCGTTCATGGTGCCTCTTCAGGGCTCTCACCTTCTGGTTGGCGGACCTGCGGGACTCATCTCTGTTGACGCCCTCTCGTGGCCGAGGCCATACTTTTGACCGTCGATGGGAGACGCACGACATGCATTCATGCGAGAGAGTCGAGTGGCGCGGCTGGCGACGGCGAGTCGAAGCGGCCAACCGCTCGTCGTGCCCATTTGTTACGTCTATGATGGAGAGTGCTTCTACTCGGCAATCGATCGAAAACCCAAACGCGTACCGCTCGAGCAGCTCAAGCGTGTTCGCCATATTCGAGACAATCCCCACGTCTGTCTGATCATCGACGAGTACGATGAGGACTGGAGCCAGCTTCGCTACGCGATCGTGCAAGCCCGAGCTGAGATTCTCTGGGAAGGCGACGAGCGGCAGCGAGCCATTGCTCTGCTGCGACAAAAATATCCGCAGTATCAGAAGATGGATCTCACCGGGTGTCCGGTCATTAAGATCGTGCCCAGAAAGATCACGCATTGGTCGATGTCCGATCCCCAATGGATGACGGTGTGAACGTTGATGTTCTCGCCTGACGCAGCCGGGGATCGGGAGATCGAGGATCGAGGAGGTGAGACGATGAAATTCGGGTTTCATTTGCCTCATTTCGGGCCTTATGGGGGGCGTGAAGCCATCGCCGCCGTAGCCCGGCGGGCCGAGGCGTTGGGGTTCGATTCCGTCTGGGCCATGGATCATCTCATCATCCCCGAACCGCACGTGGCCAAGTTCAGCAGCCACATTTACGAGCAATTCACCGTGCTCGGTTATCTGGCCGGATGCACGGAGAAGATCAAACTGGGGACGAGCGTGACCATTGTGCCTTACCGGCATCCGATCGAGATGGCCAAGATCGTCGCTACGCTGGATGGGCTCTCGGGAGGGCGAGTCATCTTTGGCGCGGCAGTGGGCTGGATGAAAGAAGAATTCGACCTGTTGGGCGTGCCGTTTGCCGAGCGCGGCGCTCGCACCGATGAGGCCCTCCGGCTGATGAAGGAGCTGTGGACGAGCGAGCGTCCCAACTTTCAGGGGCGCTTCTATCGGGTCTCCGATGCTCGATGTGAGCCCAAGCCGGTGCAGAAGCCGCATCCCCCCATCTGGATCGGCGGCACGAGCCGAGCCGCTCTCCGTCGCGCTGTCGCGTTAGGCGATGGCTGGCATCCGGTGGGGTTATCGCCCGAACAACTCCAGACCAAGTTGGCCGATCTCCGACATATCGCCCAGGAGCACGGTCGAGACCTATCCACGTTCGAGATCTCTATCCGTTTGCGGTTGAGTTTCACCGATGATCCGGTGGCGCGTCGCCGTCATGGTCTGGTTGGTTCACCAGAGGCCATGGTCGAACGGATTAAGCAATATGAGCAGTTAGGAGTGTCCACCATTGTGCTCGACGCCAGCTTCGAGTTCGTCCCTCAGGATGAAATGGTGGCGACGATGGAACGGGTCTGGGAGCAGGTCATCGCTCACGTCAATCGATAATATTCGACCCCCTCCCGCTCTTCGCGCTGAAGTCGTCCTTGTTCACAAGCGAAATCGATGTGCGCGCTCGTCTCCGAGAGAGCGAGGAATCGTTGTTCCTCGCGCACCTCGGGGAAAAGTTTCAGCGACATCTCCCACGCCGTCACGGCGTGAGGCGGAAGTAGCTCCAGCAGCCGCGATTGTCGACGGCGAACGTGTCGCTGCATGCTCGTGTAATACGCGCCGGCGTCATCGACCTCTTGACCATGTCCGGTGTAGATGACCGTGGGAGCGAGATCGCGCAACCGGGCGAGCGATTGGAGATACATGCGGAGGGAGGGAAATCGGCGGCGGTCATCTCGTGGATCAAGACTCATGATGGGATTGGGCGTGATGCGCTTCAAAATCGTGTCGCCAGCCAGCAGGGTCCGATCGCCCGGACGCCACAGGCAGATATGTCCCGGCGTGTGTCCCGGCGTGTGGAGAATCTTGAAGGATCGCCCCGCGAAGGGGAGTTCGTCACCTTCATCGAGGAGATGAACATCGGGCACCGGGTCGAGCAGGGCGCGATAGCGCCGTCGCTGCACCTGAAATGCTTCCACAATGTCGGGAGGCACGCCCACGCGCCGGAGCAGGAAGCGCGCTCTCCGATCATCGACGCCCTGGCGAAGTCGAAGGGCGTCCCAGGGATGCACGTAGACGGTGGCACCGGAGATCTCTTTGAGGCGAGCCGCTTGACCGGCATGATCCTCGTGGGCATGGGAGATGATGATACGGCGAATCTGTTCCAGACGAACGCCTCGTGCCTCTACCTGATCGCGCAGAGCGCGGAACGCCTCATCGGTTTTGGGACCCGTATCCACCAGTGTGATCGGGTCCTCGGCGATGAGGAAGACGTTGACCGGTCCAACAGAGAACGGCGTTGGAATGGACAAAGCGTATAATCGCATGCTCAGTCCTACCCTCAGACGAGAACCACCAGAGTGTATGACATGAAAGGCGAAAAATGAAAGACGTGAAACGTCGGAGATGAGGGAGCGAATGAGACATCGGGACGCTCCCCGCAGTGTTTCACGTCTTCGTGGTGGGCCGCCGTCCTACAGCGCGTACCGCCCCGCCTCGATCATGGCATCGGCGATCCGACGTCGAGTGGCCACGGTGTTGATCGGCGTGTGGCGCGTCAATCGCCGGAGCGCGCCGAGATACGTCCTCAGTTCGTCGCCCTCAGCGATCGCCGCCAGAGCGCGTCGAGCCCGCGCCGCGATGCGCTCGACGGCGTCATTGATATAGGTGCGCGTGATGTCCATCTGAAGGCTCGTCGCCTCGGGGCCGCGTTGAGCGATCAGCTTGAGCGTTCTCAACAGCGCGCTCTCCATGGCGTAGACGTCCATCACGATGTCACTGATGTCACCGACGATCTCCTGCTCTTCGGCCAGCGCCTCCATGTACTTCTGCATGGCCATGCCGGCGATGAGCAAAGCGACCTTTTTGCTGTTCGCCAGCAGGCGTTTCTCCGCGCCGAGCCATTCGTCTTCGTCCTCCTGAAGCGAGGGTCCGGCCAGCAGTTCGTCTTTCAATGCTCTCGCGGCCGGGATGAGTGGAAGACGCCCTTTGACGGCCCGCCGCAGGAGCATGTCCGTGGTCAGCAGGCGATTGATTTCATTGGTCCCTTCGAAGATGCGATTGATGCGAGCATCGCGATAGGCGCGCTCGGCCGGATATTCCTGGCTGTAACCGTAACCGCCGTAAATCTGCACCATCTCATCGACGGCATAGTCGAGCGCTTCGCTGGCCATCACTTTGTTGATGGCGCATTCGATGGCATATTCCTCGATGGCTTTCATCTGGGCGGGCATATCGTCAACGTCGATGCCTTCCAGGGCCTCGTCGATCATGCGCGTGGTGCGATACACCATGCTCTCGTTGACCCAGGTGCGAATGACCATCTCGCCGAGTTTATGTTTGATCAAACCAAACTCACAAATGGCCCGACCGAATTGGTGACGCTCCTTGGCGTACGACACGGCGTGATCGAACGCCACCTTGCACCCGCCGACGCAACCGGCGGCCAGCTTCAATCGACCCAGATTGAGACTGTTGAAAGCGATCTTGTGGCCCTTGCCGATCTCGCCGAGCACGTTCTCTACCGGCACGGGGACGTTGTCCAGGTTGAGGGCGCAGGTCGAGGATCCCTTGATGCCCATCTTCTTCTCTTCGCGCCCCACGGTGAAACCGGGGAACGTGCGTTCGACCAGGAATGCCGTGAATTGCTCGCCATTCACTTTCGCGAATACGGTGAACAGATCGGCGAACCCGGCATTGGTGATCCACATTTTCGTTCCATTGAGGATATAGTGCCGACCGTCAGGACTCAGGTCAGCGCGAGTCTTGGCGCCCAGGGCATCCGATCCGGAACCCGGTTCGGTCAGGGCGTAGGCGGCCAGTAACTCCCCGGTGGCGAGTTTGGGGAGATACTTCCGCTTCTGCTCCTCGGTCCCGAAGTAGACGAGGGGTTCCGTACCAATGCCCGTGTGCGCTCCGTGAGAGACACTGAATGAGCTCACGCCAGCCAATTTTTCCATGATCAACGTGAGACTGATCTTATCTAATCCCAGTCCCCCATATTTCTCGGGTATGCCGGCGGCCAATAATCCCAACTGTCCCGCTTTGCGCAGCAGATCGACGACCAGTTCCAGATTCTGGTGTTCGATCTCCTCCAGATGAGGCGTGACTTCATTCTTGACGAATTCCTCGGTCGTGTGGGCGATCATGCGATGCTCGTCGGTGAATTCTTCCGGGATGAAGACGCGCTCCGGAGGCGTCTCCTGGAGCAGGAATCCGCCACCTTTGGCGAATGTTTTGTCGTCCGTTATCGTCGTCATAGTTGACCTCCTCTCTTTGAAACTCGAGTATCGTGGGATCGGCGAATCTGTCACTCGATGCGTTCAAAAATGCCCGCCGCGCCCATGCCGCCACCAATGCACATGGTGACCATGCCATAGCGAGCACCGCGTCGCTTCATCTCGTAAAGGAGCGTCGCCGTCAGCTTCGCTCCGGTACAGCCGAGTGGGTGGCCGAGCGCAATCGCGCCACCATTGACGTTGATCCTGTTCAGGTCGAGTTCGAGATGTTTGATGACGGCCAGCGATTGCGCGGCGAAGGCCTCGTTCAATTCGATGAGCTCGATGTCATTGATGTCCAGGCCGGCCATCTTCAGCGCCTTGGGAATAGCCTCCACCGGACCGATGCCCATCTCTTCGGGTGGAACGCCGCCCAGCGCAAAGGCCACGAAACGGGCCAACGGCCGGAGTCCCAACTGTTCGGCGCGCTCGCGCGACATGACGACCGCGGCGGCGGCACCATCACTGCGCTGGGAAGAGTTCCCCGCCGTCACCGTTCCATTGACGGCAAACACGGGCTTCAGTTTGGCCAGTGCTTCCATGGAAGTATCTCGCCGCGGCCCCTCATCGGTGTCGAAGATGACGGTGTGCACCTCCCGGCGCCCTTCGGGACTGATGCGCTCAATATCCACCGTGAGGGGCACGATCTCTTCTTTGAACTTGCCCGAGTCGATGGCGCGAATGGCATTCTGATGACTGCGGAGGGCGAACCGATCCTGTTCCTCACGTGAAATGCCGTATTTCCGAGCCACGTTCTCTGCCGTCAATCCCATACTCAGGTAGACATCAGGATAATGATCGACCAGATAGGGATTGGGAGCGATTTTGTGCCCGCCCATGGGGATCAGGCTCATGGATTCCGTTCCTCCAGCGACGATGACATCGGCGAAGCCGCACATGATGCGCTCGGCGGCCATGGCGATCGATTGCAGACCGGAAGAACAAAACCGATTGATGGTCATCGCCGGGACCGAGACGGGAATCCCAGCGCGCAAGCTGGCGATCCGCGCCACGTTCATGCCCTGCTCCGCCTCGGGAATGGCACAGCCCATGATCACATCCTCGACGTCTTCGGGTGGTAACCCGGGCACGCGCTTGATGGCTTCGTCGATGACCACCGCGGCCATCTCGTCAGGGCGGACGTGTTTCAAGGTGCCTTTAGACGCTTTTCCCACCGCCGTTCGTACGGCCGAAACGATCACTGCTTCTCTCATCATATCCTCCTCATCGATAAGGATGGTGATGCTTTTCTCTGCTGCATTCCCTCATGCGGGCAATGGTCATCTCCACCGCCCATCGTCTTCTCATCGGTCCTTAGTTCCTCAGTGGTTTCCCCGTCTTCAGCATGTGCTGAATCCGTTGTTGTGTTTTCCGCTCGCCACACAAGTGCAGGAAGACTTCCCGTTCCAGATCGAGAAAATATTGTTCGGGCATCGTGGTGGGCGATGTGATATCACCTCCGCACAGAATCCAGGCGAGCTTATTCCCGATGTGCTGGTCGTACTCGCTGATCTGCCCGGCGCGATACATCAAGTGAACGCCTAATTTCAAGGCAGCTAGCGCCGATTCGCCCAGCACAGGAATGTCCTTGCGCGGCTTCGGTGGTTGATAGCCTTCGCGCACCATGGCCAGGACCGTCTGTTTGGCATCCTCGATGAGACGATCCCGGTTCATCGTGATTTTGTCCGACTCGCGGAGATATCCTAGCTTCCGAGCCTCGGCGGCGCTGGTGGAGACTTTGGCCATGCCGATGAGCTCGAAGACCTCCCTGACATAGGGAAGCAAGTCGACGTCCTTATCCTTGGGCGCGCGATCCAGGGCGCGGACGAGCATCTCCGTGGTCCCTCCGCCGGCGGGAATGAGTCCCACGCCGACCTCCACCAGGCCGATATAGGATTCGGCCGCCGCTCTCACTCGATCGGCGCGCAGCATGATTTCACATCCTCCGGCCAGGGTCATGCCGAAAGGAGCGACGACAACTGGCTTATCCGAGTATCGGAGGGCGAGATTGGCTTTCTGGAACGCGCGAACCATGAGGTCGATCTCATCCCACTCGCCTTCCTGCGCCGCCAGGAGCAAGAGCATGAGATTGGCTCCGGCCGAGAAATGTTCGCCTTGATTGCCAATGACGAGACCTTCGAAATGCTGCTCGACTTCCTTGACGGCGAAGTTCATCATTTGAATGATGTCCTCGCCAATGGCGTTCATCTTGGTGTGAAATTCGAGGCAGGCCACGCCGTCGCCGAGATCGATGAGACTGGCGCCGGCATTTTTCTTGATCACTTTCTGCCGCTCTTTCAACCAGGAGAGAATGATCACGCCGGGACGGGATGGTTCGGGTTTGTGCTCGCCGCTGTTGAAATCGAAGTAGTATCTTTGCCCTTCGCGGGTCTCATAAAAACTGGTCTTCCCAGTGGCCAGGAGCTTCTCGACGAGCTGCGGAATGGGACGACCTTCCTCCTTCAAGCGCTGAACGGCGCGATCCACGCCAATGGCGTCCCAGGTTTCGAACGGCCCCAACTCGTAATTGAAGCCCCAGCGAATGGCGCGGTCGATCTGCAGGATGTCATCGGCGATCTCCGGCGCTCGATTGGCCGCGTAGACGAGCGTCTCGCTCATCGTCTTCCATAAAAAGCGTCCCACGCGATCATCGCTGTAGACGAGCCGACGCAGGCGCTCGCCGAGATCTTCGATGTTGCGAGCCATGTCCAGCGTCGGGAGGCTCGGTTTCTGGCGAGGACGATATTCGAGCGTCTTGTAATCGAGGGCCAGGATCTCTCGTCCCTCCGGCGTCTTCACCCGTTTATAGAATCCCTGACCGGCCTTTTCGCCGGTCCAGCCGCGCCGGATCATCTCCTGCATGAAGTCGGGAACGACGAAGAGATCGCGCTGGTCATCATCGGGGACGCTCTCGTAGAGGTTCTGCGCCACCCGCACCGCGGTATCCAGACCAGCCAGGTCCAGTGTGCGGAAGGTCGCGCTCTTGGGATGCCCGATGATCGGACCGGTCATGGCATCGACCTCTTCGATGGTGTAATCGCCCTCCATCATCACTTTGATGGTATAGAGCGCGGCCAACGTGCCAATGCGGTTGGCGATGAAATTGGGCGTGTCTTTGGCGAAGACGATGTTCTTCCCCAATCGGCGATCGCAGAAATCGACGATCGTCTCGACGACGTCGGGGAGCGTCTCCGACGTGGGGATGACTTCCAACAGACGCATGTAGCGCGGTGGATTGAAAAAATGCGTGCCGAGGAGATGTTGGCGAAACTCTTCTGGGAGCCCCTCGCCCAGTCGAGCGATAGGAATGCCCGAGGTATTGGAGGTCACGATCGTTCCCGGTCGCCGATGTGGCGCGACGCGACGAAAGAGTTCTCGTTTGATGGTCAGGTCTTCGACGACCGCTTCGATGATCCAATCCACATCCTGGAGCCAGTCCATGTTGTCTTCGAAGTTCCCCAGCCTGATGAGCTCGGCCGCTTCCGGAACGAAAAAGGCGGCAGGTTTGACTTTCCGAGCGTAGTCCAGCCCCCGGCGAACGATGCGATTGCGGACCTCGGGCGACTCCAGAGTGAGGCCCCTGGCCGCTTCCTCCTCGCTGAGCTCTTGAGGGACGATATCCAATAGCACGGTTTCTATACCGGCGTTAGCCAGGTGAGCCGCGATTTGCGAGCCCATCACGCCGGCTCCCAAGACTGCCACGCGATTGATTTTCCGTTTCATCCTTCCTCCTCCATAGGCTGAATTCGGCGAGGCATCCAGCGCGTGGACGTCCTCGCCCTTCTCAGTCGCATCGGCTCATCGTTATCCCACGGCGGACACGCTGGCCTCCGCATAGAGTTCATCGATCACCTTCTTGTATTTGGCTTCGATCTGTCGGCGCCTGAGCTTCATCGTCGGCGTCAACTCTCCGCTGTCCACAGAGAAAGGTTCTTCCAACAGAGCGAATTTTTTCACCCGTTCATATCGTGAGAGATCGGCCATGCGCTCTTCGATCTCTCGCTCAAAAAGAGCGAGGATGCGCGCATCGCGAAGCAATTCGGACACGCTTCCATAGGCGATGTGGTGTTGCTCGGCGTAGGCGAGGACGGCCTCCAGATGGGGAACGATCAAAGCGGAGACGAACTTTCGTTGGTTGCCAACCACGGCGACGTCCGAGACGAACGGGCTGAGTTTGAGGCGTCCCTCCAACATCTGGGGCGCGACGTATTTCCCGCCGCTCGTCTTGATCAAATCCTTCTTTCGGTCGGTGATGACCAAATACCCGTCTTCGTCAAAATAGCCCACGTCGCCCGTCTTGAGCCAACCATCCTCGGTGAACGCGCGCTCTGTGTCTTCCTGGCGGTTGTAATAGCCTTTCATCACGTTCGGTCCCCGGGCCAGGATCTCGCCATCTTCGGCGATCCTGATCTCGATGCCCGGGAGCGGTCGTCCAGCCGTTCCCAGCTTGTTGGCGGCGGGTGGATTCAGCGTCAGGCCGGGCGAGGTCTCGGTCAGACCATAGCCTTGGAGAATCTCGATGCCCGCACTGAAGAAGATGAGAGCCAGCTCGCGAGAGAGCGGGGCTCCGCCGGAAATGAAGTACCGGAGCCGATCGAGCCCCAGTGTCGATCGCCATTTAGAGAGCACCAGTCGATAGGCGAGTTTGTATTGCCAGGCGAGCAGGGAATCAACAGGAAGATGCTCGGCCTGTCGTTCCACATACTGTTTGCCCACATTGACCGCCCAGTTCAACGCCTGGCGGTGAAGGGGAGACGTCCGTTCCGCTCGCGCGATGATGCCCTCATACATCTTCTCGAACAGGCGCGGCACGGCGACGACGATGGTGGGGCGGACTTCCCTGAGATTGTGAGGAACGCGGTCGATGCTCTCGGCATAGTAGATTTTCACACCCTGATAGAGATAGACGTAAAAGGCCGTGCGTTCGAAAACGTGACAGAGTGGGAGAATGCTGAGAACAATGTCCTCAGAGGCGTAGTTGAGCACGCTGGCTATGGCCAAGGCATTGGAGGCGAGATTCCAATGAGTGAGCATCACCCCTTTCGGCTCGCCCGTCGTCCCCGATGTATAGATGATGGTCGCCAGATCATCCGGTTTGACCGCCGACCGCAATTGTTCATAGAGTTCGGGTCGCGCTTGAGCCAGCCGCTGACCCCGCGCTTCGAGCTGCGAGAAGGAGATCACATGTTCCCCCGGTCCGGCGATGGGATCGAATCCGATGACCCGCTCCAGTTCCGGAGCGCTCTCGATGGCATCGTGGACGCGGTCCCACTGCGCTGGGGTGGAAATGAAGAGCAGTCGAGCGCCCGAGTCGCGCAGGATGTAACCGACTTGTCCGGGAGCCTGTGTCGCATAGATGGGGACGTCGATCGCACCCAGGGCGAGCGCGCCGAGATCGGCGAGCGTCCACTCCAATCGATTCTCCGAGAGAAGGGCTACCCGGTCTCCGGGACGAATTCCCAGATCGTAGAGTCCCAGCGCCACTCGACGGATGCGCTCGACCAATTCCGACGCCGAGACGGGATGCCACCGACCTTCGGCCTTATAGTTGAGCCAATCGGCCTTCTGGCGATATCGGTCGATGGCCTCAGCCATGATCCTGTTGATGGTCGTCGGCTCGAATCGCGCGTTCATAATCACCTATTGACGCCCGGGATGCCCCGTTCGGCTGGTTCGAATACCATTGAAGAACACGTCGATGACCGTGTCAGCAAAGGATCCGAGATCGTAATGCTTATCGCTGAGAATCCAATTGGTCGCCATTTCGTCCAACGCGCCGAACAGGATCTTGGCCATCACCTTGGGATTGAGATTCTGGCGGATGATGCCCCGGCGCTGCCCCTCCTCGATGGCTTCGCGAATGACGCTGAAGTACTCTGCCATTTTCGTGGCCGAGAACTGAGCCATGAATTTCGTCGATTGCCGCAACTCCACCTGAAAGACGATGGCCAAATCGCGATCGGCGCCCAGACTCTCCAGGTGCATGCGCGCGATGGTGCGGATCTTCTCCAGCGGATCTTTCAGTTTCTCAATCTTGGCGCGTCCGATGGAGATGAACTCGTCCATCGTCTGGTTGACCAGCGAGATGAGGATATCATCTTTGTTCTTGAAGTAGAGATAAACGGTGCCATCGGCCACCCCCGCTTCCCGAGCGATATCGGCGACCTTGGAGTTGAAGTATCCGTTCCGCGCGAACACCTTGGCCGCCGCCCGCAGAATCGCCGTTCGCTTATCGTTGGCTTTGGCCGGGGCCACTTTTCGCGATGAACCCATAGGCGCTCCCTCAAGAGAATGACTGAATGAATGCTCATTCAGTAACCTATAACTATACGCCATCTGCGGGGGATTGACAAGAGGGGCGGGAAGGGTGATTGGCCATCTCGCCGATCGGTGACTGCTCGGCGTCCCCGCGGCCCGCGTCCGACCGAGCTTCTTGCTCTGGAGAGGGCAGTCCAGCAGATTCAGCCCCGCCTTCGCGGGCCGAGCCGGGAAATCCGCCAGATCGATTGGCAGATGGTCTCCCGGACCGATCGCGGCGCCTGGTTTCCCGAGGATCAGCGCATCGGGATCCATCGGGAGATCTCGCCACTCATCGAGCGCGCCCTCGGCAAGCTCGACGGCAACGAGCCGCTCACCTTCCGGGAGGCCGATGCGCTGCGCACCCTGTGGCACGAGATCAATCACTCCCGGGGGAGCCAGAACTTCGCCGGCTATCGGACCGATCCCCTCCGGCGGTTCGAGATCGAAGTGGTCAACGAACTGCACACCCGCTTGCGCTTCGATCAGTTCATCGAGCGTCTGGGCTTCGACACGCGGCTGGTCCCTGATGCGTCCCTTGTCGGATTGGGCACCGGCTATCAATGGTTCGTCCAGGACATGCGGCGCATCCTGGAGACGGTGGGCCTGAGCCGGAGCGAGGCCACCGTCTTCTTCGAGCGCCTCAATCTGGAGCGGGATACCCAGGACTACCTGGACGCCATCCTCGACCTCATCGCCCATCGACTGCAACTGGATGAAATGACCTTCGAGAGATTGCGGCGAAGAACGCAGCGGGGAATACACCAAGAATCCTTGAAGGAGGTTCGGCGGATGATCGAACGATTATCCCAAAAAAAGGAAATAAAACCAGAAAGTTGGATTTAGGTGATGATGTTATCCTCGAAAAGGCCTAATAAGATTTCCTTAAAATGATTCGTCTTTGCTCGACTGATCAGGTCCTGAGCTAGTTGGGAACGTTGCTCACGATCACCAAGGCGATTGGCTCGCTCCATCCATTCAACGAAGAGTTCAACATCATGTGGCCCGAACTCATCGAGTAGGCTCCGTGCTTCATACTCGATGAGATCCATATCATCCTCCTCCGGATCGATCTCCTGAAGTTTTTTGACCAGGTCTTCGAACGTCATCATTGCCTCCTGGGCATCTAGGCGGTTAGATTATATCTATGGCCGGAGTGAAAATCGAGGGTCTTGAGGAGGCCCGCCGGATCGTGCGAGCCATCGGCGGGAAGCTCAAGGAGCCGCGCCCGGCGCTGGATGCCATGGGTCGCCTGCTGGTCGATTCCATCGTGACCAATTTCGAGAAGCAAGGACGACCCTTCAAATGGAAACCGCTCAAGCCGGCGACCATCAAGCGCAAGAAGCGGCATCCGGATAAGATCCTCATCGAATCGCAGACGCTGATGGATTCCATCACCCATCGCGTCTCCGGACGGTGCGTCGAGCACCGCCGCCTCAGCACACGGCGCGCGATGCGCTATGCTCCCACCGTTCACCGGCCGTCGAATTGGGCCAGCAGAGTACAGATTTCATCAATTGCGTCCATCACATCGCTCAATCGCCCCGTGTGATTATTGGCCATGATGCTGAACACCAGATGTTCACCTCCTGCGGTGGTCACATAACCCGAGAGCGTCGACGTGTAGGTCAACGTTCCCGTCTTGGCGCGGACGCGGCCTTCGGCCAACGTGCCCATCATGCGGGATTCGAGCGTCCCATCGCGCCCGGCCAGGGGCAGCGAGTCGAGGAAAGGCTTTCGATGAGCATTCCGGTACATGTAGCGTAAGAGATCGACGGTCGTCGCCGGCGTGACCAGATTATGGCGCGAGAGTCCAGAACCATCCTGTAGGGTGATGCCGCGTCGCCAGGCGCGCGCTGACCGCAGCAGACGCCGGACCACATCCAGCCCTCGGCGAGCCGTGCCCTCACCGCCCACCACGGCGCCCAGGGTGCGAAGCAAAAGTTCGGCGTGGAGATTCTGGCTGGTCTTATTCACAATGCGAACCTCGTCGGCCAGGGGAATGGATTCCACGAAGGCCAATTCGGTGAGTTGAGACATGTCGAGCGGATGCGTCTGGCGATAGGTGGCATCGGCACGAATGGTCCGACCGGTGATCTCGATGCCTCGTCGAGCCAGGGCCTCGCGAAACAACGTCGCGGCATAGAGCGCTGGTTGGTGAACGGCCACATAACCGTGAAACCCTTGCCCATCGAAGGGAACTTCGCCCCAGACTTCGATGGTATTGTCTTCCAGGCCGCGGTGGACGCCGATGTCCTGCTTCGTTCCCGGAGAGACGGTGATCGCCTTATTGATCAGGGTGACGTAGGAGGTCTCCGGCCGAATGAAGACGCGGGCCGGCTCGCCCGGCGCCGAGCCTGGAAGGACGGCCACTTCGACGGCATTATCGTCGATGGAGAGCGCGCTGATCTCCGCTCCGTAGTACCATTGAAGGTCATCCCACTCCCAGCCGACGCCGAGAGGGGGATCGGAGAAGTAACTTTCATCGCCGATGAGATTGCCATGGATGGAGCGCACGCCGGCTGCCAGGAGCTGATCGACCAGGTTCTCCAGCGGCGTGAGCCGGCTCTGACCGCGAGCGCGGGTGGAGAGATTGGGGTCGCCGCGACCGTAAAGGATCACGTCTCCGTGGATGATGCCTTGTGCATCTGGCGGCGCCGTGACGAACACGGAGGTCCGGAAGCGATAGGTCGGCCCCAGATGGACGAGGGCCGCTGCCGTGGTGTACAGCTTCATGTTGGAGGCGGGAATGAAGAGTCGGTGCGCCTGGTGACTGAACAACACGCGACGTCGATCCAGCGATTCGATCAGAATTCCCCACCGCGTGGTGGCGAATGGTGGTCGCCTGAGAATTCGGCGAATGGCGCGTTGAAGTCGAATGACGGGAGTCGACGGCGACAATTGCGAGAGCGATGGCTGAGATGCGTCGGCATCGGGTCCCCTCCAGGTCGATGGGAAGCCGGTCGGATGAACCCATCCAATGAGCACCGCCCATCCGATCATGACGATGAGCCATGATCGCTTCATGACGTTCGTTCTCCGATGGTGTCGGTGGAGATGTCTTCGATCACCTCGCCTGTCATCATTAATGGAAGCTTCACAAGCTTAGCTCATTCAGGAGGGGAAATCAACGTGATTGATTCGTCGAAAGGTTTGGGCTATAGTAACCGGCTGGGAAGGATGGTCGCGACATTCACAGATCAGATGGAACTCGAACAAAAGGAACGCGCTCTTCGTCAACGCCTTCAGTCGTTGGGGTCGGTCATCGTCGCCTTCTCCGGTGGTGTGGATAGTGCCTATGTGGCCTACGTGGCGTCTCAAGTGCTCGGCGATCGCGCTTTGGCGGTCACCGCCGATAGTCCCAGTTACCCAGCCGCTCACAAGCGCGAGGCGCTGGACTTCGCCCGGCGATTCGGGCTTCGCCATCTCATCATCACCACCGATGAGATCCGCGATGAGCGATACTGGAGAAATCCGACCAATCGCTGCTACTACTGCAAGACCGAGCTCTACGCCAAATTGCGGCGATTGGCCGAGGCGCGCGGATTTGCGGCCATCTGCGATGGGGTGAATGCCGATGATCTCGGGGATTTCCGTCCCGGCCGCCAAGCGGCTCGTGAGGCCGGCGTCATCAGCCCGCTCGTGGAATGTCATCTCACCAAGGCGGAGGTGCGGGAATTGTCCCGGCGCGCCGGTCTCCCCACCTGGGATAAACCGGCGTCGGCCTGCCTGGCATCGCGCATTCCCTATGGTATGGAGGTCACCGTGGATAAGCTCAAGGTGATCGAGCGAGGCGAAGATATTCTCCGTCAGCTCGGTTTCAAAGTGTTCCGCGTGCGCCATCACGGAGATATCGTCCGGTTGGAATTCGGTCAGGACGAGCTGCCGCGCGCCATGACTATGCCGATGGTCGAGCGATTGGTCAAAGAATTCAAAGCGCTCGGCTTCACCTATGTGACGTTAGACCTGGAGGGATATCGCTCTGGTGCGCTCAACGAGTCGTTGAACCGCAGGCGACTGCCGGTGCTGTGAATGATGTCCGAAGAGGTTCATTCCCCGCCCAGCTTCGGAGCGAAGAGATCGAGGAAGGGACGTTGACTCGCTCCGAGGAAGCGATCTCCGCGCTCACCGGCGTGGCTATCGAGAGTTGAGGGGCGCGTCCGCTCCAATGGATGCGTTGTCCTTTCCGGCCCCATGATGGTGGGGGATCTGATGCCCGGAAGGTGTGTCTCAGGCCCTTCCCCAACTCTCCTTCGGCAGTGTTCACTTCCGGCTGGCGCAGTGGGGCGTGGGTGGTCGTTGCCGTTTCTTTCCACTCCTCACTATAATTTGAGGTTTTGGGGAGGATCAGAGGGGAGGTATGGATTTCAAACTGATTTCCGATTATCAACCCCGAGGCGATCAACCGGAAGCCATCGACGCGTTGGTTCGTGGCATCAATGAAGGGAAACGATGGCAAGTGTTGCTCGGCATCACTGGCAGTGGGAAGACGTTCACCATCGCCTCGGTCATCGAGCGCGTGAATCGCCCCGTGCTGGTCATCGCCCATAATAAGACCTTGGCCGCCCAGCTCTATCAGGAATTCAAACACTTCTTCCCCGAGAACGCCGTCGAGTATTTCGTCAGCTACTACGACTACTATCAACCGGAAGCCTACATTCCGCAAACGGACACGTATATTGAAAAAGAGGTGCTCATCAACGAGGAGATCGACCGGCTGCGGCTCTCGGCCACGCGCGCCTTATTCGAGCGTCGTGATGTCATCATCGTGGCCAGCGTCTCTTGCATATATGGCCTCGGCGATCCGGATGCCTATTACGATCAGTTGGTCTTGTTGGAACTCGGCCAGCAGATCCGCCGGTCGGAATTGCTGAGAAAGCTCGTCTCGATTCAGTATGAGCGCAACGACACTGATTTTCGCCGAGGGACGTTTCGCGTGCGCGGCGATATCGTGGAGGTCTTCCCCGCTTATCAGGACTACGCCATCCGCATCGAGATGTGGGGCGACGAGATTGATGGATTGGCCACGATTGATCCTCTTCTCGGAGAAGTGATCGAACGGCATGAGCGTCTGGCCATCTATCCCAAGACGCATTTCGTCACTCCGCCGCATGTCTTGCAGCGAGCCATTCGCAGCATCGAAGAGGAATTGGAGTGGTGGTGGCCTCAGCTCGAAGCGCAGGGCAAGGAGATTGAGGCTCAACGCATTCGCGAACGAACCCGCTACGACCTGGAGATGTTGCGCGCGTTCGGCTATTGCCGGGGCATTGAGAATTACTCGCGGCATCTGACCGGTCGCCAACCGGGCGAACCTCCGCCCACGTTGCTCGATTACTTGCCCGACGATGCCTTGATCATCGTCGATGAGAGCCATCAAACGGTGCCGCAACTGCGAGGGATGTATCATGGCGATCGCACGCGCAAACAGACGCTCGTCGATTATGGATTCCGACTACCGAGCGCGCTGGATAATCGCCCGTTGAAATTCGAAGAGTGGGAGGAGCGGGTCGGTCAGGTCATCTTCGTCTCGGCGACGCCCGGCGATTATGAGATCGAGAAGGCGGGAGGAGAGATCGTCGAACAGATCGTTCGTCCCACCGGGTTGCTCGATCCGGAAGTGGAGGTCCGACCGGTGCGCGGGCAGGTGGATGATTTGCTGGAGGAGATTCGCCAGCGCATCGCGCGCAACGAACGCGTCCTGGTGACGACCTTGACCAAGCGCATGGCCGAAGATCTGACTGATTATTACACGGAGTTGGGCATTCGCGTGCGCTATCTTCACTCGGAGATCGATACCCTGGAGCGGGTGCGCATCTTGCGCGATCTGCGTCGGGGCGATTTCGATGTCCTCATCGGCGTCAATCTGTTGCGCGAGGGATTGGACCTTCCCGAGGTCTCGCTGGTGGCCATCCTCGATGCCGATAAGGAAGGATTCCTGCGCTCGGAGCGATCGCTCATCCAGACGATCGGCCGCGCGGCGCGGAACGCACGGGGCAAAGCCATCCTCTATGCCGATAAGATCACCGAATCGATGGACCGGGCGATCAAGGAGACGCGCCGTCGCCGCCGCAAACAAGAAGCCTACAATCGTCAGCATGGCATCACGCCACAAACGATCATCAAGCCGGTGGAAGCCACGCTGGTGACTATTGCCGAAGCCGATTACTTCAAGATTCCACTCGATCTGGATGACGTGGACGCCACCACGCCCGAGGAACTCGAGGAGACCATCCGGCAATTGGAAGCCGAGATGCGTGAGGCGGCCAAAAAACTGGAATTCGAGCGCGCCGCCGAGTTGCGCGATAAGATCAAACATCTCAAGGATCGAGCGCTGGAAGTCATCTGAGGTGGTGATGTGCGTGTCGAGAAGATGGAGCACCGACGATGCCTTATGAGGGGGAACGCCAGACATTCATGGACGCCAAGGGAGGGGGCCGGGAGCTGGAGAGCGTTCGCCACCCGATCGCTCATCGACGGAGCACGCCCATCTGTGGATGAGCGTGGTTCCGAGTGAAGAAAGGGAGACGAGAATGGCCATATTTCGTTTTTTCACCGCCGGCGAATCCCACGGACGAGCGTTGATCGCCATCGTTGAAGGACTCCCCGCCGGCCTGACCATCGACATCGAGTATATCAACCATCAGCTCCGTCGTCGCCAACATGGCTACGGGCGCGGTGGTCGACAGAAGATCGAGGCCGATCGCATCGACATCCTCTCCGGCGTGCGACATGGCGAGACGCTGGGATCGCCCATCGCCTTGATGATCGAGAATCGCGATTTCGTCAACTGGCAGGATGTCATGGCCGTCGAACCGCGCCAACTGGACGACGCCGCAGCACGACGGCTCACTCGGCCGCGGCCGGGACATGCCGACCTGGCGGGCGGATTGAAGTACAATCGGCGCGACCTGCGCGATATCCTGGAACGGGCCAGCGCGCGAGAGACGACGGCGCGCGTGGCCATCGGCGCGCTGGCGCAGCTCTTGTTGAAGGAATTCGGTATTCTCATCGCCAGCCATACGCTGATGCTCGGCGGCATTCCCGAGCATCCGCCGCTCGACGTGCCCTGGGAGACGATCGTCGCCATCCCGGAAGATTCGCCTTTACGGTGCGCCGATCGGGACACCGAGCGGCAGATGGTGGCGAAGATTGACGAGGCCAGAAAGGCCGGGGATTCGTTGGGCGGCATCTTCGAAGTCGTCGCCCATGGTGTGCCGCCGGGGCTCGGCAGCCACACGCAATGGGATCTGAAGCTGGATGCGCGCCTGGCTCAGGCCATCATGTCCATTCAGGCTGTCAAGGCCGTGGAGATCGGCATCGGGGCGACCATCAGCGGTTGGCCGGGCTCTCGAACGCATGATGAGATCTACTACGATGCCGACAATCGCCGGTTCTATCGGAAGACCAATCGCGCTGGCGGCTTGGAAGGCGGCATCACGACCGGCGAAGACGTCCGCGTGCGCGGTCACCTCAAGCCACTCTCTACGTTGCGCCGGCCGCTGATGAGCGTTCATATCGATACCAAAGAACCGGCCGAAGGGCACTTCGAGCGGTCGGATGTGACGCCGATTGCCGCCGCTGGCGTGGTCGGCGAAGCCATGGTCGCCATTGTGCTCGCTCAGGCCATGCGGGAAAAATTCGGTGGCGATTCGCTCGCCGAGATGAGGCGAAATTTCGAAGGGTACATGGAACAGGTGCGAGCGTACTGATGGCGATCGCTTGGCTCATCGTCGGCGAGATGCTCCTCGGCCACTGCTGACCAAGGTGCATATCGCTTCTGCAGCATAGGGTTTTTCGTCATGGATGAACTCATTCTTCGATTCGATGCCGGGACGCTGGTGCTCGATGGCGCCGACCGATCAACGACCGTTCCCACGCCTTTCCGGTGGGACGAGCGCGTCCATCGCTGGCGCGCCCCGGCCATGGCCTATCGCCAAGTCGTCGAGGAACTGCTCCGTCAGAAAAGACCTTATCGAGACCACGCTCGACACTATCATCGGTTCGACTTTCGCGTCACGTTGGACATGGAGCCCCGCCCTTACCAGCGAGAGGCTATCGCCGCTTGGCAACAGCACGGCCGACGCGGAGTGATCATTTTGCCCACGGGAGCGGGAAAGAGTTTCGTAGCGCAGATGGCCATCGAGCGCACGGGGCGCTCGACGCTCATCGTGGTGCCTACCATCGATTTGATGAATCAATGGTACGATCTGCTCCTGGCGACGTTTCAGGCTGAAGTCGGGTTGATCGGTGGAGGTTACTTCGAGTTGGGAGCGTTGACGGTGACCACCTATGCCTCGGCGTTTCGGTTCATGGAACGGTTGGGTCATCAGTTCGGTCTCATCATCTTCGACGAATGTCACCATCTGCCAGGGAGCGCCTACCGGTATGCCGCCGAGATGGCCATCGCTCCGTTCCGCCTGGGATTGACGGCCACGCCCGAGCGCGCCGATGGCAGCGAGGCGTTGCTCGGCGATCTCATTGGTCCCATCGTGTATCGTCGGGCGCCGCGCGAGCTGGCCGGTGAATATTTAGCCGAATATAGCCTCGTGCGCATTCACGTGCATTTGAGTCCCGAAGAGCGCGCCGCATATCAGCGCCAACGGGCCATCTTCCGCTCGTTTCTCGACGAACAGGGGATCAGTCTCAACAGCTTGCGGGGATGGCAGATGTTCATCGCTGCCAGCGCCCGGTCTGAGGCCGGACGTCGGGCGATGCTCGCCTATCGCGAATCGAAGCGCATCGCCTTGGGCACCGATGCCAAATTGCGCGTCTTGGCCACATTACTCCAGCGCCACCGCCGGGACCGCGTGCTCATCTTCACCGCCGAGAACGAGATGGTCTACCGCATTTCCGAACGGTTCTTCATCCCGGCCATCACCCATCAGACGCCCATCAAAGAGCGCCGCCGGTGGCTGCAAGCGTTCAATCGCGGAGAGGTATTGGCCATTGTCACCTCCAGGGTATTGAACGAAGGCGTGAATATCCCCGATGCCTCGGTGGCCATTGTGCTCTCCGGATCAGGGTCGACGCGCGAGCACATTCAGCGATTGGGGCGCATCCTGCGCAAGCGCCCCGATAAGCAAGCCATCATGTACGAGGTGGTGACGGCCAATACGACCGAAGAACGCATCAGCGATCGCCGCAGTGGAAGGATATAACCCCTTCGGTGTTACCTCCCAGCGCACGAACCGTGCAAACACGCGCGAAAAAGGTTTTGATGGAATGACGAGATTGGCGGTTGTTTTTCCTCACCGAACTGCGCTCGAGAGCCGAAAAAGTTTCAAAGCCGCGTTCGGGTCAAGTGCTTTTTCACTGGAAGTGATCTATGGCGTGGACGTGATGGAGTGAAGTGAAAGAGATCGAAATCGCGTGACGCGGCGGTTTTCGAACAGGAGAAGCCATCCAGCCGTCACTTCGTTGAGGGGCGGTTATGGTATAGCGAGCAGCGAGAGGGGGAGTGGGGCTCGAAAATGTCGTCAGAATCGTCCTCCCCGTCCGCGTTGTAGTACCACTCAGGTGAACCACAGCGGTTGCATCTGTGCTGAGTTTCGTCAGCCTAGCGACAGTTGCCGTGTCACCCGGGTGAACCACAACGGCAGTCAGGAAGGATGGCCCCGCGACGACCGCCCGCTATTCTGCGGGGTCCAGAGACGCACCTCCGTGCACCCTCTGGCTCCTCGTTCCTCGGCGGTTGCCAAATGAATCTCAGTGCGGGGGAGCCTTTGCAATGCGTCGTCGATGGGCTAGGATTACCTCGCGCACGAAAGGATTATCGAGGAGGTCAAAAGAGCGTGACAGACAGGATGCCAACCATCGATTCGTTTGAGATGATCACATATGAGAAGAGAGATGGGATCGCCACAGTGACCATCAATCGCCCGCGAGTGCTCAATGCCTTCAATCTGCGCACACTGACCGAACTCTCGGAAGCCTTTCGCGATGCGGCCTGGGATGACAGCGTGGCCGTGGTCGTCGTCACCGGGGCGGGGGATCGCGCGTTCTGCACCGGCGGCGACGTCAAAGAGTTCGCCGAAGAGTATACGCGTCGGCCATCCCAGTACTGGAAATATATGGCCCAGTTCATCGAGTGCCACGATCGGCTCCGGCGCATTGGTAAACCGACCATCGCCCGCATCAACGGCATCGTCGTCGGTGGGGGCAACGAATTGAATCTGGCTTGCGATCTGGCCATCATGGCCCAGCACGCCTACATTCAGCAGGTGGGAACGCGTATGAGTAGCGTGGCCGCCGCCGGCGCGACTCAGTGGTTGCCCATCACCGTGGGCGATCGACGGGCTCGCGAAATCCTCTGGTTATGCGAAGAAATCGAGGCGCAAAAATGCCTG
The DNA here is from genome assembly GCA_026985075.1 of Blastocatellia bacterium. Lineage (GTDB taxonomy): Bacteria > Acidobacteriota > Blastocatellia > HR10 > J050 > J050. The sequence goes on along the minus strand of JALSQX010000074.1, from coordinate 98,411 downwards.
GAGTGGGGATTGGTCAATCAGGTCGTTCCCTCCATTCGCGGAACCGATGGAAACTATCTGGATGTGAAAACGCTCGCCGACGTCCGGAGAGCGCTGGAGAATCCCAACAATCGTATTGATCTCACTGCCCTGGACGAGGCCGTAGCCACCATGTGCCAGAAGTTGATCGACAAATTCCCCGATTCGCTGCGCTACACCAAGCAGCAAACCAACTTCTGGCGCGAACTCGTCTGGGCGATGACCAGCGGTCACGCGCAGGAATGGCTCACGTTGCATTTCGCCTGGCTGGAGACATATGAAGGCATGCGCGCCTTCATGGAGAAGCGCCCGCCCGACTATCGGGAATTGCGACGACGCGCCGCTGAGGGCCGCTCCACCGAGTTCCTCTGGGGGCCGTATGAGCAATCCTGCTCTCAATGTGGAGCCCAGGGATTGCCGAGCGCGTTCCGATTTTGCGGTCAGTGTGGTGCAGCGCTCCGGTGAGTGTGAGGGGCGAAGCATCCACAAGGTGAGCGAGATGAAGAGACATTGGCGTGAGCATCATGATCTTGACGCCGGAGGGAGAGAGCCATGGATCGCGAGTACGAATTCATCACGTTGACGCACACCGATGATGGACGGGCGATATTAACGTTGAACCGTCCGCCACTGAATATCATGCACATTCCGATGATCGAGGAGATCAATCGAGCGCTGGCCGATCTGCAGTCAGATGCGACGGTCAAAGTGTTACTCATTCGGGGCGCGGGTCGATGCTTCTCGGCCGGCGTGGATGTCGCCGATCATCGGCCCGAGCGCATCGAACGGATGCTTCGTGTCGTGCATGAGAAATTCGAGCGATTGGCCGCCTTGGAGATTCCCACCGTGAGCGCCATTCATGGAGCTACCTTGGGTGGCGGATTGGAGCTGGCCGCGTTCACCGATCTGACGCTGGCCGCCGACAACGCTACGCTCGGTCAACCGGAGATCAAACTCGGCGTATTTCCTCCGTTGGCCGTCGCCTATTTCCCTCGACTCGTCGGCTGGAAACGTGCTACCGATCTCATCCTGACGGGGCGAACGCTCACCGCTGAAGAAGCCCAACGGATGGGATTGGTCAACGCCGTCTTCCCGGAAGAGGAGTTCTCAAACCGGGTCGATGCCTTCACGCGCACGTTAGCCGGATACAGTCGGCCGGTTTTGATCGCGACGAAGCGAGCTATGCGAGAAGCCATCACCCGCTCGTTGTTCGATGGATTGGAAGAAGCCGAGCGCATCTACATGCACGACGTTATGTCCACCGAGGACGCGGTGGAAGGATTGACGGCGTTCATGGAGAAGAGACCGCCACAGTGGAAAAATCGATGACCCTGCCGCTCTCATCGGACACCATACGGGAATCCCCTTCCGGATGGATGCCGGGAGCCGGAGATAGGTGTTCGTCGCTGTGTTGGGAATGGGCGTGAGTGAGTTGTTCACCGGTGGTCACCAGCACGACGAGCAATTTCTCGTTCGGCATCGACAGCCGAAGTGAAGCGCATTCGAGCGCTTCCGCATCATGCTGGCCGCAGCGGTGTCTGACTCACTCGGGGGATTATCGAATGACTTGTACCTCGGTCGCCTGTAATCCTTTAGTGCCACGGGTGACCTCAAAGCTCACTTCGTCTCCCTCTTGAAGGGATCGGAAACCATCACCTTGAATCGCCGTGTAGTGAACAAAAATGTCTTCACCAGACTCTCGTTCGATAAAGCCATATCCTTTACTTTCGTTAAACCATTTCACTGTTCCCGTTTCTTTCATCAGTATACTCCAAAAGTTGTAAAATAGGTTTTCTGACGAGGTGCGCAGGAAGATATATCCTCAAGAGGTTCGATTGAATCTCATCGGAATTTCCTTTACTGCGGTCCTTATCATGAAAACCACCTCCACTATACACGCCAATGATGTGAATGTCAACTCCACAATGGCCTGGCGAGAATTTTCGTGGTTTCAAGATCCTTCTCGCCAGCCCACGGCGGTTGCCGGGAAGAGCACCTGCGAGCGAGGCGAGGCGTCGAATGCCGGTTCTCCTGGCATTGTCTTTGATCTCTAGATAACGCATAATGACGGGGCGCGCGATGAAAGGAGGAACGAGACGATGAGAGTGAAACCGGAACGAATCCTCTGTGCTACGGATTTCTCGGCGACGTCCAATCATGCTCTCCCCTATGGTATCGCATTGGCTCGGGAATTCGGAGCCAAGCTCTATGTGTGCCATGTTATCGATCTCTCGTTCATCGGATTATATGATACGACGGCGTTCGCTTTGACGAGCACGGAACAAGAGTTGATCAGTTATGCTCGAGAAGAGATTTCGCGGTTGATGGGCGAGCCGGCAATCGACTGGGAACCATTGATCCTAGAAGGGCAACCGGCTATGCAGATTGCCCGCGCCGTCGAAGAACATGACATCGATCTGGTGATCACCGCCACGCATGGCCGCTCGGGATTGACCCGGTTGTTGATTGGTTCGGTGACCGAGCGTCTGTTGCGCACGCTCAATCGGCCTCTTCTCGTCGTGCGGAGTCCGGAACACGACTTCGTGGCGCCGGCTGGCGATCACATCCAATTGCGCCGCATCCTGGTGGGGTGCGATTTCTCGCCTCACTCCCGTCTGGCGATTGATTATGGACTCAGCTTGGCGCAGGAATTCGAGGCCGAGATACATCTCATGCATGTGCTGGAACCGTCTCTTTATGAATCGCTCACCCGACCATCGACTGGTCTGACCGAAGAACTTCAACAAGCTGTGCGAGCGGCCCTGGAGCGGAAACTGCGTACATTCGTTCCTGAAGAAGCGCAGGCGTGGTCGGAGGTGAAGACGGTCATTGGCGTCGGTCACCCTCACAGGGAGCTCACTCAGTATGCGGTGGAACACGAAGTGGACCTGATCGTCCTCGGAGTTCGGGGGCACAGTTTGGTGGAGGAGTTGTTCGTCGGGTCCACCACGGATCGCGTCATCCGGCAAGCCCCCTGTCCAGTCTTGGCCGTGCGGGCACCAACTCATTCCGCCCCGTCGGAGCAGGAGAAGAGCGAGCGGGAGGGATGAGCGCTATTGAACGGCACGGGGACCTGCGGTCGGGACAGGCGATGCGGCCATCACACGTTGTGAAGAACACGCCCGGCATCTCTCCTTCGGGGCTCCTGTATGACGCTCTTTCAGAGTTCCCAACGTCTGGATGGGTGAGATTGGGCGCCGATGATGTCCTGCTCTCGCGACGCCCACCGTCCGGTTAGCGTGCCGGGTGACCAGGGGCGCGATGACAAGGAGGGAGGATTGGGGTATCATTACCCGCACTGGGTGCAGTTGACGATGAGGAGGTGACCATGACGATATTCACCCGACTGGAGGAATTCGGACATGAGGAGGTTCTTTTTTGCCAGAATAAGGATGTGGGGCTGAGGGCCATAATCGCCATCCATGATACTACGCTGGGGCCAGCCCTCGGCGGCACACGAATGTGGCCCTATGAGACGGAAGAGGAGGCTCTCGCCGATGCCTTGCGGTTGTCTCGAGCCATGACATACAAGGCGGCCGCCGCGGGCTTGAACATGGGTGGTGGTAAAGCGGTCATCATCGGCGATCCCAAGAGAGACAAGTCCGAGGCCCTCTTCCGCGCTTTCGGGCGATTCATCGAGAGTCTCAAAGGGCGATTCATCACCGGCGAAGATGTAGGCGTCGATGTCAATGACGTCGAGTATATGTACATGGAGACGCGATACGTTTGTGGCCTCTCGCCAGCTCACGGCGGTGGCGGTGACCCCGCCCCGGTGACGGCGCTCGGCGTGGTGCAGGGGATGAAGGCGTGCGTGCAAGAGCAATTCAACGCGCCATCGCTGGAGGGATTCACCATCGCTATTCAAGGATTGGGGAGCGTCGGATCTCATCTGGTGGAGTTGCTGGTCAATGAGCGCGCGCAGGTTATCGGCAGCGATATCGACGAGGAAAAGGTGCGCCACGTCGTCGATCAATTCGGTATTCGGATCGTGCCGCCGGACGAGATCTATCGCGTCGATGCGGACATCTTCGCTCCATGCGCCCTGGGCGCGATCATCAATGACGAGACGATTCCTCAATTCAAATTCAAGATCATCGCCGGTTCGGCCAATAATCAGTTGGCCGAAGATCGACATGGTGACGAGTTGCATCGACGAGGCATCCTCTATGCGCCCGATTACGTCATCAATGCCGGAGGGCTCATCAATATTTACGTTGAGCTAGAAGGCTACGACCGTGAGCGCGCATTGCGGATGACGCGAAGCATCTATTATAACCTGAGAAAGGTGTTCGAGATCGCTCATGAGGAGCATATTCCCACGGCGAAAGCCGCTGATAAGCTGGTCGAGCAGCGAATCGCCATGGTGCGCAAACTGAAAGATATGTACACTGGGCAGGGGGTCCACCGCATGCGGTGGGAGACCAGATAGAAGGGTGAGGAACAGGGGAAGTCGCGGGCGGGGAGTCTCGTAGCCCCTCGCCCGTTCTTCTTCAACTCCATCAGGGTACGGAGGATGTCCCGTGCGCGTACACGATCTGTTCGATCTCACCGGAAAAGTCGCCATCATCACGGGGGGCGCCACTGGTCTCGGCCGGCAGATGGCCGAAGCATTGGCGGAAATGGGCGCCCACCTCATCCTTTGTTCGAGGAAGGTCGAGCGATGCGAGCGGGTCGCCGCCGAGTTGAGCCAGAATTTTGGCATCACTGCCATCGGTCTCCAGTGTGATGTGACGCGGGAAGACGACGTCAAGGCCGTGGTCGAGCGGACGCAGGCCGCGTTCGGCCGGATTGATATTCTGATCAACAACGCGGGAAGAGCCTGGGCCGCCTCGCCGGAGACGTTGACCCTCTCTGACTGGCAGAAGGTCATGGATACCAACGTGACCGGTGCCTTCCTCTTCGCTCAAGCGGTCGGTCGCGTGATGATCGAGCAGCAGAAAGGTAAAATCATTAACGTGGCTTCGGTGGCGGGATTGTTCGGTTCACCTTCTGACTTCATGGATGCCATCGCCTACAATGCCAGCAAAGGAGCGCTCATCGCCTTCACGCGAGACCTCGCCTGCAAATGGGCCCGGCACCACATCAACGTTAATGCCATCGCCCCAGGATGGTTTCCCACTCACATGTCCGAGTGGGTGCTCCAGCATCACGGCGAGACCATCAAGTCGCTCATCCCTCTCGGCCGGTTTGGCGGCTCGGATGACCTGAAGGGGGCCATCGTCTATCTGGCATCAAGTGCTTCTGATTACGTGACCGGTCATGTTCTGATCATCGATGGCGGCCTCTCCGTTTGGTGAAGCCTCGGGCGACCCGCTCACGCCGGACAGTAAGACGTCGAGGGTGTACAGACTGTAGGGAACCTCATGACCGTCGTCCGAGCCAAATAGACTCGAATCTGGATCTCCTCCCGTCCACGACCCCCACAAAAAATTTTTGACGGGATCTGCACCTCTCTGCGATGGTGAATCTGGGATGAGTCATAAGTAATCCCGCGGCGACGACCAAAAGTATCTCTCAATTCAATCAGTTAGACGCCGTGACCGGGATCGCCCCTGTCACCGGGGTGATCAAGTAACACATTTAATATCAATAAGTTAGTATTGATAGGGTGGGTTCACGCTGAAGTTAATCGGTGATTCGATGTAAGTTATTGGTATTACAATACTTGCATCATAAGCGAAGATCCGCGGTGCGAATCCCCATGATCCTTAGTTACCGAATTTCTGTACGTTAGTCTTCATGAGTTAAGAAATCACATGAAGATTTTTCTTGACATTCTCGACCGGGGTGAGTACTATACCTAGTGAACATTGATTGAGAGAGACGATGGTGGGAGCCGTGGCCAAATTTGAGGTGACCAGAACCGCTCGGGACGGCGAGTTTCGGTTCGATGCGTTCCTCCAGCTCAGGTTGTTGTTCCAAGCGACAGCTCGTGTAGTGATCGACTGGCTGACAAGTGCTTCGTCACCGCTCAGGAGAGAAGACGGCCTAACCACTGCGTCCACAGCCAATGCCTGTAAGAGCGCTAGTGACGAACCTGGACGGACCATTCACGGAGACGACGTTCGGCAGTGGCCTGAAGCGCGTGCGGATGCGGAAGTTCTCGTTGATGTGGACCGGCGGGAGTGGAGAGTTGAGGCTCACGTTCACGTTGGACAACGGACGATTCGAGTACAAGCCGAAGCAGATGAAGAAGCGAGCTGGCACGAGCGGGAACGTCTCGTACGTAATGCCCCTGTAACCATGTGGTTACGAAACGGTCCATTTGACACAACCCAAGGAGCACCTGAAACGACGAGGGGATTACGTCGATCACTGGTCATCCGACCGCGGCTCCACCTCCACCAATCTGAAGGTGTCATGACCGGGCCGAGAAGCCATCCTGGCGCGGAGCCGTGGCCTGACCGACTCTCGGGACCAGCGTGGACCCGTGAGCGGGTGAGCTCCGCGAGAGCCGGGATGGGCGGTTCAGTGCCACCGAGAGCCAATCAGCCGTCAGCACAGGCGAGCACCGACCACTTCGTGGTGGGCGTGGTTCATCCGCATGTCCACCGAACTCTCTGGGGCTGCCTGCGACCTGTAGGTGCGGAGCGAGGGATGACGAGCGCCAGTAACAGTCCCGATGCCCATCGTTGGGCGATCACGCACACGCCCCCTCCCCACAATGGTCACCCCTCGTTCGCCGCTTCGGGTTCTACGGGCATGGTGCGGCGGCTCATCTGGGGTGGAGATGGGTTTCCCAGATCAGCAAGGCGGGTTCGGAGAAGAGAGATTCCCCCAGGTGGGTCGCCGCCTCCCCTTTCCCTCCGGGCAAGGCACCATCTGATGCAGGAGGAAACCGAGTGTGATGGATGGTCGCTCAGGCGCATCGCGGTGCAGCCAGGGGTATTCTTCCTCGTGTCTCATCAGCCACGGGTTCGCGGGCCGAGCGCACGAGGGCCATGCAACCTGATCGACCAGAGAGAGATGTGTAGAGTTTACCTCACCCACAACTGACCCTCCTCCTTGTTACTCGGGAGGGCTCCGTCCCAGCGGCGCCCTCCCTTTTTTTATCTGGGTCGGAATAAAGATCGAATGATCGAATGATCGGATGTCGGTAACGCGTGCAGAGTTCGGATTTCACATGGTGCGATCGTTACAGAGAGAAGCGTAGCGGGACAGCCATTATGACGTCCTCATCGTCTAAGAAGTGAGGAGGAACCATGAGCGGAGAACACCCATCGGTCAGTTACGACTGTCAGATTCGACTTCGGGGACGTCCGTGGTTTCAACCGGCGCGCCGCGTCTCACTGGGCTACGAACTCGACCCGGCCGAGAACGATGGATTCCGACTGATCATCCCCACCTATCTGGTCATTGAGGAAGTTCCGCGTTCGGGAGCTCAGCCACTGGCCGGCCTTCCAGGAGCGTCGCCTGAGCTTCATCGCCTCCCGGCTCATTCTGGGGGAGCCTGATCCGCGGACTCCTCGAGGAGGACGCCGCCGGGACTCATCTGGGTGATTCCCCTACGGGATGCCTATCCCACAAGCCTCCTCAGCGAATCCCAGAAACCGGACATTTGACATCAACGGGGACGTATGATAGCTTGGCTGTCTGGGGGTGAGATCCCCAGAAGAGCAGGTGTTCTCTCATCCCGGACGATGAGGCGATTATGTTTTCTGCGAAGCTCACCGTGACCCTTTACATCCTGGTCTTTTTTGAGTTGGGCGTCGTCTTGCTCATCTCGCCATGGTACACGTACTGGAGCGATAATCTCTTTCTGACCTACCTCGTTCAGCGATTCGATGCGCCAGGATTATTGGTCGTCATGAACAGCGGCCTCATCCGGTGGACGGTCACGGGATTGGGCGCTGTGAACATCCTGTTGGGCATTTGGGAAGCGTTTCACTTCCATCAACTCGTGCACCTCATCCTCCACGATCATGAACAATCGAGCGAGGGAGCCGTGGCTCTATCTGATCACCGATCGAAAAGCATGTGAGCCGGGTGATGTCGTTGCGTTAATTGCCCGGGCGGCAGCGGCGGGCGTGGATCTGGTTCAAATTCGAGAGAAGGACCTCTCGGCGCGAGCCCTCTGCCAGCTCGTCGAGCGAGCGGTGGCCGCGGTGGAGGCCTATGCGACGCGCGTCCTGGTCAACGATCGATTTGACATCGCCTTGGCCTGCGGAGCCCACGGCGTACATCTGACGACGCAATCCCTGCCGACCCGCGTCGTTCGCGCACAAGTGGGCGATCGGTTGATGATCGGTGTGTCGACGCATTCATTGGAGGAGGTGAAGCGGGCCGAGCGCGAGGGGGCGGACTTCGTCGTTTGTGGACCAGTGTTCGAAACACCTTCCAAACAGCCGTATGGGCCGCCATTAGGATTGGCGGCGTTCGCTGAGATCGTGCGTCAGACGCGTCTCCCTGTACTGGGCATCGGCGGGATCGATTTGACGAACTTTCGTCGCGTCCTCGCCTGTGGTGCGAGAGGCATCGCGGCTATTCGACTGTTTATGAAGGCTCCGTCGGTGGAGGATGTTGTTGAGCGACTCAAAAGGAGGTCGTCATGACGCCCATCCCCTGGATGAATGTCAGGAGTGCCGGATATCCCGTCCAATTCATTGAGGAGGGAGTATGACGCCACCGAAACATTATCAATCGGCCGTGCGCGAAAACGTCCTCTGGTGGATTGAGAAGATCAAGCGAGCCGATATCCTGGTGGGCATCCCCTGCTATAACAGCGAGGAGACCATCGGTCACGTGGTCGCCATGGTGGCGCAAGGATTGCGCCAGTATTTCGCCGACCAGAGGACGGCCATCCTCATCTCCGATGGCGGTTCGCTCGACGATACGCGGGAGGAGGCCTACAAGGCGCCCATCCCCGAGGGCGTCGAGCGGCGGGTGACTATCTATCGAGGTCTGCCAGGGAAGGGGACCTCGGTGCGAGCCATCTTCGAGGTCGCCGGATTGTTGGATGTGCGCGCCTGCGCCATCGTCGATTCTGATTTGAAGAGCATCACGCCGGATTGGATTCGTTGTCTGATTCAACCGGTCTGGACGGGACGAGCCGAATTCGTGGCGCCTTATTATCGGCGGCACAAATTCGATGGCACCATCACCAATCAACTGATCTACCCGCTGACGCGCGCGCTTTACGGTCTGCGCATCCGTCAACCGATTGGCGGCGACTTCGGGTTCTCGCGGCGGTTGGCCGATTTCTATGCTCAGCAGGATGTGTGGTTGACCGATGTGGCGCGATTCGGCATCGACATCTGGATGACGACGACGGCCATCAGCGAAGGCGTTGAGATCGTGCAGGCCGATCTCGGCGTGAAACGGCATAACCCCAAAGATCCGTCCACCGATCTCGGGCCCATGTTCTGTCAGGTCATCAGTACGCTCTTCTATTTGATGGGACAGTATGAAGCCAAGTGGCGGCAGGTGCATCAGAGTGTCTCTGTCCCATTACTAGGGTGCGTCGAGACGAGCGAATCTCCCGATCCCGTCCCCGTCGATCTGGATAAACTTCGCGATGAATTCATCGAGGGCTTCGATCACTTCGCTCCCCTCTATCAACAGATCTTGGACGCCATCAACTATGCGGAATTGGCCGAGCTGGTCAAATCGGCCGAGCAAGATGGACGCGTTCGGTTCTCCGCCGAGCTGTGGGCGCGGGTGGTCTACGATTTTGCCTTCACCTATCAAACCTGGAGTCGGAACCGTCGCCGATTAGTCGATATCATGGTTCCCTTATATTTCGGTCGCACGGCAGCGTATTGCCAGGACGTGTATGATAAAACCGACGAAGAAGCCGAAGCGGTCATCGAATCTCAGGCGGAGACATTCGAGGCGCAGAAGTCCTATCTGCTCAGGAAATTCGAGATGTGGGAGGAGTGAGTCGTCTCCAAACGAATACGATGTAGGCGTTTCTGACAACAGGGGCCACCCCCGGTGTCCCTTCGCTTTCATATGGGACCACATCGGCACAGAGAGGGGGAGAGATGACCATCACAGGACGTCTCCTTCTGGGTTTACTTGGGGCTTTGCTCATTTCCTATGTATTCAGCCGGATATCCGGCCATGAGGATCGGGCCGATGAGGCCGGGCGCGTTCCCGTTCCTCGACTGGAAAAGGCCACATTTGCCGGCGGCTGTTTTTGGTGTATGGAACCCCCATTTGATGAGCTCGAAGGCGTGATCTCGACGACCGTAGGCTACACGGGTGGCCATGAGGAGAATCCCACCTACGAGGAGGTAGCGGCGGGCGGCACCGGGCATGCCGAGGCCATCCAGATCCTCTACGATCCGCGCCAGGTGAGTTACGCCGGGTTACTGAAGGTGTTTTGGCATAATATCGATCCCACGGTCCGGGATCGACAATTTTGCGACGTTGGTCGTCAGTACCGGACGGCCATCTTCTACCATGACGAAGATCAAAAGCGCCTGGCCGAAGCCTCGAAGCAGAGGGTGATCGACTCCGGACGATTCGAGAACGTGTATACGGAGATTCTCCCCGCTTCGACATTTTATGTCGCCGAGGAATACCATCAGGACTATTACCGGAAGAATCCGATTCGGTATAAGCTCTACCGGTTGGCTTGCGGCCGGGACCGGCGGCTCGAGGAGCTATGGGGTGAGTATGAAGGTCGCCGAGGCCGCAGGGGACGCTGAACACGCCGAACACGCCAACATGATGAGGAGAGAGCCTGTGTGAGAGACCTCTTGGACCATTGCCGGCATTCTCCATCTCATCGCGGATCATCATTCCATCGGCACTATCCGCTATGTCCAGCGTCAAGCCTCGTGTCCCCGCCGGCATTCGCCCGGGATGGGTGATCCGGCAAAGCGGACGGGAGCCATCCGAGGCTCGTCTCCCCAGTGACGTTCGCTCCGATTGTCGGAGTCAGGCAGCAGTCTCACCCCCGCCGAGCGACGGACAGCGAAGGTGAAAGCAGTTAGAAATCGACTTGGAACCGCATTTGCAGGATGCTCGCATCGCCCAGGTCGGCGCGGTCGGCGAAGACGTAGTTCCACATCAGGCGCGTGTTGGGATTCAGATACCAGTTCACGCCCAAGGTGACATCCTGGAGACGTCCGCCGTTGATCCCTCGATCGGTGAGGTCCAAGTCGGAGTAACGAGCGGCGATCTCCCAGGCGCCCGCACCGGCTCGGTCGCCGAGTTCGAACGATCGCCTCGGTTTGATGCGATCGAATGCTCCCGAAGACCTTTTGTAGTGCCGATGTTCGCCGGTGAGAAAGTAACTGGCTTGAACGTAATAGGAATAAAAATCCAGCTCGGGACCGGCGGGCCGGTCAACGAAATCGCGTATGTATTCCGATTGGAGCGAGAATGGACCGTAGACAAGCGCGCCTTCGAGACCGACCACATCGACCGACGTGACGGCGAACGCGGAAGTATCGACGAATCGCGAGGCCAGATGCGCTTCGGGGCGCTCCCGCAGGCGGAGCAGGCCATCGGCCGGTTTTCGATGGCTATAACCGAGGCCCAGGTGGAGCAGTTTTCGCCCATTCTCTCGGTACCAGGGGAGACCGGTCACCCGACCGGTCAGATCATATTTTCCATCGCCGGCTCCGGCGCCAAAGCGGTCGGCGTCTCGAAACACGCCGATCGCCCATGTCAATCGCTCATCGAGGGCATGATTGTGAAACATGAGGCCGGTATTTCGACTGGGGGCGAACACGGTGGAGAGAGCTCGTTCCATGAAGGTGATGTATTTGCTGCTGGTCAACTCTTCCAGGCTGAACGGTTCCTTGAAGTGTCCGATGCGGACGTGGCCGATCACCGGGAGCTTGATGAGCCCCAGGTACACATCTTTGAACGCCGCTTGTCCACCGGCGAAATCGTACTGGGCTTTGAACTCCACGCGATCATAGAGCGTCCCGGAGACGTAGAATCGCGCCCGCCGGAATTCGGTTCCGTCTCTCTGCGGCCCGAAAGTCTTTTCGATCGCCTCGTCGGGGATGAAAAAGCCCCAATCGTTCATGATGCGACCCCCCAATCGCAGTCGAAACGCTCCGTCGGCCGAGTCCAGGCGAATCCCTTCTTTCCAGTAGGCGCGGAGCGATTCGGATGTTCGCCCCGCGCCCTTTTGTCCTCGTCGATTCGTCGTCGCGGCGTGACTGGTGAGAGAAGAAACCTTCCGGCGATCGCTCACTCCACGAACGGGCTCGCCGAATTGAGAGGATGCTCGCGTCAGCCGTTTCTCATCGAGAGCCGTATCGCGGTGAGTGGAGCTCATGAGCTGCTTCAGGAGCTTCTCCAATCTCGCCACGCGTTGACGGAGCTCTTGCACCGTCCGCTCTAGTTGTTGCTCTCGTCCTGTGGATATTTCTTGCTGGGCCAGCACTGGCTGGCCGAGCGTCAATAGGAGCATGGCCAGTGAGATGAGTACCTTCATCATTATCGAACTCCTCGTCATGAGTGTTTGTCGTCGGTCACATTCGTTGTCCAGAGCCACAATCCTAGAGAGTGACTGTAACAGTGACGTAACCATGATGTTACAAAAATGTTAAATCTGTCGATGGTGGGCGAGAACGTCCCGAAGTTAACACAGATGTAACATGGGTACGGTATGCTTCCAAGCTGTGGGAGGGCCGCGATGATGAAGAAGAGGAGGTTCATGATGAGAAGAATGCAACGTGTCACGCTCATGGTCCTGATGGGTATTACTGTGGGGAATTTGATCGGTTGTGCTCGGCGCAAAGGGGATCACGTCCAACAGGCCGTCACGGTGAAAGGCTCGGACACGATGGTCATTCTCGGACAACGATTGGCCGAGGTCTACATGAATGCGCATCCTGGAGCGGTCATTCAGGTCACCGGGGGCGGATCGGGAACGGGCATCGCCGCGCTGATCAACGGCAGTACGGACATCGCTCAGTGTTCTCGCCCGATGAAGCCGCGCGAGGCGCAGCAGGTGAAAGAGAATTTCGGCGTCGATGTCATCGAGACGCCCGTGGCCCTGGATGGACTGGCCGTCTATCTCAACGAGGCCAATCCGATCGAGGCACTGACGTTGGCTCAATTGAAAGCCATCTATACCGGGAAGGTCACCAACTGGAAGGACGTCGGCGGTCACGATGCGCCCATCGTGCTCTACAGTCGAGAGAACAATTCGGGTACTTACGTCTACTTCAAAGAGCACGTGTTGGAGGGCGAGGACTACTCTCCTCGGGCGCAAACGTTGGCCGGGACGGCGGCCGTGGTGAATGCCGTGGCCAAAGATCCCAATGCTATTGGATACGGGGGCATCGCTTACACGGCGGGCGTGAAAGCGATCAAGGTGAAGAAGGATGCCTCGTCCCCGGCCGTTGCTCCCACGCAGGAGAATGTCGTCTCGGGAACCTATCCCATCAGTCGATATCTGTATTACTACACAGCGGGTCGGCCCAAGAATCCCGTGGCCGTGGACTATATCCGCTGGACGTTATCCCCGGAAGGACAAGCGGTAGTCAAAGAAGTCGAGTATTTCCCCCTTCCTGAGAGAATGCGGCAAAAATACTATCAGCAGTGGGCGTCCTCAGAATGAGGCGAATCGTGTCACAGCGAGTCGTTCGCAACGCGAGATCGGCGGGATCGGTCATGGGCTTCCGTCAGGTGACTGATCGATTGGCTCATGGGATGGTCGCTCTAGTGGCCTTGACGGCCATTGTGGCCATTGTGCTCATCTTCGTGTTCGTATTCCGTGAGGCCATGCCCATATTAACTGATCCGGGAGTTCACCGGGAAGTGAGCCTCTCCAGATTATTCTTGCCGCTCGAGCAGGCCTCGGAGGGAAGGCCATTCATCTGGCAGCCCGTGGGAGCGGTGCCCAAATATAGCCTCGTGCCTCTGATCATCGGTACGCTCAAGACGACGCTGATCGCCATCCTGCTGGCCGCTCCATTGGGTATCGGGGCAGCCGTCTACACGTCTGAGTTCGCCCCTGCTGGATTGCGAGAGTGGATCAAACCGGTGATCGAGTTGCTGGCTGGTATCCCGTCAGTGGTGTTGGGCTTCTTCGCCCTCATTGTGCTGGCGTCCTGGCTGCAACGCGCCTTCGGCTTCACCGCTCGTCTGAACGCCACGACGGCGGGAGTAGCCTTGGCGTTGGCTGTCATCCCGATCATCTACAGCGTCAGCGAAGATGCTCTCACCGCCGTTCCCCAGAGCTATCGAGAAGCGAGTTTGGCCCTCGGCGCTTCCGCCTGGCAGACGGCCATTCGGATTGTCGTGCCGGCAGCATTACCGGGCGTTTTAGCCAGCCTCGTGTTGGGATTCGGTCGCGCCGTGGGCGAGACGATGATCGTCTTGATGGCCTCGGGCAATGCCGCCATCACCTCCTGGAATTTCGCCGACTCGACGCGAACGCTCTCGGCGACCATCGCCGCCGAACTCGGAGAGGTCATCTTCGGGAGCCCGCATTATCGCGTTTTATTCTTCATTGGAGCGCTGTTGTTCATCGTCACCTTTCTCCTCAATGCCCTGGGAGCATACATTGTCGGTCGCGTGCGGCGACGACTCATGGGGAGTGAATAAGCGCATTCGTCATGTCATCGGGGATGGTAGCAACAAAAAGAGGAGCCGCGGCTTCCGCTCTTGGGCGCATGATGAAGGAACGCGTTCCCGTGGGACTCCTGGCCGTGGCCACCGGGATCATCGTGGTGATGCTCGCCGTGATTCTGGGCAACATCGTCCTCAATGGTGTGGGATGGATCAGTTGGGAGTTCCTGACCAGCCCGCCCCGGGAAGGCATGATGGCCGGGGGGGTCTATCCGGCCATTTTCGGCACCGTCTTTTTGGTCCTCCTCATGACCGTGGCCGCCGTCCCGGTGGGCGTCATCACAGCCATTTACTTGAACGAGTACGCGCCTCCAGTGACCGCGGCTCAGGTCAGGAGCAAGCTCGCCAGAGCGAGAGGAATCGAATGGTTGGCCGAATTCTGGCGATTGGTGCAGGTGTATGTGGCCAACGTCACGCGGACGGCCGTGACGACGCTGGCCGGCGTACCGTCGATCGTTTTCGGACTATTTGGGTTGGGGTTTTTCGTCCAGTTCATTGGCGCGGGCATTGATCGGACGCTATATGGTGGAGAGCTCGTCTTCGGTCAACCGGCCATCATCTGGGCGGCACTGACGCTGGCCTTATTGACGTTGCCCATCATCATCGTCGCCACCGAAGAGGCTCTGCGAGCTGTGCCCCATGATCTTCGCGACGCCAGTTTGGCGCTGGGAGCGACCAAATGGCAAACGATTTCCCGCGTCGTTCTGCCTCAGGCTCTGCCGGGAATTCTCACCGGGACGATTCTGACCATCAGTCGAGGAGCGGGAGAGGTGGCGCCGATCCTGTTCACCGGCGCGGCCTATTTCCTTCCTCATCTCCCCACTCGGCTCAACGATCAGTTCATGCACCTGGGATACCACGTCTTCATCCTCTCGACGCAGTCGCCGAATGTTGAAAAAACGAGACCGATTCTGTATGCTACCGTACTGGTGTTGCTCGTTCTCACATTTTCACTCAATCTCGTGGGCGTGATGATCCGCATGCGGATGCGGAAGCGATGGCGACGAGGACGATGATGGATGATGCTGTGAATCTCAGTGGGGAGGCGATTATCCGTGTCGATGGGAGCTGAATTGGAAGCATCGAGAGAAGCACGCACGAGCGCGCCGTCCATTTCGCGCCGCCCGGAGGTTCGCCGAGACGACGCTCGAGCACCATCGTCGACCGCGGCGAAGATGAGAGTAGAGCATCTCAATTTCTTTTATGGGGACACGAAGGTGCTGCACGATATCACCATCGATTTTCCCGAGAAGCGCGTCACGGCGCTCATCGGACCCTCCGGATGTGGCAAATCGACGCTGCTGCGGACGCTCAATCGGATGAATGACACGATGGCCGAGACCCGCGTCGAAGGGCGCGTGCTTCTGGATGGGGAAGACATTTATGCGCCGCGCGTCGATGTCGTTCGTCTTCGCCAGCGCGTGGGGATGGTGTTCCAGAAGTCGAATCCGTTTCCCAAAACTGTCTTCGATAATGTGGCCTATGGATTGAGGATTAACGGGCTGGTTCGATCTCGCAGCGAACTGGAAGCGCGCGTGGAAGAGAGTTTGCGCCGAGCGGCTCTCTGGGACGAGGTGAAAGATCGGCTCCACGAATCGGCGCTCATGCTTTCGGGCGGACAACAGCAGCGACTCTGCATCGCTCGCGCGCTGGCCGTGCGACCGGAAGTGTTGCTCATGGACGAGCCGGCGTCGGCGCTCGATCCCATCGCTACGCAGAAGATCGAGGAACTGATCTACGAGTTGAAGAAAGCCTACACGATCATCATCGTCACCCATAACATGCAGCAGGCGGCGCGCATCTCCGATATCACGGGATTCCTCTGGATGGGGCGTCTCATCGAGGTGGGACCTACGGTGAAGATTTTCACCAATCCCGAGGAGAAGATGACCGAGGACTATATTACCGGGCGATTCGGTTGATGTATGCCTGAGACGCACAGACGACTGGACGAGGAATTGAACGCGCTGCGCGACAAGGTCTTGCTGCTCGGCGGCGCAGCCGAGGGCGCGGTGCGCAAGGCCATGGCCTCATTGATCGAGCGGGATTCGGATCTGGCGCGGGAGGTGTTGGCCGAAGATGACGTCATCGATCAGATGGAATTGGAGATCGACGAGCTGACCATCGACATCCTGGCCCTGCACACGCCGGCGGCGCGCGATCTTCGGTTCGTGATGACGGCGGCCAAACTGGCGCCCACGTTGGAACGCATGGCCGATCATGCCTGTAATATCGCCCGGCATGCCATCGATCTGAACGAGGAGCCGCAGTTGAAGCCCTACATTGATTTGCCCGTCATGGGGAATCTGGCCGCCGATATGATCAAGGCGGGAATGGACGCTTTTGCCGAAGAAGATGCCGAAAAAGCGCGCGCCCTCATTCATCACGATGATCGAATTGACGCCCTGTACAACCAGATCTTTCGCGAGTTGCTCACCTATATGATCGAGGATCCGAAGACCATCTCTCGCGCCGCCAAATTGCTGTTCGTGGTCAAGCACCTGGAGCGGATCGCCGATTATGTGACCAACATCTGCGAACAGATCGTCTACATGGTCGAGGGGCGCGTCATCAAGCATAAACCGCTGGAACCATGAAACGGCGTATTCTCATCATCGAGGACGATCAGGATATTGCCCGCTCCATCGCTTACAACCTGGAACGGGAGGGTGACTTCGACGTCAAGATGGCGGGCACGGGCGAAGAGGGACTCTCATATCTCCTCGAACATCCGCCCGATCTCCTCATCCTGGATGTGAATCTCCCCCATATGAGCGGATTCGAGATCTGCCGGAGAATACGACGGGAGGCGGCGACCGCTCATCTTCCCATCATCATGCTCACCGCTCGCGTTGCCGAGACGGATCGCGTTCTGGGACTCGACTTGGGCGCCGATGACTATGTGACCAAACCATTCAGTATGCGCGAGCTGATGGCTCGCGTCCGCGCCGTCATCCGACGAACGCAGCCGGAGTCGGCGTCCACCGGCTATGATGACGGTCTCCTTCGCATCGATTTTGAGAGCTTCAAAGTGAGCGTCGCCGGGCGGGAGATCAGGTTGCGGCGGAAGGAGTTCGAATTGCTCAAAGCGTTAGTGCAGAATCCCGGCCGAGTGATGACGCGCCATCGATTGTTGGATCGCGTGTGGAATTTAGATTATCATGGATCGACACGAACGCTGGACGTGCACATTCGGCGGCTTCGGCAAAAGCTCGGGCCGGCCGCACCCATGATCGAGACGGTGACGGGGATCGGGTATCGCTTTCGTCCCTCCTCGTCACGAGCGGAAGGAGACCACGCTGTCGAGAGATTGTGAGCCCGATGAGATCGGCTTCGACCGAGTCGGAGTGATGCCTTATGTCCAAGATCCTCGTATTGCAACACGTGTGGTGTGAGACGTTGGGGACGATCGCCGAGGCATTGGCAGCAGCGGGATTGAGGGTAGAGGTCATTCGGCCCTACGAGGGACAACCGGTACCCGATGACCTGGAAGGGGTAGCCGGTCTCGTCGTGATGGGGGGGCCGATGAGCGTTTACGATCATCGACGATATGCGTTCTTATCCGATGAAATGCGCCTCATGGAACGGGCTGTGGAAGAAGACAAACCCATCCTGGGAGTTTGCCTGGGCAGTCAACTGCTGGCCGCCACTTTGGGCGCGGCGGTCACTAAGGGCGACCGGAAAGAGATCGGATGGTATCCCGTCACCCTGACGGAATCGGCTCGGAATGATCCGTTGTGGAGGGGCATTCCCTCTCCATTCGTCGCCTATCATTGGCATGGCGATGTTTTCGAACTCCCTCGAGGAGCTGTCCGGCTGGCTTCGTCGGAACTCACGGCCTGTCAAGCCTTTCGTTATGGTCGTCGGGCTTATGGGTTCCTGTTTCATATGGAAGTGACCGAACAGATCATCCGTAACATGGTCGCCACCTTCGCCGATGAACTCCGGGAGGTGGGCATCGATGGAAGCGAGATCGTCGAGCGGGCGAAGGAGTATTTGACACCTCTCCAGCGCGTGGGCAGGCAGGTTTTCATGAGATGGGCCAACCTCGCCGGCGAGCGGTCAACATGAGCCGAGGCGCATGATGGGTTCTGAGGGAGAGCATGCCCATGTCCTCTCTGTTCGCTGTGATTATTTTCATTCTTCTCATCCTTCTGGGAGGACTCATCTGGAGGGTGCGTCACCGATTCTTCATTCCGTTGGCCCGACTGCGGCACACGCTCTCGGTTCTGGGAGCCCCGCCGGGGCATTCGGTGGCCGCCACGATGCAGGCGGCCAGGAGTCAGCTTCGAGCCTGGGCTGGCCGGGCCCATCGAGCGGAGCGCGAGCTGGCGTTACTCGCCTCCGTCCTGGAGAAGACACATGACGGCATTCTCGTCGTCGATGACGATTTTCGCATCCTCTTCGCCAACGCCTCGGCCAGTCGGATCTTCGGTCACCTCGGTGCGTCCATCAAAGGACGCCGATTGGCCGAAGTAGCGCGCGAGCGACAGATCTACGAGGGCTTTCAACGAGCTCTTGGTGAGCGACGGGCGTTCGAAGGGAGGATCGAGCGGTTGGAGAGCACCGGACGGAAGACGTTTCAGTTCCAGATCATTCCGCTGGAGGCGGGCAAGGCGGCGGGCGTCTTCCTGGATATCACGCGCTTGGAACATCTGGAGCGCGTCCGGCAGGAATTTCTCGCCAACGTCTCTCACGAACTGCGAACCCCTCTGGCGTCGATTCTGGCTTACGTGGAAACATTGCTCGATGGGGCCATCCATGACGCGGAACATAATGTCCGTTTTCTGGAAGTCGTTCAGAAGCATGCCCAGCGGTTGAACAGCTTGGTGAACGATATTTCCGATCTCTCGGCTATTGAGTCGGGACATGTGCAATTGGAACCGACGGTGATCCATGTGCGTCACGCCGTTGAAGACGTCATGGAGACGTTGCGACCGCGAGCCGACCAGTTCGATGTGCGACTGATCAATGCCGTTCCCGAAAACGTGGAGATCATGGCCGACCGGCGACGATTCGAACAGATCCTCATCAACTTGCTGGATAATGGAATCAAGTTCAATCGACGCGGTGGGCGCGTTCGCGTCGATGCCGAGGAGCGAGCCGGCGAGACGGCCATCATTGTCGCCGATACGGGCATCGGCATTCCCCCTTCTGATTTACCGCGCATATTCGAGCGATTCTATCGCGTGGACAAGGCGCGTTCGATCGAATTGGGAGGAACCGGGTTGGGATTGGCCATCGTCAAGCATCTGGTGCGGATTCATGGAGGGAAGATCGCCGTCCAGAGTCAACCAGGGAAGGGAACGCAATTCACCATCCTTTGGCCGATGAAGCCGGATCAAGGCGATGGTGATCGAAGATCACCTCACCCTCATCACTCGTCTGTGGACTGACCGGTGTGGTGGGACCGGGTGAAGTGGAACAGCAGGGCGAGTCCCCAACCAATGACGAACCCCAGCGCCGTGCTCCTGAAGGCCAGCGTCGAACCGGCTGTGGCCAGCATGATCATCGCCGGCTCGCGCTGATTCTGATCGCGGGCGGCGACGGCCAGTTCCAATCCGCTGATGCCCAGAAGGACGCCTAAAATCGATTGGGGATAGACGCGAAGCAAAGCCAGGAGCGATCCGCCCAGAAACAAGGCCAGGATCATCTTGACCGTGCCGAGGAATAGAATGCTCGCATTCGTCCGCGCGCCGAAACGATATTGTCCGGCCAGTCCACCGGCTCCGTGACACATGGGCATGGCGCCGAACCAGCAGCCAATCAGGTTCATCGCTCCCACGCTGATGGCCACCGGACGTGGACGAGCAGGCCGGTCGGGGAAGAGGTCCATCGACAGAGCACAGACGGCGATGACGGAATTGAGCGTGGTCAGGGGAATCTGGGCAATGGCGGCGCGCAGGAACCCGATGCGGAAATCGTCCGCTGAAATGGGGACGACGTGCGGGAGATGAACACCCACGGTCATGTGTGCCCCCATAGTGGGATGAGTGAGCCAGGCCACGGCGAGTCCCAAGGTGAACAGAATCAGCGCCGTGGGAATACGCGCTGAGCGGATGAACAGGAGGACGAAGGCGAATCCGAGAAGCCCGGTGAGCATACTGTCCCAACTCCACCATTGTCCCGTTTGGGTCACCAACCCGATGCCTTTCTCGATCAACAGCAATCCTAATCCTAATTGAAGCCCGCGCACGACGGGGAGGGGAATCAATCGATTGAAGACATCGATCAATCGCGTGATGCCGAGGGCGAGAACGACGGCGCCGGTGATGATCCCTGCGGCCAGAATCTGAGGCACCGTCAAGCCCTCACTAATGGCGATGGTGGCGATGGCCTTCATCGGCTGCACGGCCATGGGAATGGCGAACAAGAAGCCCGTGGCCGCGTTGAACAAGCCGGCGAAAAACAACGCCGAGGCGAAATCTAACCCGTTGGTCACCGTCATGCCGACGAGCAATGGAATGAACGTTCCCAGGTCGCCCAGCGAACCGGAGAGTTCCTGTCGATTCAGGCGGGCGAGAAGCCACGGCCAGAATGGCCACTCGATGGCCAGAGCGTGCGTTCGCTTCTTCATGGCTCAGTCGAAACCCAGTACGTTAGCATGGGGCCGTCAGTGGAGCAAGCTCACGTGATCTCTCCGAATACGCCAGCCGGACGCGAGAAGCGATGTTATGAAAGAGCCCGTGGCGGGCGCCTGAAGACGGCGCCAGAGATCCTGGTACGCAAGCGCCATGAGAGCCATGGCTGGCTGAGACAACATACCCGGCACATGCAATCGGTGGCTGCAGTGTCTATGCTTATCCTGTAAGGCATGAGCCAGGGGGAGGTATCAATGACCCCATGAGCTATTCTTCCGACCATCCATCAGTCGGTTTGGTGCTGTGTTCAAGTGTCACTCCACATAGCGAGCGACCGGTGCAGAGTAGACTCCAAAACATCGGTCAGGATGTCGCCAACAAACAATCGATCGCTTTCGCTCCATCTTGTCCCGGCGGGTATGAGTCATTGACTTCTCGCCGACATGCAACTGGCCGAACATCGACTCTCAGAGCGAGAGAGGTCGGGATCGAGGAGAAACGCGAGAATGTTTTTTTGTAGCCTCTGGTATTCCCGTTGCGAGAGATTGGGCTATCGAACATCATACTTCAGGAAGACAACAGACGTGAGACTGAAGAGGACCAGTCCGAACAGAATGAGAATGAACGCGTTCCAGGCCGCATGCTCTACGGATCGTGCTAAGTTTGGCGTGGACATTTGAAATTTGGGGAGCTGGCGCCGATCGAAGGAAACATGGGCATAAGAGATCTCACTGATGCTATTCAATCGGTAGGTTCTGCCTTCATAGGTGATGGTTCCCCACCCTCCCCTCACGCGAGCCTTGGATCTGAGTCGTTTTCGGAGCACGCCGGCAACAGCCGTATAAGCATCCATATAACGACGGGCTGCCGCGAGGAACTGGCGATGCCGCACGGTCCCAGCGGGTAGTATTTCCTCCACCGCATACTGATAGGCGGAGGCCGGAGAGACGCGGCTGAGCCAGCGCGCTGTTTCTGCCTGGTACACCAGCTTGGAATAGTAGGCAGCCAGGATTTTGCCAATGGTCACCGCGAACTGTTCCAGCGCGCGCTCGTTGCTGGCGTACGTCTCAGCCTGCAGCGCGGCCAGCCGCTCCTGCCTCTGCGCTTCGGTGAGTCCTGGAGTGCTGATGATCTCCCACACCGGTTCGGTCGAAATGCCGGTGGCGGTGAACATGACCCTTTTGGCCTGCCAGAGTTGATCTCGTACCTCTTTCAATGAGGGAATGGGATAGGCGTATTCCACCCACAGCCGCACCCCACCTGGTACAATGATGACCATACATATCCAGAGCAATAGGGCCACGACGAGCGCCGTGGATGACCGGTGAAACAGCGTCGAGGCGAACAATCCGCCCATCAATGTGACGAAAAGACCGGAGAGCAGAATGACGAGGCCAATTCTCAGTCCATCTTCAAAAGTCAATCGAACCTGACCATCCGCCATGATCAGTGAAAGGCTGAGCAAGCAGGTCATGAGCAGCGGCACCCAGAGGACGAAAACATTGCCGATGAAACTCCCCAGGATCACCGTCGATCGGGGGCAACTATTGGACAGAATCTGCGCCAAGGTGCCTCGTTCCTTACCATGACGGTTCACCTCCTCAGTGAAATGTATGAGAATTTGACACGACGAGTTGGTAACATCGCGCGTTGTCCGTTGCATACAGCTTCCCATCGCTGAACGTTAATGTCCATAGATAACTATTCCTGAGCTTTTTCGGGCTCAAAAGTCGAAGTTTCCTGCCAGCATCATCAGTCACGTAGATGATATCAGCGGCCCCCAGAAGGATAAAAAGCCGATTCGTCTTTTCATCCACGGCTATGCTCTGACACATCACAGCCATTTGAATCCCGTCCATATTCATGACCGTGTCCGGTTCGTATTTTTCCGTGGCCGGGCTCGGCTCTAGTGCTTGCCAGAACGACTTTGTGAGGACATCGATGAGCGGACCCTCCAGTCTCCGCTCCCAGAGCAGCTTTCCCGCAGGATCATACTTTTGAATGATGGGAGCGAAAACGTATGCTACGTAGAGATTATCTTGTCCGTCTATGGCCATGACCACACGGCTGAGCGGCACGCGATATCTCTCATCGTTCGCGTGTCCTGGATAAGCGCGTGACAGGCTCATCAGATCACCAAACTGTCTGAGAAGTTCACCATCGCTCGAGTACACAGAGATCAGATGACCTCTCGTCGCGTGGTTGAGGAAAACCTCACCTTGAGAATTGACGGCGATGTCGGGAGATTTCAGAGGCGATCGAAATCCTCCCACGTGATGCCCCGTTTTGTCGTAGATCTGTATGCGAAGATTGCCCACATCTTTGATATAAAGCCGGCCATAGGAATCAAGCGCGTATCCCGTCGGATGACTCAGATCTTCAGGACCTTGCCCCAGTTGACCGATCTGAAATTTGAATCTCATGGATGGATCGAAGACGCAAATCCGATGGTTGTTCTGATCGGTCACGTAATAATTCCCTTCATTATCGCGACGTACATACAACGGGTAGTCAAACCCAAATCCATCAAATATCGGTACCTCCTGATAGAAGCTCACATTGGTTTCCTTCTCCTGAGAAGGTTTGGTCTCCTCGGAAGTGGAGAAGATAGTATCTGCCACAGCGCTTGGAGATGGCCGCTGCTGCTCCTGCACTAAAAAGAATAGGACAATGCTCAGTCCCGCAATGCCAATCACTGCCCATAACCAGCGGTTCCTTTTCATTGTGCCGACTCCTTTGAGATTCTCGCCAGCCATTGAGCCAAAGGCTCGACAGTCTTCACCCGTCCTCGGATATCGATCGTCAATACGAGCGCCTCTTCGGAGAGCGGTGCTTTTGTTACATAAGGAGACTCCAACACGTCGAACTCCTCTTCGGCAATATACACATTCGCGGTGATATGGTGAGCATTCATGCGATCGATCAGATCGGAGAAAGCGAAGTTCTGGCTGAAGATATAATAAAACCTGTTCCGTGGTCGCACACTCGACGTCTCTATCGCTTTGAGCTCTTCCCAATAGTTCGACATCTGACAAGTTGAACAACTCGCCGTAAAGAAGATCATCACGCTGTTTGTTACATCCAGGTCATGAATGGTCAATGCTGCGCCCGTTTTCACGTCGATGATCTTATATGGCGGCAGTGTATCTCCAGGCTGTATCCCAAGACGCCACTCTTTTTCAATGTCGTAGTTAATCTGACCAACAAGATATTTCTCCACCAATTGGCGGAGATCATTCGATGTCATGAGTCGATGGAGCGAAAATTCAATCATCCCGTCTGGATTAATGAAGAAGAACCCATAACGGTGATGTTCCAGATGGGGAAGATCTCTTAAGCGATCTCCGGGATCAAGGAGAATGGGATAAGAGATGGCACGCCTGTTCAAGAATTGCTTTAATTCTTTGGTTTCCCTTCGTGTGATGCCCAGCGGTTGTAATCCCAGACTGTGATATTTGCGATTCAAGGTGTCGCAATAGGATAAGAAGTCAACCATCGGACGGTCCTTAAAGTAGAAGATCACTCCCCATTTCCCATGAAGGAACTCTGCATCGATCGTTTTCCCGGTCACACTTATATCGGAAAGAGGAGGGAAGAGCTCTCCGTAGTTCAAATGAACATGCTCTTCTTCCGGCGGCGGTTCCGTTTGAAATGAAGCTGGGAGATCATAATGGTGAAGGAGGTATTGCAGCACCCATGCATCGGCTGTCAGGATGCCAGCAACGAGACCATAAAACAAAAAACGCTGTTTCGCCCACCTGAGCGAGCCCATTGTAAGACTCCTACGATTCCTCCCTCCTCATGCCCCCAATATATCAAATCCACAAATCCTGTCAAGTAGGCAAAATTTCACAATTTTTCACACTTTTTCACGGAAAATGAAACGCGTGCGGGGTGACGGGATCCAGAATCCGGTCGGTGCATCCATTCAAAATCTGCCGCCGCTTTTGTTGATGGGACAATCTCGCCACTCCCACGTTCACTCATCTCCCGGCCGCCGACGCCCGTCATCGTTATCATTTCTCCGCGAGCGATGAACGTTCATCGGCATCCCACTGAGGCTCTCCTATTCTCTTCAGGATCGACTCCACGCAAATGAATCTTCGTCCACTGGCATGTTCGACGCCATGCACCCACTGGCTTCTGATCCAATTATACATGGTGCGGCGCGTCACCTGGGCCACCTCCGCCGCTCGTCGCACCGATACGTGCTCCGTCTCGCGACCACAGGATGGGCAATAATACCGAGGCATGCCGCTGACCTCCTCCCGGGGGTGGGTGCAATACAAACACTCAACGAATGGAGAAACTCCCACTCATCAAAAAGAGGGAGATCACCTTCCAGCTTGATCGCGCCTGAATGCATTCCTCACTCCTTATTGAAAACCTGCCCCCACTATAGCCGGGGAAGAAAGAGAATATCAAGCGCGCTCACCAGAGCCGCGGCGACCCTTGCTGAAGAATTGCGTCGCGCTCGCTGCCCCAGAGATGTTGCCCGTTCAGAACTCATGGAGATGAGAAGATCTGTCTCCCGGGGCACACATCCAGGCTTTTTCCTGGCGGCCGCCTGGGCTCCCAGCTCTCCCTTTGTGTCATTACTGTGTTCGTCAGAGGTTCCGTGAGGTGGTTCCGTCGGGTACAATAATCACTCATCGAAAATGGCAGACGCGCGCGCAGTCGATGATCTCATCCGTGAAGCTGACCGGCAGCGTGATCTCTTCCGTCATCTCAAGCGCTATGGTCGGCTCACGCCTGCCGGGGTCCGTCGCCTCGCTCAAAACGCCGCCGAGGCGTTCATGTCCGCCAGACGCTCCCACGACGGCGTCGCCGCCGAAACGCTCGCCCTGCTCTGCGAGATGGCTGTGTCGGAAGATCCGGCTCTGTCCACATCTGGAACCCACGCCCTGTTCACCGGCATCGTCGAGCCATTGGCTGATTCCTTCGATCCACGAGATGGTGACATCTACTACACGGCGTTTGCCCGGGTCATCGAGTTCTGTCGGCGATTACCTCAAGGGAAGGCCATCAATGATCGATTGAACCAGTTTGGACTCTCTTCCGAGCAGCATCTTCTCCGGCGGATAGAGCGCATCAGGGCGCGACGACCGTTCGACCTGACGCGATCGGAGAGGATCAAAAAGGCACTCATCCTCTCCCGAGTGACGCTGGGAGCCGACGTGGAGATCACCAGCATCATTTGGCAGAAGCTGAAAACAATGATGCCTCGAGCCGAACTCGTACTCCTCGGAGGAGAGAAGCTGCACGAGCTTTTCGGCGGCGAATGGCGACTGCGGATTCACCCTATTGAGTACGATCGAAGTGGGGACCTCATCGATCGACTGTCGAGTTGGCTGAACCTTGTCGAGGTCGTGGCCGAGGAGACGCGAGATCTCCATCCTGACGAATTCATCGTCGTCGATCCAGATTCGCGGTTGACCCAGTTGGGAATGCTCCCCGTCGTCGCCGATGAACGATCGTATTATTTCTTCGAGAGTCGCTGCTATCAGAAGCGCGGGGCTGAGAGTCTCGGTCAGTTGACGGCGTACTGGGTCAATGAGATTTTCGGGGACGGCGAACGGTTGTCTCCTCGCGTATCGCTCCGGCGACGGGATCTCGACTTCGCCCGCACAGTAATGCGGCAGATCCGCCGGGGCCACAGGCGCCCCCTCATCAGCGTTAACCTGGGCGTTGGCGAGAATCCCAGGAAACGCATTCCTGGTGCATTCGAGCAGGAGCTGGTGGTGCGGCTGATGCGCGATGGAGCCACAATTTTACTGGATAAAGGGGCGGGCGCAGAGGAAGCTGCTCGCATCGGAGCCATCGTCGAGGTGGTGAGAGCGTCCGGTCGGCGAGTCGTCGAACTCAGCGAGGCTGGCGTTGCCCATCCTGTTGGAGCCAAGGGACGCGGCGTCGATGTGTTCACCTGGTGTGGGGGTATCGGGCGGTTCAGTGCGTTGGTCGCTCAGACGGATCACTACGTCGGGTATGATTCCGCCGGACAACACATCGCTGTCGCCTTGGGGGTGCCGACGGTGGTCATCTTCGCCGGTTACCGTTCGCCGAGATTCGTCAAGCGCTGGCGACCGGCCGGTCGAGGCCCGGTGAAAGTCATATGTGTCGATGCCGCGTCCCGTCCAGAAGTCCTCATCGAGGAGGTCGCGTATGCCGTGTCCAACTCAGTGGATGATTGAGCAGATCGGAGATCGATGGAAATTGCATCTTCTGCATCAACTCGCGCGGGGAGCACAGCGCACGCATAGCTTGATGGCCGGATTGAAAGGCATCAGCTCGCGCACGCTCTCGGCGAAACTGAAGGCACTGGAAGCCGACGGATGGATCGCGCGCCACGTCTATCCAGATGCGCCACCCCGAGTAGAGTACGAGTTGACCGAGCGGGGGAGAGCTGTCATCGCCGTCCTGAGCGCCTTCAAGCAGGTGGGGGCGGCGTTCTCGGGCACCGACTCGGATTGCCCGAATTGCCGAGCATTGTCTGACGCTCACCCACCGAGAGCGAGTCGAACAATGCCCTCATCGAGGGAACCATCGACTCGGTCTCGTCCATCACAAGAGGACATCGTATTGTTGTGACGGTCAGTCGCTATCTTGATTCGATGGATGAACATCCGGATGGCGAAACCCTTCGGGAGGTGAGCGATGCAAAGCGGTCAATGGAGGCATGCCCATTCGTCTGGATCGCACCCTCTGAGGTGAGCATTTCGATGAGTCCGACGATCGCGAGCGCAACAATGAGCGAAACGGTGAGATGGATCCTCTCGATGGGCTGCGCTGTAGCTCATGAGCGGATCTCATGGGTCCTCATATGGAGGAAGAGAGCGTCTCTGCTCAGCCTCTCTCTGTTCTTCATGACTGCCTCGATATCCTCCCGGGCCATGCCCATCGCCCAACCGGGGATCACCTCATCATCAGCCGCGGCCGGTGAACGTGCGTCCCGGCCATTGCTCGAACAATGTCGCCAGCGGCGACAAACGGCCTTGTTCGAGGACACGCTGGCTGAGGCGGAAGATCTCTGTCAACGGGCCTTGACCCTGTATCGCGAGTCGGGCGACCGCGCCGGTGAGGCCGAGGCGCTCAGCGAGCGAGGATTGATCGCCTTCCAGCGACGTCGGTTCGAAAAAGCGAAGGAGGATCTCCAGCGTGCCGCAGAGATGGCGCGCACCGTGGGCGATGTGATCCTTCAGGCTCGAGCGAAGGAGTATCTGGCCGAGATCTACGCGTCGACCGGCGAGGCCTCGCAGGCGGTCACGACCATCGAACGGGCGCTCTCCTTATATCAGCAGGCGGGAGGGTGGCGGGGAACGTTCAGCGCGCTCATGCGTCTTGGAGAGATCTTCGAGCGCCAGGATCGGATCGATCAGGCCATCGAGCGCATTCAACGAGCGCTGACCGTGGCGCGACGCCTCGGCGATTGGGCGCTCATCGGTCGGGCCTCGACTCGATTGGCCGAAGTCTACGATCGGGAAGGGCAATCCGAGCGGGCCTGGCGTATGGCCCAACAGGCGCTCATCGCCTATCGCCGGGCCAGAGATCGATGGAATGAAGGTCGCGCGCTCGCTCGCCTCGGCGAAATGGCGTGGAACGCGCATCGGCCCGATCGAGCGATGCGATTGTATCGACAGGCGCTCGATCTCGCCTCTCAGATCGAGGACGCGAACCTGAAGTGGAGGCTGGGCGTGCGCCTGGCTCAACTCCATCTCGATCGCGGCGAAGAAGAGCGGGCGCGATCATCTTTTGAGGCGGCCGTGAAGGCGCTGGAAGCGATGCCGAGCATTCTCATGGCGAGAGAAGAAGACGACATCATTCCCGTTCATCCCGCCGATCTCTTCCGCAGGTATGCCGACCTGCTATTACAATCGGATCGATCGCAGATTGACCGCGCGTGGTCTCTCCTGGAGCGCCAGCGCGCGCGAGCATTTCAGGACTGGATGGCTGAGGCTCGCATTGACATTCATCGTGGCGTCGATCCGCTCCGGCTCGAACGCGAGCGGCGGCTCCTGCAGCGCCTCGACGAAGTGCATCGCGCCTTGCGCGCGCCGGGATTATCCGAGACAGCGCGTGCCGCATTGGTCGAGCGGTGGTATCGCGCGCAGGTAGAGTTGGAGCGGTTTCGGCGCGACATGCGACGCGTCGAGCCGCGCTATGCCGAATGGCGATACCCTCGCGTGATATCGATTGAGCGCCTTCGCCAGAGAACGATTGCTCCAGAGACGGCGCTCTTGGCGTACATGTTAGGCGAGCCGCGATCCTATCTCATGGTCATCACTTCGGAAGAATTGGCCGTCCATGAGCTCCCACCGCGCAGCCAGGTGGAACCCATGGTGAAGGCTTATTATCGCCTGCTCGGTCGGTCATCTTCGCCAAGCGATCTCATTGCCGCCAGCCGGCGTCTCTACGACGTCCTCCTCGGCCCGGCCGAACGAGTATTGCAAGATGTATCGCATCTGATCATCGTACCGGATGGCTGGCTCTTTTATCTTCCCTTCGAGACTCTCATTCGACCCCGTCCGCTCGCCGGAGATCGCGATTGGCAATATGTGCTGGAGACCACGACGATCTCTTACTCGCCTTCAGCCAGTGTGCTCGATTGGCTCCGCGAGCAGCCGGTGAACGGCGCTCCGTCGGATCGTCTTCTGATCGTTCGCGGCCCATCATCCCTCGTCCGAGCTGCTCCGGGAGGACGGAGCGAGCAACCTCCCTCTGGATCGGAGATGCGAGCGCTCCATCGAGCGCTCGGCACTCGCTATGTCGATGTTTGGACTCTCCGCTCGACAGATCATGAGCGCGCTGAACGCTCCTTGTGGTCTCGTTACCGGCTGCTTCACATGATGAATCCGTATGTCATCGATGAGCGTGAACCTGCTCGTGCGAACGTCTCGGAGAAGTCGTGCGGCACCCTGGATAACCCCTTCTCGCTTCCTTTTCTCTTCAACGCGAGTCTGCGCGCCCAAGTGGTCGTCATGAGTCACACTCGACCGATGTGGGGAGAGGCCGTCACCGGGTGGGGGATGACGAGTCTCGCGCGTGGGTTGTTTTATGCCGGTCCTCCTGCCGTCGTCCTCACGTTGTGGGATGCTGATGAAGCTTCAACGGCCAAGTTCATGGAGACATTCTATCGATCACTCCGAGCGGGAGAGGATGTCCAAACGGCATTGCGTGTGGCGAAGCTGAAGTTGTGGCGAACGAGCGCCTATCGACATCCTCACTATTGGGCCCGATTTGTGATCATCGGAGATGGTGAACGCCACGTGGCTATGGCGGCTGTTGGGCGTCTGGTGATCCTGTTGGCTGGCGTCACCGTCTTCATCCTGTTATTGGCTCTGGGACTGGTTGTGCGGCGTCAGTCATCGGCCATTCGAATGAAGATTTCGTGATGCTCTGATGCCCGTCCACGAGGGATATACGCTCATGCCTCGAATCCTCTTGCTCTTCCCAACGCGAACGTATCGAGCGCCGGATTTCATGCGAGCGGCCGAGCGGCTCGGCGTGGATGTGGTCGTCGCCTCCGAAGAGGCGAGTTCGCTCGCCGAGAAGAATCCGGCAGGATTGTTGGCCCTCGATTTCCATCGACCCGACGAGGCGGCTCGTGTTGTGACCGCATTCGCCCAGAGATATCCCATCGATGCGGTCATCGGCGTAGATGACGATACAGCCATGGTGGCTGCTCAGATCGCCGCCGCGCTCGGACTTCCTCATAATTCGGTTGAATCGACCCGCGCCGCGCGATATAAGGATCTCATGCGCCGGCTGCTGGCGCGCGCCGGCGTTCCCGGACCGCAATTCTGGGTCTTCTCGCTCGATGATGATCCCCGCGTATTGGCCGAGCAGGTGGCGTATCCTTGCGTGTTGAAACCGACCTTTCTGGCCGCCAGTCGAGGCGTCATCCGCGCTGACGGAAAGAGCGAATTTCTGGCGGCATTTCGACGCATCGAAGCTATCTTGCACGATCCAGACGTCATCGCCCGCGACGCCCGGGCGGCGCGTCGAATTCTCGTGGAATCGTACATCCCGGGTCATGAAGTGGCTCTCGAAGGGCTTCTGGTGGGCGGAGAGTTGCGTCTGCTCGCCCTATTCGATAAGCCGGATCCTCTGGAGGGCCCTTATTTTGAAGAGACGATGTACGTCACGCCTTCGCGGCATTCGCCCGACAGCCAGTCGGCCATCATCGAATGTGTGGCCCGCGCCGCCCAGGCCCTCGGATTGAAAGAGGGCCCGGTCCACGCCGAACTGCGCATCAACGAGGAAGGACCCCAGGTGATCGAAATCGCCGCCCGATCCATCGGGGGACTGTGCTCGCGGACGCTTCGCTTCGGTACGGGGCTCTCGCTGGAAGAGATCATCATTCGACACGCGCTCGGTCTGGATATCGCATCCCTGCATCGCGAGCGTCGCGCCGCTGGCGTGATGATGATCCCCATTCCCCGAGCCGGCATATTGCGCGAGGTGCGAGGAATAGAAGACGCTCGGGCGGTGCCCGGCATCGAAGACATCACCATCACTGCCCATCTCGGACAGAGACTCATTCCTCTGCCAGAAGGGTCGCGCTATCTGGGATTCATCTTCAGTCGCGCCGACGCGCCGGAGCGCGTCGAGGCCGCTCTGCGCCAGGCCCATAGCCGATTGACCTTCATCATTTCGGATGAGTGATCGATGGGAAGCGCGCCGGAGATCCTTCGGCGACTTCGAGGAGCGAGCCTGGCGGCCGGTCATTGTCCTCTTCGCTCTGACTCGGTGACCGGAACCGCGCACCTCACTTCACGATCTGGAGGATCTGCTTGAACTTGTCGCCCTCGGCGACTCTCAGCAGTTCGAAGAGGGCCATCTCCGTGCTGGTGAGCTTGGCCCCTTCGCGAGTGATTCGTTTAATGCCGATTCGTCGATTCATCGCCGTTCGAGAGGACACGGCATCAGCGACCAGGTGGACGACGTGTCCGATATTGAGCAAATCCAGGGCCGTCTGATAGACGCAGACGTGCGCTTCGATGCCCGCGAGCAGTATTTGTCGGCGTTTCAAAGAGCGCAACGCATGCATGAAGCTATCACTGCCACAGCAACTGAATGTGGACTTCCGAATTGGCTCGACGTCCGGGACGAGTTCGGCGATCTCCGGAATGGTCGAGCCGAGTTTTTCCGGAAGTTGCTCAGTGACAATGATGGGGATCTGTAATACGCGTACACCCCGAATGAGTTTCCCAAGGTTCTCGAATAGGCGCTCCTTCTCGTACATGAGATGGGCGAGCTTGCCTTGTACATCGACAACGATCAACGCGGCGTTCTCTTGTGTCAACATAAGCTTCGCTCTCCTCTCGCTCTGGTGATGATCACCACGCTTCAGGTCACCGTCTTTGTCCATCCGAACAATCGTCGGGCATTCTCGAAGAATATTTTCTTCTCGATGTCTTCGCCGAGATCCATTCGTTTCAGGGCCTCGATCTGTTCGGCATATGCATAGGGGATGTTGGGGAAGTCCGATCCGAAGAGAATGCGGTCCTGGTATCGAAGGAAAAATTCTCTTCCCGGGCACGCAGGGGGCAAAAAGTCGATTGGCACGCAATTCATCGCCGTATCGAAATACACCTGTTCGAATTCGTCAGCCAACACCCTGTAATCATTATACTCGAACGCCCCACAGTGGGCGATGACCACTTTGAGATTAGGGAATCGGGTCAATACGCGGCGCAGTCGTTCAGCACCATCGTATTGATGGTAAACGGGAGCCGAACCGGGATGACAGATGAGCACCTTGCCCAGGCTCTGCATCATCTCATAAACGGGGAAAAATCGCCGGTCATCGAGCGGTTCACCGGAGACGAACGGATGGAGCTTGATGCCCGAAAATCGATATTGTTCGAAAAGGCGGCGCGCGGCGCTCTCACAGTGGCCATCTCCGGCGAACAGGGTACCGAAAGGAATCAACTCGGGATGGCGTTCGGCGGATGTCTTGATGAATTCGTTGAGCGCATCGGCCACTCCCGGTTTGTGAGCATACACCAATGTCGTAAACCGGTTGACCCCTTGCTCTCTCAAGATGCGAATGTGCTGCTGACCGTGAACCTTGTAGTGGATGCGCCAGAGGCCACCACTGGCCGTCTCGAAGAAGCGCCAGATCGCCTGAAAGAGTTTCGCCGGGAAGAAATGAACGTAGATATCAATCATCCGTCTTTCTCATTCTGGCCACAGGAGTCCCTCCCCCGTGAGAGGGGCGGTCCATGGTGTCCATGCCGTTCATCATCATGGAGGGGCATGGGTGTGGGCGATCGCCCGCATCCTTCTCCTTCAGCGCCGGCCACAGAGGCGTGGAATTCATCGCCGTTCTCGCTCATCGTCGGTCACCGGTTCGACGTCCTTCCGTTCGGCGTTCATTCTCTCCTCTTCTTCCGATTCGACCAGCGGTCTGTGAGGTGTGCGGTTCAGGTGAAGCGAGAGAACGCTGAATTGATTGTAATGGCCGGTAATGTCATGCATCATCTTGGGCGCGATGAGAGCGTTCAGATCGATATCGGCGTAAACGATGCCCTCGTCATCGATCAAAGGACCGGCCACATAGCGCCCATCGGGACCGAACACGGCCGTCAACGCGTAATTCTCTCCTTCGAACAACTGTCGTTGTTCGGGTGTGTGACAAAGTAGATCGATGCTCCTCTCATCGATGAGGCCCGTCGAGACGATGACGAAGATCTTGCCTTCGAAAGCGTGCGCCTGACAGCGAATGCGAATGGCTTCTGCTTCTTCGTACCATTCCGTGAATGGGAAGGCGGGGAAATTGGCCACGTGGATTTGCTCGCCCTGCGCGAGCAAGGCAAATCGGGCCAGCGTGTTGGTATTTTCACCGCAGAGGAGCGTGCCGATGCGACCGCATTCGGTCTCATACACGCGCAGACCACTCCCATCCCCGTTGCCCCAGACGAGCTTCTCGGCATAGGTGGGAACCAACTTGCGATGCCGTCCCAGCAGGCGTCCATCGTTGTCGATGATCACATTCGTATTGTAGATCGTGCCGATCCGTACGGGATCAATTTCGTTGACGCCGACGACGACGATGATGTGATGCTCCCTGGCCGCCTCGCAGAGCATATCGATCCAGGGACCGGGGATGGTCACGGCATTTTCGTACAACATCGTGTAGTATCGACGGCTCTCAAGAGGCGTCTCCACCCATGCCCAATAGGGATAGGCGGGGATGAACGCTTCGGGAAAGGCGACCAGAGCAGCACCATTGCGCGCCGCTTCTCCGATGAGCGCACAAGTCTTCTCCACTGTGGCTCTCAGATTCAAGAACACCGGAGCCGTCTGGACAGCCGCCACTTTAAATATCTTCATCGGCCTCTCTCCTCTCTCGCTCCACATCTCGGATTTCGACGAACGGGAGATGTTGAACCATCGGCCTCATCATCCGGATCGCGAATCGCTTTGCCGAGCGGTCAACGGTTCCGCCCGTACTGTTCATGGCTGGTCACCCAATCCTGGGAACTGATCGCCGCTCCCAACGAGAGTTCGCCGGCGAGCACGACGCCGGCCACGATCTCGGCGAACTTGTAGACTTTGTCCTTCCCATAACACCCGAGAATCTCCAGACACTCGCGTTGCGTGGGCAATCCCGTTCCTCCACCATACGTGCCCACGATGAGCGAAGGGATGGTGATGGACAGGTAGAAGTCGCCGGTGGGCACGATCTCGGCGTAGAGAATGCCGGCCGAAGATTCGGACACACAGGCCACATCCTGGCCGGTGGCGATGAACATGGCGGTGATGCCGTTGGCCGAATGCAATCCATTGTTGTTCACGCCGGAGACGAATCCGGCCACGTTGGACACCATGTAGTGATAATGTAAGCTTTCCGGGGTGGCGCGCAGGTGCTCGATGAGGACGTCTCGAGGAATGAGCGCTTCGGCGGTAACGCGTTTGCCCCGGGTCATCATCATGTTGATCTGGGAGGCCTTCTTGTCCGTGGCGAAGTTCGATTCCAGATACCAGCGCCGAACCGTAGGATTTTGACTGGCAATCCACATACACGCGACCCAGGTGGCGCGCCCGACCATGTTTTGCCCGGCCGCATCTCCCGTCGTGTAATTGAATCGGAGATAGATGAACTTGTTCGCCTGGTAGCGCTCGATACTTTTCAGCTTCCCGTGACGGGTCGTGGATTCGGCAATCTCCTTGATCTCATTGAAATGATCGTCAATCCACCGCCAGAAGGCTCGCGCCTCCCGGGCCGAATCGAAGACGAATACCGGCGCGCGCTGCATTTGATCCATCACTACCGTCGTCTTCACGCCACCGCTCAGATTGAGGACCTTCATGCCTCGATTGTACGAAGCGACCAGCGTCCCCTCGGTTGTGGCGAGCGGGATGATGAACTCGCCCTGGGCGTACTCGCCGTTAATCCGGAGAGGGCCGGCGAATCCGATGGGGACCTGAGCGACGCCGGTGAAGTTCTCGATATTCCCTCTCGTCACATTGGGATCGAAAGAATAGGCTTTGAGATGTTGGAGCTTGACGCCGGTTTTCTCTTCGACGAAGCGCTGCCGGGCGGCGATGATCTCTTCTGAGTAGTTGTCATCGCGACTCCATGGAATTCTTTCGCTCATAAGCACCTCCTCCTCGATAGGAGTGACCTCTTCAAACTTGTCTGACCGAACCGGGCTCAGCTCATCGATGCCTCTTCGGGCCATTGGTCGATGCGGTCATCGCTCTGATAAAAGATGGCGCGCGATGATCATTCGCTGAATCTCCGAGGTTCCTTCGCCGATCTCGCCGAGCCGTGCATCGCGGTAGAGACGCTCCACGGGATATTCGCGGATATAGCCATAGCCGCCGTGAATCTGGAGCGCCCAATCGGCAGCCTGTTTGGCGACTTCGGAAGCGAGCAACTTGGCACACGAAGCCAACAGGCTCACGTCCTTCCCCTGATCGTATTCCCAGGCGGCGCGCAACGTCAACAGCTCGGCGGCGTCGATGTTCGCTTTCATCTCGGCGATTTTGAAACTCACTTCCTGGAAGGTGATCAACGGAGCGCCAAAGGCGCGCCGCTGGAGCGCATAGGCGAAGGCCTCATCGAGACAGGCGCGGGCGATGCCTAAACAGAATGCCGCCATGCCGATGCGGTAGTTCACCAGCAGTTGCATCGTATGCTGGAATCCGCGTCCTTCGGTGCCC
This sequence comes from Blastocatellia bacterium, assembly GCA_026985075.1. Classification (GTDB taxonomy): domain Bacteria; phylum Acidobacteriota; class Blastocatellia; order HR10; family J050; genus J050. Next base: position 62,097 of record JALSQX010000074.1, on the reverse strand, counting down.
AGAAGGTTGGTCGTTGGGATGCGACAGTCATCGAACACGAGTTCGCCGGTTGGTGATCCTCTCACTCCTAACTTGGACATGGGCCGTCCGCGCAGGAAACCGGGACGCGGGCCATCGACGATCAAAAGGCTCATGCCGCGCCGACCAGCCCGAGGATCTGTCACCGCGAGCACGACGGCCACGTCAGCGATGGGGGCATTGGTGATGAACGTTTTGGTCCCATTGATGATGTATGATCCGTCGCGTTTCTCGGCCCGCGTGCGGATGGAGGCCAGATCGGATCCGGCGTCCGGCTCCGTCAGGCCGAGTGCCCCAATCCATTCCATGCTGATGAGTTTGGGCAGGTAGTGTTGTTTTTGCTCCGGCGTTCCATATTTCAGGATAGCCATCCCGCACAATCCGACGCTCGCTCCCATCGACAGCATGGTGGCGGGACAGACCTTGGCCAGTTCAATCAATGCCACAGTGTGAGTGACTGTATCGGCGCCACTCCCCCCATACTCTTCGGGGAAGGGAAGCCCCGGCAATCCGAACTCGGCCAGTGCGCGCAGGTTCTCGCGGCGCAATTCGCCACGAACATCCATTTCAGCGGCGTGCGGTGCGATTTCGGCGTGGAGAAACTGCCGCAGACTCTTGAAAAACTGTTGTTGCTCCTCGGTGAAGCTGAAATCCATGATCTTCAATGAACCGATGGGGGTCCGGTATCGGCGATCGACCTCCTTCGGTCCATCATCGAGAATGACTCGTTCCTATTCTTGCGTGTACTCATACGTGCACTCGATACTGGCGGCGACTTCGTTCCAGGCATTGAGTGCCTTCATCAATTGCATGAGCATCAGCTTGCTGCCTTCGATGTGATACTGAGGGGAGGTGAGCGCGCGCATTGGCGTGATGTTTCCTTTGTTCAATTCCGCGCTCATCTCATAAGTGGCCGTTGCCCGCATGACCCACTGAGGGTTGAACGGAGCCGTTCGCAATTCCTCCCAGGGAGCTTTTCGAGCTTCGTATGACCAGTCGACGACCTGTCCATCTCGGAACGTCCAGATGACCGAGCGATCTTTGCCGTCGGGGCAATCGTAGATGCGAAAGGCGAACGTGCCATTGAGTCGCCGTCCGTCGCGGGCGAACTTTTCGTCCGTCTTCAAGCGTCGGGCGACCTCCTCCACCCACGCTCTCGTGTAATATTTGAGCATCTCCAACCTCCATCGATGAGAGACGGTGAACGCGATGAGGCGTCAGGGTGAGCTGACGGTCCTCTCTCCCTCATTTTCCGCATGCCATCGTCTGGAATTCATCGCTCCCCAGCAGCTTTCGACCCCAGAATCCAGCCAGAGCATCGAACAGGAAGTGAGAAATCATACCGGGGACCATGCTTCCGGTCAAGACGAACGTCGCCGCCAGCACCGCGCCGAGCGTACCCGCCCGCAGCAGGCCGATGAGTCCCTGGTACCCATGACCGAGCGAAAAGATGATCACCGCCAGGATGACGGCGCTCGGGGGGTGATCCGTCGCCTGGATGAGCCGCGTGATGACGAACCCCCGGTAGAGCATCTCTTCGCAGAAACCGGCCGTGGCCGCCAGCGCAACGAACGCTCCTTTCTCCACCTTCGTCTCGGGCAGGATGGCCATCAGGATATGCGTCTCCGACCAGCGGCGCTTTCGTTGCATCCACAATATGGCGGCCATGATCATCCCCAGAGCCACCATGAGCCTCAAGCCCAGACTCACCGTGGCCATCCAGGAGCGCCAGGGATGGAGTCCTATATCGGCCACCGTCTGACCATCATGCCAGATGACGAGGAGGCTCAGGCCGGTCAGCGCCCATTGGGTGAGCGCGCTGAACGCATAGAACTGAATGCGGTGCCCGCAGAGTTGCTCGACGACATCGGCGCCGTGTTTTCGAGCCGACCACCAGGAGAGCAAGGGAACGGTGATGAGCACGATCAGGAACGCGCCCGATATCCAGGTCATTCGCTCTCTGCTCCACGGACGACTCTGGCGACGAGCGCCTTCATCTCGTCGATCGACATCTTGCGGGGATTGAAGGCCAGCAACATATCATTCATGGCGCCTTCAGCAATGGCCGAGATGGTCGCCTCATCGGTCGGCACGCCCAGATCGCCATAGCATTCGGGAATACCGAGTGCGCGCCGAAGCCGACGCACGCGCTCGATGGCCCATCGCCCCAGTTCTTCCTGGGAGAGATCGGTTCGACCCATACCCATAGCCCGGGCGAGCGCCGCGAAGCGAGCTGGACAGGCTGGCCGATTATACTCCATCACCATCGGCAGCGCGACGGCATTTCCCAGTCCATGATGAATACCAAACATCGCTCCCACCGTGTGATTGATCGCGTGGACGGCTCCCAGTCCCGCGCTGTTGAAGGCCATGGCCGCCATGGTCGCCGCCAGTTGCAGTCGCGCGCGCGCCTCCACCTGATCGCTCTCGGTCACCGCCGCTTCCAGATTATCGAAGATCATCTCCGTGGCGCGAAACGCGAGGGCTTCAGAGATGGGATCATGATCGCTGGAGACGTATGCTTCAATAGCGTGGGTGAGGGCATCCATGCCGGTCCAGGCGACCAATCGGGCGGGTAACGTCCTCACCATCTCCGGATCGAGGACGGCCATGCGGGGATAGAGAAAGGGACTGGCGATGGTGATCTTGACGTTCGCCTCATGATCTTTGACCACCGCTCCCAACGAAACCTCGCTGCCCGTCCCCGTGGTGGTGGGAATGGCGATGACGGGGAGGCACGGTCCGGGCACCATGAAGCCACCAACATAATCTCTGATCTCGCCGCCGTGGGTGGCGATGAGCGATCCGGCCTTGGCCGTATCCATCACACTTCCCCCGCCGAGGGCGATGATCAACTGTGCCTCTTCCCGTCGGATGGTTTCGCTCAAACGATGCACCGTCGCCAGATCGGAGTCCGGCGGCACGGCATCGAACACAGTGGTGACCTCGTATGGTGAATCGGCCAATCCGGCCAAAACCTCGTCAACCAGTCCGGCTGCCGCCACTCCCTCATCCGTGACCAATATCACGCGCCGGCGATCGGCCAGGTCGGAGTCGATGTGAAGCTCCACACCTAATTTTCGAACTTTCCCCCGGCCACAGACGATCTCGGTGGGAAGATAAAAGGCCAGATCATGACGAAGTGGTTCGTTCTCAGTGATGAATCCCATGCGTTGGCTCCCTCAAAGGTGTTCTTTAAAAAGTAGAACGTGAAGGGTAAAACGGGAAGCGCAGAACGTAAAGCGTTGAACCAAGGATGAGAGCTGATGCGGAACAGCGCCGAGAGATCGCGCCGGCCGCTTGGTATTTTCAGAAAGGCGTTCGCCGTCTCCATACGCGCTGACTTCGTGCCCGAGCATGAGCCACCCGGTCTTTTCCGGAGAGCATTGGCCTATTCGGATTGGCCAACGCACGAGAGGAAGCCGGTCTCGCGCTCTCCACCTCGAAAGAAGATGGAACAGGCCATCATGCTATCCGGCATCGTTTGGCTCGCTGCCATTCGCCGAGTGGACTTCATGGGTCGCGCAAGTATTCGGGTAACTCGCCGATGGAGTTCAACAGGGCGTCCGGTTGGCAGGCGACCAGGAGTTCCCGATCAACCCCTCCCGAGAGAACGGCTATGCACGCTCTCAATCCGGCGCGGCGACCGCTGACGATATCATTGGGCAGGTCGCCCACATAGAGGCTCTGTTCGGGTTTGGCGCGCAACTCTGCGACGGCTTCCAGTAATTGTTGTTCCTTGCTCAATATGTCATTGAGAGGGGTACCGGCTTGCGTCTTGATCACCTCGATGAACGGCAACACGCCGAGTCGATCCAGTTCGGCGCGAACCCGATCGGGAGAAGAAGGGCGGCCGGTGATAATGCCCGTCCGATAGCCATGCGCTCGACAGTATTCCAGCGTCTCATGTGCTCCAGGGATGAGGCGGATCTCGCCCGTATAGGCCATGTATTCCCTCATGAGGAGTTCATAGAATCGTTCGCGCAACGGAGCGGGAACCAGTCGCCCAGCGTCGAGGGTTCGAAATGCTTGCCAGCAATCGGCCTCATCGGGAATCTCCACGGCCAATTCGCGCAAGGCTCGCCGGCAACTGGCCAGCAGGCGATCTCGGGCATCGATGATCGTCCCATCCAGATCGAAAAGAACCGTCTGTATGTCCTTCACGTTCACTCAGTATGGCCCGTCTTCGGCCAGGAGTCAATCGACCCGCCGGTCTCCGAAAATTGCCGGGAGGACCTCGCCGTCGGTCGCTCAGGGCAGCACCTCCTCCACGAAATCAACGATCAACTCGGGCACATTCTTATTGGCAGGGCGCACCGACCGTCTTTCCAGACTGGTCAACAAATCCACGTGAGCGTAATTCTGCATCGTGTTCACCGTGACTTTGCTGAACGGAATGCTCGTGCTTCGGCTGTAGAGCAGAAAGGCGGCATTGGACGGGACGAATCCCCCTTCGTTGGCGCGAATGGCTAACAAGGGGACGTTCACGCGGCTATTCTCGGTCAGCGTGATGGGATTCCCGCCGCGGGCCGTCTGCGCCGCGATGATCTCGGGCGAGAGCGGCGTCCGCCCGAGATCGATCATCTTGGAGATGTCGAGTACCAATCGGCTGGGCATGTACCACTCGATGAAGTTGGTATCGCTGACCGCCGCCGTTTGATTTCCTTCGCCGAGCAGAAAGGCGCGAGCCACGGTCTCGAACGCAGAGGGCTCCGGACCCGAACGCAGACCGAGAGGACTGATGTCATTCAAAGGAGCCCACTGTTGAAGTGCGGGACTGAGATCGCGCGGAGACCAGAGCCCATTGGGGTTGGCGCCCGCAGGATCATCCTGACGCATGGCTACGTCCTCGGCCCGCTCCCCTGGCGGGACGCTCAAGAATCCGATAGAGAATCGGGCGAAGATCTGTTCCTGGAATTCGTCATCCAGATTCATCCCCAGCGCCGCCGCATTGGTCGCCGGGACGGGAACTTGTTCCGGAATCACGGGTCGCAGGATCGAAGGGCCATCGGGATCGATGAGCGCCATCTGCGCCCCGATCTCTACCAGTTCGAACAGGAATGGATTGAATGGTTCAATGACGAAGGGCGCGTCATCGGGCTCCATCGGATGGCGTAACTCGTTCAGTCCGGCCAACGGGCCTAATGGACCCTCGCCGCCGTTCAAATACACATCGTCGGAGATGGGAACGGCGCCCAAACCGCTGGGGTCCGCGGTCCCATCGAGAATGATGATGCCCTTCAGCAGCTCAAAACCGGCCACATCGCCGAAATCGTAGGCGGCGAACATCTGCGTGAGAATGGCGCCCAGAGAGTGTCCGCCGAGGAAGACGTTGTCGGTGATGGTGCGCGCGCGATCGACGACGGCCCGGACATCGCGCAGGTGAACGTCTAATCCCCATTCGGACATGAAGCTACTCACCGAGAAGGGATGAGCGAAGATGAAACCGCCCCGCCCAGCAGGATCATTCACATACGCCTCCAAAGCGGCCAACGTCGCCTCGCGCGTCATGGCATTCTCGGCCCGGACCATGGGATCGAGGTTCTCCAACAGGTTCGAGCGACGATCGATCGCCCAGACCTCGAATCGTCCTCCTGTGAGGCGAACGATTTCTGTGGCCACGATCCTGAAACTGTTGGCCCCGGCCACGACTCCCGGAATCATCACCAGAATGGCGTCCGGAGGGCCCATTCGCTGCCGATCGAAGAAACGGACATAGATCGCCTTGTTGAGGTTGAGCGATCCATCTTCGTCAAATGCCGCCGGATCGGTGATGGCGGCAGCCAATGCGGGATCGACCTCGACGCCCGGCGCGCCCGGCGTATTCGGCTCTATGGCTCCGGGAATGACATGACGCTCCCGACTCACTTGAACGGTTTGAGCCGGATGGCGGGATGGAATGCTGGCGAGCAGAGTGAGGATGATTCCTCCAATGATCATCGTTCTGTTCATGATCAGCTCCTCCTTGGCGAGGATTCCGGGCTGAATGACGAGGGGGGCATGACGACCGCCTCTCCCTCGGCGACGAGCGTCCCATCCTGATTGGACCAGGTGCATTTGAAAACGACGATATTTTTCTCTTCGATTTTTCGGGTCGCCTCCACCGTGGCGGTGATGGTATCCCCGATATACACCGGGTGCAGGAAGCGATGTTTCGTTTCCAGGAGAATCGTTCCCCATCCCGGTAACTTCATCCCCAGGACCGAAGAGATCAACGAAGCGGTGAGCGCGCCATGAGCGACGCGCCGGCCGAAGCGCGATCGCTTGGCCGCTTCTTCGTCAATATGGAGAGGATTCAAATCGCCGGTGATGCCGGCAAAGAGCGTGACGTCCGTCTCGGTGATGGTTTTGGAAAACGACGCCCGGTCGCCGAGAGCGATCTCATGAATGGTTCTTCCTTCTTTCATATCCGTCTCGTTCATCGGGGAAGTGATTGAGCGTAGCGCTTCATCATCTCTCGGATGATGATCATCTTCTGGACTTCCGATGTCCCCGCACCGATGGTTCCCAACTTCGCATCACGGTAGGCGCGTTCGACCGGATACTCGTGAATATAGCCATAGCCGCCGAAGATTTGTACGGCATCATCGACGACTTTGAGCATGCGCTCGGTGACGAACAGCTTGGCGATGGAAGCTTCCAGCATCGCCGATCGTCCTTGCTCTTTCAACCAGGCCACGCGGTAGATGAGCAATCGCGAGGCTTCCAGGGCGACTTTCATGTTGGCCAGTTTCTGTTGAATGGCTTGGAAATGGGCGATGGGTTGACCGAATTGTTGGCGCTGCTTGGCGTAGGCGATGCATTGCTCGAGCAGGAATTCCATGCCGCCCACGATGGGCGCGATCATGCAACTGCGCTCCCACTCCAGCGTTTCTTTGCCCACGGCCAGGAAGCCGAGATGGGGGGGACCGAGCAGATTCTCTTCGGGGACCTCACACTGATCGAAAACGAGTTCGGAAGTGGGCGACGTTCGATGCCCCATCTTCTTGAGTTCCTTGCCAGCGCTGAAGCCGGGAAAGCCCTTTTCGATGATGAACGCGCTGATGCCTTTATTGCCCGCCGCCTTGTCGGTGACGGCGAAGACGATGAACACGTGCCCGATGGGCCCATTGGTGATGAACATCTTGGAGCCATTCACAATCCACCGGTCCCCTCGCTTCACGGCCGTCGTTTTCATCGCCGCCGCATCGGATCCCGATCCCGGCTCGGTGAGACCAAATCCTCCGATCCACTCCCCGGAGGCCAGTTTGGGCAGGTACCGTTTCTTCTGCTCTTCGCTTCCCAGGAGCCAGATGGGGACGCCGCAGAGGATGGTGTGCGCGCCCCAGGAGAGCGTCGTTCCCGAGTCCACGCCGGCATGGGCCATCGCTTCCATGGCCAGGCAGGTGGCCAGCGGCGAGGCCTGACTGCCGCCATACGCTTCGGGAAACGGGAGACCGAGTAAACCCATCTCAGCCATGTCGCGCCAATTGTCCCACCCGAACGCGCCTTCCCGGTCCAGCGCCTCGGCTCGGGGCGCGAGGCGATCTCGGGAGAACTGATACACCGAGTCGCGGAATTGAATGTATTCATCGGGAATGGCAAAATCCATGTTCCCTCTCAGCCTGCGGAGGAAGCGAACCGCCGCCCATCCGGTTCGCATCGCTCCGCCTATTCGGGATCATCAAAATCGCAGTCGAAAACCAAATTGAATCTGCCGAGCGTGAGCCGCCTCGCGAAACCGATCGGGCGTCACAATGAATCGTCCTCCCTTCTTGGGAGGGAGCGATGTACCCGGAGGGAAGACTCTCCCGAAGTCGGTGACATTCACCCGATTGAAAAGATTGAATGCTTCGGCGAAGAGTTGCACTTCCGCCCGTTCGTTCAATCTGATGGTGCGTGTCAACCGGAGATCCACATTGGCGAAACCGGGCGAGACGCCCGCGTTCCGACCCAATCCGGCCGGCCGATCGCCCGGGGGATTGTCGCCGTTGCCGTCCAGATCAACGCCGGCCAGCAGATTCCAAGGGCGGCCACTATTGAGCGTGATGATGCTGGAGAGCGCGAAGCCGCGCACCAGCCAGTGCTTCCAATAATCGAGTTCCCACACACCACTGAACACGAATCGATGGCGAGCGTCTTGAAGGGAGAGACTGCGCTCACCGCGCAGGTTGAGCGGATTCCCCGTCTCCTGGTTCTCCACGCGCCAGTCGATGAAATCGTCAATCGCTTTGGACAGCGTGTAGTGGGCCAGGAAGCTGATATGACGACTGAATCGGCGATTCAGCGAGAAGGTGACGCCATGATAATAACTGTCGCCCGAACTCTCGAAGCGAAAGATTTCCGGCTCGGTGTTGACCACGCGGCCGCAGAGGGCGGGAAGGACTTGCATCAGATTGGGATTGCGAAATTCGGCGGGGAGATTCTCGGGAACGATGCCCTGGCGGGCGCAGTCGAGGTTGACCACCGGATTGATGTTGCGACTCAAGAACAGGTGCAATCCTCGTGTCATTTGATAATTCACCGAGAATGACATGTTCGACGTCACCAGAACATCGAAGCCAAAACTCGCTTGATGGGTATAGCCAATTTTGAACTCAGGATCGGCATCGAAAATGCGCGAGAGCTGATTGACCACCGGAACTCCTTCGGGCACGGTCGGCGATTCCGGATACCGATGGCCGGGTTGGTCGAAGGCGCTCAGCGAGAAGGGGAAGGGGAGAACGGGCGTTTGAATCTTCGTCCCATCGACGATGCGCACGGCGAACATCGGGCCCAGTTGGGTCGTGCCGTAAAATATGCCATAGGCCCCGTGAATGAGCCATTTCCCTCGAGCCGTCGGATCCCAGGCGAAGGCGATGCGAGGACCAAAATTGTGACCACCATTGGAGGGGAATGGTTCGGGCAACGTGTTCACATCGTAGCGGAGGCCCGCCTTCAGCGTGAAATGGAGTCCGAGGCGAATGTCATCCTGAATGTATGCCGAGATGTAGCTCGTGCTGATGCTGTCTTCGGCGTTCCCGAAACCCTGGATGAAGGCTTGAGGGATGGGACGAGATCCCAGGTCGGGGATGCCGAAATCCTGGCCGAAGAAGTCCAGAAAGAGCGCTTGCTCTTCCGTCCTCAGCGTGGGATCGAAAGCCTGCAGCGCCGTCAGCGGCGGAATGCCCGGGAGCTCGAGATCGCTGAATCGAACCTGAGCGCCAAACAGGATAGGAATCGATGTCGTCCCCGGTGGCGCTTCGGCATAGTAGATATCGGCTCCGACTTTCATGGCATGTTTGCCGCGGGTGATGGAGACGTTGTTGACCATTTCGACGATATTCTCGGTGCGCGGTTGTGGGAGGAGTTCATTGCGACCGAAGACGATTTGATCGCTGCCGGCGAAAATCCGCACCTGTGGGCCGCCGGCGGGATCCATGGGATCGACCTCCTGCCGCCGTCGGCCGAACAGGAAACGCGTTTCGTTGATCAACGTTGGCGAGATGATCCACGTGTTGGCGATGGCCAGATTGTGATCAGTCAATCGCCCCACACCGCCGAACGACTGAGCGAACAGACCGCCCCAGGGCTCCAGATTCTCGTTGACCGATCCGGCGAACGTGTATCGGATCCACATCATGTCTCGCTCCGCGAGCTTGACGTCGCCACGCGCCAGCACCATGGTGAGGCCTTCGCCGAAGGGGATCGCTCCATTGCGAATGGTCCCCGAAGAAAAGCCCAGACGGCGAGCGGCGGCTACGATGGCATCGCTGATGGTGACGACGTTGGTATCCTTCAAGCTCAATCGCTCGAACGACCCGAAAAAGAAATGCTTGTCTTTCACGATGGGTCCGCCGAGCGTCCCGCCGAACTGGTATTGTTCGAAGGGAGGGATCATTTCGGCGAAGGCATTCCGGGCGTTCAGGGCGTCATTGCGAACGAAAAAGAACGTCGAGCCGTGAAACTCGTTCGTCCCCCGGCGCGTCACGATATTGATGATGCCACCCAGCGCTCGACCAAACTCTGCCGAGTAACTGTTATTGACGACCTGAAATTCCTGCACCGCCTCCTGACTGAACGTCGCGCGCACGGAACTGGAACCATAGTCGTTATTGTCCAGCCCATCAATGGTGATATTGTTTTGCCGCGCACTCTGACCGTTGAAACTGAGACCGCTCGTCGCGGCCGCCCCCTGTGCGGGCATGCGATCGACAGTGACATTCGGCGTGGTGAGCGTGAAATCCAGGAAGTTGCGTCGATTGATGGGAAGGTTGTCGATCTTCTGCTGGTCAATGGTCGTACTGGACTCCGTGCGGGTGGGTTCGAGTAACGGAATGTCACCGCTGATCTCAATGACCTCGGTGATGTGACCGGGCCGCAGCGAAAAATCGAGTTCCACCGTTTGGCCGACGGTCAACGTCACCTGGCGCACCGTCTGCGTGGCGAAACCGGGACTCTCAGCCGAGACATCATACGTTCCCGGCGGGAGAAGAAGGATCCGATATGTCCCATCTTCCCCTGTTGCGGCACTCCGGGCGAGGCCGGTGGCTGTGTTCTTCACCGTGACGTGAGCTCCCGGAATGACCGCGCCGGCCTGATCCCTGACCACGCCGGTCACCGACGCCGTCGTCGAGCCGCTGGACTGCGCCCAGACATCGGCGTCGGCGATGAAGATCAGCATGAAGATGAGCAGAGAAATCGACCAGACGGACAGACGTCCGAGATCCCCCATCGTGATACTCCCCCGCGTTGGAAAGATTGAACACGAAGACGCCATGTAAACCCGGCACTATTAAATCAATTTCCGAGATGCTTGTCAACGGCTTCGGCACATCGCCAGGAGGTGTGGATGCTCCGAGAAGCATGGCCGCAGATTGACGATGTGCGCCACATCCTCGCTCCGGCACATCGCGGAGAGGATGAATGCCCAGGGAGCCCGCACTTCGGAATATGGTCATGCAGTGTGCTGTATATTGCTGCTCGTTGCGCGTCCCGAGGGCCCGCGCCGGAAAGACGCCGGTCACTCATCTTCACCAGATCCGAGTGGGTGGACCATGGGTGGCTGTCGCTGAGTCTCAACCAGCGCGCGACTGCTACGCCGATACGCCACCGAGCCTGGCTCGCGCCGCCGGAGAGACCATGCCAGCGCGAAACTCGATAGGGAGATGTCGGACTTCGAAGAGAGGGAAACAGCCATCGGACATCCTGTGTCCATCTTCTCGATCACTTCCTTTTCGCCTCGGTCGCCGAGAACCCATCGCCCGTCGCTGATGCTCCAGCTGTCACGGTGGACGATGGGAAAGATACAGAGGGCTCCTCACAGTAAACGCCTTCCAGGAGGTCGTCGGGGCGAGGCATCCGTTCTTTCCGGCTCTGGAGAGCTTCCTCACAGGCGGCGTCGATTTCGGCGATGACGCGCTCTTCGATCGCCTCTAAGACGGCTGCATTCCGCTCCTCCAGCTTCTTTCCTTTCAATCCATCATTGGCTTGTGCCAGATCGATGCCACTCTTGATGAGATAGGTTTCGTACGTGCCGATAGGATCGCGTTTGCCCCAGTACTCGAAGACCTCCGGTGGAAAGAGCCGTCGCGCATCAGCTTCATCGTGCGTGGCGTGGCCGCCCATGCGAAATGTTTCCGCAATGAGAAGAATCGGACCATGTCCCTGACGCGCGCGATCGGCGGCCCATCGCGCGGCCGCGTAGACATCGAGCACATTATTGCCATCCATGACGGCTCCTTCGACGCCGTAGGCTTTGGGCCAGACGGCGAAATCCCCTTTATGGTGGTACTCGACGGGCGTCCCTAACGCCACTTGATTATTCTGGATGACGACGATGAGAGGAACGCGCAGAGCAGCGGCCAGACTCATCCCTTCATGAAACGCGCCCGTTTTGGTCGAGCCGTCGCCCGTCCAGGTGAGCACCACGCGTGGCTGTTGACGATACTTGAAAGAGAGGGCGATGCCCGCGCAGAACGGTACCATGTCGCCCATGTGACTGATTGGTGGGATGACGCCCTTGTTCACGTCGCCCAGATGGAGATCGCGTCCCCGCATGGGCGAGTCGGCCGTTCCCAGATACGTCTTGAAGATCGCCGATACCGGCATGCCCATCTCATGGCAGGCCCCGGCATTACGGATCAGGGGAGCCACAATGTCATGCGGCAACCCGTCCTCGAACGGTTGACGATTGAGCGCATGGACGCAGCCGATGGTCACCGCTTCTTCGCCCGTGCCCAACCAGGCTTTGGTGATCACTCCTTGTCGGACCCAGCGTTTGAGCGCGATCTCGTGGAGTCGATGCCGGAGCATTCCTTCATAGAGTCCGAGCAACGTCTCCACGCTCAACTGCTCGATGATGGCGCGGCGTTCCCGATGACGGCGAAGCGTGCGTCGATAGGTGCGCATGACCTCGGGATCGGGCGTCCAATTCACATACTCTGGTGGGTCATAGGCGGCGTAGCGTTTCATAGCGAGGGCATATTATAGTCCATGAAACGAACATCTGTCAGCCTGTCCTGCAGTCGACATCTTGGCTATAATGAGGCGCTCGTATGGTCGCCGAACGTCACGTTCTCGAGATCGGCATAAAGAAACTTCGACGCTATATTCATCGTCTGGAAGCGGTTTCCCGATCCCAAGGTGATGCTGCGTGGGAGGGAGAGATTCCAGAGCCGGTCGAGTATACATTCCGACGACTGGTCGTTCTTTCGACGAATCTGGCCAATCATCTCATCGCCCGCTGGCGACTGCCCACGCCCGATGACCCCCGTGACGTCTTCGCCGTCCTCGCTGATGCTGACCTTCTTCCCAGCGCCTTGGCCGAGCGACTGCGCGACGTCGCCGTGCTCAGAATGTCGCTCGCTCATGGATACGGAGAAATCCCGGCCGAAGCGGTGCGTGCCTGGGTACCCGCCCGATTGGATGACTTCGCCGCGTTCGCCGACGCGATGGCGGTTGTGCTCCTTGAAGAATAAGGCTGTGGTCGAATGCTCCATTGCCGCCTCCCCGCGCCGCGGATAAAACGTCATGAGCCATCGAAGGTCAGTGGTCATGGGTGGGCTCAGCGCTCAGGAGCGCTTCCTTGAAGGCGCGAGCGGCAGATATCGCATCTTCGTGCGCTGACGTGACGTTTGTTTTTCGGGCGGCTCGCCGATCACGGCGGGAGTTGCAGCACCGAAATCGGAGTTATTATAATCCTCGGCTTTCCCGGCTTCTCTTGGTGAAAGGAAGATCGAGAGACGGGATGACAAAGCGTGCGTAGCCGAAACTTGCGGCGACGCCGATGGGGGGCATCAGGAATGGACTGGGCGGCATTTGCTGAAGCAATTCTGGCTGGAAGAGTTCCCACCCGGGAAGAAGCGCTCCAGGTGTTGCAGGAGCCGGATACTACATTGCTCGAACTCCTTGGCGCTGCTTTCCGGATTCGCCAGCGTTATCATGGTCTCAACGTGCGCATTCACGTGTTAAGAAATGCCAAGAGTGGAGGATGTCCCGAGGATTGCACCTTCTGCTCACAATCGTCCATTTCATCGGCATCCATTAACCGTTATCCGTTGTTACCCAAAGAGGATCTCGTGGAAGGAGCGCTCCGAGCCTATGAGGCGCGCGCTGGGACATACTGTATTGTGACGGCCACGCGGGGACCAACGTGGCACCAGTTGGAGACGATCGTCGAGGCTGTTCGGGAGATTAAAGATCGCGTGCCCATCAAAATCTGTTGTTCGCTCGGCCTTCTGACGCGAGAGAAGGCGCGCTGGTTGAAGGAAGCGGGGGTTGATCGATACAACCATAATTTGGAAACATCGGAGCGCTTCTTTCCCCGGATCTGCACGACACATACCTATCGCGATCGCGTCAGGACGCTCGAGGTTGTCAAAGAAGCGGGCCTGGAGACCTGCTCGGGCGGGATCATCGGCATGGGAGAAGGCGATGACGATGTTGTGGACCTGGCATTCGCCGTTCGTCAGTTAGACATTGATTCTATCCCCATCAATTTTCTGAATCCCATTGAGGGAACACCGCTCAGCGGTTGTCGCCGACTGACGCCTGGGCGATGTCTCAAGGTGCTGGCTCTGTTTCGTTTTTTGAATCCGCAGAAGGATATCCGCGTCGCCGGGGGACGGGAGATCAATTTGCGGCATTTACAACCGCTGGCTCTCTACGCCGCGAACTCTCTCTTTGCCGGTGGCTATCTGACAACTGGTGGACAGGCGATGCCAGACGTGTATCAGATGATCGAAGACCTGGGATTCGAGATCGAGGAGGTCGTCCAGTGAGTTCGCGTCGTCAATTACGGCGAGATCGGTGGGTGATCGGGGATAAGACATTCATCTGGCACCCGTTCACTCAGATGCAGGAATACGCGAACGAAGACATCATCATCGTCGAGCGCGGGCGGGGAAATTACCTCTATGATGTGAACGGAAGAAAATATCTTGACGGCGTCTCTTCGCTCTGGTGCAACCTCTTCGGCCATCGACGAAAAGAGCTCGATCGAGCCATCCATCATCAGCTTGAGAGGATCGCCCATTCAACATTATTAGGGATCACCCACGTGCCGGCTGTGGAACTGGCCGAAAAACTCGTCGCCGTGACGCCGTCATGTTTGACGAAGGTGTTTTATTCGGACAATGGCTCCACCGCCGTGGAAGTGGCGTTGAAGATGGCTTTTCAGTACTGGCAACAAGCCGAAGGAAAGCGGTGGGCCAGCCGGCAAACGTTTCTCACATTGGACGACGCCTATCATGGGGATACGATTGGATCGGTCAGCCTCGGAGGGGTCGATCTCTTTCACAGTCTGTATCGACCACTTCTCTTCAAAACGTACAAGGCCCCTTCTCCTCACTGTTATCGCTGTCCGTTGGGGCTCCGTCCTGATCGATGTGACATGGAATGTGTTGATGAGGTGGAGAACATCTTGAAACGACATCAGCGGCGGATTGCCGCCTTGGTCATGGAGCCAAAAGTTCAGGCGGCCGGTGGAATGGTGGTCCATCCGCCGGGATACTTGCGGCGTCTCCGCGACCTTTGCTCTCGATACGGCATTTTTCTGATCCTGGATGAAGTCGCCACGGGCTTTGGGCGAACGGGTCGACTCTTTGCCTGCCAACATGAAAACGTGGAGCCGGATTTCCTCTGCCTCTCCAAAGGGCTGACGGGCGGTTACCTGCCTATGGGGGCCACGCTGACGACGGACCGGGTATTTGAGGCATTCCTGGGGCGATACGAGGAGTTCAAAACGTTCTTTCACGGGCACACCTATACGGGGAATCCACTCGCTGCCCGCGTCGCTTCGGCGACGCTCGACATTTTCCAGCGAGATCGCATCTTAGACAAGCTCCCGGGCAAAATCGCGTATCTGCGGCGAAAACTGCAATCGCTGGCCGACCTCGCGCATGTGGGCGACGTTCGACAGATGGGATTCATGGTCGGTATCGAGTTAGTACGGAATAAGAAGACGAAAACGCCCTATGCGCCAGGGCGCCGCATCGGTCATCGCGTGTGTCTGGAGGCCCGGCGGCATGGCGTCCTCATTCGTCCATTGGGCGACGTCGTCGTCCTGATGCCGCCTCTTTCCATCACCCGATCTCAAATCGATCTTCTCACCGATGCTGTTCGCCGTTCGATTCGATCAGTTACGGAACATGTTTCCTGAAGCTTTGTTCGTCACTGGCACCGATACGGGAGTGGGGAAGACGGTCGTGGCCGCGGCCGTCACGCTGGCTTTACGCCAAAAGGGGTGGCGCGTGGCCACATTCAAGCCGGTGGAAACCGGTGTTGATTCGAGGGAGACGCAGACCAGTGATACGGCTATTTTGTGTCGAGCTTCTGGCTTTCTCTCTCCGGACGAGGTGAATGTGTACCGCTTGTCTCATCCTCTGGCTCCGGCCGTGGCAGCGGAATTGGAGGACGTCGATATAGATGTTCATCATCTCGTCGAGCGCTTTCATGATTTACGGCGTCGGAGCGATGGGGTCATCGTCGAAGGCGTCGGTGGAGTGATGGTGCCGATTCGATGGGATTACTCTGTGCTCGATCTCATCGCTGAACTGGGCATTCCCGTGTTACTCGTTGCCCGGGCCGGGTTGGGAACGGTGAATCATACGGCGCTGACGTACGCGGCGCTCCGGGCTCGTGGCATGAACATCTGGGCCGTCGTCCTCAATCGTTATCCTCCGCATCCTGGATGGGCGGAGAGAACAAATCCCGATGCCCTGCGACGCTTCTTGAACGTCGATCGCATTTTCACTCTCCCGGCCTGTTCGAGTGAAAATACATGGGACACCGCTCGAACACTCGTCCCGCAGACCTATGAGTGGTTCCTGTGAGGGAATTCTCCGGATGACCGAGTGGGTGGAAGAAGCACTCCTGAAGTTAGATCAGTCTCGTCTTCGGCGGCGGCTGACCGCCCTGCGCCCCCTCTCTCCCGTCGAGGCGCTCATCTTCGGCCATCGTGTCGTGCTCTTTTCGACCAATGATTACCTGGGTCTCTCTCAGCATCCCCGAGTGATTGAGCGAGTGCTCGAATTCACCGCGCGCATGGGGCTCGGTCCGCGCGCCGCCTCTTTGCTCAGTGGATATACCGAGATTCACGAACAATTGGAGCAGGAGTTGGCGCGATTCAAAGGGACGGAAGCGGCATTGTTATTCCCGACTGGGTATATGGCCAATCTGGGCATTCTCCAGGCGCTGGGAACGGATGAGGCCCATATCTTCAGCGATGCACTGAATCACGCCAGCCTCATCGATGGCTGTCGATTGGCTAAAGCCCACGTTCACGTCTATCGCCATGCCGATGTTGATCACCTGGAGTCGCTCCTGCGCTCATCGCGAGCTCAACGGAAAATCATCGTCACTGACGCTTATTTCAGCATGGATGGAGACGTTGCGCCGCTGGCGGAGATTGTCGCGCTCAAAGAAAAGTACGGCTGCTTGCTTCTGATCGACGAGGCACATTCCACTCTCGTTTTTGGACGCACTGGTAAAGGCGTCGCCGAGCATTTCGGTGTGAGCGATCGCGTGGAGTTCCAGATGGGGACATTGAGTAAAGCGTTCGGTTCGCTCGGCGGATATGTGGCGACGAGCCGGAAGTTCAAGGCGTATCTTCTGAATCGCGCTCGGAGTTTCATCTTCACCACGTCGCTTCCCCTGCCCGCCGTTGTGGCCGCCTTGGCCGCTCTGGACGTCTTCAGAGCCGACCCAACGCTCCATGCGGCTTTGTGCGAGAACATCGAACTGTTCTCCAAGCTCCTTCGTCGCACATCGTTCTCCGGTCGGGTGAAAACCGACAAAGACTCCCGACTCCAAGGTCCGATCTTTCCCCTCATCGTTGGAGATGCTGCCATCGCCCTCGCCCTCAGCGAGAGACTCCTTGAAGCGGGCTACCACGTTCCGGCTATCCGTCCTCCCACGGTTCCTCCGGGGACGGCTCGGTTGCGCATCTCGCTCAGCGCGAGACATCACTCAGAGCACCTCCACGGCCTGATAACCGTTCTGGCGGATCAATGGGTGAGAGCGGGAACGCATTGCTCACCTCTTCTCGTTATGTGAGACGAGCCTGTGTCGTATCCCGGGAATTCCCGCGCTGAGATGAGGAGGGTCCATCTCATGTCCTTGATGTCGGCCACAACCCGGCGGGCTGGCCCTCTCCCATCCTCTGTGACCACAGGCAGGGATGACATCCTCAGCATAAGGGGCCATCATCGAGGGAGGTTCGTCGCATCCGACGTCAACATCGCTCGGATAGCTGCTCGGCGTGTAGGATGTAACGATGCCAGGTGGAGCGCTCGTCGTCCCAGGCACGCATATACATTGGCGAATTCACCATCTCGATCCACGTCGGCGAGAGCGGCCAGGTGCGCCGCGATGACCCGGGCATCGCCGCGGGCGAATGGTCCGGTGAGCGCGCGCCGTCCGCCCTCTCGGAGGACATTTTCGATGGTTTCTCGAATGAGCGGATCGAATGCCCGGCGCGCCGATTCCGGCTCCAGACCGATGGCATCGAGTACGGCGAAAGCCGTTTCCAGAAGAGCAGCCACGTGTCCGCAAGCCAGTACGGCTGCCGCATGATAGAGAGGTTTCTGTTCCGGGCTGATCGAGAAAGCGCGTCCTTCCAGGGCGATGACCAGGCGGTGCGCCTGAGCGACGGCTGGCGGATCTCCCTCCACGGCGTAATAGATCCCCGAGAGGCGCTCTCTGGCCACAGCGGGTTCCGAAAACGTCATCAAGGGGTGGAGTGAGCCGATGGTGGCGCCGCGATCTTTGAGGGGGCGAAGGACATCGGACGAATGGAAACCACTGGTGTGAAGAGCCGTCTTCCCCTGGAGCGACGGGAACCGATGAGCGATTCGTTCGGCGACCTCGGTCAACGCATCGTCGCTCACGCTCACCAGAAGAAGATCCCACTCTCCAGAAAGTTCGTCCCAACGGGTACACCCTCGGCCACTCCCGATGAACGCCACGGCGTTCTCGGTTCGTTGGCCGTCGCGGCCGAGCACATCGACGATCTGGAATCCGCGTCGAGCCAATGCCCAGCCGAGCGTCCGTCCAACGCGCCCCGGTCCAATGATGGAAAGGCGAGTCCCTGTTCTCATGACACGCTCTGGAGAGTTGATCGTTTCAGCACATCGGTCATCTCATGAGAGCTACTTCCTGATGAGCACATTGTCAATCAAGCGCGCGCTCCCGATATACACGGCTAAAGCGATGAGACATTCATCGGCGATGATGGACAGGGGATCGAGCGTCTGCGGATGAACGATCTCCACATAATCGATGCGAGCGCGTGGTTCGGCAGCGAGGATATCGCGCATCGCCCGGATGATTGTCGCGGCATCCGTTTCGCCGGCATCGATCAATTCTTGGGCCCGTCGAAGGGCTCGATATAAGACGGTGGCCGCTTTCCGTTCCTCGGGCGAGAGGTAACGATTTCGCGAGCTCATGGCCAGGCCATCTTTTTCGCGAACGATAGGGCAGACGACGATTTCCGGATCCAGATTCAGGTCGCGCACCATGCGCTTGATGATGACCGCCTGTTGAGCGTCCTTTTGACCAAAGTAAGCGCGATCCGGAGCGACGATGGCCAACAGTTTCATCACCACCGTGGCCACGCCCCGGAAATGCCCCGGCCGGGAGCGCCCGCACAGCCGCTCGCTCAACCCTTCGACCTCCACATAGGTCGCGAATCCGGGCGGATACATCTCTTCCACTGTTGGAGCGAAGACGTAATCGACGCCCTCGGCGGTGAGCGCATTCACGTCGCCGGCGAGGTCGCGGGGATACCGGTCGTAATCCTCCTGAGGCCCGAACTGCGTAGGATTGACGAATATGGAGACGACGACGATATCACACTGCTGGCGAGCCGCGCGCACCAGACTCAAATGGCCGTCGTGCAACGCGCCCATGGTGGGGACGAAACCGATGCGCTCTCCTCGAGCACGATGAGCGCGGGTTCGCGCCTTCATCTCTTCAATCGTGTGAATGACCTCCATATCGCTCCTCCAGCAGCCGTTTGACGTCGTCGGTCAACGTGTAAGATTCTTCCGGCGAGGGAAAGTCGCCGCGATGAACATCCTCGATGAATCGACCGAAGGCGCTCTCCATCTCCTCGCGCAGATGCGCATAAGTCCGCACAAATTTGGGTTTGTGATTCAAGATGAGTCCCAGCAGGTCATGAACGACGAGGATTTGTCCATCACAGTCGACGCCGGCACCGATGCCAATGGTGGGGATGGTCACTCTCCGGGTGATGAGTTTCGCCACCGGGGCCGGGATGCCCTCCAAGACGATGGAGAACGCGCCGGCTTCTTGAACAGCATCGGCGTCTTGAAGGAGCCTCTCAATATCGTCGATCTCCCGTCCTTGAACTTTGTAACCGCCGGAGAGAAGCACCGACTGAGGCAGGAGGCCGATGTGTCCCATGACCGGGATGCCCGCCCGTTGGATACGTTCGATGGTCGCCGCCCACGTTACACCTCCTTCCAGCTTGACGGCTTCCGCCCCTCCCTCTTTGATCAGTCGAATGGCGTTCTCTACGGCCTGATCGGTGCTCGTCTGATACGAGCCGAACGGCATATCAGCAACCACCAACGCGCGCTGGACGGCCCGCCTCACAGCCCGGCAATGGTGAATGACGTCGTCTACGGTCACCGGCAACGTCGAGTCATATCCGAGTACGACCATGCCCAGGGAATCGCCCACCAGGATGACGTCAACGCCCGCTTTGTCCATGAGCCGGGCCATGGGATAGTCATAGGCAGTGAGAGCAGTGATCTTTTGACCCCGCTGTTTGAGCTCTCCAAGAGTTTGCGGCGTAACTTTCTCAGGCGCGGCCATGGTTCTCTCCCCTCGCTGTTCATCCGTTATGCGCGAACGTCGACTTCGGGTTGCCGGGCGATGATGCGATTCTCGGCATCGACGAGAATAATCTTGGGATGATGGTGGACCGCCTCTTCCGCCTGGTAAGTCGCGTAGGACGCAATGATGATCAGGTCTCCAGGTCTGGCCAAATGGGCTGCCGCCCCGTTGATCTTGATTTGACCCGAACCTGCCTCGCCACCGATGGCGTAGGTCGTCAGGCGAGCGCCATTACTGATATTGTAGATCTGCACCTGTTCATGGTCGATGATATCCGCCGCTTCCATGAGCGTTCGGTCAATGGTGATGCTCCCTTCGTAGTGCAGATCGGCCTCAGTGACCACGGCCCGATGGATTTTCGATTTCAATAAGATCCGCTGCATAGCTCTCCCATCTCCCTCTGACCCAGATGCTCATTTCTGTTCGGTTTGGAAAAGAAGTCATTATACACGAAAACTGCCGGATTTCAGAGAGAACCGAGAACATTTGCAGAGACGCCAACCAGAGCTGATATATGATCTCAGACCGCGCTTCAGGGTAGCCGCCTTCATAGGAGTGACGTGTCATCGCCAGAAGCGCGTTTCAGAATAGTGAGGGAATCGCTCATGGGCAGCGAGCTCACCACGACGGATGGAGAGGACGCATGATCCCCTCTCGTTGATCATCTCCCCGAAGAATCGTCTTCTACGCGATGAATCACCATCGCCTGTGAATGATCGCTCCCTCTTGGCGAGGAAAGCCTTAACCGTCTCTATGCGATGATGGAGGCTGGGATGGGTGTAGAGCCAGAATTCGATGAACGGTGGAGGATCGGCCTCGGAGAGGTCGATGATCTCGAATTTCTCGAACGCCGTGATGGCGGCCTCGGGATGAGGCGCGACGCGCAAGCCGAAAAGGTCGGCTTCGTGTTCCAGGTGGCGGCTGAAGCCGTTGATGACCGGGTTGAGCAGAAAGGCATAGAGGCTTCCGAGCAGCAGCAGTAAAGGTAAGCTCGCCACATCGGATATCTCTCTGAATTTCCACCGGCGGTGATACCGGCGAATGAGCCAGGGAGCGAGGCGGAAGATGATCCACAGGCCGATGACGATGAGCGCGCTCGCCAAAGCGATGCCCTTCCACACATGGTGCAACACATAATGGCCCATTTCGTGTCCCATGATGAATTCCACTTCTTCAGGCGCGAAATGCTCTATAAGCGTATCGTAGAGGACGATGCGTTGCGTTCCCAGCACTCCGGCCACGTAAGCATTGGTGTGACGGGATTGCCGGCTGGCATCGACCTGATAAACCTCATCGGCGGGAATGCCATATTCGTGAGCCAGGGCCAGAATGCGCTGGCGTAATGATTCGTCCCCAAGGGGTCGGAACGTGTTGAACAGCGGAGCGATGAAGACTGGCGCGATAGTCATGATGAAGATGATCCATCCGATGAGTACACCCGAAGCCCACAACCACCACGTGCGCGGAGCCTTGCGGATGACTGTATAAACGGCGAGCGCGACGAGTGAGCCGAGTATGAGCGCGATGACGAACTCCTTGCCTTCATCGCCCATCCAGCTCCACATATCCTGGGTGGCGAATCCATATTGTCTCTCTCGCCAGAAGCGATAAGCTTCCAGAGGAAGGCGAAGGACGGCCAGCAGAGAGATGAACAATCCCCCGTAGATGAGTGTGAGGCTGATCCGTCGCTGGCTCATCCGCTGAGCCCATTGGCGCAGACTGGCCGAGAGTCCCGACATCAAGATGAGAGAGAGGATGAGGAAAGTGTATCCCTGTTCGATGAAATACAGCCAATAGTAGCCGTGCATGTACTTCCGGGCCAATCGTCGGCGCGCGGCTCGTTGCTCAGGGGAGGGAGATCCTCTCTGGGAATCGCTCGATGACCTCTGGCCTCGAAGGAGGACTGTTGACGGCCCATTGGTGTGCCCTGAAGAGGGCGTGGCGACGGCAAGGCATCGCCCTCCAATGAACTCACTTTCACGAGAATCACGCTTGGGCCACAGGCCGGCCACGAATGATGAAAATGATGGCGCGCCGGATGCCATCCCGCGCCGCTCATTTCCAGAGAAGAGAACGGGCAGATACTGTCGCTCAATTGGTCTCGTGAGCGAGAGTGCTCGGACGAGGGACGGAGCGCTGTTCGATGCGCTGGTGGGAACCATCGACAGTATGATCGCGACAATCACTCTCATAGCGATCTTCGTCTCCCGATGATCATGATGGCCGCTCGAAGTATGCTCATCGAGATGACTCACCAGAAACTATATCATGCCGGACGGCGACCTTTGAGGCAAATATGGTGGGACCAAAGATCATCATGAGCCGACGGTTTGTGACGGTTTTGAACGTCATCCTCGTCGACTCATCATTAAGAGGTACTCCGGGCCGATGAGCAGAGGAAGCGCTCATCTGAGGCGAATGGAGGTACGTGCCGAGAGCAGATGATCCCGGCTTTGCCGTTCGTCGCGGACAGGAAAGAAAAAGGGCCGCCGGAGTCAATGGCGGCCCTCGTGGCTAAGGAGGTAGGGTACGGTTCTAGAGGTAGGGTGGTTGTCGATGAGGTGAGGTGGGAGATGACACTGTCCGAGGCGAGATGCTGAGCGCCATCCCTCCTGTCTAACAGGGAGTGGCCTGCCGTTCAGCTTCCAGCGCTCGACGAACGCGCTGGAATTCGGTCTCTAACTGTTCGACGAGGCCGTTGACGCCATCAAGGACATTGGCTCGCCCCTTTTTCTCCAATTCCATACAGAGAGCCGCGAGGCGTTTCGCCCCTAAATTCGCGCTGCTCCCTTTGAGACTGTGAGCGGCTCGTTGGAGGGCACTCACATCCTTGCGCTCGATCGCCCGGCGAATAGCCGCCAACTGATCGGGCGCGTCTTGCAGGAAAAGATCGATGAGTTCGCTCACAATGTCCGGTTCATCGCCGTCCTGTAGGGCGCGGAGGTTGGCCAGAACGCTGCTGTCCAAGGTTTCTTCTGTATCGTCGCTGGATGAGGACGACTCTGTTTCCGAGGATGGGGATCGGGCAGCGCCCAACCAGCGCTCCAGCACAGCAGCCAGTTCCCTCTGCCGCACGGGCTTTGAGATATAGTCATCCATCCCCGCCGCCAGGCACTTCTCCCGATCTCCTTGAAGGGCGTGGGCCGTCATAGCGATGATGGGGGTGTGTCGGCCTTTGGCCTCTCGACGGCGAATTTCCCGCGTCGCTTCATAGCCGTCCATCTCGGGCATCTGACAATCCATCAGCACCAGATCATATTCAATGCGGGAGAGCGCTTCCAGAGCCTCGAGGCCATTGGCGACGACATCGGCGCGATAACCGAGTTTCTCCAGCATGCGCACGGCGACCTTCTGATTCACGTGGTTATCCTCGGCCACCAGAATACGCCCACGATTGACGGGAGGGTTCATTGAAGGTGACGTCGCAGCCCCGTTGGGCGTCTCGCTCCGATGTCCCCCAGACTCATCGAGGGTTAATTCTCCGCTCGCTGACGACTGATGCATGACTGAGGTCAGACAATCGAGCAATTTGGACTGGCGCACCGGTTTGATCAAATAGGCAGCGATGCCGAGGCGTTGGGCCTCTCTGGCGTGGCTTCGCTCTGCCAAGGACGTCATGAGGATGAGCCGCGTCTCGGCCAGAGCTGGATCGCCCTTGATGGCCCGGGCGACGGCCAGACCATCCATCTCCGGCATTTGCATATCCAGGATGACGAGATCATAGGGTTCGCCTCGTTCACGCGCGGCACGGAGCTTCTGCAAGGCTTGAGAGCCATTCTCCGCCTCGTCAGCCTCGATTTGCCAGGAAGCGAGTTGGAGGCTGAGAACCCGGCGGTTCGTCTGATGATCATCGACGATGAGAACGCGCGATCCGCGGAGGTCGGTGAGCGATCGAGAGGGCGCGGCCTCTTTCGTCGCGCCCTTGACGAACTGTACGGTGAACCAGAACGTGCTCCCCTTGCCCGGCTCGCTCTCGATGCCGATATGCCCTCCCATCATCTCGACGAGCTTTCTGGAGATGGTCAATCCCAGACCGGTGCCGCCAAATCGGCGGGTCGTCGAGCTATCAGCTTGGGTGAAGGGCTGGAACAAACGCGATTGGATATCGGCAGGAATGCCCATCCCGGTGTCAGTCACTTCAAACCGTAACACGACCTCACGATCCATTTGGTTCACCATATTGACGCGAACGACGACTTCGCCGCGCTCGGTGAATTTGAT
The DNA here is from genome assembly GCA_026985075.1 of Blastocatellia bacterium. Taxonomy (GTDB): domain Bacteria; phylum Acidobacteriota; class Blastocatellia; order HR10; family J050; genus J050. The sequence goes on along the minus strand of JALSQX010000074.1, from coordinate 37,539 downwards.
GGCATTGCCGATGAGATTGGTGAGAATTTGGCGCAGGCGACCGGGATCTCCTCGAACGGCGCTAGGAACATCTGGTTCGACGAGACAGGCCAGCTCCAGCCTCTTCGCCGAAGCTCGTTCGGCGAACAGATCGATGACGTTTTCCAGCTCGGCTCGCAGATCGAAATCGATGAGTTCCAGCTCTAATTTGCCGGCCTCGATTTTGGAGAAATCCAGAATGTCATTGATGACGGTGAGCAAAGCCTCGGCCGAGTGACGCACCGTCTCCACGTATTCGCGTTGTTCCTCATCCAATTCCGTATCCAGCAGGAGTCCCGTCATGCCGATGATGGCGTTCATCGGCGTGCGAATTTCATGGCTCATGTTGGCCAGGAACTCCGTCTTCGCTCGATTGGCCGCCTCGGCTTCCTCTTTGGCCTTTTGGAGCGCGGCTTCAGCTTGCTTGCGCTCGGTGATGTTTCGGACGATGACGATAACTTGATCGTTCAATAACGGCGAGAGCCGGGCTTCGTAAGTTTGCGATCCTTGAGGCATGGACAGCGCGTACTCGATGGTCACCAGCTCTCCCGTGGTGAGGACCTGGTTGATGGCGCGCTCGAGTTGCTGAGCGACCTCCTCGGGGAGCACGTCTCGAATGCGCTGCCCTAAAAACTTCGCCGGTGGGACATAGAGATCCTCGACTCGCCCGGCGTAATAGTCCAGGATGGTCCCGTCGGCGGCGAGACGAAAGTAGAGATCGGGCAGAGCGCGGAAGATCGCCTGAAGTTCCGATGTGGTCTGTTCGAGTTTCTCTTGGGCTCGCTTACGCTCGGTGATGTCGCGATAGATGCCATAGATGGCCACATCTTCGTCGTTGACGCGGATCGGTGCGCCCAGGATAGATACATCGATGAGCGTTCCATCTTTCCGTCGACGCACCGTCTCGTGAGCGATCGTTTCGCCACCTGCGGCGCGCCGGGTGAGGGAGAGAGCCTCATCGCGGTACTCTTCTGGAACGATGAGATCGGCGATCCGCTGTCCCAGAACGTCCTCTCGTGTGTAACCGAACAGTTTCAGGAATTCATTGTTCGCGCGGAGCACCCGATCCTCTTTATCGAGCAGGGCAATGGCCACCGGAGCCGCCTCGAACAGGTGTTCCCAATATACCTTCTGGATGTACAGATCCTGCTCCATGCGTTTTCGTCCAGTGACATCGTGAGCCACGCAATAGAGCAATCCCTCCTCGGCCGATCCGGTCACGTGCCACCACAGCCAGCGGTACGATCCATCTCCGCAGAGGAACCGATTCTCGAATGAGACGGTCTCGACGCCCTCGGCGAGTTTGTGTATCTCGGACATCATCGCTTGCCGATCATCGGGATGAATGAACTCGCTGATGGGTTTGGCCAGCAGATCGTCTTTAGTGACTCCCAATGTTCTCTCCCAGGCCGGATTCAGATAGCGGAAGCGCCCATCCAATCCGGCGATGCCGAGCATATCTTGGGAGAGGGTGAAGAACCGATGGGCCTGCTCGTATAACTGGCGATAGCGAGCTTCGGCTTCGGCCAGTCGATGTTCCAGGCGTCGCCGATCCAGGACCTTATGAACGACCAGAGGAAGCGTGCGCGCATAGTTTTCCGATTTCACGATATAGTCGGCAGCGCCCAACTTCATAGCGCGCACGGCGGTCATCTCATCACCGAATCCGGTGATCACAATGACGGGGAGATCGAGTCGCCGTCTCTGGATTTCCTCCAGCAATTGTAATCCGCTGGCATCGGGAAGGGCGAAGTCCGTGACCACGACGTCGAAGTGATCTTGCTCCAGATGCCGCATGGCTTCGGTCAGGGAAGCGCATGCCGTCAGTCGATCTTGTGGGCTCTCCTGACGGAAGGCCCGTTCGACCAACATCACGTGTGACGGCTCGTCTTCGATCAATAAGATATGATAGCTCTCGATCATATCATCCCCTCCTTTGATCATCTGGATGAGACTGAAGTGTCATGCCTCGCTGGAAGAAAGAACTTCCTTCAAAAATAGAGGGTGGCGCCAGATGGCATCTTGCGCTACTTCGCTCAACGAGTTCATATTCATCCTTGCGATGTGGTCTCGGAGTCATGGGCGATTCCCTGGGAAAAGGGCGAGATGAATAGGGAGTGAGACAACGTCCATGGTCGGGGAGATCCTTCCCCAGCGACGATCATCATATCGTTCATTTCGTCATCGCCGAGCCGTGTGACTCGATACGTTGTCCATCTCCTCGGCGGGCATCCGGCGCTGGCCTTGGCGCGCATCCATCCCGGTGATGTGAAACGCTCGGGCGGCGAAGGCGCGCCGGCCATCAGGCCATTGCGCTTCGACTTCGACCCAGGCATCGCCCGGCTTTTGTGGAGTGAACGTGAACTGATGACCGAGCGCCGGCGATTGACCTTTTGCCTCCCAGATCAAAAGGGCGTCGTCCAGAGGAAGACGATTCACATCCAGCCGAACAGTGATAGGGGTTCCTGCTACCACCTGTTCGGGAAGGCCCACGATGCGCGCCGGGACGCACTGCCACGGTTGATCCTTCAGTGGTGTCCGCGCCATGAGAAAAGCGAGCGTCGCCAGACCTCGCGCGAGCGTCACCACGGTGAATTCCGTCGTCACGTTGAACGTGTCTCCCCAGCGATCGTAAAGCGGATACGGATTCTCTTCGTCGTCATCCGGGGGAAAGCTCAATGTCCGCAGCTCTTCCCCATACAGAGGCAGAGAAGCAAAACCCTGCTGAAGGCTACCCAGCGGAATGCCCGACGGAGGCAACCGGCGACGATCGTTCTGAGCGTACTGGTGCACGATCTCGCACGGCCGCCTCCATCCGAGACCGGTGAGGAAGGTCATGTTATTGGGATTGGTGCCACCTTCAAAGTTGATGTTGCTGATGAGGCTCTGAAAGAACTCGGGATCTGGATGCAGTTGATAGGCCACAGCCAGATCGAAGGCTTCGGCAATGGGAAAATACCATCCGGCCGTCCGGTATCGCTTGCTTTCGATGGGGAAGCTCGTCGCATAAGCATTATCTTGGGCGTAGCGGACGAGATCCTCTGCTCTGGCCAGTATCTCCCACACGCATTTTTTCAAGTGGGTGAGATTGAGCTTCCTCTTGGGCATTCGGCCGGTGCGCCAGGCAAAAGCATAACTCCGAATGGCCGCTCCATATGACTCGGGGAGGCGTTGCCATCCCCAACGCCGCGTCCGTCGATCGGCGGGATCGAAGTGACTCAGGAGATCAGCATGAATCGCCGGATCGCCGGTGGCCAGGAAAAGCTCGGTCGCCGCCCAAGCGATCTCATCATCGTGCATGAAGGTATCGCCATAATGACCGATTTTCTGATAAGACCCATCGCGCCCATAGCGCGCGAAGGCGCGCTGGAGGAAGGCCCATCCTTTCTCAGCCACCTCCAGGTAATGGTTGGCGGCATGGGGGAAAGCTCGCTTGAAGGATGGAGAGGAGCTCGTCTGTGCCAGGGCAGCCACCGCTGCGGCCGTCGCCGCCGTCGTCTTGGGAAAAACGACTTGCGGGTCGCCCTGATCTGGTAGCACGTCGCTCTCATAGGCGCGATCTCGTGGATAGACGAGAAAATAGAATCCTCCATCGGCATCCTGCATCTTGACCAGAAAATCAGCCTCCCACTTGATCAGTTGGAGGATGTCACCAATGCCATCGCCACTCTCAGGGAGACCGAGGTTATCCAATTCGACCACACCGGGGAAAGCATCAACGGCGAAGACGAGATAGTGGATGAGTTGGGCACTGTTCACCGTATACTTGCTATAATCGCCGGCGTCATGATGACCACCGCTGACATCGACAGTCCCCGCATTGACGAATGGATAGAGGCTCGCCTTCACATTTTTCAGTGGTGGCGCCGTGTGGCGCGGATTTCGGTCATATCCGCGAGAGAGGCGCTCTAGAAGCTCCTGAACCTTCTCGAACGCCATCGTGGGGATGGCGGCTGGTACCGTATGACATGGACCGTGAGTGAATCGAGTGAAGGGAAGCTGGTTCGCCGCGCCACAGCGCTGATGATAGAATCCCAACGCATAGGTGCGAGCGAAGGCGGCGGCGACGCGATCGTCGATGAGGAAGGGCAACGAGGCCCCCAATCCCGGAACGACGAGACGATACGCTCCCGGCACAGTGAATGAGCTGAAATCGGCCTCGAAGACGTGTTGATAGGGAGGAATTGCATAGGTGAAGCCTCGATCCGGGCGAGGAGTCAACAAACCGGTGAACACCACCTCACCGTTGCGCGTATCGACCACATTGAACGTACGAGCCGGAATATCGAGTTCTCCCAGGGTGCCCACATAATATCCGACGATCGCTTCCTTGGGCGCGGAGGTGAGATAGCCAACCTGATTCACGTGAATGGCCGGATTCCATCGAAGGGCTTCGGCGCGCGCCGCGAAGTGAATATCGGGAGGCCAGAGCGTCCCGCTCGGATTGTCGACGGTCACCGTAGCCCCCTCCGGAATGGCATCGGCCAGTTTCAAATAGAGCCAATGGCCAACGCGTACATCGTGTACGGCCAGCGGCGCATAGAGCACTCGTCGTTTGAAACCCACAGCCGTCACGTCGAGACGTTGACCGTTTGCCGTCACGACGAATTCGCTCGCCGAAGGGAGACGAGCGGCGGACCCATCTTCAATAAAATCCCACTGTGCCGTCTCCCCGGTGGAGTGGGCCGTGACGAGCAGTAACTCCAACATGCTGGGAGAGAGGATGCGAAGACGATGGGTGCCGACCGGTGGTGGAGACAAGATGACCCCATCCATCGCTCCCGTGCTGGTTGAAATCCAGCGATGAGCGCTCGATAGGGACGCTGGTCCCAGCGTGCAGGAGGTCACCATTCCGAGGATCAGGATCCTCGAGCCGTTCCCGAGCGCGCGATGGAGCCATCTCTTCACATTCATCGTCCGCGCCGAGGGTCGGCGGTGGCGACCCTGCAGGGTTATGAGGAGAGCTTCGGCTCGTGGTTCGCCGATAGATCGTCTCGCCATTGAAGAACTCCAGATGGGGAGACCTCGTCAGTAGAGGTCAGAACCCGAGACAATACCTGTCTCAGTTCCTCAATGCGATACGGTTTGGTGATGACGCCATCGAATCCGTGGGCTTGATAGTGGGCCATGATGGGATCGTTGGAATAACCGCTGGCCACGATGGCCTTCACGTGAGGATCGATGGTTCGCAACCGCTTGATGGCCTCTTTGCCGCCCATGCCGCCGGGCACGGTGAGATCCATGATCACCGCATCGAATGGGCGACCACACTGCTGAGCCTGTTGATAGATTTGAATGGCTTCTTCTCCATCTCGGGCGAGCGCCACGTCGTATCCCAGTTGTTCCAGAATATGGCGGGTGACATCGCGAATGATGTCCTCATCATCCATGACCAGGATGCGCCCGCCGCACGCGGAGGACGCGTCCTCTGTCTTCACAGTTTCTGGTGTCTCTCGGGTGGGAGCTTCTCCCGAAGCCGGCAGATAGATGGTGAATGTCGTCCCTCGACCCAGCTCCGAGCGGACGGTAATGTGACCGTCGTGCTTCTTGATGATGGAATAGACGATGGAGAGACCCAGCCCGCTGCCTTTCTGTTTCGTGGTGAAATAGGGGTCGAAAATTTTGGAGAGGTGTTCTCGCGGGATACCTATGCCCTGGTCTTCGATGGAGATTTTCACGTATCGACCGGCCTTCAGTGGAGGGACGTTCCCTTCATCCAGGGTGACGTTTTGGGCGCGGATGGTGATCGTCCCACCATCGGGCAGAGCCTGATCGGCGTTGATGATCAGGTTTTGAATGACCTGACTCATCTGGCCGACGTCGATTTCGACCGGCCAGAGATCATCGGCGATGGAGAACTGGCACCGGGCGTTCGATCCGCGCAGGACGAACTCCGCCGACTCTTTGATCAGTTCGGCAATGGAAGCGAGTTTGCGGATAGGGGTGCCCCCTTTAGAGAACGTGAGGAGTTGTTGCGTGAGATCCTTGGCCCGCAAGCAGGCGCGCTCGGCGGCCATGAGCCTCTCGGAGAGGTTCTCGGGCGAATTGGCTTCCAGGCGGGCGAGCGAAATATTTCCCAGGATGGCCATCAGGAAGTTATTGAAATCGTGAGCGATGCCTCCGGCCAATAACCCCAGCGATTCCAGTTTTTGCGCTTTGAGCAGCTCTGCCTCCATCTTCTTTCGATCGGTGATATCAAAGGCGGTGACGAGCACGGCCGGTCGATCTTGAAATCGAATGACGCTGGCCGTCACATCGACCCATCGTTCTTCGCCCGTCTTGGTCAACAGCTTCAATTCGTACCGGGAGGGGACGGGATCACCGCGTTGTCGCGCTTCGATGCGCTGCTTGATGAGTTGGCGGGAGTCCGGATGAATCGGATCCCATACTTTCATTTTCAGGAGCTCATCCCGGGTGTATCCGGTGATCGCTTCGGCGGCCGGATTGACGTAAATATACCGATCGCCGCGATAGATATACACGCCGGCCGAGATCGTTTCGGCCAGCGTTCGAAACAGCCGCTCGCTTTCCCGGAGTTGCTGGGTGCGCTCTTCTAAGAGTTCCTCGACGCGTAACAGCGCCCGCTGACGGCGAGCGCGCTGACAAATTTCGATCAGGTAAGCGGGATCGAACGGCTTCCTGACGAAATCGTCGGCTCCGTCTCGCATCAATTGCACCGCCCGTTCCGGATTCTGATCACCGGTGATCATGATGACCACGGTAGACGATCCAGGTCGCTTGAACTCCTCGAGCAGGTGATCACCGGTCGTATCCGGCAGATAGTAATCCACGACGGCGATTTCCGGCTTGTGTTCTTGGTAGAGGCGACGAGCCTCAGTGCCAGTAGCGGCCACGGAAGTGGCATACCCGTGTCTCTCGAATACCTGTCGAAGGAGTCCGGCGAGCGTCTCGTCATCTTCAACGATCAAGGCGCGAATGGTCGGTGGAGGCGGGCGTTTCGCCAACAGGGCGCGCACCCGATCCAAGAGCACGGGAGGATCATACGGGATGGAGAGAAAGGCATTGGCGCCCAGATCGGCGGTGAGACGTTCAGCATCCTCGCCCGAGTAGGTGGCCGAAACGACGAGGATGGGAGTCGTGTTGAATGCCGCGTATTCTGGAGAGCGAAGCAGGCGACAGAACCGCCAGCCATCGATTCCCGGCATGTAGAGATCGGTGATCACCAGATCCACTGACGCCCGCCGGTTCATGAGACGAAGCGCTTCTTCCGCACTCTGAAAGGAAAGCACCTGTGCGCCCTCCTTCTCCAGCAAGGCCGTCAGCAGGCGCCGTTGACCGGCATCATCGTTGACCACGACAATAGTGGGGCGTTCATGAGAGTTCATGGAACAACCTCCTGGCCTGTTTCATCTTTTCGAGCTCGGGTTTGACGACCGTCTCGTAGCACTCCGGACAGACGCCATGGCTGAATTGTGCTTCTGAGTGACTGGTGATGTAATCTTCGACTTGTTGCCAATAATTCTGATCATCGCGAATTTTCTTGCAGTACGAGCAGATGGGAAGAAGCCCCTGCAGTAGCTTGACTTGAGAGAGGGCGCGTTCTAATTCCTTCACGCGCTCGGTGAGCGCCTGTTGAAGCCCGACGATGCGAACGCCAACTTGGACGCGAACGCGCAGCTCATCGTAGTCGAAGGGCTTGGTGATATAGTCATCGGCTCCCGCTCGCAAAGCGGCAACGAGATCCTGCTTCTCGTTTCTGGCCGTGAGCATGATGAGATAAATGGGATTGGGGCGCTCCTGCTCGCGCACTTTTCGGCAGATGTCAACGCCATCCAGACCCGGCATCATCCAATCGAGGATCGCCAACGGCGGAGCATCCTCAACCTGAAGAACAGTCCACGCTTCCTCCCCATCACAGCACACGGTGAGTTCATATCCCCATCGGGCCAGCGCTCGTACCAGCACCTGGCGGGAGACCGGATCATCGTCAGCAATGAGAATTCTCATTTGGACACCTCCGGTGAGATCAAGGGCCTTCCGGAACGCTCGTGGATGTGAAGATCCCAGCGGCTTCTCCGGCGGCACTCATTCTTTCTTTGAGAGCACGGATTACGGCTATAAGGTGATTTCTCATGATTCAAGCTCTCCACTCTTTCGGCGTATTCTCGCTGGTGATCACCCATGCCGTTGGAAGCGATTCGTGCGAGAGCCATCGGGGGAGAGAACCCGTGACCGGATCGGACTCACGCCGGCATCACTCGCTCTCCGATGAGGCGCTCGAGTGCCGATCGGAGACGTTGCAAACTCTCGCTCAATTGCGCATAGACCTCCCGGGCGCCATGCAGATCGCCTTGACGGCCCATCAGCTCCAATTGCCGGGCAGCCTCGAAGGCCGTGCCGGTAGCAAAATTGCTGATCGAGCCTTTGAGCGTATGCGCCGCGCGGGCCAGGCGAGCAGGATCATGGGCGTCGATGGCCGCTTTGATCTCGGCGAGCTGAGCAGGGTAATCTTCCAGAAACAATTCCACCAACTCGGCGAGGAGTTCTCTATCTCCATCGACGCGCTCGAGCAGGGCCGTCACATCTAATCTCTCATCGACCGGCGTCTCCCTCGATCGAAAGTCGTCCTCCCCATCGGCATACTGAGCGATGAGGTCGAAGAGTTCCTCTAACTGAACGGGTTTGGAGAGGTAACCATCCATTCCGGCAGCCAGGCAGCGTTCGCGATCTCCTTTCATCGCATGAGCCGTCAGAGCAATGATGGGGGTATGAGAAGCGGGCGATGCATCATCGCACGTGGGATGACGGTCTCCCGTCGAGCCCGGGTGAGGATGACCCTGACCGTCCGCCCCTTTGCGGCCAGATGTTCGCCGTTTGGCCTCGAGCTGTCGTATAGCGGCAGTGGCCTCGAATCCATCCATCTCCAGCATCTGCACATCCATGAGGATGAGATCGAACGAATCTCTGGTGAATGCTTCCAGCGCCTGTCGCCCGTTATGGGCGACGATGACCGTATGTCCCCACTGTTCCAATACCCGCTTAATGAACTTTTGATTGACGACGTTGTCCTCGACGAGCAGAATACGGAGGGAGCGGCGATGTCGCCGCGCCAGCGGACGGCGCTCTCCATCCTCGTGATGGAGAGTGGGCGGCGACGTCGCGGTCATCACCTTGGTCATCGCCTCCAGCAATTCGGAAGCCGTGATAGGTTTGACCAGATAGGCAGCGATGCCCAGTTCCCGGCAACGCGCCGCCCCACTGAGTTGATTCGTGGACGTGAGCATCATGATCGTCGCTTCGGTCAATTCCGGCATCTCCCGAATTCGCTCGGCGACCATGAACCCATCCATCTCCGGCATCTGAGCATCAAGGAGAATGAGGCGAAACGGCTGATTCCTCTGTTGAGCCCGTTTCAATGTCTCGAGCGCTGCCGAACCGCTGTCCACAGCTACGGGCTTCATCCCCCAATGAGTGAGCATGCCCACGAGAATGCGCCGATTGGTGGCATTATCATCCACCACGAGGACGGGAAGCCCGCGCAGGGCTCCGGTGATGGTTGGCTCCGCATCTTCTCCTTCGTTGGACAGCTTGAAGGGGATGAGGAGATAGAACGTCGTCCCCTGACCAACATGACTCTCGACCCAGATGCGCCCTCCCATCAATTCCACCAGTCGCCGGGTGATGGCCAGTCCGAGGCCCGTCCCGCCATATCGGCGCGTCGATGAGCCATCGACTTGAGTGAAGGCATCGAAGATGAGATCTTGCTTTTCCGGAGGAATGCCGATGCCGGTGTCCTGCACGGAGAAGAGGAGTCGAGTCTGCTCTTCGGTCTGCGATTCTCTCTCTACGCGAAGGACGACATCTCCGCGCTCGGTGAACTTGATGGCATTTCCCACCAGATTGGTGATGATTTGTCGCAGGCGAACGGGATCGCCGATGAGAGCATCGGGCACATCGGGGAGCACCTCGGTGGAGAGTTCCAGCCCCTTCTGATGAGCGCGCACGGCCAGTGGTTTGATGGCATATCCCAGCGTCTCGCGCAAGCGGAACTCGGTCGCCTCCAGGTCCAGCTTGCCGGCTTCGATTTTGGAGAAGTCCAGGATATCATTGATGATGTCCAGCAAGGCATTGGCCGAGGCTTTGACCGTCTCCAGATACTCGCGCTGCTCGGGCGTGAGCTCGGTCTGAAGAGCCAATTCGGTCATGCCGATCACGCCGTTCATCGGCGTGCGAATCTCGTGACTCATATTGGCCAGGAATTCGCTCTTGGCGCGATTGGCTTGCTCGGCTTGCCTCTTGGCCTGCTCCAGTTGCTCGGACTTCTCTCTCAATTGAAGGATGAGATCTCTGGCCGTGTGAATGGCTGCCGTCGTGCGGCTCCGCAACTGTTCGGCCGTCTTGGCTGCTAACGAGATGTAGAGATTGGCGCCATAGAGAAACACCATCTTGGCCAGTTCGGCATTCCACACGATGGGTCGATGTTCCACGGCGCTCAGATAGGCGATGAGAAGGACATAACTCAGAACGGACAGATGGCTGAAGTAAAGAACGCGCTTGAACGTGGTGTTCGTTTGATCGGCGACTCGGATCATCAATAGTGGAAACAGCCAGCTTCTCTCGCCTCCGGAGAAATAGATGGCCAGGGTGAAAATGACGAGATCGAGCGTGAGGAAGACCAGGCCCAGATCGACCCTTTTCACCCGCCCGTAGAACAAATGGAGAATCAACCAGGAGAGGGAAGCATAACCAAAGGAAATGGACGTGAACTGCAGAAAATCAGACCAGGAGAACGAGCGCAGGAGATAGCGATTGTGGAGAAAGACCGTCAAGAGGATGATGCCGACCCCCAACATCCGCAGTAAAGGGATGCGAATAGCGTGGAGAGCGTAAGCTCGCTGAGCCTTGTGGCGCTTCGCCTCCTCGGGATCGATATCGATGGTCATCGAGAGGTGAGCGTTTCGGTCAGGCCAGGCCAGTTGGTCGGTCATCGTCATCCTCCCCAGAGATGGTTGAAGGGTTCAAGTGATATTGCGTGAGCGCTTCGCGCACCCGTTCGAACTCCGCCTCCAGCTCGGTGATCAGACGTCCGGCATCATCATCTACCGTCCCGGCGCGCCCTCTCTTCTCCAGCTCAAAACAGAGCGCCGAGAAGCGCCGGGCCCCTAGATTGGCGCTGCTGCTTTTCAACGTGTGCGCCGCTCGCTCCAAGGTCTGCGCATCGCCGTGCTCGATAGCCTGGCGGATGCGGGTCAGGTGAGACGGCGCGTCGGCGAGGAATAACCCGGCGAGTTCGGAGAGGAGATCGGTCTCGTCATCGTCATCCTGCAGCGCGCGGAGTGCATCCAAAGTGTCCGGATCGAGCGGGGGGTCGGCGTCGCCATTGGAAGATGCCCATCGCTCCGTCATCGAACGTGAAGGGCAGCGTTCTAAGGCCGCTTGGAGTTCCTCCGGTCGAACGGGCTTGCTGATGTAATCGTCCATGCCCGCGGCCAGACATTCTTCGCGATCGCCTTGCATGGCGTTGGCCGTCATGGCGATGATGCGCGGGCGCTGTTGGCGCGGCCAACGCTGACAGATGCGACGGCTGGCTTCCAATCCATCCATTTCGGGCATCTGTACGTCCATGAGCACGACGTCATAGGATTGTCGCTCGAGGGCTTGAAGGACTTCCAGACCGTTGGCCGCCACATCAGCGCGGTAACCCATCTTCTCGAGGATGCGCAGGGCGACTTTTTGATTCACCACATTATCTTCGGCCAGGAGAATGCGGAGCGGCCGTCGTTGAGCCAGATGAGGATCGATCTGCGGTCGATGGGGCGATGAGGTAATCGAAACCGGTTGTCCGTCGAACACGGTGAGGAGCGCGTTATACAATTGCGAGGGCTTGATCGGTTTGGTCAGAAAAGCGGCGAAATAGGGCGAATCCTCATCGCTCGTTCGGGGACCAAGTGAGGTGAGCATGATCAAGGGGAGCTTCTGGGCATCTCGGTACTTTCGGATTTCAGCGGCCAGCGCGAGCCCGTCCATCTCGGGCATGTGCATATCGAGAATGGCCACATCGAAGGGATCGCCGCGCCGAATCCATTCCAGGGCTTCAGCGCCGGACGCCGCGGCGCGAGGCATCATGCCCCAGGACTGCGTTTGCAGCGTGAGAATGCGTCGATTGGTAGCATTATCATCAACAATGAGGACGCGTTTTCCGGCCAGTTGCGGCTGATTATGATGCAGGTAACGGCGGGATTGACCGGGCGCCGGTTCGGCCAAGATGGTGAAATGAAACGTCGAACCTCGCCCCACTTCGCTCTCCACCCACATCGTGCCTCCCATCATCTCAGCCAGGCGCTTGCTGATGGCCAGTCCCAGACCAGTTCCTCCATATCGACGGGTGGTCGACGCATCCACCTGGCTGAACGATTGGAACAGTCGATCCATGCGATCTTGAGGGATGCCGATGCCCGTGTCTTTGACGGCGAAGTGAATCTCGTAAGGTGTGCGGCGCGAAGTCCGATTCCGGTCTGCGTCATCGGCCGGCGAATCGCCATCCGGTCGTCGCGATCCGCGATTGGTCACCGAGACGACCACTTCTCCTTCATCGGTGAACTTCACAGCGTTGCTGAGGAGGTTGACCAGAATTTGCCGGAGTCGCGTCACGTCGCCGACGAGCGTGTTGGGGACGGATGGATCGATGAGATAGGCCAGGTCTAATCTCTTCTCAGCAGCTTTGGTGGCGACCAGATCGAGGGCTTCCTCCACGCAGTCACGCAGATCGAAAGGCTGCTGTTCGAGTTCCATCTTCCCGGCCTCGATCTTGGAGAAGTCCAGGATCTCGTTGATGATGGTGAGCAGGGCGTCGCCGCTGGTGCGAATCGTCTCGACGAACTCTCGTTGCTCTGACGTCAATTCGGTATCCAGTAACAGACCGGTCATGCCGATGATAGCATTCATCGGCGTGCGAATCTCGTGGCTCATGTTGGCCAGGAATTCGCTCTTGGCCCGGGTCGCCGCTTCAGCCGCCTCCTTGGCCTCTTTGAGTTCCTCTTCGGCGCGTTTCCGGTTGATGAGACCGGCCAGTGTGTGGGCCACGGCTTCCAGGAAAGCAACCTCTTGTGCCGTGGATCGATGACCTTCATTCAAATAAAGCACAATGACGCCCAGGATCTTGCCGTCGAGCAGAATGGGAACATTATAATGTCCGTGTCCCGTGATCCCTTCATACCGGGTTTCATGACGATCATCGAGGCAGTCAGCAAATTGAAGTTGGCCACTGGCGGCGGCGCGCCCACAGAGGCATCGTCCGAAGGGAACGCGGGCGCACATCTTGAGGACAGGCGGCGCCAGTCCTCTTTGAGCTTTCAGCACGAGCGTTTGCTCATCCTCGTCCACGAGAAAAATCCCGCCCTGAGGTCGCGTGGGCAGCCAGGGTACGGAAAGGAGTAGATCCAAAGCATGGTCCAAGGCGTCATCGAGTGAACTCTGCTTCAGCGAAATGCTCAGGAGATCGTTCAGTAAGCATTGCACGCGGTAACTCTTCTTGAGCTCCTCTTCGGCGCGTTTCCGGTCGCTGATATCGCGAGCAATGGTCGATAGGTATTCTACTTCACCCCGGCGATTTTTATGAGCGATGATCACTTGCGAGACGGGAATGATCTTTCCCTCTCGCGTGATCATGCTCGTTTCGCCCTGCCAGATACCTTCATGGAGAGCTGTGAATGTGGCTTTCTCCAGGATCAACTCTCGTGCTTCGGGAGGATAAGCATCGGCAGTGCGCAGATGGACATCCTCAGACCACCCCAATATCTCACGGCCAGCTCGATTCAGATAGATGATCTCTCCTTTCGGAGTCGCAATTCCCACGAGGTCCGTCGTCAATTCCAGGATGGCGCTCAATCGAGCGCGTTCTTCCTCGACGCGCTTCCGCTCGGTAATGTCTTCCTGAATGCTAATGAAGTGGGTGATCTCTCCTTGAGCGTCCTTGACCGGTGAAATCGACGCCGAGACCCAATAGAGTTCCCCATTCTTCTTCTTGTTATGGAATTCGCCGCGCCATTCGCCACCGGTGGTGATCGTTTCCCAGAGTTGCTCATACACCTCTGGTGGCGTTTCGCCCGATTTCAGAATGCGCGGATTTTTCCCCTCCACCTCCGCCAACGTGTAACCGGTGACTTCGGTGAACTTGGGATTGACATATTCGATGCGCCCTTGAGTATCGGTGATCATCACAATGCTCGGACTCTGCTCGACGGCGCGGGAGAGCTTGCGGAGCTGCTCCTCGGTCTGTTTCCGCTCGGTGAGGTCGCGGAGGATGCCGGCGAAGAATCTCCGTCCTTTCATTTCAAAGGAAGAAAAAGAAACTTCCAGAGGGATCTCTCGCCCATCTTTGGTGAGCCCGATGAGTTCTATGTTCTGCCAGTGAGAAAGGCGGCGCTGACCGGTGGTCCGATAATGCTCAAACGCCGCTCGATGTCGATCGCGGAACCGTTCGGGCATGAGCCCGGTCAAAGGCTTTCCAAGGATCTCGGTTCTGGCGTAGCCGAACATTTGCTCGGCCGCGCGATTGAACTCGCAAATCCGTCCCCGTTCGTCAACGCAGATGATGGCGTCGGTCGTCGCATCAACCAGATAGCGATATTTCCCTGCGCCTTCCCAGAGCGCCCATAAGGCGCGTTTTAATCCCATGAGGCTATGGCGAAGCTTGGCTCGCATCATGTTATATCTCCTGATAAATGGGCACGTTCATGCCGGCTCTCGGTGTTACCCGTTTCTCAGAAACGGCCCGTGCCTCTCGACAGGACACAGGGTGGATCAAGGAGTGGTCATCTCTCATGCTTCTCATTCGACTGTGACGCTTCCACGCCCATGAGCGACTCTGGGGGATACGATCGACCGCCACGAATCGACGAGCATCACCAATCTTCATTCAGGCAGGCTGCCGCCATTCAGGTATGGACCCTGCCTTGAGCCATATACCATCTCATTTTCCTCCATGCCCGTTCGACGAGAATCATCCATCCCCGTCGGACGGCCATCGTTCATGGTTGAGAGAGCGCGGCATTCGGAGAGCGCGTCACGGTTGACTCACTTTCCTGTCGCCCTCTGTACATGATCTCCCCAGCCTCACGTTCTCTCGCCGGATGACTATTGCAACTCCCGTGCCCGAAAGGATCGACATATGCCAATGGGCGCGGGGATACCATAGGGATAAAAGTGTAAGTCATTCAAAAAATTGACGTTTATAAGCAACTCCTGATGCGCCGGAGAGAGGGTGGTGAGAAGTGGGGAAACAGGAATGTTTCAATTCTGAAACCGATCGTTCACATATGAATCGCGAGGGCTTTTCAGCAGTAGTTCCCGGTCAGCGGGTCTACGCCTCCAATGCCACCTCGGGCAGAAGCCCCAGCGAACGAGAAGAGCGTGGATGGATCGGCTTGAGACGAGCGTTTCCGATCGCGACTCGCGCTGGCGCATCACCCATCATCGCCATGGATCATGTCTGGTCGGCCATGCCCTGAGGAGTGAGCCACATGACCTGATAGGGTTTTAATCTCACCGAGAGTTTGCCGTTGTTCATGGTCAACGCGGTTTCGGATACGACGTCCGTCCAGACCTCGCACCACCAGCCGATCTCTTCGCCGGAAATGTCCACCGACTGTTCCCTGGCTGTCACATTGGTCAGAGCCAGAACGATTTGGCGGCCGTCGGGCGCTTCGCGGAGAACGCAGAAGACGGCATCATCAATGAACAGAATGCGCTGGGTACTGTTCGGGTGGAAAGCGGGCATCTGAATGCGCTTTTCGATGAGATCGCCGAACCGCTTGGCGATCTTGTAAGCGGAAGAGGAAGGATCGGAGAACGTCTCGAACAAGGCCCGCTCGTCGACGACCTTGCGATTGATGCTGCGCGGTTCGCCTCCATGGAGAATGGCGTCTCGGTCATTCGGACTGCCGAACAAGCCGTGAAAATAGATGCCCGGTACGCCCATCAGGACGAGGGCGATGGCGCGAGAGGCGACGAATCGATCCACCTGCAGGTCGAGGCTCTCATCGGCATCTTCGCAGTTCAGGGCGCTGTACCAGGTGATGTTCAATTCGTAGGGACTCTGGGTGCCATCTCCATCGAGTCTATATGAGACGAGTCCCCCGTGTTGCCGCGCCTTCTCGACGAGAAAATCGATCTCCTCCGACCGAAGGATATTCTTGACGGCCATCAGGCCGATGCCATCGTGCGAATCGAGGAAATTGAAATACGTGGCTGTATCGGAGACTCTCTCCAGGGTGCTCGCCCACTCGGCAAGTTTCCGGCAATTCCCTGTCAGGAAAGTGTAGAGCACCAACGGGGGCAAGGCGAAGTTATACACCATCTGGGCTTCGTTCTGACCATCGCCGAAATAGCTGATGTTCTCCTCATGAGGGACGTTCGTCTCGGTGATGAGGGCCACTCGCGGCGCGACGACATCGAGGACGGCGCGAAAGAGTTGAACCACGACGTGCGTTTGTTTCAAGTGAGCGCACGAAGTCCCCAATTCGCTCCACAGATAGGTGACGGCGTCGAGCCGAATAATATCAGCGCCTCGTCGGACGTAGTAGAGGAGAATCTCGATCACGCGGAGCAGAACCTCTTCGTTTTTGTAGTTGAGGTCGATTTGATCCGGACTGAACGTCGTCCACACGTACTTCATCCCGTTGATGGTGTGGAAACCGGTGAGCAAATCCGTGGTCCGCGGACGCAGGATGAGCTTGAGGTGATCGGGACTGATCGCTTCTTTGGTCGAAAAGCTGATGAAGTAATTCTGGTAGCGGGGGTTCCCATTGCAGAACTCCTGGAACCAGCGGCTCTTGGACGAGACATGATTGAAGACGCCGTCGAACATGAGCCGGAAGTGGAGGCTCAGTTCTTCGATGTCTTCCCAACTCCCCAACCGGGGGTCAACCTGCTCGAAATCGATGACGGCGAATCCCCGATCCGAGGAGTACGGGAAGAAGGGAAGAATGTGGATGGTGTTGATGGCGCCGCGCATGAAGACGTTGAGGAAATCCGAGAGCGCGCGCAAGGGCGCTTTCCCCGGACTGCGAATGAGATCTCCATAGGTGATGAGGATGATGTCTCGCTCGGTGAAGCGTTGAGCGGGATCGAACGTTTTGTCCTCTTCGATCATCTCCGGCGTCTTGTGAGCGTAGTAGACGCGCATGATCCGTTCCAGCTCGACAAAGCATTTGCGCGCCCGCTCCTCGCCATAGAGGAAGGCGAGTTTGTCCATGATCCGCTCCTTTTGTTCGGGCGTCATCTCCAGGAGCGGTCGGGTGTAATCGGGCTCGGTCAGATGGAGCCGACGTGCCTGATGACCCATGAATGGATCCACGAAACGGATGCGCTCTTTCCTTAACGCCATAGGCACCTCCTCATGAAGAGGGGGTGAGAGGAATGGCCCGCGGGGCGCGGAGATGACGGCTCTCTCCTCACCCTTCTCACCCTCTCATTCACAATCGATGAGCATGATGACGCGGACAGCGTAATTCGATGAGGCCAATTTCTGGTGGACAGTTGAACCGAACCGGCAGCAGGGATGATCCCACGCCCGAGCTGGTGTACCCGGTGAGGGTTTTATACCGCCATACGCCGCGGGTATATTTGCGCGGGCAGCTCGCATTGACGAGCAGGGGGCCGATGCCCGGCAGACAGATTTGTCCTCCGTGAGTGTGACCGCAGAGGTAGAGGTCGATGCCGTACTCTTCCGCCTCTCGGAAGAGTTCCGGCGTATGCACGAGGAGAATTTTGAACGCCTCGTCGGGAACCCTCGTCATGGCGCCGGACAGATCATCACAGCCATAGTAATGGGGATCGTCCAGGCCGATGAACCACAGGCTCTCCTGATGCCGTCGGAGTTCCCAGGCGTCGTTCACCAGCATGCGCACGCCCATGCGTTCCAGCTCGACGGCTTCTTCGGCGAAGTCGTGATTACCCAGAATGCCGACGATCCCCTCGCGAGCGCGGATGTGGCGGAGAATTTTCTCCATGTTGGCGTAGACGTTGTGACAGGGACCATACACTTCGAAGCGATAATCGCCGGTCAGCACACAGAGGTCCACCTGGAGCGATTGAAGCCGGTCAGCAACGGCATCGGCGAAGCCAGCGATGGCATCGACGTGGAGGTCGGAAAGGTGGAGGAGTCGGAATCCGCAAAATGCCTCCGGAAGCCGGGGAAAGGCGAGTCGAATCTCGCGCACTACCGGATGGAGCGCGTTTCGTTCGCCGCGCGCGAGCAGTCCCATCACCCGCAGTCCGAAGCGAAGGAGAGATCGGAGGGCGCGCACATTTTCGAAGTGGAATGAGCCTCGCCCTTGAGTGAGCCAGGCTTCCAGGTGTCCGAGCTCGATGGCCCGACGCCGAAGCCGAAGCACGGTTTGCCGATCCGTCGTACCCGATGTGGGATGGGATTCCAGGGTCGTCATCGTTCGCCGAGAGGGTACCGAACTCATAAGATTCACGCTCCTCGGATTTGGTTGCGTCGATGAACGCTCGGCTGCTGTCCGCCTCGTTCCATCCTCTTCAACTCTCCTGTTGCTCCAGGGCGATGGGGCGAGCGCTCGTTCCCTTGAGGAATCGCCCCAGGGCGCCGAGTATCAAGCTCACGTCGTGGCGCAGGCTGGCCATCACCGAATAGAAGGCCTCGGCCGAGTAGAGTTCGTCCTCATCAGGATGAGCGCCATAGTGGACGAAGGCTTCGGTGATCAACCCCGCCTTGGTGCGCAAATAAAGCTCTCGCCAATCGTGGGGGAGTGCTCGAATCTCCTCCGGCGTGCGGGGACAGACGCCGACGAACCGCAGCTCGCCGCGGGCGATATTGATCAATGCCGGGAGAGCGCGGAGCAATAGATCCGACGGCCCCCGCCATCCCCAATCGCGCGGCCGCTCCGGTTGATCGGCGGGGAGAGCGAAACTCCAGAGCGGAAACGTGCGCCATTGGGCTTCATCAGGAGTGGTGGGGAGGGCGACGACCTCTCTCTTCTGTACGACGGCTCCGGGCCGCGTGAGCTTCACATAGAGGGCGGTCAACAAAAGAAGCGGCCAGGTGAAGATCAGGATGCTGGCAGCGAGCAGGCGCGAGAGCAGGCCCGCTATCCAGGAGTGAAGGGCGCTCTCTGAGAGGCTGCCGAGAATGAAGTCATCGGCGATCGAGACGGCCGCCCCCAGGCGCACATTGACGAGTCGATTCTTGTCCACCAGGACGTGATCGAGTTCCAGTGCCTCTCCAACATAACTGCCGGGGAAAATGACCGATTCGGAGACCACGCAGCGGGCATCCAGTGCACAATCATGTCCGACAACAGCGTAGGGGCCCAGTTGTACCCCCTCGCCGATGCGACAATTGCGCCCCACATAAACCGGAGGGATGAGTCGAGCCGTGGGATGAAGACTGACATTCCGCGACAGCCAGATGCCCGGTTCGATCTCCCTGCCCGAGAGCAGGAGCTCGGGGAAGGCTTTGTCTAATACAGTGCGCTGGGCGGCCAGCAGTTCTTCGAACGATCGCACGCTGAGACAGTGGGGGACCTCTACAGTGTGTGAGTCCTCATCGGTCATGTGCTCCCGAAGGTACTGCTCGAGCGCCTCCTCGTCACTCTCCTCAGGGAGACGGTGCATCAAATGGCTCGAGATCCAGGCCCATCCCGTCCACTGAGGCTTCTTGTCCTCGGGACCGGACCGTGAGGGATCACGCCAGGTGAACAGGACCGGAAGGGTGGTGGGGGGGGAAGGAGTGGTCTGTTCGACCCGAACGTGAGGCAATCGGTCCGCATGGACGAGAAGAAGAGGGGCATCCTCCTCGTCCTTTTGCTCGCCAGTGAGGATCATTCTCAGTAGCGCGTAGGGACGGATTGGATCTCGAGCCAGGTGAAATCGAAATCGGCTGCCCCACCGCCGACCATCGCCGAGCAGATGTTCGATCTGCTCGGGGAGATGACTCAAGATGAAATCGAATTCGGTGACGCCTTGATCGACGAGATACTCGACCACATGTTGAATGAAAGGGCGGTCGATCAGGGGGAGCATCGGTGCCGGATGCCGTTCGGTCAAGGCTGCGATATCAGGATGCAGGCCCGTGGCCATCACAATAGCTCTCATCGTAGCAATCCTCCTCAAACAGAATGCATGATGGCGTAGCGATCAAACTCGCCTGGCAGCGGTCAGGTGAATGACTCCTCGATATCGGGCGTTCGGCGCGGCGAGAGCGTCCGAACACGATGTCGTCGAAGCGAAGGTGATCCAACGTCGCTCATGTCCGATCACCTTCTTGGTGTCCCGGCCCTCATCTGGGCATCGTTTCCCGCCACTCACCGGTTCGGATTGTCGAGTTCGTGAATCGTTCCTTGATGACGCGAAAGAGAAAAACGGCGTTGCCGACAAAGTATCGCTTCCACATGCGCCTCGGTTCCTGAATGAACCGATAGAGCCACTCCAGGCCCATCTCGCGCATCCAGAGGGGGGCTCGCGGGATGCGCCCGGAGTAGAAATCGAACAGGCCGCCCACGCCCATGGCCACTTTGACGCCGGTCTCGTGTAGATGCCGATGAATCCATTTGTCCTGTCGGGGAGCACCCAGAGCGACCAGGAGCAGGTCGGCTTGGGAATTGGCGATGCGGTTGATGATGGCAGCCTCTTCTTCCCGCGAGAAGTAGCCGTGTTGCGTGCCGACGACCCGAACGCCAGGAGCGTATTGGGCGATCCAATCGCGGACCCGCTCGGCTATCCCAGGGCGAGCGCCGAGCAAGAACACGCTCTTCCCCGTGTCGGCGAGCGCTTGGCAGAGGCGCGGGAAGAGGTCAGTTCCATTGACATTCTGCTTGATTTCTTGACCGAGCAACTTGCCCGCCAACTTCAACCCGATCCCATCAGCAAATACATAATCGGCGCGGCGGAGGATATGGAGGTACTCCTCATCGCGATAGGCGATGTTAGCGCAATCGGCATTGACGAAACAGATTTGGTGACCATGTTGGCTGTCGAGCAGGTTCATGATGATTTCGATGGCCTCGGCCATGGTCACGTTATCAATGGGAATGTTGAGGATGGTCACCAGATCCGGCGCGGTCGCCACGCCTTCGCCATAGAGAATCGCCGGGATGGCGCGCAACGCGATGCCCAGGTCACCGAGAACGCTCTGTGTCTCCACATACTCGCCGTCGGCTTCGATCTCCGTACCGTAATCGATGTTGGCGCGTCGGCGAATCCACCACAGGCAAACGAGTCCCGGCCGCACGTCATATCGCTTGCGCACGGCGCGCTCACGAGGACTCAGCGCTCCGGGAGAGACCGGACGCGGCCCGACAAAAGACATGTCGCCTTTGAGGATGTTGAGCAGAACGGGAAGGCGATGGAAGCGAACGAGCTTCAACAGGCGCCCCCAGGTCGTGTCGGGCAACGTGAATCGGTATTCGTCGAAGGTCTGGCACCAGCGGCCGACGCGAGGACGCCGTTCGAGGGCGATGAGGTGACTAGCCAGGAGGACGAGACTGACCATGAGGAGCGGCGAGAGAATGATCAATCCACTCATGGCCAGCAGCATGTCCATGATGCGCTTGGTGCCGGAGAGGAGCTGAACGACGAGGACCCAACTCAACCCGCGCACCCATCGCCTCAACCGCTGTCGCCGTAATCCTCGACGAGAGAAACGCCGGTAGAGTTCTTCCTTGACATACTCCGGGGTGGGACGGCTGATCGGATGAGTCGACATCGTATCTTCTCCCACGATGACTGATGGCGTCATCCCCGGCGCATCGACGTTATGGGGTGGACATGAGTCCTGAAGCAACCGTTTGCTCCATCTGGTCGAATACGACCCCTTGATGGTCGATGGCCTCGAATCGGCGCTTTTCATTATCGATCGTCACCAGAATGAAGTGGCGTCGAGCGACCGTCTCGGCCAGATACCAGTCCTGGCGAGGCGGGCGAGTCCGCACGCCCCAGGCTCCATCGCCGAGATATACAATGCCTTGTGGATTCACTGCGCCAGCCAGAATGGGATGAGTGCGCTTATAGGTGTGATCGTGATGCTCGAAAACGACATCGACGCCAAATTGCTCGAAGAGCGGCACCCAGTATTTGCGGATCTTCACGCTCACCCAGTAGTCGAAAGGTCGCGCTGATGGATAAGCGGGTACATGGGAGACGACGAAAAGGTGGGGAACCGTGAATCGTTCGGCCAGTCGTTCGGCCAGCCAATCAGTTTGCGCGCCGGCAATCGCCTGAGTGTGCTGGGAATCCAGGAAGACGAGACTCATATAGTTTCCGAAATCCAGCACGCGATAGCTTCGCGATACGGGCAGTGGAAACAGGCTGTAGAAGAAAGGCGCTTGATCGGGCCGTTGATTGAAGCCACCGGAAACCTCGTGATTACCGATGACGGCCAGCAAGGGAATGAGTCGCCCATCCGAGGTCACCATGGTCTGTTTCCAGATAGTGAACCACTCCATCCATCGCGCGACTTTGGTTGGATCACCGTCGGCATAAGCGATGTCGCCGCCGATGATAGCGAACCAGGGATCGTATTGCGCCGCGCGACGGCACATCTCCCGAAACCACTCGACACGCTGCATGGTGTCTCCACCGACGACGAATCGCATCGGTTCGCGCAATGTGCGCGGCAGCGTACGGAACGCGAACTCCACCGAATGATCGCCGAACCGGAAGCGATAATCCGTTGCCGGCTCGAGATTGGTGAGCTCCACCAGGTGAACGATTCGATCGGAGAAGGGGAGAGGACGGTGTGAGCCCGTGACCGTGTGCCACATCCGTTCATCAGACCGGCAATACTGGATGACGTCCTCACTCACTGACGAAGTATGCCAGAGAACAGTCATGGTGCTCGTCGGATCATGTTGCCAGGTCAGATAGACGGCTGGAGGATCGAGGGGCGTCGATCCCCTCGGCGAAGCTGTCGTCTCGCCTCTCAGTGGGACGATGACCAGGATGAGGCCCATGAGGCCCGCCATGAGCCGAGCCCATGACCGCTGGCGGTTCATCATCTCAATACGCTCCTTTGCCGAGGAGAACGGCGGGAATGGTTTTGAGCAACAATTTGAGATCGAGCCAAAAGCTTTGACTCTCGATATACTGCACGTCGAGTTCCACCTGCTTGTCGAAGGGAATATCGCTGCGACCGCTCACTTGCCAGATGCAGGTCAAGCCGGGTTTGGCGTCCAGTCGGCGCCGATCGGCCAGCGTATATTCGGCAACCTCGCGGGGGACCGGCGGGCGTGGTCCCACCAGCGACATATCGCCTTTGAGCACGCACCACAATTGGGGTAGCTCATCGATGCTGAACTTACGGATGATGCGGCCAATCCAGGTGACGCGAGGATCATTCTTCATCTTGAAGATGCGCCCGTCTTGATGCTCGTTGTGGGCCAACAGTTGATCCTTCAATTCTTCGGCGTTGACGACCATGGATCGGAATTTGGGGAAGGGGAATTCTCGTCCCCATTGGCCCACGCGCGTTTGCCAGAAGAGCACCGGACCCCCATCGGTCAGCTTAATCAACACGGCGACGACCAGGAAGAGCGGAGATAACACGACCAACAGGACGGCTGCTCCCACGATGTCGATGAGGCGCTTCAGCGCGCGCGCCCCGCCGACGACGAGAATCCAGGCGTACTTCTTTCGCCAATAGCGAAGGCGACGGCGGATGTTTCCCTGACCATACCGGCGATAGAGTTCTTCCATCAATTCGATGCGGTTCACCGATGGGAAAGTATGAGAAGCTCTCGCGACCATGATGCTCTTTCCTTTCACTCAGTTGATGGTGTTCGTCGACTCGCTCTCGGTCGGATATTTCCTGTTGCGGCGATTCCGGGATCAACGCGCTCACCGCCCTTCTTCGGCAGCGACGCGAAGCACCTCCAGTGTGCGGGCCGCCGTCGCCGACCAGGTGAAGCGCTGGCTTCGCTCCAGACCGCGCTGCGCGTAATAGGCTCGCCGTTCGGGATCGGTGAGGAGTTCTCGCAGGGCCTCTTCGATAGCCTCTTCATCGTAAGGGTCGAAGAGGAGCGCGGCGTCGCCGGCGACTTCGGGCATCGACGAGATGTTCGAGCAGGCGACCGGAATGCCGCAACACATCGCCTCCAGCACGGGCAATCCAAAGCCCTCATAAAGAGAGGGGAAGACGAAGACGTCAGCGCCACAGTAAAGATCCGGCAAGTCTTCCGTGGGCACGAATCCGGTGAAGACGATGTCATCGGCGTAGCCCGACATCTCCGCCGCCCGGTGCACCTCATCGGCGCGCATCCAGTCGCTGCCGGCGAGGACGAGTTGGTGGGGGAGCGCTTCGCTCTCCTTCAATCGAGCGAAGGCCCGAATGAGACGAACGTGATTCTTGCCCGGATGTTCAATTCGAGAGATATAGAGGATGTAAGGAGGCCGCAAGCCATATCTAGGGACCGTGCGAGCGAGAGCACTCTGGCGATCGCGCGGATGGTAGAGATCGCGATTGGCGGCCAGCGGCGTCACGTGGACGCGATCTTCGGGGACGCCAGCGTACTCAACGATGTCGCGCTTACTGCTCTCGCTGACGGTGAGCACGCGCGTGAGTCGTCGAATGAGGAGAGGAAGCACGCGGGTGATGTAAAACAGGCGTGCCGGATCATACTTGTCCTCTACATGGAGGCTGGAAAGATCATGGACCGTTCCCACCGTCGGACAGGGCACGGAGAATGGGAGCCGTCTATTCCCGGCGGGGAGGAAGAGAACGTCGTACCCTCGCTTCCGGCACCACCGCGGGAGCGCCAGTTGGTGCCAGGCGATATTGAGTACCGGATGACGCCATCGGCCGCTCAGACACTGCGCGGTGAAGTGCGTCGCGGGGGGAACGAAGAGCGACTGCTCATCCTCATACACGATGATTTCAAAATGAGTCCCATTCTCGGCGCGGGCAAACTGGTTGAGCAAATTGATGACATATTGGCTGATCCCCGACTTGCCTCCATCAGCGCCAAACGTCGTGATTCCTATGTTCATGGATCTTTCTCTCCTTTCACACGACCAGCGCGATCCGGGACGTTTGACCGCTCAAATGGATTTCCAGTCGATCCAGATATCGCTCGAATGAATAATGCTTTTGCACACGTTCCCGTGCCGCCCGACCATAGCTGGCCGCCATGTCGGTATGAGTGAGGAGCCGCTCCACCGCTTTTCCAAAGGTGACGACATCTTGTTCGGGGACGAGCAATCCGGTCACGTCGTGGACCAGCCAGTCGGGGATGCCGCCGACGGCGAAAGCGACGACCGGGCGTCCGTGATGCATGGCTTCCAGACCGATCAACCCGAAGGGTTCCGGCCAGCGCGAGGGGACGGCGACGACCTTGGCCTCGCGATAGAACCGATCGAGATCATCGTGATCGACCCATCCCTGAAAGCGCACTCGTTCGTCGAGCCCCAATCGATGGCATAAGGCGCGAAGGTGCGGCTCAGCATTACCGGTGCCGACGATGGTGGCCGTGAAGGGGCATCTGACGTGAGTGAGCGCCCGAAGGAGAAGATCGACGCCTTTGCCTCGAATGAGCTGTCCCACGTAGAGGAGGCGTGGCTCATCGGGAAGGGGAGATGGTCGAAGATGCTCCAGGCGAACGACGGGGGGCACGATGTGAACTTTCTCTTCGGGAAATCCATTTTGCACCAGCTCTCGCTTCATGAATCGACTTCCCACCAGTAACGCATCTAACCGGCGATGGCGGTGCATGTCCTTGAGCTTGCGACCGATGCTGACCCACGTCACGCCCGTCGGCGTCCGCGCCAGGAATGCGCCGTCCAGATAGCATCGCCAGCCGGCTTTGTGATGACACACGCGGCCGTTCAACAGGTAATACTTGTGCCGCCGCGGACAGCAGAGGTCGTGATCGTGGACCATCCGGACGAAGCGTACCGTAGAGAAAAACGGTTCGCAAAATGCCACATCCGCTGCCTTATGGATGTAGACGACATCCGGTGCGACGCGATTGAGGATCACTTCGAAGGCGTATGTAGCCTGGGTATTCTGGCCGTCAGCCAGCTCGAGGCAAGGGAAGCAGCCATCGAACAGCGCCTTGTAGGTCGTCGCGCCACGATCGGTGGTCGTGGCGTAAGCCAGGAAACACTGATGTCCTCGAGCGCGGAGCCCTTCGACGGTATCAGCAATATTCTGTTCGACGCCACCGAAGAACCCACATTTTTCGTTGACGAAGAGGATTCTCACGGATGACCTCCTGATAGATATCGACCAGTCGCTCGGTGATGCGGTCCCAGCTATACTCCCGTCGAGCTTTCGCTCGGCCCGCTTCGGCGAGCGATCGTCGCCGTTGGGGATGGGCGAGTAGTTCGCTGATGGCCTGCCCGCACGCCCGTTCATCGTGAGGATCGAACAGGAGACCATCGCGCCCATGAACGACGAATGACGGGACGCCACCAACACGACTGGCCACGACCGGTCGCCCGGCCGCCCAGGCCTCCAGAATCACAATGCCGAACGGCTCGTGAATGGAAGGCAACAGAAAGACATCAGCAGCGTGATAGGCATCGACCAGATCTTGACTCCCGGCCTCCAGTCCGGGGATGATGGTCACGTGCCGCTCGATACCCCGTTGACGCACTTCGTCGACGAGCTCGCGGTGATAAGCTTCATTGGTCACCGGCCCGATAAGAAGGAGATGCACATGCGGATCAGTCTTGAGGAGTTCCGGTAAGACGCGGACGGCCAGGCGTTGATTTTTTTGCGGATCGATGCGCCCCATGGTCAAGATGACGCGAGCCGCGGGGGGGATGCCATGATGGCGACGAAATCTGGCGCCGTCGCCACGGGCGAACCGATCGGGATCAACGCCGTTGGGGAGGTGGATGATCCGCTTGTGCGGATAGCGGCGTTGTGTTTCTTCTTGCTCGCGTTGACCAACGCAAAGAATGGCGGCGGCATCCGCCAGAACGCGGCGAGAGCCCACCCACCAACCGAGCACTTTCCCCCATTCGATGGCTCCTTCGGTGGGAGCCGTCCAACTCCGGGCCTCTTCGGCGGGAACATCGTAAACGCCTCCGTGAAGCGAGACGACGTAGGGGATGCGTCGTTGTCGCGCCACATATCGACCGATGCCCCCGACGCGCTTCATCGTGTGCAGATGAATGAGATCCAGGTGAGGATAGTCCCGCAAGGCCTTCATGAGGGCGAACGAGAAGAGGTTGCCTCCTTTCTTATCGAGTTGGCGTTTGGCTTCTGGACGGAGCCGCCAGTAGGGATAGAAATAGGGAACGCGACGCACGGGAACGCCTTCGATGACTTCATAGTCATTCTGGGCGAGAGCGTTGGGGCAGAGGATTTCCGTCCGATGCCCCATCCGGAGCAGCCGCTTACAGGTTTCCAGGACGACGGTCTCCGTTCCACCCCAGTCCTGTCGAGTGAATCGCCGTGGAATGTGTACGATATCCATAGGCCACGCGTTATCCTGAGGGGGTCACGGCGCGTGGAAGAAAGCCGGCGACGCTCTCCCGTCTCGCCACGACCACGGCTTCCTGGAGGAACGTCTCCAGCTCCGAGACATATCGTTTCAGTGTGAACTGGCGTTCCACCAGCGCGCGCGCTCGTTCGGCCAGTCGCCGTCGCAGGGTAGCATCGCGCAACAATTGATCAATGCGTTCGGCGAGTTGATGGGCGTTCCCCGGTTCGAAGATGAGGGCATTGTGGCCATGTCGGAGGAATTCGCCCTGGCCGCCATTGGCCGTGCTGATGACCGGAATGCCCGAGGCCATCGCTTCCAGGTGGGTCAGGCCAAATGCCTCTCGCCAGATAGAGGGGAAGACGAAAAGATCATGTTCCCGATAGAGGGACGATAACTCGGCGTGGGGGACTTTCCCTTTGAACTCGATGACCGCCGCTCCATGAGCAGCCATATCGACGAGCTGTCGCTTATAAGGCTCAGGGCCGTCGCCGGCGATAGTGACAGAGAAGCGGACGGAGGAAGCGCGGGCGTCGCCGATTCTGCTTTCTGCTATCCGATGAGCCGCTTCGATGAGCGTGTGGACGCCCTTGTAGGGGTGGAGTTGTCCGACATAGAGCAGGCGGGCCGGATGGTGGATACGCCCCATGTTGGCTTTGGGAGGGAATTGCTCTATGGGAATGCCCTGGTAGATGACCCGAGCGTGAGAAATGGGTAATCCTTTGGCGATCAAATTCCGCTTCACGCACCGGCTGATGCAGGTGACATGGTCGAACCTCAATCCCTTGAGCGTGATGCTGGGGACAACCCAGTGATCGAGGATGTAGGCGATCAGCCCCCGGGGCGTGAGCTTGAAACGAGCGGGGAAATAACTGGCGATGTTTTCGTCATTGAAGGTGTACACCACTGGATAGCCCGAGGCTTGAGCGGCGCGCGCTGGTCCAACGGTGAGCCGAAGTTGACTCCATATGAAGATGACGTCGGGGCGAACGTGCCGCAGGCACTCCCGGGTCCGACGATAGTTGTACGTGCCGACCAGCCATCGGCGCCGCCTGAGGAGTTGCGGAGGACGATCGAAGGGGAGATAGAGCCGAAGAGTTCGACATATTCGGGGACTCGATGGCGGCTCCAACGTATCGCCGGTGGGCGCATCGCCGTCCCAGCCATATCGACTGGTGAGGACGGTCACCTCGTGTCCTCGCTGCTGCAACTCGCCGCACACTTGACCGCAGAGGATCTCATAGCCTCCCAACACGTGCGGCGGATAGAGATTGGAGATGACCAGGATCTTCATGGTTCGTCTCGTCACATCTCTTCCAAATAGAGAGGATCAACGCCGTTGAGGAGAGCGCCGATGATGGGAACGCCGGTGGCCCGTAACCGATCGAGGGCTCGACGAAGTGTGCCCACCCGGCACATGCGACTTCGCACGACAAAGATCGCGGCGTCGCACCATTGAGCCAGGAGCTCGGCATCAACGTAGGGGAGAACAGGTGGGGCATCGATGAGGATCAGACTGAATCGCGAGGACACTTCGTCGAGCAGTGCCCGCATGCGTTGTGAACCGAGGAGATCGGGAATGACCGGTTCCTTGATTCGCGGCAAACACTCGACGCCCGCCAACTGGGTCGGCCAGATGACTTCATCAACCTCATCGGCCTCGAACGAGAGATATTCGCCCAGTCCCTTGAGCGATTGATGGCCGTTGGCGATGAGTTCGCGCAAGGTGTGGCGCTGGCCAGCCATGCCGGTAGAGGGATGAAGCGAGCGCATCTGCTCGAATCGATGGTGGAACCAGGTCTTCACCTGAGCGGCGGTGGCCGCCAGGCGTGGGTGACGTTGGGTGATCTGAGGAAGAACTCGCCGGGTCCTTTCGGGAATCATTCGTCTGAGGAACTGGGCGAAGTTTTGCACGGGCTGGAGAAAGACGGCTTCTATGGGACTGAGCGGGCGCTGACCGTTGCCGTTCCGGGCAATCTCTCCGGCGAGGATCATCTGGGCCAGCGATGGTGGCTGGCTCCCGGATCTGACCTGGGCATCGATGAGCAGCACGCGCTCGTCCATACGCCCCAGACAAGCGGCCAGATTGGCGGCGAGCGATGTCTTTCCCTCCCCATGTTGAGCGCTCACGATGAGAAGGCGAGCGCCGCGTTTGGGCACGGCATAGCGGAGGCGGCGGGCGATGATTTTGAAGGCTTCGATGAGTTCGGAGTCCACTTTACCGGGAATGAGTTGGCGGCCCGCCGGGAGCCGAGGCAGTACGCCGAGGACCGGTAATCCTAATCGAATCGAGAGTTCGCTGCCGGATTTGATGGTCATATCGGCGAGCTCGAGCAGGACGATGATGAAGAAGCCCATCAAAGGACCGAGCGCGGTGATGCCCAGGAAAATCAGTTTTCGATTCGATTGGCTGGGGAAAACCGGAGGGCGAGCTTCAGAGATGATGGTGAAATCCGAGGCTTCAGATTCGTAGACGCGCCGGACTTTGACCAGGACATTCTCCAGTTGCTGTTTCTCGTTCTCCAGCGATTGAACCTCGCGATTGAGGGCCACATACTCGCGCTGGAGAGCGGGAAGGGCGTTCAGTCGGGCTTTGATGCGCGCGCGCGCCTCGTTCAAATGCTCGACTTTATCGGCCACTGCCACGTGCTGCAGTTGCAGCTCGAAGGCCTTGCGCATCATGTCTTGAAGAATCTCCCCCGATGGCGTCAAGCCGTTTTGATTGGGGACGACGATGCGATCCAGCCGCTCCATCTCCGCCTTCCACTGTTTGATCTGATCGGTATCGATGGTCAGGGCTTTTTGGCGCTCATAGTCGGCTTTGATCTTGCCGAACTCGACTTCAGAGATGAGGCCCTCGGCCAACAGTCGCTTGGCGCGTTCCAATTCCAGTTCCTTCTGAGTGAGCTCGGCCAATCGGGCCCGGTACTGTTTGTCTTCCTGAATGAGCTCCCGCAGTCGCTGAATCCGCAAATTGACATCGCTCAGCGCTTCGAGTTGGGCCGACTGAGCCTGTTCCCGGGCCACGCGTCTTTTGAGATCCTCGATGATGCGATCGAGGTTCTTCATCTGCTTTTCGATGGTTTTCTTCTCCACCTGAGCCTGCTCGAGCAGCAATTCGATGGACGTCAACTCATCGAGGTACCATTGCGTTTCTTGCTCCAGGTCGACCACATTATGGGTCATGGTGAACTCTTTGAGGGCGGCGTCGGCTTTTTTGAGTTGTTGGCGGATGGCCTCCAGTCGCTTCTCCAGATCGCGCAGGTCCTTTCCCACTTCCGTTCGACGAATGCGACGCTGATTCTCGAGGAAGACATCCCTGAGGGTGTTAGCGATGGCGGCGGCCATATCCGGCGAATCCCATTCGACGCGAATGATCATCAGATCCGTCTTTCGTTCCACGATCACGTCACATGCCGCTCCCAAAGCTTTCAACGTCACCGGGAGCTTCAAGCGCCGACGCACTTCTTCCAGATTAGGTTGAAGTTTGACTAAATGGAGTTGCGTGGGCAGCGGGGGTGGAACATACAGATCGCTTTCGGCACCGGCCACCGACGATGGTTTATAGAGGAGCACCGTCTCCGCCTTATACGTCCGCGATCCGAACAGGAGTGCCCCAATCACGCCCAGGACGGCGAACAGGATGGTGCTGATGACGACGATGGGCCAACGACGGAGGAGCCCAAGAAGGAACGTGCGGATATCGAAGGGAAGGCTCTCCCCCGCGTCGGCTTCGTCGATGCGATCGTTATAGGTCGGTTTCGCTTCCATGTGACCTGCTCATCATTATGCGGGCATCACGCATCAGGACACGCCTGCCGTATCCTCCTCTCATGATCGGCGCAGGATGCGGTGGATCACCTTGGCTTTGAAATAGGCGCGCTCATGAGCCGTGAAGCCAATGAACCAGAACAGAACGCCAAAAGCGAGCACGGCCAGAATTTCCTGAGCGGCTACCTCCAACAGAGTGGAGGGCATCCACCGCCGCTGAAGCACATAGAGCAGGGCCGCCATGAACAGCGTTGGCGGGACGCTCGGCCATACCGTTTGACGATAAAAGTCCCAGTGCGAGCGCCCATGAAGGCGCCCGGCCCGCGTCTGGATGAGTCCCACGTGGAGCGGTAGGGCCGCTATGAACGTGGCCATGGCGACGCCGACAATGCCCAGACGCTGAATGAGGACGAGAGATAATCCCAGATTCAATAGTTGACCGCCGAGCAGCGAGAAGGCCAGATATTTCTGGTGTCCTCCCATGCTGAGAATATTGGCCGTGTTGCCGTGGATGATGCTCACCATCACCGCCGCCACCAACCATTGGAGTGCCGGAGCGGAGAGTTGGAAGTTCGGTCCCGTCCAGGCCAGCACCAGGGGCTTGGCCAAAAGCGCCAGCCCAACCAGTAATGGCGAGGCGAAGGCCACGGTGAGCTTGGTCCCCCGGTACCAGACGGCGCGGATGTTTTGTTGTTCGCCCGCTCCATGTAACTCGGCGACCACCGGAGTGAGCGTCTTGATCAAGTGCGAGCAGAAACGATTGGCCTTCTCCGACAACCGCATGGCGATGGCGTAGACGGCGACCATCTCCAGTGGGAGAAACATCTTGATGACCATCGAATCGACGCGAGTAGCCAGCAGACCGGAAATCTGTATGAGCGTGAAATAGAGCGAGAACGACATGACGCGGCCGATGAGGCGGCGATCAAAATATCGCGGATGAAGCGCGAGACTGGGGATCATCCGCCTGGCATGGATCATCATCGCCGCCATGGGCAGAACGCCCATCAGGAGGTTGAGCCCGGCCAGCAGGCGCAGGTCGGGGATGCGATGGAGCAAAACCAATACGGCGACGAAATAGAAGATCGAAGCCAGCATCTTATAGCCATTGGCGACGCTCAGTTTCTGGTAGCCGATGAGCACGCCGCGAAACATCCCCAGCGGCATGTTGAGGGCCGCTCGAGCGCCCAGGATGAGCAACACCGCTCGGGCCGTCGAAGCCTGGGCCGCAGGGATATCGAACAGGCGATTGAAGAAGACCAGGCTGGCCGTCACCCCCAGCATCAGGAGCCCGCCAAGGATGACGTAGATCCAGAACAGCGTGCACACGATTCTGCGTTGACCCTCGTCATCGCCTCGCCCTTTGGTGTCGGCGACATATTTGACCACCGAGGTGCCGAGTCCCATATCGGCCAGTTCGAACAAACTGAGGAACGCCCAGATCAATGACCATAACCCGAACGCGGCCTCGCCCAGCGTCCTGATGATGAAGGGAATGAGGACGAGGAAGATGATCGTGTCCAGTATATCCCGTCCATAGCTGGTCACGGCGTTGAGCAGGATATACCGGGACCGGTCCCTCGTTCGGGGCCGAGAGGCCACCGGAGCATGAATGTCCAGGGTGCGATGATCGCTGGCCATGAAGGTGCGCGCTCCGTCGCGGTTATTTATGCGGAGGAGACCTCGGCGGGGCCCGGGAGGTACCGCTTCATCTGGCTGGCGATCCACTCCGCTTCCTGCCAGTCGGTGATGCTGTGGCCGGCTTCGACCTGCTTGCCGTCTCTGGTGATCATCCTGATGTTGTAATAAGAAGTCTTCCCGAGCCGGGAGACGGGCAGTGGTCGGATATCGACGATCTCACGACAGGGCACGGTGCGCCTGATCTTCAAGCCGAGCAGGCGGTGCTCGATGCGGATGTCGTTCCCCTCTATGGTCACTCGATCGCTCCGAAAGAGAGCGATGAGCAGAGCGAATACGAGCGTGACATCAAAGAAGCCGAGGCCAGCCAGAATGATGAGTGGTGCACCAGAGCGCCAAGCGAGAATGAGCATGCCATTCCATCCTGCGAGGACACCGAGCAGCAAGAGCGTCATTTTGAGCGGTCGGCGGGCGGGGAAAACGAACATCATCCCTCCACTTGGGGTTGGGCGAATACGGATGGGTGTGTGGGGCGGTCGAGGGGGCGGCGACTCCATCGGTTGTTGGGAGAGCTGTACATCGACTTCCCGGGTCATCGTTTGCGGCGACGCCGTCTGGAACACGGGGACTTCGAAATCGGCGCGATAATCGACGCCAGGAACGTCGGCGGCAACGCTGAGCCGCCACAGAATCCGGCCCCGCGGCTGGCTCTCATCGGTCGGCGGAGCGTACGAGGGGATCTCGAAGCCGATCGGAATCAGCGAGCCTCTGGCGTCACGGATCACCCGATCGCGGTCGATGATCCGCTCATCCTGCCAGAGGATATATTCGGTCGTTCGTCGGTGCTGCCCCGAACCCGTCGTCGTCTGGCGGATGCAGGCGAGCGTCGTCCGGATTCCTTGCTTCGGCCACAATAGTGCGCCAGTGCGAACGACGCCGCGCAATGATCCTCC
This sequence comes from Blastocatellia bacterium, assembly GCA_026985075.1. Lineage (GTDB taxonomy): Bacteria > Acidobacteriota > Blastocatellia > HR10 > J050 > J050. The sequence goes on along the minus strand of JALSQX010000074.1, from coordinate 3,752 downwards.
GAGAATGCCGGGGACGGCGGCCATCTCAAATACGGAGACGCCGTATTTTCTCCACTGCAGGGTCGCCCGAACGGCCCACAGGACGAGGCCCATTCCCACCAGAGGAAAGAGGAGCGCAATCAAGCCCGCGGGATTCTTCCGTTGAAACAGATCCTGGCTCAAGTTATCCCAGGTCAAACTCATGGTGACATACGTGAGGCCATTCCAGAGCAGCGCGAAGGGCCAGGCGATCATCATGGTGGATGTGGCGCTGAATCGAATCTGACCTCGCGCCCAATCGTCTCGCCATAACCAGGGACTCTCAGGATGCTGTTTCTGTAAAACCGCGCGCCGCCGCCCGGCGCTCATTCGTCGAAGCACCCACAAGACGGATCCGAGGCCGATTCCGAAGAAGGCCGTACCCATAAAACCCAGGATGGTGATCAGCTCGCGCGATTGATCGCCCGTCTGGAGCGTGTGCAACAGAATCACCCAGATGGTGAGACCGGCGGCGATGAACATCAGAGAGATGCAAAGTCGAATGATGATCACTACCTTGTTCATGAATGTCATCGTTTTGCTTCTCCTTGGTGAAAGGCTCCTCTCTTGCCGGCCCCTCCCTCAGTCGCTAGGCAGGGACCGGTTGGGCGTGCCAACCGATCACCTCCCGTCGTCTCGGCCGGCGCCGCACATGCCGCCCAATAGCAACCATGAGGCCGGAGAGAATGAAGAACAGGTAAAACACTTGCGTCTGCCGGAAAATCCATTCCAGCAATCCTTGTAGATGGAGCGTGGCAAAACCGGCCAGCATCCCCAGCAAGATGGCTCGGTAATAGTCGTCCCGCGCTTTGAAAAATAGCACCACGTTATGAAAGTAGAAACGCAGAATGTAGAGGATGAACACCCACATACCCAGCCAGCCCGTCTCGGCGGCGAACAAGTAGTAGATATGATGTGCCGTCCCCAGGCGACTCGACCCTTGTTTGCTCGCCCTGAATTCGTCCAAATCCAGATTCTCCTCTTCGAGTTTATCGGGATAGACGTACCAGTAATATTTGCTGTGACCGAGCATCCAGGAATAGGCGTTAATGCCCACGCCGAACAGATGTTCGTCGGCCATCGCCCGCGCCGCATTGTTGAAATAGACCCGCGTCTGTTCCGATTCCTTGGGGGCCTTCTGGAATCGGCGAATGATGCGGGGTGCCGCCAGAGCGCCGATGATCGTCACCACCACCAGCCCGGCGGCGATAATGCCGAATTTGCGCGGCGTCGGTTTGATGAGGACCGAAACGCCCGTCACCAGGCCGAGCGCTCCCATCATGATGACCAGGGCGGCCCGCGACTTGGTGAAGATCACGCACACCATGCCCAGGAGGATGGCCAGTGCCGTCAGATGACCTTTCCATTTGGGCAACGTCCCGGCCAGAAACAAGGCCAGCAAAATGGGAATGATGAGATCGATGTACATGGCCAGTGAGTTGGGATGGGGAAAGCTTCCCACCGAGCGATTGACCACCGCGTGCGTCACGTATTTGTCGAATAAAACGATCGCTCCCTGGAAGAGCACGGCGGCGATGAGACCGTTGAGGACGGCTTCAACATCCTCCTTCTCCCGCACCAGATTGACGATGACCCAGTAAAGAATCCATCCGCGGATGAACTTATGGATGGTGAATAATCCGTAATAGGGAATCTGACTTCCAGTGAGCGAGACGACCGAGATGACGATGAGCAGCAGCCACAAGGCCGTATTATAAGGCCACCAGATGATCCTGGAGCGAGTTCCGCCGAGCAGAAGATAGAAGAAGAAGCCGAAGAAGAGAATATCGGGAATGGTGACGCCGAATCCCCGATCCACGCCCCGATACGGTTCGAAGAACAACTCCATGTAAAAGGGCTTCTTGATGTGGCAGGTGCTGAACACCAGGAGCGCGAGCAGCGGTCGCCGCCAGCGCGGCTGGGCGAAGAGCGTGGCCGTGACCAACGGGACGCCGATCAACCAGAAAGCGATCCATACCAGATCGCCGAGGCGCACGTTGATGAGGGCGGCGACGCCGGAAAGGTTGATGAGTTCTCCTCCTGGATGAGAGCATAGATCCATCATGATTGGAAAACGAGTTGCGGCGTGAATGGACGAGCAAAGCTGAACAGACCGCGCCAGGCCTGAAGCCAGTCCAACGGATGGCGACTGCGTATCTTCAGCATGAGCCAGCGGCGGCGATGATACTCATAGTAAAATTGATGGGCGATCTCAGGAAAAGCGTGCGCTCCCAGGCCGTCGAAGAAATGGCCGAGCAGGGCCGCCTTGAACGAAGCGGGAAGGAGCATATTATCCAGCGCCAGTCGCAGATTATACACGTCGTTCAGCACGTGACTGCGCGCATTGGTATTGGCGAAATCGATGAGGCCGACACGCTCGCCCAGAACATGAATATTCTTGAACACGAAATCGCCATGAATGAAGGACGGAGCGATACGAGCCCGGCGAAAGGCGCGTGAGAGCTGCTCGGCGTCAGCGACCATCCCGGCGAAGAGGAGCGATCCCAACACGGGGAGCGTTTCCAGCCGGCGCGAGCAGTAATGGAAGTACTCGAAGATGAAAGCGTCGGTGTCCGCTCCCGGCTGGCGGGTCGTTTCATAGAGATTCCGCAGAAATTTTCCCAGGATGGTCATGATGCGCAGCGCCTGCGGGCGTTGACGACGATCGATCACGCTGCGGTAGAGCAAGCGGCTGAAGCACTCGCCGGGGACATATTGGATGCAAAGGATGTTATTCTCGCGGTTGAAGGCGATAGTGCGAGAATCGATGAGCTCTTGATGCTGCTGCGCGATGCGGTGGTAAAAGTCGATGGCCCGGGCTTCGGTCTCGGCCAGGTGAGGATCAGCGCCCTTGTATTTTTTCACGATGACCGGTTGACCCTCCAGATGGGCGCGATAGATGAAACAATAGGCGTTCTCTTTGATGAGATGCAACGAGGTGAGCGGAAGCCCCAATGCGCGACTGAATTGATGTTGAAGGTACGTCATCGCTGACCTCAGTTGAAGCGTCGCCAGATGTCCAGAAATCGCCCCGTCTCCGTCGCCCAATCCGAGACTGACGCATCGGTCAGTCCCAGCAGAACCGGGAGTCGGCGATAGAGTTGCTCGCGGGGATATCGCCATGACCAGAGGCCGAGCTGCCTATTCCGTATGACATTGCGCACTAACCTGACCGGAGTGTGCTGTTCTGGCTCTCGCAAGCCGGACCAGCGCACGTAGTCTGAGAGCGTCGACCAGGCGCGTCCCGTTCGATGGCGCTCGACGTAGAGGAAAACGGCTCCCCAGCGCTCCCCTAAACCGCGTAACCGGGTGCGGTCAAGCGATCCATCAGGTGCGCGATCGGGGCGGAATTTAAACTGAAGGGCTGCTCGGTAGAGGGACGCCAGTTCCAGGGCCGCCACGTCAGAGCGTTCGGCCATCAGTCGCTCCAATCGAGCGTCGCGTCCGCGGTAGGGCGTGGCGAACCGGCGATGGACGATGAGGAGAGCGTCGCCCAGGGCGAGAGCGCATTTGAAATAATTGCGCCGCACAAAGTCATCATCGGGCGGAGATTCGATGCGGCGCACAATGCGCTCGGCCCATAATAATCCGGCCCCACGATTCAGCAACAACCGCGTCGCCTCAATAGTGGGGGGCGGATCGTTGAGCCGAGCCGGCGCATGAGCGGTGAGGATGTCAGGTGGTCCAGCGAGGACGACATGACCGTGGAGCAAATCGTACCACATGAGCCAGTG
>JALSQX010000073.1 GCA_026985075.1 Blastocatellia bacterium | reverse complement strand
AGGCGCGGACGGAGGAGCGGGTGGAGCGATTGGAGGAGGCGGTGGAGCGGTTGGCCGAGGCGCAGGCGCGGACCGAAGACGCCCTACGGCAGCTCGCTCGTCAGGTCGGTGGGTTGAGCGAGACGGTGGGAGGAGATATTGAGGATATCGCTTATATTGTTGTCCATGACGTCCTGGCGCGGGAGTTAGGATGGGAGGTCGGTCCTCTGGAGCGAACCTGGCAGCGGTGGGATGGGAAAGAAGAAGAGATCAACCTGTTCGGGCAAGCTCGTGATCCGGGTCGGCCCGATCAACCTATCTGGATCGTGGGCGAAGCCAAACACAATCTCACTCTCAAGGAAGTCAACCGATTTGCCCGACAAGTGGCGCGAGCGCGCAAGCACCTGCGTGGAGAGATCTTCCCCGTATGCTTCTGTTATCGCGCGCGACCGGAGGTCCGCGCTCGGCTCAAGGAACTGGGGATTCGGCTCGTTTTTTCCTATGGCCGGTTGCTCTGAGTCGTTTCGCGGAGACTCCAGATGACCGCGGGCCTCGCCGAGGTATGTCTTGCTGTATCCGACTTGGGGTTTTCCTCGATCGATCAGAAGCCCGATTGAAGGGATAGTGGCTGCCGTTTTCGCGATCGGTTCGCCTCCGGTCGGTGCGCGTGCCACGAAGAACGCGCCTCAGAATCCGACGATGTAAGGAAGCCGTCGCGCCAGACGATCAATCGCCTCTCCTGCTTCCAGTAGTGTTTGCGTCGAATCCCACGTCCCCTGGAGGAATTGCTGTCGCGCTCCTTCGGGCATCGTGGCCCTGAGCGTTCGCTCTCCCATTCGGATCGTCACTGTCTCCAGATCGATATTCAGCTCTTGGTCGGGATGGTGGCTGACGGTCTCCAGCAACCAGTGGGCATCTGCCGCATCGAGGGTGAGGCAGGGGATGCCAATGGCCGTGCAGTTAGAGAAAAAAATCTCGCCGAATGAAATTCCCGCGATGGCGCGGATGCCCCAGCGGAAGAGCGCTTGCGGAGCATGTTCGCGCGACGAGCCACAACCAAAATTTCGCTCGACGATGAGGATAGACGCCCCTCGGTACCGCTCCTGATTGAACGGGTGGTCCTTATATTGCTGCCGATCATCTTCGAAGACGTGTTCCTCGAGACCTTCAAACGTCACGCAGCGCAAGAACCGTCCCGGAATGATGCGATCGGTGTCGATGTCATTCCCGGGAAGGGGAATCGCCCGACCACGAATTTCTCGGATAGATATTGGTTTCATGAGAGCACCTCCCTCACATCGATCACTTGGCCGGCGATAGCCGCCGCGGCCACCATGGCGGGACTCATCAACAACGTCCGACCAGTCGGACTCCCCTGGCGTCCCTTGAAATTGCGGTTGCTCGACGAGGCACAGAGTTCCCGCCCGCGCAGCTTATCCGGATTCATGCCCAGGCACATCGAGCATCCCGCTCGCCGCCACTGGAAACCCGCTTGTTGGAAGATTTCGTGAAGCCCCTCGGCCTCGGCGGCGCGGGCGACGGCTTCTGAGCCGGGAACGACGAGCGCGCGCACGCCCGGTGCCACCTTTCCCTGGCGGGCGACTTCAGCGGCTGCTCGCAAATCAGAGAGTCGCCCATTGGTACACGATCCGATGAACGCCACATCGATCGGCGTGCCGATCAGACGCTGGCCGGGCTGAAATGACATGAAGGCGAGTGCCTCTTCATAGGACGTGCGCTCTGATTCAGGGAGCGCCTTGGGATCGGGAATGGGATCGTTGACACCCACCGATTGACCGGGATTGATCCCCCACGTGACCATCGGCTGGAGCGCCGCCGCATCTAATCGCACCTCATCGTCATACGTTGCGCCGGGATCAGAGGCAATCTGTTTCCACCAGGCGACTGCCCGATCGAAGGCCTCGCCCTGAGGGGCATAAGGCCGGCCTTTGAGATACTCGAACGTGACGCGATCGGGATTCACGTAGCCCACGCGCGCTCCACCTTCGATGGTCATGTTGCAGAGGGTCAGCCGCTCTTCCATCGACATCGCTTCGACGGCCGATCCGGCATATTCATAGGCGTAGCCCACGCCACCTTTGACCCCCAACCGGTGGATGATGGCCAGGATCACATCCTTGGCGTAAACGCCGCGCGGTAACGTCCCTTCAATGAGAATGCGACGCAGCTTGGGTTTGGACATGGCCAGACATTGCGTGACCAACACATCGCGAATCTGGCTGGTGCCAATGCCGAAGGCCAATGCCCCTAACGCTCCGTGGGTGGATGTGTGACTGTCACCGCAAGCGATCGTCATGCCCGGTTGCGTCAGCCCGAGTTCCGGGCCGATGACGTGGACGATGCCTTGCCGTCCGCTGCCGATATCGAATAACGGGATGCCGTACTGTCGACAGTTCTCGATGAGTGCGGCAGCCATTTGCTCGGCGAGCGGATCGGCGAACGGGCGCGTTTGCTCATCGGTGGGCACAATATGGTCCATGGTGGCGAACGTGCGCTCGGGGAAGCGCACCGACAGTCCGCGTTCGCGCAACATGTGAAACGCTTGCGGGCTGGTCACCTCGTGAATCAAATGTAATCCTACGAAGAGTTGTGTCTGTCCCGATGGGAGCTCGCGCACCGTATGGAGCCGCCAAACCTTATCCAACAGTGTTTCTGCCATTGCTCTCCTCGTTGAGAAATCGCGTCTCCTCCCCTGCCTCAGATACTAATTATGCCTCTCCTTTCGCCGGGACGCAAATGAGACGAGCAATGTAATCGAAGGTGGGAAGAAAATGCACTCGCTCCAGAGAGTCGTTCATCCTTTGGGGGCTACAGTTGTGGACGCAGAGAGGGTTCTGTGATAAGATTCGAGGCGCCTTGACGAGAGTGTAGGATCTGAGAGCATGATTCTCAATCCAGTGAGGAGGATCAGGGCAGATCGATAGGAGCTGGAATATGTGAGCGAGAAGTCATCGACGCTTCGTGTTATGATGGAGGGGTTTGTAGTGAGAAGGAACTCCGTTCAGTAAGTTGCGAGCGAAGAACCTGCCAGCAGGGCTCCCCCCTCGGCATTCACTGAAAACCTGTCTGGAATTGACGCGGGCGTTCACAATTATCGAAAGGAGAGCGCCGATATGAAATATGCTTACACTTGGGTGAGTATTTGTATCTTGACCTTCGCCTTAGTTCATGGAGGAGCGTGGTGGGCGAGTTCCGCGTCGGATCAAGAAGCTCTTCGGATCAAAGGCCATGCACAGTCAGGGATTGAACTGAAACGAGTCCAGGTGGCCGAAGTAGGAGCGCAGGTGGTCTATCGGGCACCTCAGCCCCCCGGTCCGGTGACGCTGCATGCCGCAGGGCGGGGATTACCTCACGTGACCTATGCTGATGCCAGCGACTTGACCGATGTGGGCGGTGGGCCGGCAGCCGGAGTGCTCCAGAGCCAGGCCGTTATCGCTCGCTCGGTAGCGACGGCCGATCTGGACGGCGATCATGCCAATGATGTGATCACTGGTTTCCTGGGATCGACTGGCGGTCTGGTGACCGTTCGCCGAGGACATCGAGACGGGACGTTCGAGCCACCGATGAGCTATCCGGTGGATCTGGTGCCGGATGAGCTGGTGACGGGCGATTTCGATGGCGACCGACGACCAGATATCGTGGTGGCCCAGTCTGGCGTCAAAGCGCTTCTCTTTTTACCGGGACGAGGAGATGGTCGATTCGGTCCTTCGACGTGGATTGATCTGGAAGGGCGCCCGGGCGCTCTGCTGGCCGCCGATTTTGGGCGGCCGAGTGGCCACGAGGATTTGTTCGTGGCCGTGGATGATGAGGGTGGAGCACGGCTCCTTTTCTGGCATGGTGAACACGGGGCGCTGAGAGCCACGCCGCAGGTCATCGCCCTCCCCTCGACTGCCGTCGCATTGGCTGCCGGCCACCTCACCGATGACGGGAGTCCGGATTTGGTCGTTGCCACGGTCGATCAGTTGTTGATCTTTGCTGGGCCGGGGCTGGTAGAGGGGCAACAGACGGTGACGAGGGTCGGAAAACGATCCCGCCAAGCCCTCTCCACCCGATGGGATCGGCATCACACCGCGGACTTCCACACAGAGGGGGCGCGATTCGATTCAGCGGGATTCACGCTCATCCATAGAGCCACACTGGGAGCCCGACCCGTTGCCCTGACTGTCGGAGATTTCGATGGCGATCGCTGGTCGGACATCGCATTGCTCGACGCCGCCAATCGACAGATCATGCTCTATCGCAACCGGGATGGTCGGATGGGCGAGCCTCTCCTCCACCCCATTGATGGGCGACCGGTGACCATGATAGCCAGCAACGTCAACGGTGACGCCAACATGGACTTGGTATTGGTCGACGAAGCGAATAGTCACCTAGACATCGTGCTGGGGCGTGCCGGTGGTCGGTTCGACGCTCCGGTGAGATTGGATGTCGACAGTCATCCGACACTGGTCTTTTCGGCTCGCTTCATGCGTAAGGCCCAGGAAGGGCTCGTAGTGCTGAAGAAGAAGCGAGGGACGACCGTGCTGGCGTTGCCCATGGTCACAGGGGATATCACCGTCGATACGTTGACGGACGAATTTTGCCATCCCGGTCAAGGCGGATGCACAGACACGGGAACATCATTGCGGGAAGCTCTTTTTGCCGCCAATATCGTTGCCGGTCCAAACACCATCCACTTCACAACAGGCATCGGGACGATCCTGATCACCGATGGGACGGGTGGAGCATTGCCGGCACTCACCGACACCACGGGCCCCACGACCCTCGAAGGGGCGGGTATTACCTTGGATGGGATAGGATGCACTTCCTGTAACGGGCTCAAGATCTCGTCGGACGGAAATACGGTGAATGATCTCACCGTACAAAACTTCGAAGCGGATGGCATCAGCATCGATCCTTCTAACACGAACATGATCGATGGATGTACATTGAGTGGCAACCGTGATGGCCTCCATGTTGACGGCGATGACAATGTGGTGATGTCCTGTTCTTCTGGCGGGAATAATCGGGATGGTTACCTCGTCGCCGGAGGCATGGGCAACCAGTTCACCTCTTCTGATGCCACCAACAATGACGGTGACGGATATGAGATTCAGAGCGATAACAACACCGTGGAGAGCAGCACCATTACGGGGAACGGAGGCAATGGCGTGCTGATCATCGGTGGCGTCGGGAATACGATCATGAACAATACGGCCATCAGTGACAATGATGATGACGGCGTCGACATCGGCGCCGTTGTGTTGCTCACCGCTCGCCGCACCCCATCAACAGGCGGGGCGAACGATCGCGGCGTCCATCAGCTTAATGGAGTTGCCGGGAATCTGGTGGATAACAATGTGATCGCCAATAATAACGGTGGGGATCCCGAATTCGATGGTGGCGGTGGAGTGCTCATTCACTTCGATGCTGATGGGAATACCGTTCGCAACAATCAGATCACCGATAATACGGGAAGCGGCGTTCGCATTGAAACATCTCAAAACACCGTCGAGTTCAACACCATTACTGGGAACACCGATGACGGGGTCATTGTAGGATCGTTTTCCGGGCAGGTTCCTGCATTTGCTTCCGCTTTGCTCCCCACCCGCCTCGCCGTCGTGGTCGCCTCGCCCACGGCGAATCGGATTTCACAGAATGCGATCAACAATAACGGGGCTCTGGGCATCGATCTTGATGATGATGGCGTCACGGCCAACGATGCCGATGATCCTGACGCGGGAGCGAATAATCTGCAGAATTTCCCAGTGATTCTCAGTGCCTGTGACAATGGCGGGACCGTACTGGTCGATTTTTCCATCGATTCCAGCGTGGCCAATGCCACTTATCCTCTCACCATTGAATTCTTCCTCAATATGGGATGCGATGGTTCAGGCAATGGTGAGGGGGAGGCGTTCGTCGCATCCACGACGGTGGATGGGCCAGGAACGGCGATGGGTATCGTCCTGCCAGGGGCCATAGCGGGAGACGTCGTGACGGCCACGGCCACCGATGCTGATGGGAACACATCGGAGTTTTCGGCCTGCGTGACGGTGACTGCCGATACGACGCCACCGAGCCTCACCTGCCCGTCGGATGTGACCGTCGAATGTGATGTCGATCGAACCGATCCGACCAACACCGGTGGTTCGGCTACAGCCAGCGATGACTGCGATCCCAATCCCACGGTGACGTTCACCGATGACGAATCGGGATTGACCGACTGCGACGGAACGGGAGTCGTGATCCGCACGTGGACGGCTACCGATGCCAGCGGAAATCAAGCGAGTTGCACCCAGACCATCACGGTGGTGGATACCACGGCCCCGACGATGAGTTGCCCGGAGGACATCGTCGTAGAGTGCACCAGTTCGGCTGGAGCCGCGGTGCCGTTCACGGTGACGGTCACGGATAATTGCGATCCTGATCCGGTCGTGGCCTGCGTGGATCAGGACGATAATCCCGTTCAGTCGGGCGATGTGTTCCCGCTGGGAACGACCGAGGTGACCTGCACGGCGACCGACGCTTGCGGAAATCAGACCTCCTGCACATTCACCATTACGGTGGTCGAGCGACGATCGGTGTTACAGGATGATCGGAATGGAAACTGTCTGCAATTGGGCATCTGTGGCAACGGTGGAAACTTCACCTGGAAGCTTCCCGACGGGACATTGATCGTGGGCACCGTGACCTTGACGGTCAACGGGGAGGTCATCAACATCACGGGGACAGGGAGTAACGGTGAGATTCTGCAGGGCGGCGTGAACGTGCTACTGCGCCGGGGCACGGCGCGGATCAGCACGGCGCAAGGGCAGCCGCTGGCTGGAATCACCGATACGAACATCGACGATAATGATCCGTGTCCGTAAAACGGGTCTGACCTGAGCTGATGGGCTGAATCCGGCCCGTCAGCTCGGGACCGAAGAGGGTACACGCCGATCCCCGGTCAAACTCCAGGAGCGAACCGCGATCTTTCGAGGGGCTCGTTTCCGACCGATTCTCGATGCCGAAGAGGAGAATCCGAGCAGATCATTCTTTCATCGACGAGGAGATCCGCTCAAGCAAGCGCTGATAATCCGCCCACGTGTTCATGTTCTGGATGACCGCATCTGTCTCGACGTCGACTCTCAACACGTCTTGAGGATGACTGTAGACGATCTGGCGCAATCCTCGCTCGGGGTCAATGGCGAGAATGTTTTGACGAAACGCTATGTCGATGATGATGGGATGGCCACCGCGCCCTCGATAGGCAGGAATGACAATTTTTTTCTCGCTGTTCCGGTAGGCTTCGATGAGTCGGTTGATGATGTCCGGCGTCACCAGCGGTTGATCGACGACGGCAATGAGGGCCGCTCGGGCCGAGGACGAGATGGCGCGCACGCCGCAGATGACCGAACTGCTCATGCCTTGCGCGTAGTGCTCGTTGATGACGACCTTCACCGGGAGATGTTCGATATGCGACTGAATCTCCCGGTGTCGATGTCCGAGCACGACGATGATTTCGCTCACTTGTGAGGCGAGCAGGGCATCAAGACAGGTTTCGATCACCGTCTTGGGGCCGAATGGAAGCAGTTGCTTGAGCCGACCCATGCGACGGGATTCTCCAGCAGCGAGAAGAATAGCCGAAATCATCTCCGCTCCACCGAGCGCTATAATATCACGTGTCAAGTGTCCAGTGTCTCATGTCCTCTGTCAAGGAGGAAGGATATCTCGATCACTCGTTTGACGCCGATTGGCGAATTTGCCATACTCGTCCCTGAGGATATTCGTTCAATGGGGAGTGTATGAGCGCACGTCGTCCCAGGATGAAAGCGGAGAAGAGATTGCCCCTCATCGGAGGGATGATGGTCGGCTTTCTGATCGGTAGCGTCGGCGCGATTCGGGCGGCGCGCACCGACGGTCATTGGATTCCCCATAATCGGGGCCTTGTGGGAGCCAATGTCGTCGGTGTGGGACTCGATGCGATGACGCCCGCCACGGTTTACGCCTTAACCCGCTATCATGGCGTGTTCAAATCTACTGATGGCGGCGCCACCTGGGTGGAGAAGAATCGCGGATTGCCGGAGGATAAAACGGTGAAGTGGGGACACCTCTACGCCAATCTCTTGACCATTGATCCCCATGATTCCATGACGCTGTATGTTCCCATTCAGGGGCGGATTTATAAATCCACCGACGGCGCCGAGCACTGGGTTGAATCCAGTCGGGGAACCAGCTTCCCTCAATGCGGGTTGAATGGAGACAATATCGCCGGCGTGCTCGTCGATCCACAAGACTCCTGGCATGTGTTCGCGGGCACGATCGCGTCGGGATGCGATGGGGGATTGTTCGAATCCACCGATGGTGGCCTGTCCTGGGAGCAAATCGCCGGCAGTAATCTCCGCCGTTCCGGATTAGGGAATGATGCTTGGGCGCTGGCCATCGATCCCATCAGACGACGTCGCCTCTATGTGGCGTCTATCAAAAATGCCTTTCTCTACTCTCAAGTGGGTGGAGTGGCGTGGACGCGGTTGACGCCGCCGGGAGCCGCTCCGTTCAGTCGAGCGGTGGCCGTTGATCCTCGCTCGCCCGAGCGCATTTTTCTGGGGAATGGAAATGGGTTGTTCATTCTCCGCAGCGGTCGATTCGCCGTCGCTGGTGTCGAAGAACACCACTTTCCCGGTCAGGATATCTGGAGTATTCAATTCGCCGTCGCTCGGCCCGATATCGTTTACCTGACGGCGGGTGCCGGAGGACTCTACACCTCGAGCGATGGTGGGCGCACGTGGCACTGGCTCGGCCATGGAGATCTCTTTCCGCAGACGGTGGTGGTGCATCCCGCCGATCCAGATATCGTTTATCTCGGCAGTGCGGGCACTGGCATTCATCAGTCGTTAGATGGAGGAAGGGCATTCGTCGTCCGGGACGAGGGGCTCCCGTTTGCCGCGCAGATTCAAACGCTCGTCCGCCATCCCCTGAACCCACGTATCCTCTACGCCGGCGTTTTCGCCAACGGTCTCTATCGCAGCGAGGATGGAGGGCACACCTGGGTCAAGTGGAGCGCCGATATGCATGTGGCCAATGGGTTCCACCTGACTATCGATCCTCAGAACCCAGATATCCTCTATGGAGGCGATCGGGCGATCAAAAAATCGACCGATGGGGGACGCACCTGGAGAGAGATTCTCCATCCCCCGGGAGCCCTCTTCCGCTCCTTCGCGCTCGATCCCCATCATCCTGAGACGCTGTTTGCCGTCGATTCGGCCACGCTCACCATGTATAAGTCGACCGACGGTGGAGAGACGTGGGCGGTGAAGGAAAGTTACGCTCCCATCTCGTTCGTGCGGGTGGCCGAAAGGGTGGTCGTCGATCCTACCGATTCCCGCCGCGTCTATGCAGCCAGTTATGACTTCTTCTGGCGGAGCACCGATGGTGGCGAAACGTGGCAGCGCATCACGCGCGGACTCCAGAGTGTGTTTCTCGATCGATGGATCGACTCCATCACCGTGGATTCGGTGACGCCCAACGTCATCTACATCACGACGCGATCGAATCGAGTCTTCACATCCACCGATTTCGGCGAGACGTGGCAGCGAACGGGATTTAATGTTGGGCAATATCCGGGCCGGATCACTCTCGATGTGCGCGATCATCGGACGCTCTACTTGGCGACGCCGTCACGGTGGTTTCGGTCGACCGATGGCGGTGAAACCTGGATGGCGTTGTCTGTCGAAGGGTTGCCGCCGGGCGACATCTTCCAGGCCAAGTTCGTTGGCGTGATTCAGGATCTCTCCGCTCCAGGGCGCTTTTACGCTGGCACGCAGCGAAGTGGCGTTCTCGTCTTCGAACCCACACCCTGAGGGGCGATGAGAAGCGGGATCATTCGGCCTCAATGAGACTGGCCGCGAGAAGCGGGATGAGGATCTCATGATGGCCGGTGAGCGCATACCCCTGACCAACGCCCGCCACCGGTCGACGCACGACGTTCATCAGTGGGCGATAGTGCTGAATGAAATCGAAATTCGCCGTGGTGATTTTCTCTAGCGGCGTCCCCAAATTGCGAACGACGGTCACGGCCTTGAGAAAAACCTCCGGCAGAGTGACCGCCGAGCCCATGTTGAGATACACGCCGCCGCCATCCATGCGGCGCACCAATGAGCAGAACAGGCGAAAGTCGTGAAAGCTGGCCGCGCCAATGGCCGCTCCTTCGGCGGCGGGATGAATGTGCGTGATATCCGTGCCCAGCGTCACGTGGACAGTGACGGGGACGCGCGCCGCATAGGCGGCGTGGAGGAGCGAGACCTCTCTGTAGGGCGGCTGGAGGGCGTGAAGAGCCCGTCCCATCGCTTGGCCAATGCCGATGTTATCGCGGGCAGCAGCTCGAATGACCTCGTTGATGAAACGCCCCGTCTCTTCGGCCATGCCGAATTGACCGGATGGGAGCGTGGCTTCGACATCCTCGGATGTTGCTCCAGCCAACGCGATCTCAAAATCGTGGATGACGCCCGCGCCGGTCATGGCGAATGCGGTGAGAAATCCGCGGCGCATGAGGTCGATGAGCACGGGGGCCAGGCCACACTTGATGACGTGCCCGCCGAGCCCCACGACGACCGCCTTCTGCTGTCGCCGCGCCGCGAGAATCGCCGCCACTATGGCGCGAAGATCGCGTACGGCCAGAATGTCGGGCAGGCGCTCGAGGAATGATTTCGTCGATGCGCCCCGTTCGTACGGCTCGGCAAAATCAGCCGTCGTCACTTTGCTCGGGCGCGACCGGAGCGGATAGGTGCGAATGGGTCCCAAATCGATCGGTTCGTCGTCGTAATAGCTCATCACGTCCGAGTATAGTGTCCCCACACTGTCAAAACAAGTGGGCTCTCTTCTGGCCTCAACGACTGGAAAAAAGGAACATCGCTCCGTATACTATAGGCTCTCGTCGCCCCCGGAGCGAACAAAAATGGGAGGAAGCGAACAGCATTTATGGATGTTCTCCTCACAGCGCTGAATGCATCCATTAGTACCGTCTTCGCCCTCGTCGCGCTCAGACAATACCTGCGACGACGAAAAATCTTTCAGCTCGTCTGGTGGATCGCGCTGATGACCTTTGCCATCTCCGCCAGTTGCGAGTTCATATTGACGGTGAGGGGATCCTGGACGGCACCACTCTATATCACCTGGTACCTGACTGGCGCTATGTTGGGAGCCGTATACTTTGGCCAGGGGACAGCGTACTATCTCCTGCCCCGCCGCTGGGCTCATGCGTCGATGGCCGTGGTCGTGCTTCTCTCTGTCTACGGCGTCTATCTGACGTTCACCGCTCCTCTGGATTTATCGGCTGTGGCGCCCGCCGTACCGAGTGGCGATGGATTTCCTCGGGTGAGTCAGGCGGGCATGGAGACGCCGCGCTGGTTGACGCCGTTTTTGAATATCTATGGGTTTCTCTGGCTCAACGGCGGCGCGCTGTATTCGGCCATTCAACTGGCCCGCCGGCGAATGGAGCGGTATCGCGTATTGGCCAACGTCCTCATTGCCGCGGGCGGAACGACCGTCGGCGTCACCAGCGCGATGAATCGGTTGGGGTATCATCAGTTCCAATACATCGGCGAGGTCATTGGGATCAGCTTGATGTTTTGGGGATTCATGATGAGTACGCGCGGCGCGCTGGCCGTGGCAGAAACGCCACGCCAGGCTGCCGAAGCATCACCACCACACTGAGACGATGAATACACTCATCACGGGATTGACGGCTGGCATTGCCGCTCTGTTCGCCATCTTGACGGCGCGGCAATATGGGCAGCGACGAAAGATCTACCAACTGATTTGGAGTATCGGTCTGGCCAATTTCGCCATCTCTGTCGGAATGGAGTTTCTCTTGCAGGTGTTCGGTCAGTGGACGCCGGTCATGTATCGAACGTGGTACTATCTGGGCGCCATGTTGGGGAGCGTCTATCTGGGGCAAGGAACGATGTATTTACTGGCCAATCGAAAAGTGGCTCACGTCTTCATGGGCCTCTTGCTGGCCGTCACCGCGTATGGGGGATATCTCGTCTACACCGTTCCCTTGGCGCTGGAGCGGGTCTATCCCAATATTCCCAGCGGGGCCGCCCTGCCCTCGATTGGAGAAGCGGGATTCGGCTCGCCGCGCGCGTGGACGCCGTTTTTGAACGTTTATGGGACGCTCTGTCTGGGCGGGGGAGCCCTCTATTCGGCGTGGCTGTATAAGAAAAAGCGCATGGGGCGCGACCGCGCGCTAGGGAATGTGATGATCGCTCTGGGCACGTTCATCATTGCCGGTGCCAGCACGCTCAATCGGTTCGGTTATCCTCAGGTCCAGTACATAGGCGAGCTCATCGCCATCACCATCATCTTTGGCGGATTCCTGAAGACCCTGGAGCCGCTCGACCGAATGGATGCCGCGTCGGTTTCGATGGCGCCAGAGGAGCCAATAATCTCAGGGATGGAGTGACCGATATGGCTTGGATCACCATGATTCCGGAATCAGAAGCCCAAGGAGAACTGAAAACACTGTACGATCGGCTCACCGCGCCCTGGGGTGGCGTCGACCACATCTTGAAGATTCACAGTCTCAATCCGGCCTCGCTGCGAGCGCACTATGAGCTGTATAAGACGCTCATGTACGGCCCTTCGGGCTTGAGTCGCGTCCAGCGCGAGATGATCGCTGTGGTCGTCTCGGCGACGAATCGATGCCACTATTGAGTGACGCATCACGGGGAGGGTCTCCGTCGATTGACCAAAGATGAGACATTGATCGAGCAGTTGAAGACCGACTTCCGTCAGGCACCGCTCAGCGAGCGAGACCGCGCCATGCTCGAATACGCCGTTAAACTGACCATCGAGCCTTGGAACATGGTTCCGGCTGATGTGGAACGGCTTCGGCGCGCGGGATTCACCGATGCTGATATCTTGGACATCAATCAGGTGACGGCCTATTTCGCCTTCGTCAATCGACTGGCCGATGGGTTGGGCGTCGAGCTGGAACCCTACTGGTCATCTGATCGGTAGTGGTCAGAGACGGCCATTTCCCGTAGCGAGTGTTCGATGACCCATCCCCTTCGTTTGTCAACGATCCTTCGGTATGTCACAATTGGCAGCTCTGAATCATCCATAACGTGCGAGGGAGGTCGCGATGATTGATTTCGAATTCACCGAGGAACAAAAGGCCGTAGAGAAGATGGTGCGCGAATTCGCCGCCAAGGAAGTGGCACCGCGCATTCGCGAGTTGGATGAGCGCGGTGAGTACGATCCGTCCATTCCTAAGAAAATGGCCGAATTGGGACTTCTGGGTATTTGTATTCCCGAGGAATACGGAGGCGCGGGATTCGATTATATCGCGCTCGGCTTGGCCTGTGAAGAGTTGGAGTACGTCGATACGTTCTTGCGCGTCTTCATGTCGGTCCATGTCGGACTCAATTGCCTCACCTTGCTCAGTTGGGGGACCGAAGAGCAGAAACAACGCTACCTCGTCCCACAGGCCAAAGGGGAGAAATTGGCTACCTACGCGCTGACCGAACCCAACGCGGGATCTGATGCTGTCGGCATCCAGTCTACGGCCGTCAAGGACGGCGACGTCTACATCCTCAACGGAGAGAAAATCTGGATCAGTCTGGCCGATGTTGCCGATCAGTTCATCACGTTCGCCTGGACCGATCTGGAGAAGAAAAAGCGGCGAGATCATAGCGGTATCTCGGCATTCATTGTGGAACGTCGGTTCGAGGGAGTGGAAACGGGAACCCTTCACGGCAAGCTCGGTGTGCGAGCGGGGAACACGGGGTGGATTCATTATCAGGACGTTCGCGTGCCCAAAGAGAACCTTCTCGGCCGAGAGGGCGAGGGATTCAAGATCGCCATGTTCGCTCTCGATCAAGGGCGGTACACAGTGGCAGCGGGGGCGACGGGATTGATTCGCGCCTGTCGCGATGCCTCGGTCAAATACGCCTTGGAGCGAAAGACGTTCGGTCGCCCCATTGCCGAATATCAATTGATCAAAGAGATGATCGCCGAGATGGAAGCCGATTATCAGGCCTGTCGATTGCTCTGGCTCCGCTCGGGGTGGATGAAGAATCGCGGGCTGCGCAATACGCGGGAAACATCGCTGGCTAAATGGATGGCCACCGTGGCGAGCGAGCGGGCGGCATCGAACGCCGTGCAAATATACGGCGCTTACGGTTACTCGAATGAGTATCCGGTGGAGCGGTTTTATCGGAACTGCAAAGGAGCCGTCATCTACGAGGGCACGCGAGAGATTCATAAGCTCATGCAAGCCGACTATGTTCTCGGGTTCCGCAAAGACAAACCCGTACGCTGCACTCTCCCGAAGTGGGAACCGAAGCGCTGATCGCCGCTCGACCGGGACGAGGAAGTCATGCCGGAGGCTAAGCCATTTGCTGAGAAAGCACTCGCTCTGGAATTCCTGCGCGTCGTCGAGGCCGCAGCCATCGCCGCCGCCCGCACGATGGGGAAGGGAGATCCTACGCTCTCCGATGGCGTGGCTGTGGAGGCGATGCGCGTGGTCTTGGATACCATCCCGATTCGGGGAACGGTCGTCATCGGCGAGGGCGAGCGTGACGAGGCTCCCATGTTGTATATCGGCGAGCGGGTGGGCTTGGGATATTCTCACTCCGGAGATGCCGGGGAGTATCCGGAGGTCGATATTGCCGTTGATCCTCTGGAGGGGACGAACCTTTGTGCCACTGGCGCGCCGAATGCCATCGCCGTGCTGGCGGCGGCGGAACAGGGGGGCTTGCTCTTTGCACCGGATACTTACATGGAGAAAATCATCGTCGGACCAGAGTGTGACGGCCAACTCGATTTGGACGCCCCGGTGGCCGATAACTTGAATGCCATGGCGCGCGCCTTAGACCGACACATTGAAGATCTCGTCGTCGTCGTGCTGGATCGACCGCGCCATGAACAGCTCATCGCCGACATCCGTCGGGCGGGCGCTCGCATCAAGCTCATTGGTGATGGTGACCTCTCGGCGGGCATCTCCGCGGCCATCGCCGGCACCAATGTGCATGCCGTCATGGGTATTGGGGGAGCACCCGAAGAAGTATTGACGGCCGCTGCACTCCGATGTGTGAACGGTCACATGCTGGCCCGGCTCAAGCCACGTCATGAGCGAGACGTCGAACGGATGGAGCGGATGGGCATCGGGGATGTACGCCGGATCTACACGGAGAATGATCTGGCACCGGGCCAGAACCTCGTCTTCGCCGCCTGCGGCGTCACATCCGGGACGCTGCTCGATGGCGTGCGGTTCTGGGGCGGTGGCAAGCGCACACATTCGTTGGTGATGACCTACCAGTGGCGACACATCCGATTCATTGACACTGTCCATTTAGATGGCGACCCCGACACGCGCGTGCGGTTGTGAGCCTCGGGCATCTGGATTACAATAAGACGCTGGGTTGGGAGTCATCATGGCTCGAGGGGATGCCTTTTCACTGGTCAACAGTTGATGTCCCACGGTCACCAGTCTTTCATCGCTAAAGTGCAACACACCATCGACCGGTACGAGATGCTCGATGATGGTCTCGCCGTGGTGGTCGCCGTCTCGGGAGGACCGGATTCGGTGGCCTTGCTGCACGTCCTGGTTGAACTTCGAGAGAGACGATATCCCTCGCTTCGCCTCCACGTGGCCCACATGAACCATCAACTGCGAGGCGCGGAGTCGGATCAAGATGAACACTTCGTTCGGACGTTGGCCAGTCGTTTCAACCTCACGTTCACCTCGACGCGACGAGACATCAGAGCACTCGCCGAGAGAAGGCGGCAGAACCTGGAAGAAGTCGCTCGTCAGGAACGTTACCAGTTTCTGCGCCACATCGCCGCTGAGATCGAAGCGGCGCGCATCGCCACCGGACACACGTTGACCGATCAGGCGGAAACCGTCCTCATGCGGCTGGTGCGGGGAGCCGGAGGGGAAGGATTGAGCGGCATCCATCCGGTGGTTGATGGTCTCATCATTCGCCCTCTGCTCGGCGTGACGCGCGAGGAGGTCCTGGCTTACTGTGAGCACGTGGGAGCATCCTATCGGATGGATCGCAGTAATTGGGATCCCACCCGGACGCGCAATCGGATTCGACATGAAATTCTCCCCCGAATGAAAAAGTTGAATCCCGAGGTGGAGATGGCGTTAGGGCGAGCGGCTGAGCATCTTCGATTGGACGAAGCCTATCTCGATCAAGTCGTCTCTCGACGTCTTCCTCAGTGTCTCCGAGCACGAGATGCGAAGACTCTCTGTTTATCGATGGTTCGATGTGAAGCGTTGCACCCGGCGGTGCGCCGCCGCCTGCTGCGCGCCGTTCTTTCTCGGCTTCGCGGCGACCTCCGGCGCATCACGCACGCGCATCTGGAAGCAGTGGAGCGCTTGCTCGGACCGGGGATGAGTGGCAAGCGCGTCGATCTCCCCGGATGCACCGTCTGGCGCGAGTTCGATCAGTTGACGTTCACTGTCGAGGAATCCCCTGTTCCCCCACCTCACGATTTGCCCGAGTGCCGAAGCGTCCGGTGGGGGAGGTTTCAACTTCATCTGCGTCGGGGGTTGAGCCGAGATGAGATGAAGGCGCTCGCCGCAGAGATCGTACTGGATGATCGCAAACTGCCCAGGCAATTGCGCGTGCGCGCGCGCCGACCGGGAGACCGGTACGTCCCCATCGGGCATCGTCGGCCGCGAAAGCTCAAACGTCTGATGATGGAGCATCGCATTCCTGTGACCGAACGGGATCACTGGCCGGTGATCGTTGATGCTGAAGGTGAAACCATCGTGGCCGTCCCGCAATTGCCGGCCGCCGCCGCCGTCGCCCCTGGCCCGCAAACCAAAACCTGGGCCATCATCACCGTGATCCGCTGAAGTCACTCAGAGTCATTTCAAGACGGCCTCTTTCGCGGACGCGATCGATAGGGCTCGGCCCTCCTTCCGCATCCCATCGATGAGCCTCTTCATGTTCGTCAGTGAAATTGATCACCCATTCCGCGGCCAAAGCACCTTCTACAGCCTGCTGGCGCAATGAATCCCTGAGAAAGCGCTTGACAAATCCCCACCCCATATGTAATATAGGCATGCGTTTTAACAAATCTTTCAATTAGAAGGAGGACGCTGTGAAAGAGAAAATTCTAGCTCTCGGAGGATTGCTTTCTGCCCCGCTGGGAGTCTCGGTGGCGACGCTGATTGTCCCACAGGTGTTTGTCCTCTTGACCTTCTTCTTGACGCAGAGTATCGGTCCGTTCTTCACGGCGGCATTTACTCTGATCGGGTTGGTGGAGGACACGCTGGGGGGATTCACGCCGGCGAGCCTCTTCCTTCTCCTGTAGTGAGGGCGGGAAGTAGGAGTAGCTTTCGAGTATGTGATGACTGAACTTTGTAAGGAGGAAAGCCGAACTATGTCGAGACAAAAATTAGCAGCAGTTCCGTTGTTGGTGAGTCCGCTCGGGCTCGGATTAGCCAAGGTGATGGTTGCTAAAATCGTGGGAATCCTGCTGGCGGCTTTGACGGGAGCGGCTCTCGGAACGGGGCCATTCTCGTTGACGGCTGGAACATTCCTCATTCTCGGGATCCTCAATGCCGTTTTTGGTACTCCCGGATTCAATGCCGTTGGGATTATCATCGGCTTCTGAGAGGAGAGATCCGTTTTCCGGGCCACCAGTAGTAAATGGAGGACCAATTCCAAAATTCTGATCGAAGGAGAAGAATGACCATGGGCAAGAGATGGCTAGCAACACTTTCGGTGGTTGGAGTGCCAGTGGCACTGAACCTGCTGACGATGGCTCTGCCATGCTTCTTTATATTCCTCGTTGTGACCGTTTTTGGTATCACCGATCCGGGTGCGGCGGATGATCTGGGCGCCATCTTTGGCGCGCTCGCGTCTATAGTCGGGGTGCTGCTAGCAGGTGAGACGGGGCCTTTCGGTCCCATTGGCCTGCTGATCGCAGCTTAGACTCACTCTGAGTACCGCGGATCGCTCCTCACCCTCCTGTCGCTTTCGGGGGGTGGCTGATCGAGTCACAGAGGGGGGTCCTGCCTGCGGTGAGTACCAGTTTGCGGGAGGGTGCTACCCGTCTAAGGAGGTTGTCTCGTGTCTGAGTCTGCGAAACCCGGCTTGGGTGAAGCGGCCACAGAATGAGGTGGTGTAGGTCAGTCGAGATGTGACAGGACCCCCTCGGTTTTATACTTCAGCGCAAGATCTGTCGGTGTCTGTTAGAATTGGAAAGCTTTCTCTGAGCTCGGATGTTAGGATCTCCTAACATCGATTTACTGGGGAAAGAAACGTGTGTACACCGCTGGAAGTAAATTCTACAGATCTCCCTTGGTGAGCTCATGAGCTTCAGTAGCAACCGGCCTTCGGGCCCTCGCACTCACTGCTAAATGTACTCGCTCGCTCACCCATTCTCATCCTCGCGGTGATAAAAGTCACTCCTGTGACAATACGGTGGCGCAAGCTGCCGGCGGGCGCGACTTCACGTTCATGCTTCATGGCGTGCTTCTGCACCTGAGCGATTCCCTCGGAAGAGGTGCGGCCCAAGAGACCCGCGTGCACGACATCATCTATTCCTGCAGTGTGACTTCAGGGCCATGACGGGCTCCTCGCTCACGGCATGCCGGTGATCATTTTGCCTCGGATAACGGCCGTCACCTGACGAGGCGAACGCGATGATTCAATAAGTCGCTGAACACGAAATGACCATCCGGAGCGACAGCCAGACCGCTCGGGCCCCTCAGTGCCGCTTCGGTCGCCGGTCCCCCGTCGCCGGAGAACCCCCGGCGGCCGCTTCCCGCCACGGTGACGATTCGTCTCCGGGGGGTAATCTGGCGAATGCGATTGAGGAATTGATCGGCGATATATATATTTCCTTGGTCATCGGCATCGATGGCCGTCGGGAGTCGGAATCGGGCGTTCCGGGCCGGGCCGTTCTCTCTGGTTTCCTGCCTCCCTCCGCCAGCAATGGTGGTGATCTTTCCTGTTCCGGCCTCGATGAGGCGGACGCGCAGATTACCCGTGTCGAGGATAATAATGTTGCCTTGACCATCGACGGCCACATCGGTCGGGAAACAAAGGCTCGCTTCAGTAGCCGGTCCGCCATCGCCGGCGAAAGCCCCCTCGCAGGGGTCATCCGGGTTGTCGGCTGTAAAACCGTTGCCCGCGATCGTGGTGATGATTCCGGTCTCTCGATCCACGCGCCGAATGCGATGATTCCCCGAATCGGCGATGAGGAGGTTACCATCGGCATCGATGGCCAGGCCGCTCGGCAAGCTCAGCTCCGCTTCGGTGGCCGGTCCGCCATCGCCGCTGAATCCGAGCGTTCCATTGCCCGCCACAGTGGTAATGATCCCCGTATGGAGATCGACCTTGCGAACGCGCTGGCCCTGGAGTTCAGAGATGTAGAGGTTTCCCGTCGCATCGACGGCGAGGCCGCTCGGCTGGGCGAGCCCCGCTTCAGTAGCCGGTCCGCCATCGCCGGTTGACTCCAGAGTCCCATTGCCGGCTACCGTCGTGATGATGCCCGTTTGGGCATCCACTCGGCGAACGCGACCGGTCACGGGCTCGGCGATGAACACATTGCCCGCCGCATCGAAAGCGACGGCTCCCGGAGCATAAACGGCCGCTTCGGTGGCCAGTCCACCATCGCCGAAACTGATCGCTCCCCCTGCTCGGGTGGTGATGATCCCTTCGGCATTCACCAAGCGGAGAACATCATTCCGACTGTCTGCAATGAAGATGTTCCCCGAGGCATCCACAGCGACGCCCCGAGGGCCGTTCAACTCCGCCATGATGGCTGGTCCGCCATCGCCACCGAATCCTCCGTCTCCTGCTCCGGTCACCGCATCCACCGGACTCGACCCGGCAATCGTGCGCAGTTGTCCATCGGGAGTGAGCTGCCGAATCCGATGGTTGTTTCGGTCGGCGATGTAAACATTACCCTGACTGTCCACGGCGACATCTTGAGGGAAGTTGAGGCTCACGCGGCGCGCCGGTCCGCTTTCGACGTTGAGTCGCCCATTGCCGACATAGCGGATGCTCTCCGGATTATTTGTGTCGAATACGACCTTGAATCCGTCGCCAGCCACCGTCGTGATGATGCCGGTGCCGAGGTCGATTCTTCTGATGAGATGATTCTTGAGATCGGCCACGTAGAGATGGCCTTGGACATCAAAGGCCAAACCCGCCGGATTCAAGGAGGCTTCCACGGCCGGTCCGCCATCGTCGCGGGCGGGATTGGCTTGGAGCTTGCCGTTGCCCGCCACCGTGGTGATGATGCCCGTTTGCGCATCGACCTTGCGAATACGATTATTCCCCCAGTCGCTGATATAGAGATCACCCTCGGGACTCACAGCCACAGCGATGGGTTGATTCAAGCTGGCCTCAATGGCCGGTCCGCCATCGCCGCGGAATCGGCCCTCTCCATCCCGATCGGTGAAGCCATCCCCGGCCACTGTGGTGATGATGCCCGTTTGCGCATCGACGCGACGAATACGATGATTGAGGAAATCGGCGATATACAGGTTTCCGGCAGCATCCAGAGCGATGCCTTGCGGACTGTTCAAACTCGCCTCGGTGGCCGGTCCGCCATCGCCGCTATAGCCGGATATGCCGTTTCCAGCTACGGTGATGATCCTGCCCGTTTGAGCATCAATACGCCGCACTCTCTCGTAGAAATCCTCCAGGAGATAGATATCGCCCTGCTGATCAACGACGACATCAACGGGGTGATTGAATGGAACCTGGACAGCGAGCCGCCCATCGCCAACGTTCCCTCCCGCGAGAGTGTGAATGATGGCTGTTGACTGGGTTCCCCAGGCCAGGGAACCGAGGAGAACGGCAACCAATCCCAGTCCTGTCAGTATACTCCCGAGTCGTGCGATCATATTTCGTCTCATATGTGCCTCCATCGTCTGAGGGAAGTGAATCCGGTCACCATCTCTGAATCCGTCTAGACAGCTTAACACCTGCTGGTGAGAGGAGTGAATCGATCGCCCTGACTTCTTTTGACCCATTGATCTTTCTTGACTCCCATTCAAATCTTGGGTATATTAAGGCGGTCAGTTAGGATTGTCAATAAAACATCTGGACTAAGGAGGATTGTCTCATGAGAAAGAAGCTACTCGCTACGGGTTGCATGGCCATGTCGGTGGCTTTTTGGATGGCCAATAAGATGCTCGTGGCCCATCTGCTGGCCATTTTGTTGGTCATCGTCTTGAATGCGATTAATCCGTCAGGTGTGTCGATTGGCTTCAACACGGGTACATCGATTGCTCGGGATCTCGTTTTCTTCGTCACTGACTTCTTCGAGCAGGGCGGTGTTGACACCACCGAGCTGTTCCTTGGGTTGTAAGAGGTTGTTGACATCCCGTACAGTTATCCCCAGGTGAGAGCACCTGGGGATAACTGTATCATTGATGAGTCTTGTGTCTCTCTGGCGATCCTTTTCTGAGTAAAGGTCGGAGAGGGGCGAGTATATCGTCAAAGACTGCACGGGCGTTTCTGAGGAGTCGCGATGAAAAAAGTGATTGGTTGGGGAGGACTTCTTTCACCCATAGGAGTCATTGCGTGTGAATGGATGCTCCCACAGATAGCCGCTCTGGTCGTCATCTTCCTCGGCGGGGGTATTGCGAACATCGGTGCTATTTTGAGTGGGATTGGTGGCGTTCTGCTCCAGTTCATCTTCTCTTTTGTGGTGCAAGAGGGGCTCACGCCATTGGAGATGATATTTGCCTTCTAGACCGCGTCTCTAGCTGATTGCATCGGGAGATTGGGGATTGTTGTCTTCGCTCATGGGGAGGGAGAGGGGAAATCTGCTTTTCGTTCTGATCATAGTGGGAGTGCTCTGTGGGAGTGTTCTCGGATTGACCGAGCTCGACCGGACCTCGTCAGCGGAGGCCAACGCCTCGCCCTGGATTCCTACCGATCGCACAACGGCTCCCAGTGCTCGCCAGGTCGTTCGAGCTGTGTGGACCGGGGAGGAGATGATCGTATGGGGTGGCGCGAATCAATTCGGATTGGGATTGGGGACGGGCGGTCGCTATGATCCGGCATTCGACAATTGGATACCCGTCGCCGAGTTCGGTGCGCCGAGTCCGCGATTTCGCCACACTCAGATCTGGACCGGGGAGGAGATGATCGTATGGGGTGGCGGAAATACCAAAGGCGTTTTCAATACTGGCGGGCGTTATAATCCAACATTCGATAATTGGCAACCGGTGACTGAAATCGATGCTCCACAAGCGCGGCTCGATCACACGGCGGTTTGGACGGGGCGAGAGATGATCATCTGGGGAGGGAGTAATGGGCGCCGGATATTCAACTCGGGGGGTAAATATGATCCAACGAACGATCGTTGGACACCAGTGGCGACGGACGGCGCTCCACGCCGCCGTCGCAACCACACGGCGGTTTGGACGGGGCGAGAGATGATCATCTGGGGAGGGACAGATGGGCGGACCGTCCTTCAGACAGGAGGTCGCTATGATCCGGAAACGGATACGTGGCGGCCAGTAAGCGTGGATGGGGCGCCCGAAGGTCGGAGTCAGCATACGGCGGTTTGGACGGGGCGAGAGATGATCATCTGGGGAGGGAAGAGCGGTCAACGCGCCCTCAATACTGGTGGGCGATACGATCCGGAAACGGATACCTGGAGACCCATCAGCCTCATCGGGGCCCCAGAACCGCGATTTGATCACACGGCGGTTTGGACGGGGCGAGAGATGATCATTTGGGGAGGGACCACGGGACGCGCTCTTCTTAATACGGGAGCGCGATACGATCCAGAAACAGACACCTGGACGCCAGTCAGTGTCGCAGAAGCTCCACAGGCCAGAAAGTCACATGCCGCCGTATGGACGGGGTCGGAGATGATCGTCTGGGGAGGGTTGGGACGTCGTATTCTCTCGTTTCCATTCCTCCCTCAATTGACTGCTCTCAGGTCTGGGGGGCGCTATCGGCCCGACGCCGACGATGAGACGGCATCCTTTATTACCGGGGATGGTGGACATGACGTCACCACTGTCTCCAGAGAGATCAGAGATGGCGTAAGCTCTCACACTGAAGTACCTTGGATGAGGCCGTCGACCAGCCAAATGAGAGGGATGGGGAATCGCAAATATTCCTTGACAAGGCGTTAATGCGTATGTATACTTGGGGAGGTTTTATCAAACTAGACTAAGGAGGGTTTTATGAAAAAGGTTCTAGCGCTAACTGGTGCCTTTTGCTCGCCAATGGCCTTGGTATTTGCTGGCGCCGCGGTGCCCAAGGTTCTCGGGATATTGCTCGCCTTACTGCAGCTGGGCAGCAATATTGGGTTTGGGACCTTGGTCGGCGTCTTCTCGAGTCTGGTTTTCTTCGGGGGGCCTTTCCTTCCGGTGGACTTTGCGTTCATCTTGTGATCGTGGGGAATTCAGTCGCTTTCAGGGGATCTGTGCTCTGAAAGCGACTGCGCTCACGAAGACACTGCTTTAGCTTTATCGCCCTATGTGGGTGTTAAGGTTATCTTTTAGCTGAGCGGTGTGTGGCGAAGGCCCCACGATCGAATCTCAGGAATTGCTTGACACAGTTGTCAACCGTATGTATACTTCGGACTTGACTTTAGAAAACTTCTGAACTAAGGAGGGTTTCATATGAAGAAAGTACTCGCTTTGGCTGGTGTTTTTGGCTCGCCGCTCCTACTGGCGCTTCCGATCGTAGCCCCGAAATTGGCGGTACTCCTTCTCGTCTATCTGACCAGCGCGGTGTTCACGGGGGCCCTGATCCCCGTCGTTCTTCCGCTCCTGGTGATCGGTCTGCTGGGATTTCTCGGACAGCCAGTCGGAGATAGCTTGCTTTTTATCTTGTAAACAAACGGTGGTGAGAGTCGCTTTCGGAGAAGATCATAAGAGTTTGGGACTCTGAAAGCGACTTTTATTTTTGTGCCTGATTAAGAGGGCGCTATAGCGGTTGAAGGCGTCGTCTGAGCAGGCAGAGTGTGATGGTATAAGGCGATTGGTTGGTGGTCTGAGCAGGGGTGGTGTACTCAGAAGAGATGTGGTGAAGGGGGGATTTCCTTAGAAGAGGCGGGGTTTTAAGCCATCGGTTGTTAATATGAAGTTCAAGTGGAAGCAGTATGTGGGGTGCTTCATAATTTGTGGTCTGGTCTTCGCTCTCGGTTTTTTTATTGCTATTTCGTTCACCATTCCGGAAAGCATACTCCCGCGGGGTACGTTTCTCCCAGACAATGGGATTGTTCCCAAGTTGCAAACAGCAAGAACATTCAAGTTGATCTTTGCGAATAACTCCAGGGTCTTTTTGATGCTCACATTGGGCATCCTCACCTGTGGTATCCTCTCGGTCATCCAATCTTTTCTGATCGGGGGGAGTGTGGGCTTGGCTGTGCGTCTGAGTATAGATGCTGGGGCGCCCGGTTCTCTTGCCATCGCTGCACTTCTCCCTCATGGCATTTTCGAACTCACTGCATTCATGCTCGTGGCAGCGCTGGGGCTCTATTTCCCGTATCGCATCTATCGATACACACAAGGGTGGACCATCGACTGGGTTCAGGAGATCAAGAGCTATGGACTTTTGTCCCTGGGCGCGTATGTGGTGCTGTGTGTAGCAGCCGTCATTGAGGCCTTTGTGACGCCCGCTATTGTGGGAAAGGTGTTGAGTGGATCATGAGCCAACAGGAAATACCTTCATCAACCGAGGCGGCGAAGGCGCCGGTGGGTGAGAGGATCCCACTGGCTCGCTATCATCTCATCACGGCTGGGTTCTTCGTGACGACGTTGTTCGCCCAGTATGTCCTCTTTTTGCACTATCTTGATTTTCTCCCCGCCGACCTTCGTGGGTTGACCAATGCCTTTGCTCTCGTCGTGTACGCCGTCTACAGCGGCTTCATGGTTTGTATCATTCCACTGGGCGTGGTCTTTGTCTTTGGGTGGCTTTACCTCATGGACATTCAGGTGGATGTCCGTCGACTCTATCAGATCGTGGCCATCTCCACCATCCCTTTGATCGTCCTGATGGTGGGATCCATCATCTACGGCTCACTGTTCATGAAGGTCGATCCGGCCGTCTCCCGGCGATTGACCGAACTCTCCACCCTCCTTCTGCAGGACGTCAATCAAAAGTCGACGAACTCCGCAGCGGCCAAGGAGATCGCTGAATTATTGAAGTCCCAGCGAGAAAAATATGCTGCCTGGATGAGATCCTTCTTCTATCTGGCGGTAGCCATATCGTGCCTGATTTGTGGTCACTTGCTTCACAGGCGGATTCGGCTTGCCGCCTGGAAGGCGATTCTCATTCCCGCCACATTCGCGCTCTCTGTTGGCTTCGTTCGTCGACTGGCTACCTCGGCTTCCGGGCAGCAACTGATGGATCGCCTCAAGGAGTTAATGCAGCCATAGGAGAGATTCTCTCACTCAACGGCAGTCAACGCGAGCCCATCAACCGTTCAGATTCTCTCCTCCATCTGTCTTCTGTCCGTCTTCATGTGGTTTTTCAGACGTCGTTCTGAGAGAACATCTGCCCACTGCTCGCGCAACAGGTATTCGACTTCTTCGGCGGTGACCAGCTTCAGGGCGCGATCGACCGTGTTCTCCAGAAGCGCTAAATCCACCGAGCGAATGACGTCTTTCATGAGGGGAATGGTCTTGGGGGCCATACTCAGCCGACGCACGCCGAGGCCGATGAGCGCCAGCGCCTGGAGAGGTTCGGCGGCCATCTCTCCACAGACCTCGACGGGGATGTGAGCGGCCGCCGCCGCCACTACGGTCTCCTTCACCGCGCGGAGCACGGCAGGGTGGAGGGGCCTGTAGAGGTGAGCGACGCGGCTGTTATCTCGGTCGACGGCCAGCAGATATTGAATCAAATCGTTGGTCCCCAAGCTGAAGAAGTCAGCCTCGGCCGCCAGGGCATCAGCGATGAAAACGGCGGCGGGCACTTCAATCATGACGCCGACGGGAATATCTGCACGATGAGGAAGGCCTTCTTCTCTGAGTTCTCGTGCTACTGCGTGGAGCAGTTCCCGTGTTCGGCGAATCTCCGTCACCGAGGAGACGAGAGGGAGAACGACGCTGATTCGCCCATAAAACGCGGCTCGAAGGATGGCGCGAAGCTGCGTTCGGAACAGTTCCGGGACCCGCAGGGAATAGCGGATGGCCCGCAATCCCAAGGCCGGATTCGTTTCTGGCTCGGTGTCGCTCACCGCAGGTTCGGGTTCGGCCCAATCCAGCGTTCGAATCGTCACGCCGTCTTGGCCGCACGCCTCGGCGAGCCGGCGGTAAGTCGTAAATTGGATGTGTTCAGAAGGGGGCGCGGTGGGAGAGGAGAGGAACAGATACTGAGTGCGAAACAGACCGATGCCTTGAGCTCCGTATTGTCCGATGGTGTCCACCTCCGATGGGAGTTCGATATTAGCACGCAAGGTGATGGGCGTTCCGTCCCGCGTAACGGTAGGGAGTCGAATGCGGTCGCGGACGGCACACCAGAGTCGTTCGCTTTCGGCCTGACGCTCTCGGTATTGGGCCACGACCTCTTCGGTGGGATTCAGAATGAGTTCTCCCGCATGTCCATCGACGATGGCGGGCATTCCCGCTTCGATCTCCTCGTGGAGGGCTTCGATGCCCACCACGGCGGGAACGCCCAATCCGCGCGCGATAATGGCAGCGTGCGACGTCCATCCACCGGTTCGCGCCACCAGGCCGACGACGGCGTTGGGATCGAGTTCGACCATCATGCTGGGGAGCATCTGCTCGGTGGCCAGAATGGTTCCGGGCAACAGCCGGCGGTGACGATGGTCCCCTTGCAACGTCATGATCAACCGATGGGCGACATCTTCGATATCGCTGCCGCGCTCGCGCAAATAATCATCCTTGATGTCGGCATAGATAGCCTGGATGCGATCCAGGGCGACTTTGATCGCCCATTCAGCATTGACGCGGTGGGTGCGGATGATCGATGTGATCTCTTGGATGAGTTGCTGGTCCTCGAGCATCAACAGGTGGGCGTCGAGAATGTAGGCATGCTCGCGACCGAGCGCTTGCTCCAGTTTAGCCTTCATCTGAGCGAGTTGCTGACGGGCGGTATGGAATGCTTTCTTCAGGCGGTGCAGTTCTTCTTCCACTTGGTGCGGCTCAATCCGCACGCGGAATGCGTGGGGACCACGAGAACTGAAGTGCACGATCGTGCCAATGCCAATTCCCGGCGACACGCCCAATCCCTTGAGTCGGCGCCGGGTCTCATGGGGTGCTCTCGCGTTCATCGTCCTCCTCGAGCTGGTGTTCGATAAGGCGTGTGACATGGCGGATCGCTATGTCCTCATCCTCTCCCGACGCCGTCAGGATGAGGCGGGTTCCTTGGGTCGCGGCCAGCGCCAGGATACCGAGGATACTCTTGGCATCTCCGCGCCGACCGTTATCGCATCGTTGAAGGATCAGCTCACTTTTGAATTGGTTACTGAGCCGCACGATCTTGGCGGCGGCCCGAGCGTGAAGGCCCAATCGATTGTTCACCAGGAGCTCCCGCTGTCGCATGATCATCGGCTCCGAGGAGTCAAGATCTCACTCGCCAGATAAATATCCTGACGTCCCTGGTCGCGCACCTGCCGCGCCAACGTCGTCAGATCTTCGTCTCCTCGTTGACTGGCGAGCTTGATGAGCATGGGCAGATTGACGCCGGTGACGATCTCGATCTGCTCGATACCCATGAAACTCGCCGCGATGTTCGTCGGCGTCCCTCCGAGCAAGTCAGTGAGCACGAGAACGCCGTGACCTTGATTGGTGTGATCAATCGCCTCCTTGATCATCCCGCGCGCCGTTTCGACGTCATCGTGCCAGCCGATGGACACGGCCGTGATGTGGTGGATGTCGCCGACGATCATTTCGGCGGCATTGACCAGTTCTCTGGCTAACTGTCCGTGTGTCACAACCACGCCTCCAATCACCGTTTCCATCCTCCCTGGAGAATCCCCCAGCGCTCACTTGGGCGCCGGGTGGACCGTTGTGAAGTCGCGAAAATATTCACGCTCACATTTTATCATAATCCCGATGCCACACCTTCACCTTATATCCTTTGCGGCGTAGAAACTGGCGCAGGGCTTCGGCTACCATCACCGAGCGATGGCGACCACCGGTGCACCCGATCCCGATGGTCAGGTAGCTTCGCCCTTCTCGTCGATAGTGGGGCAAGAGGAACAGCAACAGACTCCGCAGTCGTTCGATGGTCTCCCTCGTCTCAGGCGCTGCCTGCATGAACTCCTTCACCTTCCGGTCCTTGCCGGTGAGCTTCCGCAGTTCGGGGACGAAATGGGGATTGGGCAGGAAGCGCACATCGAACAGCAAGTCCATGGCCGGCGGGAGTCCGTGTTTGAATCCGAAACTCACGATGGTGATGCGTAATTCCAGGTCCTGGTCTGGCATGCTGAACTGTTCGATGAGATACCGACGCAGCGCATGTACATTACGATCGGAGGTGTCCACGACCATATCGGCCAGCGCCCGCATCTCCTTGAGCAAGGCGCGCTCAGCCGCGATGGCCTGCGTCAAATCTTTGGCGCTATCGCTGAGCGGGTGCGGTCGCCGTGTTTCAGAGAAGCGGCGACGGAGGATCTCATCGCTCGCCTCGAAGAATAAGACCTTCACATCGATGGCGCGTCTCTTGAGATCTTCATAAATGCGAGGGAACTCGGGGAGAAATTCTCTCTCGCGAATATCGACGACGATGACGGCCCGTTTGAGCGTTTCCGATGATCGATCACAGAGTTCGACGAAGGTCGGGATCAATTGAATGGGCAGGTTATCCACACAGAAATATCCGAGATCCTCGAACGCTTTCACAGCGGAGGTCTTCCCCGAACCGCTCAAACCCGTGATGATCACAATGTGTGGATAGCCCATGATGGCGATATCGGACATGGGCTTACGGTTCGATTAAGCCGTAATGTCCATCTTTCCGCTTGTAGATGACGGCCACACGATCGCGCTCGGCATCGTGAAAGACGAGGAAGTGCTCGCCCGTTTCGGCCAGGTGCAGGGCCGCCTCTTCAGGGGTGAGGGGCTTGATGGCGCTGCGAGGCGTGCGGATGATTCTCGGTTCGTCCACTTCCGGTTCGATCTCAACGGGAGCGATTTCTGCCGACGTCGCCTTACGTCCACTGCGCCGGCGGGCGGTGAATTTCTCTTTCTGCTTCAACGTCTGTCGATGAATCTTTTCGATGGCCTGGGAGACGGAACTCTCCAGGTCGGCTGTTTCAGCGATCCCCGTGAATTGATAATCGCGCCAGGTAATGATGATCTCCGTTCGGTGACGATGTTTCTCGGTGGAGAGAATGACATGAGCGCTGGCTGAGTCATCGAGGAGTTTGTTCAGTTTAGACATCAGCTTTCGAATACGTTTCTCGACGCGGGAGGTCACATCAATATTCCGCCCCGTTACCTCCAGTTGCATACCCACCTCCTATTGAACGCGGCGGTCGCGCGAACTGGGAATCCCCATCAACTTCCGATACTTGGTCACAGTTCGGCGCGACAGCCGGATCCCATCGCGCGCCAGAATGTTGACGATCTCATCGTCGGTGAGCGGGCGCCGGGGATCCTCTCGCTCGATCAATGTTTTGATTCGGAGCTTGATGACGCGGGTCGAGATCTCGCGACCATCATCGCGGGTGAGTCCCTCGGTGAAGAATCGGCGCAGCTCCATGATGCCCTGCGGCGTTTCCACGTACTTGTTATTGACCACTCGACTGATTGTCGAGAGCGAGAGATGCAGCTCTTCGGCGATGTCTTTCAACAGCATGGGCTTCAGGTACTCGGGACCGTAATCCAGGAAGTCTCGCTGTCGGCGTACGATCGCTTCACACACGCGATAGATGGCTCGCTTGCGGTGTTCGATGTTTCTGATCAACTCCAGCGCGCTCCGGAATCGCTCGCGGACAAAATCGCGTACCTCTTTCGAGACGTCAGTTCCTTCCAGCATGCGCTGATAAGTTGGACTGATGCGCAGATGAGGCATTCCATCATCGTTGAAGATGAGCCGATACTCGTCGCCGATCTTGACGATGCTCACCTCTGGGGTGATGTATTGGGGCACGGTGGGATCGTAGTTCCGGGCTGGCCGGGGATCGAGTTGCTGGATGCGGGCCAGTTCGGCCTCGATGACGTCCAGAGGGAGATGGAGTTTCTTGGCCAGCTCCGGGAGTTGACGCCGTCGAAGCTCCTCCATGTGATCGGCGACCAGCGTGGCCGCCAAGGTATTCTCCCATCCCCGCTCTTTGAGTTGGAGCAGGAGGCACTCGCGCAAATCGCGGGCGCCCACGCCCGGAGGATCCAGGCTCTGAACGACGGCGAGCGCTTCCCGGACCGCCTCCATCGGCCAGGGGCCCATGGCCGCGATCTCTTCCAGAGTGGCCTCCAGATATCCATCCTGATTGAGATTTCCGATGATGGCTTCGGCGATGACCAGCGTCTCCTCGGGGAGGCCACACAGTCGCAGTTGCCACATGAGGTGATCGTAGAGATTCTCTCGTTGGGGAGTGAGCTTCTCCAGCAGTGAAGAGTCCTCCTCGCGGACTTCGCTCTGAGGCGTTCGCGGGCCCGGGGCCAGATACTCCTGGAAGAAGGAATCGAAGTCGATGTGATCGAACGGATCGGCGGGCGACTCCGACGAAGAGGCATCGTTGGTCTCGGATGGAGATTGTTGGGCGGGCGTGGGAAATTCATCGCGCTCAGTGGCCGAGAGGGATTGTTGAGCATCGGTGATCGGTTCGGTGACCTCCTCCAGCACGGGGTTCTCCTGCAGTTGCTGATTGATCAGGTTCAACAACTCAAGCTTGGTCATGGCCAACATGTCAATCCGCTGCTTGAGCTGCGCCGTGAGGATCAGTCGCTGAGATAAATTGGCCTGGAACTTGATCGACGGCATACTACAACCGGAACCGTTCCCCCAAGTAGACCCGTCGGACATCCGGGTCGTGGGTCAACTGTTCGGGCGTCCCCGAACGAAAGATTTTTCCTTCATTGATGATGTATGCGCGATCAGTGATCTCCAACGTCTCGCGAACATTATGATCGGTCACCAACACACCGATGCCTTTGGCCTTGAGGTGGCGGATGATCTCCTGGATATCCATCACGGCCAGAGGATCAATCCCGGCAAATGGTTCGTCCAGCAGCATGAACTGAGGTTCGAGGACCAGCGCGCGCGCGATCTCCGTGCGTCGGCGCTCTCCCCCGGAAAGCGCATAGCCCACGGTGCGTCGCACCTGGGTGAGTCCCAGTTCCTCCAGCAGCGTCTCCAGACGTTGCTCACGCTCCTGGCGAGTCAGTTTTTGGGTCTCCAGGATGGCGAGCAGATTCTCTTCCACACTCATCTTTCGGAAAATGGAGGGTTCTTGAGGCAAGTAACCGATCCCCTGGCGGGCGCGCAGGTACATGGGAAGAGAGGTGATCGCACGTCCATTGAGGAAAATCTCGCCCGCATCGGGTTTCTCCACGCCCACGATCATATAGAATGTCGTCGTCTTTCCCGCCCCATTCGGTCCGAGGAGCCCGACGATCTCGCCCCGACGCACGTACAGGGAAACATGATCCACGACGCACCGTCGGCGGTAACACTTCTTCAATCCGACCGTGGCCAAAACGCCGATCTGGACCTCTGGCGCCATCCAGGCCGGTGAGCCAACCGCATGCTCAGCCCGCCCCGTTTCAGCGCTTTCCTTGTCCAGAACGGTTTGCTTCATCGCTCTCTCAATTATCGGATTTTTCGCACCGATCGGACCCGCTGCGAGCTCCCAGGCGCCCCACTAATCACTTTATCACTGCCTAGAAGGAAAGTCAATCGAGGCCCCCGATGGGTGAGTTGGGCGCGCTCGTCCTCTACGCGGGCGGGAACGCCGATGAGCACGACGCGCTCATCGACGGCCGTATAGACGGCTTGATCGCCATAGGCGCGTCGTCCGGGTTCGGCGATGACGACGTGGCCCTCGGCGATGGCGCGCTCGATCTCGTTCCCGTCCAATTTGAGGAACACCGAGAGTCGATCGGCCGACAAGCGGCGAGAGCCATATCGTAACTGGGCTCCATTCTCGTAGCGGACGAGGCGTTCACCGTCCCAATAGCTCATGCGCTCGGCCTGCGCGAATACGGGCAGAGATTCGGTCGAGCCCGTGTCTTTGCGCCGGCGCGCGCGATAAAACCCCGAACGCACATGGCCCGTGGCCACC
Organism: Blastocatellia bacterium; assembly: GCA_026985075.1. Lineage (GTDB taxonomy): Bacteria > Acidobacteriota > Blastocatellia > HR10 > J050 > J050. The sequence goes on along the minus strand of JALSQX010000073.1, from coordinate 91,141 downwards.
ATCATGCGCTCTCTCCCGAAGAGCTCCAGGCGGTCGGCCGTCACATAACTATCCTCCTGCCACGCGCGTACGTGGCCCATATAGCGAGCCACCTCCAATCGGTGCTTGACATCCGCTCGATCAGCGGCGATGAATATGGGGGCCTGGGCATCTTCGAACGGGATGGTTCCCTTCGTCGCCCGTTGCGTGTAGTAGGTCGTAGTCACCCGTCCAATGGCTTGGCTCTCGCTCGTTTCCAGGTTGATCTGGATGCGTTCGGCCCGCAGGCGGCCGCGAGAATCCCACATCACCGGTTCGCCGCCCACGAGGCGAATGATATGCGTGTCCGCATCGTAGATGGCGCGCTCGCTCTTGGCCTGGCGCTCGCCTTCGACATAGTGGAAACCGCCCGATTGCACGAGTTGAGTGAATTCATGTGTCGTGGGATCGATTTGAGCCATCAGTTCCTGGCTGCGGGTGGTGCGCTTCGGTCTGGACGATTGCGGATCCACGGGCTCGAACGCGACGCGCACATCGCCCCGGGCTTTGAAGACCTTGGCCAGATTCCCGTCTTCATAGAATTCTATCTCCATGCGTTCGGCCCGAATGACCTTGCGGTCGGCGCGCGGGGTGGAGGGGTGCGGGCGCAAAACGAGGATGGCATGTCCGGTCGCCACCGCTCGGTCTAAGGTGTGATGGTCCGGTCGGTAAGTGAGTTCCACCCAATCGGCGGTGAGCGTCTTATCCTCGCTGGCGGCTCGAAGCCAGGAGTGGTGGTCGGTCGCTCCTGGCGTCGTCGACGCGGTCGGCGTGAACTGTACAGTGACGCGCCCGTGGTCGCCGATGATGCGAGACAGGGCGATTGTCGCCGTGGGCGTGGGGGCGAACTGCGCTTCGATACGCGGCGCGTCCATCTGGCGGACCTGATCGGCCTCCATCAAACGGGCCATCGCTCGGCCTTCAGCAACGGCTTGTCGCAGTCGCTGTTCCTGATCGAAGTGAAACGTGAGAGCGTCCGCCCGAACTTGGCTCGTCCGGCGCCCGGAGCGGGATTGCATCATCGCTCGTCCATGCGCGGTGATTGTTCGGGGGCGACGTTCCTCATCCAACAGCACGACCATGCGATCAGCGGTCAAGGTTTCGTTGGCTTGAGACAGCGTCACCTGACCGAGGAGGTGGATGGCGGCCTCCGACTTGAGGATGTAAGCCGAATCGCAGCGCAGGTGAAGAGGTTCTGGTGGCGGCCATTTCCCCCGATGGTGGACCGCCTCCACCGTCACGCTGACGTGGCGTTTGAGCACCACTTGCTCCCGTCCGGATCGAGTATGGATTTCCACTCCCGTAGCTTCTCCGCTGAGCTGTTTTCGGACGAAGCGAACCGGCTGATCAGTACGGATGAGACCGGTGTTCTGCTCATAGACGAGTCGTTCCGTCTGGATGGACAGTGCGTCCCAGGCCGTCGCTGTGACCCGGTTCTTGAAAATGACGAGACCCTGAGAGGGATCATAGATGCAATGTTCGGCGCGGATGTGCCCTTGGGGCTGGCCGTCGTCTCCATATACTTCGAGGGAGACGCGTTCCAATTCGTGGTGACCGTCGTCGTAAAGCTCGTCGCGCGCCGCCGTCATCAGAAAGAGGTAGCGGTCCCCCTGGGTTTGCAGATGACGAATATTCTCGGTCACCGAAACGAGATGACGACTCATCCGATACTCGGGATAGACCTCGCCCGCCCGATGAATGAAGCCATACTGGCTCCGATAAGAGATGACCAGCGCGGCGATCAGACCCACGAACAGTCCTGCGGCGAGGAGTCGAACCAGGCGCGGCCACCAATGAATCCAGCGCGTATTCGTCATGACGGGGCCTCTCGTTTCATGTCTCTCACCGTCAGGCGCAGGCCCACGGTCCCTTGATAATGATGGGCATCCACGGTGAAGGCCACAGAGACCATCTCCCCGGCGGCCAGATCCGGCGCCCTCTCCACCCCATTCCACCAGATGAGGTCCGCCCGCCGTCCTTGCTGCTCCACCCTGAACATCCAGTGTTGCTCCTTGAGCCGGCGGGGTTGGTCGGCGATACGCCCCTGACGGATGGCGAAGACCGGCTTGGGATTTCCTACGCCGAACGGCTCCAGTTGCGAAAGCGCAGCCCACAGCTCGAAGTCGATGTCCGAGAGGCTCAGCCGATGCTCGATCTCCAGTTCGGGGATCAAATCGTCGGCCGAGAGGACCGTGTGTGCGTATTGGTTCAATCGAGCGGCGAGCGCGGGGATGCGTTCCTCTCGGATCGTCAAGCCGGCCGCGTGCGCATGTCCTCCATAGCGCTCCAGAAGATCGGCGCAGTGATCCAATCCGTCGAGGAGATGAAAAGCCGGGATGCTGCGGCCTGAACCATGTCCGAGGCCGTCCTGCACCGAGACGACGATCGTCGGACGGTAAAACCGGTCGACGATCTTGGAGGCGGCCAGGCCGATCACTCCCCGATGCCACTGGCGACCGGCCAGGACGATGACCGGACCGGCGGCCAGATCCGGGTGTTGTTCGAGGAATCGATGCGCCTCCTCAAGCACGCGCTGCTGAGCTTGCTGGCGCGCGGCGTTCTGTTGATTGAGCGTCTGAGCTAACCGCTGGGCGTGCTCGGCCGTCTCAGCCCAGAAGAGCTCGATGACCGGATGGGCTCTCCCCATCCGCCCCATAGCATTGAGGCGCGGACCGACGCGAAAGGCGATATCATCACAGCGAATGGGACTGTCCAATCGAATGCCGGCCACGTCCAACAGCGCTCTCAGGCCCTCGTTCTTCGGTTGACGCAACCCTTCTAATCCGAACTTGGCGATGATGCGGTTCTCGCCGACCAGGGGCACCAGGTCGGCGATCGTCCCGATGGCGGCCACTTTCAGGAACGAGGGCAGAGCGCGTTCTCGTCCCGTCTCCTTCAAGAGCGCCTGCACGAGCTTGAAGGCGACGCCCACGCCGGCCAGACTCTTCTCCGGATAGGCGCAATCGGAACGTTTCGGGTTGAGCACGGCCAAAGCCGGTGGGAGTTGCTCTTCCGGCAGGTGATGATCGGTGATGATGATGTCGAGGCCGAGGTGATGAGCCGCAGCAACAACCTCGTGGGCGCGGATGCCACAATCGGCGCTGATGATCAGCTTGGCACCGGCCGCGTGAGCCTGATGTATGGCCTCTTCTTTCATTCCATACCCATCGACCAGTCGTTCCGGCAGGTGATAGGCGACGTCTGCGCCGAGCATCTCCAGCGTTTTTTTCAGAATGATGATACTCGTCGTTCCATCTACATCGTAGTCGCCATAGATGAGGATCTTCTCTCGATGCGCAATGGCGCGCATGATGCGGTCCACCGCCTGGCGCATACCTGTCATGAGATACGGGTCGTGGAGATCTTCGATCCGCGGATGGAGGAACTGGTATGCGGCGGCCGGATCGGTGTAGCCACGGTGGCTGAGCAGATGAGCCACAATCGGCGAGATCCCCAACTCACCAGCGAGTCGGCGGCAGACGGCGTGATTCTGGGAGCGCAAGCGCCAGCGTTTCTCTTGGACCATCCCTCTCCGGCTTCCCTGAGTCTCAGGTGCAAAACCTGAAATGAATGTAACACAATAATTTACTCTTTCTCGGGGATGGGCGTCAACAGATGATGACCCGCCCGCGCGAACTCTCCCCGCCGAAGGATGGCGTCGATCGACCGTCAGTGAGCGCGCCGTGAGGCCCGGCTGTGCCGTGTGATCGGCAGATCAGCGTGCCGTCCATCGATCCATCCCTTTCCAACTCACGTCAGGGATTTCACATCTTCGGACTTCTCATCCTGTTCGCGCGGACCGGAATCCCGAACGCTCTGGCGAGCTTCGACTCTTCCGTCCGCTCATCCCATATCGCGCGCTCTGCGTCGAAGGGGAGAGCCGTCGGGAATATGGAATCGGAGAGCGATCTCATGCTGCGGCTGGCTCGCGCCTGACATGTTCAATCGGCGAGCCAGGAAAATAATATGGAACCGGAGAGCGATCTCATGTGTCCATTATGGTGTGAGCGTCTTCGGGGGGCGGATGGAGAAAAACGAAGTGGGAGCTGACAATGTGTTGTGGTCCATCGCCCGCCTGAAGGATGAGCGAAGTTACGTGGAGCCCTCAGCGATGTCTGAGAGCCCGGTCATCGGAAGCGCTGGAGTTTCCGGTGAAAATCGAGAACCACTGAAACGCGTCTTGGGAGTCGCGTTTCGCTCGATTCATTGTTGACGGAGAGTGTCAGATGAAACTCGTTTTATTCCTCTTGAATTTCACCATCGTCATGCTCGCGCTCGGCTGTCGCATCGAGGCCAGACAGAAAGAGCCCGCCTGGGTGGGAGCGGGCGATCTGCTCGTCGATGGAGAGAAGCCACTCCCGCTCAAGCATACGGATGTCCGCATCCGCATCACCGGGCTCGTGGCGTCCGTGCAGGTCGAGCAGGTCTTCACCAATCCTCTGGACGAGCGAATCGAAGCCGTGTACACCTTCCCCCTCCCCGCGCAGGCCGCCGTGTATGACATGAGCATGAAGATCGGCGATCGGATCATTCGGCGCGTCGTCAAGCGCCGGGAAGAGGCGCGACGCCTGTACGAGCGAGCCAAACGGACGGGACGTCGAGCTGGCCTGCTCGAACAGGAGCGCCCCAATATTTTCACCACCTCGGTGGCCAACATTGCGCCTGGCGATGAGGTGCGGATTCGCCTCCATTTCTTTCAGGTGTTGCCATACGACGATGGGGGATTCCGGTTGCGCTTCCCCATGGTGGTCGCTCCTCGATTCATCCCTGGAGAACCGACGGGGAAGCAGGGGACGGGATGGTCGCCGGATACGACCGATGTTCCCGATGCCTCGCGGGTGACGCCGCCGGTGCTCAAGCCCGAGATGCGGCCGGGATACAACATCAGCCTGAGCGTCGATATCGAATCGGGGCTCCCCATCCAGCATCTGCAGTGCCCCTCTCATCGCATCTCGATAGCCGAGCTCGGTCCCGGCCACTCTCGCGTGGAACTCGTTCGGAAGGACGAGTTCCCTAACAGAGACTTCGTGCTCGAATACCAGCTCGCTGGCGATCACATCCAGGCGACGGCATTGACGGCTCGGGACGAGGATGGGAAGGGCTATTTCCTGTTGATGGTCGTGCCGCCCATCGATTATGTGATCGATGAGATTCAATCCAAGGAGATCACCTTCATCATCGATACCTCCGGGTCAATGACCGGCGCCAAGATAGAACAGGCCAAGAATGCCTTGCGAGCGTTGATTCACGGGCTCAATCCGCAAGATGCCTTCAACATCATCCGCTTCTCCAACAACTTCTCTGCTTTCGCGCCTCGTCCGGTTCCCTTCACGCAGGAGAACGTCGATCGCGCCGATGCCTATATTGATGAACTTCAAGCCGGTGGGGGCACGATGATGCTTCCGCCACTGCTCCACGCCTTGGATCAACCGCACGATGAGCATCGACTTCCCCTCATCGTCTTCTTGACCGACGGTCAGGTGGGGAATGAAGCGCAGATTCTGCGAGCGGTGAAACAACGAGTGGGGCGCGCGCGGATTTATACGTTCGGCGTGGATACAGCTCCCAACGATTACCTCCTTCGCAAGATGGCCGAGTTTGGTCGAGGCACGTTCGAGTTCGTCTTACCCAGTCAAGATCTGGAAGAGGTCATCACGCGTTTTCAGAACCGCATCGCGTCTCCGGTGCTCACCGATGTGAGCGTAGATTGGGGTGGCCTCAGCGTCGATGGAGTCTATCCGACGCCGTTGCCCGATGTCTTTCTCGCCCGACCGCTCGTGCTCATCGGGCGCGTATGGCGCCCGGAAGCGAAGACGGTCAAACTGCGCGGTCAGAGTGTCGCCGGCCCGATTGAACGATCTCTGCGAGTGACGTTCGATCATCCGACGGCCGATGCCCTCACCTTATCGACGCTGTGGGCGCGGGCGCGCATCGAAGCCCTGAGCGATCGGCTGGTAGCGCATCCCGATGATGAAGCAGCCAAGCAGGAGATCATCCAACTGGCCTTGACCCATAAGCTCATGAGCCCCTTCACCGCCTTCGTCGCCGTCGAGGAGAAGACGGTGCGCTCCGCCGAAGGAGGTCCACCCAAAACCATCGTCGTTCCGGTGCCTTTGCCCGAAGGGTGGGACTATGAAGCCGTATTTGGCCGAGAGCGGCGAGCACCCATAGGGAACGCGGCCGCCTTCATGTCCCCGGCCCTCACGGCGGCTCCCGCTCGGGACATTTCTGGTGGCGTCATCGGGGGTGTAGTGGCCGAGAGCGCTCGCGCTCATGCCGGTCCGCCGATCGCGATGCCGAGTCCGGCACCCACCGCTTCTCCGCCGCCCGCGCGCGACCTCGTTTCGCTGGCGACGAAGGAAGATCGCCTGCGAGCGGTGGCCCGTTATCTGCTCCGCCATCAGCGAGTCAACGGCGTGTGGATGGAGGCATCGCAAAGACAGCCCACGGTCGGCGCGATCCAGACGACGGCCATAACCTTGCTCGCTTACCTGGCCAACGGGCATACCGATCGCGCCGGCTCCTATCAGGCTCAGGTGCGACGCGCCTTGGACTATCTCATTCACACTCTGAGAACGCCTCTGTGGGACCAGCTCCCTGGTTCCGAGGGCGGTGTCAGAGCGCATGCTTTAGCCACTTGGGCGATGGTCGAGAGCTTCGCGGCGACGCACAGTTCCCGATATCGAACGGCGGCGACGGAGATGCTCCATCGGCTGTTGAAACTGCGGGTGAATCGAGGGCTGTGGCCGGATCACATCGGCGGTCCGGTCGATGCGACGACGAGCACGTGGGCACTGCTGGCCGCAAGGAGCGCCCGACGGGCGGGATTGTCCATAGACGATGACATCTTCTCTGCGGCCGCCCGCGCCATCAAGGCGGCGTCTTCCCTGCCTTCTTTCCAGCGTCGTCTCATTCAGGTGCTGGCCGGGCGTTCGCTCTCATCGAACGTCGCCCGCGCGCTGGCCACGAAGCTGGTCGACGCTCAGCTCACCGTGACCGAGCCGGAACACCTGGAATCGCTGGCGATGAAGATGATCCTGGCCCGACTGCTCGGTGGATCAACGTCGGCCCAACTGGAAGCCAAGGCGCTGGAGGCGCTCCAGACCAAGCAATCGGCGCGAGGGAAACAGGCCGGGGGATTTCAGCTCGATGCTGGATCTCCGATAGCCACGTCGGCGCGCGCTTTTCTGCTGTTGAGCATCGCTCATGCCCAATGGGCGGCGCTCCAGTGAGCGGGGATGGGGGACGGCGGGATGAGATGCCTGCCCTCCCAGCGCGAGTGAGGATGGGCGCCCGCTCTGCGTGATCTCATCCCTCCGACGGGCGACGGCGCGCGCGAACGGGGAGATGGGCCCCTGCTCTGCGCGAGCCCATCTCCCTTCCACCGCTCCTGACCACTCGAATACGCCCATCCTGGGCTCTCCCACAGACCATGGAGCAATCGCCCTTCGTCTGGCGGACGTGTCAGAATTCCGGCGAGTCGATGGGAGAGAGGAGAATCCACGGTTTCGGTCTTCACCGCGCTCAGCGCCTTGAATCGGCTCTCTTATGCGGAGTGGATTTTTTCTTGGGAAGAAGCGCCACCGCTTCACGTCGGTTGAAGAAGGACTTCCGTTTTCCAGCAGTGAACTCCATGGGGACGGGGTCAGCTGCATGAGTGGGATGCGGCATTCTTGACGAGGATGGTGGAAGCGGGTATCTTACTTACTCCGCTGGGTCGAGCGTCGAAGGAATACCATTGGACGAAAGTTCATCGGAAACTCTTTTCCATGGAGGAGAATCATGGGAGAATTCGTGAAGGTCGCCAAAACGAGTGAAATTGGGCCGGGAGAGGCCAAGACCGTAGAAGTGAAGGGCACGGTCATCGGTTTGTTTAATATCGATGGTCAATACTACGCGATTGAGAATACCTGTACGCATGTTGGCGGTCCACTGGCCGAGGGGATGATCGATGGCGATGAGGTGACCTGCCCGTGGCACGGCGCCCGGTTCAAAATCCCTACCGGAGAAGTATTGGGTCCACCCGCTCAATCCGACGTCGCGACTTATACGGTGCGGGTGCAGGGCGATGATATCGAGATCGAGATCTGAGTCATCGCTTATCGGTATGAGGGGTGAGGTGACTCCTCATCATCCTTGGAACCGAGCCGCTTCCGGGTTCGCCCTCCGCCGGACACGAGAGCCAGAGGCGATGAAGAGAAAAGAGAAGCGCCGATTGCGGCAGAGAATGCGGAGAGTTCTCCGATTGATTCCTCAATTGCTGAAATTGATCATCCGGCTCCTCGGTGATCGGCGCGTCTCAGGGGTGGATAAAGCTATCCTCGCCGCCGCGCTCGTGTACACATTGACGCCCATCGATACGATTGCCGATTTCATCCCCTTTTTCGGCTTGGTTGACGATGCGTTCTTGATCGCCTTGGCGCTCACGCGCCTCCTCTATCGCGCTGGCGACGCTCCTTTGCGCGAGCATTGGGAAGGAGAGGAAGACATCGTGACGCTCATTCATACCATGCGTCGGGTCTCAGAGTACTTCCTTCCTCCCCATATTCGTCGCCATCTATTGGGCAAGGTGGAGGGATGAGCGACCGGGTATTATGAGTGCGCTCATCGTCCACGTCCCGGCCTCAGGGGAGCGTGTCGAGGAGGGCATCGATCTCCTCTCGAGTATTATAAAAATGCGGTGAGATGCGCAGCCGGCCCAGCCGGTGACTGGTGATGATCCGACGCTCGGCCAATCGCTGGCAGAGTTCGGATGCCCGGTAACGCTCATGCGTGCAACAGACGATGGCTGATGCTTCGCCCGGTCGCCGCGAGCTGACCAGATGATACCCTTTGGCTCGTAACCCTTCGGCCAGATACTCGGTTAATCTCAATAGATACGACTCGATGCGCTCAATGCCCGTGTCCAGCAGTAGATCGAGGGCGGCCCGCAACCCGCGAACACCGATGGTGTTGAGCGAACCGGGCTCGAACCGAGCCGCGCCGTCGCGGTACTCCAGCTGGTAATCGAGCAGTCGATCGAAATCGTATTTCACCGAGGTCCAGCCGACGACCGTGGGTTCGATGCGATCCAACAGGCGCTCGGAGATGAACAGGATGGCGATGCCCTCCGGTCCCAGGAGGAATTTATGGGCATCGGCCGACAGAGCATCAATACCATCGCGGTGCACGTCCAGCGACAAAGCGCCGAGTCCCTGAATGGCATCGACGACGAACAGAATGCGGCGTTCCCGGCAAAATGCGCCGATCGCGCCAAGATCCATGCGGAATCCGCTGCCAAATTGGACGAAGCTGACGGTGATGACGCGCGTGCGCTCATCGACCAGGGCGAAGAGATCGTCCAGATCGATGCGCCCCTGGCGTTCGTGAGCCAAGCGGAGTTCCACGCCTCGCGATGCCAGGCGCATCCAGGGATAGATGTTGGCCGGAAATTCACAATCACAGGTGACCACATTATCGCCGGGCCGCCAATCGAGACCATTGGCAATGGCCGCCAGGCCATCCGACGTATTGCGCATGAAAGCGATCTCGTGGGACTTTGCGCCGATGAGTTGCGCGGCGCGTTGACGGGCGCCTTCGGCTTCCTTCATCCAGATGGGCCATTTGAGCGATCCTTCCCGACTCGCTTCGGTGAGATACGCCCGCATGGCCTCGACGACGCGCGTCGAGAGGGGCCCAATGGCGGCGTGATTGAGATAGATGTACTCCCGCGTCACGGGAAACAGGGTGCGAATTCGTTCATCCATGATTCAAAACCTGTCCGCTATCTCACCTCGCCTGTTCGACGTCCTGCGTTGAATCTCGCGCTCAACGGTGAGGAGTGAGCGTGAGACCTCACCGGGCGCAGCATGCAATGCTGCGCCGATATCAACGCAGTTGAAAGACGGGCCGAATATATCCCACCGTTTCGCCGCGATGGTTCTTCACCGGACGTTGCCGCTGGCTTTCCAAGGCGGCGAGTTGGGCTTCGTCGAGCAGGCTGAGCTGCCGCAACACCTCGATGAGCACCATACCGCGCACGCGACGATCATCACCATCCTCGACCTTCACGGCTATTCCCAGACCATGGGGATATTGCTCGTCCGGCCGCACGCCCACCGTATAAACGCCCTCGGCTCCCAATTTGGCGATGAGTCGTCCCTGAGCGAGGTTCATCAACTCGGTATCCAGTCGTCCTTGCGTGCCGCCGACCATTTCCGGGAATTCGAGCATCGCCTTCACGATCTGAGCGCAGGCATCGATGACCGGTTTTTCCATCCCCTCATTCACAGGAGCGACCAGCCGCGCATACATCAGGGCCATCTGGCGGATGGTCACGGCGAAGGTGGGGACACCACAGCCATCTTCGCCGATGGCCATGACTTCGGGCTCAGTGGCCGCAAATTGGGCCACATGCCTCAAGATCTGTTGTTGCACCGGATGATCTGGGTGGTCGTAATTGGTCAAGTCATGACCGAGGAATCGACAGAGGGCGAGCATGCCGGCGTGCTTGCCCGAACAGTTGTTGTGCAGGACGGTGGCTCCCTCGGGGCCCAATCGGTTGGCCGTCTCTCGGTCCAACGGTGGATGGATGCCGCATTTGAGCGCCGAGGCGTCCAGCCCGATTCTGGCCAACAGGCCGGAAACGGCTTCCGTATGAATCGACTGTCCGCTGTGCGAGCCCACAATGAGCGCCAGTTCGCGCTGGCTCAACCCGAAGTGAGCAAACGCGCCACTGGCCACGAGCGGAATGGCTTGAAATGGTTTGGCCGAAGAGCGCAGAAACGTGACGAACGCGATATCGCCTGAGCGGGCGATCACCTCGCCCCGACCAGTGACGGCGGCGATCATCCCGCGATGTCGCGATTCGACAACGTTGCCCCGCGTGACCTCGACGAGAACCGGTGCCTCATCCATCACCGACAAACAGTAGCAAAAATAGGGCCGAACGGCAACTGCTCGCACTTCACGGCGGTCATGAGTCAGTGGGTCAGGACATGAGAGTCCTCGCGGTGAAATGCACGGGGACCTCAATCATCTCAGCAAACGTAGAGCCTCACTGGCAGGATCACCACCACGATGCGCTATTTCATCGATCTCGTCCTCCCGTACCTTAGATGAGTCCTCGCGGCGTCTCAGCGTGCGGATGTGATCGTGTACACCAGGATGATCTCGCTGAGGCTGAAGGAATCGAAGAGCCCATCATCATCCTCGTGCCCATCCTCGCAGATCAGCAGTCGATTCACCCCCGGACGAAGCAGCCCCGGACGAACGAGCGCATAACCGGCTTTGTCCATCCCTCCGACTACACCATCCAGAGTGGTGACGAGGTAATGGAAATTGGGATCGACGGGGAACTGGCAGATGGGGTTTTCAGGAGTGGGCACCTGAGGGTTGAGGTAGATGCGGTCGAATCCCAGATCCACTCCGGTCACTTTGAACATGAGAAAAGCCGGTCCCTGGGCATCGACATCATCGGGCAGCGTGAAGGTTATCAAGGCCGAGGGGCGGTCCGGAATGATGTGGACTGAGCGAGAACCGACAATCACCCGCATTCTCATTTGTCCTGGCGGCTCCTGGGGGAGCAGGGCCGGGAGACACAGGGAGAGAGCGAGCCATATGTTCACCATCATGGACGTCATTCCTCCTCTTTCGGAAAATCCGTCATTTCAAGTAAACAATTACGCTGGGCGAACCCGATGCTCGCTACTATCTTCAGCCTCTCTCGAACCTGAAATCCCTGTTCTTCATAATAAATCCGCCCGTTTCGTGCGTCAATTCTGATATGTCAGGCGAGAATCGATCGTCGCCAAGAGATGCCACGAGAGGGCCTGAGGCGCGTGCCCTGAGCATCCTCGTCCTCATGAGCCCTGGAGGGGTGACAGACTCAAGTGAAATGGGCCTGGCCGGACTCCCCGGCGATGATCGTTGCGCTGTCCCGCGGCACATTCCCATCTTGGGAGAGGAAGCGCTGAGTTGAAGCGGACATGGGATCTCCCTCCCGAGCATGGATGTGAGGATGCCCCAACTGACCTGGAGCGTGCGACGGACGGATCTCCCTCCCGAGCATGGATGTGAGGCTCCTGGCATTATATAGGCGCGAGGTCCATGCCAAAATCGCCGATGAATTCCCCCTCCTCTGGCCGGGAACCCTTTGCTGTCTCGGGGGTTCCTTGACAGGTGTGCTCCCCCTTCGTAGAATCTCTCGGTACTGTCATGGAGCACGAGGCTCAACCGGTGGAGACGAGCGAGCATCCGATGGAGCAATCACTTCCCGAGGTGAGGTCGCGCGAAGCGTTATCCGCGGCGACTCCGCTTGCTCCTTCATCGACACTCATGCTCGCGCTCGCTTGTCTGGCCGCCTTTCTGTTTCCCGGATTAGGACATCTGGTCCTCAAGCGATGGGGGCGCGGCGCGCTCTTAGCTCTCTCCATAGGAGGGATGTTTCTCTTGGGCCTGTTCTGGCTGGACGGTCATTTGTATCGGCCCGATCTCAGTGGGCCGTTGTCCGTGTTCACCGTGTTGACTCATCTCGCCCCCTTCCTGGCCAATGTGGGCGTCGGTGGACTCTATGGGCTCTGTTACCTGTTGGATGTGGGATTCCAGACTCATCCGGCCGCTTCCACCTACGAGATCGGCAACACCTTTCTCCTGGTCGCCGGATTGTTGAATTATCTGGTCATTCTCGATGCATCGGACATTGCGCGGGGGAGGAAACGGTGAAGCATCTGGTGGCAATGATCTTATTCGCTCTCTTCGTGGCCATCGTCTTCGCCATCGTCAGCAAAGAGCGTCCTCGTGATCAATTCGCTTACGGAGTGAAAGTCTTTTTTGCCTTTCTGGGCGTCGGACTCGCCTTGGCCTGGATCATGTATCCGTTCAGTTGACGGCGAACGAGGCGTACTCGCCGACGGTCGATCATCGTCCACGGGCCAATCGGCGATTTCTGAGACTTGACATCGGTTTATCTGGTCGCTAATGTACGCCCCTCGATGATTTGAGGAGATCCACTCGGGATGTGAAAGTGGAGGAGGGGTGAGCGAGTTTCGGACTCACTAACGTCACACGAAGGAGGAAAAGAAGATTCGTATGAGTGATGGAACAGTTTCTCAATGTCGATTCTTCGTTCTCACCGGTTTGCTCATGCTCATGCTGGTGGGATTGGTTAGCGGGCGTACAGCCATGGCCCAATCCCAGGCCAGCACCGGTCAGATTGTGGGGACAGTTGTTGATCAGCAGGGAGCCGCGATCGTCGGCGCTGAGGTCACTGTGACCAACACGGAGACGGGATTGAAACGCGTCGTCCAGACCAATAGCGCGGGACAATATCGGGTCGTCCTGCTGCCTGCCGGACGGTACGACGTATCGGCGGAGGCGAGCGGATTCCAGCGGATGGTACAGAGTGGGGTCATCGTCACCGTGGGTAGCAGCGTGGATGTGAATTTCGCGCTTCAAGTGGGAGAAATCACCGAGACCGTGGAGGTGACGGCCGCCATCGGCGTCGAGACGACGCGGCCGGAGGCTGGCGCCCTGGTCGATACGACGGCCATTCGCGATCTGCCCATCAATGGGCGACGATTCCAGGACTTCGTGACGCTGACGCCGACGGTGCAGGTGGAGCCCCAACGGAATCAGCTCTCCATCGCCGGTCAGCGAGGCATCAATGCCAATATCTCCATCGATGGGGCCGATTATAACGAACCATTCTTCGGCGGTATTCGGGGCGGCGAGCGGTCCAATAATGCCTTCACCATCCCTCAAGAGGCCATTGCCGAATTCCAGGTGGTCACCACCGGATACTCGGCCGAATTCGGTCGGTCAACGGGCGGCATTGTCAACGCCATCACCAAATCGGGGACCAACGAATTCCACGGGAGTGCATTCTACTTGCTTCGTCACAAGGAATTGACGGCCGAAGATGCCTTTGGGCAAGTGTCGTTAGGCACGCAGCAGCAGTTCGGTGGTTCGCTCGGCGGACCGGTGATTCGAGACAAGATGTTCTTCTTCGGCGCCATCGAGCGCCAGGATTTCACCACGCCGCGACAGGTCTTCTTCAGTCGCCTGGTCGGCATCACGCCGACGCCGGAGACGCAAGAAGCGTTCGATTTTTACAAGTCGCTGGAGGAGCCCTTCGATCAGACTAATGATGCGACGTCCTTTCTCATCCGCACTGATAATCAATTCGGCCTTCGTCATCGATTGGCCATTCGCTACAATTTCAGCGACAACAACGCCGAGAACGCCAATGCTACGGGCGATGCTATCACGCCGTTAACTCGACGGGCGCTCTCGACCAATGGCACGGAAAAAGACCGGACGCACACGGTGGTGGGGCAATTCACTTCCACGTTGAGCCCCACGGTGATCAACGAGTTGCGGTTGCAGTATTCGCGCGAGGAGCGACCGCGTCCGGCTAATTCGTTCACGCCCCATGTGGGAACGACGATCGGCGAGTTCGGAACGCGATCATTCTTGCCCACCACGTTGACCGATTGGCGATTCCAGGCCGCCGAAGCGCTCACCTGGAACCCGGGCCGACACAGTTTCAAGTTCGGGTTCGAATGGAATCACGTGTTCGTCGATCAACTGTTCGGCTTCAATCAGACGGGGAATTTCTTCGTCTCCGGCTCGGATGTGAATGAGGTTCTGGAACTCCTCTCGGTGGGAGGGCCGACGCCTCATCGGTTCGACAGTCGCCGCGTCTCTTACTTCCGGCAAATTGGCAATCTGACGCTCACTGCGGATATGGACGAAGTGGCATTCTACGGTCAAGATAGCTGGCGGTTGAGCAACACGTTCACCCTCACCTATGGTCTGCGTTGGGAGGGGGCCTTCAATCCCGAACCGGAGGCCAACAACACCGATCTCATCAATCGCGTGCGCGGTTTTCCCTTCCCGCTGGGTCGGGTAGATCCTACGTTCATCCCCGATAATACCGATCAGGTGATGCCGCGGGTGGGATTCGCCTGGGATCCGACGGGCAATGGCCGGACGGTCATTCGGGCGCATGGGGGCATCTATTACGCGCGCACACCGCTCCTGCTGTTTGCCGCGCCACTGAATAATTTCCGCCTCCCGCCTGGTGATCTCTCCATCCGCCTTCCGCTGTCGGTGCCCGCCGGAGACTCTCGGGACACGGTCTACGAGCAGCTGCTGGCCATCGGCATCGATCTGGATCAATTCTCGCTCGGCAATCTGCCACTCATCTCGGCCGATGAGGTTCAGCGCGTCGCCGAGGCGCTCGGCGTCAGCGTCGATCCTTTCGCGGGCGCACGGGTCATCACCTGGGCCGATAATTTTGAGAATCCACGGTCGGTTCAGTGGGGCTTCGGCATCGAGCACGAATTGGTGCGCGGCCTCACCGCCGGAGTTCGATTCGACTACATCAACACCGTTCATCTGGAGCGCAATCGCGACTACAACCTGCCGGAGCCGATCATTCGCCCGGATGATCTCAGTCAACGTCCGTTCTTCGGCTTGCGCTCGGGCGGTCGACGCCCTGTATCCACGTTGGATCGCGTAACGCTCCGCGAGTCGTCGGCGCGCTCGCTGTATCGCGCGTTCACGTTCCGCGTCAACTATCTCCACACGCGCGTTCAGGTCAATGCTTACTACACGCTGAGTTGGAACTATTCTGACGACGATAACGAGCGCAGCGCCGGTGGATTGAGCTACGAAAATGGATTCGATTTGCAACCCGAATATAGCTTCTCGCGGCTCGATGCGCGACATCTGTTCGTCTTCAGCACGGTCGTTCCTCTGCCGCTGGGATTCGAAATCTCAGCACTCGGTCGGTTTCGCTCGGCGCGGCCGCTCGATCCCATTGTGGGCTTCGATGCCAATGAAGATCGGGGAGGGACCGATCGCCCGTTCCGGGCTCCGGGCGTTCCTTTCCGGCGGAATTCGTTCCGTGATCGGGCGACCACCGATGTCGATCTGCGCATCCTGAAAGGGTTCACTCTCTGGAATGAGAATGCCAAGTTGCAACTCTCGTTCGAGTTCTTCAATCTCTTTGATCTGGACAACGTGACCTTCGGACGCACGGCGCAGATCTACGGGCTGGGCGTCGATCCGGCCACCGGGAACACGCTCCCGCCGGCTGATACGTTCAGGCGGTTGCGCCTGGCTGACGGGAGCTTCGACAAGAGCAATATCCCTGGTTCGCCTTTCCAAGCCCAGGTGGGCTTGAGACTCATCTTCTGAAGATGTGGCCGGATGGAGATCGCCGGCCGATCGGCTCGCATCGAGGCCGGCGATCCTCGTCCGCCGCAGCGGGAGGAGAGTGTGCGTTGCACTTCCATTTTTCTGGAAACTCATCCAAAAAAATGGAAGCCGGTTCTCGACTCGCTGTTCCGTTCGACTCCGTTGTGGCCTCCTATCAGCGAGTTGCGCGTCCTCAGTGAGAGATGCTCCTCTTGGCACAGCATTTGCATGCTCTCAAAAAATGAGGGAGAGGTCAACCTCCTGCTGTCCTCGATCAACACGTTATGGAAGCTGATGAGCGCGGGTTCTATCGAGGGCACGGGGGAGGCGAATTTTTTGAATGACAACGGCGAAGGAACTATGTTAGAATCAGCCAGCCGCGAATCGAAGAGAGTGTAAGATTAAACACTTTACTTTTGGAGGGATAATGATGCGAGGCACATTAGTCTTTCTCACGCTTCTCGTCTTGATGGTGGGAGCTCTCTGTTTCGCCCCATCAGTGACGATGGCCCAGACGTCTGGGGGACGGATCATCGGCACAGTGACCGATTCTTCTGGGGCCGTCATCCCTGGGGCCACGGTGACGGCGACGCGCGAGCAAGCCGCGACCATCGTCACTCAAACGAATGAAGCGGGTCGGTACACATTGACGGGTCTCACACCGGGGGTGTACACGCTCACTGTGGAGGCGCCCAACTTCAAGAAAGTGGTGCTCACCGATATCATCGTGGAGGTCGGCGGCGTGGTCACTCGCGATGTCACGCTGGAACCGGGCGAGATCACTGAAGAGGTAGTCGTCACGGCGTCAGAGCAACCCGTCGTGGAAGTGGGCAAAGGACCATCGATCGGCGATGTCGTTGATGCCCGGAGGGTGCTGGATCTGCCGCTGAACGGTCGCAATCCCATGGACTTGATTCAGCTCCAGGCAGGTGTCGTCGGCGGGAATGTATCGGGCAATCGCACGACATCGAACAACATTCGCGTCGATGGTGTGCAGGCCCAGGATAACTTCATTCAAGAGGACATCAGTAATACGTTCATTCCCACATCCGTGGATGACGTGGCCGAATTCCGCGTGACGACGTCTCCGGTTGACGCCGAGTATGGGCGGGGCGGCGGCGCGCAGGTGGATGTGGTGACGCGATCGGGGTCCAACGAGTTTCATGGCAGTGTCTTCTACTTTCATCGAAATACGGCGCTCAACGCCAATGAATTCTTCAACAATCAGGTCGGTGCCCCAAGAGAGACGCTGTTGCGCCATCAATTCGGGTTCCGATTAGGAGGACCAATCATCAGGAACAAGACATTCTTTTTCGGCCTCTATGAAGGCGAGCGTATGAGCACAGGGGATACGGTGACCCGGATTGTGTTGACCGAGCCGGCGCGACGAGGCATCTTCCGCCATTTTCCCAACTTCCCGAATGGAAATATCACTGCTGCTGTTCCCACCGTTGACCGGCAGGGGAATCCCGTGCCACCACCGGGAATGACGCTAGACGACTTGCAACAGCTGGATTTATTCTCGCTTGATCCGCGTCGCTCCATGCCCGATCAGAGTGGGTTACTAAACTCGATGTTAGGAATTATGCCCCTGCCCAATGATTTCACTGTCGGTGATGGGCTGAACACCGCCGGATTCACGTTCTTTGCTCCCATTAAGCGAAATCGAAATCGGGTCACTGTTCGGGTAGACCACACATTCAACGACGAGCATCGGATGTATGGTGTCTTTCGGTTCGATGACGATGTATTCACTGGTATCTCTGCTGGCGGGTTGGGCGTGACTCTCCAACGATTCCCTGATGCAGGAGTGGGTCGGACTGGCAATAAGGCCTACAGCTTTTCCGGGACGTTTCTTTCTTCGTTCACACCAACGTTTGTGAATGAGTTTCGATTCGGGTTCCAACATGCGCCGGTATTCTTCGAACCGGCACCAGATGGTGGTGTGCCAGGAGGGTTGCCCACGCTTCAAGGGGTGACTGTATTGCCGTTCACCAGCTCCTTCTCCAACCCCATCGATATCAATGAACCGCAGGATCGAGCGGCCCCTGTGATCCAGTATGGTGATACAGTCACATGGATTAAGGGGAATCACGAATTCCGTGGCGGCGTGGAAATTCGATTCATTCAAGCCAATACGCGTGATTCGGTGCTTGTCCATCCCCAAGTGACTTTTGGTGAAGCTCCGGGCAGTCAGGTTCAACTCCCCTCCAATGTAAGTGTTAATGATGCTAATCGCGCCCGAAATATTCTCTACGACTTAACGGGATCGATTGCGCAGGTCAGTCAATCCTATCGAACACCGGACGGGAAAATCTTTCTCCCCTTCCTCGGTGAAAATTTTGGGTTCCGCCATCGGCAGCTCAATTTTTTCTTCCGCGATCAGTGGCGAGTCAATTCGAATTTCACATTCATCTACGGCATTCGGTATGAGTATAACACCGTTCCCTTCGAGGTGAATGGATTTCTCGTGCAACCGACATTAGGGCAGGGGACGACACGTTTTGAGGCTGCTTTGGGGATTTCCAATAAGACCGGCACGTGGGCTGATCTCTTTCAACCGAATGCTCCTGTAACCGAGCCTTTAGAGATCGGTCCGGTTGGATTCGAGCTGCTCGGTCCACAACATGGGGGACAACTGTTCGGGGACGATTACAATAACTTCGCTCCGGTGATCGGAATCTCCTGGAGCCCTCGATTCAAGGTCTGGGGATTGCGACACCTGTTCGGATCTGAGAATCAGAGCGTAATTCGGGCTGGATATTCGATCGGTTATGACGCATTTCCCCTGGTATTATTTGCGCAATTCAGTCGAGGTAATCCAGGTCTGTTGACAACAGAGACTCTTCAACCGCCAGCGACGGAAGATGCTGTGAGTCGGGTGGATAATCCTATTGGCGTTACACTTCCCATCCCGTTAGAAGATAATCGTGCTTTGCAGCCGCCTGATTTCCAGCGTGATAATGTTGGATTCTTCGTCGATCAGGGTCTCCGGTCACCTTACGTCCAGAACTGGAACTTCTCGATTCAGCGGGAGTTGGATAATAATACCGTGCTAGAACTTCGCTATGTGGGTACGAAAGGAACCAAGTTGATCCGCACGGCGAATATCAATGAGATCAATATCATTGAAAACGGGCTCGCGCGCGAGTTCAATCTCGTTCGGCAACAACTCCTGGAAACGGGTGACCCGATAGGAGCAACGCCCAGGAGGTTTCCTGACGGCGTGGAAGTGCTAGCGCGCATCTTCCGCACGCCCGGCCGATTCCTCAACCAGTTTGGGGCACGCACCGATCTGTTGCTGGGCAATTATGTGCTGATTGCCTTCAACATGGACCGTCAGATCATCTTTGGCCGCCGGGGTGGTTGGTTGTGGCGAGCCGGATTACCGGTCAATTTCATCAGCGCGAATCCGCAATTCGCCAGCGTGCTCTATATGTCCAACTTCTCGAACACCACTTATCACGCTTTCCAGATCGAGGTCCGGCGCCGCTTCTCCAAGGGGCTCGCGTTCCAGGCTAATTATACCTGGAGCAAAGCCTTAGGCGATGGCCTGGATGATGGGACTGATCAGTTTGGGTTCACAACGAACTTCCGTACCAATCGCGATCGCTCTATCGAGAAACGTCGACTCCGGTTCGATCGTACTCATGTGTTGAAGGCCAATGCCATTTATGAGCTTCCTTTCGGTCCCAATAAGCGATTCCTGGCCAGTGCCCGGGGAATCCTGGGGAAGCTCGTCGAGGGATGGGAAGTCAGTGGGATTTTCAGCGTGCTGTCTGGTCGGCCCATTGATTTCAGTTCTGGTCGATTTACCCTCTTTGGGGCCGGGGGATTCAACTCCATCCCTCCCAGTCCTGGACCGGCGTTTGATCTCGGCAAGCTTCGTGGTGAAGTAACTCGCCTCCCTAACGGCGTCACTTTTTTCCCGCACCTGTCCAATCCCTTTTCCGACCCCTTTAATCTCAATCGCCAGGTGGTCGACCAGGACGGGAACGTCTTGCTCGTCACACCGGAACCTGGGACAGCAGGGGCATTGGGGCTGGGTCTGATTGATGCTCCAGGTGAGGTGAATCTTGACGTCGCGTTGATGAAACGAACCAAGTTCACCGAAGATATCAATGTCGAATTTCGCGCTGAGTTCTTCAATTTGCCCAATCACGTCAATTTTGGTCTTCCCTCGCGGTTTTTCGTGGCCGACGGGATCAATACGAATATCCAGAGCCCCAGTTTTGGCCAAATTACAGCCCAGGCGAATGATCCACGTATCATTCAGTTTGCATTGCGGGTGAGCTTCTAGAGGAAACAAGAGGAGTCCGGTGGGCCTTTTTCTTAAGGCCCGCCGGGTCACTCAATCGGTCTCATACTCAGCGGCTTCGCACAAACCATGGCCGAGCAGTGGGATCAGTCTTGAAGAAATCGAGCAGCAGAGCGGCGACTTTCCGTCGCCCTTTCTCCGAAGGATGCGTGCCATCCTCGCGGAAGTCATCGCATTCCCAGATCAATCCATCCTGTCGCGCTCTCAAGCCATCGGCCCACAAATAAGGTCCCCAGGCGAGCCAGGGGGCGTTCACTTCTCCTCTCGACGGATCGAAATTGAGCGCCGGATCGCCGTTGATTTGCCGTTCGATGAGCCATTTGACGGCGAATCCCGATTGATAGGCGAACGGTTCGGGATTCAACGACGTGGTGGCGTAACCGGCATAAATCCGGCTGGAGAAGTAAGCGAGTTTCAGATTGGGGAAACGACGTGTCAGAATCTGCGCGATGATGGCCAGTTCGCTTTGCAGTTGTTCGGCGTCGGCGGGGAAGGGAAGCGTCGGTCGAGGATCAGCCTCCTTGACCCACGCCACTTGCACCTGATTCGGCGTGACGCCCGCTCTTCGCAATCGCTGATCGACGCGGGTCCAGAACCGCGTCCCCGTGGCGCCATCGTTGGGATCAATGATGCGGTTGGCCGACATGCCGCCCTGCGCACCATCGACGATGGTCAACAGCGGATTCTTGTCGGGATCACCATTGGCCAGCTCGATGAATGCGGAGAACTCCTGCGTCGTGTTGGACATCCCGATGGAGATGAGTACGATGCGGCCATTCCTCGGATCAGGGCGGCCGTTCGCATTCAGTGGCTTGATCTCCTCGGCCAGCCTCAACCCCGCCAGGAAGTGCTCCGGTGGCGGTGTGTTCATCCCATTGGGGTAGAGCCCACCTTGCTTTCCCTGATAGGTGCCGGTTCTCAGTTCCGTCAGCGGCGTCAATCCCACTGACGTCTTACTGCAATCGCTGGCCCGTCCGGCCAGAGCGACGCCGAGCATAAGACCCAGCGCCAGCGCTCCCATCTTCCCGTATCGCTTGACCATCATGAATCTTGACATCGCCCTATGCCTCCTCCATAGATGTCTGCTCTTTACCCTCCCTGTTGAGACGGCAAAATGAGTTCAGAGGACGGTTTTTCGTCAATGAGGTGGTGGGCGGAGACGCTCCCATCGCCTCTCACGACGTGGGCTTCTTGAGTCACCAGTCGGGTGAAAATGGCCTGCTCAGCGCCAATCGAACTCAGAGACTCGGCTGAGGTTGAAAACGCGTCGATCCTCTCTGGTCATTAAATCGATGTACGAGAGGACGGTGTAGCCACTGCCGACGTCCAGGATCTTTTGATAGAGAATGCCGCGTCCATCGGGCGAGAAGGTGGGAAGGAAGTTGATCAAGCCGTCGTCGGTCAATCGTTCCTCGTCCGTTCCGTCAATGCGCATGCGATAGATATTCCAGGGATAGAAGATGCTCACTCCGAAATCCAGAAAGGAGCCCGGCCCGTCGTAGCGGAAAAAAGTGATCCACTGACCGTCGGGTGAGACCTGAGGAGCGAGGCTTCCTTTCTCGTTGTCGGTCAGTCGTTGGAGATGGCGGCCATCGGCATCCATGATGGCAATTTCCGGCACATCGCGCCATCGCAACGTGGTGAACACAATACGACCATCTGGCGTCCACACGGGGTCGCTGTCCAGCCCGAGATCGGTGAGTTGACGCTCCTGGCGTCCATTGGCGTTCATCACCCAGATATTGCCCTCCCGGACGAAGGTGATCTTCCCTCCATCGGGTGAGAAGACCGGATGCGATTCGGCAACCTCGTTCCTCGTCAGTCGGCGAGGACGTCCGCGATCGACATTGAGGACATAAATCTCTTCCGTTCCCGGTCGGTCGGGTTGTCGCGCCACATAAACGATCTTTTGTCCATCGGGAGAGAGAGAGGGCGCTCCGGGAATTCGATCGCCACGCGTGCGCCGTCGGAGATCGGTACCATCCGCACTCATGACATACAATTGCTGTCCATCGCCGAATTCGCGCGTGATGAACGCGATGGTCCCGGCGAGCATGGGATCTCGATCGGGAGGGGCAGGTCCCGTCTGGAGCTTGATCAATCCCCAGCCGCTGGCATCCTGGTCGAACGGCAAATCGAAGAAAGCCCCTGCTTCGGCCATGGCCGTTCCCAGCGCCGTTGCCAAGGCGATATTGAAGCGGATCTCGCCGCCGGGCTCAGTGCGGATATCCATGGGATCTCCCGAGTCGAGGGGGACGGCTAACTCGACAGTATAGTGGCCTATTCCTCGCACGTTAGAATGGACGATGCGTCCGAGTCCATCAATGTGGAGGTCCGAGGCATCGTCTTCTTCGGGGATGGGTTGGTGTTGGTCGGCGTAGGTGCCTCGCTGAGCGAAGTCAATATTGGCTTGAGCGGTCACGACGGCCTTCAGATCCTCACCGGGTTCGATGAGTCCGTCATTGTCATTGTCGAAAAAGAAAAATACGAAGTCGAATCCATTTCCCGCCACACCCTCGTTATTGTAGGGAACGCCGAAAATCTGTAAGCCAATATAGAGGTTCTCATGGTCGTTCATCAGATAAAGATCGGCGGGGATGAATCGCGTGTCTTCGCCGGTCGTCAAGTCGATCATGAAGAAGCTCAACGGCTCGATGGTCGCCGCATCCCACTCGCCGTCGGCGAACTGACCATCAATGGCGGGCGCGGCGGTGGTGAAGCCACTTTCGAAGACTTCCGAGTCACCTTGAGCGAGGACCGCGGCGCGCGGGGAGAAGCGCGGCGCGGCCGATGTGAGCATCGTGATACTGGCCAGAACGAGCGTGAAAAGTGAAACGCGTCGCATAAGATTCCTCCCAACATCCGGGCATAGAATGAGACGTGCGCATCGGGGCTCATCGCTATTTTAACATAACACGCTGGTGAAGGTCTAACGGAAATCGCGGCGGGTCCAGAGCGGGGGAACATTATAGCGCGATTCCCGGGTCGCTGGGCAGGCGCTCATCCTGTCCTCGATCGAACAGTGGGTTCGTCACCGCGCAGAAGAGAGCGAAGAAACGTCTCAGTCTCTTCCGCCTCGCGGGCGTCCTGACCTTCTCGGGTCATCGTTTGTGGGCGTCATCGCCAGGATCGGATCAGGTGTGGCCGTGTAATGAAAGAGGGCATCACTTCTGACTGGCCAATCCTAATCCATCGGGTTCGTCGCCGGGCTGAATCTCACCGATGACCTCCCATTTCCTCAGGTCGATGACCGAAACGCGATCGTCCATCGTTCGCGCCACATAGACTCTTTGCCCATCAGGCTCGATGAGGATGCCGATGGGCGCCCGTCCCACCGTGAGGCGTTTTTTCAATTCCAGAGTCGAAGCGTCGAACACTTGCAGCGTACCCGATCGCGCGTTGCTGACCAGCACGTTGCGTCCATCGGGCGTGACCTTCACGCGAATGGGCATCGTCTCAGTGTCGACTTGCTTGACGATCGTGTTGCTGCGCGTGCTGATCTTGGAGAGCTTGTTCGCCGCGCGAGCAGCGGCGTAGACGGCCGTGCCATCGGGAGAGATATCGATCCCCTCGGCACCCGCGCCCACGTCAATATGCTTGATGATTTTTCGATTGACCAGATCCAGCACCGTCACCGTCCCGGAGCCGATATTGGCCACATAGGCGCGCGTCTCATCAGGCGTGATCACAATCATGTGCGAGACGTTCTGATTGGTGCGGATGGCGTGAAGTACTTCTCGCCGCTCCGTATCGACGACGACGATGGCTTGGCTCCCCTCGCACGTCACGTAGAGACGCCGACCATCCCGTGAAGTGACGATTCCATGAGGCCGTCGGTAGTCGCCGAGGTCGATGGTCCCCACACTCTTCTTTTTCGCCAGATCGATGACCGTCAACGTATGTCCCGGCGTTTCGCGTCGACCATAATTGCTCACATACGCCCATCGTCCGTCA
The DNA here is from genome assembly GCA_026985075.1 of Blastocatellia bacterium. Taxonomy (GTDB): domain Bacteria; phylum Acidobacteriota; class Blastocatellia; order HR10; family J050; genus J050. Next base: position 66,669 of record JALSQX010000073.1, on the reverse strand, counting down.
GGAGAGACGGCCACCTCATGTGGACCCTCGCCGGTCGGCACCGTGGCTGTGACCTCCAAGGTCTTCGTATTCACCAGCGAGGCCGTATTGTCCGATTTGTTGAGCACGACGAGCAAGCCCTCACCCGATGCCCACGCCGCAAGGGCGCCCTGCACCCGAACCCCGATGGTCAGGAGCATGGCGAGAGCAAGGAGACAGAGGACATATTTTCCCATAGACATGCGATCCCTCCTCTTGATGCGTGATGTGAAATTGGCTGCTTATTATAGCAAAGCCCCAGCGCCGTTGGATAGCCGGCCGTCAGTTCCAGTGGAACCATCGAGCGTTGGGCGCTCCGCGGGTCTGACCGCCTCTTCCGGCGTCGCCGGGGCGGTCGAGCGATGATCGAGCGTCAGGAGCCTCGAAAGGGCGCCATGGAGTAGTCGAGAGCACACATCCCAGGAACTCGGCTCTCCATCCCTCCGGAATGACGACATATCACTGGAGGCCGATTCTTTTATGATTGCCGTACCGACCGGGCTTTGCTTGTCGGGCCCTCGCCTCCCATGTATAATGGCGAGGAGAGAAGCGTTCCAGAGAGCGTGGGCTTTCGGGCCCGTCGCCTTCGGTTCATGAGACGAAGAAATCAGAATTTCGGTTCTGGGGCTACATGCCAAACAATCTGAGCGAGTGCGCAGGAAGCGAGTGAGAGGCGATGAAATCGCAGATCATTTGGTTCTTCGGCTTCGTTCTCATCCTCACCGCCCTCGGCATCGGGATATGGCTCTTCCCGGACTCGGATTCGACATCCCAACTCGTCCTCTCGGGTGTGATTGAGGGGCGAATGATCAGAGTCGGATCGCGCCTGGGCGGGCGAATCGCCGAAGTGGACGTGGCTGAAGGACAATGGGTGAAAGCCGGGACGCGACTGGTTCGCTTTGAAGCGGACCACCTGTTGGCTGAACGGGATCGAGCCGCCGCTCGAGTCCGAGAAGCCGCCGCTCGACTTCGAGAGCTGCAACGAGGGAGTCGTCCAGAAGAAATCGAAATGGCGCGAGCGAAGACCGAAGCGGCGCGCCAGGAGTTGGAAAAACTCCAGGCCGGTTGGCGCGTTCAAGAGATCGCCCGAGCACGCGCCGCACTGGCGGCGGCGGAAGCTGATTGGCGGAAGGCTCAAGCCGATTACCAGCGGCTCGCTCAGCTCTATGAGAATGATGACATCTCGCGCCAGATGCTGGATGAAGCCGATCGCCGAGTGAAAGTGACTCGAGCGCGCCTCCAGTCAGCGCGCGAGCAATTGAGCCTCCTTCGAGAGGGATTTCGCGTCGAGGAGGTGGCCGCCGCTGAACAACGCTATCGGGCGGCCCTCGCCTATCAGCGGTTGATCGAAGCGGGACCTCGACCGGAGGCGATTGCTCAAGCCCGCGCTCAACTGGCTCAGGCTCAAGCCGAACTGGCGGCATTGGAGGCCGATCTGGCCGAGACCGAGGTCGAAGCCCCTCTCGATTGTCTCGTCGACGTCCTCGATGTGCGACCCGGCGATCTCATCGCCCCTGGCGCGCCGGTGGCCATATTGGTCGATCCGCACCATCTCTGGGTTCGCGTTTTCATCCCCGAGCCGAAACTGGGATGGGTCCACGTCGGACAGGAAGTGACCGTCACCGTCGATGCGTATCCGGATAGGGCATTCCGAGGGCGCATCGAATGGATCTCTCAGCGAGCCGAATTCACGCCCCGTAACGTCCAGACGCCCGAGGAGCGCATCAAACAAGTGTTCGCCGCCAAAGTGGTCCTGGAGAACGAGGAGCAGTTGCTCCACATCGGCATGCCCGCCGATGTCCACATCGAGTTGGTGTCCACGGACTCCGATCGATGAGTGGCGATCAACGAAGATGAGGAGGCGGTGTGGTGATTCCGGCGTTCGCGATCCGATGATGAGTCAGGCCCATCGAGGGGGCCGATCACCGTGAGTGCTATCGTCGAGGCTTCTTGAGCATGATGCCAACGATTCGAGAGTCATCCTCGCCACATCTGGCCATTGAGGCCGACGGGGTGCAGAAAGTCTTTGATCGGGTGGAAGCCGTGCGCGGCGTGACGCTCAGCGTCTCTCGTGGCGAGTTGTTCGGATTGCTGGGACCGGATGGGGCGGGGAAGACGACGACCATCGAAATGCTCTGCGGCGCACAGAAGCCTACGGCTGGTCGCATCCGGATCCTGGGGCATGATCCGGTGCGGGGAAGGGCATCGCTTCGTGGACGCATCGGGTATATGTCCGAGGAATTCAGCCTCTATGATGATCTCACCGTAGAAGAGAACATCGACTTCTTCGCCGATCTTCACCGCGTGCCCGATGATGAGCGCCGGAGGCGGAAGAGTGAGGTATTGCAGTTCAGTCGATTATCTCCATTTGTGAATCGACTGGCGCGCCAGCTCTCCGGAGGCATGAAGAAGAAACTGGCCCTTTGTTGCGTCCTCATCTATCGCCCTGAAGTGCTCTTGCTCGATGAGCCAACGACGGGTATTGATCCCGTCTCCCGCCGTGAGTTCTGGGAGCTGGTGTATAACTTTTGGTCCCGGGGAATGACCATCTTCGTTTCCACACCGTACCTGGATGAAGCGGAGCGATTTCAGCGGGTGGCGCTCATGTACGAGGGAGAGATCATCGCTTGTGGGTCGCCCGATCAACTGAAGGAGAGCGCGAACGTCGATGTCCTGGATGTCGCCACTCCAGCACCGCGCGATCTGTTGCGCCGGTTGAGGGGCCATTCGGCGGTTCTCGGTGCGGCGCTCCGTGGTGATCATCTTCACCTGCGCGTGACCTCGGTCGAAGAGGGGAGAAAAGCGCTGGACGCCGTGGTGCAAACCCAAGGCATTGAACCGAAGGACGTGCGCCCAATCGCGCCCTCGCTGGAGGACGTGTTCATGACCGTGGTGGATGTGCGTCAGCATCGAACTCCAACTGAAGCTCGACGGGGAGTGATCTCGCCCATTGGGGAGGACATGCCTTTCGAGCCTCGGAGGGGGAGGTCCGGCCCGGCCATCGAGACATTCGGGCTCACCAAACGGTTTGGAACATTCACCGCCGTTGATCGCCTTCACCTCCGCATTGCTTCGGGAGAGATCTTCGGCTTCGTCGGCGCCAATGGGGCGGGGAAGACGACGACCATCAAAATGCTCTGCGGCATCCTGCCACCGACATCGGGGCGCGCACGAGTGGCCGGCTTCGACGCCTTCCGAGAAGCAGATCGGGTGAAGCCCTGCATCGGGTACATGTCGCAACTGTTCTCGCTTTACCGCGATCTCACCGTGAAGGAGAATCTGGAATTGTATGCCAGTCTCTACGACGTCCCTCGCTCCCTGGTCGCCGAACGTCAGCGGTGGGTACTCCGCGTGGCCGATCTCACTGGGAGGGAAGATGGGCTCACTCGAGATCTGGCCATAGGATGGCGGCAGCGGCTGGCTCTGGGCTGCGCCATCTTGCATCAACCGGAGATCGTGTTCCTGGACGAACCGACATCGGGCGTGGACCCTCTTTCGCGACGAAAATTTTGGGACCTCATCTATGCGCTCTCCGATCTGGGGATGACCATCTTCGTGACCACTCATTACATGGACGAGGCGGAACATTGCGACCGCGTGGGATTCATGCACGCTGGGCATCTCATCGCCGTGGGCTCACCGTCGGAGATGAAACGTCGCCTGATCGAAGGAGTGGTCATCGAGATCGAGGTCGATGAACCGATGCGCGCCCAGCAGGTGTTGACCCGGGCGGGGGACTTTCGGCACGTGGCGCTGTTCGGAAGGAAGCTCCACGTTCACGCCGATGATATCGCCGCCGCTTCACAGGAGGCCCGAGAGCGTCTCCTGCGCGCCGGCATCTCTGTAGGCGACTTGCGACCGACACTCGCCTCGTTAGAGGATGCTTTCATGGCGGCGATCGAGCGTGCCGAATCATCATCGGCGATGGGAGGAGATCCGTTATGGGAGCGGGGCGTTCGGGGAGATCGCTGATGGTCGATCGCCGCACCTGGATCGCTCCAGTAGAGGAGGCGTGCTGTCCATGACATCGCTCTTCGGTGCATTAGCCAGGAAGGAGCTGGCCGAGCTTCGACGCGACCGACGGTATCTGGGACTCGCCGTCGGACTGCCCCTGGTGCTGCTTCTGCTTTTCGGATATGCGGCTTCGCTCGACGTCAATCGCGTGCCCACGGCCATTTATAACCTGGATGGCTCCGAAGAGAGCCTGGATTATCTCTCCGCCTTCATGGGCTCGGGGTATTTTTCTATCGTGGCCACGGTTCACAGCTACGATGAAATTGGCGCTCTGCTCGATCGGGGGAAGATCGACTGTGCGTTGATCATCCCACCGGATTTTGCTGCTCGGTTGCTGGGAGGCGAACGGGCGCGCGTTCAGGTTTTCATTGATGGAAGTTTCCCCAACACGGCGGCGATCATCCAAGGATACGTTGACGCCCTGAATGCCGCATATGTCCGGCAACTGGTTGTTCGCCATCGTGCGCGGGGACCGGCCGCGCCGGTCGTCGAGCCAGTGGCGGTAGAAGCGCGCGTTTGGTTCAATCCCTCATTGAAGAGCGTCTATTACATGGTTCCTGGCTTGTTCGCCGTCATCCTGATGGCCTTTCCGCCGCTGCTCTCGGCGCTGTCCATCGTGCGGGAGAGGGAACGCGGTTCGTTCAAGCAATTACTCATGGCCGCCGTCAGCGCTTGGGACGTGTTGCTCGGCAAGTTGATTCCCTACGCCCTCATCGCCTTCGTCGACATGCTCGTGATTCTGGTCGTGGGGACATTCTGGTTTCACGTGCCTTTCCGTGGTCGTCTCGAGCTGTTGATCATCATGTCCTTCGTCTACGTGCTGGCCACGGTGGGCATTGGGTTATTCATCTCGACATTCCCGCGATCTCAACTCGCCGCCATGTTGCTGGCCCTGGTCGCGACGATGCTCCCATCGTTCCTTTATTCTGGCTTCTTGTTTCCCATCTCCAGTATGTCGCCCGATGCTCGATTGATGACCTATCTGTTTCCCGCCCGTTACTTCGTCTCTATATGCCGGGGCATCTATTTGAAGGGCATCGGACTGGGATATCTCTGGCCGGAGGCGCTCATTTTACTCATCTACACGGCCCTCGTATTGGCCCTTACCGCCTGGCGACTCCGGCGCATGCTGAGGTGAGGCTTATGAGACGACGCGTGTTGGCGCTCATGCGCAAAGAGTTCATCCAATTGTTTCGCGACAAGATGATCCTCATCATCCTCGGATATGCGTTTTTCATCGATCCCATTGCCGTCGGCGTGGCCCTCACCTTCGAGCTCAAACATATTCCCATGGCCATCTACGATCAGGATCGAACGGCTCGCAGTCGGGAATTGATCGCTCATTTCGATGAGGCCAGGAATTTCGAGCTGCTCTATATGCTCGAGAGCCAGGAGGAACTCGATCGACGACTCACACGTGGCGAAGCCCTGCTGGCGTTGGTCATCCCCCCCGATTTTGCCCATCAGGTTCAACGAGGTCGCGGGAAGGTCCAACTGTTGGTCGATGGAAGCAACTCCAATGCGGCGCTTCTGGCGTTGAACTATGCTTCGGGAATCATCGCCGAATATTCGCGCCGCATCAATGTCGAGACGATACCATCACTGCCGCCTGGAATGACCTCAGCGCCGACTATTCAGAATGATGTGCGCATCTGGTATAACCCTAATGCGTTGAGCGACTGGTTCATGCCGCTATCGGAGCTGTTCGGCATCATCATGATGGTGGCGGTCCTCTTGCCGGCGGCAGCGATTGTTCGGGAGAAAGAGGCGGGAACGATCGAGCAATTGCTCGTCGCTCCCATTCGACCGCGGGAGTTGATCGCCGCCAAACTGTTGCCCATGTTCGTGGTCATCATGCTCGGGTTAGTCGTGAGTTTGTTCTGGGTGCGGGGTTTCTTCGGTATCCCCATGGTGGGGCGTCTGGAGCTCTTCGTCGCACTCAGCGCGCTCTTTCTGCTCTCCTGTTTTGGGCTGGGCCTGTTCATCTCGCTCGTTTCGCGGAATCTGCAACAGGCGCTCATCGGCACGTTCTTCGTTCTGTTTCCCCTCATGTTTCTCTCGGGGATGATGGTTCCGATTCACAGCATGCCGATCTGGTTGCAGTATCTGAGCTATCTCTCGCCGCTCCGATATTATCTGGAGATCGCCTTCTGGATCACCCTCAAAGGTGTCGGCCTGTCAGTGCTCTGGCCACAGGTCGTCGTCCTCAGCGTCATGGGCGTCGTGTTGTTGGCGGTGAGTGCGAAGCGGCTGCGAACGGCTATGGGTTGATGAAGAGGCCCATGCTGCATATCGGAAAACCGACCGGGTTCAGCGTCACTGGCTTCCCATCACATCGGCCTTCGCGTTCATTCCTTACATGGCGTCGAATGACGTTCACTACTGTTTGGAAACATTGCTCATGAGTGGAAAGCCTCACGCGGAAGGTTGATTGCAGGGATAAGAGAGACCGTACACCGTGGCTTTCTCGGCCGTAGATCGACCAACCTCACGGTAACTCAAATTGAGATCGTCGTTCGGGCGTCTCTCCCGAGACGGAAGCCCCTGGATATCGATCGGCCATGGTCCGGTCGTTCGGGGCGCGCCGCCTGGTTCCACCATCTCGCCCAAATGGCCGTATGCCTCGGGCGCCTTGACGACCTCGACGCATCAGGAGCAGCGATGAGTCCTCGCCTTTCTTCTAGCCGGGGAGCAGCGAGAGCGTCACATTTCCCATCGATTTGATAGTCTCCGGATCGTGACGCTCAACCTTGGGCATCTCGAACAACGAATCGCTCAGGCCGGTATTGAATTTCCATTCCTGCACGTCAATCTCTTTGGAGAGAAATCCGTTGCTGGTGAAGATCCAATGAGGGAGCATCAGCTTGCCCACGCGCCGGTATTTCTGGAACTCCGTCGTTCCTTCCGTCTCCGCCCGCATCATCGGATTGTAGGCGGGAACCACGCTCCGCAGGAGCAGATAGCTCTCGGCGTCCAGATAGTACCTGGCCTGACGCCCGCTGGGCGAGGTCAGTTCAATGACCAGCGCGTCCTTCCCAGAAACGGTCTCGCGCCCAAGATATCGCGCCTTCCATCCCGTCCGGGGCGGTCCGGTCAGAATCTTCATGCCGGCGAATTCCAGTTCGATTTTTTCCTGGAGGGGACTCACCTTTCTGACCTGCCCCTCGCCGATCACCCACAAGTGTCGGCCATCGCAGCCGCTGTCTCCCTCGAAGTAAGGAGACTTGAACGTCTCCCGCCAGCGCGCCGGCACTTTCGCCATGAAAGTGAGATCCCCGTTGAATCCCTGGGCCATGACCGAAACCCTGGCCGTTCCCTTCATCGTGTAGTCCCGAATCTCACCGAGTGCCTCCAGACCCCCAACCGCCGCCAAATGCTTGTTGATGAGCTCCAGCGCTCGCGTTTCCGCATCGGCAGCCCTATGGGAGACTGAACCCAATACCACCACGCTGAGAAGTATCCCCGTCCACATCAAAACGTGCCTGTTCATCCATCCTTCTCCTCTCATTGATCTCGGCTCGGGGTCGCCACGCGATCCGAGTTCCGCAACCCCATTGGTCGACCGGTGCTCGTCTCGCTGACGCCCCGACCAATTTGTTATAAAAGCATGATAATATGACATAACTGGCCATCGACCGCAAGTCCTTCTTTGGCCGAACGGGAGGGAGCGCCCCTGGTCATCGAGCGGTGGGTGCCCGGCAAAAGCGGACGAGGGACCACTCAAGGGGCGATGCCACAGTGGATGTCCCGTTCTTCGGTGCTCAGTTGACAGGTGCATGCAGGAAGATCGGCTAGTCGCCCCCCCGCTCGGTGACGGTTCGTGAGCTGGCCATACTCGCTGGTGTAATGGAGCGTGGTATCCCGGCAGAGTCCAGACTCTACGTCGTAGACCACGCAGGCGTCGAAGGGACGGGAATAGACGTGTACGCTGACGGCCAGTCGATCGAACTCGGGGGGATTCCATACCAGGTGGACGGGCTCATCGGGGTCCACTTTGGCTGCGCTTCCCGGCGAGATGAGGAAATGGGGAAGGGATTGAAGTTGCACAGTGCGCTTTTGTTGATCACAGCCGAGGCGTTTATAATTCTGCACGGCGAGTGTCCCCTCGACGACGGCCATCCAGCAGTGTTGCCCACGATGATTGTGAATCCAGCTGCGGTGCCCAATGCCCCAGCAGAGAACGAGCAATTCGAACAGGTCGTTCTTGAAGACCAAATTACGGGTATAATGAGCGTCGTGGAAGTGGCGATATGGCGCGAGACTTTCGGGCTCAATGTGGACGGCGTTCAACAGGTGGGTGAGTGCCTCAATGCGATTGGACTCCAGTAAGGCTCGCGTGGTGTCGATAAGGTCATTCAGGCTGATACACTCAGGTTCGTTCATGTCGTCCTCCTTCAATCTGTTTTTCCTGGTGAGTCAACATCATGTTTGAATCTCACGTGTTACGTCGGCCACCGGCTGTCCTGTGAGCGGGCATACCAAGTTTAGCGTACATCCTCGTCTCGCTTCAACGCGTTTTGCCACCTCTCGGCCCACATGAGTCATTTCATTGTCAACGCTATCGCCATTTGGCATAATCTGGCGTGACGTCAAATCAGGTTATTCGTCCCGTAGAGGCATCGGCGTCTGGGCAGTTCCGATGTCTCCCGGGGTGAGGAGGTCTGTTATGCGAGAGGATCTGAGACCGGGCAACAAGTTCCCTGACATCGAGCTTCCCAATCACAATAACGAGGTGGTGAAGCTGTCACAGCTCATGCGCGGCTTTCCCACCGCCGTCGTCTTCTCTCGAGGATACTATTGACCGAAAGATCGTCGCCAGTTGGCGAATTACGTCGCGTATCTTCAACCGGAGCTGATCGTCAATTACTGCAAGTTGGTGGTTGTGTCGGTGGACGAGCCGATGCTCTCGCGCGAGATTCGCGATGGGTTGGGAGCGACTTTCCCATTTCTCTGCGATCACGAGAGGAAGGTCATCACCGAGCTCGACATCGTGGACACGACCGATCCCTATCACAGCCCGGTGGCGATTCCCTACACCTTCGTGCTCGATCGGAATCGCGAGATTTACAAGATTTACAACGGTTGGTGGTATGTCGGCCGCCCAACGGTCGAAGAGCTGCGCATGGACTTTCGCGCCTTGCTCTCGCGGCGTCCCGATTGGTGGTACGATAAAACGCCGCCTCCCTATGCCCGCCAAACGTGATCAAGAGGAGATCTCACATGTGAAGCTCGAGGTGGCGTCCATCGCGGGTCGCATCCCTGATATCGCCGCCCTCTTGGGACGCGTCGGGTGAGTATCACCGAGTTATTCATCGCCTTCGTTCTGGGCATTGCTTTCGCCGCCCCGCCCGGGATCGTGACTGTGGAATCGATCCGGCGAGGAGTCGTCGGCGGCTTCTGGTCTGCTCTGGCGGTAGGGGCGGGATCGCTCATCGGCGATGCCGTTTATGCGACGCTGGCGTTGAGTGGATTGGCCGCTCTCGTGCAGCATCCACGGGCACAGTGGACTATCGGCGCGGTGGGGGGAGTGGTCCTCTGTGTACTGGCCCGGTCGGCGCTCAGAGCCGAGCTTCCCACCTCACCAGCTACGGTCTCGGCCAATGAGCGCCGGAACGCCTTCCTCGCTGGTGCTGCCCTCTCGTTGACCAATCCCTGGGCCATCGCTTTCTGGCTGGGATTTGGAGGCGTTCTCCTCTCGGCGGGCATCAGTGAGCCGGAGCGGGACATCGTGCGCTTTTTATTCGCCTTCCTCGCCGGCGCCGCCCTCTGGGGCGTGGTGCTCTCCGGATTGATCGCCTGGGGACGACGCTATGTCGGGGCCCGTCTGTTTCGCTACGTCTCTCTATGCTCAGCGATGATTTTCCTCGGCACCGCCTTTTACACCTGGTGGATGATCATTCGTCGCATGGTGTTGTGAAGAGCCGGGGACTCGGCCGAGCCTTCGGGCGCCGGACGATCAGCGGGACGACGACCCATTCTCCCTCGCTGCTCGCTCGACGAGCTCTTTGACGCGCTGCTCGGCTTCGGATGAACATCCGGCGCGGAGCAGTTCCAGGATATCGGATTCTACTAACTGGTGAAAGAGCCGGGCGCGGCGGCGTTGGTGGGGAATCAATCGCGTGATCTGTGCTCGCCATCGTCCGAGCAGCTCGGCGAGGCGAGCATATTCTTGGCCGATGAGGGCGGCGATCTCGCGCTTGAGGCGGACGGCCAGCGCCGGGCTTCGACCGCTGGTGGAGATGGCGATCAGAATATCGCCTCGAGTGATGACGGCGGGCGCTATGAACGAGGAGAGGGAAGGAGCGTCGACGATGTTACAGAAAAGGCGTCGGCGCTCGGCGGCGCGCGCGATGCGTGCGTTCACCTCGACATCGCCGGTGGCGCCGATGACCAGACACACCCCATCGAGATCCGTCTCATGGAATCGACCCGGGCGATGCGCGATCTCTCCATGAGCGACCATTTGACGAAGTCGCGGGGTGAGGTTCGGGCTCACCACCCGCACGCGCGCCCCCGCCTCCAGCAGGGGGATCACTTTCCGTTCGGCCACCGGACCACCGCCGACGACGAGGACGGAGCGGTTCTGGAGATCGAGGAAAACGGGGTAGTACCTCATGGCTGATGTTCGAGCGAAAGTGGTGATCGTTCTCTCGGGTCGCGATCGTCGCTCTCCGGAGGTTGGGGCGGGATGGAATGAGGCGGTGGGCTCTCGTCCGCCTCCCCTGCTTTCCTGGTGCCTCGGCCGTTCCTCTGAAACCAGGCGAGCTTCTGCTCGAGCGAGACGACATCGCCGACGACGATGAGAGCCGGCGTGCGAATCGGCGTCTCCCCGAGTGCGGTCAAAATGGTCCCCAGCGTCCCTACGTGCACGCGTTGTTCGGCATACGTTCCCCACTCGATGATGGCGATGGGCGTCGCCGGCGAGCGTCCTCCTTCTTGCAGGGCACGCACGATGCGGCTCAGATTCCTCGCTCCCATGAAGATCACGATCGTATCGACGGCCCGAGCCAGCCGATGCCAGTCGACGGGCGAGCGCTTGTCGGCACACTCATGGCCGGTGACGAAAGCCACGCTTGAAGCGTAGGCTCGATGGGTGAGGGGGATGCCGGCGTAAGCGGGCACGGCATGTCCGGAGGAAACGCCGGGGATGATCTCCCAATCGATGCCCGCTTCGGCCAACGCCCACGCTTCTTCGCCGCCGCGCCCGAAGATGAACGGATCACCGCCTTTGAGGCGCACGACGACCTTGCCGTCCAGAGCACGTGTGATCATCACCCGTTCGATCTCCGATTGGGAGAGGCGTTCCCGATCGTGCGGGCGACCGACGAAGATGCGTTCCGCCTCCGGAGCAACGTACTGGAGTAGCGCCGGATTGACGAGCGCATCATAGATGACCACCTGGCAACGCTCCAGCGCCCGACGACCCTTCACCGTCAACAACTCCGGGTCGCCCGGGCCGGCGCCGACCAGATAGACTTTTCCTCGAGATCGATGCTCAGCATTCACCATCGGGTGGTCTCCATTCGGGCCTCTGCGCGCCTGTGGCCGGGATGTCCTCGCCGCTCTCCGCCGCTCCATCAGGCGGGTGCGATGGCCGGCCGCTTCCGGATCTGCTCCGCCCACTGAAGCAGATTGAGCCCCGCGCGCAATGACTGGTCTCGCCTCTCCAAAATCTGCTCGACTTTTTCTTCCGGCAAGCGCTCCACCATGATGGAGAGGCCATCGCAATCGCTCACGTGAGGAAGAATGCTCCGGATGAGCTTCGTCGCCTCGGCAATGTCTTCATCAGAGAGCGATTCCTTCCCGGCGAGCTGAAGGAGCCTCGTGGCCGTTCCGATGGCGCGATCGTGATCGCCGAGGAGTTCTTCGATATACTCTGGTCCGAAGATCTCCACCAGCGCCGGATAGAGCGCCTCTTCTTCATAACGGAAGTGAGGCCCGGTATACGTCGCTATCCGGTCGAGCAGAGACTGAATTCGCGGCTTATCGCGTTCCCGGAAAGCCTCGATGAGTTCCAGGAGCGCGTCTCGGATTTGACGATGTTCGTTTCTGAATGTTTGACTGAATTGATCGGCCAGCATCATCCTCCCTCCTTGATGTCGTCATTATCGCGTCATCGCGTCGGCTCGCTGGTCCGACGCGGAGATGGGTAATAAGGATCATCCGAGAGCCAATGCTCTCCCTGCCGGCGAATAGATTGGCCATACGTACTAAACTCCTATGGAGAGTTGATCCACCGAGATGCCATCCCGACCGATGCTCACCAGGAGTTGACAGTGGTCGGTCCCGATGGTCAACTGATACGTGCCGGGCCGTTTCAACGAGAAAGAGAGCCGTTCGATTCTCTGACCTCTCAACATGTCCAATGACCGGTTCACCTGGTTCACCAATTGGCGAAAGCGGACGCCTGCAGGCGTCTGGTGATAGAGGGCGATGAGCGCCCGCTCCCCCGTTGGTCCGTAAGCCCGCCGCGCGCGCGATGTGGAGAGCATCATCTCCAGCACTTGTTCGAGCGTGCCCATCAGCTCTTGAGGGATGGCTCCGGCACCAAGGGCCTCTGAGAGCCGCTCGTATTGATGACGAAGAGTCGTCGCGGGAGCCAGCGAGGGCATCACCCGTCGAAGCTCTCGCTGGAGAATCTCTCGTTGATCGGCCTCGACTTCGATCATATCTCACACCTCAGGCTCTCTCTTTGAGCAACGCTTCCAGTTGGCGCTCCAATCCTCCCGTCTCGATACTGCAATGCATCCCGCATTCTTTCGGCGCGTCTTTCTCCCACCACCATCGGCCGGCGCGCGGATCTTCATCCGGTCCGACGGGTCGGGTACAGGGCGCGCAACCGAGGCTGGTGTAGCCCTTCTCATAGAGGGGATGTCGAGGAACATCATGAGCGTCCAGATACCCCCATACTTCATCGTGCGTCCAATCGGCCAGGGGATTCAGCTTCACGATAGCCCCATGATCGTGGTCGAGTTCGATCTTTCGAATGTTGATCCGCGACGCCCACTGTTCGCGCCGGAGTCCGGTGATCCAGGCATTCAGACCCTGCAATGCTTTGAGCAGCGGTCGCACCTTGCGAATCTGGCAGCAGAGGAGCCGTAAGCTCACATCCCGGTAGAACAGATTCGGTCCGTGCGCGGTGACCAGGCGCCGGACGTCCTCGGCGTCCGGAGCGTAGACCTCGATGTTGATCCCATATCGGTTGCGGACCTGTTCCATGAACGCATAAGTCTCTTCCGGCAACCGACCGGTATCGATGGTGACCACGCGAATGTGGGGATCGATCTTCGTGGCCATATCCAGAATGACCATGCCTTCGGCCTGAAAGCTGGTCACGATGGCCAATCGCGAGCCGAATCGCTCGATGGCCCAGCCAATGATCTCCTCTGGCGACTGATCATCGAATAAGACGGAAAGCTCGCCGATCTCCAACTCATCGAATCCCAATGCTTCGACGTTCACCGTCATGTTCGTACGTCCCTCCCGTCAGCGATCCGGTGATGATGGCGTTGAGTTCCTCATCCGTTCGCTGAAGACAGAACTCCTGAAAGCTCATCATCGAGCGTCCTCGGGCCAGCGCCTCGTGATAAGCGCCGATCAATCGTTCAATGGCGTATTTGACCTCTCCGGCGGGGATGCGCCGTCCGATCGGTTTGCCGATCGCCGCGTGCTCGCCGCGCCCGCCGCGGAGAATGATATCGTACGCCTCGACTCTCTCCCCGTCGGCCGTTCGGGCCGTCGTGCCCATGAGCCCGATATCTCCAATCCAGTGCTGACCGCAGGCGTGGGGGCAGCCGTCCAGGTAGATGTGGAGACCGCTTGCGGTCTGACCAAAAACGCGCTCCAGGTGCGTGATGATGTCGATCAACCGCCTCTTGGTCTCCGTCACGGCGAAATTGCAAAATGGTTGGCCGGTGCAGGCGATGCTATGGCCACGGAGAGGACCATCCAGAGTGAATCCCATCGCCTCCATGTGTTTCACGACCTCGTCGAGGCGATCTTGGGTCACTCCAGTGAGGATGAGATTTTGCTGCCGCGTGAGTCGAATATCGTCGCCCCAGCGCGCGCAGAGATCGGCCACCCGTTGCATCTGCTGACCGGTGATGCGCCCGGAAAGGACGGGGAAACCGATGGCGTATCGCCCCGGTTGCTTTTGCTCGTTCACGCCGAGATGCGCTACTTCGGCGACGGGCCTCGGGCAGTGAGGATAGTCTTCCAATCGACGTCCCAATCGCTCTTCCACGCGCCGGCGAAATTCGTCCACGCCGATATCGTCGATCATGAATTTCAATCGCGCCTTGATGAAGGATCGACGGTACTTCAGATCATCCTTCCAGACGTCCAGAATGGCGCGCACGAGCGGGAGGACCTCGTCCGGCTCCACGAACACGCCCAACGGCTGAGAGAGGCGAGGGACGGTCGAGAGACCACCACCCACGCGCACGGTGAACCCTCGACGCGTACGGCCTCGGCGATTCTGTTCCACGGCGATATAACTCTGGCAGTGGATCTCCGGCAGATTGCATTGGGCCGGACAGGCCGAGACGGTGATCTTATGTTTTCTGGGCAAGTCCGCGTATTGACGGTTTCCATCCAGGAAGTGCACCAGCTCGGCGATCACCGGTCGCACATCGAACAGTTCGCGTCGATCCAGACCGGCCATGGGGCAGCCGGTGATGTTCCGCACGACATCGCCACAGGCGCCGACGGTATGTAGCCCCGCTCGCTTCAGCATCTGGAAAATATCCGGCAGAGATTCGAGCCGAATGGAGTGGAGTTGAATATCCTGACGGGTGGTGATCTCGCCGTACCCTTGCCCGTACCGCTCGGAGATCTCTCCAATGAGACGAAGCTTTTGGGGAGTGAGAATACCGTTGGGAATCTTGATGCGCATCATGAACTGGCCGAGCTTCGGTTTGTCATGATAGAGGCCGTACCACTGCAGGCGCACGATATCGTCCTCGGCAATCTCCTCATAGCCTCGTTCGATGAGGCGGGGGAGTTCCTGGATGATGTCGAGCGGCATCTTCTCTTTTTTCAGCCGCTCGCGCGAATTGCGCTTGAGCACTTGTTCCAGCGTAATGGTTGGATCTCCCACCGTCAGGACTCCTCTCGGCCAAAATAAAAAACCCGCCGCCCTCCTGGAGGAAGGCAGCGGGTTGTCATCTCGATGAATGAGTGCGTTCTCTAAATGGGGTTCAGCTCCATACACGTGGCTTCAAAACCCGCAGCCTCCCTCGCGCCGCCGACGGGCATACAACAACACATACACCCGGCGCTCGCGATGAAGGAGATGCGAGTTTGAAATCCACCGGTCTTCATACGTGAAGCATTTAAGATAGAGAAAAGAGCCCTCTCTGTCAAGCGGTAAAATTTTCCGTACCCCCAACCGCACGTTGGGGGCCTTCAGGAGTGCCATGAAGGGACCTGGAGCCCGCGCGCCAGGACATCCGACCTCCCCATGGCCGAACTCTGATCTGAAAGGATAATCTCATCCCTGAGAGCCGGGGGCACGATCAGCTTTCGATGACTCCACCGAATTTTTCATTTGACCGCGCACTCGGCAATGCTCGACACTTATCAGCCGCCGAGCAATGCTGGGCGTGAAGCTGTGGGCCATGAAAGGACGGCAACTGAACGAGGCCCAACCTATCGGGAGGACAACATGGCGGAAAGGACCGTCTACATCAAGTTCTTCACCAGTGTCAACGAGGATTCTATCAAAGCGCTGATGGATGCCGTCGAGCAAGGGCTCAACCGAGGCGCGACGAAATTCGTGCTGTTGATCTCCAGCAGTGGAGGGCGAGTGCTGGCTGGAGTCACCGGGTATAATTTTCTTCGCGGCATTCCTGCCGTCGTCGAGACGCACAACTTCGGTAGCACGGAATCCATCGCCCTGGTTTTATTCTGCGCCGGGACGAAGCGGTGGAGCGTGCCTCATGCCACATTTTTGCTCCACGGCGTGCGGGCCAACTTTCCCCAGGGAGCGGCCCTGGAAGAGAAACAACTGGAAGAGCGCCTGAAGGGGCTGCGGCTGGATATGGAGAATATCGCCGGCATCATCGCGGCCACCACGGGGAAGAGCGAAGGAGAGATCATGAAAGCCATGGCGGAACGGACGGTATTGAATCCGGAGCAAGCCGTCGCCTATGGCCTCGTCCACGGGATCAAGGAGGCGCTTTTCGAGCCCGGGGCGGAGTTAGTCTCCATCCAGTAGACCAAACCCACACTCCTACAAAGCGGTCGGCCTCCCCTCAGGCACGATGCAGCTCGATGCCATGCCGCTGACTATCGCTCTGGCCCATGGAGAGCGCAACCGATCGCGCCTCCGAGCGATCCCTATGGCTGGAAATCACCCCACATCGAGCGTGGGGTTGAGTCATTTCCCCCAGTTGTGGGGGGAGAGCGACCGGTTCTACCCCAAGGCGAGAGTGAGCCACCGGCTCCAACTATTTATCACCCTGAGTGATAGCGACGTCATCCGAGGTTGGTATGAGATTTGCTACCAACTGTGTGAGGGACGAGATGGGCAGAGGGGGATGGTGAGGCCATCCGACCGGTAGAGATCCGCGCGTCGGGGTGACCTTCGAGGGGAGGGAACTCCCACGAGCTGCTCCGGTCGTGTTGAGCGGAAACTTCACAGAAGGAGGTGAACCGTATGGAGGCGAGTGTGAATCCCTTCGAGGCGGCTCTGACACAGTTCAATCGAGCCGCCGATCTTCTCAATCTCGGTGATGGCTTGCGCAAGATCTTGAGCACGCCAGAACGCTGCTTGACGGTGGCCGTGCCAGTCAAGATGGATGACGGGCGCATCGAAGTGTTCATCGGTCATCGAGTGCAGCATAATACGGCTCGCGGGCCGGCCAAAGGCGGCATTCGCTACCATCCTAGCGTTACACTGGATGAAGTCAAGGCGCTGGCCTCTTGGATGACCTGGAAATGCGCCGTGGTGGGCATTCCCTACGGGGGCGCCAAGGGGGGTATTGCCTGCGACCCCAAGCGGATGTCTCGGGGCGAGCTGGAGCGATTGACCCGGCGCTATACCACGGAAATCAGCATCATCATCGGCCCGGAGAAGGATATCCCCGCTCCGGACGTCTATACCGATGCCCAGACCATGGCCTGGATTATGGACACGTACAGCATGAACAAGGGATATGCCGTCCCCGGCGTGGTGACCGGGAAGCCTCTGGCCATCGGCGGCTCGCTCGGCCGTCATGAAGCCACAGCACAAGGGTGCGTGTTCGTCATTCGCGAGGCGGTCAGGGCGCTGAACCTGCCGTTGGATCGCGCTCGCGTCGTCGTTCAGGGCTATGGTAATGCTGGGTCTATTGCCGCCCGGCTCCTGCATGAGCAGGGAGCGACCATCATCGCGGTGAGCGATTCCCGGGGTGGCATCCTGAACCCGAAGGGCCTCGATCCGATGAAGGTCCTGGCTCATAAGCAGGAGACCGGATCGGTCGTTGAATATCCGGGAACCGAAGCTGTGTCCAATCAAGAACTCCTGGAGTTGCCCTGCGATATTCTCGTGCTGGCCGCGCTGGAGAATCAGGTCACGGCGGCCAACGCTCCTCACATTAAAGCCAAGCTCATTGCCGAGGCGGCCAATGGCCCGACGACGCCCGAGGCTGACGAGATCCTTCGTGAGAGAGGCATCTTCGTCTTGCCGGATATCCTGGCCAATGCCGGGGGCGTGACCGTCTCCTACTTCGAGTGGGTTCAGAATCTTCAGGAGTTGTGGTGGGATCTGGAAGACGTCAATGAGCGGCTCGAAGAGACCATGGTGCGGGCATTCAACAACGTCTATGCGCTGCATAGAGAGAGAGAGGTCGATATGCGCACCGCTGCCTACGTGCTCGCCGTTGATCGCGTGGCCGAGGCCTTGCGGCTCCGGGGACTGTTTCCATGATCGCGCGCTCCGAACGGGAACTCCCCGCGTCGAGGCCGCTCATCGGAGGGGAGCTCATCGTGAGGGAGTGCGACATCTGGTCGCCGCGATCCTCTCTCAGGACTCGGCAAGCTGGGGCGCAATAATCTGGATGCCCGCCGCCTGAAGCGCGCGGATCACGGGCCGCGGATCGATGGTCTGCAACCGCAGGACCACGGTCCGCTTGCCCGGTTCGCGGCTGGGTTCGGTGACCAGGCTGACGATGTTGATGCCGTGCTCCTTGATGATACGAGTGACTTCGGCCAGAGGGCCGGGACGATCCTCCAGTTGGAGCTGGAGTCGCGAACTGGCCACCAGGACGCCCATCACCTGGACGAAGATGCGGAAGATGTCGCTCTCGGTCACGATGCCCACCAGTCGCTCTCCCTCCACGACGGGGAGACAGCCGATCTTCTTCTCGTACATGATGGCGGCCGCCTGTTCCACGGCCATTCCCGGCGAGGCTGTCATCACCGGATGGCGCATGATTTGACTGACGGACCGTTCGGCCATGAGCTGAAGCACGTCATCTCGAGGCTCCAGAAACAGCGGCACGCGAATGTCTCGATCGGAGATGATCCCGACCACGCGCCCCTCCTTCACCACCGGGAGGTGGCGAAAGCGGCCGCGCATCATCAGTTCATCGGCGCGTCGCAGGCTGTCCTCGGGCGTCACCGTCACCACCGTCTGGGTCATGATCTCCTTCACGAGCATAGGCACGTCCTCCCGACTCTTGAAGATAATCGATCGGGGAAGGATGAGCAACACTCTCCCGGGTTGACGAGCGCTGCCTCCGAGGCGAGAGGCGAACGTCAAGGTTGGCTCGCCCTCGCCTGGTAGCGCTCGCGATAGCGCTCCGTCGGGCTGATGCCGGCCAGATTGACCAGCTCGCTTCCCAGCAGGAGCAAGAGATCATCGAAAGCGACAATGCCCACTAACCGCCCGGCCGCATCGACCAGAGGGAGCCGTCTGACACCCTCATCGGACATGGTGGAGATGGCGTCAAATACGCCGACGTCTTGATTCACCGTGACCGGATGGGGTGTCATGGCCTCGCTGACCGGCGTGTGCCTGGGGTCTTTGCCTGGAACGATGACTCTTCTGACGATGTCCCGATCGGTGAGCATGCCGATGGGCTTCTCGTCCTCGACGACGACCAGGCAACCAACGTGGTTCTCGACCATCTGCTGGGCGGCATCGATGATGAGCGCTCGAGGACCTATCGTGACGACATCGGTTTGGCTGTAATCTTTGATCGGCATATGCCCCTCCTCGTCACAAAGGATGAGAAAAATAATGTATGCAAACCGCGTACCAGCAAGGGGAGAGTGGATCCGTATAGTCAACTGATTCCCGATGAGAGGGTTGAGCGAAACCTCGATGAGTGTGGAGTCCGTTCGGCGCGCCAATTGACCCACCGAGATTCGCTATTTCGCCCGTCCCATGTCCTCAAAGTCCCTCCAGAGGTGATAGACTATTGAGAGGCAGCGGATTAGATGAGAACGAGACGCTCAGCGCGGCTGGCATGATGTTTGCATAATGAAAGAGCGAGGGGAGCGGCGAATGCGTTGTTCCCCGGGAGAATGGAGGAGACGATGGCTGGCCAGACGTCACAACCAGGAGCGTTGAGGGCATTGGAGGCGTTGCAGGCATTCGCCGAGTTGGAGATGCGCGTCGCGCGGTTTTACGAGCGGCTGGCCGAGATGTTCGACGATGAGCCCGAAGTGAGCGAATTCTGGCTCCGGTTGTCCGCCGAGGAGATCGGTCATGCCGATGCGCTTCGCTCCACGGCCGAAGTGTTGCCGGAAGTGTGGCCGTCCCACCGAGTGGAGCGACCTCTCATCGAACGGGGCGTGATCGACAGGCTCTCTCGGGAGATCAATGCCTGTGAAGTGTTGATGAGCCGACATGAGCGATCGCTGGATACAGCCTTCCGGTGCGCTTTATTCCTGGAATCGAGCGAACTGAATGACATCTACCAGTGGGTGATGGATTCTCTGCCCACGGTCTGGATCCACGGTTGGGGTAGCGAGGGCGAGAATCCTCGAGGGCATGTTCTCTCCCTCTGCCAGATCATAGAGAGGCGCGCTCAGGATCCTCGGCTTCACGCCCAGGCCCGGACGCTTCAACGGCAGTGGGAGGAGTACTTGACAGCGTGACGACGCGCATGATAGAACCGACGAACCGAGAACGGTCGGATTTCCAGAACGGGTGCCCTCCTCTACGTCTCTCTGCGCCCTGCTGGAGAGGCGTTTCGGAAAGAGCTGGCGGGGAAGGGAATGAGCGAGGCGCATGGCGTTCATGAGGAATCCGGCCTTGATGTGATCCGTGGGTCGTGACGATTGGAGGCCCGGCGTCGTCGGTGAAGCGACCGGGAATGGGGTCTGAGAGATGTCTGAAGATCTCGGAAGGAGGTGAGCCATGATTCGCGAAAAAGACGCCTTGGAATATCACCGTCAGGGCCGAAAAGGAAAGCTCGAGGTCGTCCCCAGCAAACCCTGCCTCACGCAGCGAGACCTCTCCCTCGCCTACACGCCAGGCGTCGCCATACCGTCGCTGCACATCAAGCGGCGTCCCGACGATGTCTACCAATACACGGCCAAAGGGAATCTGGTCGCCGTAGTCTCTAACGGAACGGCCGTGTTGGGTCTGGGCCATGTTGGTCCTCTCGCCGCCAAGCCGGTGATGGAGGGCAAGGGCGTTCTCTTCAAACGATTTGCCGATATCGACGTGTTTGATATTGAGATCGCCAGTGAAGATCCGGACGAACTCATCAGAGTGGTGAAGCTCCTGGAGCCGACGTTTGGTGGCATTAATCTGGAGGACATCAAGGCCCCGGAATGCTTCTATATCGAGCAGCGGCTCAAGCAAGAGCTCAACATCCCCGTCTTTCATGATGATCAGCATGGAACGGCGATCATCTCCGGGGCGGCCCTGCTCAATGCCCTGGAACTCGTCGGCAAGCGCATTGATGAGATCAAGGTCGTCATCAATGGCGCCGGGGCGGCGGGCATCGCCTGCGCCCATTACTACATGCGTCTCGGCGTTCGGCGAGACCACCTCATCGTCTGCGATAGTCGGGGCGTCATTTATAAGGGACGGCGGGAGGGGATGAACCCATACAAGGAAGCGTTGGCCGCGGAGACCGAAGCCCGCACCTTGGCCGAGGCGATGGTGGGAGCGGACGTGTTTGTGGGCCTCTCGGTGGGAGGCTGCGTGACGCCCGATATGGTGCGCGCGATGAGCGATCGACCCATCGTCTTCGCCATGGCCAATCCCGATCCGGAGATCACCTATGAGGAGGCCAAGGCGGCGCGCCCCGATGTCATTATGGCTACTGGGCGATCAGATTATCCCAATCAGGTGAACAACGTCCTGGGATTCCCTTTCATCTTCCGTGGAGCACTGGACGTTCGCGCCCGGGCCATCAACGAAGCGATGAAGCTCGCCGCCACGCGGGCACTGGCCGCTTTGGCCAAGGAAGATGTCCCCGATTCGGTGATGAAGGCGTATGGCCTGTCGCGACTCCACTTCGGCCCGGAATACCTCATCCCCAAGCCATTCGACTACCGCGTCCTCATCTGGGAAGCATCGGCAGTCGCTCAAGCCGCCATGGAGAGCGGGGTGGCCGAGCAGCACATCGACATCGAGGAGTATAAAGAGCAGTTGGAGCGGCGGCTGGGCAAATCGCGGGAAGTGATGCGATTGATGATCAATCGAGCCAAACGTCAGCCCAAGCGCGTCGTCTTCCCCGAGGGGTACAGCGAGAAGGTCCTCCGGGCCAGTCAGATCATCGTGGATGAAGGGATTGCTCAGCCCATCTTATTGGGTAAGCGGGAGCGCATCGAGCAGTTGATCGAGGAGTACGATCTGCATCTGAACGACATCACCATCATCCATCCCACGACTTCGGAGAAGTACGAGAGCTACGTGCAGGAACTCTATCGCCTCCGTCAACGCAAGGGAGTGACGCTGGCCGAAGCGCGCCAACTCATGCGCAATCCCACCGTGTACGGGGCGATGATGGTGCGGCTCGGCGATGCCGACGCGCTGGTCGCTGGCGTGACGCAACATTATCCCGATACGCTCCGACCCGCCTTGCAGATCATCCAGACGCGAGACGACGTCTCGCGGGTGGCCGGGTTGTACATGATGCTGGTGAAGGACAAGGTGTACTTCTTCGCCGATACCACGGTGAATATCGAACCGACGGCCGAAGAGTTGGCCGAGATCGCCATTCTCAGTGCCGAGGTGGCGCGACGATTTCACATTGAACCGCGCGTGGCCATGATCTCATTCTCCAATTTCGGTTCGGCCAGACATCGTTTCGTCGATAAAGTGAGGGAAGCGACGGAACTGGTCAAACGGCGGGCCCCCGATCTCATCGTGGACGGCGAGATGCAGGCCGACACTGCCGTGGTTCCCGAACTCATCGAAGAGGTCTATCCCTTCAGCACGCTCAAAGGAGGGGCCAACGTGCTCGTCTTCCCCGATCTCCAATCGGCCAACGTGGCCTACAAGCTGGTTCATCGGCTGGGGGGAGCGGAGGCTATTGGCCCGATTCTGATGGGCATGCGCAAACCCGTCCACGTGCTCCAGCATGGGTTTGAGGTCAAGGATATCGTCAACATGGCCGCCATCGCCGTCGTCGATGCGCAAGAGTTGGAAGAGCGAGCCGCCGCTTCCCCTAAACCACCGTTGGCCGCCGATTGACCAAGGCGTCCATCATGGTCCCGCGGGTCACACCGGGGGATCGAGTTATTTTCAGGAGAGTCACTCATGGCTTCCGGACCACACGGCAAGGATGAAAAGGGACTCGTTGGGGGAAGGAGCACAAGATGGCCTCTTGCGCCGCCCCCTCTGTTCGAAGGGGGACCGGAGTCCGAGCGATGGTGAGCGGCGTGCTTCGTCCACCACTGAGCGATTCACATTCATTGTGAGGAGGGAACACCATGATTGTGGGCATTCCCAAAGAGCCATCCGTCCTCAAGGGCGTGGAGGAGAAGCGCGTCGGCCTCTCTCCGGCCGGCGTGCGTGAGATCGTCGATTCAGGAGCCGTTGTCTATGTGGCATCGGGCGCCGGCGCGGGCGCAGGGTTCGCCGATGAGGAGTATCGCGCCGCCGGCGCTCACGTAGCCTATTCCAACGAGGAAGTCATCCGCCGGGCTGACGTCGTGGTCAAAGTGCGACCCCCGGATGGGGCCGAGTGGGAGCTGTTCAACGATCGGGCGACGTTGATGGCTTTCTTGCACCTGGCCGTGGCGCCCAGGGAGCATATTCGTCGGTCCCTAGACAAACGGATCACCGCGCTCGGGTTGGAGATCGTCCAGGAACCCGACGGCTCGCTCCCCATCCTGCGGTCATCGAGCGAGATCGCCGGCAAGATGGCCGTTCAGTTGGCCGGACGATTGCTGGAGACGACGTCCGGAGGACGCGGCATCCTGCTCGGGGGGATTCCGGGCATCCCCCCCGCCGATGTCGTCATTCTCGGCGGCGGCACCGTCGGGTACTATGCGGCACGCTCCTTCTTGGGCGTGGGCGCCAGCGTGTATATCCTCGACAAGAATCCCCAGCGGCTCCTGGAGCTGGACGAACTCTTCCAGGGCACTGTGGTCACCGCCTTGGCCACCAAGACGAATATCGAAAAATTCGTCGCTTTCGCTGATGTTCTCATTGCTGCCGTTTTGGTTCCCGGACAACGAGCGCCGGTGCTGGTGACCAAAGAGATGGTCCAGAGGATGAGACCGGGGAGCCTGATCATCGACTTCTCCATCGATCAGGGAGGCTGTGTAGAAACCTCCATGTTGATGCCGAGCGAGGAGTTCCTGTTCACCAGCTTCGGCGTCATTCACTTTTGTGCGCCGAATGTGCCGGCGATGGTGGCGCGCACGTCCACCCACGCTCTGACCAACGCCTTGCTTCCCTATCTGAAGGAGATCGTCGCCCACGGGGTGCAGGGAGCGCTGAAACGAAATGTCGCCCTCCGGCGAGGCCTGTATACGTTCAATGGTTACCTGTCGGCGACGCTCCCTCTGCCCGAGTTTCCCCAGGCTGATCTCGAGAAACTGGTGATGGAGGAGACCTGAGATGAATTGGTTCGATGAGTATCGCAAGCGGCGCGTCACCGCCGAGGAAGCTGTCGCGGTGATCAAATCGGGCGATCGCCTTTTCGTCAGCGGCAACGCGGCCACGCCTTACGTCTTGCTGGAAGCGCTGGCCGCCCGCGCCAACGAGTTGCGCCAAGTTCAAGTCACGCACGTCCTGCTGATGGGAGATGATCCGCTCTCCCGACCGGAGACGCGAGAATCATTCCGTCACAATTCGTTGTTTGTCGGTCCGGCCGATCGCGCTGTGGTCAATGAAGGGCGGGCCGATTATGTCCCCATTCACCTTCACGAGATTCCTCGCCTGTTCATCAGTGGCCGCGCGCCTCTCGATGCGGTGATCATTCAGACCTCGCCGCCCGACGAACACGGATTCATGAGTCTGGGCGTGGAGTGTCTGGCCACGATGGCGGCGGTGGCCAGCGCCCCGGTGGTGCTGGCTCAAGTCAATGAGAAGATGCCGCGCACGTTGGGCGATTGCTTCATACACATCTCCAAGGTCACTCGGTTAGTGGAAGTCTCCAAGGAGCTCCCCGAACTCGAGAAGCACAGCTTCACCGAGGTCGAGAAACGCATCGGCGAGTATGTGGCCGATCTGGTCGAAGACGGGTCAACGCTACAGTTGGGCATTGGTGGTATCCCCGATGCCGTGCTGGCCTCTCTCGTGGACAAAAAAGAGTTGGGGATTCACACCGAGATGGTCTCCGATGGTATCATGGAAGCCGTCGAGGCCGGCGTCATCACCGGATCACGAAAGACGCTCCATCCGGGCAAGGTGGTGTGCACGTTTGCCCTGGGGAGCCGCCGGCTCTATGAATACTTGCACAACAACCCATTGTTCGAATTCCATCCGGCCGATTATACCAACGATCCCTTCATCATCGCCCAGAACGAAAAAATGGTGGCCATCAATTCGGCCATTGAAGTCGATCTGACCGGACAGGTCTGTTCCGATTCCATGGGCACGCGCATCTATTCGGGATTCGGCGGACAACTGGACTTCATTCGCGGGGCCGCCCACGCCAGAGGCGGCAAGCCGATCATCGCCATGCCGGCGACGGCCAAAGGGGGGACGATCTCGCGCATTGTGCCCATCTTGAAACCGGGAGCCGGCGTGGTGACCACGCGGGCCGACGTGCATTATGTGGTGACCGAATATGGCGTCGCCGATCTTCACGGCAAGAACCTCAGGGAGCGCGCCCAGGCCCTCATTCGGATCGCCCATCCTCGGTTCCGCGAAGAATTGGCTCGCGCCGCGCGGGAGCGGAAGTTGCTCGCCGAAACGTTCAGCCTGGGATGTGATCCCTCCGAGGATTGAACGCCGATTCAGGACGTGCGTCTCCCTCTCACGCTCGACGAGCGTCGAAGCATTCTCTGTGAAGCCCGGAGGTCAGGACTGGAGGAGATCAGACATCCAGGTGATGGCGGCAAACGCCCCCGGCCATCCGATCGTGGTGATGGCCAGTAACCCCACATGGATGAGCTCTTCCGGCGTGATGCCCTCTTGTCGAGCCTGTCGAACGTGCGCGTGCACCGCCCCTTCTCGGCCAGCGCCGATGGCCACGGCCAGCTTCACCAATCGTCGCGTCTTCTCGTCAAGGGGCCCAGCTTCTGTCGCCGCTTCGCCGAGTCGATTATACGCTTCCCAAACCTGTGGATATTGAGCGATGAATTGATTGAGCGCTTCGGGGAGATGAGATTCTCTTTTCTCGGCCACGATACCCGTATCCTCCCATTGGTCATGTCATTCCAGTCGGCGCCAAAAGCCTCAAAAGACCGCGGAGCGTGGTTAAACTCCATCCCCACGGTGCGCCATCCTCATGGTACATGATCGACGTCGAAGTGAGAAGGGGGGCGGATTGATCATCGCACCCCCCTCCTCAGGCCATCGACCTTCACGCCCGCACGAGATTGACGCGCGTATCATAGAACGACGCGCTTCCGCCGATGGGATCGGTCAGACACACGTTCTGCAGATGCTCATCGACCCGCATGGCCGCGTTGGGACAGAGCCCGGTGGCGCGTCGCGGATCGCCGGGGACGGCCACGCCGTCGATGAGCACATCATTGGCTCCATAGGCCCAGTGGCCATAGTGCCAGGAGACGGCTACGACGCCGGGACGGATGCCCTGAACCACTTTGACCTTCCCGACCATGGGGATCTGTTGACCATTCTGCAAATCCCAGACGCCCTGGGGATTGGTGCGCGAGATGAGCTTCACCCGATCCCCGTCGCTCAATCCATGTCGCGCTGCGTCGGCGGGGTTCATGAGCACGAAGTTCTCCGGCAGCAGTTCGGAGATCATCCAGTAGTCGGCAATAGTGCGCGACTGTCCACCGGTGATCTCCTTGAAAGTGATGAGCTGGAACTCGAACTCCTCGTCGGTGATGACGCGGCCGAGAGCATCTCTCACCGGCTCGAAACGAGGTACGCCGGAGAAGTACTGACCGGTCATCGAATGGCGCGTCTGGGCCACCGGCTCGACGAAGATGTTGAACATGCGGGCGATCTTGTGTGCCATGTAATCCCCATCATAGCCGTCAGCGAACGCTTCGAAGCGACCACCGCGATTGAGGACGTAGACGACTTTTCGCCAATGGTCGGGACCGACCACCGCCTGCCATCGCGCTGGATCGAAAACCGAAGACGGCAAGTGGCGGCGCGCTTGAAGGAACACGTCGATTTCCTGGTCGTTGGCATCAGGAACGGCCTCGCCCGGTTTATCGCCATAAGCGATATTGGCCACCATGCGGAGATAGTAGTCCTCCGGTCGCGTGAGCGCTTGACCGGGACCGAAGCCATCGGGACCGAATCCGGGCAGACCCAATCGCTCGGCGATGGCCAGCATGACCGCTTCCATGGAGAGGGGCATCTGTTGACCGAACACCATCACCGTCTCGGTCAATGGGGCGACGATCGGCTGGCGCACCTTGCTCATCTTGGCTGGCCAATCGGGCGTCTCGTGCGGCGTGCCCCATCGCTCCATGTACGTGAGGTCGGGGAAGAGATAGTCGGCGTACATGGACGTCTCTCCGATGACGATGTCACAGGCGATGAACAGCGGGATCTTCCTGGGATCGCGCAGCGTCTCGATGGCTCGGTGACCCGCTGGGGCCGCAAATGCCGGCGTCCCCATGTGGAGAAACAGCGCTTTGATGGGATAGGGATAGGCATCGGCCGCCGAAGGGAGGATCTCCTGATAGACATCGTCGGTGTGCGGGAACCAGGGACGGCGAGCGGGATAGCCTGTGAATAGAGTGGATTGTTCGTAACTCGCCTTCTCGCGGGTGAGCTTCACGCCGAAAGCGGTCAGCTTGCCGGGGTGCATGGTCTTCAGGTTGAACGGCTGACCCGGCTTGTCGCCGAGTTCGTGCCAGTGCCCGCCGCCCGCGGCGAGGCCGCCTTTCCAGTCAGGATTGCCGAGCAGCAGATTGAGCGTGATGATCGCCTGAGCGTTGTAGTACCCGCTGGTGTGCTGCACCGGACCGCGATACAGCTCCACGGCGGCTCGTTTACCATGTGCGGTCAGCTCGCGGGCCACATCCACCAGATCGGCTTCCGAGACGCCGGCCAACGCGGCCCACTCGGCCACGGTGTGCTCCTGCGTCTGCTCGTAGAGCAACTGGAACGCCGATTTGTACGGAATGCCGTTGATCTCTCCTTCGGCGAACAGATCTCCCTCTACGGGCATCTCGCTCCCCTCAGGATCGACGGCGGTGAGTTGCCCTCCGCGCGAGACGACGAAGTGATCGGCATCGCCCATGCCGATGTCCGATGCGCGCAGGAAGGCGCTCGGCCGACCCTCCTCGATCCTGACGAGGAAGGTGGCATTGGTCCAGCTGGGCTCCCCATCGATGGCGGCGGCAGCGCGATTGGCGTTTTCCAGGAACCGCGCGTCGTAGCGGCCGTTGTCAATGATCCAGCGCATCATCCCCAGGGCCACCGCCGCGTCGGTCCCCGGCCTTGCCGGAAGCCACTTCCAGGCTTTGGCCGCCGTCTTGGAGAACCGCGGATCAACGACGGCGATCTTCAACCGACCGGAGGCGATCCCTTCGGTGATCTTCTCGGCCATCGCCGGCGGGCCGAAGTTGGCCTCGAATGCGCCGGTACCGAAGAACACGATGAATTCCGCATGGACGGCATCCGGCTTCATGTGGCTCTTGCCGCCCGTCCATTGGCCATGGCGATACTGGTTGGTCACCATCTTGTAGGCGATGTGATGCGACTGTTCACAGATCGTCGTGTGGGCGTACCAGTTGACGCTCCCGAAGCCGTCGATGAGCCAGCGTTTGGAGAACTCCTTGCGGCCATGTTCGATTCGACCGGCCTGAAACACGAACTGGTTATTCCGGGGTCCGAGGTCGGGATGAT
The DNA here is from genome assembly GCA_026985075.1 of Blastocatellia bacterium. Classification (GTDB taxonomy): domain Bacteria; phylum Acidobacteriota; class Blastocatellia; order HR10; family J050; genus J050. The sequence goes on along the minus strand of JALSQX010000073.1, from coordinate 38,234 downwards.
CGGCATCGATGAGGACATCCAGAGAATCGGCATACTTGGCCTTGAACGCCGCCACGCTCATCGTTCCTTCGGCCACCTTCTTGGCATCGGCGGCCATGGCCTTGGCCAGCGCAGCATCCCTGAGTACGAAGAGGTCTCTCAGCCCAGGAACCGGGTCCTCTCCGGGGAACAGGTTCCCCCCATTGACGATTTCGTCGATGGCTTGGTCGAAGGGGATGACCGTCCACCGGTTGGACCCTCGCGGTCCGGCTCGCTTCAACACCTTCACCACCCGGTAGGGATCATAGAGCGTCTGCACGCCCGACTGGCCCTTGGGACAGACTTTCCCGTCAACGCGGGCGGCTTCAACCGGTGGCGTCTCTGAGACGACCGGCGGGAGCATCCCGTGGCCGTAGGGGTTGCCGTCCACCTTGACCAGGACGCCGTCCAGCAGCTTGCCTTTGATGGGACAGGCCGTATGACATTGCAAGCAGACCGAGTAGATCACATTCTCCGGTCGGGCGAGTTCTCCCGCCTCCGCTGGGGTGAGGGCGTCGGCCGCGGCGCGAGCCAACCATCCCGAAATCCCGTCCAATTGGCGGGCCAGCAGGGCAGATCCCCCTAACAGGGCCGAGCTCTTGAGCAGGTTTCGTCGACTGATCATGAAATGACCGGGACAATTCTGAGGCACTGTCTCTCTTCGCTCCATATCCGTTCACCTCCCTATGGATGACAGACGGTGCAGGAGAGATGCGGTCGGCCTTCAATCGGCTCGTCGATGTAGTAGACCCGAGGCTCCATCCCCAAACTCTCCCTGGTGCGAATGACGCGATGACTGGCCAGGAGTTCGGAGACGAGACTCTGAGGATCGCTTCGATCGCCGAAGAAGACCGCTCCCCCCAAGCAGGTGGTCACACAGGCTGGGAGCATGGCCTGATTCAATCGATGCAAGCAGAAATGACACTTCCGGCCGCTCCCCACGGGTAAGCCTCCTTGGGTCCGGTTGTACTCCTGGTCGTATTCCTGGAAGTCTCTGGTCTCATAGGGCTGGAGACCGTGGGGCGTATTCTCCGTATAGAAGCTCCCATCATCAACATAGAGGGCAGAATAAGGACACGCCCGGGCTGCGGCTCGAGCCGCCTCGCCGCGGAGTTTGGCGTAGTCGATCTCCACGATGCCGTCAGGACGTTTGCTGATCGCGCCTTCGGGCACACCGGGAGCAGTAGCGCAAGCGGGATGATCGCACTGCATGCAGTTGGCTGGCATGAAGATCCAAGTGATGTTGGGAAACGCTCCAAACTCGATCTTGGGGACCCGTCGATACGTCACCCCTGGTGGGGTGACGTTCTCGGCCTTACAGGAGATCGTACAGGAGTCACAACCAATGCACTTGCGAGGATCGATGACCATCACCCAGTCGCGCTGTTCCACCGGCTTTTGCAGGGCGCGCCGCAGATCTTCCTGCATCCGAATGAGATGGTTCTCTACCCGATCGGCCTTCATTCCCAACCGGCGGGCCAGGCGATGGGCGCGGCGGCGCAGTCGGTGAGACGGTCCTCCGACCGCCTCCGTGGCCAGAGCGGCCGTCGCCGCACCCACTGCCGCCAGCTTGAGGAATCGACGCCGGTCGGTCGTCTCAAGCGCGTGATTCGCAGACGACGTTTTTCTCATAGGACTTCCTCCTCGTAGCATCTCCTGAACTTCCTCCAAGCCCTTTGCAAACGGTATGCCACACGGTCGGAAATGAACGACGGGTTGCACGAGCGGCCATAACTGGTTTCGATATGAGGAGATGGAATCCCTGCCCTTCTATCCCCCACGGAAGGCGCGCTCTTCTGGCGGGGATGCGAGCGGGGGAATTCGCCCAGAATGGGCGTGAAAACGCCCGTGGGGTCATCCGGAAGAGGGGCGCTCGCTGGCTGACCTCAGGAATCGCGTCGCTGACGGGGGAAGGGGTGACCGAGATCGAGCCCGGGGGTGATCGGTCGGTCGGGCTGCCCATGAGGAGATCTGGCGCGAGCCGCGTCCGGGGCTTCAGAACCGGAACGTGTACTGGAATTTGACGGCCAGCTTGGAGTCAGTGGTTCGGAACCGAAAGCCCCCGCGCTCATCCTGCACCCAGCCCTGGTTGAAGACGATGAACAGTTCGTTGCCCGGCTGCAGAATCCAGCGCACGCGGCTCTGCCAGCCCAGATTTCTCGACGCATTGTCAAATTGCACCAGGTTGAAGAAAGTGAGGAAGGGAGAGACCGAGTAGTCGGCCCGGAAGCTGAAAATCCGCGCCACGAAACGTCCTTCGGGGAGTCGGGCGAACGTTTGATTCGTCTCCGCGCTGAGTTGGAGGTGGGGCGCCATCTTGTACCGAAAGGTGGTCTCGATCTGATCGGATCGGCCGGACCAGAAACCACCAAACCACCAGGTCCCTTTCACCTGCCAGGGCCGTTTGGAAGCCGTCTCCACTTCCACGCGCCACCGCGTGAAGCGGTACTGACCGGGAGCCAGAATCACGCCGGGAGAGATCTCGAATGGCTCGACGAGCCGCTCGAATGTGGGCACATAGTTGAATTCCATGCGGTCTCCAGAATTGAACTGCCAGTTGATGGGCGCGGTGAACAGCCGCCAGGTCTCTACCCGGTCATCGTCCAATCGCGTATAGCGAATGTAACGCAGTTCGTGGAACATCTGCCGCAGATGGAGAAAACGCTTGGGCCGCGGACTGAAATCGAGACCGAGAAACAGCTTGCGCACGTTGGTTCGCGGGACGAAGCCGAGCGCCGGTCGGAAATGCTCGTCGATCTGTCGCCAACTGAGGCGCACGCTCCAGAGGTCATTGGGGTAGGCCACGCCGAAGCCGAAAGACTGATCTCGATCGGCGAGCCCCTCGGTGCTCGTCTTGAGCCAATAGGCGGTGACTTCGAAGTTCCGCGCCCGACCGAGAAAGTTGGACGTCGCCAATCGGACGTCCGTCCCATAGGTGCGGCTGGTCGTCGGGTGTGCGGGATCTCCACTGGTGAGGAGCCCCCCCACATAGGATTGCTTGAAAATGTTCCGCTTCACTCGCGCGACGACAAAATTCTTCGCTTCCACCAGGTTGGTCTCTCGCGTGCGCACCAGGAGCGCGCCCACATCGTAGCGACCAACTTTTCCGGTGAGTTTCGTTCCCGCCATGATGGGCACTTCCTGGCCGCGCAGGAGGCCAATCCGGCGACTGAAGAAAGGAATGATGTCGCGCCGGATGTTGGAGAACGTGAAGACCCCGGCATTCTCCAGGAAAAAGGCGCGCTTCTCGGGGAAGAACAAAGGGAAGCGCGTGAGGTTGATTTGACGCGCATCCACTTCGGTTTCGGCAAAATCGGTATTGAGGGTGGTGGTCAATTTGAGGTTCGGCGTGAGATTGTAAAAGATATCCACGCCGCCCTTGGCCGTCGTCGCCGTGTGGCCTGAGGGATTGGTGTGGAACCATCGCCCGGTGATGAAGGGGCGAATATCCACCCCCCGCCCCTGTTCCATCTGCGGCGCGCCATCGGCCGGCGTCTCCTGGAAGACGATGTCGCCCGCCTCTGAGACCTGAAAGAAGCGTACGTCCAGGCGAGGGGCCGCCCAGCGATCTTCTTCCAGCTTCCGCTTGATGGTGCGCGAGACGTTGAATCCCCAGACCGATTGCCCGCGACGAAAGCTGAGGCTCTTGAAAGGGATGGCGAATTCGGCGCTCCAGCCATCGGAGAGGCGCCTGACGCGCACGTCCCAGATAGCGTCCCATTCCTTATTGAGCTGACCGTTCTCGGTGATCAACGCATCGACCAGTGCACCCAGCGGATTGGTGGCAAAGTAGAAGGCATTGCGGCGATCGTGAAAGGTGTCAATGAGAATCTCGATGCGATCATCGGCCGAGAGATCGGCATCGCGAGCCATCTGCGTCCCGATGATGCGATGGGGTTCCGAGTCGAAGCAGATGACGCCAATGTAGAGCGTGTGTCGGGTGTAGAGGAGCTTGACCACTGTGGCCTCGGTGGCCGGCACGCCCGGGCGCGGTTCGCGCTGGACGAGCTGGCCAATCGGTGGCGCCGCGGTCCAGGCGGGTTCATCGAGGGCGCCATCGAGCGTGATCTCTGAGCGGGCGGGCACCACCAGAGCCCGCTTCGGTTCATCGGAGGGATGAGCCTGAATGGGATGTTGCGCTCGGGCGCTCGACACGAACCCGAGCGCCACACCAATGACCAGAGCCATGTGCCGGAATCGACCCATGGGGCCGCGCTTCGCTGTCCTCATCTCGTTGAGCACTCAACAAAGGGCATATATTGTCACAACGCGATGGATTTGTCGCCTTCGGCGTTCGCCTTTACAGTTTTTTACGTCCTTCCTGGCTTGGGACGGCTCAGAGCCCGGCGCGCGCCCGCCAGGAGATGTCGATGGCACACCTCCAGGGGGCGCGCGGCCGCCCTCGATATCGACCGGACGAGGCGCTGTGGCCCGATCAGACGTGCTCGAAGGCGTCGCGGAGATCATCGATGAGGTCGTGCCAGTCTTCCAATCCGATGGACAGGCGGATGCCGCCGGGTTCCAGGCCGCGCTCGCGCTTGACCTCGTCGGGGAGCGCTGAGTGGGTCATGGAATAGGGCTCTTCGATGAGCGTGCGAATCTGTCCCAGGCTGACGGCCAAGGTGATGCAGTAGGCGTGGTCGGCGATGTAATCGATGAATCGTTCGGCTGCTCGATTAGCCTGCTGCTCGTCGCCTTTCATGACGAAATAGATCATGGAGCCAGGAGCGAATTTGCCGTCGGTGCTCACCATCTGTCGTCGAGCCAGTTCATACTGAGGGAACGATTCCAGTCCGGGATAGGCCACGCGGGCGACCTTGGGATGGCGTTCCAGAAACTGGGCCACGCGGAGCGCCGTCTTTTGTTGATTGACCATGCGCGTGGCCAAGGTCGGCAATCCGTAAACCAGGATGGGCCAGGCATTCTTCGGCGAGAGGACGCCGCCGAAATCCTTGCGGAACATGAGCAGCGGTCCATGATATTGATGCGGCCCGACGACGACGCCACCCATGTCGGTCCCGAATCCGCCGATATTTTTGGTCAGGCTCTCCACCACCAGATCAGCCCCCAGCGCCAGCGGGCGCTGGCAGTAAGGCGTGGCAAAGGTGTTGTCCACGATCATCACCAGGCGATTGCCCGACGGCCGTGCGGCTTGAACCTCGTCGATCCAGCGACGCAGCTCGGCGATATCGATCAACTCCAGAGTGGGATTGACCGGCGTCTCGAAATAGACCACCCGGGTACGATCGGTCATCGCCTGAAGAAAGCTCGCCTGATCTCTCAGATCGGCAAATGTCACCTGGATGCCGAATCGGGGGAGCCAACTGGTCAATAGGCTGTACGTGCACCCGTAGAGCGTGTGATGAGCGATCACCTCGTCGCCGGCCTTCAAGGTCACGCCGAGAGCGGCGCTGATGGCTGCCATTCCGCTGGCGAAGCAGACCGCCGTCTCGCCGCCTTCGGCGTAAGCGAGGTTCTCCTCCAGCAGGCCACGGGTGGGTTCATCTAGCCGATCGTAGATGTAAATCGGCACGTGTCCGCTCATCTCGGCCTCTTCCGAAGCGAATTCCACGAATCCCTGAGCCCCCCGATGGACCGAGCCCAGGCGATAAGCCGTGGACGCCGAGATGGGCGGGATGATATGATGATCGAAATCCCAGCGCTCGCTCTTGAAGTGCCCGTGAATCAAGCGCGTGCGCAAACGATACGGATCTCGTTTATCGTGAGGACGCTTCTTCATACGACCTCCCCGCAAAACTGGCCGGATTCAACCGCAATTCGGCCGGACGCCGCTTGGGTCGTCGGTGGCGTCGGCCCTGTGGTGGTCGGCATCGGCTTCTCATGGCCGCGAGATGTTCAGCTCACCGGTCCTCCCCGATCCAGTCGGAAGACGAAGGTCAATGTCCCTTTGACCTTGACCGGTTGACCGTTCACCAGAGTAGGTCGGAACTTCCATTGGCGCGCCGCTCTGAGCGCCGCCTCCCGGAAGAGAGGATGGCCGCTGATGACTTCGGCCGAAATCACATTCCCTTGCTCGTCGACCACAATGCGCACTTCGACCTTCCCCTGGAGATGGGCATTGAGCGCCACTGTTGGGTACGTGGGCATGACGCGACGTATGGCGTTGCCTTTGAGCACGCCGGTGCTCACGCGAATGGGTTCCGACTTGGGAGGAGCTTTGGGGGGCGGCGGTGGCGGTGCAGCCACCGGGCCGACCGAACCCAAAACACCACCCACGACGCCGCCCACGACGCCGCCGGGGACGCCGCCGGGGACGCCGCCAGGAACCCCGCCGGGGACGCCTTGAGAGATGTATACCTCAGGGAGTTCTTCGGCGCTCGGTGGGAGCTTCTCCGGTATCACTGTGGGGGCAACGAATCCGGCGGGAATCACGATCGCTTTCGGCGGAATGCCTCCGCGCGGTGTGGTCGCCGGTCCCGGGGGCGGTGGTGGTGGGGGAGGCGGCGGTGGCGTCACCAGAGCGACCTCCAGCATGGCTTCTCCGAACTCAGGTCTGACCAGCAGAATGCCGGCTACAATCGTTCCCGCAATGGCCACCAGATAGACGAGGGCGGTGAGCAGCAGAATCCACCTCATCCGACCTCTTGGGCGTTGCTTGCCCGACACCACCAGTGATTCTTCAAACATGATGACCGTCTCCTTACTTCTCAACGCTCTCTATCTCAGGAGGGTCCCAACGACTCTCCCAATATCATATGTGCAAATTGTGTGCCAAAAGAACGCGGGCGGCGGTATTGGTAACCCGCCCGCTGACTTTACCTTGCCTGGTTCGACCAGCAACCCCGAGCATCGGGCGGGGTATCCCTCACGAACCATGTGCCCTATCCCCCATTCCGACGGATCACTGCGCAGCGAGGATACGGCCGGAATCGAGGCGACGAACTCTCTCTGAGCGGCGGGCGAATCTGCCCCTGCTGGCCCGGAGGAGTGGATTTTTACCTGAAGGTGCGTGAAATCCCCCACTCCAGTTTCGCGAGCGATGCCCACCTCCTGGGGCTGTCCTCCATAAGTGTGATCAACGAAAGCGGTTCGATGGTCGGTGGAAGAAGAGACTTCTCTGGCACGTCATTTGCTCCATTGTGATGTATAATTGGGGAGCACATCTTGAAAGGAGCGAGCGATGAAGAGACCAACCGTGACAATTGATGGCAACGAAGCCGTGGCCTATGTGGCCCACCATACGAACGAGGTGATCGCCATCTACCCGATCACGCCCGCCTCGCCCATGGGCGAGTGGGCCGATCAATGGTCGGCCGAAGGCCGCACGAACATCTGGGGGACGGTGCCCGAGGTGGTGGAGATGCAGAGCGAGGCGGGGGCCGCCGGCGCCGTCCACGGCTCGCTACAAGCGGGCGCGTTGACGACCACATTCACGGCGTCACAGGGGTTGCTCCTGAAAATTCCCAACATGTACAAGATCGCCGGAGAGTTGAATGCCACCGTCTTCCACATCGCGTCGCGGACGGTGGCCACGCACGCGCTCTCCATTTTCGGCGATCACAGCGATGTGATGGCGGCGCGCGCTACCGGTTTCGCCATGCTGGCCTCGGGTTCGGTCCAGGAAGCCATGGATTTCGCCTTGATCGCTCAGGCGGCGACGTTGGAAGCGCGCGTGCCGTTTCTACATTTCTTCGACGGCTTTCGGACCTCTCACGAGGTGGACAAGATCGAGCAACTGACGCCCGAGGATATGCGGGCGATGATCGATGAGGACCTCGTTCGCGCGCATCGCGCTCGGGCGCTCTCACCCGAACATCCCTTCATTCGCGGCACGGCGCAGAACCCCGATGCTTTTTTCCAGGCGCGCGAAGCCGTCAATCCGTACTACCGGGCCTGTCCGACGATCGTGCAGAACGTCATGGACAAATTCGCTCGCCTGGTCGGGCGGCAGTATCGCCTGTTCGATTATGTGGGTGCGCCTGATGCCGAACGAGTGATCGTGCTGATGGGATCGGGCGCCGAGACGGTTCATGAGACGGTCGAGTATCTGGTGGCTCGCGGCGAGAGGGTGGGCGTCATCAAGGTGCGCCTCTATCGTCCCTTCTCCGTCGAACACTTCATCGCCGCCCTGCCGCCGACCGTCCGGGTGATCGCGGCGCTGGACCGCACCAAGGAGCCGGGAAGTCTCGGCGAACCGCTCTATCTGGATGTCGTCGCGGCCATCAATGAGGCGATGAGCGGCGGCGAGGCGCCGTTTGAGACGCCGCCCCGCATCATTGGCGGGCGATATGGACTCTCCTCCAAGGAGTTCACCCCGGCCATGGTCAAAGGCGTGTTCGACGAGATGACCAGGGAACATCCCAAGAATCATTTCACCGTCGGCATCCACGATGACGTGACCCATACGAGCATCGAGTTCGATCCCGAATTCTCCACCGAAGATCCCCAGACGGTGCGGGCCGTCTTCTATGGCCTGGGATCGGATGGCACGGTGAGCGCCAACAAGAATTCCATCAAGATCATCGGAGAGAACACCGACTACTACGCTCAAGGATACTTCGTCTATGATTCCAAAAAAGCGGGCTCGGTGACCATCTCGCATCTGCGATTCGGGCCGCGTCCCATTCGCTCCACCTATCTCATCAGTCGGGCCAATTTCGTCGCCTGTCATCAGTTCTCCTTTCTGGAGCGATTCGATGTCCTCAAAGTGGCCGAGCCCGGAGCCACGTTTCTCCTGAACAGTCCGTATGGGCCCGATGAGGTGTGGGATCATCTTCCGCGTCGCGTCCAGCAGCAGATCATCGACAAGAAGCTCCGTTTCTTCGTCATCGATGCCTATCAGATCGCCCGCCAGACGGGGTTGGGTGTGCGCATCAACACCATCATGCAGACCTGCTTCTTCGCCATCACCGATATCCTGCCGCGCGAGCAAGCCATTGCGGCCATCAAAGACTCCATCCGAAAGACCTATGGGCGGCGCGGAGAAGTGATCGTGCAGAAGAACCTCGCCGCCGTGGATCAGGCGTTGGACCACCTCTCCGAGGTGCGCGTGCCCGATCGGGTGACCAGCACCTTCGATCTGCGGCCGCCGGTGCCTCCGGAAGCGCCGGAGTTCGTCCAGAAGGTCACGGCCAAATTGATCGCCGGGGAAGGCGATTCGCTCCCGGTCAGCGCGTTCCCGCCCGATGGGACGTTTCCCAGTGGGACGGCGCGGTGGGAGAAGCGGAATATCGCGCTGGAGATCCCCGTCTGGGATGAAGACCTCTGCATTCAATGCGGCAAGTGCGTGCTCGTGTGTCCCCATGCCGTCATTCGCGCCAAGATCTACGATCCCCGGTACCTGGATGGTGCTCCGCCCACCTTCAAGTCGGCGCCGGCGCGGTGGCGGGAGTTCAAGGACATGCGGTATACCCTGCAGGTGGCTCCAGAAGATTGCACGGGATGCAGCTTGTGCGTGGAAGTATGCCCGGCCAAGAGTAAGAGCGAGGTGCGTCACAAGGCCATCAACATGGAGCCGCAACCGCCCATTCGCGAGCAGGAGCGCGAAAACTGGGACTTCTTCCTCCAACTGCCCGAGATAGACCGGCAAGCGCTCAGCCTGGCTCACGTCAAGGACGTGCAGGTTCTGGAGCCGCTGTTCGAGTTCTCCGGCGCCTGTGCCGGATGCGGCGAGACGCCTTACATCAAGCTCATGACGCAGTTGTTCGGCGACCGGGCGCTGGTGGCCAATGCCACCGGATGCTCTTCCATCTACGGCGGGAATCTCCCCACCACTCCCTGGACGTTCAATCGTCAAGGGCGCGGACCGGCCTGGTCCAATTCGCTGTTCGAGGACAATGCCGAGTTCGGCTTGGGCATGCGCCTGGCGCTGGACAAACAAGCCGAGTATGCGCGCTGGTTGCTCAAGCGTCTGTCCGGGACCCTCGGCGATGAGCTCGTCGAAGCGCTGCTCACCGCCGATCAGTCGAGCGAGGCTGGCATCCAACAACAGCGCGAGCGCGTGGCGCTGCTCAAAGAGCGGCTGCGGGGACTCGATTCGCCAGAAGCGCGCGATCTGCTCGCTCTGGCCGACGCCCTGGTCAAAAAGAGCGTGTGGATCATCGGTGGCGATGGTTGGGCCTACGACATCGGCTATGGCGGCTTGGATCACGTGCTGGCGTCGGGACGCAACGTGAACCTCCTGGTGTTGGATACGGAGGTCTATTCCAACACTGGAGGACAGATGTCCAAAGCTACGCCCCGCGGAGCCGTGGCCAAGTTCGCCGCCGCTGGCAAGGCGACGCCCAAGAAAGACCTGGCCATGATGGCTATGACCTACGGTCACGTCTACGTCGCTCGCGTGGCCATGGGAGGGAACGATGCGCATACGGTCAAGGCCTTCCTGGAGGCGGAAGCTTATGATGGTCCCTCGCTGATCATCGCGTATAGCCACTGCATCGCTCATGGATACGATATGGCCTATGGGATGGAGCAACAAAAGGCCGCCGTGCTTTCTGGTTACTGGCCGTTGTTCCGATACAATCCCGATCGGCTCAGGGAGGGGAAGAATCCCTTGCAACTGGATTCCAAGCCTCCGCGCCTGCCACTGGAGAAGTACATCTACAATGAGACGCGCTACAAGATGCTGGTCCATAGCCATCCGGAGGTGGCCAAGAAACTGTTGAAGCTGGCTCAGGAAGACGTGCTCGCGCGCTGGCGCCTGTACGAGTACTGGGCGGCCATGCCCGTCAATGGAGCCCCTGAGAAGGAGGAGAGAGAATGATCGATCTGACGACGAGCTACTTGGGCATGAACCTCAAGAATCCACTGGTCGTGTCGGCTTCGCCGCTGTGCGAAGAAGTGGATAACATCCGGCGCATGGAGGATGCTGGCGCGGCCGCCGTGGTGTTGCACTCGCTGTTTGAGGAACAGATCACATTGGAAAGCCATGAGCTGAATCATCATCTCTCCCACAGTGCCGAGAGTTATGCCGAAGCGCTCTCCTATTTTCCCGACATGATGGACTACAACCTGGGGCCGGAGGGCTATCTGGAGCATATTCGTCGGGTCAAGGAAGCCGTGGACATTCCCGTCATTGGAAGTCTCAACGGCGTCTCTACCGGGGGATGGATCACTTATGCCAAGAAGATCGAGGAGGCGGGAGCCGATGCGCTGGAGCTGAACATCTATTTCATCCCGACTGATCCGGAGATGACCGGCGCCGACGTCGAGCAGATGTACGTGGACCTGGTACGGGATGTCGCATCCAGCGTCGCGCTTCCGGTCGCCGTCAAGATCGGTCCTTACTTCAGCGCCATGGCCAACATGGCCCGGCGGTTGGATCGAGCGGGCGCTGGTGCTCTGGTGCTGTTCAATCGTTTCTACCAGCCGGACTTCGATCTGGAGGAGCTGAAGGTCGTCCCCGATCTGGACTTGAGTCGCTCGTACGAGTTGCGGTTGCGTCTGCGGTGGGTGGCTATTCTCTATGGGCATATCAAGGCCGATATGGCCATCACCGGCGGCATCCATACGGCCGAAGATGTTCTCAAGGCGATGATGGCCGGTGCACGCGTCGCCATGATGACCTCAGCTCTGCTCATTCATGGCATCGAACATCTGGCCCGGGTGCGCGCCGATGTGCTGCAGTGGATGGAAGAGCACGAGTACGAATCCATTCGTCAGATGCAAGGGAGTATGAGCCAGCGCTCGGTGGCCGATCCGGCGGCGTTCGAGCGCGCCAATTACATGAAAGTGCTCAGTTCTTATCCGCTGCATCGTCGGTGGTCGTCGTAATGATCGATCTGTTGGGCGACGGATTCCAGACGAGCCGGGGAGAGGCGGGTATTGGCGAGGGAGAGACCGGCTCGGGCTATCGGCCTCATCTCTCAGGTTGCTCGTCGTTCGGCATGAAGACCATTGCTTGATTCTTCCTTCGAGATCCGTAGAATGCTTACAGGTGCCATTCGCACCGAGTTCACAGACAAGGAGGGACGACTATGCGAAAGTGGTGGAAGTTGGGTACGACTCTCGTGCTGGTGGCGTTCATGCTCATGTTGTCTGGGGAGCGCAGTCAGAATGAGGCAGCGCCGGCCGACTCTCTCCGCCATTCCACCCAGACGGGACCGCTCTGCGTCGAGTGTCACAAGAAGGTCACCCCCCGTATCGTCTCCGACTGGCAATTGAGCAAACATAGCCAGAATGGCGTCGATTGTTCAGTGTGCCATGGTGATCAGCATACGTCGGCTGAGGATGTAGCCGAAGTGCAGATCCCCACGCCGGAGACGTGCGCCGTGTGTCACCAGACGCAGGTCGAGCAGTTCAAAAGTGGGAAACACGCCTTCGCCTGGGCAGCCATGAAAGCGATGCCCACCACGCACTGGCTGCCCATGGCGTTGACCGAGGGCATGAAGGGCTGCGGGGGATGCCACAAGATTGGACTGAAGACGCCCGAAGAGATCAAAGCGCTGAAGCGGGACGGCGCCGGATTCGGGGTGGCTTCCTGCGACGCCTGTCATACCCGGCACGTCTTTTCCGTCAAAGAAGCGCGTCAACCACAAGCCTGCCAGACGTGTCACATGGGATTCGATCATCCTCAATGGGAGATGTATGCGGGTTCCAAACACGGCGTGCGCTATCTGCTGAAACAAAATAAGACGCTCCCCGAAACGGTCGCCGCGCCCACGTGCCAGACCTGTCACATGCAAGAGGGCAATCACGCCGTGCGCACAGCATGGGGATTCCTGGCCGTGCGCTTGCCACTGCCCGACGACGAACAGTGGGCGGCGGATCGAACGACGATCCTTCAGGCTCTCGGCGTGCTCGACCCGGACGGGAAGCCCACGGCGCGCCTCGATGTGGTCAAGAAGGCCGACGTGGCCCGGCTCACGCAAGAGGATTGGCAGAAAGAACGCGACAAGATGATCAAGACGTGTAACCAGTGCCATTCGGTCAACTTCGCCCGCGCCGAACTGGAAAAGGGTGATCAGATGATCAAAGCCGCCGATCATCTACTGGCCGAGGCCATACGGATCGTGGCCGGATTGTACGAGGACGGGATTCTCAAGAAGCCGGAACATTACGCTTATCCGTTCCCCGATCTGTTGGCCTTCCACGATGCGCCCACGCCGATCGAGCAGAAGCTCTTCGTCATGCATCTGGAGCATCGTATGCGCGTCTTCCAGGGGACGTTCCATGCCAATCCGGACTATGCGCTCTGGTACGGATGGAGCGAAATGAAGCGAGATCTGACCGAGATCAAAACGATGGCCGAGGAGCTCCGGCGACGGCATCGAAAGAAGCGATCCTGAGGCGACCAGGAGTGGTCCGAGAGGCATCGGATCACTCCTCGCCTCGGGCCGCTCACGCCAATGGAGTCGATGTGCCGACCAACGAAGACAACCATCGCGGTGGTGAGGAGGCGAGGATGAAGATCAAGGACATTCTCGTGCCGGTGGATTTCTCTCCCAATTCTCTTCGCGCCCTCGATTTCGCCATTTCGCTGATCGATCCGCAGGGCGAACTCTACTTGCTCCACGTCATTGATGCCGATTTCGTCGCCCGGGTGAGCGAGGAAGGATTGGGCGACGCCGAGGCCACGACGGCCAGATTGCGGGAGCAGGCCGAACGGCGGCTCCAGGAGATTCTCGACGAGCGCGCCGATGCCCCCGTGCAGATGAACTCGATGGTGGTCGTCGGCAAACCGTTCGCCGAGATTCTCCGGGTGGCCGCCGATCTGGATTTCCAGATGATTGTGCTCGGCATTCGCGGTCGGCGCCAGCGCGATATCGAAGAGCTCTTGTTCGGCTCGACGGCGGAGAAAGTGTTGCGTGGCGCGCGCATCCCCGTCATCTGCGTTCCTGACGTACCCCTCCACTGGGTGGAGTCCGGGTGAGGACGTGCTATTCTCAATCTGGAAAGGGAGCGTGAACATCGGGAGGCTTTGTTGCCCCTGGCTCCAGGAGCTGAAGCGGCGTGGACCTGCATGCATGCGGCCCATCCGCATAGTCAGGTCGACGTCTCGTTCTCAATGCCCTCGGCCAACTGCACAATCTTTCGACAGACGTTGACGCTCGCCATCCATGACTCGTGCCCTTCGGGCGTGCCTTCAGCACGTCTCAATCGGCTTGTGCAGCAGCTCTGCGAGGAACAGCTTCACCACCACGTCGTCGGATTCACACCGCTGCGGTCTCAGGCAGACAATGGTATCCTTCCAGCGCTCCTGACGCTGGTAGACCTTCACCTGGCCCAACAGTGCGTCTCGCAGATCCGGGCCCACATGAGCGGACACCTCATTGATAATGGGGAGGCTCATGGTGGCGGAGATGCCGTACTTGGAGAAGTAGTGCCCCTGGTGGCTATGCTTCCCTGCCTGCGCCGTGCCCTGCGCGGCAGGCAGGCATGTCCGCCTCCGATGACATGCCCCGACGGGGATGCCGGGGAGGCTTACAGCTCGTCCAGCGGGCTGCGCGTCTTTGTCTTGAGTTCTCGCACCGCGTGAGTGTAAATCATCGTCGTCTCGAGGCTCTTATGTCCCAGAAGCTCCTGAGCTTCTCGGATATCCGGACCCTTCATCAACAGGTGGGTTGCAAAGCTGTGACGGAGTGTGTGCGCCGAGGCACGTTTAGTGAGACCAGCGCGGCGTACTGCTCTGCGTATGGGCCCCTTGCAGCGTCTTTTCATAAACGTGATAACGACGCATCTTCCCATCCGCCGGGTCTATGGCAATCTTGTTGGCAGGAAAGAGGTACTGCCACCCCCACTCCTTCCCGGCCTCCGGATACTTTCTCGCCAGGGCATTCGGAACAGGAGCCTCTCCGTACCCTTGCGCCAAGTCGGCTTCGTACCATTCGCGAACCTTGGCCAGATGCACACGCAGCTCTTTTCGCCAAGACTCCGGTAACAGGGTTGTCCGACCCTTGTTGCCTTTGCCTCCACGCACGGTGATTAGCCCCGCATCAAAGTCGATATCCTTCACCCGAAGACGGAGCAACTCCATCAGACGGAGGCCGCTTCCGTAGAGCAGTTTCACCATCACCTTGTAATCAGGTTCCACAGCCTCAAGCAATGCCTGTATTTCGCTGACCGACAATACCGTTGGGAGCCTTCGCCCCCGCCTGGCCCGGATCGTCTGGGCCATTTCCTCCAAATCCTTGCGCAAGACCTCCCGGAAAAGAAGAAGCAATGCACGGAACGCCTGATTCTGCGTAGAAGCGCTCACCTTCTCAACCATGGCCAAGCGGGTAAGAAACGCCTTTACATCCGCAGCGGTCGGCTCACCCGCCAGCCCGGCATGCTTGCGATACGCGAGAAATCTCCGCCTCCAATGCAGATAGGTCTTCTCCGTACTCCTTGCATAGTGGCGCAGTCGAATGACCTCGCGCAGCCGTTCGATGAAGCTTTCGTCATTGCCGGAAGTACCGACACCCTTCTGTTCAACCTCTCTCCTGCTACGGTAGCCACGATACTGATACCGGTAAATGCGAATGGCGTCCGATGCTTGCTGAATCTGCCACGGTTTGATGCCATCACGTTGGCCGAGTGCGGTTAGGAACTAATCCAGCGTTTGCTCGAAGGTGTAGTGGCTGTGTTCTCTGGCAAAGAGCAGGAACTCGCGCACCCGGCGTACCAGGTGGGGTCGATGTTTGGGCAGGGCCAACTGCCTTTCCCTCATGAAGTTGGAATAACCTTCCAGTACGGCCTGCAGCTTCTCCTCGGCTTCGCTCATATTTCCGATTAAACATAATCTCCATAACACCAATCGTGCCATGTTGGGTTAATCTGTTCGGTGATCCGAGACAATGAATTTCCGCTGATTTTTTCCTTGCCTAGGACGCCTGGCTGTGCTAGGTTACAGAATGCCCTGCGACAAGTGTTCCGGGAGAATGGAGATTGGGTAGAATAAGGAGTTAGGCGGCTCTGTAGGCTGTGAGGCTCATAGGCTTATGGAGGATAGTATGGATACTGTAGCGCAGATGACAAGGGACGAACTTCGCGAGATGATAGAAACCATCATCGAGGAGAAGCTCCTGGAGGTACTCGGTGATCCTGATGAGGGGTTACCCATTCGCAAGACCATTCGGGAGAGGCTTTTGCGCCAGAAGGAAGCCGTAGCAAGTGGCGAACGCGGTGAGCCGTTTGAGGAAGTGATCCGGCGTCTTGGTGTGGAGGAATGAGCAAGTACCGCGTTCGCATTCTGCAAGCAGCATCTCGGGAATTAGAGTGATTAGACAAGCCTGCAGCACGCCGCCTCGTTCAACGTATCAATTGGCTGGCTGCGAATCTGGACACGATTCGTCTTGAGGCATTGATGGGTGATCTGGCAGGACTTTACAAGCTCCGTGTGGGTGACTACCGTGTGATTTATGAAGTCCTTTGGGACGAAGAAACGATCGTGATTCATGCGATTGGCCATCGGCGAGAGATTTATCGAAGACGCTAACCAAGGACAGATACTCTGCCGCCTACCCCCCGCTGCAACCGACCCGCCTCCGGCGGGCGGCTGAGCTTTTCGTTAGGCCGCCTTGAGCAAAGAGAGAAGAATAATTCAAGCTCCAAGCAAACAGGACATCAAGGCAGCACGGCAAGCTTTTGATGCTAGAAGCGGTCTCATAAGTACCTGAGTTATGCCAAGATCTTTCCGGAAGGGGGGATGAGATATGAGCTGACGAGAGGAGTTAACCGATGAGCAATGGGCAAGCATCGAGCCTTTGACTCCCCCTCTCCCTGGCCGACCTGACAGCAGAGAGAGGCCGTGGGAAGGGAATCGAGTAATCTTGAAGGGGATTCTTTGGATCTTACGCAGTGGAGCCCGGTGGAAAGACCTACCCGAGAGGTTTTCACCATACCAGACCGGCCACCGGCGGTTCCCGATGTAGGTTCGTGATGGACTCCGACGCCGTGTACTGGAAGCATTACCGAAGACCTTCGTCGGCGAGGGGGACTAGATCGTTCGGAATGTTTTATTGATGGCACCTTTGTAGTGGTGAAAAAAAGGGGTTCGGGATGAGAACGACCAAGCGAGGCAAAGGTACGAAACTCATGGCCGTGGCCAACGGCGCTGGTCTTCCCGTCGCCGTCCACGCGGCGTCGGCTAGCCCGCATTAAGTCACCCTTGTTGAAGATACTCTCCCTTGGACCTTAACCCCCAAGTGGCCAGAGCGGCTGATTGGGGATAAAGCTTATGACAGCGATCCCCTGGACGAAGCTCTGGCCCAGCAAGGTGTCCAGATGATTGCTCCTCACTGAGAAAGCCGAACGAGACCTCCGACGCCAGATGGTCGATTTTTGCGGCGATACTGCCGACGTTGGAGGATGAAACAGTTGTTTGCCTGGCTACAAAGCCTTCGCCCAATTGTAGTGCGTTAACTTCCTCAGTTTCGTACATCTTGGTTGTATTGCTATCTCTTATGAAACTGCTTCTAGGCGGTGTCAGCCGACGTTTCCGCAGAAAATCGGTATAACCACCCAGCTCCCGTTCAAGTTCTCGCTCAGCCCCATTCATAATCTACCATCCTGGTTTATACCTGATCTCCCTAGCACCCTCAATATCCGTGTCAGGGTCGTCGGTCGTTTGATGCCGATCAAGAGGTTTTCCTTGACGCTAAGAGAAATTCGGCAGTATATTCAAAACTGTGGTTGGTTCCGTGAATCGGCACTACGGACAAATGGGGATTAAGTAGAATAAAGGAGTTAGGCGGTGTCGAAAACCAGGTAAGCGGCAGAGTGAAGAACACTCGTGCATGAAAGGAGCATGAAAATGCCTGCAACTGTTTTGGATGAGGAACAGACCAAGAATCTGCTACGGCAAGTCCTTGTTGAATTACTGGAGGAGCGGAGATCTGAATTTCACCAGCTAGTCATTGAGGCAATTGAAGAGGTGGCGTTAGCTAATGCTATCCGTGCGGGGCGGCAAAACGAATTTGTAGGCGAGGATGAAATTCGCGCTGTGTTGGAAGCCTAGTGACCATGCAGATTGCATACGAAGCCGCCTTTCTTCGCGATTTGAAGCGCATTCGTAGCAGGAAGGTTCGTCGTCAGGTGCAATGAGTCAGTTTCTAACCCGCACGAGATACCGGGCTTGGTGAAACTCCGTGGCTATGAGACGTTCTATCGTATTCGTGTTGGGGATTATCGGATGGGTGTCGATATAGTCGACGACACGGTCATCTTTGTTCGGTTCTTGCACCGGAGAGATATCTATCGTTATTTTCCGTGACGCGCTGTTCCTGGCGATATGCGTTCGTCCTTAATAGGTCTGGAAGCCACCGCTTAACCTTCGCTGCAACCGACCCGCCTCCGGCGGGCGGCTGAGCTTGACCGTTAGGCGGCGGGACAGTTAGGTGCACACGCTGAGAGGCGGAAGACATGTTGAATCTGTATTGGAAGTCGCGAAACCAAACGCGCAGCCTGGTTGAAAAGCCTTTTAACACTGAGGCCGAACTGGAAGAGTATGTTTTTGAGAATCAAGAAGTTCTCGGAGGCGACGTCTATATCATCCATCGTCAAGTTCGCACTGGTTCAAGGCAAGGTATACCGGATATGCTAGGGGTAGATCAAGATTCTCGCGTGTGTATGATCGAACTCAAGAATAGCGAGGCTGGTGAGGACATCTTGCCACAGGCGCTAGGCTATGCTATCTGGGCTGAGACAAACCCTGATTCCATAAAAGCAATATGGTTGGAGAGCAAGAATAGGCCTGAGGATATTGAAGTAGATTGGGATAATTTAGACATCCGTATCATTCTAATTGCCCCTTCTTTCAAGAACGCTGTCCCTCGCATGGCCGGTAAAATCGGTTATCCCGTTGATCTTATCCGAATACGGCGGTATTGCTTTGAAGAAGAGGAATTTTTGGCAGTCGAAGTTTTGGAAGATACATCTCAACGCAGGGTTACTACAACCAAGGTGCTTGGCGAGTGGGATTGGGACTTCTATGAATCCGAGCATGGGAAGGAAGCAACGGCCCAATTCCGAGAAGTGGTGGAGGCAGTAGCGGCATTGGTAGCTCGGCAGGGATGGGAGCTACCTTACAACCTGAACAAATATTACGTAGGGTTCAAGCTCGGAAATAGAGTGGTCTTCAGTGTGGGCTGGGGCGGCACCTATGCTTGGAATTTGAGGCTGAAATTACCTGAAGACGTGGCCACGGCTTTCCAAGGCCAGGACTGGGAATTTCAGCGATATGATAGCAGCTTTCATCAAGCGAGATTTCGCCCGCTCAAGCCGGACTCACCTGATATTTCAGAACTGGAGCCTCTATTCATTGAGGCCTACCAGTATGTTTCTGGTCGCAGGTAAGTAAAAGGGTCTCTGCCGCCTACCCCCCGTTGCAACCGACCCGCCTCCGGCGGGCGGCTGAAGCGCCCCGTCAATCGATTTTCTCCTTTCCTGTTCGGCTTTCTCGGCCAGTTCCTCGCCGGTGGCCTTCTGCAGAGCCTTGATGACCTGCCGCTTGTTCTGGAGGAGGCTATTTCTTCCTGGTCGCGATGGGAACCTTGCCTTTCAGGCCCGAGTGGTCCACGCCCGACTCCAGCTCGTCCAGCGGCTCGATCACGTCTTGCTTGGTCATATCGAGGGCGATGCCCTTGGCCATCTCCTCGAGTTCGACCACTGTCAGGTCCTGTAGCCCACCCGGTGCCGTGACCTTCTTCAACTGCTCCGCCAACTGCTGGACCTGCTTCAGGGAAGCCGGCGTTGAACCCCCGGGCCTGCTCGTTGCTTCCTCGTATGGTGCTGATGGGCGGCCGGGTCAGTCTATTTGCTCCACCTCTCAGGTGAATCGCCCTTGGGCGCCCTCAGCCCTTGGCCGCCGCTTCCACGATCTTGGTGACCGTCGCTTCCACCTCTTCGGCGATGGGCTTCAACTCCGGCGTCTCGAACAGGTCCAACATCACCGTCGGTCGGACAAAAGCAAGCTTGGTCTTATCGCCTTCGCGGAATACCGAGATCGAACAGGGCAGCACCGAGGAGATGAGGATGTTGGTGCTCAACACCTGCTTGGCGCGATGCGGATTGCAGACGTCGAAGATGCGCACATCCCGATCGAACTCCACGCCTTTGTTGGCCAGCGTCTGACGAACATCATGGACGTGCATGACGCCGAATTGATGGTCGGCGACGGCTTTCTCCAGAGCCTGACAGGCTTCTTCCATCGACTTATCACTCTCTATGACAACGACTCGATCCATAGTTCACCTCCTCGTTCCTTTTCTCACCAAACGACATGTCCCGGCGCCTCACCGGCAGCGCCGATCGGCGCCGTTCACCATTTTATCACGCGTTCTGGAGTTCGGCCTCGCTCTTGACGCCCAGCCACCGGAGAAACGTCATCATCGGACACCAGTTGGTGAACGCCGATTGGACGAGATTGAGTCCGACGAACGCCGTGAACAGATACCAGGCGGGATTCACCCAGTAGCCGAGCGCCAGACTGAGCAGAACGAACGAACCGGCGATCAATCGCAGATATCGTTCCAGTGTCATGGCTTCATCCTCCTTCGATGCGATGTGAACGGGAGGCTCATGATCCTCCCGATTTATGAATCCTCATGCTCAATTCGTGGAGCGATCTCCTCCGGCTCCGGCCCGCTTGACGGCGCGGCCAGTTTGTGCCGCTTTCGCTCGCTCAGGAAGTAGAGGATGGGCACGGTCATCCGCGACAACAGCAACGAGGCGACCTCGCCCGCCATCAACGAGATGGCCAGTCCCTGGAAGATGGGATCGAACAGGATGACCGACGAGCCCACGATCACCGCTGCCGCCGTCAACATCATCGGCCGGAAGCGCACCGCTCCGGCATCGACGACGGCCTCATTGAGCGGCATACCCTGTTTGAGCCGGAGCTCGATGAAATCGACCAGGATGATCGAGTTTCTGACCACGATGCCCGCCCCGGCGATGAACCCGATCATCGATGTGGCCGTGAAGAAGGCTCCCATCATCCAGTGCGCCGGCAAGATGCCGATGAGCGAGAAGGGAATCACTGCCATGATGACGAAGGGCGTCGTGAAGGATTGGAACCATCCCACGACGAGGATGTAGATCAGCACGAGCACGGCGGCGAAGGCCAATCCCAGGTCGCGGAAGACCTCGTAGGTGATGTGCCACTCTCCATCCCATTTCATGGCCAATCGGTCGGTCATGAAGGGTTGATGCGCCGTGTACTGCTCAATGGTATAACCCTCGGGAATGTGCAACTGGGCGATGCGATCGCTCATCTTGAGAATGGCATAGACGGGACTCTCCTCTCTCCCGGCCACATCTCCGGTGACATAGACGACGGGCATCAGATTCTTGTGATAGATGCTCTTGTCTTCGGTGACTTCTTCCACGCGCACCAGTTCGCCGAGCGGAACCAGGTGACCGTCGCGTCCCTGGACCTTGATGTCCATGAGATCACGGACGCTGGAGCGCTCCGCCCGGGGGAGGCGCAGGATGATGGGCACATCTTCCTTCTCCTCCGGGCGATGCAATAACCCCACGCTCATGCCTTCCACAGCGATGCGCAGAGTGAGGGCCACTTGCTCGGCCGACACCCCATTCAAGGCCGCTTTCTCCTTATCGACTACAAACCGGTATTTCGGCTGATCGTCCTCGACGTACCAATCGACATCCACCACCCCCGGCGTCGTCTCGAAGATCTCGCGGATCTGTCTGGCCAGCTCGATCTGGCGGCGGTAGTCCGGCCCGTAGACTTCGGCCACCAGCGTTTGCAGCACCGGTGGACCGGGGGGGACTTCGGCCACCTTCACCCGCGCGCCATAGCGGGCGGCGATCTCCTGAATGCGGGGACGAACGCGTTTGGCGATGTCGTGGCTCTGCGCGTCGCGCTCGTCTTTAGGCATCAAGTTCACCTGAATATCGGCCACATTCGGCCCGCGCCGCAAGAAGTAATGGCGGACGAGTCCGTTGAAGTTGTAGGGCGAAGCGGTGCCCACGTACATCTGGTAGTCGGTCACTTCCGGCACCGTGCCCAGATAGGCGCCAATCTCGCGCGTGACGGCGGCCGTTTCTTCCAGCGTTGAGCCTTCGGGCATGTCGATGACCACCTGGAACTCGCTCTTATTATCGAAGGGGAGCATCTTGACAGTGACCAGCTTCACGACGAACATGGAGAGCGCCATGAGCAATAACACGATGACGCCCATCAGGAACCCGTAGCGCCAGCGGGGCTGATTGATGAGCGGAGTCATCACCCGGCGATATAGACGCATGCTCCAGCTCTCTTCATGGCCTGCACGGTCATCGGCCTCCCGGCGCAACAATCGGAGCGAAGCCCACGGCGTGACAATGAACGCGACGAGCAGAGAGAAGATCATGGCCGCCGACGCGCCCACAGGGATGGGGCGCATGTACGGCCCCATGAGCCCACGCACGAAGGCCATGGGCAAGATGGCGGCGATCACCGTCAAGGTCGCCAGGATGGTGGGATTGCCCACTTCGTCCACTGCTTCTACGGCGATATCCAGGATGGGCCGCCCGCGATTCTCCGGCAGGCGATAGTGGCGGACGATGTTTTCTACGACCACGATGGCGTCGTCGACCAGGATGCCGATGGAAAAGATGAGGGCAAACAGCGTCACCCGATTGAGCGTATAGCCGTACAGGTAGAACACGACCAGCGTCAGCGCCAACGTCACCGGGATGGCGATGGCCACAATGCCCGATTCCCGGAGTCCCAGTGCCACCCAGATCAGCGCTGACACCGAAAGGACGGCCAGCATCATGTGGAAGAGGAGTTCGTTGGATTTCTCCTCGGCCGTCTCTCCATAATGGCGGGTGATGGTCACGTGGACATCGCCGGGGATGAGCGTTCCTTCCAGCTCTTTGACTTTCTCAATGACCCGATCGGCGACGACGATGGCATTGGTCCCCTTTCGCTTGGCCACCGAGATGGTCACCGCCGGATAAGGGCCGGGAGATCCTGAATCTCTGGCTCCCCCCAGTTGGCCTTCGGGGATCAGCAGGCGACTGTATTGGGCCGCCGGTCCGGGACTGAAGAAGACGTAATTGGCCGGCTCCTCCGGTCCATCCTCGATGGTGGCGACATCGCGCAGGTACACCGGCCGATGGTTGAAGACGCCGACCACCACGCTCCCCACGTCTTCAGCGGTCTGCAGGAAATCGCCCGTTTCCACCAGGAACTCGCGATTGCCCGATGAGAAGTGGCCCGCTTGAAGCTGCTGATTCGCGCGTTGAAGGAGAGGAACGATGCGAGCCGGTGCGATGTGATAGGCGGCCATCTTGGCCTCATCCAGCGTGACGCGGACGCGGCGTCGTTGCCCGCCGATGATGCGCACCTCCGAGACGTCCGTGACCGCCTTGATGTGATCGTGCAGTTGGGCGGCCAACCGCCGGAGCATGTAGTGATCATAGTGATCGCTCCACAACGTCAGCGCCAGGATAGGGACATCGTCGATCGAGCGCGGTTTGACTAACGGCGGGCTGGCTCCAGGGGGGATGAGATCGAAATTGGCGAACATCTTCTGATTGAGCCGCACGATGGCGTCTTCCTCATTCTCGCCCACATAGAATCGCACCACGGCCAGGGCGCGCCCCGGACTGGAGGTCGAGTAAATATATTCGACGCCGGGGATCTCCCAGAGCAATTTCTCCATCGGCTTGGTGACTCGCTCTTCCACTTCTTTGGCGCTGGCCCCGGGCA
This sequence comes from Blastocatellia bacterium, assembly GCA_026985075.1. GTDB lineage: Bacteria > Acidobacteriota > Blastocatellia > HR10 > J050 > J050. Next base: position 14,614 of record JALSQX010000073.1, on the reverse strand, counting down.
TCTCCACGAAAATATCGATCATGGGCACCACGATCTGGGGCTCTTCTTCGCGCGGCAACATGAGGACCGCGCCGAGGCCGAGCAGGATGGATGCCGCGATGATCAACGGCGTCAACTTGGAGTCGATGAAGAATCGCGCGACTTTTCCCGCCAGTCCCAGTTTTTCCCCCATCGCTCTTTCTCCGCAACGGTGTTCCCCGGCTCGCGTTGTGGATGCCTCATCTCATGGCGAACCGGGCGCCACCTCTCATGACTCGCGAATTTTGCTCCCCTCCTTCACGCGTTCAACGCCTTCGATGATCACCCGATCGCCGCTGTGGAGACCGGAGAGAATTTCGACGCCATCGTCATGGCGCTTTCCCGTCTTCACCAACCGAAGCCGGGCTCTGTTTGTTTCATCCACGACGTAAACGGCGGTCAGTTGACCGCGCTCGATCAGTGCCGACGAAGGGAGGATGATCGCTTTCTTTTCGCCGGTGACGAACTGCGCCTTGCCGAACAATCCGGAGCGTAATCCGGGATGGGAGGGCAGATCGAGCTTGACGACGAATGATCGGCTGGCCGGATCGGCGGCCGGGACCATCTCCCGGACGATGCCTCTGAGATGGACATCATCGAGCGCTGCAATGGTCACTGTGGCCTCGTCGCCGAGACGAATGCGGTTGAGTTGTGACTCCTCCACCAGAACTTCCAGACGATAGGCGCGGTCATCTTCCACGGTGAGCAGAGGCACGCCCGGACTGGCCAGCACGCCCACATCGACATTTTTCATCGTGACCACGCCGGTGATGGGAGAGGTGATCTTGGCGTAACTGAGGATGGTCTGGGCACTGGCCATCTCCGCCTTGGCCTGATCGATTCGGGCGAGCACCTGGCGCTTCCTGGCTTGAAGTGAGCGCAGCATCTCATCGGCGCGGTTCGCCTCGGCTACCGCCGACCGATATTTGGCTTCTACTTCATCGAATTCCTGTCGGCTGACCGAGCGGCGTTCTAGGAGCGCCTGATAGCGCTTATAGGTTGCTGAGGCCAGTCGCCGATGGGCCTCGGCCGCCACTCGCGCTTGCTCGGCGGCGGCGATGGCGCGTTCGACCTCCTCGAGCGCCTGCTCGGCTTCGGTCAATCCCGCTTGCGCCTTTCGCCATTGCGCTCGGACATCCCGGTCATCCAATTGAATGAGGAGTTGTCCGGCCTTCACGTGATCGCCTTCCTCGACGTAGACGGCGGTCACGTATCCCATGAGTTTACTGGAGAGGGTGCTGATCGTTTTGGAACGGACGGTGCCCACGGCGTGATACGTCTCTTTCACCGTGACCGGTGCGACCTTCTCCAGGCGAGCGGTGACCGTGCTATGCGCTTCGGCGGCGCGGTCGTCGCGTTCAGCTCCGCGACAACCGGTCACGGTCATGATGGTCGCGACACTCCAGATGATGGCGAGCATCTTTTTCATCATTCCATCCTCATCGCGGATCGGTGTTCGCTCCCGCCGGTCAGTTGGTGAATGGACTGACATCTCTCAACTGTCCACTGACCAGCAGCGTTCGAGCGTATCCCACGTAATAGTCATAGCGCGCGCTGAGCAAATTCATCCGCGCGCGCACGAGCGCCGTTCGCGCTCGAAGAACTTCGGTGATCGTCGTCAACCCCACCTCATAACGGTCTTGCACGATGCGCAGCGTCTCTTCAGCCTGGTCCACGGCTCGGCGGGCGACCTTGAGTCGTTCGCGGGCGGAGATGAAATCCTGGTAGGCGCGGACGACCTCCAGGCGAATCTCGTCGGCTTTGCGTTGCTGCTGGGCCTGGGCGGCCTGTCGAGCCGCGCGAGCCTGCCGAATCCGGGCGCGTCGCCCCCAATCGAATAACTGGAAGGTCAATCCGGCGCCCACGGTGAAATCGGTGCTGCCGCTGGCCAGGCCCCGACCACTATTGCCGAAACTGGCAAACAGATTGAGGCGCGGCAGATACTGACCGAGCGCGCCTCGGATTCCTTGTTGGCGCGAGCGCACGTCCAGCGTCGCCTGTCGATAGTCCGGTCGGTGGCGAAGGGCCAGGTCCATGAGCTCGGCTTGACTGGGGACGCGGAACGCGCGCTCCTGAAGCTGACCTTCGATGGTCTGAGGTGTGTCGGTGGGAAGCCCCAGCGCCGTGTTCAGAGCCGCATAGGCCGTCCGGATGTGACCCTGGGCCTGGATCTGTTGTTGACGGAATTCGGCCAACTGCACTTCGGTGGCCAACAGGTCAGAAGCCACTACCAGACCTTGTTCGAACAGATGGCGAATGCGCTCGACATCGGCCTCGGCCATGCGAACGGCCTCGTCGGCGACCTCTTTCTGTGCTTCGGCGACCAGCACGCCGTAATAGGCGCGAATCACCTGGAATCGAATCTGCTGCTGCACGAGTTCTTGTTGCGCTTCGGCTTTCTGCGCGGCCAGTTGCGCTTGAGCGATGCGCGTCGTCGTCTGAAGTTGATTGAATAGCGGCAGGCTGAGGTTGATGGCCGTGCGAAAGTTGCTGAGCGATGCTGGGTTATTGAGGAGATCGATGGCCAGGTTCTGGGGCCCGAATCTCCCTTGTTCCAACAGCGTTCCAAAGGCGAATACGGGATTGTTGCTATGGGTGAAGGTCTCGCTGAACTCCAGCCGCGGCAGTCGCGCGGCCTTGGCCTGTTCCACCTCCGCGGCGGCGATCTCCCGTTGGGAGGCCATCGCCCGGACGAGAGGATTCGTCCGCAAGGCCATGTCCACGGCCAGCGGCAATGTCAGTCCCGAAGGTGATCCCGATCCCGTCTGGGCCCCGAGCGCCATCGGTTCGGTGATCAGCATCATCACCACTCCCAGGGCGAGAAGCCGACCAGATCGTCTCTTCTTGTTCATCATCACTCTCCAGATGTCCTGTTTTCTCGTATCACGTCATGACGGCTTGTTGATCGAGTTCCATGGTCGCCCACTGCTGCGCGTAACCACCTCATATGGAGCCGCGGGGCAGGGAAAAGTTACAAACATCGATGCCCTCTTGATACGTCTCCTCGAAAGGGAGCTGGTGATCGGCATTCGCGGCCGCCAAGGGGATCTTCTGAACGAGCCTCTCGAGCGACGTCTTTCACTTCTCGTTCAAGGTTTGAACTCGTTATGGTGGGGGGCGGGATGGGTTTCCTTCCAGCGTTCGCGTAGCAGGCGATGGAGGCGTTCCCGGAACGGTCGTGGAGGTTCATACAGCTCGCCACCTTTGTAGAGAGTGATCGTCTTGCGAATATTGTCCACGACGACTTGGCAGGGGTTACACCCCGCCAGGTGTTCTTCCAGATCTTCGCACACGGCGGGATCGATGTCGCCGTCTACGTAATCGTTCAACAGGGCGAGTAGCTCTTCACACTTCATGGCGATGACCTCCCGTTCAGAGTAGAGGCGCAGAGGCGACAAAAGTTACAAAGAATGCATGGCGCCCGGGAGATGTCGTCGTACCTCGGAGTTCTCACCCCACTTGTGACCGTCTCAATCATGATCGTGTCTGGCCGTCACTCTGGTCGTTTCATCGCCGAAGGCGCGGGTCAGTCGTTCGCGCAGTTGCAATCGCGCGCGCAGGAGCCTCACTTTCACGTTCGACTCGGTGAGACCCAGGACGCTGGCCGTCTCCTTCACCGACAACCCCTCCACGTCCCGAAGCAGGAAGACGACACGGTACTTCTCATCGAGTTCGCTCAACGCCTCCTCCAGGAGTTGGCGCGTTTCCTTCTTCTCCAGGAGCCGTTCGGGGTTCTCGCGCCAGTCGGCGATGAACTCCGGATGAGGCACAGAACCCGAGTGATCGTCAGGGTCCGTCGCTTGCTCCAGCGAGACGAAGGGAACGCCTTTCCGTCGTCTCAGGACCTTGAGCGCGGCGTGCGTGGCGATGCGGGTGAGCCAGGTGTGAAAGCGGGCTTCTTCGCGAAAATCGCGGAGATGTTCCAGCGCGCTCAAGAAGGTCTCCTGGGTCACATCTTCGGCATCTTCGGGGATCTGAACGATGCGACGAGCGAGCGTATAGATGCGCCGTTCATAGCGGGTCACTAACTCTTCGAATGCCGCCAGCTCGCCCGCCTTGGCCCGATGCACGAGGTCTGTTTCCGCCGCTTGATTGGCCACGATGACCCTTCACCTCCGCCCACATCTTAGTATGTCTCCGTCGAATTGACAATCCTCCTCTCCCGCAACCGGCGACCGTGGCGCATCTTCCGGCCGCTCCCTCGTCCTGGGCGAAACGCGCTCGTGGACGTCCCACTCCATTCGGGAGTTCGGTGTGAACGAGGCGCGCTCGCCATGGCGCGAGTCGCAGCGAACGGGCTACAGGAAGTGGCGCGGACCAACGAGGTGGTCGAGCCATATTCCAGGGAGCCGTCTCGTCGTATCCCGGAGAATGAATGTGGATTCGTTAGGCGTAGCGCCTGAAGAGCGAGGCTCGGCCAGGGTATTTTGTAACCCTTTGGCCGGGAAAGGATCAATAACAAGCAGCCATTATGGAAACGTTCGCATCAGACAGGGAACGAGAGAGAGGGCTCTCGATGCGTCCTCGCCCTCTGTGCGTTCGACGAGAATATTGAGGAGGAAGACCAATGCACTATCCCTGGTGGTATGTTCCATTCCTCACTTCGCCGATGCTCATCGCCGTCATCTCGGTACTTCACGTGATCGTCTCCCACTATGCGGTCGGCGGAGGGTTGTTTCTGGCCGTCGAGACCCGATACGCCTATCGCACCGGGAATAGCGCCTATCTGAGCTATCTGAGAGAGCATGCCTGGTTCTTCATCCTGGTGACCGTCGTCTACGGCGCGATCACCGGAGTGGGGATTTGGTGGACGATCGGGTTGGCCTCGCCTCTGGCCACGGAGATGCTCATTCATACGTTTGTCTTCGGGTGGGCGATGGAATACGTCTTTTTCGTCTTGGAGATCGCCTCGGCGTTCATCTTCTATTATTACTGGGGGCGATTGGAGCCGAAGACGCATCAGGTGATCGGCTGGATTTATGCTGCGTCGGCCTGGATGAGCCTGGTTCTCATCACGGGCATTACGGCGTTCATGCTCAATCCTGGTGCGTGGCCGGAGCATCTCACTTTCTGGGTGGGATTCTTCAATCCCCAATTCATTCCCCAGGTGCTGGCGCGAACCGGTGGAGCTTTCTTACTGGCTTCGTTGTATGTCTATCTGCACGCCGCGTTCAAAGCAAAGGATCAGGAGTTGCGCGATCTCATCGGTTTGCGCTCGGCGCGGCCGGCGCTGTGGGGAGCCATCCTGGTGATCGTCGGTGGGCTCGGATGGTACCTCGCTCTGCCCGAATCGGCCAGAGCGGCGCTGGAGGCAGCCAGTGTGTTGAACGTGTTGATGGTGCTCATTTTCGTCATCACCGTGGCCGTCTTCGTGATGCTCTATCTGGGACCCTATCGCCATCCCGGATGGTTGTCTCCGGGATTCGCCATCCTCTTCTTCGCCTTCGGCGTCGCCGCCATCACCACCGGTGAATATATTCGCGAGGCGGTGCGCAAGCCATACATCATCTATAACGTCGTCCTGGGGCATCAGGTGCTGGTCGATGAAGTTCCTCGGCTTCGCCAATCGGGTTTCCTGGAGGGAGGGACCTGGACGCGGGCGTTCGTCGCTCATCACTATCCGCAGGTGATGAATGGGAAAGAGATCGACGAATCGCGACTGCTGCAGCTCCCCGAAGCCGATCAGCGGAAGCTCGGCGAGGTACTGTTCCAGTATCACTGCAATGACTGTCATGCCCAGACCAGGGGATTTTCAGCCGTCGGTCAACTGATGCGCGGATGGACGCCGGAGATGGTGCGCACGGTCGTCGAGCAGCCGGAGAAGGTTCACTTCTTCATGCCACCCTGGTCGGGAACGCCCGAAGAAGCCGAGCTATTGACCAAATACCTGTTGCGCATCGCCGAGCCGGCGCCGGGCGGCATGCGTTATGGTGAACAACGCATCAATCGTGAATCGTCCAGGCTCGATGCCCAGAGGAGGTCGAATGACCATTCTCGGCGCGTCGATCGCGTCGCGAGGAGGTGATCATGGAGCCGACAACGTTGATGGGACCGTCTAATCCGTTGGGATATCCAGCCCCCTACTGGTTTCTCGTCCTGTTCAAAGTGCTGGGCTTCACGCTGCACATGATTCCCATGAACCTGTGGTATGCCGGGATCATCGTGGCCATGGTGCTCTCCTGGCGTGGAGACGCGCACGCTCGACGCGTCTCGCATCGCTTGATGAAACCGATGCCCGTCATCATCGCGCTGGGCGTCAATTTCGGCATCGTCCCGTTGTTGTTTCTTCAAGTAGCCTATTACAAGGTGTTCTATCCGGCTACCATTCTCATGGCCTGGCCCTGGCTGGCCATCATCGTTCTGTTGACGGTAGCCTACTATGGCGTGTATGTCTACGTGGCCGGGTTGCGCCAGGGCGATGAGGGGATCACGGCGTGGCGACGAGCGGTCGGTTGGCTGACAGCGGTCCTGTTCCTGGTCATGGGGTTCTTGTTCAGCAATGCCTTCAGCCTGATGACCCGCGTCGAAGCGTGGCCGAAACTCTGGCAGACGACGAGCGTGGCTGGTGCTCCTTTGGGGATCGCCCTGAATGTGGATGATCCTGCGCTCTGGCCACGCTGGTTGATGATGTTCGGGTTAGCCCTGACGACGACGGGGGCTTATATCGCCGTTGATGCCGGTCTGTTGGCTCGGGGGGAGAGCGATCCGTACAGGCGCGCGGCGATGCGCATCGCCCTGAAGGTGTATGCCGTGGGGCTCATCTGGTTCGCCGCGTTCGGCTCCTGGTATGTGTTCGGCACCTGGCCGGCGGAATTGCGGGAGATGATGTTCAGCGAACCCTGGGTGGTCCTGACCGGATTGACGGCCATCGCCCCCGGCCTGCCGGGGCTCCTGATTCTGATGGGCCGTCGAAAGGTGACGCCGCAGTGGGCGGCGCTGGTGGGTGGAGCGCAGTTCCTGGTCATCGCCCTCAACGCCGTCAGTCGTCAAGTTGTGCAAAATGTCGAACTTCGTCCTTATCTGGACGTCACGGCCGAGCGCGTCAATATTCAATGGAGTCCGTTGATCCTGTTCCTGCTGCTGTTCGTCGCCGGTTTGGGCGTGGTGGCGTGGATGCTACGGAAGATGGTGAGTCGAGGTGAACCGGTGGTTTCGGGCGGATGAGAGGCATTCATCGGAGTCGCCTCTGGCCCGGGGCTACAGGGCAGGGATGAAAATGAACCCGTCGGAGAGATGGAGCGCAAGATGCCATCTTACGCTACGCTCTATTTTCGCGGAAGTGCTCGGGTGCCGGTGAACGGGAGGAGTCAGCGCCGATGGACTGGATGATGAATGACACGCGATCTCTCCATCGGTGCATCGGCACCCGGGGCCAAGGAGGGAGTCATGGAGACATTCCAACCGAGACGCATCCTTTGCCCAACTGATTTCAGCGAGCTGGCGACATTCGCCTTGAAGTACGCCAGAGAGGTCGCCCGGTGCTTCCATGGGCGATTGATCGTCATGTATGCCGATCCGTTCTTGCCGCCACCTCATTTCACCGCTCGGCAGGTGGATGAACTCGTCCAGGCGCTGGAGCGCTCCAAGATGGCGGCGCGGGAGGTCCTGGCCGATTATGTGTGGAAACACGTGGGCGATCGCGTGGAGACTGAATCGGTGGTCGTGGAGGATTGGCCCGTGCCGGCCATTCTGAACACGGCCGAGGAACGGAATGTCGATCTCATCGTCATGGGAACTCATGGACGGAGCGGCTTGAGCCGGGTGATGCTCGGTTCGGTCACCGAGCGGGTTCTTCGGGAGACGGATCGGCCGGTGCTCACCGTCAGATACAAGCGGGGAGCAGAAGGGGCCCATGCCATCTCCATCAATCGCATTCTCTGCCCGGTGAATTTCACCGATGTGGCCATGAAGGCGCTCGGTCACGCTGTTTCCATGGCCCAATGTTTCGATGCCGAACTCATCGTGCTCAACGTCGTCGAATCGCCGGTCGGGGAATCGAGCGAGCGGGAGGAACTGGAGCGACTCTGCGCCTGGGTGCCCGGTGATGTGCGTTCCAGTTGCCACCTGCAGGAGGTGGTTCGGCGCGGCCATGCCGCCGAGCAGATCATCGACGTGGCCACTTCCATCGGCTGTGACCTCATCGTCCTGGGAGCGCAACACCGACGATTTTCTGACACCACGGTGATCGGGACGACGACCGAGCGCGTCACGCGACACGCGCCCTGCCCGGTATTGACGGTCATCCGGCGGTGAGAGAGGAGGGCCGCGGCCATCGCCGAGCGCTCGCTCGCCCGTCTCGTTGTCGATGCTGTCGGAGGTGGGCCTCTCATAGGTCCTCGCTTCGACTCACCGGCGGGCGTCTGGTGACGAGCATCCCGTTGGGAGACCACTCGGATGATCGGTCCACGAGGCGTTCATCAGTAAACGAACTCTCGGATGTCGTAGAGGGAGATCTTGGGTTGTTCGTTTCTGGGAAACCGCAACCCCGAGCGCATGGCGTCGAGTTGGGCTCTTCGCTCGGCGTCAGTGAGAGCGCGGATGCCTTCCTCGGCGGCTCGTTGCCGATACTCCGAATCGGGAGACGGGAAGAGCGGCGAGAAATAGATGATGTCTCCTCGTCCCAGCGGCATGGCGTTGAGCAGTCGAATGGTGCGATCGATGTGTTCGCGAAAATAGCGGTCGCCACCAGCGCCGATCAGAATAATGACCCCCACACTCAGGCCCGCTCGCTTGACGGCTCGAGTCACCTCCAGGGCTTGCTCGGCCGTGGCCGGTTTGTTCAGGAACTTCAGGAGTTCGTCAGAACCCGTCTCGACGCCCAGATATACGCGGCGAAGGTGCCGGCGCCCGAGTTCAGCAAAGTCGGCTTCCGTTTTCTTGTAACCGGTGAACGCATCGATGAACGAATAGATCCCTCGAAAGACGTGGCCGCCATCGCCCTCCGGTCGGGCGCGCTCATCGGCGATGGTGAATGCCTCGTTGATGAGATCGAAGAAGCGGACCAGCCGTTCTTGGGGAATGACCAGGGCATTGGCGTCGCCGAGGAAAATGGATCGCCGTAATCGGATTCCCCGACCGAAGAATTGCTTGACTCCTTCGATATGGTGGATGAACTCTTCCTCTGATTTGATGTGGAATCGCTGATGGCGATAGAAGTGACAGAATGTACAGCGGTTCCAGTGACATCCCTCGGTCGCTTGGAGCACGAGCGAGAGATATTGATCGGGCGGCAGGATGGTCACCGGCGTGTACACGGCAGCGAACCGCTCGCGCTCTCGTTCCAGGCGCTCGACGTTCCAGCTCACGATCTGATCGAGCCGATGCATGAGTTGCTCGGCTATTTGCTCCTGATCACCGTCACTCCGGATCACGCGCCATTCGTGATGCGCGAGTTGGTCGAAAAGCGCCTGCATCCGCGACCACACCTGACTCAGGAATTGCCGCTTCTCGTCCGGCTGCAATTCTTCAATATGCTTCCAGGGCGTTCCCTGGTGCCGCTCGCGCCACTTCTTGACCACTCGATTGTCCAGCGTGCGGATGTACGTCTGATTGTTCATCCAGGCGGTGAGCAATCGTCCCTCCAGATCGAATGAATGGACCTCATGCTCATCGAACATGACGGCCAGCGACGCCGACTTGAGACTGAACACGATGCGTTGGCTCGACTCGGCGGCTTGGAACTCGACGAGCATGCCTCCTTCTCCCTCCCGGGCCGTAAGCTCGGCCCCATCTTGAACGCTTTCGAATCTCCTCGCGTATGGTATAACAGGCTGGCGAGAGAGAGCAATGAGAGCGCTGAAGAATGTTCGGCGGAGAGCGCCGCCTTCCCCAGCCTGTTATGACCTGTGGGTGATCGGCTCGAGCCTCATTGAGGGAATGCTCGCCGCCGATCCTAGATTTGCCCGATGAGAATCGTGACCTTGTGGGTACCCATTCGGTGATCGATCTGGGTGATATGACGCAAGGGAGGGGAAAGATCCCAACGCTCGAGTTCATCGCTGCGCGGCGAACTGCCCGATATTCAATAGGTTGGTCTTCAATGGGATCGTGGCACGCCGCTTGCAATTCCTCCTATAAGGAGGTATCTGTGATGAGCTGGCGGCCCGGACCCACGCCCTGGAGATCCAGGAACACTTCTTCCGTGACGGTGCCGGCGAACGCCTCGACGAAGAATAGCGGGTTCGCCGGAGAGCGCATCGTCCATGGATTAGCAGAGACGCTGGAAGCCCTGAAACGGGGGCATGTGCAGAAGCTCATCGTGTGTGCCGATCAAGCCCCGATTCCCGGATGGCAGTGCCGCAACTGTCGCGCTCTTCATGTGCGGGGAGAAGGAGAGATGAAAGCTTGTCCGTCCTGCGGATCAATGTTCCTGGACGCCATCGATGTGAGAACGGAAATCCTGCGCCGGGCCTATCGTCTCGGTTGTGCCATCGAAGTCAGAAGCCGTTGCCCGGAACTGGAGTTCGCCCAGGGGATCGCCGCTGTGGTGACAAGGGAGAAGAAGCCATGAAGAATCGGCCCTCACACCATCGTCTCTCTTCACTCCACGGCGATCCCCGTCAATCCGGTTCGTGGCCGGGATTGATGGTCAACCGGTCCAGCTCCCGCACGGTGACGAAAGGCACATAACCTTTGGCTCGCGATCTGGCGTAGGCATCGTCGATGTGCGCCGGTGTCGTGGCATAGTCGATGGTCAGAACCAGCTTATCGGCCTTCTTGAAGGCGTCCAGATAAGCTTCCAGTTCGGCAGTGATGTTCGGTGGGGTCGGTTGGTCGTCTTCCTCATAGCCGTAGTACACCTCCTCCTGTCCGATCCCGTCCACGATCTCCAGATAGGCGGGGAACGAGGTGGCCAATTCGGGCGCATTTTGCGGGATGATGAGAAAATCGGGATCGCGCGCGCGGGCGTGGGTGGCGATGGTTTGGACGAAGGCAACCATCTCTTCGGCCGCCGTCGCCCGACCTCGATCGGCGTAGTATTCATAGGCATCAATGAGATCGAGGTAAGCCCCATCGAAGCCGGCATCAATCAGCCGGTCGGTGTATTCCAGGATGATGGCTTGCCATCTGGGGTCCCAGTAGTGAACCTTGTAGTTGCCCGGCCAGTCTGGATTCTCAGCGTCCAGCCAGGGAGGATAGCCCGGCCGCCACCACCGTCGCCAATAGAAGCGATAATCTTCCGCCTCGCCAATGCTCATATAAGCCAGCACGATCTTCTCACCACCGGGACTGTGCCGGAGAGCGTCGATTTCCGCCGCCGTGAATTCGCCCGCTTCGCTGCCATCAGCAGAATAATCCATGATCACCAGGTCATAAGCCGTCTCACCGATGGCGCGCAGATCGAGATTCTGAAGCTGATAGAGGAAATCATTGACGCTGTGGAGGCCCGGTGGCTGGCGACTGAACGCATCTGATGCGGCGATGCGCCACAGGCTGGCGGGCGTATCCTCATCCCGACCTCGATGAGATTCAAAGGCAATCCACTCTCCATCGGGCGACCAGGAGGGTGCGCCGTCTTCGTGGATTCGGTCACGAGTGATGCGGATTGGTTGGCCGCCCTCGACCGGAATGATGAAGTAGAAGCCGGCTGGTCCATTGTTGTAGCCATTGTGGCATAACGTAACCGGGAGCATCTGCCCATCGGGCGAAAAAAACGGATTCTGCGCGCGGGCTCGTCGGGTGAGGTCGTAGATGAGCTCGGCCCCATCCATCCGGTGGTGGTCTCGATGTGCGCTGGAGTTGCTCCCTGTGCGTCCCACACCGACCAGTTCACCATTGGAACGGAGAAGATCACCAGCGTTAGAGACCGCAGGCCCCGTCCAGAGCACCAGAAGTGTCATGCTGGCAAGAATAGCCGTTGCTCTCATCGTCAGCTCTATTCATGATAAAACGGACGGCGGTTTTCAGCCAGCATGCCGGGATCATCAGGAGATCGCCCGCCCTGGTATCGGCTCCATATCGTCTTCTGGCCAGCGTGTCGGGATCATCAGGCGCGAGACTGGGTATCCGAAAGTCCTCGGTGATGCGGCTTCGGCCTCGAGAGCCAGATCCTCAGCCGGAAGAGCATCTTCGTTCAAGCCCCGGAGCTGGCCTCCGGAGTCACTGACACCCACTCGGCTCATCCGCGGCGAGAAGGAGGGAGAAGCACCCAGGCCCCGGAGTTGGCCAGCTCCTTCACTGCCACACTCACTCTCCCCAAAGGTTCCGGAGCTGGTTTCCGGGGATCATTCTGTTTCAAGCTAATAGCTCAGACGGTGCCCTCTCCCCGCTGACCAGCGGCGGGGCGCCCATCTGTGGAAATCCCGCCTTTGGCGGTGGACATTGGTGGCCATGCATCGACACTGAGCGTGCTGGCGTCGCCCGGATGGATAGCAATAGCGTCGATGGACCCACCGCAGGGACCGAGCGCCGTCTACGTCGGTGATTCCGTTTGGCCCGACGGTTGGAGCGAGGAAAGAGCGAGGGCAATGACCATCGCCAGGACAAGGCCATTACAGCTGCGGAATGGCTGTGCATCTTTCATGATATTCGTCACCTCCTTCGAAGATAGCGTGTGGCATGAGTTGTCAGCTTGCGCTACGCGTTTTCATCCCTTCGATGTGGCTCGAGCGCGCCATGGGCGACTCCTGTGAAAATAAGGTGTGCAAGCTGTTAGCTTGCGCTCCCTCATCTTCATCGTTCGTTTGGCGTGCATTCGCGCATAGATGATTCCTTCGACAATGTGGTGCAAGATGGCATCTTGTGCTGCGCCCTTTTCATTCGTTCAGTGTGGCCCGCGAAGCCGTGGGAGACTCCTGTGATCATGAGTGGAGGAATGGACGAAAGGGAGAATGGGGAAGCGCATATGACATCTCCCACTGGCCCATTCGTCCACTCTCCCACTGTAATCTGCACCAGCGTCTCCAGACTGTGGGAGGTCTCTTTTATGTTGATTTGATCATCGGGCGCAGAAAGCCCCCCATCGGCCAGCCGGAGTTCGCGGCATGGGATCCTTAGCCAGGGATCGTTTCACAGGTTTTGTTATTGGTTTCGTCTGACTCTCCCACCAGATGAGTCGCGTCGGCCGTGCCACATACAGTGCAATCGGGATCAAAGCAGTTTTGATTCTGTGTCACCGTGGTGGTGAGCGTCACGAAATCTCCTGCGCCTAAAGCTGGCGTGGCCACATCAATTGGAATCCCATTATCCGTCTCGATGCGCGTCAACGATGTTCCGGCACTGGCGGATCCCGTATTGGCCACCGTGAATGTGATTCTCAGATTCAAAGATCCTGGAACAAACTCCACTTTGTCGATGGATCGAACAACCAGGTCGGGCCGATCAACCGTGCGGCGTCGAGGAGAGATGCGCTCGATGTCGAGCGTTTCGACCGCACCGGTTGCGCCGGCCGCCGTGTACACGGCCACCACATCCAATTCAACGTCGCTCTCGATGAGGACGAATCCCTTGACGAAGTCAGCTCGGGCCGGCACGCGTTCAAAAATGTCCGAGCAATCAATTTCCAGTGCTTGATCCGCGCCCAGTCGAGCACTAAAAAACGGCGACACCGGGCCGGGCCGCTCACCTGGTAGAGCCACAGCGAATTTCTTCAGGAAACCGATCGCTTTCTCGGTCGGGTTGTGGACATTAATAGCCGTGAAGTATTGTCCCGGCGCTACCACGTCACCGTCCGATTTTCCACAGACGAACTTGACCGCATACTGCAGTGGAGCTTGTTGGGCCGTGGTGACATTGGGGACCGGGATCAACGTCATGAGAAGAAATAAGGTGATCAGAGCAAGTCTTGTCATGAGAGAGTTCCTCCTTTCCGTTCCAATTTCGAGCTCATACCGCATCATTGACGTGGCGCCACCCCTCCCGAGCACATGCTTTGGAAGTTGACATCGGCGGTGTTCTTCATTGCCGGTATCCCCCGACATCGAGGCTGGGTGCGCCAAAAACGAGTCGGAGAGAATCATGATCCACGCGACTCTGCAAACAGTTTTTCTCTTCATCACTGATGATCACAGATCCCCTCCTTGGCATTCGCATAGAAACACCAAACCGTTATTCACACAGGCAAGCTGCATACCATCCGAATGGCTGTTTCTTGTTTTCAGGTAAGCGTTGGCGATTCAGCAGTTTGAGAGTATCACCCTGGAGAGTAGGATGAGCGCGACCTGAAAGCGTTAGGGCATCTCGCCCAGCCATCGGGTTATTGGACGCACTCGCCCATAGAGAACAGAGTGTGGAAAAGGTCTCGCTCGTAAGGTCAATGCTCACTCTCATTCGAAAATCACCGCAGAGGCGCAGAGAATGCAGAGATTCTCTGACAGGCTCTTTTCATCCCCTCGGTGTGGCTCGTCAGGCCTTGACTGACCCCTTCGAAAATAGGGGATGACGCAAAGTGTCAACCTGCGCTATCTTGCTTTTCGGCCATTTCGTGATGTACGCGAGCCCATGGAGACCTCAACAATCCTCTGGGAGCGCCAGCGTCCCGCCCACTTCGCTCATCTCTGAGAAGCGGCCTGCCGGAGGCGTGCGCTCCAGGTTCCACCTCTCGGTCGTAGAGCGTCATTGCCCGATGGTGGCTGTTCCCCCATCGGCGACGACTTCA
>JALSQX010000072.1 GCA_026985075.1 Blastocatellia bacterium | reverse complement strand
CGGCGTCTCGTACAACCCATGATAATACCCCCCATCCACCACATACATCACCCCCACCACCCCCCATATCCCCAACCCCATCACCCACCCCCATCGCCCCACCCCCCCTACCCAACCACTCAGCCACTGAATCAGATACAAGCTCATCACGATCAACCCAACCAACAACGCGATGGCGAAATAGGCCACCATACCGCGCTCCCTGGCGACCGCATTGGGGACGTAAATGGCGGCCAACCGCATGAGGTCATGTCCGAGCGGGGCTTTCAGAACCATGGCCAGCAAGAAGCCATATATGAACAGCATCAGCATTCTCACCGGCCTCTTCGTCCTCCCCACACGTCCTCGCTCCGAGGTCACTTGACGCTCATCGGGGCGGCTCTGCCCTTCCAGCCAATCCATCACCGACGCCCCCAGGCCGACCACTATCCCCAGCCCCAGTCCTCCGAGCACGTCCAGAGAGAGCACCGAGAGGTAGGAAATGCTTTGATCGACCGAGGAGAAAAACGGCCACACCCTCATCCACTGTGTGACGGCTTCCAAGAAGAAGATGAACGTTCCCCAGAGCACCCCTGCCCGGACAGAACGAGAGAGCACATCAACCGGGCGCTCAGCCAGTTCCTGGGTACCTCGTTGTCTCCTGTCCGCTCCTCTCATTGATTTCCCTCCGGCTCGTCTCGGGCGGCCATCATCTCACAATCTCCCGGACGCTCCACAGGCGAGAGTGAATGGGCTGTGTTGATTGCCAGTCGATCCAACGGGTCAACAGTCGCTTCATGCTGGCCGCCCGCTCGGGCTCCCGCCCGATCAGATTGTTCCGCTCGCTGGGATCTCGCCTCAGATTGTATAGCTCGAAGGTATTGGCCACCAAGTCGTAGATGATCTTCCATTCGCCTTGAATCGCCCCGTATTCGAAATAGATGGGACCCGGCATCGTCCTCGGCGATTCAAAGAAGAGAATTCGATCGGGCGGATAGTCCCCGGCCAGCAAATCGTAGCCTTCGTACTCGTTCGGTGGGTCCACCCCAGCGAACCGGAGAATGGTGGGGCCGAGATCGATCAATCCCACCGGATGCTCGACGATTCCCGGCCGGAGGCCCGGAGCGCGCACAATGAGCGGAACGCGAATGACCTCTTGATAGAGCATCGACATATGCTTCTGCTGCCCGTGCTCGTAGAACGATTCGCCGTGATCGGCGGTGATGATGACCAATGTCCGCTCGGCGATCTCCGGTCGCTCCAGGAGGCGCAATATGCGGCTCAACGCTGCATCCACGTAGGCGATTTCACTGTCGTAGCGATCCATGGCACGATCACCAAAATCGAATTCCGGATGGCGCCGATAAGGATCATGAGGGTCGAGGTAGTGAATCCAGATGAACTGATGATCGACGTCCGCGAGGCGCGCAATATAAGGGAGGGCTCGATCGGTGAGCTCCCGCGCCGTCCACACCTGGCCAGTAGGGGCATGAATGGCCTCGGAGATGCCCTTCATAGGAATCCACCGATAGGGCGGTTGAAGACTCAGCTGGGCGACAAGGTCCATCTCCTGAAGAGCGATGGTGTGGTAGCCGTGTTTTTGGAGGAGTTGGATGAAGGTGGGGCGACGATCATCAAACACCGCCTCCCCATAGGCCGACCGCACCATGGCCGCAAACGCATGCCCCGTCGACGTCGATGGACTGTACGCCCACTCATACC
>JALSQX010000071.1 GCA_026985075.1 Blastocatellia bacterium | reverse complement strand
GCCGAGTTGGGGATTCCCATCGAGATCCAGGTGGGGCATTCGGCGCAAAGTTTCCTGCCCACGGTGGCGCGGCCAATGACGCTCGATCGCGTGGCCATCGATTTCCCCGAGTTGAAGATTATCGGCATTCATATCGGTTATCCCTGGACCGAAGAGATGATTTCGTTGGCCTGGAAACACCCCAACGTGTTCATCGGCACCGATGCCCATGCTCCTCGTTACTGGGATCGCTCGCTCGTTCATTTCATCAATACGCGGGGGCAGGATAAGGTCCTGTTTGGTACGGATTGGCCGGTCGTCGACTTCGAACGCGCCATCCAGGAAATCGACGCTCTGGAATTGAAAGAATCGGCGAAAAAGAAGTTGCTCTTTGAAAATGCCGTGAGAGTGTTCAATCTTGAGGGGTGGGTATGATGCGATTGACGCACGATCTGTTACTCTTAGTGCATGTTCTTCTCATCGTCGTGTGGCTGGGGGGAGATCTCGTCGTGTTCTGGTTGAGCATGAGCCTGCTCAAACGAGAACTGCCCATCGCCGTGCGCCTCGATCGGGCGCACATCGCCGAGGCGATCGACCGATGGGTCGTCATTGCCCTCCTGCTCACGATTCCCATCGGATTTTCGCTCGCTCATATGAGTGGTTACCGGTTGTTTGAAACGCCGTGGTTGAGTTTGAAATTGGCTTTCTTCGGCATCATTCTCTTGGTTGGCATAGGGATTCTGACTGGCGCGGCGGGGACGACGCAGACATTGAAGAGTATTGCCGAGCGCCAGGGAGATGTCGAGGCCCTGGAGGCGCGACTCCGCCGGCGCATCCTCGTGATGGCTCCTCCGGCAGTGACCATTCACGTGTGCATTGTCATCATCATCTTCATCGCCTTGACCAAGTATCGGTGGTGAGGGATTGAAGAGGAGGCGCTGAGATGATTCTGTTGTGGCTTTTTTGGCTGGAAGTGTTGAGTTTCTCTTTGTATGCTCTCTGGCGGCTCTCGGTGAGCGCTGAGGCGGATCCCCTCACTGGATATCAATGGGCCGACCTGTTCATCTATGGGCTGGTGTTTCTTTATGGCCTTTATGGATTCGTCTCTTTCCTTCGTCGTCGGCTGACCGCGCGGTCGGCGGGAGTCGAGACGCGATGAGAGCGATGACCGCCATCTCCAGTGAGCGGAACGGTGAAATGCCGATATCATTCCAATAAGGAGGTGCTTATACTCATGGGCAAGAAGCGCAAACTGAGCCCGGCTGTGCGGGCGTGGCTCAAGCGTGAGCTGAGGGAACAACAGGAGCGCTATAAAAAGATCGTCAAGGAGATGGAAGCCCTCGCCCCTCAGCGGGAGAAATGGATCCAGGAATTCTTCCAACGGATTCAGACGCGGGGATTCTGCGTCCATGCCGACATTCGTCGTCGCATCAAACCCGAAGAGATTCCCAAGCGACCCAAGCGCAAGCTGCGCGTCGTCTATTGACGAGGGTGGTCTTCTCATTGGCGTCGGAGAGTGCTCTCCATCCATCAGGTTACTTATGATTGGTTAGCCGAGAGAGGAGGAAACAATGGCACGACCTCATATTGAACCTTTTTGCGATCGAGATGTTCCGTTCAAGAAAATGACGTTGCCCGGATTCCCTTCCGGCATGCACTATAAGATGCTCAGTCTGGATAAAGATACGGGCGCCTGTACGATGACCGTTCAGTTCGATGCCGGATATCGGCAGCCGCCGGGATTCAGCTATTCGGATATCGAGTTGCTCATCATGGAGGGAGGACGGCGAGTGGGCGATGAGATGTGCGGACCGGGCACGTATTTCTTCATCCCCGCGGGGGTGGCTCTACCCGCCGTATCGACTGAGGCGGGCTGTCTGGCCCTGCTCATGTATAATCAGACGGAACCCAATTTCGTGGAGTCCGACGAGGATTGTGACGGCGCCGATCGTTCCCAGCTCATTCAGGTGAACGCCTACGATGACCTCAGTTGGCAGGTGCCGACGCTGATGCCTGCCACGGCGCCTGGATGTCTGCTGAAGATTCTCCGCTGGGATGAGGTGACCGGCGCGATGTCGTTCCTCTACTGCATGGTGCCCGGATTCTGGCAGGATAATATCTCGTTTCACGACTGTGCCGAAGAAGCCTATCATATTTGGGGAACGTCATGGATCATGCAATTTGGCGATCTGCCCACGGGCGGGTATTTCTGGCGGCCTCCATATATTAATCATGGACCGTTCGCCAGCGATCATGGGATTCTCGCTTTTGGTCGGACGGATGGCGAACTGTACAATCACTTCCATTTCAATCCCTATACGACGCTCAAGGAGAATCGTGAGTGGGCGGCCGAAAAATTGAAGCAGCGAAAGCCGGCTCTCTTCAAATGGATCGTCGCTCACGAGCATAATCATCTGACGGGCAGCGAACTCAAGAAGTAAGTGTGGCTCTCGCCAACGAGTGGTCTGCGGAGGGACGATGAGCGAACGTCCCCGGTGAGGACATCTCCGTGGAAGAGGGGCTCCCCGGTCGTCATCTTTGACCGGAGAGGCGCGAGGCAGTCGGCCGTCAGTTCTGCTCGGAGGGAGAGAGCATCCAGGAGGATCTGATATGAGCGAATCCCCATCAAACGGGCTCGCGCGGGATGCGATGTCGTCGGAATTGCAAGAAAGCGAATCCTTGCGACGTCACATCGTGGACTTGGTGGCTCGATATTTTGAGGCGGTAGATGCCAAAGACGTGGAAGCGACTTTGGCCTGTTTCAATGATGATGCCGTTCTCATCGTGCAGACGGATCATCGCCGGTATGAGGGAAAATCGGCCATCCGGGAGGTGTTCGTGGGACTCTATGAGGATACCGATGAGATGACCCATCGCATCGTGAATTGGGTCATCGATCCGGCGGCCAACGCTTGTGCCACAGAGCAAATCTATAGAGGGAAGTTGAAAGATGGATCCCTCTACGATATGCATAATTGCAATTTCTTCGAGTTCAGAGGTGGAAAGTTTCAGCGCGTGACCATTTTCTTGAGCGGGGCGAGCCCGCTGCGGTCGTGAGCGCGTGCAGCGATCCTGAGAGCGCATTTCTCTCCTCGAGGAGGGATGGAAATCACCTGAGGAGCGATCGCGCCTCTCATGTCCACTTTGGGAACTCTTGTCTGATCTGGAGAGGAGAGTGGCGATGAGAGCAAAAAAAAGTACATTATGGGTGACCGTTATCGTCATCGTCGTCGGGCTCGTGATGTGGGCCTGGAGAAAGCCGGGTCATCGACCGGATGGAATGCGAATGGGGCCGGGACAAAAGAGCCTTGGCCAGCTTTGGCTGGAGATGCAGGCGACGACACAACAGACGCTCTATTACATGAAGGGGTACGCCTATGCGTTCATCCCCGGGCAGCGCCCACGGCGGTTGTTCGGGCTGGAGGGATATAACATTCGTCGATTGATCGAGACGCCCGAGAAGGATGGATACTTCGTCGCCACCCGGGAGATCGTGTTTTACACCGATCCTCGGACGGGCGAAATCCTCTGGGAATGGGAGAACCCGTTTACCGGCGAGAGGGTCGAGGTTTTTCACATCACCAACGATCCAGTCAACTTTCGTGTTCGCATTCGCGATGGCCGCTATTATAGCGTCTCTCTGGACGGACAGCGCGAGTTCGGTGAGATGAGGCCGCCTCAAGAGTGGGAGGATTTCTACGTGTGGTACGCCGATGTCTTCCCGTTCTACCCGCTCCCCGGCTGGAAGAAGAAGTATACCGCCGCCGAACTCTTTGACTTCTACGTTCCCAAGCGAGCCCTTCATACCCAGGGACCGCCTGAGGTCATGGTCAGTTGGACGCGAGTCGGCCCCTGGCTCCCCTGGATGCACATGGATGACCATGAGGGAGTGATGATCTACCACGCTCGGAGTCGAAGATTCACCTCCTGGAATGCGCTCCCCGACCGTATCAAGCGGCTGGTGAAGGAGAAGTATCCGCTGTATATGAAGGCCCCCGATAAGGTCGATCCCCATCGCCCCAACGCCACTTCCTGGACAGTGTACATGGAGGAGATGAAGAAGCGAAAGGCTCGCCACAAAGAGCGGTGAACTCTCGCTCTTCGCGGATAAAGACCCGAGAGGAACTCCGGGCGACCATCGAGAGGTGAAGCGTCCCGGCCTTCAGACCACATCATTCACCTGCTGACGCCAGACGATCGAAGGAGATCGTGGTGATGAACATCGCTGTTCCAGGGCGAAGGATGTGAACCTTCGGTTCGATTCCGCGGAGATGCGCTGCTGGAATGCGTCAACGCGAGGCATGAGCATGAGAAGGGAGAGATGACGATGAAGAAGCCCTGGGTGAGTCCGGTCAGAAGCGTCGTCGTGCGCGTCCCTCGCCTGGATGAGGCCCGGCTCTTCTATGAGGAGGCGTTCGGATTGACGTGTTTCGCCGAGGCGGAGATCGATGCTCCCGCCGTGCGGGAGTTATGGGGGATCGACGGGGAGGCGCTGCGCGTGGCGCAGTTAGGGCAACCGGGCGAATCCTGGGGAATGATCGAGCTCATCCAGTCGTCGGGCGTCGATCGTCTCTTCCCTCCTCGTTCGTCTCAACCTGAAGAACTCGGATTGTTCACGTTGAATTTCCTGACCACAGACCTGGATCGAGCCATGCAACGACTCGCGTCGCGGGGGGTATCGTTTGTCTCCCCGCCGCAAACTTACGAGACGAGACCCGGGCGGATCATCCATGAGGTCGTCGCCCAGGCGCCGGATGGCCAGAGATGGACGCTGTTGCAAGTGGGCGGGAAGATCGATACCGAGCGACATCCGCTCGGTCAGGCCATCGCGACTGTGGGAACCATGGTCTCTTCACTGGAAGAGGCGCGTGTTTTCTATGCCGGTATTCTCGGGCTGTCTGTCGCGCTCGAGCTGGAAGGGAAGGGGGAACCGTTCTCCACGCTCCTGGATGTGCCTCCAGAGGCGGAGATGAGGTTGATCCTGTTCACCAGTGATGAGGCGTGGGTGGGGAAGATCGAAGCGCTGCAACTCAAACGTCCTGAGGGGGATCATCGATCAACCGGCGACTTCTCACTCGCCCGGGCTGGAAGCTATCGGATGATGAGTTTCCTCGTTTCGGGGTTAGATGAGCTGATCGTTCGCTGCCGCCAGGGGGGTGTTCGTCTGCTCCGGGGTCCCCGGTCCATCGAGCGACCGTTTCTCGGTTCGGTGCGGGCAGCGGTTATTGGCGGGCCTGGAGGAGTACTGCTGGAGCTGCTTGAGCGAAGTGGGGAGGCGAGGAGCACCCCATGACTCCGGATCGTATGCGGCCAGCAGTGAGAGGACAAGATCTGCCTCAGATCACGATGCCGGCTCGCAGGCGAGCTTGTTCGGAAGAGCGTCCATCGAAGGCCATCTTGGGATGAGTGACCATCTTCATGCGCCGCAGACTGGCGGGCATATCCGGCCAGAGTTTATTGCTGATGAGGATCATCTGACACTGGCCCGATTTGAGGCGGCGTTTCAGATCTTCAACGGCGGTGAAGGGTCGGACCCGGAAGTTCACCTTTTTGCTGGCGAAACCTCGCTGGTAGTTGGCCAGGATGAGCCCTCCGTAGCTGGAAAAATCGTGTTCATCGAGAATGATCTCCACCGTGGCGCCGTCGCGAAGCGCGTTGATCTCGTCGATCATCGTTTGGGTGAACTTGAGACCGATGGGAATAATATCGGCATTGGGGTGGGTGACGAGACGGGTTACTTCGCCGTATCGCCAGTGGTTAGTGAATACTTTCAAGGGGATCTCTGGCGGAATATCCTCGAGCACGTGAATCTGGCTCATGGCCAGGCCGGCGATGGTCATCTGCCAGGCGCGACTGATTTGATCGGCCCGCTCGCGAGCTAATGATTCAGTGATATCCACATAGAAAAACCGCTGCTGAGCCCGCTCCCGCTCGAGCGCCAGTTGGTAGAGCATCCGGGCGAAAGACGTCCCGGCCAATCCAGCGGCGAGGACTCGGGTCAGCGTATCCTCGGCGAGTGTCCGACTCTGGCTGGCGAGAGCCAGGTCGTTGGGGTAAGACAATTCCGTATGGACGATCACCCCTTTGCCATGCTTGAGCTTCAGGATGCCGAATGACTCCAGTTCCAGATAAGCGCGACGCACAATGTTTCGACTCACGCCCAGATCCTTCTCTACGTCGCGAATGGACGGAAGGGTATCCCCGGGGCGGAGTTCGCCAAGGAGGAGCCCGAGCTTGATGCGATCGATGATCTGGGCGTGCGGAGGAATCTGACTATACGGTTCGAGGTAGAATTTGATGCCCATAGGTTCTCCCCAATCTCACATTCTGGGTAGGTCAAACCGAGCTTGTCCTCCGGGACGGCTCCCGATTGCCTTCTCAGAGCACCTCTCTCCACCACCCTCGGAGAACATCCAAAAAGTCGTTGACATTGATGACGAATTGCGGAACAATACTGTTTGAATTTTAAAACAATTGTGTTGATTATGCGAGGTCGGCGGAGGCGAAACGATGAACGACGTACCGTGCCACATAGGGAACATTCTGCAGGAGCGCGAGCCGTTTGTCTAGAGAGAGATGGGGTTCATGTGAGGGCGCTGTTGACGTGTGGCGGATCTTCGCACGGACGGGTTCGCCTCGTCCCCCGGAGATGGTGTTGACCTCGCTCGATCAGCGCGAATCACTTGGAGGGAGGTGGTGATATGGACGCGAAGCTGGTTGAGAACCATGGGCTTTTAGTGTCATGGATCCTCGGCTTGGGAGTGATGATGATTAATCTCCTCAACCCTGTCCCCGCGGTTGGCCAGAGCACAACGGCTAACATCGAGGGATATGTCACAGACCCTCAGGGAGCTGTCATCGTCGGCGCGCGCGTGACGGCGAGAAACGTGGCGACGAATCTGGAACGGTCCACGGTGACCAATGCCAATGGACTGTATTCGTTGCGGTTGCTTCCCATTGGAACCTACGAGCTCACTGTGGAAGCCGAGGGATTCCAGACGGAGGTTTTGAAGGGCATCACGCTGGAGATTGATCAAACGGCGCGCATCGATATCGAATTGCCGGTGGGGACGACGACCGAGACGATCACGGTGACGGCGGCTCCGCCGATCACAGAAACAGCCAATGCGACGATTGGGGAAGTCATCGAGAATCGGCGCATCACGGAACTCCCCCTGAACGGGCGCAATTTCCAGCAGTTGGCATTGTTGACGGCGGGAACGACGGCCGCTCAGGAGGGAGGGACGCAGGGATTCTTTGGTACGGCTGGTGGAGGTATCGGATTCGTCATCCACGGAGGACGCGATGATCAGAATAATTTCCTCGTCGATGGGATCAATGTGATCGATCATTATTTCAACTCCATCACGCTCACCCCTTCCATCGACGCCATTCAGGAATTCAAGGTGTTGCAGAATTCCTATTCAGCAGAAGCGGGCATGTTCGGTTCGGGGCAGATCAATATTTCCACCAAGTCGGGAACCAACGAGTTCCACGGCACGGTCTTCGAATTCTTGCGGAACGATAAACTGGACGCCAAAAACTTCTTCGATCTTCCCGATCGGCCGATTCCACCATTTCGCCAGAATCAGTTCGGCTTCAGTTTGGGTGGACCGGTGGTGAAGGACCGCACGTTCTTCTTCACCGCCTATGAAGGACTTCGCATTCGGCAGGATCAGACGCGCCTTTCGGCGCTCCCCACGATCTATCAGCGTCAGGGACTCTTCCTGGAACCGATCATCGATCCGGAAACGGGGGAGCTTTTTCCGACGGTCGAGGTTGATGGGCAAACCTTCTATCGCATTCCGCCCGAACGGTTCGGCGTGGTGGCTCGGACGATCATCGACCGGTTCTTCCCGGTGCCCAATCTTCGACCGACGGAGCCGGGCCTCAATCACGTCAGCGTGGATACGCGCAAGGAGGACCGCGATCAGGTGGTCGTCCGGATCGATCACCGATTCAACGAGGCCCACCAGTTTTTTGGCCGTTACATCTGGGCGCGGAGCGATCAGCTCTTCCCCTTCGGGGACAATATTCTCACCTTCGATCCGCCGCCACCACCGGGATTTGGGACGCCGGTGGAAGATGACAGTCAGAACCTGGCTCTGGGATGGACGTGGGTGGTGAGCGCCACGAAGGTGAATGAGTTGCGTCTCGGCTGGAATTTTTACGATGGAAAGCGGACGGCCGAGAATAAGGATGTGAATTTCGCTCGGCTGGTTGGGGTAGACATGGACATCGCTGAGCGGGATCGAGGATTCCCTGCTTTCACCCTGGCGGGGATTTCTCAGTTCGGCGATTCCGATGTGTTTAATCCGTTGTTCCGCAAGAACAACATCTATCAGATCAGTGACAACTTCTCGTGGACGGTCGGTCGGCATAGTTTGAAGTTCGGTGGCGATTTCCGTCACGTCCGGTTCGATACGCTGAGCAACTTTTTCACCCGGGGATTCGCCCAGTTCCAGGGGGGCGTGTGGGCGACGGGGAACATCCTGACCGGAGGAAACGTGGTCGGGAGTCCGATTGCCGATTTCTTATTGGACCGGCCGTTTGCCAACATTCGCTTACGAGGCGATACGACGGGGAACTTCCGGACGAATCTCTACGGCATCTATTTCAACGATGAATTTCGCATCTCGCCGCGATTTACGATCACCTATGGCGTTCGATACGAGGTATTTCCGCCGATTCACGAAATCAACAATCGGCTGGCCGTGTTCGATGATCGCACGGGGAACATCATCATCGCGGGAGACCGTCTCCCGCCGGAAGTCAATGGCGAGTTGGCCACGCAGTATGATGCGCTCCTGGCGGCGCTCGGGCTTCCGCCGGTGAACTATGTGACGGCTGATTCCATGGGGCTCAACGAGGCCATCGTCAAGACGGACTTTGGGAATATTGCCCCTCGGGTGGGCATCGCCTATGATCTGACGGGAAGTGGACGGACGGTCATTCGGGCTGCCTATGGCATCTTCAACGCTTTGAGGGATTGGTCGGCGCCGAGCGATAGCCGGAACATTCTTCCTTTCACGGCACAGACCGTATTCGTCGACTTCGCGCGGTTTGGCGTCCCGGTTCCCCCCATCACCTACGCCGATGCTTACACGCAGATCGGGAACCAGCTCATCGGAGGGATTGGTCCACAGGTCGAGATGCCCATTGGATACACTCAGCAATACACGGTGAATCTTCAGCACGCCATCACCGCCAATCTGGGCATCGAGATCGCCTATGTCGGGGTGACGGGAGTGAATCTGAATCGGTTGACCACCAGCAACCAGGAGTTCATCGAGACGGGCATTCGTCCCTTCCCCAACTTCAGCTTCTTCATCCAGGAGGACAGTGGGGTGAATAGCTCGTACCATGGCGCCTTCGTGCGCGTCGAGAAGCGAATGAGCCAGGGGCTCGCCTTCACGGCGTCGTACACCTTTTCCAAATCCATCGACACGGCATCTTCGGCCAGAGAGAATGGCGGTGCGCCCACACGCGAGCAAGACGCCTATAATCGAGCGGCGGAGAAGGCGCTCTCCAATTTCGATGTGCGCCACCGGTTTGTGGCCAGCTTCGTCTATGATCTTCCCTGGGGACCGGGGCGTCGCTATGGGGGGAATCTCTCCGGCGCGCTGGGCAAGCTCCTGGAGGGATGGCAGCTTGGCGGGATCATCACCTTGCGTTCGGGTCAACCCTTCACGCCTCAATTCCCCGGGGGGACGGTGGCCGGTTTCCGATTTCCCCGGCCGGACGTGATTCGGAATCCCAATCTCCCCGCGGATCAGCGCGATCCGGCGCGGTGGTTCGACGCCGGGGCGTTCAGGGAACCCCCACTGGCGGTTGAGGCACAGGCGCTCATCCCCGGTTCCCATCTCCCCGGAAATGCCGGGCGAAATATTCTGGAGGGGCCCGGATTCACGAACGTCGATTTCACGCTCCAGAAAGTGACCAGCCTCGGCGAATCGGTCGATTTGCAGTTCCGGGCCGAGTTCTTTAACATCTTCAATCACCCGAACTTCGATTTGCCGGATAGGAATTTCGTGCCCGGTCCGGGCGGCGTCAATGTCAATCCGAACTTCGGCGTGGTGACATCGGCGAAGAACTCGCGGCAGATCCAGTTCGGGTTGAAGCTGATTTTTTAGAACCCATGGGGGGAAGCCGGTCTCTGCTGAGGATGGCCGGGCTTCTCCCTCGATGAGCTCTTCGGATGTTTCTGTGGAGGGAGGTATGGCCTATCGTTTAGGTGTTGATGTGGGTGGAACATTCACCGACGTGCTCTTGTTCAACGAAGAAACGGGCGAACTGTTGCTGGCCAAGACTCCATCCACGCCCCAGGATCAATCCATCGGTGTGATCAATGGCATTCGGAAGGCAGCGGAGTTGGCCGGCATCGATCCCGCTGAGATCCAGCTGATCTTGCACGGGACGACAGTGGCCACCAATGCCGTCCTGGAGGGGAAGGGGGCGTTGGTGGGGTTGATCACGACCAAAGGGTTCGAGCAGATTCTTCACGTGGCTCGTGGGCAGACGCCGGGCCCGCTGGCCGGTTGGATCATCATGATCAAACCGGAGCCATTGGCCCCCTTGGAGTTGACGCGAGGCATCTCGGCTCGCATGAGCGCCAGAGGCGAAGAGATGGTGCCGCTGGATGAAGAGGAAGTCCGGGAGGCGGTCAAGGAACTCCATGATGCGGGCATTGAAGCGTTGACCGTCTCGCTCATCAACTCGTTCGCCAATCCGGCCCATGAGCGGCGCATCAAGGAGATCGTTCAGGAAATGTTCCCCGACCTCCCGGTGACCATCTCCACGGATATTCTGCCGGAATTCCGCGAATACGAACGAACGTTGACGACGGTGATGAACTCCTACGTGCGGCCGAAGATGAGCCTCTATCTGGCGGGCATCAAAGAGAAGCTGGAGGCGGCGCGATTGCATCCCACGGTGAACATCGTACGATCTGATGGCGGAGTCATGAGTCTGGAACACGCGGCGGAAAAACCGGTAGCCACGCTGATGTCCGGTCCCTCGGGAGGCGTGGTGGCGGCCAGCTATATCGGCGAGTTGACGGGATATCGCAACGTTCTCTCGTTCGACATGGGAGGCACGTCCACCGACGTGGCCATCAGTTTTGGGGGATCGCCCAATATCGTCCGTGAGACGCGCATCGGCTATTATCCGGTGAAAGCTTCCACCGTTGATGTTCAGAGCGTGGGAGCGGGGGGAGGATCGATCGCTCACGTCCCCATCACTGGCGCTCTTCGCGTGGGTCCCCAAAGTGCGGGGGCCGAGCCGGGACCGGCCTGCTATGGCAAGGGAGGAGAAGAGCCCACCGTCACCGATGCCAATCTCGTGCTCGGTCATCTGCCGCCGAGGTTGCTCGGTGGCGAGATGACGCTCGATGTGGAGGCGGCCAAAGCTGCCGTCGAGAAGATCGCCCGGGCGCTGGATCTACGTCTCTACGAAGCAGCACAGGGCATCATCGACATCGTGAATGAGAATATGTTCGGGGCCATACGTCTCGTCTCCGTCCAGCGAGGGTATGACCCACGCGATTTCGCTCTGGTGGCTTTTGGGGGTGCGGGGCCGCTCCATGTGAATGCCCTCTCCCAATTAACTGGTTCCTGGCCGGCCATCGTGCCCCCAACACCAGGCGTCCTCTCGGCGCTCGGCTTCCTGCACTCGGATATTCGCAATGAATTCGCTCAGACCTATATTCGCACCATGGACAAGGTCGAGCACCGCGAGGTCAAGGAGGGTCTCGCCAGGCTCGCCGAACGGGCCATCGCCTGGCTCGATGGCGAGGGTATCCCGTCGTCGCGGCGGCGAGTTCGTTATGAGATCGACGTGCGATATTATCGGCAAGGCTATGAATTTCCCGTGGAGGTCACCCCTGAGCAGTTCGATTCGCCGGCTGGCTTCGATAAGCTGGTGGCCGATTTCAAGGAGATTCATGAGCGCAACTACGGCTTCAATCTCGACTCGCTCATCGAAATGGTCAATCTCCGAGCCATCGGGATCGGCGAGGTCCGGAAGGTCGAGCTTCAGAAGTATGACCTCGATTCAGAAGATGCCTCGTCGGCAGTGATCCAAGAGCATCACATCCACTTCAGAGGGGGATTCCTCCCCACGCTCACGTACCAGAGGGAGAAACTTCGACCGGGGAACGTGATCAGAGGGCCAGCGGTCATCACGCAGACGGATTCCACGACCGTCATTTTGCCCGGTCACTACGGCAAAGTGGATCCCTATCTCAACATCCTGATATGGCCTGATGGTCAAGGCCGATGACGGGGAGATTCCACAATCATGGAAGGAGGCGACGATGAGCACCCAACGAACGAAATTGGATAAGATCACGCTGGACATCATCGAGAATGCCTTACGCAACGCCCGTCACGAGATGGATGCCGTCGTGTTTCGCTCGGCGATGTCGCCGGTGATTCGGGAACAGCACGATGCCTTTCCCATGATCTGTACGCCGGATGGGCGGATGGTCGTCGGGCAGTTCGGGTCCTATATCAGCGGGTTCATCAAAGAGTGGAAGCGGGGCATTCGTCCCGGAGATGTCTTCCTCACCAGCGATCCCTATAAATGTCAGGCGGCCATCTCTCATATCAATGACTGGTTGGTGCTCATGCCCATCTTCCGCGATGGGGAGTTGATCGGGTGGGCCTCGCAATTCGGTCACACGCTGGATATTGGCGGGCCGGTTCCCGGATCGTTGCCCACCGACGCCACGACGATTTATGGCGAGGGCGTTCGTATTCCGCCGGTGAAGCTATTCGATCAAGGGAAGCTCAATGAGGATGTGCTCGATCTCATCCTCAACAACTCGCGAACCCCGGAGATGAACTATTTCGATCTCATGGCCATTGTCGCCGGGTGCCGAACGGCGGCCCGGCGCGTCTTGGAACTCTGCGACCGGTTCGGCAAGGAGACGGTCATGGAGGCTTTCGAAGCTCTCCTGGATCGAACCTATCAGGCGATGAGTCAGCTCATCGTCAAGAATCTGCCCGAAGAACCCGTCTCGTTCGAGGATTACGTCGACGATGATGGACGGGGGAACGGCCCGTACAAAATGAAGCTCACCATTTGGCGGGAAGGAGATCATGGGTATTTCGATTGGACGGGAACCGACCCGCAAGCCCCGGGACCGATCAACTTCTATCTCAGCGAAGAGATGTTCAAGATGTTCATCGGCGTGTACCTGATCATGGTCTTCGATCCGCAGATCTTGTTCAACGACGGATTCTATCCGCTCCTGCATATCATCATTCCCGAAGGCTCGCTCCTCAGACCGAAGTTTCCCGCGGCCCTGGGATGCCGGACGCATGCGCTCGCCCGGCTATTTGACGTCCTCGGGGGCGCGCTGGGGCGACAGGCGCCAGAGCTGACCACGGCGGCCGGTTATGGGACCAGTCCCTATCTCCTCTATAACGGCTATGATGAGAATGGCGAGTTCTTCCATTTGATGGAAATCAGTTTCGGGGGCATTCCCGGTCGACCGGTGGATGATGGGCTGGATGCCCATTCCTGGTGGCCGTTGTTTGAGAATATCCCCACCGAGTATCTGGAGAGCTACTATCCGTTGACCATCGAGCAGTATGGATCGATGATCGATTCCGGAGGCGCCGGGTTCCATCGCGGAGGGAATGGCGTCATCAAGGTCTATCGATTCGAAGCCGATGGCGAGATCGCCATCCACGATGATCGGGAACGCTCTCATCCCTGGGGCGTGCTGGGAGGTCTGCCCGGGGCTCCTTCGTCGAAGCTTCTCATTCGAAAAAATGGAGAGCGCGTCCCCTTACCCTCGAAGATCAGTTGTGTGAAAGTCGAGAAAGGGGATCGTCTCATTTACGTGACGGCGGGCGCTGGCGGTTGGAAAGATCCGCTGGATCGACCGCCGGAGAAGGTCCAAAAGGACGTCATTCGTAAGCTGGTGTCGCTGGAGAAAGCGCGCCGAGACTATGGCGTCGTGCTCGATCCCAAGACGTTGGAGATCGATTATCAGGCCACAGAGTCCCTGCGCGCCAAAATGCGGAAGGAACGCGGACCCGTTCCCACGTTCACGTTCGGTCCGACGCCCGAGCCCATCGGCGTCATGGCCGAATATTACAGTCAAAAGGCGCGGGAAGAGATGGCGGGAGCGAGCGTGGGGGATCGGCGATCGTAGTTGAGGATGGCCTGTCATGTTCAAATCTCCTCGCTCGGCCGAGGCGGGGTTGGCAAACGGCCTTCTCGATGACGAATGATCGTGACAGAGGCGGAGCTATGACGGACGAACATACGCGCGAGCTTTACAAACGACGGGGGTTCTCGGCGCGGGTAGGATTCGGCGAGCGACCGGCGCTGTTGATCATTGATTTCATCAACGCCTTCACGGATCTCTCGTCGCCGCTGGCCTCTGATCTAGACAAAGAGGTCGAGGCGACGCGCCAGTTGCTGATGGTCGCGCGCCGAAAGCGCATTCCCGTCTTCTTCACCACGGTGGAATATGACGAGCGATTTCGCGAGGCGGGCGTGTTCATCAAGAAAGTGCCGTCGCTGGCTGTGCTCAAAGCGGGCTCCCGATTGGTGGAGATCGACGAGCGGCTGAAGCCGGAGCCAGGGGAACACATCATCTCCAAGCGTTATGCCAGTGCCTTTTTCGGTACGCCATTGGCATCTACGCTCACGGCCTTGCGGGTGGATACGCTATTGATCGCCGGTTGCACGACCAGCGGTTGCGTTCGGGCGTCCGCCGTCGATTCTTGTCAATCCGGCTTTCGTACCATCGTGGTCGAAGAAGCCGTCGGTGATCGGGCTCCAGGGCCTCATGAAGCCAACTTATTCGATATCGATGCCAAATACGGAGATGTCGTCTCTTTGGCGGAAGCGCTGGAGTATCTCAACGGCCTGGAAACTCAGCCGGATTGAGGAGCGAACGGGAAAGCTATTTTGACCATCCGCCGTCTCCATGGCGAGATGGTGAAACATGAATCATGTAAGGGAGAGGGAATTCGATCATGGTCAAAGGAGAACAGAGACATGCGGAGACGCCTTTGCGAGGCCTGCGTGTCCTGGAGATGGGACAGCTCCTCGCCGGCCCATTCGCGGGCGTCATCCTGGCGGCATTTGGTGCCGAGGTCATCAAAATCGAACCCCCGAAGATTGGTGACCCGTTGCGTCGATGGCGGGAAGTCTATAAGGGAACGGCTCTATGGTGGTACATCCTGGGTCGGAACAAAAAGTGTATCACTTTGAATCTCCGTCATCCTCGCGGCCAGGAGTTGGCTCGGCAACTGGCCAAGGATGTGGACATTGTTCTGGAGAACTTCAAGCCGGGAACGCTGGAGAAATGGGGGCTCGGCTATGAGGATCTGAGGAAACTCAATCCTCGAGTGATCATGGTTCGCGTCTCGGGGTGGGGACAGACGGGCCCGTACTCGTCGCGACCGGGCTATGCCAGCGTGGCCGAGGCCATGGGCGGATTTCGATACGTGACGGGGTATCCCGATCGTCCGCCGGTTCGCCCCAATCTCAGTCTGGGAGACACCCTGGCTGGACTCCATGCGGCCCTGGGGGCGCTCATGGCCGTTTATCATCGAGATGTGAAGGGGACGGGACAGGGGCAGATGGTCGACGTGGCCATTTACGAGGCCGTGTTCAACATGATGGAGAGCCTCGTCCCGGCCTACGATAAGCTGGGATATGTCCGTGAGCGACTGGGGTCCAAGCTGTCGGGGATTGTGCCCTCGAATACGTACCTCTGTAAGGACGGCAAATACATCGTCATCGGCGGGAACGGTGATACGATCTTCAAGCGCCTCATGCGGGCCATCGGTCGAGAGGATTTGGCCAATGATCCTCGCCTGGAGCACAATGACGGTCGCGTCGAGCACGAAGAGATGATCGATCGGGCTATCGAGTCGTGGACCAAGACGCATACCTATGATGACGTCTTTCACGCGCTGGAGAGCGCTGGCGTTCCTTGCGGACCTATCTATAGTGCGGCCGAGATCCTCAAAGATCCTCATTTCAACGCTCGCGGCTTGTTCGAGACGGTGGAGATTCTGGATGGGGAGAAGGTGAAAATTCCCGCCATCCTCCCCTTCTTGAGCGAAACGCCGGGTCGTACGGAGTGGGTTGGGCCCCCTCTGGGCGCACATAATGAGGAGATCTATTGTCGTCGCCTGGGATTATCGCACGACGAACTCGTCGCTCTCCAGGAGGAAGGGGTTATCTGATGAACGAGATCGAAGCGATTGGGCGATGGGATCGCTGGGTTGGATGGCGGCCTGTCCCAGAGGAAGAACGATCGAGGAGGAAAATCCATGCACGTACCGAGCGAAGTCCAGGTCGTTGATGTGGCGCCGCGCGATGGGCTGCAGAACATCGCCGGCGAGATCCCTACTGAACAGAAAATCGAACTGGTGAACGCCTTGATCGCTGCCGGATTATCGCGGATCGAGGTCACCTCCTTTTCTCATCCCCGATGGGTCCCCCAGCTTCGAGATGCCGAACGGGTGTTGGCGGGGATCGATCGATCTCGCGGGACGCGCATCATGGTGCTGATTCCCAATCGGCGCGGATATGATCGCGTTGGCCCGTGTCGGGATCTGGTGGATGAGGTGGCCGTGGTCATCTCGGCGACGGAGTCGATGAATCAGAAAAACGTCAATCGATCCATCGCTGACTCCATGCGGCAATTTGCCGAGATCGCCGAGGCGGCCAAGAGAGACGGATTGTGGGTGCGCGGCTCCATCGGCGTGGCCTTCGTGTGTCCCTACGAGGGGAAGACGCCCGCGGATCAGACGCTTCGTCTGGCCGGGGAGTTCTTCCAGATGGGTGTCGATGAGGTCATGTTCGCCGATACCATCGGGCGGGCCAATCCTCGACAGGTGTATGAGCTGCTCTCGCGGGCGCGGGATCGATGGCCCGATCGCCCCTTGGCCGTTCATTTCCATGACACCACTCACCTGGCCTTAGCCAATACGGTCGCCGCCCTGGAAGCCGGTATCACGATCTTCGATGCGTCAGTCGGCGGACTCGGCGGCTGTCCCTTCACGCCCAGAGGGGCGGGGAATGTGGCCACTGAGAAACTCGTCTATATGCTCCACGAGATGGGGATCGAGACGGGAATCGACGACCAGGCGCTCGCGCAGGCGGCCGCATTGGCTCGGCGGTTGAAGCAGGCCGCGTCGGCAGAGGTGGTCGTTCAGTGAAGCCATCTCTGCGGGGCGCGTTATCGGCGATGGGCTCATGATCGTGGAGTCCTGAACGGTCATTAAGGAGGAGAACAGAGCGATGGCCTATCGGCTCGGTATTGATGTTGGGGGGACGTTCACTGATCTTCTCTTGCTCGATGTTCGGTCGGGGAAGACGTTCCTGGTGAAGACGCCATCCACGCCACAAGATCCCTCTAGGGGCATCATGGAGGGTATTGAACGAATCTGTCGAGTGGCAGGATGCTCGCCCGGTGAGATCACTCATATTTTGCATGGCACGACGGTGGCCACCAATGCCGTCCTGGAGGGGAAAGGCGCGCGCGTGGGATTATTGACCACAGAAGGCTACCGTTACATTTTGCACCTGGCCAGATCGTGGACGCCGGGACCCCTGTTCGGATGGATCATCATGAAGAAGCCCGAGCCATTGGCGGCCATCGAGGACACTCGCGAGGTGGAAGAACGACTGTCCGCTACGGGAGAGATCGTCCGCCCCTTGAATGAGGAAAAGGTTCGGCGCGACATCATCGATCTGCGAGATCGGGGCATCGAGTCGTTGACCGTTTCCTTGCTCCATTCCTATGCCAATCCCGTGCACGAGCGACGCATCAAGGAGATAGCCGCTGAACTCTGTCCCGATATCCCCATCTCGATCTCCTCTGAGATCCTGCCCGAGTTTCGGGAATACGAGCGGACGTTGACGACGGTGATGAACGCCTACGTCAAGCCCAAGGTTCGCTCGTACTTTCTCCATCTGGAGCAGAAACTCAAAGAGGCGGGCATCGATTCCGTGGTCAATGTGGTGCGTTCCGACGGAGGGCTGATGACCCTGCGCACGGCGCAGGATCGACCGGTATATGGCCTGCTCTCGGGACCGGCCGGAGGCGTCGTCGCCGCCGCCTACGTGGGGAGATTGGCCGGGTATCCATCCGTTCTCTCGCTCGATATGGGGGGGACCTCGACCGATGTCGCTCTCACGCGCGATGGCCAGTTGACCATCGCCCGGGAGACGAAAGTCGGATACTATCCGGTGAAATCTCCGTCAGTCGATGTTCAGACCATCGGCGCCGGCGGGGGGAGCATCGCTTACGTCCCCGAGGTCACCGGAGCTTTGCGCGTCGGTCCTCAGAGCGCGGGAGCTGATCCCGGTCCGGCCTGCTACGGCCGAGGGGGGACAGACGCAACGGTGACCGATGCCAATCTGGTGTTAGGGCATCTGCCGCCGCAACTCGTCGGGGGCGAGATGACCCTGGATGTCGACGCCGCTCATCGCGCCGTCGAGCGAATCGGACGCCATCTGGGACTCGATGTGCACCAGGCGGCTCAGGGCATCCTCGATATCGTCAACGAGAACATGTTTGGCGCTCTTCGATTGGTTTCGGTCGAGCGAGGCATCGATCCGCGGGAATTCGCGCTGGTCGCCTTTGGCGGCGCTGGCCCCATGCATGCCAACGCCTTGGGCAAATTGATCGGTTCCTGGCCCGTGATCATCCCTCCCGATCCTGGTGTGCTCTCCGCATTGGGCTTTCTCATCTCCGAATTCAAGAACGAATTTGCCCAAACGTTCATTCGCATCATGGATGACCGGTTGACGTTGGACGATGTGCTCTCCACCATGGATCGTCTGGGCGAAGAGGCGCGACGGTGGTTGACCGAGGAGGGGATTCCTCAGGAAGATCAGGACATTCACTTCAATATCGACGTGCGCTATTACCGTCAGGGGTACGAGATTCCTTTGGAGGTGACGCACGATCAACTTCGGCGGGAAGGACTCGCCTCGCTCAAGCGGCGATTCGATGAGATTCACCATCAACTCTATGGCTTCATTCCGGCAACGCCCATGGAGCTGGTGAACATTCGTGCCATCGGCGTCGGCCGCATCAAGCACTTCGAGCTCCACAAACATGAGTCGGCATCCAGTGAAGTCGCTGAGGCGATCATCGATCAGCATCAGATTTACTTCGATGGGGCGTTCATCCCTACGCCGATCTACGATCGGACGCGCTTGGGCGTCGGTCATCGGATCACTGGTCCGGCTATCATCACTCAGTATGATACTACGACGGTGGTGCTCCCCGGTTATCAGTGTGACGTCGATGAATATCTGAACTTGCTCATTCGACCGCAGAGGAATTGACCGTGAGGAGATGCGCCTCGAGCGCTCTCGTTCAGACGGCGAAAAGCAGACCAGACTCAGGGAAGAGGGCGATGAGCCCGATCCGCCTGGTCAGGAGGCGTCCGGGGGCTCTTTGCCATTAGCCGGTAATCGATTCTTCGGGAGGATGCGAGGATGACTCATCGGACAGCGGTGACCATTGATCCCATCACTTTGGATATTATTGAAAGCGCGCTCAAGAATGCGCGGTTCGAGATGGATGCCGTCCTCTATCGCACGGCGATGTCGCCGAGCGTTCGCGAGCAACACGATGAATTTCCCATGATCACCGATCCTGATGGCCGGATGGTCGTCGGGCAATTCGGCTCTTACATTCCCGAATTACTCAAGGATTTCGGACCGATCGATGAAGGGGATGTCATTCTGATGAGCGATCCCTATGAATGTGCGGGATCGATCTCCCATTTGAACGATTGGATGGTCATCTATCCGATCTTTTATGACGGCGAACGGGTTGGGTTCTCATCGTTGTTTGGCCACATGATGGATGTTGGGGGACCGGTGCCGGGCAGTCAGCCTCAGCATGCGACAACGATCTTCGGTGAGGGACTACGCATCCCGCCAGTGAAGTTGTTCGAGCGGGGGAAGCTGAACGAGTCACTGCTCAAGCTCATCCTCCATAACGTGCGCACGCCGGAGATGAATCGGAGCGATCTCATGGGCATCATTGCCGGTTGTCGCGTAGCCGCCAGGCGGGTACAAGAGCTCTGCGATCGATTCGGAAAGGAGACGTACCTGGCCGCATGTCAGGAACTGTTGGACCGCACCCGTCGAGCTATGGCTAAACTCATCCGGCGCTATATCAAAGAAGAGAAGAAGACGTTCGTCGATTGGGTGGATGAGGATGGATTGGGGAATGGGCCGTTCAAGATGCAGCTCACCGTCTGGCGGGAAGGGGAGAAGGCCTATTTCGATTTCACGGGCACGTCCCGGCAGGCTCCCGGTCCCATTAATTTTCATATCAACGAAGGATTGATGAAGATGTTCTGCGGGGTCTATTTGATCATGAACACGGATCCGCAAATCCTGTTCAATGACGGGTTCTATGATCTCTTCGAAGTCATTCTCCCCAAGGGAACGATTATGAATCCCGAGTTCCCGGCGGCGGTGGGGAACCGACTCAACACGCATACGCGGATGTTCGATGTCTTGAGCGGAGCGCTGGGTCTGCATGACCGACAACTCGGCATGGCCGCTGGATACGGGACGAGTCCCTACTTCGTGTATAGTGGTCGAGATCATGCGGGAAACTACTTCCAGTTGGTCGAACTCCTCTTCGGGGGGATTCCAGGGCGTCCTCACGACGACGGCTTGGATGGGCATTCCTGGTGGCCGTTGTTTACGGCCAATGCCACCGAGTATCTGGAGAGCTACTATCCCGTTCGCATCGAGCAGTATTACCCGCGACGAGACACCGGTGGGCCGGGACGCCATCGCGGAGGAACGGGAATTTTGAAGAAGTATACGTTCCTCGAACCGGGCGAGGTCTCCATCAATGATGATCGCCACATCACCCATCCCTGGGGCATTTGGGGGGGACGATATGGGGGGCGGTCATATAAGAAACTCATCAAGAGGGATGGAACGGAGATCGAGCTGCCGGCGCAGAAGGACTTCATTCGCGTCGAGCCGGGCGATCAGTTGCTGTTCTGTACAGCTGGAGCCGGAGGGTGGGGCGATCCATTGGCGCGCGCTCCTCATCGCGTGTGGCTGGATGTCATTCGCGGATTGGTTTCCATCGAGCAGGCGCGGGAGGGGTATGGCGTGGTGATCGATGAACGGACACTGGAACTCGATGAGCAGGCGACCGAAGAGCTCCGCGCCGAGATGCGGGACAAACGAGGGCCTCTGCCGGATTTCGATTTTGGTCCGCGACCGGAGGTGATTCCGCCGACCGAATGGCAGAGTTGAATACGTGGATTTCTGGTCGTCAGAGAGATTGCCTGAGCATGCTTGATTCACTCCGTGAGCCCATGATATTGTAGGGATTGGGGCGAGCCGGAATAGAAGGCGATTGATCTGATGGACCATGATTGCGCGCTTTTCGTTCATAGACCGTTCATCGGATCGACTCGCCGACGTGGCGTTGAGCAGATCGAATTTTCGAGTGTCTGGGGCGGTGAGGATGTGCTCATCCACATCCGGAGCGGCCTGAGTGAGAGTTCCCCTCCATCCCCCTCGCAGGCAGCGCCGCCCCAGACGTGCTGAGAGATGTCAGGTGCGTGTCGTCATGATGGGTCAGGCATCATCAGATGCCGGCTTCGAATTCCAGACATGAACGATGAGCAGTTGTCTCCGGTAGTCAACCAAGGATGGAACGAATGAGGCTCAAGGTAGCGCTGGTTCAGCTCTGTTCGACGGAAGATGTCCAGCGGAACTGCGCGCGGGCGCTGGACGGCGTGGAGGAAGCTGTGCGGCGCGGTGCCCGTTGGGTTTTGCTGCCGGAGAACACATGTTACATTCGC
The DNA here is from genome assembly GCA_026985075.1 of Blastocatellia bacterium. GTDB lineage: Bacteria > Acidobacteriota > Blastocatellia > HR10 > J050 > J050. The sequence continues at coordinate 103,692 of JALSQX010000071.1, read as the reverse complement.
GGCGAGAATGACCCGGTGAGCTGGAGTGAACCGCTGGATGGGACGATTGTGGGATCGTTCTGTCGGGCAGCGCAGAGGTGGGGCGTCTACATATTACTGGGGAGCGTTCCCGAGCCAGCTTCAGATTCAACGAAGGTCTACAACACCTCTGTTCTCATCGGACCGGAAGGAGACATTCTCGCCATCTACCGCAAGCTTCACCTGTTCGATGCTGTGCTCCCCGATGGTCGCGTCCTGAGCGAATCGCGATTCGTGAAAAGGGGCACCGATCTCGCGCTGGCTCGAGTTGATGGAGTGACCGTGGGACTGAGCATATGCTATGACCTCCGTTTCCCCGAGCTCTATCGAGCGCTGGCCTTGGCAGGGGCAGAGATACTGACGGTCCCCTCCGCGTTCACCGTGCCCACGGGGCAGGCGCATTGGGAAATTCTCTTGCGCTCTCGAGCGATTGAGAACCAGGCGTTTGTGTTAGCCCCGGCGCAAACCGGCCAACATACCTCGTCGCGCAGTAGTTATGGACACAGCATGATCGTCGATCCCTGGGGGAGGGTGATCGCAGCGGCCGAGGATGAAGAGGGAATCGTGGAAGCCACATTGGAGATGGATCACCTTCGGCAGATCCGTCAACGCATGCCCTGTTTGACCCATCGCCGCTTCGACATCGTTGGGCCGAAGGAATGAGGCCCGGGCGAGGCCGGTATCCGTGATCGCGATAGAGAATGAAGTTCACCTGAAGTGGGGGTGGCGAGATCAACCTGCGTCTGATAACATTAGGAACTATGCCAGCAACGAGGTCAGATGAACCCTGTACATTCTGCCTCATCACCCGTAGCCAAGACACCAGTTACACTATCTTCGAAGACCGAGTCTCACTCGCCTTCCTGGACCACCGCCCCTTGTTCCCCGGCCACACCCTTTTGATTCCCAAAGAACATTATGAAACGCTGATTGATCTCCCCCCAACGTTGGTCGGACCCCTTTTCGCCAACGCCCAGTTGATTGCCAGGCTCTGGAGGTTGGTCTCGGGGCTCAGGGTTCGTTTGTCGCCATCAACAATCGCGTCAGCCAGAGCGTCCCTCACCTTCACATTCATATTGTTCCGCGGCGGCGAAAAGACGGTCTGAGGGGCTTCTTCTGGCCTCGTCAGCGTTATAAAGACGAGCGGGAGATGATCAAAGTCAGGGAGAAGCTCCGACGCGCCATTCGTTCGTTGAAACGCTAGAGGGGGGACACTCCAGGATAGCTCAGAGGCCCGTTCACCTCTCAATTCCATCCGGGTTCATGGAGCTTCGCCGGGTGAGGGGAACTCACGTCAACATGGATCAGGAATGCTTGCTCGTGCCGGCACCGGATGCAGGGCACCTGTAGGTAGAGGGAGCCCCTCCCGGGATTCCATCATCCCAATGGAGCCACTGGACGCTTCTTTTCTGGTGGCATGAGTTTTCACCTGGGATGAACTCCAGTTCCTTTGAGCGTTCGAGTGCACCAGCACCACTGGTGGCCGGAGCGACGCGCTGACCAGATGGATGACCTCGCCAATGTCATTGTCTATCCCTCACTGGGGACGGCGATGTGCCAATTGACGCCCTCGCTCCGGAAGCGCGATCGCCCATTGGTTCATTTCAACTCAATCAAAAAAATCAAAATCAATAATTCCTATTGATTTTTTCCAGTGACCCGGTTATACTTTATTTCCTTCACATGAGAAAGACACCGAGATCAAGAGGAAGTGGGAGCGAGGGCGCGTTGAGAGAGAAACTCCAGGCGAGGGGATTCCATCTGACGCGCCAGCGGATGGCTGTCTACAAAGCTCTTGCTCAGATTGAGCACCATCCCACGGCGGAAGAGGTCTTTTTAGTGGTGAAAAAGCGACTCCCTCGCATCAGCTTAGCCACCGTATATAAGAACCTCGAAGCTCTCGTCCAGTGTGGAGTGGCATCGAAGCTCACCTATGGAAGTGACTCCGCTCGATACGACATTCGAACAGATCATCACTATCACACTCGCTGCTTGAAATGCGGGAAGATATGGGACGTTCAACCCGATGAGGACTCGGCAAAGGTCATGCAGATGAAGATTCCGAAGGGATTTCAAGTGCTCGAATGCCGGATAGAATTCGTCGGTTACTGCCGGTCGTGCCGGCAGTAGTCCAGGGTATTTTTTTCTTTGGTAATCAATAGTAATTCTTGTTTTTATTTAAATCGAAAAGGAGGTCAGAAATGGCAGCAAACATTGGATTAACTGATGAACAACGGCGGGGAGTGATTCAGATATTGAACACGCTGTTGGCCGATGAATATGTGCTGTACACCAAGACGCGAAATGCCCATTGGAACGTCGTTGGACCGCGTTTCAGTCAACTTCACAGTTTCTTCGAAGAGCAATACCGGCAACTGGAGCAGATCGTCGATGATGTCGCCGAGCGCGTTCGTAGCCTGGATGGCCGGGCATGGGGAACATTGCAGGAATTCACTGAGGGAACCCGATTGAAAGAACATCCGGGATCACATCCTGGAGCTCAGGAGATGCTGGCTGATCTGCTGGCCGATCAAGAGACGATCATTCGTCACCTCAGAGAGGATCTGGAGACCTGTGAAAAACAGTACCATGATATGGGGACGAATGATTTTCTCACTGGGCTCATGGAAATTCACGAGAAAATGGCCTGGATGCTCCGAGCCCACCTGGAAGAGGACCGAAGCGCATAACGGAAGGCTCCCGGCCGGTGATCAACGGCTCAGGGTGCGCCGGTCGCCCGACTCCGGAGCATGCATCTGCCCATCGAAAGGGAGCGAGGTATGGGTGACTGCACACGGGCGCTCTGCGGCGAGACGGCCAGGAAGGGCAGTGCGCAGCGACCGAGGTGCCACCGTGTGGCGGAAGAGGCTCGCGTTGTCATACTCGTAGAGCGCCTATGAGACCGCGATATGAGAACGTGTGTTTGAGGATCTGGTTTCCATTATGCCTGGTTCTGAACGGGCACTCGGATGCGGTCGGCCTGCGGGGAGAGTGATTGACAAGGCCGAGCCTCTATCGATATAATGCGCCGTTAGTGGAGCGAGGGACGGATAATCTCGAAAGTCGAACACCGAACTCATAGCCGTGAAGGATGTATTGACCAGTTGGATCAATGAGGGGTGATTGAACAGGGTTCCGTCCGATTCCGGGTATGGGCCGCTCCACGGGAGCAATGGGAGAAGAGAATCGCACCACGAGTGCCAGTCACACTGGGGAGGGAGGATCGCCGATGGAGTCGATCATCCGTCGATATTCACGCTTACACCGGCTCGCCATCGCCACGACGGTGGCGACGTTCCTTTTGATTCTTATTGGAGCGGATGTGACCAGTCATGAGGCTGGAGATTCCGTGCCTGACTGGCCTCTGGCCTTCGGTCAGTTAATCCCCTGGGCTCATTTACAAGGCGGCGCGATTTATGAGTACACCCATCGCGTCATTGGAGCGATTGTCGGTGTGCTCATGATCGTTCTGGTGATTTGGCTCTGGCGTCAGGAATCGCGCCGGTGGGTTCGCCTGATTGGAGGAGTTGGCCTGGCTCTGGTCATCCTACAGGGGGTGATGGGAGGGGTTCGGGTCCTGCTCGTCGAATACCGGTTGACTACGGCTATTATCCATGCGCTGCTGGCCCAACTCTTTCTCGGCCTGGTGGTGAGCCTGGTCGTTTTCACCTCACCCGCTTGGTTCAAGGCAGAGGAGTTGAAGACTCATCGTCTCGCCACCGCACCAACGGCATTATATGCGTCGGTGGTAGCGACGCTGTCACTCTTTGTTCAACTCATCCTGGGCGCTGCCTTTCGACACGGTGGCCTCGGTATTCTCCCTCATGTCATCGGAGCCGTCGTGGTCACAGTGCTCATTGGCTGGGCCCTCTTTTCTTCTTTACGAACAGCAGCTCAGGCGGCAGCCTCGTCGACGGCCGGAGATTTCGCCATCTATCTCACCCGGCCAGCGCGATGGGCGATTTGGTTGATGCTCATTCAACTCGCCTCGGGTATCGCTGCCTATCTCACTCGGCTGGCGTCGATGACGGCACCACAACCACTGCCCTCCATGATCTGGTCGACCATCATCCACGTCACTGTAGGCGCGGCCGTTCTCGCCGTCATGGTGGTGCTCACGCTGCGGATGTATCGCTTTCTCTCACTCACTGGCGCCATGGCTGATACCCGTTCAACGCCCCAGGGAGCGACACCATGAACTGGAGCCGGCAAAGGACTTCTCATGCTCCATCGGTGATGGCGGCTCATCGTCCGGTGCCAGCGAAGGCGAGCGCATCGATCGATGGCTGGACGCGATTTCGCGCGTACGTCGAATTGACCAAGCCGCGGATCTCCGTCCTCATCGTCATGGTCGCTCTGGCCGCTTTCTGGCTGGCATCCCGGGGAGAACCCGAGTGGTGGCGAATGATCGCCACGTTGATCGGCGTCAGCACCCTAGCTGGAGGGATTTTCGCACTCAATCAGTATCTGGAACGCGATGTTGATGCGCTCATGCGACGGACCGAGCGGCGTCCGCTTCCTATGGGGACACTCGAGCCTCGAAAAGCGGCATGGTTCGGCGTCATCCTATCGACAGCGGCGCTCGTCTTCATCGCCGTTGAGATCAACGTCCTCAGCGGGCTGATCGCGTTATTTACCTTGGCCAGTTATCTGTTCGTGTATACGCCTCTGAAGCGCCGGACCCCTCTCTGTACGTTCCTCGGAGCGCTGCCCGGTGCGACGCCGCCCCTCCTCGGTTGGGCGGCTGCCCGAGGAGAATTGGGCGTGGAAGCCTGGATTCTCTTCGCCATTCTCTTTTTCTGGCAGTTTCCTCATTTTCTGGCCATTGGCATTCTCTATCGAGAAGACTACACGCGGGCGGGGATTCGCATGCTCCCCGCCGTGGAGGCGGACGGCAAGCTGACCGGACAACACATCGTCATCTGCACGTTCATGCTGGTCGTCGCGAGCGCTCTTCCCACGATCTCTGGATTGTCGGGTCATCTCTACCTCTACGGGGCAGTGGCTCTCGGTGCCTTCTTCCTTTATGCGGGCATCCGAACGGCCCTGAGGCGAACCAAGTGGCAGGCTCGACAGCTTCTGTTGGCGTCTGTCTTTTACCTTCCTCTGCTCTTTGGCCTGATGTTGTTGAATGCACCGACGTCACAGGGGACCGGGGAGCAGATCGAAGTCAAAGTGAGGTCACACTCTGACTCCAGGCAATGGGTATCCTGGCCGCTGTCCGTCCTGGTGAAAGAAGATTAGCGTCCGGAGTTCCAGGATGTCGAACGGAGAAGATGGGGCAGGGAATCGGAAGAACTCCAGGCGTCGCCAGCGGGTTCGGTTTGTTGATAAGTGTTGTGAGCGCGTGAGATTGGGGGAGGACGTCGTAGATTGCCATGATCATCGCTCCGTCTAAAGGCCGACCGTCGACCAGGACGGTCGAGCGCCGAGCGCCATCCCACCGTCTTCCATTGGGTCCAGGGAACAACAATGGTAACGGTGGCTCCCACTCCCACGGGAGCGGCGGACAGGATTTCCATCCTCGCGCCGATGACGTCTATCGACTGGGTATGGGCGTCGCTCTGGTGGCTATTGGTGTATTCTTTGTGGCCTTCAGCATCATCTATTTGGCCCGTCAGAGAAGCATGAATAACTGGCCCTCGACGCTCATGCTTCCGATTTTGTGGATGAATACCCTCGTCTTGGTCACCAGTAGCGTGACGTTGGAGGTCTCTCGTCGATCACTGAAGCGGCGGCAACGGCGTCGATTCAATCGGTGGCTGACGCTGACGACTCTGTTGGGCTTCTTTTTTCTCAGCGGGCAGGTGACGGCATGGTTTCAACTATCGGCACGTGGACTCTACTTGACCTCCAATCCGCACAGTATGTTCTTCTACCTGCTCTCGGCGGCGCATGGTGTTCACCTCTTGGGGGGCTTAATCGCTCTGTTATGGGTGACAGTCAGAACGTGGCAGTCAGCAGGATCACCAATCGCCATCTCGACGTTCGTCCGCGCGAATTCGACGAAGCAATCAGGATTTGACTTTCGCGGGAGAGAACGGTCCGTTGAGCTCATCTCGCTCTATTGGCACTTCATGGCCGTTCTATGGGTCTATCTCCTGGTCGTTCTCTTTATCTGGAAATGAAAGATCGCAGAGGCGGTAGCGCCAGGTGGAGATGGTTCTCGTTATGCTCACCATAAATATGCTTCCTACGTTGAATGCCATCCTCAACGGAACGAGTGCGATCCTCCTCATCACGGGATATCTGCTCATCCGTCGGGGCCGCCGATCAGCACATCGGCTCTGCATGCTGGGCGCTTTTGGCGTCTCGACGCTCTTTCTGATCTCGTATCTGGTCTACCACTATCACCATGGCTCGACGAGGTTCATGGGACAGGGCTGGCTCCGACCGGTCTATTTTGCCATCCTCGGCTCACATACAGTTCTCGCCGCCATCATCGTACCTCTTGTTCTCGTGACATTGAGCCGTGCCCTCCGTCACCGATTTGAACGTCACAAGGCGATCGCTCGATGGACGCTCCCTCTGTGGCTCTATGTGTCCGTTACCGGCGTGGTGGTCTATTTGATGCTGTATCAGCTCGGGTGATGAAGCGCATTTTAGATGACATGTACACCGTGCTCCGGAGCACGAAGTCGCCGCCTGGAAGACCACCCGCAATGAGCGACGGGCCACGGTCAACTAGTGCTTCAGCACCTCCGATGCCTGTGTCAAGCTCGAACTGATCAATTAATCAGGTGTGGTTTCGTGGATGGTTTGGTGTGTTGCTTGATGCAGGGGTTGGGTATGGCTCTGGGTATTTCATAAGATTCCTTATCGGACGCAATGTGCCAACAAAACAAGGGTGGGAGACAGAGACACTGTCGTCTCCCACCCCGCGAACTGTCCCTCATTCAGAGACTCGAAGACTCGGCCTTGGGACTGGTCTTGCTCTCTGAGAAGGAGACTTCCCTGAAGCCTGGGGGGCTAACCCCAGAGGAAGATCCGGCCTGGGGACCAGTCTTACTTATAGAGAGGCTCTGCGTCTCCCACCCTCTCTTCAAACCACTTCGGCTTCCAGAGGCGGATCCTCCAGTTGGTACAAATATTTGTGATATACTCATACCGACATGATAGTCGAAAGGATCAATACTATGCAAGATTCCATTACACCTGTAATTGGGTATGATCGGCCAATTCCAACTAACAGGCTCAGTCTTTTCATCCGTTCGGTATGTCCCACGAAGCCATGGGTAGCCAGTACTCCATCAAGGCGATTCCGATAAGTTGGGATAGGCTGTTCGAGCTGAATACATGCGAGGGCGCGGAAGCACCAGCTAACTATGGTCCTCTGCTCATTGCGGGCGGTCCCCCAGGCAGCGACTTCACATCCCAGGGTGTCTTGGAATGCGATCATCCAGACATTGTTCGGAGATGCTCAGCTCAATATCGGATGAAGATATCTCAATGTGTTGCTTCCAGGAGATCAGCGACAGAAGGCAGGTCGGCCATGTGAGTGGGCTTCTCTTTGTAAGAGAGAACGAAGGCGAGCCACATGCCGCAAACAAGAGGGCCGGGTGAGCAACCTCCAGGGCTTCTGCCCAACTTAGATCATCCCCAGGCTCAAGAGAATAGTGATGAACTGGCGGGGCGTCACGACCCTGGTCGCTTTGTGACTCGGCGGAAAATGACGCCGGTTCCCTGTGACTAAGTAGTGAGCATCAGCTACCTCAGCGCATTCCAGAAATTTATTGTCATCAGGATCAGGGCACAGGGAGAGCTGGCGCTGGGGCGTAAATTTTGCCCCGCGCTGCTTTATATCCGCGATGAACGCGTCCACGGCCTTCCGAGGGAACCGAAACTTTCCCCGCAGGAGCACCTCTCGATATTCCTCAACAATGGGATCCGAATAACAGATCAGGAACTTTCGGTCCAAGCCCGCTGAGACGATCGCCGCCGGGATGCCCAGCGGCTGGATCGTGGCGGAGACGATGATACTGGTATCCAGAACCACCCTCAGCCGAGGTTCAGTGGCCACGGGCAAGCTCCTTGCGAATGCGGCGGACCTCGCGGTCGATCTCCGTCATTTTCATGGTGTCGAGACCCCTCCGTTTGGCGCTGCGCTGAAGCCGGGCCAAACTCTCCGGTTGCTTCACCACGTTGTGCAGATAATCCTCGAAGGAGAGAATGACCACCTGGGGTTCCCCGCGCTTATCGACAATGAACCGCTCGCCCCGCTCGCAGGCGCGGCGCATGATCTGGCCAAACTGGGTTCGGGCCGTCAGGGCGGGAATGACTCTCGTTATAGGATTTCTTTCTTTCTTCATGCTCTCCCCCTTCACAGAAGGTTTGAATCAATTAATTAATCAGTTTAATAACATCGTAGCAGAGGCACGGAAGACTGTCCAGTCCCCGGAGGATCTTCCAAATGGGGACAGACGAAAGTAAATCTGGAAATGCTTCTCAGTGAGCTCGGCAATCCGCCTCAGCGTTCAGAGATCAGTTTCATCGCCCGCCTTCAGCGAGGGTGGCCGTGGAAGCCATCAAAGATCATAAAACGATCTATGAGTGAGCGTCCGAGTATGGGGTCTATCCTCATCAGATCCAGCGGTGGAAGCAACAGGTGTTAGAAGCATTGCCGCAGGTGTTTTCAGAGGGGTGGGCGCGGATGGAATTAGAATTGGTGAAAAAAGCTGGACGGGACGGTTGAGCAGAAGCGAGCGCTGGTGGAGCTGGACCATGACCAGTTGAGTGTGACACGACAGTGTGAACTGCTGGGCTTGGCTCGGGCTTCTCCTACTAACCTGTCCAGGAAAGCGAATGGAATTTGAGGCTGATGTCATTGATCGGCGAACAATACATGCGGACGCCGTTTTATGGCAGTCGTCGGATGACGGCTTGGCTACAGCGGCAGGGATATGAAATGAATCGAAGGCGGGTCGGGCGCTTGATCCGCATGATGAGAACTGAAGCCATCTATCCGAAGCTCCGGCTGGGTCAGGGTGGCGCCGAGCCTCGGATCTATCCATACCTGCTGCGCGGGCTGGTTGTCGATTGACCGCGACAGGTGTGGGGGCGGATATCACGTATATCCGATGGCCAGCAGAGTTCATCTATCTGGTGGCAATTCCGGACTGGTATAGCCGCTACGTGGTCGGCTGGGAGTTGTCCAACAGTTTGGAAGTGAGCTTTTGCCTCTGGGCGATGGATCAGGCACTGGCGCCGGCCCGGCCCAAAATCTTGAACAGCGATCGGGGGTCCAATTTACCAGTGGTGCCTTCCCGGGTCAGCCGGAAGCGGCTGGGGTCCGCACCAGTACGGACGGTTGGGCAGCGTGTTTGATAACATCTTTGTGGAACGGCGGTGGCGGGCGGTCAAATGCGAAGAAGTCTCTCTGCACGAGTGCGAGAGCGTGCTGGCCGTGTGGCAGGGACTGGATCAGTATTTCCCGCTCTACAATCACGAGCGGCTCCATCAGGCGCTGAACCACTGCCCTCCCGATTGATGATGATGTTGATGATGATCACATCCGACAGTCAGGTCTCGGCGCTCGGACTGAGGTCTGAGAGGCTTTGGACACGCCCGCCGGGTTCCACCTTAAACAAGCCCATGTTTTGTCTTGACATTGGAGTCCACTTTACTCTCCCACCTCGCCGATCATCCATCCGATGTCTTCATCATGGTGTTATGATCACCGCCGCTCAGAGCGCCAGATACTCGAGCGCCACACCGAAGACCACGACATCATCAGAATAAGTGGACATCGACCCTTGACGTTGGATGGTGATGAACCACCAATCCTTGGTCAGCCTGTTCGCCGGAATAATGATGGTCTGCTCGTACATCGTACCAAATCCAGAGGTCCCCGTCACGATCACCGGGCCCGATGTGATCGATGCGGCATCGAACAACCCATCGCCAGGGTCGAGCGATCGGGGGCGAATGAAGAATTGGACGAGCCCAGTGGCCGGAGTCGTGGTCTGGAAGAAGATGCGAAATGTCACATCCCCACCCGCATAGTCGTAGGGCCTCCTCACCAATAGCCCCGCACTTTCACGAAAATTGAACTGCCAGCGCAGCCCGTTAGTATCATCCTTGATAATATCGTTGCTCGGATTATGCGACAGGGCGGCCGCTGGGAATGATAGCGTCCTCGGCAACTGAGCCGCAGACGTGAACTCGCGAGCTCCAGAAACGAAGCCCGCCGATGGACTCAGAGTGACTGACCAGAGGAAAACCAGAATCATGATAGCCGATCTCGAAAGTTGTTTCCGTGAAATTTTCATCATCACTCCCTCCTCATGATCCTAACATTCTTACTCAGAGCGTCTCGCTCTGGCAGCACTATTGTATACTATCACACCTTGACACCCCACTCGTCTTCTGATCTCCCAAAGCACTCCTCGTTATCGGACGCTGGTTGAGTCACGATACTTCAAAATATCACCCACAACGGACATCTCATAAGCACATGCAGGGTGAACCTCCTCACCAGGAAACTCGGCACTACTGTCCGCGGAAGGCGCACTTGAATGCACCGGCGGTGCCGTACACCGTCTGTCGAACTCGGCACAATTGCCCGAGGAAGGTCCGCGCGACGGTGGCGCATGAAGCCCAACTCTGGACTCTCACCGCCACCGCCCGCCGTCTTCATAGTGGATCCCTGCGGGCTCACCTCACGAGGGATTCCACGGATCTCACGTGCTCTCTACTGCAATGTGAGCGGCTCGGCTTTGGGCAGTAATTCAATATTGGCTTTCCGGACCTTCCGACGAAATGCCGCCACCTCTTGCTCGAAGAAACGATTGAAGTCGCGCAGCACATTTCGAAGCTGCGCCTCTACCCTGCTCAAATAAGCCTGCTGGGCCGGCGTCGGTCGATTCCAGTGCGACGCAATAGCGCGCTGGACATAGCGCAACCGAGATAACACGTCGGTCTCGGCCACGATGCCTTTGGTGTCCGGCGGTTGCCAGAATCGCTTCTCCAGGGCCTTGAGTTTCTGCTGCAGGTCCTCGGCCGCCTTCTTCAGATCCTCAACCGGGCTCCTCCCATCAGCGCTCTTCCTTTCCCCCTCTTCCCTGTCCTTGAGCTTGGTGAGGACGGCCTTCACATCGGCGCGCGTCTGCTGGATTCGCTCGACGGCCGTGGCCACGAGTTCCTGAAGATGACCCGCCCTCAGCAACGCCTGATAATTGGCTCGACGATCCTCGGGCGCAATATCGAATCGCGGATCGGGCAGCACGCGCACCTTTCCACTGACCTCATGATCTTTGAATGTGATCGTCACGCCGTAAACGCCAGGAGGGACTTCCGGACCTCGCGGTCGGAAGAAGCCCGTCGGTTCCGGGCGCGGCGGTTCTTTGAACTTATCGCGACGCAAATCCCAGACGGCGCGATTGAGACCCAGCTTGGCCGGTCCTTTGAAGGTGCGGATGACCTTTCCACTGGAATCGGTGATCTTGATCTCCACTTGCGGCTCTTTCTTCTTCGCTTCCTTCTCTCCTGGCTCCGCCGGTTCGCTCTGGCTCGCTCTCGACAGTGGTTCTTTCTCTTCTGGACGAGGCAATCCGGGCATGTTCAGCCAGTACGTAATGAGCGCCCCATAGGGCCGATTCTCTCCTCGAAAATCGGCTTGCCCGGGAAAGCGGGAGCCGGCGGGTTGAGCCACGCGATACTGCTGGGCATCGGGTATGGTGAACAGGTGGAGCGGCTCGGACAACACCTCGTCGGACAGCTCGGCCAGAGGTCGGATATCGTCCAGGATGAACGCTGACCGGCCATGGGTCCCCAGGATGAGATCGTGTTCCCGCGGATGAATGACCATATCCATGACGGAGACGGTCGGCACTCCATGCTTCCAGCGCATCCAGCGGCGACCTCCATTGAAAGAGACATAGAGCCCGAACTCTGTGCCGAGGAAGAGGAGATCGGGATTCACCGGATCCTGAACGATGACCAGCGCATACCCCCAGATATCACCGGTGGCCAGGCTCTGCCAGGTTCGACCATAGTCTGTCGTTTTGTAAACATATGACGTCCAGTTGGCTCGACGATGATCGTCGAAGACGACGAACGCCGTCCCGGCGTCGAATCGTGAGGGTTCAATATGCGGCACCCAGGTGTTGGGGGGAACGCCAGGGACGTTCTTCTCTACGCTCGTCCATGAGCGACCGCCATCGCGGGTCACGTGCAGGCGTCCATCGTCCGTCCCCACCCAAATGACGCCGCGCTTCACGGGACTGGGGGCGATGGCCACGATGGTCGTATAGTTCTCCGCCCCAGTCACGTCCGGCGTCAGACCGCCGCTCTCGGCCTGCTTCTGCCATTCGGGGTTATTGGTCGTCAAATCGGGACTGATGATCTCCCAGGTCTCGCCGCGATCGGTCGATCGATGGACAAATTGACTGCCGAAGTAGATCGTATCGGGATCGAAGGGATCGATGGCCAAGGCGGCATTCCAATTGAACCGCAGTTGGACGCCCTCCGGTGGAGCCGGCCGGATGTCCTTCCGCTCGCCGGTGCGCAGATCCCACCGGACGAGATACCCTTCCTGGCTCATCGCGTAACCGCGCGTGGGATCGCGAGGATCGGGTACGGTATCAAATCCATCGCCAAAATCGACTTCGTGCCAATGGTGATTCCGAATGCCTCCGCTCTCCCACACCTGGCTCGGGCCTTTCCACGATCCGTTGTCCTGCATGCCGCCATAGACGTGATAGGGCACGGCATTATCCACGCGAATGTGGTAGAACTGCCCAACGGGGAGATTGGCGACGAACCGCCAGCTTCTCCCTCGATCTCTGCTGATGGCGACGCCTCCATCGTTGCCGTCGATGAGGAGACGCCCGTCCAGCGGATTGATCCATAATGCATGGTGATCGGGGTGAATGTGCCGGAATGGAACGAGAATGCGAAACGTCTTCCCCCCATCGTCAGAGACGCTCATCTGCGACCACAGGCTGTAGACCCGATTGGGATTCTCAGGATCGACGCGGATCTCCGAGAAATAAAACGGGCGATTGCCCACGCGCCGACCTCGGCCAACTACTCTCCACGTCTCGCCGCCATCGTCCGAGCGCAGGAGGACGTTCTTTTTCGCTTCCACCAAGGCATAGATGATGCGGGGATCGGATGGAGCAATGGCCAATCCAATGCGCCCGAGCTCCCCGGCGGGCAACCCTTCCTTTTCGGTGAGCCGTTTCCAGTGCTCTCCACCATCGTAGGTGAGATAGAGGCCGGAGCCCGGTCCACCCGAACGGAAGAACCAGGGCCAGCGACGATAATCCCACATCGCGGCCAGCAGCTTATTGGGATTGGACGGGTCCATGACCAGATCGGTCGCTCCGGTTCGCTCATCGACGTAGAGAATCTTCTTCCACGTCCGTCCTCCGTCTTCAGTTTTGAACACGCCGCGCTCGGCATTCTCCCCCCATGCGGTCCCCAGTGCGGCGACATAGGCGATCTGGGGATCCGTCGGATGGAGAACGATGCGATGGATCCGTTCGGTCTTATCCAGGCCGAGATGCACCCAGGTTCGTCCACCGTCTATCGATTTATACACGCCATTGCCCACCGAAGCGCTGTTCCGCGGATTCCCTTCCCCGGTGCCGACCCACACGATGTCTGGATTATTCTGGAAGATGGCGATGGCCCCGATCGAGGCGACCGGCTGGTCATCGAAGATCGGCTTCCAGGTGATGCCACCATCAGTGGACTTCCAGACGCCGCCGCTCGCTGCCCCCACGTAGATGATGTTGGGATTGGAGGCGACGGCATCGATGGCCGTGACGCGTCCGCTCATCGCTGCGGGACCAATCGCCCGCGCCTTCATCCCCGCCAGAAGCGCCGGATCGAGATTATCGAGCGTGAGTGCCGCAGCTCCAGACCTCAACCGTCGGCGGCTTCTGCGCGCATGGCGTTCAGGAGCCGGACCAGGATCTCCCCGTTCTCCCGATCGAATAGAGGTGACCAATCCGCTGGCGGGCGGTTGTCGTCCAACGACCTGACCGCTCAGCACCAGTGAGAGGCCCATGGCTAAGGCGGCTACGATGAGCCACGAAGATCGCTTCTCCGTCATCCGTTTCATTGAGTCGATCATAGCAGGCTCCTCCTTCCCAGGGTGTGTGTCATTCGTCGCCCGGGCGCCGTGAATGAGAGGAGGCTCGCCCATCCATCGCCAGCCATGATGAGCGATCGAGAACCCGTTGTGCGACCGATGATCGACACTTCCTGAATCCATCCCCCTTCACTGATCGCCCGGTGAAATGCGCTTCCATTCAGTCATCAGCCGACGCCATTTTATCAACAGCCTCCACGGCGAGCAACAAAAACTCGGGTTGGATCGTCGCACCATGTTCGCATGAAGCGAAGAATGTCGATCCACGGTTCACGAATGAAAGGCATCGGGTATAATTGAACCCATGGACGGAGAGTGGAAGATCATCGCCAGTCGAAAGATCGCGGAAACGACCATATTCACTCTTGAGGCTCGAACGAGCCAACGCGACGGGCATCCCCCGATGGAGTGCTATATTCTCGATGCCCCCGATTGGGTGAACATCATCGCGCTCACCGAGGATGAGCACGTCGTGTTAATCGAACAGTTCCGCCACGGGACGCGCCGGATGACGTGGGAAATCCCCGGGGGCGCCGTCGATCCCGGAGAATCGCCACGGGACGCCGCGGCTCGAGAATTGCTCGAAGAGACGGGCTACACGGCCGACGAATTCATCTGGCTCGGCATGGTTCGCCCGAATCCCGCTTTCCTGACCAACGCCTGTCACACGTTCCTGGGGCGAAGCGCGCGCCGAACGCATCGCCCATCTCCCGATCCCGGAGAGGAGATCCGAACCTGGGAAGCGCCACTCGAGGACATTCCTCGCCTCATCGCCGAGGGGCGCATCGATCATGCATTGGTCATTGCTGCTTTTCAGTGGTACTGGCTGAAACGAGGGGGCGGAACGCCGACTGCCGTCTCACGGTAAGATGGCCTGGCCCATGACGATCAGACCATACGCACCCGATGATTTGCCCACCTTGCATCGCATCGACCGCATTTGCTTTCCTCCAGGTATCTCCTATAGTCTGGCCGAACTTCGGGATTATATTGAGCGTCCTCGATCCCGAACCTGGGTGGCGCAAACAGATGAGGGAGTTATCGTCGGGTTCATCACCGCTCAACTGGAGCGGATGGGAAGAGGTGCGCGCCAGCGAATGATTGGCCATATCATCACCATCGACGTATTGCCCGAGTATCGCCGTCAGGGCTGGGGAGGAAAGCTCCTCGAACGGGCCGAACAGTGGTTACGAGAACGAGGAGCTCAATGGGTCATCCTGGAAACGGCGGTCGATAATCGTCCGGCTCACTCATTTTATGCAAAACACGGGTACACGGTGCTCCGCGTTTTGCATCGGTACTATGCTGATGGTGTCGATGCCTATCTGATGGGGAAACGACTCAATGCCCGGCAAACCAGTTAAACATGCCGTTGCCGTCGCCATCTATCGAGAAGGACCGTCGGACGAAGTCCTGGCCGTTCAACGCCCCGACGAGCCGGGCGAAGAGCTTCCCGGCATCTGGGGGTTGCCGGCGACCACGCTCATGCCCGATGAGGCGCCCGAGCAAGCCGTCCTTCGTCTGGGACGAGAGAAGATCGGCGTTCGATTGGGCGACGTGGAATTCATCAGCGAGGGTTGGCAGGAACGAGAACACTATGTGCTCCACTTAAGCCTCTACCGAGCGCACATTCTGGCCGGAGAGCCGGCTGTGCGGGGTCGCCCACGCGACGAGGCGAATCGAACATATTATGTTGACTGTCGTTGGATGCCTCCCGATGGGTTACTGGAAGGTGCTCGCCGCGGTTCGTTGTGTTGTCAACTTTTGACGGATCGATATCAACCGCCTTCCGACTGAGCAGTCTTTTCCACCTTATCGATCAATTGCTTCAATGTCTTTTCCTTCTCCTTCAACTGCTCGGTGAACTCGAACGTCGTGGAATGATAGATCTCCTCGCGAACCGTTCCTAACCGATCTCTCAGCACTTCCAGGAGCAATGCCCGCTCCGGTTCGGTAAGTTCCAGCTTCACCATCATCAAATCCTCTCCTCGCATGGATGAGAAACCACCGCCCAGAGCCATCTAACGACGTGCACTGGACGACATAGTAAATATTTCCCATCGTTCCCCGGCTGTCAATGAACCGGGTTCGGAAGAGAGAAATCCTATCGAAGAAGTTCGCCGAGCGTGTTGATGCAAGATCCACGGTACAACGAAAACGCTGTTCATCGCCCAGGTGTCTCTGGGAGTCGGCGCGCTCTCATTGACCGGTGAGCCTCCGATGACCGTTCCCGACATTCCTCGATCATCGATTCTGCTGAAGCGCACGCAACGTCGCCACGAGAAGACCAATGCTATGTTCGACGGCTACACGGCTGGCGCGAGACAAGTACAAGGTATCCATTTTTGACTGAAGTAAATCGATGGCTTTTCTATAGGCCTTAATTGCTTCACCCTTCCTCCCCAGGGCCAGAGCTATGTGACCCTTCATTGTGTAACTGCCTGAACTGTTCGGATACAACAGGAGCAGTTCATTCAGTTTCTTCTCCGCTTCTTGATATTCCCCTCTCGCAAAGAGGCGCATTGCTTGCCTTCCGAGCACTTCCAATCTATTTTCGATTGTCTCAATTGACCTGATCTCAAAGGCAAATGTATTGTTGTTTGCCAGGATTTCCTTTCCCGAAGCACTCTTTAGCAGTGAATAGAATTTCAACTTATAGATGCCTGGCCATAGGTGTTCCGATTCACTCCTAACGATTGCCTTGAACTTGAGCCCCGAGTGGGGAGGCGAGACCATTCGCTCCGACCACCGAGCCGTTTTCTCCGCCCCAATGAGCTTCAATTTGACCGAGGGAGAAATGTCCAGGCTCAGTCGGGACGACATCTTAGGCACCGGCGCTTCCACAACCACCATCTGAAAGACATCCCGAGGCTTTCTTCCCCCAGTCACCACCACCGCCTCTTGAGAACCCTCGTTGAAAATCTCCAGTTCGACCTCGATGGGCTCGCCTTGGAAAATGACGAAATCAGCCCCGCTTGCGGGCGGTTGTGTATAAGTTGATCCGCGAATCCCTCCCACCCGAACAAAAAGGGAAATACGCTCACCCACAGATTATCGCAAAAGAACAAAGCTGACTGCCACGTAGACCACCGGGATATACGGTTGTTGCCTCATGACTCTTCACCTCACCTGAATTTGTCCTTCATCCGTCATATCGTAGGTGGGCGGAATATGGGTCCACGCCGGATCATTAATGTTGCCGCTGACGGTGACATACCCGGTGACCATCACCGATAGAGATCCCGGCGGATATTGGCTGGGAAAACGATGCCCGATGCTCACCCCACGCCCCACCTCATGACCAATCGTCTGCCGCACCTTCTCGCCTCACAATGCATCAATCAGTAAAAGCAAACGGGGAGAAACACCCTCCTCACCGCAGCGTCACCGGGAGGGCCAAGGGATCTCTTCTCTTCCCTCATCGAACCCTGATTCAATCGATGCCCCTGAGGAATCCCGATCCCACCCCGTCAGAGAGTGTCAGCATCACCTCCCCGATGGCCAGGCACTCCAACGCCACCCGGTGAGTACCGAATGCCGGTTGCTACCACGCCGCCCGTGGCTGATGTATTCGTCTGGAAGCTCTCAACTCCCCCTATTGTGTGCCCGCTTCTTGAGGAAACGCACGTCAATCCATCACCGTTCACCAATGCGAACGTGCGGCAGCCAGCCCGCCTCACACCAGTTCCGCACCGTGCTCGGGCTCACCCCTAACCACTCAGCCACATCTCCCGTGCTGGCAAAATGCCTCTTCCGCTCTCGCTCCCTCATCTGCAAATACTCATCTATCAATCCCGGAGGCCAAGACTCGACACGCACCGACAATCCCCCGTCGGAGCCCCTCACCCTCCGGACAGCGGCTTTCCTCCTCATGATACCCTCCTCCTTGATGACGAAACCAACGACTCATAGGCACTCCACCAAAGAACCTCAACATCCGTCCCTTCACGCCTTTGGAACTCCTCACTCCATCTGGACAGATTTTATGCCCACCAACCGCCCCCGTCAAATTCATATGAACTCCTTACTGAACACACTTGACCGTCTCTCAGGGTTGGTCCCAAGGTTGAGACGCAAGACACCTACAATACCTTACTCCTCACGAGCTTATTCATAGCAACCTCCTAGAAACTCGGGGGTCATCTCACTTGATTGACATCAAGCCGGTTATATTTTGAGTTCGGCTCGTTTTCCGGGATGCCGGTTGTGAATGAGGAGAAAGGAACTTGTCAGAGGGAAGATTACGTCTTTGTTTGGATTCTGCGACATGCCCTGGTTAACACGCGGACTTAGGCCGAGCTCATCCATCTTTCCTTAGCTTGACGCCACCGAGCTTCCTCAACGCGTGAATCACTCTTGTCCAGCGCTCTGGTCGGTTCGGATATCCCAGCAAGAGGTAACCAAGATCCTCCTCATCCAGATACTCGTTCTGCAGCACCCTGGTGGTTTTTGGTTGGGCCCACGCTTCACTTCTTCTTGTGCCTGCCTCTCTTCTTCTCAAGCACCATCTTGATGCGGCGAATGGTCTCTTCAATGTGCAATTCACCGAAGAATTTCTTCAGAACCTCTCTGGCCTTTTCTTCTCTGTTAACGGCTACATAACAAAAAGCTAACTCGTAAGGGATGCTTGTGCGCTCTCCGATATATGCCGGGAGTGCTTTTTCATAGGCAACGATGGCTTCCCGATACTTTTCCATGTGCATATAGGTGGCTCCCAACCATGCATAGTTGCTTATGTTTTCGGGCTCCAGCTCGATCAGCTTTTGGTACACTTCCAAAGCTCTCTCTGGTTGGTTCTTTTGCAAATACTCGCCACCTTTTATGATGTAGTATCCTCTTTGATCCTCTGGTGATTCAACTCTTAGGATTCTAAATATGGCACCGCCCCTGCCCCCTCTTCCCTGCCAATCTGTGCCGTCCTCAAATTTCACACTGCCTCTCTTGAAGTAACAAATCAATTTATAAAAGCCGTAGGGAAAGGGCGTACCATCTCGGCGCTTAAGGATGAAGGAAGTCCTCAACCCTATTCCCGGCTCAAGAACCTGAAAATTGTCAGGATCATAATCCTGCTCTGACAATCGGGGATCATATGCATATTTCGTCTCCATCGTGCTAACCTGCACATCGAGGTTCTCTACAGGTAATCTCTCCTCGTCCTTGGTCAGCTCAATAACCAAGTGCTCCGTGAAATCCTCCGGTAAGAAAAGGAGCATCCCTCCTTCTTCATGAACGACACTGAGCTTAAACGCAAGTTCGTTGTGCTCTCCGTATGTAACTGGTTCATCGTATCTGGGAGAGCCCGTGGTTGAATGCATCAGGCTACAATAGATCCCAAGGTATGAATCCGACCTCTGGCCTTCGCTACCTGGATGGCTTGAGATCATGGTCAGAAATAAGAGCAACATGAGCATGATGAGATTTTTCATAAATGTCCTCCTATGGATTTCTGGCTATCCGAATCTGCTGGGCATCAGCGGAGTTATACTGGGATGCTGGATCATTCTGTGGTGTACCCGTGATATTGCTACTCATGATACTGTCGACCGTTCCTACGCTCGCCCCATCCGGACAAGGTGTTGATGGTACAGTGCGATGACAAATGTGCAAGCCATGACCCACTTCATGACCTGTTGTTCGCTTGATCTCATTTTCGATCTGTTGTGAGGTAAAGCCACGAGTCGTTGCCAGTTTCTGGTGAGTGTCCATGTACACTTCGATCTTGACAATCCAGTTGGGGGTTCCAGGTCGCCCAAACTGGCACAAAGAGTTAGTAGTCGGATCGAACGTACACCCAAAGAGGCCGGATCTGGGCGCCATCGGAGAAATGTTCAGTACGAGATTCTTCTGAACAATCTGACGAGCAAAATCGAATGACAGGAGATCCAAAATCACACAAACTCCCGTGAGCTTGTTTCCCATCATGACGCACCCCATTCTTGTCGCCCGCAGAGGCGTGAGCATCGCGAGTCTTGTACCGGTTACTTCAACTGCAAGTGTGGCACAATATCCATAGTCTCATCATAGTCATGCGGAACGTTGTTCCACGCTGGATCATCGGTGCGGGATCGTTGATATTGCTAGTGACCATGAAATACTGAGTGACCATCACAGATAACTGCCCTGATGGATATTGGCTGGGGGAAGCGATGCGCGATGCTCATCCCATGTTCGACCTCATGACCAATCGTCTGCCGCACCTTCTCATCATCAAAGGGAGCAACGCGGTTATGCGGGTCTCATCGGGGCTGAGCGGTTATCCTCCTCAGTCGCCCCTTCAGATCTCTTATGACCTGCGGCATCCTTTTTTCATCAACGTGGTAAAACCGCTTATATATTTCTATGGCCTTGTCTTCTCTTCCTGCCCCAAGATAGGCGAGTGCTAAATCTTCAGGTAGTGTTGTCGGCTCACCTCGTCGAAGGATCTCCGACAAGGCTTTCTCAAAATGCTTGATGGCGTTGTATTCTCGACGTTGCAAGTACACCAGCCCTAATCCGCTGTGATAACCAGGATTATCGGGATCCAGAGTAATCAACCTCTGATAAAGTTCCAATGCTTTATCCAGGTCGTTCTGTAACAAAGCATTACCTGCCCGAAGGGCATAGTTCTTCTTCACGTCGTCTATTGTTTTGACTTCGGAGATCCTGAGGCGATCCTGACCGGAGAAATGCCGACCTTGCCACTTTGTTCCATCTGCAAATTTGAGCCTTGCCGGGTCGAAACTGACTTTGATCTCATAGTCTCCATAACCAAACGGTGCGCCGCTTTTCAATGTGAGAGTCACCGTCGTTTCGATGCCCACATGAGCTTCAAGGATGGAGAAATCCGCCGGATCAAATTTCGGTTCGCCCATGTAGACATATTTGCGCATTTGATCAGCCCAGCGAAGCTCCAATCTCTCGCCAGGAATCACTCTCCCATCCTTCTCCAATCGGATCACAAAATCCTGTTGGAAATCCCGTGGTAATCGCACACTCCTGTTTCCTTCCTCATTAGCCAAATGGAGCACTACCTGTAACTCTCGCTGTGGTTCGAAGATGATTGAGCCATCAAACTCGGAACCCGCACTGAAATCCCACTTGAAGTGAGCATATACTTGCAGAAGCGGGCTCCTTCCGGTCACCATCTGGCTGGCCATCAACAGCGTGAAGCCCAAGAGTAACTTGTATGTCATCATGTCAAATCCTCCCGCCACTTCAAAATCTGAGGTGAAGTCTAATCTGGCCGATATCATAGTTGTTGTAGGTCGCGGGGGTGAGTAGATCGACGAATGCATCCATGATGCTGCTATCCGCCCCGGTCACAGTCCCATCATTACACCTCGTAGGTCGATGTTCAATGTGAATCCCATGTCCCACTTCATGGCCTGTTGTAATCTTCCGCATCCGATTAGTCTCGACAGGCGACCAACCATGCGCGGCGAGTGCACCCTCATAGACTTCGATCTTACAAGTCTCGTTGGGAGTCATGTCTGAACAAGCTTGTGATGTGTACTGACAAAGAAACGGAAAAGTCGCGCCTAACACACCTGGGTCACTGTTTGGGTTGAATCCCATGTTTTGTAAGATCCTTAATGCTCTCTGATCATAATCAATATGTCCCGGGATATTACCGCCATATCCAGTATTCGGATAATTGAAGTTGATCACCCTGGTGGCGTCGTATTCGCTGCCGTCCTCTCTCACTCGGTGAGTTGCAGTCAGCAGATATGGCCGGATCGGCCTCGCCGGCGGCCCGAGTGGCTGATTGCTAACCGGGCCTTCGATACAATGCTTCGCACCAGTGGCGAAAACGCCGGGAGATTGAGCCAATCATTCCCCCTGGCCGGAACAACCATCACACCATCAATCAAGACGGCCTGAAGCTGCGGCGCGACCGACGCCGGTGGATCGTGGAACAGACCTTTACCTGGCTTGACTCCTTCCGGCGCTTGGTGGCGCGCTATGAGCAGTCAACTGTGACGTATGCCGGGTTTTTCCATCTCGCTTGTGCCCTGCTCACGCTACGGAGAGTTTTGAAATGAGTTCGAGCAACTTCGCAATCAGTATCATGACCTCCTCAACCACAGGAATTTCGCTAGATCTTTATCCCTCATATTGCATTTGCCTTACTGACATACCTATCGATGATGCAACCGTTGCTTCGCCACCTCGATTCTTCCTCGCAATACTGCGATGATATGATCCTTATTATGACCCGCCGCCCAGTATTTGAGTCTGATGACATCGGTACCTGACGCGAGCAGGTCTATGGCTTTTTGATCATGCGTGATCGCCTTCATATAGTCGCCCGTGTCAAAATGAATGCGACCAAGTAAGCTATAAGCGGCTGAGCTATTCGGGTAGATGGCGAGCAATTCCTTGAGGTTGGTAACCGCTTTGTCATAATCTTTGTTGAGATAGGCCCGCACTGCTGCTCTATAGAGTACCTCCAGGCGATCTTCCAACGTCGTTGGTTCCCTCAATTCAAATTGAAATCTCGCTCCATGCACAATGATGTCCTTGCCCGACCGTTCGAGGAGTTGTCTGAGCTTCGGCGGGACCACATAAGTCGCTTCGAACTCATAATGACCCGGTGCACGGCTCGACACATCTCTCCACGTCAAACTCCATTGGATCGAAATCGCCCCTTGTGGCGGCAGCTTGGTGACCTTCTCGATCCGGGCTGAGGGTTTAAAATCCCTCCCCCAGTACATCAGGCCGGGCTCGAATGCCATCATTGATCTGACTCTCTCGTCAGGCGTTTCGAGCCATCGAAAAATGAAATGCTCTGTCACCTTGGTTTCCGGTAAATTGAGCCACACCTCACCAGTCCCATAATTGAGCAAGCCAATGCCAAGCTTTACCTCTTCGCCAGGATAATAGATGGCTCGGGTCGAACTGCGAGACGGAAGAGCAAATGTTTCCCCCGGGTGGTCAACTGCAGAAATAACAATATCGATGGGAACTTGGATAACTTCGTCACCCGAAGCTGATGAAGAAAGTGCCACTATTATGTAGAGCACTAACAGATTGATCTTTCTCATCATGCACCTCCACACTTTGAGCTGGTTTCAAGGGCGCTCATCGACATGGATTCTCCATGCTCGCCTATTTCAGTCGTAACCAGGGGATGATATCTAATCCTTCATGATAATTATGAGGCAGATTATTCCACCTCTGCTGCCACGCCTGTCGATCTCCCCCCGGTGTAATGTAATTGATTATCATGACCGACAGAGGAGGCGGCGGACTAACCAAATAATCGCGATGAGCGATGTTAATCCCATGACCTACTTCGTGCCCAAGGACATGTCTAATGCCCGCATCATCAAATGAATCCACGATAAACCGATCCATATTTGGCGGACTGGCCCACCGAATACTCTGAATGTATATCTCGATGCGATCTGTGTTATTAGGCGTCCATGGTTGGACCCGAGGAGGTAAGTTTTGTCCATAACAACAGTCACGAAATTCTTCGATCCTGAAGACAGTCAAGCATCGTTGATCAACATGCCCGGGTATGTTCCCGCCTAAACCATTATTGGTATAATTGAAATTAATCCTCCGGCTTGGATCTTTTCCGCCGTTCGTGATTCTATGCTTAGGGAAAGGAAGATGAGTCGCATCATAAAGGTTATCAGAAAACACATCACTCCAAATAAAGAGATCCTTATTATTACTTGGATTCGTTCTTCTGTGCCTCTCTATACCATTAGACAGAACGACGAACCCACGATACTCTTCATAGGCGGATAATCCATCGCCATTGACTCCGTTGGTCGTCGAAGGAAACAGATCATCATCAGCGTCGGGAGCTATGCCTGCCGAATCAATCCAATTCCCATCAGCGTCCAACCAGCCCCCGTCAGGCAACAGATTCCCATCCTCATCCTGGGGAATGCGCAGCGTGGCCGTATCATTCCCTCCTTGCGTCGTTCCCACCACCACCGTCATCCCCCCATAATCCCGACACTCCAGCGGCACCCGCGCCGTCATCCCTCCATCATCCACAAATCCCCACCTGATCACCGGCAGGTAAAAATCCAACCCCGTGCTCGTCCCACAGTTCATCGCTATCCCCCGAAACCGTGACGTGTTCCTACTGCTCCGCGCCGGATAACTCACCCGCGGCGTCCCCTCCCCCGGCTCGATGAACTCCGCGGGCTTGGCCAGCTTCCCATCGGGCAAGACATACCCCGCCACCACCTCCACCGTCTGAATCGTCGTCCCCGAACTGGGCACCGGCAAACTCTCCCCATCCAACCTCGCCCCCGGCACATAGAGGTCAATGTCACTCTCCGGATGCGCCGGATCAAAATCCCCATCCACATCCAAAAATAACCGAAACTCCGGTCGCTCGGCCACAATCCGTATGTCATAGACCGACATGTCCCCATCCACATTGGTGCTGTTGGTCTGACAATCGCCACACTGCAGCAACGTCACCTCCACCGTCGCCCGCACCTGCACCAACCCCGTCGCTTGCGCCCCCGATAACGGCACACCGACCTCATGGGCCGCCAGCTCACACCGCGGCTGCTCACACATCCACCGCTCCATCTCCACCCAACTCCCTCCCCCATCCAGCGAATACTCGATCCACGCCTCCACCCTGGCTCTACCCTCCCCCACAATGGCCACACCTCCACCCGCCCGCCACTTCACCCGCAACTCCATCGGCCGATATCCAGCGGGAAAATCAACCCACGTACAGGTCACCCGATTGACCCCCACACAATGAGTATGACAAATGCGGCCACCTGGATGGCCCCCCGACGCCGTGGCCGGATTCTTGTCCACCGCCTGTTGCGGATCACTGAACCCATCATTGACATAGGCCCGCGGCCGAATGACCGCCGGCGGCGCTTGCCCCGCTGCCGCCAACACCGACCCAGTCCCATCGCCTCCGGCCGGGACGTCGGCCACCACCCCATCGGCCCCCGACGCGGCCCACCACGCCAGCGTCCCGGTTCGCAAAGAACCAACCCGCCATCCACTGATGATCACTCCCAACCCCATCAGACTGACCATCACGCGCGTGCCCCGCATGCTGACCTCCTCGATGTGGATTGAACCCACGCCGCCGTCTTATACCACACATCGAGGAGGGGCTGCTGGCGTTTCTGGTGTTCCTGCTGTTTCTGGCGTTTTCAGCGTTCCTGCTGTTTTTCGCGTTTCTGGCGTTTCTGCTGTTTTTAGCGATTTTGGTGTTTCTGGCGGTTTTGCACCTCGCCCGGCACATACTGATATCCCCAGGCCCCTTCCCGAGGCTCATCACCAACCGCCCCCTCCCGACAGGCTGCCGCCATCGTGGGCGCGAATCGCCGCCGGTAACGTTCGGGCTTGACTTCGCCATATCAGGATGCTCAACGTCCACCATCCCAAGCACGAGTCGTCGGTAACCGAAGATCGATCGGCGCCAGCACCATGAACCCCGCATTGCCATCGGCCACGCAGATCGCTCCATCGCTGACCGATAATCCTCGGACGCTCGCCGGCATTCTGATCTCTCCTTGAACTCGAGGAGCCGCGACATCACTCACATCGAACAACCGCACTCGCCCCCCATCGCCCACCAACAAGCTGAATCCCGCCGCGGCCAGGCTCAATGGGAGCGAGAATGCCTCCGGCGCATCCAGAACGGCGGTCACCCGGGGCTGCTCCGACTCGCTCACCTCGAAAACGACTACCCGCCCCGTCCCCAAGCCGAAGAGAACGTCGCCCCACAACGCCAATTGCTTCAGCCTACCGATCTCCATCACCTGCAGAACCTGGGGAGATGCCGGATCGCTCACATCGATGATTTCCAAACCCACAGCCTCATCGGCTACATAGGCCACTCTCCCTTTCGTCACCACATCGAATGCCGGACCCGCCGTGTCAATCTGTGCGATCTCTCGCGGTCGGTCCACATCACTCACATCGATGATGCGCAGGCCACCACGCCCATCAGCCACCACCAGCCATCGATCGATCAATGCCAGCCCGATGGCCACCGGCGGCAGCTCCAACCGGCCGCGCTCCATCGGATGATCCGGATCGCTCGCATCCAGAATGAGTACGCCCGTCCTCCCCGCTTCGTCATCCACAAACGCCGCAAAAACCGTTGGCCCCTCCACCACGACATCGTGAATGGTTAATCCCGTCACCGTTCCGCGCCGGCGCGGATGGACGGGATCGCTCACATCCACGATCCACAGCCCGTTATGCAAACTCCCCACATACGCCATACCATCAGACGCCGCCACCGCCCAGGTTGTTCCCGATGTCTCTATCACACCACGCCGGCGAGGATGGAGTGGATCAGCCACATCCACAATACTCAGCGACGCCCTCGAAACGACGTAGGCGAGACCACCATCCAGTCTCACGCTCACCGCTCCCCCGCCTTGCACTCTCACTTCGCCGACGGCGCGAAGCCCGCCCGGATCAGTCCCATCCAGGATGTGGAGTCGGCTCCCGGCCACGAGATAGACGTACGGTCCACCGACGGCCACATCCCACACGATCCCCAACTCCGGCAGCGAGTTCACCGGGCGCGGATGGAGGGGATCGCCGATATCGATCACTTGCAATCCCCCCAGCCCAGCCGCTACGTAAGCGATGGTGCCAGAGAGGGCAATTCCGCTCACTGCCGCATCCCCATCGACAGGGATCACTCCCAGACGTTGCGGCGCCAATGGATCACCTACATCAACGATACGGATGCCTCGAAAATCGGCGATGAAAGCCACCCGTCCGGCGACGGTGAGCGACAGGGTAGAACTGGTATGTCGGGGATCGATCAGTTCACCGAGCGCCTCCGGCCGTTCGGGATCGCTCAGATCCAGCACGCGCAACAACATTCTGGCGCCCGATATATAGGCCAGCGGACCATCCACGACCACCCGCTCCACCACTCCTGAAGAGACGCGGTAGACGGCTCGCTCCTCGGGCTCCACAGGATCGGAGAAATCCAGAACCCATAGGGCCTCTCCCGCTGCTGCGACTACCATCGATCCTCGAACGACCACATCGGTGACCGGCGAGGGGAAAAATGATCGGTTCAACTCCGCTGGATTCCCAGGATCGGTCACATCCAGCACAAGCAGGCCCGCGCCGGTCCCCACGTAAGCGATGTTCCCCTCCACGGCCACGGCGGTGGCTGTCCCCATCAAGGCCCGGCCGAGGAACTCAATCCCCTTCGTTGAGGCTAGCGTCCGTGCGAGTGGCTCCTGGATGGACCGCTCTGACACTCGCAACGAACTCGAATGAGTCGAACTCTCTACCGCCCATCTGTCCGGCTCCGATGTGCGTCCAGGGATTTCCAGGCCAAGTTGCGAACGACGAGCGATCAATCCCAGGCTCCCCATCAGGAGAAAGGAAGCCACGGCCATTCCCGCCCATTTGAATGTGGAGAACATCCGCCCCCGCAGTCGCTGTTTCGATGGCGTTCCATGCATCCCGGTCGCCCTCCAGGTGATTTCGCCCATCACGTAGCAAGCTCCATACCACAGTAGACGCCGCACAGGCTCTCATCGATCCACCTCACAACACGCGCAATATGAAAGCGTTACAGGAATAACCCGAGCCAACGAGGATTTCCAACCAGCGCGCAATGCTGAAACACCGGTTTCATCGGGATGAACATGGTCCTCAACCAGGCCAGACGATAACCTTCATGGGTGGCCACTACTGGCAACCGGGGGAGCGAACCGCCCGTTCACGAGCGGTGAGCGGCCATTGGCGATCCATGCTGCACCTCACACGACCCGTTGACAGTGTGTCGAGAGAACGTTGATACTTTACTGGGAGTTGGACGTCGAGTCGGAGGAATGATGAGAGTCATCATTGCTGGCGGCGGTCACATCGGATATCAACTCGCCCAACAACTCGCCAGTCAACGCGACGTGGTCGTCATCGAGGAAGATCCCGAACTCATCAGTCGGCTGGATCGCCTCGATGTTCAGATCATTCGCGGGAGCGCCACGCACCCGAAGACGCTGCACGATGCGCAGCTCACCGAAGCGGATAAGTTCATCGCCTGCAGCGAATCGGACGAACGCAACATCATTGCCTGTCTGGCGGCCAAGCGGGCGGGTGGACCGGAAACGTTCTGCTTCGTCTCCAAGGAAGAGTATTATCATGCCTTCAAAGGTTCCGAGCTGGGAGGCGGTGAATCGGGCGACGGCGATCGAGGAGCGGAGAGAGCATCCCGACCGACGCCTCATGAAGTTCGCGATTCGGGCCTGGGCATCGATCGCCTCATCTGGCCTCAATATATGCTCGCCGAGGAAATCGCTCGTATCGTTCTCGTCCCGCAAGCCATTGATGTGGAGGTTTTCGCCGGTGGCCGGATCTGGCTGCTGGAGTATCGGCTCCACAAGGATTCCCAACTGCTCGGGAAGCCCCTGGCCGCGCTCGGCCTTCCCCGCGGCGTCCTCGCCGTGGCCGTCATGAGGCGGGATCGCTTGTATGTTCCATCGGGGCAGACCGAATTGAGGGCGGAGGACAAAGTCGTCTTCATGGGAACGCAGCACGCTCTCCGGAAATTGGAACGACGGTTCTTTCGTCAGGCCCGCCGTCACGTCCGCGACGTGACCATCATTGGTGGGGGCACGGTGGGACTCACCCTCGCCAAACGACTCGAACAGGAGGAAGACCTCCGACTGAAAATCATCGAACGCTCGGCCGAACGCTGTGAGACGCTGGCCGCCGAACTGAAATCGACGCTCGTCCTCCATGGCGATGGGACCGATCTGGAGCTTCTGGAAGCGGAACAGATCTTCCGGAGTGACGTCCTCGTTTCGGTCACCAGCGATGACGAAAAGAACTTGCTCAGTTCGCTGCTGGCCCGTCAGATGAAGATTCCCAAGGTCATCACGCGCGTCAACAAGCCGGCCAACATTCGATTGTTCGAAGAAATGGGCATTGACGTTCCCCTCAATCCTCGTGTGACCGCCATACGGACGGTGATCACGCTCCTTCAGGAGCCGAACATCCAACTCCTGGCCACGATCGAACAGGGGAAAGGTGACGTCCTGGAGCTGGTTCTGCCGGAGGACTTCCCTGCGACCAGAATCAAACACCTGCCCAGATCTCATGACGCCATCATCGCCGCCGTCCAGAGCGGGAATCGAACCATTGTGCCTCATGGAGAGGACACCATTCAACCGGGGGATAGACTGTTCATCTTTTGCACTCAAGAAGCGAGCCAAGCGGTACGAAAATTCTTCCTTCGGTCAGAAACATGACATATGTCTCGGCCTCCATGCTCCATCGGTCGCGGAGCAGCGAGCGGTCACAGCCGGGCAGTGAGCGTCCCCACCGGAGAGGCGGGATCTCCGCCTATCTCCGAAGCTTCGCTGCCCGATCGACAGGATGGAGAGCGGCCGGTCCCGGACCATACACGGTAGGCTGAGCATCACAGTGATGTCTCATGCGCCTCGCCCTCGTCACTCATACAGTGGGGTTCATTCTCCGGTACTTCGGTGCCGTGATGGTGCTTCCTCTGCTCGTCGAATGGACCTCCGGGCAGGGAGAAGCCAGCGGTGGGTTCATCATCGCCGGCGTGAGCGCCAGCCTCATCGGCGAGATGGCCAGACGGTGTCATCCCGGTGGCGAAGAATTGACGCGAGTCGAAGGATTGGCCGTCGTCGCTCTCTCCTGGCTGGTCGTCGCCATATTCGGGGCCATTCCCTACATCTGGGCGGGCCTGGGAGTGATGGATGCCTTGTTCGAATCAATGTCCGGATTCACTACGACCGGCGCTACCGTTCTTCAACACTTCGATGCCTACTCGCGGGGCCTCTTTTTCTGGCGCGGGCTCACTCAATGGTTGGGAGGAATGGGCGTCATCGCTCTGTTCATCGCCATTCTTCCCAAGCTGGCCATTGCCGGTCGTCAGCTCTTCTTCGCCGAGGCGCCGGGCCCGGACGAAGAGCGTCTCACGCCCCGCATTCGCCACACGGCCATTGCGCTGTGGACGCTCTATGCGGGGCTCACCGGAGCGGAAGTCCTTTTGCTCGTGCTGGCCGGTCTGCCCCTCTACGACGCCATCTGCAATTCCTTCACCACGCTGGCCGCGGGAGGATTCTCGCCCCATCCCGAGAGTATCGGTGGCTACGGCAATCCCGCCGCAGAATGGATCGTCATCGTGTTCATGTTCCTCGCCGGATCGAACTTCTCGCTTCACTATCGCGCGCTTCGTGGGGAGCCCCAACGACTCCTCCGAGACGAGGAATTTCGCTTGTATAGTCTCTTCGTCCTGGGAGGCGCCGTTATATTGGGGATGGCGTTGTATCGATTCTCCCACCATCTGCCACCGAGCTATCTCTCTGCTGAAACGAATGCCCCCCTGGATGGAGCCTCGCCATTCACGCTCGTGCGGTTGGCGCTGTTTCAGGTTCTGACCATTTTGACCACCACCGGCTTCGCCACTGATGATTTCAATCTGTGGAGCGATCAGGCCAAGATCGTCCTCCTGATGCTCATGTTCATTGGCGGTTGCGCCGGATCGGCCGCTGGCGGCCCCAAAGTCGTTCGCCTTCTGCTCATCGCCAAATACGCCTACCGCGAGCTGTTCAAAGCCATTCATCCTCATGCTGTGAAACCGATTCGCCTCGGCACCCGCCTCGTCGCCCCCGAGATCATGCGCTCCATCATCGCCTTTCTCCTGCTCTACCTTCTCGCCTTCATCTTCAGTACGACAGTTGTGATCTCGTTGGGAACTGATCTGCTCACCGGCATAACGGCGAGCATCGCCACACTGGGTAATATCGGTCCGGGATTCAACGCCGTCGGCCCAATGGTCAATTACGCGCATCTTCACCCGATCAGCAAGTTCTTCCTGTTCATCAACATGTGGATTGGTCGATTGGAAGTGATGACCGTTCTCGTTCTCTTTCATCCGCAAGTGTGGCGTTCGGTTCGCCGCCGATGAAGGGTGATCGGCCATCAGAACGCGATGAGGCCCCGGTTCGACTACCGCCTCATCATCCCTTCACCTTCGATCGATGGAAAAATAAGATGATGCGAGCCGGATGAATCTCTTCCGTGGTGGGAACGGCTTTCACTTCTAATTTCAGCGACTCCTCGCTCCCTGGCTTGGCCCGAATGGACCAGCTCCGGCGCGCCCCCACATGCAGGCGTTCGCTGAATTCAGCGGTTTCCTCCGGGGACAGACCGAGCAGATCGTATATCGAGCGTCCAGCGAGGGCTTTTTCTTCCCGAGTGACCAGGTTGCGGAATGCTTCGTTCCATTGATGAATTGCTCCCGTAGTATCAACAACGACCGTCGGCGTCGAGAGTTGATCGAGGAGAATTTGAATGGCTCGCGTTCGCTCGGCGATCTTGGCCGACTTGGTTCGATCCAGCCGATGGAAATGCTTGACCAGCTCATCGAGAGCTTCGGCGAGCCGGCCCACTTCGTCAGCGAGCCGGATTTCGCTCACGGCGACGACTTCACCGCGACGAATGCGCTGGGCCATGCCAGTCAATCGCTGTACGGGGGCGACGATGCGATTGGGTAAGGTGACGAGCAGCACGGCAGCGGCCAACAGAGTGATCATCAAGCCGGTGATCACGTTTCGGCGGGCGCGCGCGCGCAACAGTTCGGCTCGGTGGCGACTCTTTTCCAAGAGGTCCCAGTGACGCGCGGCCACCGTTTCTGCAGATCGAATCATGCGATCGCTGATGCGCCTGAGATTGGCGACTAATTGCGTCATCTCGGGATTTTGTCGCTCTCGGACAGAGAGAATGAACTTTTCGAACGTCTCCATGGAGTCGACGATTTGCTGGTAGGGATCGGGAGGCGACGCATTGATCGGCGAGCCGGCCGGGGAGCGCTCACGTCGTTCCTGACGGCGCGCTTCCTTCAGCAGCTCGTCCAACCGGCGGCGAAATTCCAACACGCGTTCCTTGGCCGAGGCAGTCAACGATGTCTCGTATTGCCGGGCGCGGGCAAAGAGCACCCGAGCCGTCGATTCGTAGAGCGTCAACTGGTCGTCGAGATCGTTCAGATCTGGAGCGTCTTCTTGTCGAACTCGACGCCGAAGATCGGCCAGAATCTGACGAACCTTGTTCAGTTGGTCGGCGTGCGCCCGTTGCGGCTCGACGCCGGGAGCGAGCAGGAAACTCTTCTCCAACTGGCGGAGGCGAACGATGCCCACTTCCACATCTTCCGCGGCCCGAGCCACATTGGCGTGATATTCGGCCCGTTCGATGTCGGCGAATAACTCGTTGACGTAATAGAGTGAGGCCGCCGTGATGGGAATGAATATGGCCACGACCAACATCAATCCCAGCGAGATGCGCGTTCGAATCGAATAGCTCTGAACGACTCTCCGTAAGGGCATCACGCTCAGGCGTCTCACGCTCCCTCCTCGCTCTCGCGAAGCAACTGTTCGATGGATTCCGTCGACCCGGTGAGAATCAAAATGTCATCGCGGTTGATCTCATCATAGGGATCGGGCAGATTGATGAACTGGGTCTCATAGTGAGTTTCCCCATAATCATCGACGACGGGCACTCGTCGCTTCAACCCGATGACGTTGAGCCGATACTGCTTCCGCAGATCCAGCGCCGCCAGCGTCTTGCCGACCATCCAGTGAGGCGCCTGTATCTGGATGATCTCCGTATCCAGGGCCAGTCGCGTTCGCTCGACGATATCCCGGTGAATGATCTTTCGCGCCAGCTCCTCGCCCATCTCGTCTTCGATGATGAGCACCTCGTGCGCCCCCACGGCCTCCAATATCTGGGCATGGAGAAGCGATCCGGCGCGCGCGATGATCCGACCCACGCCCAACCGATGCAGGATGGCCGTCGAGAGAATAGAGGCCTCTCGATTCCCGCCGATGGCGACCACGGCCGTGGTCACGTCAGCCAGTCCGGCCGCCCGCATGGCCTGTTCATCAGTGGCATCCAGGCAGATGGCCTGAGTCACATAATCCTTGGCGGCTTCGACGAGTTGCGGATCGATATCGATGGCGATCACTTCCCCGCCCTTTTCGGTCAGCGATCGGGCCACCCGATAACCGAACCGCTTCAGTCCAATGACGGCAAATAACTCCATCTGTCTTCCCCTCCGTCACTGTGCTCCACAATCGACGAGCTGGTTCACCCGATCCATACGCGACCCTGAGGATAAGCGATGCGGAGCCGGCGCTCCGGTTCCCCGATCGCCAAGGCCAGAGTCAACGGTCCAATCCGACCAACGTACATCATGGTAATGATGATCAGCTTGCCCCATACCGTCAATTGCGGAGTGATGCCCATGCTCAATCCCACTGTCCCAAAGGCAGAAACGGCCTCGAAGGCGAGCGCCAGAAAATCACCTTGCTCGACAGCAAGAAGTATGAGGAACAGGGTGAGCACCACGCCGAGGGAGATGACGGCGATGGCCGCCGCCTTGTAGATCATCGTTCGCGAGATGGTGCGGCCAAAGGCTTCCACCTCCTCGCGCTGGCGCACAATCGATCGAACCGACAAGATCAGAACAGCAACCGTCGTCGTCTTGATCCCCCCTCCCGTCGAGCCCGGCGACGCCCCGATGAACATGAGAATCATGAGGACGAATAACGTCGTTGGCTTCAACTGACCGATGTCCACCGTATTGAAACCGGCAGTGCGCGCCGTCACGGACTGAAAATAGGCCGCCACGATCTGATCCTTCAAGGGCAAATGGAGGAGCGTGTTGTCGAATTCAAAGAAGAAAAACAGAACCGTCCCCAGGCTGATGAGCACGAGCGATGTGACCAGCGTCAACTTCGCGTGCAGCGACAGCGCCTTCCACCCCAACCGGATGGACCGCTTCATCGGCCACAGCGACGAGAGTCCCCCGAGCACTGCATATCCTAATCCTCCCAGGATGATCAGCGTGCTGATGATGAGGTTCACGCCGAGGTCATCGACGAACTTCATCAGACTATCCGAAGCGAGTGAAAAACCAGCATTGCAAAAAGCCGACACGGAGTGAAACACCGCTTGATAGAGGGTTTCCGTCCAACGCGGCATACGCCCCGCAAACTTCACCACGAGAAGGGCGAATCCCACCAGCTCGATCACTATCGTCAACTTCACGATATTTCGAATGAGCCGGATGAGTTCCTCGGCCATTGCCTCATCGAAGATTTCGTGGAGCACCACGCGTTCCCGGAGCCCTAATCGACGGCCTAAGAGCAACCCCGCCGACGTGGATATCGTCATGATGCCGAGAGCGCCAATCTGGATGAGAATGAGGATCACCGTTTGCCCGAAGCGCGACCAATAGGTGCTCGTATCGACGACGATGAGTCCGGTCACACAGGTGGCCGACGTCGCTGTGAACAAGGCGTTCAGCAGTGAAGCCCCCTGCTGATCAGCAGTAGCCGCGGGCAAGGTGAGGAAATAGGTCCCCACGCCAATGGTGAATAAAAAGCTGAGCGCCAGCATCTGCGCCGGCTTCAGGCGCACTTCTGCCAATACGGTTCGTGCAACTCGCGATCGCCCGATCATTCTCAGCAGGACGACAATCTGTCGATAGAGAATGATCGTAGCGATCCCATGAACGGTGAGGAGACCAGACGCCAGCACCACCAGGCTGATCGTTCCGCCCACCACCCATGTCAGCCACGAACGCAACCAGACCGGCCATCTTTCACGGCCACGGGCGAGGTAACGCGCTCCATCGATGAGGAAGACGACGATGAGAGCAATGTCAATGGGCCATCGGAGGACCTTCTGACCAGGCTCCAGGGGGAGGCGATATCCCTGACCAATGAGCACAACGCCCAGTGCGACGAGCGTCACCGCGATCATGAACCGGTTGAATCGCCGGGAAAAGTCGGCCGCCATTAAGACGCTCTTGCTCCGCTTCCACGCGCGATTCAACCATTCACTTCGGAGATCCATGCCCGTGATATCGAATCGTGGTTTGTCGTGCGATTAATCGACGAGCGATGATGCCGAATGGGTATTGGAGCGACCCATCCGATATTCAAGCGGTAGGGAGTTCCCGAGGGAGAGTGAAGAGCACGGTCGTCCCCTCTCCCGGTCGGGATCGGACCCAGATCTTTCCTCCATGAGCCTCAACAATTCGGCGGCAGATGGCCAGACCGGCACCCGTTCCTCCATACTCCTCTGGTTTGTGAAGCCGATAGAACAGACGAAAGACATTCTCATGCTCGGTCTCCTCAATACCAATGCCATTGTCCTTGACTGAAAAGGTATATCCCTCGGGATCGACCTTCGCCAAGGCGATCTCCACCCGCGGCTCGGCCTGGTCATTGAACTTGATGGCATTGGTGATGAGCTCCTTGAACAATTCCTTGATGCGCTCCCGGTCACAGGTCACTGTAGGCCATTCGCCCATCACCTGGAGGCGAACGTTCCGCTGCTGGATCATCTCGCTCAACTCATCCCTGACCTGTCCCAGCAATGCATCGAGAGGAACGTCTTCGTAAGCATTCGTTGCTGAGGTGATCCGCGCATAGTGGACGAGGTCCTCGATCATTTCCTTCATCCTGGTGCCCGCCTGTTCGATGGAGCGAATATAGCCCTGAGCCTGTTCGTCGAGATGATGGAGGTACTCATCCCTGAGGAACTGACAGAGCACCAGGATGGCGTGAAGTGGCTGACGTAAATCATGCGAGATGGTGGACGCCAGGACTCCGAATTCCTCGCTCATTTCCTGAAGGGCGTGCTTGAGCCGTTCCACTTCTCGATCTCGCTCCTGAAGCAACTGTGTAGTCGGAATGATCAGGAGGTTGCAGCGGGTCATGGCGAATTGGCCCTGAGCGTCGTAGAGGGCGGTCATCCGAGCCTCGGCGTGCACGATCCCTCCCGACTTGCTCCTCAGAATCAACTTGGTCGCCCCCGACCCTTCATCCCGGACTTGGCCCAGCGCTCGATTGAGCATTGGTTTACTCTGCTCATCGACGAGTTCACTGATCCGCCGTCCCAGCAACTCCTCCTTGCTATAGCCGAGGACGCGAACCAGGTCGTCATTGGCGTAAATCAAATGCCCCTGGCCATCAATCGTACAATCGGCGTTCATGGGCTCGGAGATGGCCACCGGTGCGGGTTCGGCCACCGGCGTGGGGGAGGCTTCTTCGGTTGGAGGCGGCGGTACCGCTCGCGCTTTCAACTCCTCATATTGGGCGCCCAATTCGCGAACCATATCGGAGACGCCCTTGAGAATGCCGCGCGCCTCTTTCGGCCCGCTGGGGCGCGTTCTGGTCAGCTTGGTCACCAGTTGAATTAATTCCCGGTTGAACCGGATGAACGCCCCGATGATCTCTTCGGTCGAGGTCCCTTCGATCATCCGGGGATCAAGTAACATGCCCATCAACTGACTGCTATCCAAGTGGCGAAAGACTGGGTGTTCTACTGCCGTCTTCTCGATGGCCCGGTCGACGAGCACGCTGGTGACATGGGAGCCCAAGAAGACGTTCATCGTTTCACGGACGTGCTTATTGAACGCGCTGTAGAGCGCATTGACCAGCGCCTTCCGGTCTTCGATCTCCTGTAAAGGTTTGAGCAATTCCAGATCAACGCCTTCTACCGAACTACCCAATCCAATCTCCCACTCCGATAGAATTCTCTTGACCCGATTGAGAAAATCTTCGCCGC
Organism: Blastocatellia bacterium; assembly: GCA_026985075.1. Lineage (GTDB taxonomy): Bacteria > Acidobacteriota > Blastocatellia > HR10 > J050 > J050. The sequence goes on along the minus strand of JALSQX010000071.1, from coordinate 67,007 downwards.
TGAGCGATTTGATGATGAAATCATCGGCCCCAGCCTCGATCCCCCGCAGACAATCGATGAACTGATCCCGAATCGTGTAAAGCACGGTGGGGATATTCCGCGTCTGAGGATCGGCCTTCAGTTGCCGACAGACCTGATATCCGTCCATCTTGGGCATGGTCACATCCAGGAGAATGAGATCCGGACGCAATTCTCTCGCCGTCCCCAGGGCCTCCAGACTATCGTGGACGATGGTCGTTTGGTAGCCGGCTTCGGTGAGGAGTTTTGACGCAAATCGCGCGTCGATGGGAGAGTCATCGATGATGAGGATTTTCTCCGCTGCCATATGTGAGATCTCCTATTCCATGGTCGCCATGCTGACGAAGGGCCCCACCCCCCAGGCAATGGTCCTTGTCCTCGCGCTCTCTAGCCCTTTTCGCTCGTATACCCTCCTATTATGCGGCGTCCCCGTTTCTTTTTCAAGGGCAAGACGTCAAGTCAAAACTGAACATCGGGCCTTCAATCCTTCACGGGAAGCTGTCCGTGACGACCAGTCCCGGCATTCGGCAAATGAGTCGAGCGTCGCCATCTCCCGAAGACCAGAGCCCCGGCTGCCATGCAACAGGACACTCCGCGCGATGAAGAGCCCGGACGATTCACTCTCCGATGCGGTTGCTGGCCACTCTGACCACACCATGGGATACATCATTGAGACGCTGCGGGAACACCTCCCTTCTCAAAGATCCACTGTTTCGGAGATTCACCGAGAAGAGATCACCTCCTGGAGCGTTGGCCGAGCCCTCATGGTATCCAGTTCGGACGCCCGTCGTCTCTCATCGAACTTCTGTCTTGACAGTTGACAAGACGATTCTCCGAGTGATATAAAGAGGTGTAATGGAACGGACTGAGCGTCGACGGAAGCGCCTTCTCCGAATTCTGCAACAACGGAATCGACCAATCTCGGGAGCCAGTCTGGCCCGTCGCCTGAGAGTGAGCCGACAAATCATCGTTCAGGATATCGCCGTGCTCCGCGCCTCGGGCCAACCGGTCATATCAACGCCTCGAGGCTATGTGCTCTGGCGGGCTCCCGGAGAGCAGCGATTCCAGTCGGTCATTGCGTCCAAGCACACGAAGGATCAGTGCGAAGATGAACTTCAACTCCTCGTTGATCTGGGCGTCAAAGTCATCGACGTGGTCATCGAACATCCGATCTATGGTGAGATCCGGCGTCCGTTGATGATCCAGTCACGTCAGGATGTGAGCGAATTCATCGAGAAAATAAATCATACCGGCGCGGAGCTCCTTTGTGAGTTGACCGGGGGCGTTCATCTTCATACGATCGAAGCGCCCAGAGAAGATCTACTGGAAAAGGCTCGCCAGGCACTGAAGCTCCGCGGTTATTTAGTGGAGTAATGGATATGCTCAATACATCATCCGAATCCCGAAAGAGAAACGGGTCTGATCAGGCGAAACTCGTCGAGCGCATCCTCGATCTCAAAAGAAAGCGAAATGCCGTCATTCTGGCGCACAACTATCAAATCGGCCCCATTCAGGATTTGGCCGATTTCGTCGGCGATTCGCTGGGACTCTCTCAGGCCGCGGCGAGGACCGAGGCCGACGTCATCGTCTTCTGTGGCGTCCACTTCATGGCCGAGACGGCGGCCATTCTCTGTCCCGACAAGAAGGTCCTCATCCCCGATCCTCACGCCGGATGCTCGCTCTCCGAGACGGTGACCGCCGAGCAGCTTCGGCGCTGGAAGTCTCAGCATCCCGAAGCGGTGGTCGTGGCGTACGTCAACACGTCAGCCGAAGTGAAGGCAGAAGCCGACTATTGTTGCACATCGAGTAACGCCGTGAACGTCGTTCGGTCGATCCCCGAAGATCGGGAGATCCTCTTCCTTCCCGATATGTACCTTGGCGCCTATGTCCAGAAGATCACTGGCAGAAAGCTTCACTTGTGGATGGGAGAGTGTCACGTTCACGCGGGTATTCTTCCGGCTGACATCAAAGCCATTCGGCAGCGGTACCCCGCCGCCGAGTTCCTCATCCATCCGGAATGCGGATGCGTCACCTCGTGCATGTACTATATTGCCGATGGGGACATCCCATCAAATGGAACCCATATTCTGTCCACTGGCGGGATGATCAAGCATGCTCGCCAGTCATCGGCCAGGGAGTTCATCGTGGCCACCGAAGTGGGCATCCTTCATCGGCTGAAAAAGGAGAATCCCGATAAGCGGTTCATCCCCGTGGACCCCGAGGCCGTGTGTCAATACATGAAGATGATCACTCTGGAGAAGGTGCTCACTTCTCTCGAGGACATGGTCCACGAAGTGCGCGTGCCCGAGGAGATCGCCCGGCGGGCTCGGCGAGCCATCGAGCGCATGTTGTCTTTAGCTTGAGGGGTGCAACGGCAACTCGATTCCCATCACTGACCAAAGTAGATGAATACCCTGCCCGGAGCTCCGCCGCCCCCCAGAATCGATGGTGGGTGAGGAGCTCCGATGATGACATCGAGTCGGCCATCACCGTTCACATCACCGGTGGCGATGATCGATCCGAATTGATCCCCCGATGCCGGCTCGGGAGATTCCAGCGTGAGATCAGAGGCACAATCCAGAGCGGCACCGCCGAAGAAAATCAGGGCAATGCCCGGACTATTGGCCCGCAGATCGGGCGTCGGCACGCCAACGATCACGTCGTCTCGCTGGTCGCGATTCACGTCGCCAGAAGCGAGCGCCGATCCAAACCCATCGACTGAGGGTTGAGAGCAGATGAACGCCGCCGTCGCGCTCATCTGTTCTCCTCCCGGGAAAACGTGTACCTCCCCCTGATTGGTCCGTCCCAGCGGATTGCGTGGAGGTTTGGTGACACCCACGATCACGTCCTGGAACCCATCTCCATTGATATCGCCGGCCGCCAGGGCGAAGCCAAAACGCGCGGTGCGCGTGGGGGAAGGCTGCTGGAGAGCGAGGTCGCTCGTGGCATCGAATGCTGGACTGCCGAAGAAGAGAAAAACCTGACCAGCATTAGCTGCATTCCCAACGGACTGACCGGTTGCAGCTACGGCCACATCGTCATAGCCATCGCCGTTGAAATCGGCGCTGATCACGGCGTTGCCAAACTCACCGGCCCGTTCCACACGGGGCGAGATCAAGGTCATCCCCAACGCTCCCTGAAACGATCGACTGCCGAAGTAGACAAACACTTGGCCCGCCCCCTCGGTTCCCAATACGCGAACATTCTGCCCACCGACGATGACCTCATCCAGTCCGTCGCCGTTGAGATCCCCTGTGGTCAGCGCCCAGCCATATCGCGCATTGGCGTTCAAGTCAGCCGGCCTCGCCAGCGTGACGTCGGCCTGTGCATCCGGCTCGGGTCCGCCGAAAAAGACATAGGCCGCCCCTCTTCCACTTCTGGCACCGCCTTGGGCGAGGAGCGCGCTCACCACAACGTCGCCGTAACCATCCCCATTGATATCGCCCACGGCAATGCTCCAGCCGAATCGCGCTTCGGCTTCCGGTTGCGGCGATTGGAGCACGAGATCGGGCGCGCTATCCGGGGCTGGCCCGCCGAAGAAAACGAAGACGCGTCCAGCATTCTTCATATTGTTCACCGAGGAGAGGACCGAGCCGACGACGACATCGCCATAGCCGTCTCCATTGATATCGCCACTGGCCAGGCCGAATCCGAATCCCACCTGGGCGTTGGGAGATTGAAGGACGAGAGGCGAAGCGAGATCCAATTGCGCGGGTGTTGGAGCGACCTGAATAAAAAACCACGCTAACATCCCGACGGCCGGACAGGCGATTTTTCTCAGCATAGCCGTGTGAAGCCTCCTCAGTCTATGGCTAATCGGCTGTTGATCTCACGGTACGCTCAACCAACAGCGAGAGGTTATCCTTCGGTTAACCCATTTCGGCCTTCGTCTCTACCAAGCCTGTTCGGGCTTGGGTCATCACAGGAAGGTCTGAAAATCAAGCGGAAGCAATCCGGCCACTGGCAGAAGACAAATCAGGACCAGCGGAGGAAAGATCAGGAAAAGAATGAGACAAAGGTCGGGCAAAGCGGCCAACGTCGAGAGCAATAAGATGACCGGCGCCATCGTAAGAACTAATCCCATCATGAATCTCTTCATAACAACCCTCCTTTCCAGCTACATTCCAAAAAGTTGTGACTCGTCTGTCGTTAGTTTACCAAAAGCGAAATGGCCCGTCAACGAATTTGAAAAGCGAGGATATTACTCCCACCACGGTGAGAGCACAACGGGGCCCGAGTCAGCTTGCCAATCAACCGGATGCATGCAATATCTGCGCGTGAGAGCATGACGGAGCCCGTTGCAGCCTTCACCTGCGGGAGGAGTGTGCCCAATCCACCGAGCCTCACGAGTCGAGGAAAAACCTCTCTCACGGGAAACTCAGTCTGATCGAAGGGAATAGCTCGTGCTGGCCAGCAGGAACCGGTCCGAACTCATGACGATACCATTCCGCTGGAATCTCGTGCCAGCTCATGCTGGCAGCAAGAATCAAGCTGAGCCGCGGACATGGTCAGCGTCGGCTTCCCAAGATGATGTTCTTAGGCGGGGCGCCGCTCTCCTGTTGCTCAGCGTGATGGAATCCAAGCCGTTGAATGCCGCGCTTGAACGTCAAGGGCATCGCCTCTCCCTTCGTTCGGTGTGATCTGATCCACGGAGGTCTGAATCGTGGTCACCTGATTGGGCCCCCCACCACCGGTATCGTCCGCCCCAGCACTCCTTGAGGCATACTCCCATCGGCATTCTGGTATAAGGGCTCTATCTCCCCATATCGGTGGTACCCTCGGCTGCGCACTTTATCGGGATTTTTGCAGTGCGCTCAACGTCGCCAAAAGAAAACCAATGCTGTGCTCTACTGATACGCTGCTCGCATGGGATAAGTACAGTGTATCCATTTTTGACTGAAGTAAATCGAGCGCTTTTCTATAGGCCTTAATTGCTTCATCTTTTTTTCCCAAAGCCATGGCTATGTGCCCTTTCATTGTGTAACTGCCCGAACTGTTCGGATATAACAGAAGCACCTCATTCAGCTTCTTCTCCGCCTCCTGGTATTTCTCTCTCACAAAAAGGCGCATCGCCTGCCTTCCGAGCACCTCCAATCTATCTTCAAACGTCTCTACCGCTCTGATCTCGAATGTGAATGTATCGTTGTTTGCTGGGATGTCTTTTCCTGAAGCACTCTTAAGAAGCGAACGGAACTTCAACTTGTAGATCCCGGTCGGCAAGCGTTCCAATCCGCTCACCACGACTGCCTCGAACTTGAGTCCTGACTGGGGAGGCAAGACGATTTGCTCGGACCAGTGAGCCAATATTTCTGCATTTGTGAGCCTCAACTTGACGGAGGGAGAAACTTCCAGGCTGAGTTGGGGCTTCACCTTAGACATTGGGGCTTCTACTACCACCATGTGAAAAGCATCTTTTGGCGCTATCCCACGAGTAACAACCACTGCCTCCTTAGAGCCTTCATTGAAAATCTCTAGTTCGATCTTGATTGGCTCGCCTTGGAAAATGACGAAATCAGCTCCCCCTGTCGGTGGCGGAGTATACACTGTTCCGAAGTGTTCTCCCACCCGCACGAAGAGGGAAATATGCTCATATCCGAATTGCAGTGAAAAGGGAGAGCCAATCACCAGGCAAGCTAAAAGCATACACATTTGTTGTATCATAAGTCCTCACCTCACTTGAATTTGTTGTTCATCAGTTGCATCGTAGTTATGTGGAATATTGTTCCACGCCGGATCATTGATGTTGCTGGTGACCATGAAATATCCGGTGACCATCACTGATAATGGTCCTGGTGGGTATTGGCTGGGGAAGCGATGGACAATGTTCACTCCATGTCCCACTTCGTGTCCGATCGTCTGCCGCGTCTTCTCATCATCAAAAGGATCCTCGTTGATGAAATCATTATGCGGAGGACTGGCGAACCGGATATATAGAGTATAAATCTCTATCGGCCCTGTCTGCACGTTTGGGGATCCTACAGCGCTGAAGCCGCACCACCCTCCTCACCCGGCGGCAGGGCTCCCACCTGAACTACGGACGTGACCGTGTAGGTCGAGGATTGAGCGTGAATCCCATGGAGTTGAAGGGAGACCAGGATGGACCCACTCAGGATCAGAATGCCCAACAACCGACCTGTTCTTCGCGTCACTCTCCTCATGCTGACTTGATACACAACGGAACCAGCATCCCTCTTGGCTCTCATTGCGGGTCCCATTTTGATTAACAGGCAAACCATTGTGATATCTACCGTGGCTCCCTGTGCCCTTTGCGGTGGCTCTCACCCTCAAGCTCACCTTGAAGAGATCGAAGCGTCGCCAGAAGAAAACCAATAGTATGTTCGATCGATACATCATGAGCATAGGACAAATAAATCGTGTCCATCCTCGATTGAAGGAGATCAAGGGCTCTTTGGTACGCCTTGGCTGCCTCGTCTTTTTTCCCCTGAACCATGGCCATGTTGCCTTTCTCTATGTAACTATGAGAACTGTTCGGGTATAATAACAGTAATTCATCCAGCTTCTTCTCGGCTTCTTCATATTCACCCCTGGTAGAGAGCCGCGCCGCCTGCCTCCTGAGAACTTCGAGGCGATCCTCGAACGTCTCGACCGCTCTGATCTCGAATTGAAAAATCTCGCTGTGCGCCGGAATCTCCTTTCCCGATGCACTCTTCAGTCGGCATCGAAACTTCAAGTGGTAGATGCCTGGTGGTAAGGCCTCTTGTTCACTTGTCACCCTCGCCTCGAAATACAGTCTGGACCGCGGGGGCAACTCGATTCGCTCCGACCACTCAGCCGAAATGGCGGTCTTTGGAAGTATCAGTTTGACGGAGGGAGAAACTTCAATACCAAGGCGACCTTTCACTTCCGGCGTGGGAGCTTTTAGGACCGTCATCCGGAAAGCTTCCTCGGGTCTCAGCTCATTTGCAACGACCATCGCCTTTTTGGAGCCTTCATTGAGAATATCCAATCGAACCGTGATGGGTTCACCTTGGAAAAATACGAAGTAGGCTCCCTCGGCTGGTGGCGGAGTATATGTTGTCCCGTAGCTCTCGCCTACGCGAACAAAAGAATAAAGATGCTCATCTTGCGGCAAAAAAATACCGCCAATTGCTAAACTAACCAGAAGTATGCACGTTGGCTGTGTCATAAGTCTTCACCTCACTCGAATTTGTTGTTCATCAGTTGCATCGTAGTTATGTGGAATATTGTTCCACGCCGGATCATTGATGTTGCTGGTGACCATGAAATATCCGGTGACCATCACTGATAATGGTCCTGGTGGGTATTGGCTGGGGAAGCGATGGACAATGTTCACTCCATGTCCCACTTCGTGTCCGATCGTCTGCCGCGTCTTCTCATCATCAAAAGGATCCTCGTTGATGAAATCATTATGCGGAGGACTGGCGAACCGGATATATAGAGTATAAATCTCTATCGGCCCTGTCTGCACGTTTGGGGATCCTACAGCAGTGACCTGACCAAATATACCCCCTGGGCCACGACCCATATCAATTACCATCAATGCATGTTGATCAAAGATCGTTGGAATCGAGCCTCCGAATCCGGAATTCGAACGATTGAAGTTAATGATCCTGTTCGCATCCATCTGATTTTGAAAATCCAATGCTTCGTCACAGGAAGGTTGATGACATCCCCAATGTTCTGAGGCAAGTCACTAGAGATAAACAAATCTTTCTGGAAAGGATTCGTTCTCCGGTGCTCCCCCCGCACCATGAAGCCACGAAACTCCTCGAAATTCACCAACCCATCCCCATCTACCCCGTTCCCCATCGGATTCACATCCTCGTCCGCATCGGTCGCCAAACCTGTATCCATGATTTCGCCGATCACCCGTCCATTCGCGATCACCCTCCACACCCCATCCGGCAACCAGTTGCCGTTGTCATCTTTCGGCACGCGCATCTCGACCGTCTGCCCTCCCGCACTCGCCCGCACCGTCGTGAATCCCCCATAATCGTGACACACCAAGTCCACCCGCGCCGTGTGATCTGCCGAGAATGAAGCCGTGGTGGCTGACAGACTGAAATCCGCCGTCGTCTCACTCCCAGAGTTCATCGCTATCCCCTTGAACGCCGACGTCCCCTGCAGCGCGAAGCTCACTTGATCGACCCCGCTCGGCGGCGCCACGATGGCGCCCGTGCTGGAGTCCACAAACGCGGCAATCAGCTTCACCCTCTGCGGCAAACTCACACTCCTGCCGTCCAGCTTCGCCCCCGGCAGATACTCGTCAATATCGCTCCGCGGCCGGCTCACATCGAAATTATCCTCCACATCAAGAAACAGCCGCAACTCCCCCGAGGCCGCCGCCGAGACGGTGAGGGTCGCGTCCTGATGCGGCGTCTCGACTACCGTGAAGGACTCGCTCGATGCAGTGGTGATGCTGGCATGATAGGTCACCGTCCCGGCACACGATCCCGAGTCCACGGTGATGGTGAACACGTATGTGGTGCTCCCCCCGGTGCCATCCCCGGGATTGAGGACATGGGAGAGTTCGGCCACCGTCGGCCTCACCACCACCGGACATCCCGCCGCCGGCTGCGTAGAACGCATCTCCACCCGTACCGTTATCGCCGTACCCAACGGCACGCCCGGATCACTGCGGACGACGACGGTCAGCGCCGATGATTGCCCCGGCTCTCGGCCGGGAGGCAGAAACTCCGCGCTCTCAATCCATATACTCCGTAAAACAGCACACCCCCCTTCCCCATCGTCCGGTTCCGCCGGCCTGAGGTAAACCACATGTCCCGGCAAGGGAAGCAACTCGGCGGCATAGATGAAATTCCCCTGACAGGTGTCCACCCCCACGGTGATGTCGAAGACAAACAGCAGATCGCCTGACCCTACGACATCGATGGCCTGCTGTTGCGTGGCCTCCAATGGCGTGGTCAGCACACAGGCATCGGCATCGGCACGCGCAATGCGCACGCCGACCAACTCATGTACCCCCGCGGAATGATGTACGCGCACGGTCAGTTGAACCGTCTCGCCCGGGGCGACACTCTGCGCCGGAAAACTCGTCTCCTTGATCTGCAACTTGGCTCGCTCGACCTGAAACAGTGCCTCATCTTGTACTGGCGGCCGCACGGTCACCTCCACGGCACCAGAGACCATGGCTTGATACCTCACCAGCCCGTCACAGGAGTCCAGCCCCACCACCACGTCGAACGCGAACTCCAGGTCCCTCTCGCCCGTCTGAGTGGACGCAATGACCCGGGTCTGCTGAGCCTCGGGCTCGCCGCCGAGAGGCGCTGTGACAAGACAACTGTCCAGCGCCGGCTCCACCCGCCGAATCGACACGGTGACCGCCTGCCCCGACATCCCTGCCGAGTGATGCACTCGGACGCGCAGCGGCACGGTCTCCCCCATCGCCGCCGGATCCAGATCGAACGGAGGATCAACCGTCGTGCTGGTGATCTGCACCCAGGGCGTCGGCGCCGTCACCTCCACCGGCAGCCGCGCCTCCAGCGTGTTGCTCACCACCAGCCGCGCCTCACCGCCGTCACCCGGCACCCACCACACCCCCTCCAGCACCCGCGACCGATGAAACAGCCCCGGCGGCTCCACCGGCAGATCGAACGACCAGCTCCTCGCCGTGTTGACAAGGGTCACCTGCGCGGCCAGCGCATAAAACCCTCCCGTGTGCCGCAACCGCAAACTCCCCGAGGTGAACTCCACCCCCTGCTCGCTGAGCCACGCCCCCAGATCCACCTCCCGCCGCTCGTGCTCCCGCAACGCCAACCAGGGCAACACTACCCCCTCCCCAGTCGCCGCATACACCTCCGGATAGACCCGTATCGGCTCATCCGTCGTGTTGCTCAACATCAGCCGGGCCTGGAACCCCTCATCCACCGTCCAGTACGGCCCCCGAATCTCCTCCCGCAGCACAAACTGCACCGCCGCCCCAGACGCCCCCCACCCGCTCCCTGCCAACCACATCACCCCAATGACCAGAATCCCACCACAGATGAGCAGCACGCTCCTCCATCGCCTCATGAGACGCCCTCCCCGAGCCCCTCGGAGAACACCTCGGCTGTGGTCCTCCTCCGGACTCGCCCAACTGCCGTGATGGCGTACCAACAATATCGCCACGCCACCATATTAATCCCCAATCCCCATCCCTACCAGGAAACGTTTCCCCCCAAAAACCGGAAATGTTGCCGCCTCCAAGGCGGAAACGTTTCCGGTTTCGACTCACTCCAGATGCTCCCTCCATAGCCCGCCCCATCCTCCCCTTCCTCATCGCCGACCCTTCCCGATCATGCCTCGCAGCCGCTCCCGGTCGGCAATCTCCAGCCACCCCCGACGGCGCGTAATCACCCCCTGCCCCCTCAACTCGGCCAGATACTGCCGCACCCGGCGCTCGGACAGACCCACCAGATCGGCCAGCTCCTCATTAGTCAATCGGACAACATGGCGAGGCGCACGCCGCGGCGATGAACCCACCAGGACGCTGAACGCCAGCAGCAGTCGAATCAAGCGCTGGCGTGGTGGCTGCTTCAACTGCTCGGCCATGTCGTAGTGTCGGCGGGCGATCTCCTCGGCCACATGAGCCCATAATGTCGGCTCGGCCTCCAGCGCGCGGAGGAAGGCGCGCCCAGGCACCAGGCGCAAGCTGCAGGGGAAAATGGTGTCGGCGGAAAAGGCATAAGGTTGCCGGGTGACGACCGCCGCCAGACCGAGCAGATCACCCGGTTGGGCGACGCGAAAAGTCATCGGTCGACCACCAGGATGAGCCCCATAGAGCCGCACCGCTCCCGAGCAGACGACCACAAGATGAGCAGGAGTCTCGCCCTGTTTAAAGATGCGGCGCCGGGCTGGATAGGCCACCGGGAGGGACAACTCCTCGATTCGCAACCAGAGGTCGGACAGTCGGTGACAGAGCGCGCAGGATGGATTCTCTCCACAGGGCGACAGATCGTTCGGACGTCCCATGCCTCCTCCCACAGAGACCTCAAAAGCGGCTCATGACCTGCCGCGACGCGATGTCCACCACCGGGCGTCAGCCCTGGCTCTCCGGCCGGAAGGACGTTCTCTTCCGCTCCAGGAGGGGGAAAATACCAATCGTCACCCTATTTCGTCTCACAGCTCACCAGTTTCTCCTCCTCCCAAGGTCGGAAGGGCAACGCCAACACACGCTCCAGCTCGCCGGGCATTATAGGAGCACTCCATCTCGGACGCAAGTCAAGGGAGTGACTGGCGAGCCGCACCGAGGGGATGAACACGCGTAGCGCAAAGATCCCATCTTGCGCTACCCTTTTTCAACGGAGTCATCCATGGCCTATGGGCCATACGGCAAGGACGAAAAGGGATTGGTTAGGGGAAGTAGCGCAAGCTGTCCGTTTGCGCCACATCTATGGCCTAGGACCACACCGCGAGGATGAACGGGGAGTCGCCGATTCACAGAAGAGGTTTGATTTGTGCGCATCGGTGAAATCTGTGGCTCTTTTCAGAGGAGAAGTCTCACAGCCGTGATGGAAAGCCCGGCGACAATACTGCGCATCCTGTCTGACCCGGTCAGAACGCGGCGCCGATGACCCGAAGCGCGGGTCTCTGACGGACCAGCCTACCATTGGTCGGGCGACCGGACAGCGAATGCCGCGATCTGGAGCACGAGACTTCGGGACGCTCGTCCCACCGTTGGCGTCCTTCCGGGAGAGAAAGTGACTCGCCCACACCATTCGAGCAACGGTACACCATCCGATGGACGTGTTTCTTACAGGCATCCGCGCAATCACTCTCCAATCGGGTGACCACCGTCCCACAACTCACCGTCAAGATGCACCTGATGTCGTGAGGGGAACTCTCGTCCTTATGCAGAGTGAGAGCAAACCGGGAATTTATTCGGCCTTCGCCTCCAGAAAGAGCGCTGCTGCTCCCAGGATGCCGACGTCACGTTGAAGCCTGGCCGGAACGATGGGAACGTCTCCGGCGAATGGGTTTATCGAGTAAACCGGGAGGCGCTCGCGGATCGCGGAGAACAGTCGCTCTCCCATTAATGAGAGTCCTCCACCGATGACCACGATATCGGGATCGAGGAGACTCACCATGCCGCCGAGCCAGATGGCCAGGTATTCTCCCGTCTCGTTGATGAGCTCGATGGCCAGTCGGTCATTTTCTTCTGCTGCCCGTGAGATTTCGACCGGCGTCACCCGTTCCAGATCCCCGTCGACCAGATCCAGTATCCGCGAGCGTCCGGCAAAGCCGGCCAACCGCTCTTTTGCCCGCCGAGCGAGCGCCGGTCCTGATGCATAGGCTTCGATACAGCCTCTCCGACCGCAATGACACACCGGACCACGGAAATCGATGGTGACATGCCCGCCCTCGGCCGCCGTCCCGTTTTTGCCGTGATAAATTTGTCTATGGAGGATAATGCCGGTCCCGATGCCTGTGCTCACCGTGATGTAGAAAACGTGGTCGTGACCGACACCGGCCCCGAACAACGCTTCAGCGAGCCCGGCGGCGTTGGCGTCGTTCTCCAATCGCGTGGGGAGACCGAAACGTCTTTGGAGATGTTTGACAATGGGGACATCTTTGAATGCGGGGATGTTGGGTGCTGAGATCACTACTCCTGCATCGGGATTGAGCGGTCCTGGGGCGACAACACCAACGCCGCTGATTTGATCTTTGGTCACGTTCGTCTTTTCAAGAGTTGCCTCCACGGAACGGTAGATCTGCTCAAGGACGCGTTCGGCATCGGAATTCCGAGGTGTTGGGAGAATTGTCCGTTTGATGATATGAAATTGCTGGGTGACCAAACCAGTGGCAATTTTTGTCCCGCCAATATCGATCCCGATGATGTAACTCGCTTCGGCCGAAGATGACATCTCACACTCCGTTCAAAAGAGGATCAGCAGGCCACTATAAGAAGCCCTTTACGGCATGTCAAGTGGTGGCAACGGCGGAGCGCTGGCCGACTCCAGAGTTTCTCATCGATGACGATGCCCCCGGAGAAGATCTCTGTGGAGTGCTTTCAAAATTTCTTCTCTGACCCTCTCAGGATCAATCTCTTCCCCTTCGTTGTTGAGGGGCGGTGAGAGGGTTGAAAACCAATTGAAAGTTTGGTCGAATTCCTCCCACGCTCTCTCTGCCTCTCCGGCGAGGATGAGATTCACCGTCTTTTCACCAAGGAGAGAGATCCACCGACCGGCAGGCCGGAGCACCGGTTTATCCTCCTCGTTGCTTTCCTGGAGCTTTTCGGCTAAAGCTTCTAATTCCACGCTCACCTGTTGTGCCCGCTGTCGGTATTCATCTTGGAAGTCAATATCCCGCTTCAATAACTGGTCTCCCTTAATCGCATAATGTTGATGAAAAGAGAACAGGGGATATTCGTATCCGTAAAGGCCAACCTGTCCATAAAACCAGCGTATGGCATCGCGCAGCACCAGATATAATTGCCCCTTTCTCATCTCGAGATTGACCCCCGAAGGAAACCCGTTGAGCGAATCCACGACAACCTGCTCCATCGGCTTAAGCTCGCCCCGGGCCAATCGGAACATGTACCACTGGCCACAACACTTCTGTCCCCCGGTCCAATCGGAGACAATGATGTACTTCGCGTTCCTGTACTCGAAGAGGAATATCTCGCAGATGGCACAGATCGAGCCCGGTTTATACACCCCGTCGGATTCAAACACTTTCTTTCCCCCGCTATAGGCGACAAAGTATTCTGTATAGTATGTGCCCTCTTGTGCGCTCTGAGGACAGCCCCCATTAAACCGGAGAGCTCCCTGTGGAGAGTATTGCCGGCACCATAACTCGAATGCCGCCTGGCCCAATCGATAGAGTGGCCGGCCCTGTCCGGACATGAAGTGTATCTCCATGATTGTACTTCGCCAGTGGTCATGAGCGCCGGCTTGATCGCGTGAGCTGGGCCGCCCCCGCTCATCGCCGGATTCTCGAACCGCTGACGGTTCTCGCTGCGGAGAACATGGATCGGAACGAATCCTGGCGGCTGGCGCAGGATCTTTACTCGGAGGTCTGATGAATCCGAACTCCTGAATCTTTCGGTGCGCCCCGTGAGCCCTGCCCCGATGAGTGGCTGACAGTGCATTGAGGTATCGTCCTTCGTCACCCCCTATGTCAGCAAAGTGGGGCGAACTATTCTGGCTTCCCGCAACCCCTGCGATCATCATCCCCCAGGCGAATGTAAAGAGGAAGCTCCGAAGCTTCGTTCCCTCGATCATCGGCATCTCCTTTCATCAGAATCCAGACGACGGCTCATGAACATCGCCTCGCTCTTTTGAGCGTAAGCCTGGCGATGGATAATGAATTTTCGCTCCTCGTCGCGCTCATCAGTCCTCGTACATTATCGCCACGCATTTCCCATGAGATTTGGATTTCCGGTATCCTGGTTTCGTTCGCTCGGTTCTGTCCGACGAACTCTTCCTGTTCCTCAGATCCTGGACATCAAGAATCCAAGCCGGCCCTGTTGAGATCTCACATTTTACTCTCTCGCGTCGCTTCGTGGTTGGTGGGCGACCATCGTCAAGCTCCCATCATGAGTTCTTGATGGGGATTTTCCCTCCTCTTGCTGACCGGTAAGGGATGAAGCGGGGACATTCTATGTACACTCGGCAGTGGTGTAACGTACCTATGGAGAACCAGCTATTTACGACGCTGATCAGCCTGGTGTAAAATGGTGGGCATGGTAGATCCACAAACATTCGCTCGACAAGTGGAGACATACGTTCGACCACAGAGCTTCCCTCTGGCCATTCGCATGTTGTCGCCGGGCGAACCCCTTCCACCAAAAACGAAACAACCCAAGAAGGACTGGAACCTTCAAATCGCCACCTGTCAAGCGATCTCCATGGCCCGACGTTATGGGTGGACCATCGCTGTGGGGCGCGCCGATTTGAATTGTGTCCTGACCAAGGTCGTTTTTGGCCTGGAGAAAGAGGTGCCCTATTACACAGAAGGTCACTGCGCCTGCGGCATGTACACAGAAACACTGGAGGCGGGCGCAAAATCCGAAGCTGCCACTGATCGCTTTCCCTATCGGAGCTACGAGCGCATCCTCGTTGGGCCGGCATCGACGGCCCGCTTCGAGCCTCACGTTTACCTGGTGTACGCCAATCCGGCCCAAGTCATGCGTATGGTGGCGGCCGCCCTCTACAAGCGAGGAGGAGCGATCACTTCCAGTTTTACTGGTCGACTCGACTGCTCTGATGAGATCATTCGCACGATGAATACGCAAGATTATCAGGTCATTTTGCCTTGTTACGGAGATCGTGTTTTCGGTCAAACCGAGGACCACGAAATGGCATTTTCATTACCGGCTCGTTTGGCCGGGGACTTCATCGAAGGACTCAAAGGAACTTATCAAGGGGGTATTCGATACCCGATTCCAGCCTTTCTGCGGTACACCGGTCAATTCCCTCCCAGTTATCAGAAGCTCGAAGAGATCTGGCGCGAGGAGCAGGAGCATCAAACAGGCGAAAGTCATGCGCATAACGAAGGTTTACACTCGGAGCGGTGATCAGGGACAAACGATGCTGGTTGGTGGCCGGCGCGTGAGCAAGGGATCATTGCGCGTAGAAGCCTATGGGGAGATCGATGAGCTGAATTCTCTCCTGGGCATCGCCCGTGCTGAGATCAGCGACGCATCGATTGACGCCACCCTCGAGCGGCTCCAGAACGAACTTTTCACCGTGGGCGCCGATCTGGCAAGTCCGCTGGACGTTGACGCGCCTCGGGTGAAGGATGAGTGGGTGTCCCAATTGGAGCGCACGATCGATGAATGTAATCGGGAACTCCCTCCGCTCGAGGAATTCATCCTCCCTGGAGGGAGCCGGGGAGGAGCGATTCTGCACCTGGCCCGAGCCGTCGCTCGTCGCGCCGAACGACGCATCGTTCAACTCAGTCACCAGGAAGCGATCAACCCGGTGCTGTTACCATACGTGAACCGGTTGTCCGATTTACTGTTCGTTCTCGCTCGAGTAACGAACGCTCGCCAGGGAAAACCGGAAAAGTTGGCAACGTTCTCGAAGCGCAAGACATGAGCTCTCCGGCCGGAGAGCAAGTTGATACCGGAAGCCACTTGTTGGTGGCCAACTCACGGGAAACGTAGCATCAGACATGGCATCGCTCATGCCGGGACTCTAACCACGAACCGAGGGATTACGGAGATGATGAAATCAACGATCTTTGCGCTCGTCGGCTTGTTTTTCTTCACAGGTCTCGTTCTCGCCAGGCCGGTCGGATCGAATGCGGCCGTTCGTCCAACTGGATCGGCGTGGCAGGAACCAGAACTGCGGCTGAGCCGCGATCTCGTTAAAAAAATCCAACGGAAGTTAGCCGAGCAAGGTTATTATGGTGGTGCGATCGATGGCATCATCGGTCCACAAACGCGCGAGGCGCTGCGCAATTTCCAGCGAGCGCATCGTCTCCCGGTGACCGGTCACCTTGATGAAGCGACGATAGCCGCGTTAGGGATTCCACTCGAGGAGGAAGAGACGAAACCCAGGCGCAAAGGCATCCTCGGAAAATTCGGATCGGCCATCAAAAAGACTGGGGGCGCCGTTGCTGAGGGGGCGACCACAGCCGCCCAAGCCACGGCCAAAGCAGGGACGACAGCTGCCAAGGCGACCAAGAAAGGGGCTGTTACCGGAGCTGAAGCGACGGCCTCTGGAGCCACCACCGCCGGGAAAGCAACTGGAAAGGCGACAGCCACAGCGGGCAAAGCAACAGGAAAGGGCGTGAAAGCAACCGGGAAAGCCATCAAGCACGCTTTCACCAAACGCCGTTCCGATCAACAGATCCTTTACGATATCCAGGACGTCTTGAGGGCTGATCCCGACGTAGAACTCTCTCACATTGCGATCGGCGTCACCGACGGCGTGGTGACTCTGACCTTGACCGAGGGGAGCGAATCAGAACTCGAGCGCGCGGCGGCTCTCGCGCGAGGGGTGAAAGGGGTCAAAAAAGTGATCACCCGATCAGCCCTCCCTAATCGATAGTCCAGTATCTCTGCGATCTCAGGCCTTCGGTCGACAGTGAAGGCGGAGATGAGAAAACCCAGGGCTGTGCGCCATGACAGGTTCTGAGGAGCATGAAGAAATCGTTTATCATTTGTTCAAACGGCGATTGAAAGGCTATAATGAGAAGCTGTTTCTCCACCAAGTGCGTCGTTGACACACCAAACAGCGAGGAAGGAATTTCTCATGAGCAGAAAATATAAACAACGCGGATATATGGAAGATTACGAAGAGGAGAAACGTCGTCCTCCTCAGCGTCGTCAAGGCACCCGTGCGCCGAAGCTCCCTGGCGTGCGCGAGGTGTTTCGCTGTGCCTTGTGCGGGTATGTCATGCCGGTGCAATTTGGGATTACGTATGATAGTCAATGTCCGAAGTGCCAGGCCTATCTCCACTGTTGTAAAAATTGCGTCTATTTTGACACCGGTAGTCGGTTCGAGTGCTCTCAACCGATTCCCGCTCGCGTCACTCCCAAAGACAAGCCGAATCAGTGCGAGTATTTTCGTGCGCGCATTACAGTGGAGCGGGAGACGTCCACCTCGCCATCGCAGATTAAAGATCCTCGACAGGCTTTTGATCGTTTATTCAAGATCTGAAAGCGGCCTCAGCATCGATTGGCATCTCCCGGCGGGGAGGATTCGTCGCCACTCGGCTTATGTGTAAGGGCGGCGCGGCAATGGGGATTTTCGTTTCCCGCCTCGTCCCACTCGATTGTTACGCTCTCGAAGATGCAGCAATATTCGGTGAGGTGGATCACGGCCGAGTTCGCAGCCAGAATGAGGAAAATGCTACTCGTTGCCCGAAAGAATCAGCCGATGAGTGATTGGAAGTCGCTCTCCCTGTATTCGGCTATCTCCAGTGTGTCCACATCAATGAAGCAGGGCGCGATAGGATTGTCCCTTCATCAAAGAAGGTCTTGCCACGAATGGCCTGGTGATGCTTTTATTCGGATTTTCCCTTCTCCGAAGAATGACCCGCTCGTCACTAACTGTAGAGCTTTAAGCTCAGCGAAATTCCATCGCGCAAAGGAATGATCGTCGTAAAGAAGTCAGGAGCCTCATAGATCAAACGATTGAACTGACGAATTGCTTCTGTCCAGTGATCTTTCTCTTCGCTGGCGACGCGACCGCTCCAGAGCACATTGTCAGAAATGAGCAATCCGCCTTGGCGGACCCTCGCCGCCGTTTTGTAAAACACCTGCGGATATTGATATTTGTCCACGTCATTGAAAATGATATCGAACTGACCTTCCACTTGATCAATGAGTTCCAGGGCGTTCCCCAGCAGGAATGTGACCCGGTTCAAAACCCCCGCCTGACGACAATACGCCTCGGCCCGATCGAGATTATCGGGATTGCTGTCCGTATAGTAGACAACGCCATCATCGGTAACCGCTCGGGCGAGCCAGATGGTCGAATATCCGATCGCCGATCCCATTTCAAAAATGCGACGGGCTCGAAGCGCGAGAGCGAGTTGAAAAAGCAAGCGGCCCACGGCCGGACCAACGATGGGGATGTTGTTTTCTTCGGCATACGTCTCCATCTCCCGGAGGACAGGGTCCCGGTCGGGGATTAAATCGTTCATGTACTGCTCCACTGCTGCCATGACGATTTCACTCATGATGGCTCTCTCCTCATTACACGCTCCATGGGGTTAGGATACGCCCAAGGCCTCTTTTTCGTGGTGTGGTCTCGGTTGAGTTCTGTGACAGATGATGGGCCACATCAGTTCCTGAAGCAGGGTTTTCTTGGTTGGGGGCTCCAATCATTGATCTTTGCTCTCCACTCTGGGCTTGTGAGAACGCTTGCCTGGTTCCCAGTTCCCGGTTTTTTGCGCCTGTTTGACTCTCAACATGTGGGTATAGGCAATTTCCGTCAGCTCTTTTTGTGGAAAGGCCTTCATCGCCTCATAATGGTCCAGGATTGACGGCACGCAATATTTGAGACTGCCCACCCGGTGGCTTGTTGCGCGGTCCAGCGAGTAGCAAATGCCAAGGATGATGTGAGCGATCGGAATGTGGATAATCTCCTGAGCCGCGTTGGAATCAGAGGATCGCCAGGGATTTCCCGTGAGATGGCAGTAGATCTGACGGATGCGGGTTTGAGCATCATCGTCATCGTCGCTATATGACGATGATGTGTCAACATCATCGTCATTTCTTAAATATAAATTCTTAGGCGTTTGAACCTTTAGCTCTAAGTCACTGTTATTTTGTGATTTATGTTCATCTTGAACGTTCAATTGAACGTTCAATTTTTGAACCATTGAACGTTCAATTTTCGAACGTTCAATTGAACGTTCAACTGAACGTTTAATTGAACCTTTTCTGACGATTCGCTTGAGCTCATCGATCTCGATTCCAGCCTCTTTGCGCCGGCTCAGGATCTCCTTAACGTTGTACACCCGGTAAAGTGAGCCAATGCGAGAACCTGGGCGGCGCTCGATGACATCGATGGAGAGTTTCTCAGCTAGTCCACGCAACGCCCTGATAATAGTGTTCTTAGCGAGGCCAAGGCGGTTCTGGAAATCGGCCAGAGAAGCGCGGCACGTCGACTGGCCTTTGGCAATGGAGAGTCGATAGAGGTAGCCATAGATCTTGGCTTCTGATGCCGTATGGGTGGCGTCCAGAGCGACGTAGGCCTCTTTTATTTGTCTATCGTCTACGGATGAGAGTGAACGTTCAATTGAACGTTTCGCTGAACGTTCAATTGAACGTTCAACTGAACGTTCAATAACCTTTTCCGGGACAGCGGTCGCCGCGCTCTCACCGGGATCAACCTCCCGCCATTGAGACATTCGTGGCTGGATGGGAAAAGCATCCAGTGGATGCCCCCGGGCTCGTCTGGCGAGACGCTCCTCTTCAGTCAGTGGGGAGAGTTTGGTTCCCTCGCGTAAGGGTAACTTATTTTTCCTTTTCGCCACTGATCTCCTCCTTGCCTTCCAATGGGATGCCAATTCGAGGGGCGATTTCTTCGAACAATTGCTGAAAAGCGATATCGCTCTTGGTCCCCGGAACGGCAATAGGGCTTGTCTCAAGGGCAGCATGTGTTGGAATGATTGTGTTGAACGCCTTTTTGCCGAATACGCCGCGCAACCACATCTTGGACTCCTTGTGTCCCGTCACCCGCCCATCAAACTTATTGAGGACACATCCCAGAAGTTGAAGATTGTGGTTGAACCGGCGTTTGATGCGTTCATAGGAATCGTTGAGGTCTTCAATGCCCTCGGCTGCAAACTTTCCAGCCACAGTGACAATGAGGAGGTAATCGGCGGCCACTAACGCTTGGGTGAAGCAAACGCCCAGACTCGGAGGGGCATCGATGAAAATGAGATCGTAATCCAAGCCGAGCAGGGCGTCCTCCAGTCTGAAGAAGGTATCCGGATTGAAGTTCGTCTCCTCGCGAGCCAGTTGAATGGTGGAGGGGAGTAAATCAAGGTTGATGATGTTGGTCTGGAGGATGACCCGCTTAGCCGAAAGTCCTTCCTCTAAAACGTTATACAGTGATTGACCGATCCCCTCCTTGGGAAAGAACGTGCTCGTGGCATTGGCTTGGGAATCGGCGTCGACAAGGAGCGTCTGCAACCCATTTCGTGCGGCGGCAATGGCCAGATTAACGGCGACGGTGGTCTTTCCTACTCCTCCTTTCTGGTTTGCCACAGCAATGACATTGGCCATAGCTCATTTACTCCTCACATTGACCGATTCGGAGTCTGCCCGCAGAAGGCGTTCGACGTCTTTTTTCAAGAAACGATAGTTTTTTCCAATCTTCACGGCTCTCAGATCACCGAGTCGGATCATCCGATACAGAGTAGGCTTGCTGATTCGCAGATACGCCATCACCTCTTTTGACGTCAGGACCTCATCATTCGCCAACATATCCAGTGGCAACCTCCATTGACCGTTTTTGACTTCCCCAGTTTATGAAATTGGGGGAACAAAGTCAAGAGAAAGTTGATCAGGCGTGTATCAACCGGCGACGAAGACGAGAGGGGGAGCAGTGTCCCTGGAGTTGAAACGCTTTCGGTTTGAGGAAGTTATGTGTTAACATAGCAAGCTCTTGACACCGGGGGATCCATATGGCAGTAGAGCGAGAGACACTGGATATTGACGTCCTGTTCGTGGGGGCAGGGCCGGCGAGTCTGAGCGGGGCTCTGCATCTGGCTCATCTCATCGAATCGCACAATCGCACGACGAACCAGTCTCCTCTCCATGTCGAGATTGCTATCATTGAGAAAGGGAAAGAAGTAGGGGCCCACACCCTATCGGGGGCTATCCTCGATCCCCGAGCATTGACCGAGCTCCTGCCCGATTGGCAACAAAGAGGAGCTCCAGTTCGGGTGAACGTTACAGAAGATCGGGTATGGTTTCTGACCAGAAAGCGCCGACTGGCGTCGCCGATCATCCCGCCGCCGCTCAGCAATCATGGTCATTACATCATTTCGCTGGGGCAGTTTGTGAAATGGCTGGCGACTCAGGCGGAAGCGGCAGGGATCGATATTTTCCCTGAGTTTCCCGGAGCAGAACTTCTCTATGACAATGGGCGGGTCGTCGGCGTCCGGACCGGGGATAGAGGCCTCGACCGACATGGACATCCGAAGCCGAATTACGAGCCGGGCGTGGACATTCGGAGTAAGGTCGTTGTTCTGGGGGAAGGGGTTCGGGGCTCACTGACCAAGACGTTGATCGAGAAATTCCATCTGGATCGAGGGAAGAATCCCCAACTCTATTCGGTTGGCATAAAGGAATTGTGGGAAGTGCCTCCAGGAAGATTGGGATCAGGCACGGTCATCCATACCATGGGGTACCCCCTGGATGGCCGAGCCTTTGGGGGAGGATTCATTTACGCGCTATCGGAGACGTTACTGAGTGTCGGGCTGGTGGTGGGGTTGAGCTATCGGGACCCCACACTCGATGCCCATCGGGAATTTCAACGATTCAAAGCCCACCCGGCGATTTACCGCCTCCTGGAGGGCGGTCAGCTCATTCGCTATGGCGCCAAGTGCCTTCCTGAGGGAGGATACTATGCGATTCCAAGGCCTTATGTGGATGGTGCGGTGATTATTGGAGATTCGGGCGGATTCCTCAATTCGATGCGATTGAAGGGAATTCACCTAGCCATGAAATCGGGGATGTTGGCCGCTGAGGCCATCTTTCAGGCCCTGCTCAAGGGCGACTATTCAGCCAACCAGCTCAGCCACTACGAGAGGCTCCTGCGGGAGAGTTGGGTAGAAACTGAACTCTATAAGGCGCGGAATTTTCATCAAAGCTTCGAGCGGGGTTTCCTTTTCGGGATGGTGAATGCGGCCATACAGATGTTGACCGGGGGAAGGGGATTGAAAGACCCCATGCCGAGTCACCCGGGCCACACGATGATGAAGAAGCTCAGTGATGGACGACGCGTCCTCGCGCCATCGAAACAGCCGGACGAGGATGTCGTCGTCGATGGACGAGTGACGTTCGACAAACTCACGGATGTCTATTACTCCCGGACGGCCCATGAGGAGGATCAGCCCTGCCATTTGCGGGTGCGCGACCTCAATATTTGTACGGAACGATGCACGATCGAGTATGGGAACCCCTGCCAGTACTTTTGTCCGGCCAACGTGTACGAGATGGTCGAAACCGGGGATGGCCAGAAGGCGCTGCAGATCAATGCCTCAAACTGTGTTCACTGCAAGACCTGCGATATCATGGATCCCTATCAGATCATTGATTGGGTCCCCCCCGAGGGAGGCGGTGGGCCTGATTGGGTGAGGATGTAGAAGTGGTGAGCGGTCCAAGGCATTCAACAAGGGATCGGGTGGCCAGGCCGGCCGTGCTCACCATTGCTGGCTCAGATTCTGGTGGAGGGGCGGGTATTCAGGGTGATCTCAAGACCTTGGAGGCATTTCGGGTCTATGGTCTCTCGGTAGTGACTTCCATCACAGCGCAGAATACCCGGGGAGTACGCCATGTGTTTGATCTCCCTGCCGAACTCGTCATCCAACAACTGCGGGCAGTTGTCGAAGATATCGAGATCCGCGCGGTGAAAACGGGAATGCTGTCAAGCCGGGAAATCATCGAGGCGGTGGCCAGGGCATTGGAGACATACCATCTCCGGCCATTGGTCGTTGATCCAGTTATGCGAGCCAAGTCAGGTGATCCCCTGATGGCCCCCGAGGCGGAGCGAGCCCTGATGGAGAAGATCATTCCTCAGGCTACAGTGGTCACCCCGAATATCCCGGAAGCGGAACGACTCACTGGATTACGAATCGAGTCCGAGGAGGAGATGAAGAAAGCTGCCCGAGTCATTCAGCAAATGGGCGCCGAGGCCGTTCTCATCAAAGGCGGCCACCTGAGGGTGGGCCGTACGGCTGTCGATATCCTACTGATAGGAAACAAGTTCCACGAGTTCTCCTCTGAGCGAATCGCCACCCCTACTGGCGTTCACGGGACTGGGTGCGCTTTTGCCTCGGGCATAGCGGCTGGGTTAGCACAAGGACACAGTCTCGTCGATGCAGTGTCCCGGGCCAAGAGTTATATTACTGAGGCAATTAGGCGATCTTACCGGGTGGGACTGGGCCATCCGGTCTTGGATCATTCCTGGGAGCGGAGCGCCAACGAGAGTCGGTGAGCGTCCCAGCAGAAGACGATTGACGCCGGTAGTAAACTTCATCTGGGCATTTAGCATCAAAGTAGTGTAAACTTAACTTTGAGGTCACGATAAGAAAACTATGGGTACAGCAAAAATCCTGAAGTTGCCTCGACGACCACAAACGGTCAAGAGGTACATAGAAATTATCAAGTACGCCCAGGGCAAGAAGGAAGGACTTGTCTCTGTGGCCAGGCACTTTGGCGTCTCTCCAGCTACGGTGATTAACGCAACGAAAGCATTCGGAATGAGCTACGATGAGGTCAAACGGAGACGCTCGCTTCC
This sequence comes from Blastocatellia bacterium, assembly GCA_026985075.1. Classification (GTDB taxonomy): domain Bacteria; phylum Acidobacteriota; class Blastocatellia; order HR10; family J050; genus J050. The sequence goes on along the minus strand of JALSQX010000071.1, from coordinate 43,077 downwards.
CGAGATCAGGCAGATCGAAAAGAAGCTGGCTTCAATCAAAGACGTGGACCAGCGCATGATCAAGATCGTGCAGATGTACAATTCTGAGCGGGCACCAACGCTCGAGGAGATCGGTCGGAAGTTCGGGTTGACGCGACAGCGAGTTCACCAGATTCTGAAGGAGGCTCGAGAGAAGGGTCTCGAAGTTGCTCGTCGAAAGCCGACGCTTGGACATTGGATTGAGCGGTGCAGTATCTGCCAGCAGATGAGAAAACTGGCGGCTCGACAACCTCTCATGACCACGCGGAACATCGCGCGGACGCTTGGTATTCCGACCTGGAAGGTATATTGGCACCTGAACAAGCTCCGGGCCAGGGATCTCGTGCCGCCACACTTTGGTCACTTTCGGAGCGAACGAATCATTGAGGCCATCAAGCTCTACAATCGAAATCCTTCACTGAGCGCGTGGAAGCTTGGTCAAAAGCTTGGCTACAAGAACCTCCCTGCTCTGTTCAGGGAATTGAGACGGCGGGGATTTGGCTACTTACTGGTTCCCAGAGTGGGTAATGCGAAGGACACTCATGCAGCGGCGAGCCGCAGACGAGGGCGCAGGATCTCGACGCGCCAGCAAGGCCTGAAGCGTAAGACCGCTTGATTGGTTCTTAGAAGCAGCTCCTGGCTTGGAGTTGCAGGGTGACCTGCGAGTTCAAATGAGGAGCGAAGTCACGCCTCATTCCCACACACCTAGTGGTACGGCGGTCTCGGTCCACTCAGAAAATTAGTATCATTGGTTAGGAGAGACGCCAAAGGCCCTGTGAGGGAGAAGTCTACCTTTTTTAACCGTCAATCCGCAGTGCTGTGAGCTTGGGGAGGAAGGATCCTTCACTCTGGGCCGACACAGGTGCGGTTCTGCTCACGGTGATGTCTCCGGTTCTCTTTGTTTCAGAAGAAGTTACATTCACACTCGCGCCCTCCTCCTTATGCCTGTCGGCCCTACTCATTCGAACCGAATGAGGGGCTTCATCCTCGCCTGGGGTAACCCCACGATCTTCTGACCATGCTGTGTTTGGCTGTGACTGGAGAGAGGTCGCCCGGCGACCTCCGAGAAACTTTTTGCTTGACAAAAAATCTATTATTGTTATAAAAATAGAACAACTGGTTCGGTGGTGAACCAGTTGCTGAACGAAGGACGAGAGTTGAAAACGATGAATTCGGACGCACGAAGGGATAAGCGGATCGCTCCTTCCTCTCGCGGTGTAATGATGTGGAAGGGAAAGAGAGGGGAGGGTCCACTCTGTCCTCAGAAAGACGTAATGCTCGACCTCCTGCTGGCATCCCTGAATGGGGATGGGCTCGGCGAAGGTTTTTAATCCACTTTGTGGAGGGGCCTATGACGACGAGACACAACTTCAGATTCACGCTGTTCACGCTGGTGCTGGTGGTGTGTGCTGGCACGCCGGCATTTGCGGCTCAGTGGACCGATGGGAATCAGCCCGAAGTGGATGTGGCTGATTATTATCCATTGCAGGAAAAGAATAGTTGGACGTACCAGGAAAAGGAGTTCCGGGCTGATGGCCGGGTATTCTATCGCTTGCGGACGCAGACGGTCAAAGGGGAAGCTCGGCTCGATGGACGGATCAGGGCTAAGAAGCTCGTTGATGACACGGGCGCCTACTACCTGGTGTCGGTTGATCAACAGCGTCTGGTCATTTATGGACACAATGCGGGCTATGGGGATGTAACCTATAACCCGCCCTTCACTTTTCTCAATGTGACATATGAGCCGGGGAAGGTGTATCGCGTTCCTCATGCTCCCTCGAAAGGCAAGCCGGTCTTCTCCGAAGCGGCGTACTACGGATTCGAGAGCGTGGAAGTCCCGGCGGGCGCATTCAAGGATTGCCTGAAGGCGACATTTCGATTCGAACGGCCGTCCGGGACGACGCATTCGATCACGTCGTTTTTGGCTAAGGGAGTGGGCGTGGTCAAAGAGATTCATGAGATCTACTCTCCCATCGCCAACCAGACGCTTCGCGTCGAGCGAGAACTGCTCCATGGAACAGTGGGTGGAAAAAAGATTGGCGGCGATGCGGCTCAGACGGTGAAGATTGCGGAGTATTTCCCATTCCACCAGGGCGATAAATGGACCTATGATTGGGAATTCCGCCTTCCCAATGGGACCGTGAAGCGGTTTGAGCGGACCCGGCGCTTTGAAGGGACGAAATTCTTCGACGCTGGTGCGGCGTTCAAGCTCGTCGACGATACCGGTGAGGAGTACCAATACTACATGCTCGATCGACGAACTGGGCTGCGCATTGTCTCTTCGCACGAACGAGGTATGCGGGCTCAGGGCGTTGAGTTCAACTACGATCCGCCAATGTTACTCGGTCGAGATGACTTGGTGTTGGGCCGCGAGTACAAGTATAGCCAGGATCTCGGGAAGTACTTCGTTCACTTCACGACCATCTTGGATGGGTTTCAGCCGGTGACGACGCCGATGGGGCGATTCGAAAAGTGCCTCCGCGTATGTGTCAACTGGGAGACGGGGACGAACTCCGTCCGCAGCACCTATTATATGGCCCGCGGCGTGGGTATTGTGGCCTATGATTATGAGAACTTCAACAAGCGGACGCGTCAGCTGGCCATCGCTTCCCATGGAGAGTTGAAGGAGGCGCTGATTAACGGTCATCGCGTCGCCTCGGCCAAGGAGGCGGCTGACCTGTGGGATCGGATGGTCGCCGAATTGCGCGCGGCTGAAGAAGATCCGGAGGCCCGCCGCATTTTCAAGGAAGCGAGCTTGAACCGGTACGTATGGGACAAGGACCTGGGATTCCGCGGCTTCGAAGCCGATTTTACGATCAGCATCGAGGGAGGAGAACCTCTCCAGGGTCACATGCGGTGTGATCCGAACTTGAAGATCACGGTCGACCTTCCCGATCCCAAAGCCCGGGTGCTTGCCCACACCGAATGGAGCCAGTTTGTGACCCATCGTCAGCCCCGTAAGCCGTTCGATGACTGGTATGGCCCGGACAAGGCGAAATTCAAGCTGGGCAAGAAACGGCCAGAAGGGCAAGAGATTTATGTTGAGGGCGACGCGATGGGTTCCAGCTACATCGTCGCTGATAAGATGATAAAATACCTCAGTCGGAATATTGGCCGGTTCGATTTCACCATCCACAACAAGAAAAGCTTCCTAGTGGAGGATGGGCGGTATATCGCCACCGAGTACGGCGTGACGTACTATAAGAAAGGGACCAAGCAAGTCGTCGGCAAGGACGAGTTCGTCGATGAGTATGTGAAGAAAGGTCCCTACTGGGTGCCGAAAGGCAGGCTCCATCTCTCCACGATGCCCGGCCAACCGGCGCGGGTGGAAATGAAAATCACCCGACTGGAATACTTGAAGTGATGGTGGACCCTGGGCTCGAGGTTGGTCGGGCCGCCGGCCTCAGCCCAGGGCCAATTAGGAGGGAATATATGCGTAAGATGAGGGGTATTAAGTTGGTGTTCTGTGCAGTTTCACTTTGCCTGATCGATGGGCTCTTTCACTGTCCGGTTCTTCGGGCCATGCCTCGATTCATGGAGTGGTACGAGGCCAGTCCGTATGCCAAAGCGGAGTTGAAGGGGCGATGCACGATATGTCACGTCCGGCAGGACGGCTTCGGCCCGCTGACGGAATTTGGGGAAGCATTCGCTGACCAGGGCTACCGGTTCACATCCGAGTTACGGCAGGCTTATCCTCAGTTCTTCGCCGGTGGAGAGAACGCCGAGTCGGATGCCGCGGCCGTTGAATTCGATGCCAAGGCCTTTTACGTGGAGAACTGTGCCGCCTGTCATGGGGAGGACGGCAAGGGGGGACCGGCGGCAGCGGCCCTGAACGTCCCTGATTTCTCTGATGCAAGCTGGCAACAGAGCAGGACCAACGCCCAGTTGGCCGAGACGATCAAGAACGGCCGGGGGGCGATGCCGGCGTGGGATGAGAAGTTGAATGATGAGCAGATCAAGGCCATGGTCAACTTCGTTCGAGAATTCGCTCAGTGACAAGGCCACCCACGGTAGAAGCCTGCCCCGTGAGTGACGAGCACGGAATGACCGCGGCAACGGAGTTCGGTCGGGACCTTGATGCCACACCTGTAGATATAGTATGCTGGGGGCACCACTTCATCTGAGGTGGTGCATTTCTCATGAGCCCGGTAACCCTTGGCAAGGCAACCATTGCCGAGACTCCATGGAGTTCAAACTACCGCAAGTAAGGAGGAGATGATGAGCAAAAAAACCCGCATTCTCGCTGTCGCGAGCCTCTTGGTCATGTCCCTGCTCACCGCACCCGTATCTCAGTCGCAGGTGAGTTTCGACTTCAAGGGGACATGGTACCTGACATTAAACTTTGGCCCTGGCGCGCCGACCTTCAATTATGGAGTGGTGGCGGAGGCCTCGCCGGGATTTCTGGATCTGGCTATTCAGCCCAATGACAATTTTGGTGGCGGGTTGGTTATCGGGCCCTGCCAGTTTGGCCCGCTCGGTCGGGCCAGTGGGATGACGTGGCGCGGCACGCCGTTATCAGGTGCCGATGCTACCGGGGTGAGCCTCACTTTTGAGGTCCCCAGCAGTCGGACGCCGTCGACCATTGTGCTTCGTGGCGATTTCATGACCCCCAATCGCATTGAAGGAACAGCCATCATCATTGGGGATAACACCAATGCGTCGGCCAGCGACTTCGACCCCAATGTCGGGTATGACGTGAACTTGGGGACATTCGTTCTGGAACGAGCCGACTCGCCATGTGTCGCTCCATAGCCCATCTCGGGCGGGCGGAGACTATCAGCCATCGGCCCCTGTGAACGCCCGGCGGTATGATCATCGGCTGATGGTCTCCCTCAGCGTCCGGCTCGGGCCTGTGGCGACGGTGGCTGGGGCCTGGGATCATGAGGATGACTGCCTCTGTCAGTATTGACGGGGAAGGGAAATTGTCACATACTCATCTCATCCTGATGAAACCGAGCTGAGGTCGGTTATGGAGTTTCAACATCGAGAGATTCCACTCTACTACCAGCTAGAGAATATCCTCAGGGAGAAAATCCGCTCGGGCGAGTTATCTCGGGGTGAGAAGCTGCCAACCGAGAACGAGCTCATCGAGCAGTATGGGGTGAGTCGCACAACGGTCAGACAGGCGCTGGCCGCTCTGGTGAAAGAGGGCCTCCTGGAGCGCGTGGCCGGACGAGGGACATTTGTGAAGCAGATCCCCCCGTCGGACGAGACTATCCGACTGACCGGCTTCATCGACGGGTTGAGTAGCTCGGTTGAGACCAAGACTGAGATCCTCGATGCCCGATTCATCCAGGCCACGGCCAAAGAGGCGCAGCCTTTGCACATCAGCCAGGGTGATCGGGTGTGGCGCCTCAAGAAAATCAGATATGCCCAGGAGATTCCGTATGCTTACACGGAGAGCTATCTGCCCGAGGACATCGGCAACCGGTTGATCGGCGAGGATCTCTCCTTGCCACTTCTGCGGCTGTTGGAGGAGAGAGGAAGAATCTCTCTGGGAGAAGCCAGTGCCCTCATCACCGGAGCACTGGCCGACGCGTCCATCGGCGCGTTGCTTTCAACCAAAGTGGGAGCGCCCCTGTTACTCATTGAGACGACCTTCTGTGATGTGCATGGCCGGCCCGTTCAGTTCGTGAGGGGATTCTACAGAAGCGATCTCTACCGGTTCAAGATTCAACTCACCCACAGCCTCATTGGTCACTCGCGCGGATGGCGATACCATATCACGTCGGTGGAGAACCCATCGGAGAAAACGCCGAGATGATGCCCTGGCTTCTCCTGAAGCAATCGGTTCCCGGGTCTCCGTTGTTTAAGCCATTCATTTGAGAGAAGTTGCACTAACTGGCCTCCTGCCCTCCATCGCCGAGGAGAATTTTTTCTTGACTTTCAAAATTAAATGTCATAAAGTTATAACAACCAAATCAAGAAGGTCCTGACGAGGTAACGATGGACCGGGCTGAAGTCGAGGCGAAGTTTTGATGAGAACTTCGGACGGCGGCAGCTTGCCTCGATCAACTGACTGCGAAGGGAGGAGTTTCAACCATGGATCGGAACTCAACGCGCATGAAAGTGATGGTGGCTGGGCTCTTCTGTTCATTGAGCGTGCTCAGTCAGCCGGTCTGGGCTCAGCTGACTGGACGAGTGGTGGGTCGGGTCACTGATCAGACGGGTGCGGCGTTGGCGGGAGCCACGGTCACCATCCGTAATGTAGCCACCGAAGCCGAGCGGGCAACAGTCACCAATGGAGAAGGGGAGTATGAGTTTCCCAGCTTATCGATTGGGATATACCGCATTAAGGTACAGAGCCCGGGATTTTCGGACGCTTTCCGGAGCGTCACCATCGCTGAACCCGGCGAGGTCTTACAGGTGAACTTCGAGTTGAGTCTGGGAGGCATTGCTGAAGTCCTGACGGTGACGGCCAGTCGTGGCGAACGCGATGTGCTGGAAGTGCCGGCGCGAACGGCGGTGATGACCGAGGAACTCCTCCAGCGAGAGAATCCCACTACCACGGGAGACGCTCTCCTCCGATTGCCCAGCCTGACGCCCGTCAATAGCGGCCCCTATCTGGTTCGGCCTCGATTGCGGGGATTAGATTCCACGCGACTCATTCTCATGGTGGATGGAGAGCGGCTCAACACATCGCGCGTGGCGACCGACCGGGCTGGACCGGAGATTGGGTTAGTCGATCCCAGCCAGATCAAGGCTGTGGAAGTCGTTCATGGTGCCGGATCTGCTCTCTATGGGACCGACGCTCTCTCGGGCACGATCAACATCATCACCGATATGCCCGAGGCGGTGGATGATGGGCTCCACATCGGGGGGAGTGTGAACGGGTTCTTCAGTTCCAATGAGACGGGACGACGGGGCACGGCCAAATTGGATGTAGCGGGACGCAAGTTCGCCGTTCGCGGATCGGTCATGCTGGAGCGCTATCCCAATTATCATGCGGGCAAACCGTTCAACGAGACGAGCGAGCCAGTCGTCATCCCGGTGACGGTGTTCAGCAATACGCCGAGGACGAATCCGGATGTTTTGAAGCCGCCTCCTGGTCACGTCATCCAGCAGGTGTTCTTCGGCGTGGTTCCCGATCCGTTCAACGAGCCATTCACGCGGACCTCGTCTGAAATCGCCAACTCGCAATCGCATGGGAGCAATCTCAGTCTCACGGCTCGGTTCTTCCCGGTGGAAGGGCAGTCCTTGCGCCTGAAGTTGACCCAACGACGGACGGCGCTGACCGGCTTTCCCGACTTCAAACAGCCCTTCTTCTTCCAGATCATCAATCTACCGTTCAGCGACCTGGATAAGGTGAGTCTCCGGTATGAGGGAACGGGACTCGCGTCGTGGCTCGCCCGTGTCTCTGCCGGTGGATATTGGCAAGATCAGGACCGGATGTTGCAAAACGATATCTCGGTACGGGGGGTGAGCGAGTCCGATATTCCGAATTTTGACACGCTGACGCGGGTAGACATTCTCAGTCGAACGCGTCAGGATGTGAAATCGTTCGGGTTTGACGCCAATGTGGGGCTTCTGTTGGGGCTGAAAAACATGTTAACGCTCGGCGTCGATTACTTCCGGGATCATAGTCGCGACTCGCGGTTCACCCTGGTCGATGTGACCATTATTGGCGCGGCCAATCGAGAGACGGGAGCGTTCTTCCCGCTCAATGCCCCCGTGGTCACGGGGGTGGTTGGTCACCCTCAGCGGGTTCCCATCTCCAATTTCCAGAATGTGGCCTTCTTCGCCGAAGACGAGTTTGACATCTTCCGTTGGATGCGTATCCTGGGCAGCATTCGTGTGGATCGCATCAGCGTCGAGACGGTTCCCACTCCCGGCTATGAGCCTCGCATTCCGGTGAGCGATCCTCCGTTAGATCCTTCGGCATTCCCCGCGCCGTCTGGGATCACTTTGAAACGGACGGCCACGACGGGAAGTCTGGGCTTCGTCTTTCGTCCCACTCCGGTGATGAGCATCACGGCCCGTATTGGCCGGAGTTTCCGTCATCCCAATCTGGAAGAATTGTTCTTCTTTGGGCCGGCGACCATTGGAGCCATTGTTCCCAACACCAAGGTCAAACCGGAGACGGGCGTCAACGTGGATGTTGGCGTCAAGGTGAGAACCTCTCGTTTCGCTGGCGAACTGAGCTATTTCAACAATACCTTCATGAACTTCATTTCCACGGAGATCACCACCGTGTCCAATAACGATCCAGAGTTCGGAGACGCCCAACCCATCTCCCAGGCGGGGAACTTCTTCCGACGGCTTCGCATTCAGGGAGTAGAAGCCAGTTGGGAGTATCCGCTCCCCTTGCGAGGAACGACGTTCACATGGTATGGCAATCTCTCCTATCTGCGCGGCGAGATCTTGAACGGTGAAGCGGTGCTGAGAACGCGCGAAGGCATTGGCGTCGTCGACGTCTCCCATCAACCGGCGGATAATATCACGCCCTTCAAGTCCGTCGTGGGTCTCCGTTGGAACGATCATGCCAATCGCTTATGGTGGGACTATAATGTCCGGAGTCAAACCCACGTCAACCGTGTTTCGCCTCTGCTCGCCGACTCTCCGTTCCTCATTCCGCAGGATCTGTTCGGCCTGTATGGATTCAGCGTTCACACGCTCCGCGGCGGTTATAACTTCCACACTGAACACTATACTGTGGGCCTCACAGTGGGCTTAGAAAATCTGGGTAATAAGTTTTACCGAGAGCAATTTCAATTCGCGCCAGCACGGGGGCGCAGCTTCACGCTGGGGATTAACGTCCGATTCTTTTAGTTCGTGTGCCTCTCCGGATGTGGTTGCGCCGGCGCGTTTTTTTGCCTACATTCCATTGTGGAGGGAGCCATGAGAAGGAGAGAGCCATACTGGATATGGCATCGTGGTGTAGCCCTGGTCGTGGCCGGTCTCATCAGCGGGATTATGACAGCAGGTCACGCGCAGGGCGTCACGCCACTGGACATCTCCACCTATGTTCCGTTGGATAACGGGCGCGTCTGGACGTACAAGTGGGAAATCCGGATCAGGGGGGGAGAGAAACACATCATCACCCGGACCAAGAGCTTCGAAGGACCCGAGTTCATTCCCACGGGCTACGCCTACAAGTTCGTCAGCGACCTGGGCGATTACTCCTTGTTATCCATCGAGAATGGTGAATTGCGCCTTCATGGGACGGTGGAGCCACATCGGGGGAATCGATTCATGTTCGATCCTCCGGTAGTCTTGTATGCGCCCAATATGGTTGTTGGTCGAGCCTATAAGACGACTCAGCAGTCCGGCGACGAGGCGGGCGTTCGGACGTGGTCGACCATTGTGGATGGGTTCGAGGCTGTCGATACGCCGATGGGGCGATTCGATCATTGCTTAAAAATCCGCTTGGAGATGGACAGTGCCAACGCTCGTTCGAAAGCCATCTATTACTATGCTCAGCACGTGGGCCTGGTCGCCTATCAATATACGGCGTGGGAGAAGGGGCAGGCGACGCCCGAGGTCACCGTTGATGCGCGCTTGAAGTTGACCCAAGTTGGCGGGAAGACATTCACCAGCGTGGCCCAGTTGAGCGAATGGAAGGCGGAACTCGCCAGTGGGATGACCACATTTGATGATCCGGAGGCCCGAAAGCTGTTTCGTCAGGCCTATGAACGGTTGTATTTCTGGCCGGCGAAATTCCCCGGCTTTGAGGCCCACTTCACCATGAAGCAGGAATCTCCGGCGACGGATCCTGACGATCTCGTCCAAGGGAGCATCGTGGTCTCGCCCGGCCTGAAGATCAAGGTGCGTGGTGCCAATAAGGAGGCGGCCATACAAATCGAGAGCGAGATGAGCCAGTTCATCACTCACCTGAAGAGCAAGCCCTTCGACAGTGAATTCGGCGAGGCCATGTTCTCGGTTGAAGACCGGACATCATCCCAGGGCATCCGGATCACCGTTTCGGCTCCTAACACCATGGGGACGGCCTATCGCATCAAGGATGGTAAGATCCTGCAGATCGCTCATTCGTATGGGCGGGTTCGGTTCGTGGTCAGCAATACGCATTTCATGGATGCCGGCGACGGGCGACTCATCGCCACGGTTTTCCGCATCACGTACTATTCGAACGAGACGGGAAATGAAATCGGGCGGATCGACTTCGCCGATGAGTATGTTCAAGTGGATGGTGTTTGGTTGCCGAAAAGACGCATGAAAACGGAGACCAGCCGGGGGAAGACGAGAAAGCTGGTGATCGAGTTTTCGAATCATCGAGTGATGAAGTAGGCTCCTGGTTCTGCTCTGGCGTCATGGGAACCTGGTGCGCGTGAGTCGCCTCAGGCAGACCAGCACTCGGGTCGCTCAACCAGAGACAGGAGGTCACCGTCATTATTGGGAGGGGTGTGATGATGATGATGAACAAGTATCTCTGTACTGGATTGTCGCTTCTGATCGTCGCTTCCCTGGGTGGAGCGATGCAACATGAAAACCAATCGGGGAAATCAGCATCGAAGGACCCGCGTGAGTTGCCGGTCCGAAAAGTGGGCCATTTCGCTTCCGCTGCTGAAGCGTATTTTTCTCCGGATGGTCAGCAGCTCATTGTGACCGCTCGTATGGAGGGAGAAAAAAACCACAACGTATATATCTTGAACATTGATGGAACCAATGTCCGCCGCATCACGGATAAGGGGAAAGATGCCTGCACCTTTTTCGCGCCCAACGGTCAATACATTGTTTTCTCCTCCACGCGCGATGCCGATAAAATGCCCCCTGGCGATTATGCCAACAGTGCCAATTATCCGGCGGGATCGGAGGTGTATATCGCTCATCCCGATGGCTCGGGCATTCGCCGACTCACGTTCAACACGGCCTATGAGGCGGAAACCTCGTTCTCTCCCGATGGGCGGTGGATCCTCTACACATCGAATGTCGACGGAAATCTCGAGCTCTACCGGATGACGCTGGATGGGAAGAAGAAGGTCAGAATTACCCACACGCCGGATCTTCAAGAGGGCGGCGCATTCTACATGCCCGATGGAAAACACATCATCTTCCGCGCCTGGAAGAAGGGCAACGAAGGACAGAAGAAGCGCATTTCTCAACTCTATTTGATTCGAGATGATGGGACGGAACTGGTGCAGCTCACCAATACGCCCTATTTTAACTGGTCGCCCTATCCCCACCCAGATGGCAAGCACGTTGTGTTCGCGCATAATGAAACTGGTGATTTCGAGGTCTATATGCTCAACATCGAGACCAGGGAGACCGTGCGACTGACCTACAATCCGGCGTTCGATTCTTACCCGGTCATCTCGCCGGATGGGAAGACCTTGGCTTTCACATCGACTCGGGAGGGGGCGCCAGCCATTTATCTCATGGATCTCAGCCCAGTGATCCACTCGACCGCCGGGGGAACTCCAACGTTCGATGACGATGTGGCCCAGGTGAGAACGGTCGTCTTGACGAATGCGCTGGCTTTCGAGCGAGGCGATTTCGATGCGCTGGCCAACATTTGGGCCCATGATGACGACGTCGTGGTGATCGAATCCGGGCGTATGGAAGTGGGCTGGGAGGAGTTCAGCCAGAAGCATCTCAAACCCGAACTGGACCTGTTGAAAAATGTCGTCTATCGGCTGGGCAATCTTCACGTGAAAGTCAGGGGCAATGCCGCTTGGGCGGCGTTCAACTATCATTTCGAAGCTGATGTCGGAGAGCGTCATGTCACCGGTCAGGGGACAGGGACGCTCGTCTTGGAGAAGCGCGATGGACAGTGGCTCATCGTCCAATCGCATCTGAGTCGACCGCCCAGAAGACGTCAACAGTGAGGGCGCCCAACGTCGATGAACACCATTCCTTCACTGCTCGCCCGCACTCCGGCTCTGTGTGCGAAGGGCGGGTATATAAGTCCTCTCCAAGTCGATTCATCATTGGAGGTGAGTATGATGCAACAAGGGAAAGGACGGTCTCGTCGCCTTTTCGCATCTCATGTGCTGTTACTCATATGGACAGCGACTCTGTTCGCGGCTCCCCCATCTCCCAGGCTGGACTCACCCGCCGAGGGGAATTGGGCCGTGAGTGTGGGCGAAGTCGCTCCTCCGTTCGAACTGAAGGACGTGAATGGAAAGGTCTGGACGTTAGCGCAATTTGCCGGGAAACCCGTGGTGCTCTTTTTCTGGGGGAGCTGGTGAGGAGTCTGCATGGCGGAGGCTCCGCATCTAGAGAAAGAGGTCTGGCAGCGGTTCAAAGATCGTGGCGTGGTGGTCATCGGCATTTCGGTGAGCGACTCGCCGCAACGCATTCGGCAATACGCGAAACGACGAGGGTTGACCTACCTCCAGCTCGTGGATGAGCGACAGAAAGTATTCAAGTCGTATGCTAAGGTAGGAGTGATCCCTCGAACGATTTTGCTGGATCGCGATCACCGGGTAGCCGTGCTTCAGCTCGGTTATGTCGAGAAGACCTTTCAAAAGCTCGTCCGAGCCATCGAACAGATGGTGAAATGAAACCGGCTGGCCCGAGCGCTCTGGCGCACAGGATCTCTGATGACGAAGTGCGACCTCTCTCGGTCTCCTTCCCTGTGGGAAGCGAGATGTCTCGGTCCTGAATCGCGTCAGTCGGCTCGGCAACAAGGGGGGCAGAATGCGGAGGGACATCATGAGTAGAATTCGACTCGCTCCCATGCTCATCCTGTGTTCGAGTTTAGCGATCGTCTGCGCCGCCGGTGAGGCGGCTCTTTCGGCGCAAGCCACATCGTCACCGTCGAGAACGGCCAAGCAATATCGCGTTGTGAAAATTGAGACCGTGGATGCCGATGGAAATGTGGGATTCTTCACCTCTCTGGCTATCGACCGGTCGGGACGACCGGCGATCAGTTATCGAGACTATACCAATTTTTCGCTCAAATGCGCGCGCTGGACGGGATCCTCGTGGAAGGTCGAGACGGTCGATGCCAGTGGCGATGTCGGTTGGTCGAGTTCCATCGCTTTTGATGCCGCGGGGAATCCGGCCATCAGTTATTACGATGGCAAGAATCAGGCCTTGAAGTTCGCCCGGTGGACGGGGTCCACGTGGCAAACGGAGATCGTCGATCGTTCGGCGAACGTGGGGCTGCACACCTCGCTGGCGTTCGACGCTGCAGGGAATCCAGCCATCAGCTATTATGACGATACCAATGACGATCTCAAATTCGCCCGTTGGGATCCGGTCAAGAAGCGCTGGCTCATCCAGACGGTGGATTCGGCCGGAGACGTGGGCAATCACACCTCACTCGCCTTCACGCGGTCAGGGCAGCCAGCCATTAGCTATTATGTGGGGGAAACCGGCGATTTGAGATTTGCCCGGTGGGATGCCCGCCAGGGGAAGTGGCATATCGAAACGGTTGACGCAGAAGGCGATGTGGGGTTGTTCAGTTCGCTGGCCTTTGATGCCGCGGGACACCCGGCCATCAGTTATTTCGATCGAACGCACGACGATCTCAAATTCGCTCGATGGAACGGTTCCCGGTGGGAGGTTCAGACGGTTGATGCTGAAGGCACGGTGGGGCTGAGATGCTCGCTGGCGTTCGATCGAGATGGACGACCGGCGATCAGTTATTTTGGTAACGGCAATCTCAGACTGGCCTGGTGGGATGGAAAGCGCTGGCACATTCAGATTGTGGATGCCACTGAGATGGCTGGAAACTATACGTCGCTGGCCTTTGATGCCGCGGGGAATCCGAGGATCAGCTACTTTTATGTGACCGATGCCGATTTGAGATTTGCCTGGCTCAAGCGCGTGAAGTAGGATGAATAGGGATGTGAACGGGCGAGGGGAACGCTGGCTCTCCGGGAGCGAGGAGAGATGCCCTTTCCGCTCAGGGCCAGCAGCCGTGCCATCTCTCATCAGGGGGAGTCGCCGGCCGGGGTGGGCGAACGGTGGGGTCAACATAATAGCATCGTGACGAGCATCTTCGGGGAGGTCATGCCGGGGGAGAGGAGGTAATATGGCGTTTCACCGGGTGTGTATCGTCAGCTTGACCCTCACCTTGACACTGGTGGCGGGTGCCGAAGCTCAAATCGAGAGCCGAATCTACGGGCATATCGTCGATCAGAGTGGTGCTGCCGTGGTGGGTGCAACGGTGACCCTGTTGAATATCGCTACGGGGACAGAACGGACGACAACCTCAGACGAGTCCGGGTCTTACCAGTTCACCGGATTGTCTATTGGCATCTATCGACTTCGGGTCCAGAAGGCTGGATTCTCGGAAATCAGCCGTAACCTGGAAATCGCCGAGCTGGGTGAGTCCGTCGAAGTCAATTTCGATCTCATGCCCGGTGGCATTACCGAGCAGGTGACGGTGACCGCCACTCGTGGTCAGCGGGATGTGCTCAATGTCCCCGTGCGCACGCAAGCGATTACGCAGACGGTGTTGGCTAGGCAGAATCCGGCAGGGACGGGCGATGTCTTGTTAAACGTTCCCAGCGTGACGCCGGTCAACAGCGGGCCGTATCTCGTGCGACCTCGATTGCGGGGACTGGATTCGACGCGACTGTTGATTCTCGTCGATGGAGAGCGGTTGAACAACTCCCGTACGTCGACAGGAGCCGCCGGCGTGGAAGTGGGACTCATCGATCCCGGGATCATCGAGGCCGTAGAGGTCGTTCACGGGGCGGGTTCGGCGCTGTACGGCACGGATGCCCTCTCGGGCACGATTAACATCATCACGCAGATGCCGCGGACGGTGGATGAAGCGATTCGATGGGGAGGGAGTTTCACCGGGTACTTCAGCAGTAATGAGCCGGGGCGGCGGGGCACGGCGCGGGTGGATGTCGCCGGTCGGCGATTCGCCGTACGGGTGTCGGGAATGCTGGAGCGTTTCCCTAATTATTCGGCGGGCGAGCCCTTCAGTGAGTCCAATATTCCGATGATTGAAGCGGGGGTCATCGAACACAAGCAGTTCGGTCCGATTTCCGATGTGTTCAACGAACCGTTTGTGCGCTCGAGTTCGGAGATCCCCAATTCCCAAGAGCATGGCAATAATATCAATGTCGTGGGCCGATACTTTTTCACCGAAAATCAGTCCCTCAAGGTGAGCTGGATGCGCCGGCGGGCTCTGGACATTGGGTTTCCCGATTTCGCCCTCCCCTATCAAATCTTTGAGACCTTCAAGCTTCCGTTGAGTAAGCTGGACAAGGCGAGCCTTCGCTATCAAGTGACGGCGCTGACCACGTGGTTCAGTCGCCTGGCCATTGGAGGATACTGGCAGCATCAGGATCGGCGGCTGTTCAATGACTTCTTTGTGTTCGGATTGAGCGAGCCGGAGCCGGGAGATCCTCCGTTCGCTTCCGTGGCTCGCGTCGATATTCAGAGCAGCACGGGGCAGAATGTGAAAACATTTGGCTACGATGTGCAGGCGAACTTCCTCCTGGGCACGAAAAACGTCCTCACCGTGGGGAGCAGTTTGTTCCGGGATCACAATAAGGATTTTCGCGAGACGGTGGTGAGCGTCCGGCTGGTGGGGGCCATTGGGCGTCCTCCGTTGCCTCCGGATTTCTTTCCTCTTGATGCGCCGATTGTCGAAGGTGCCGTCAGTCACGACTTGCGGCTTCCCATCTCCAATTTTCAGAACTTCGCCGTCTTCTTTCAAGATGAGCACGAGGTGAGTCATTCCATTCGCCTGATCGGGAGCTTGCGCGTTGACCGATTCGACATCGATGCCCGCAAGACGCCTCTCTATAATCCGCGGCCACCGGAACTAGAGAGCGCTGATCCTCCCCTCGACCTGAGCACGGTGCCACCCGTCGATGGGATCAAGTTCAATCGATCGAGCATCACGGGCGATGTCGGGGTGGTCTATCACCCGCTGGAGAGCGTCAGCCTCACGGCACGTGTGGGGAGGAGCTTTCGCCATCCTAACTTAGCGGAGTTATTCTTCTCTGGTCCGGCGGAGGCGGGCGCGCTGGTCCCCAACATCAAGCTCAAGCCGGAGAAGGGCACGACGCTGGACGTGGGCGTGAAGGTCAGGACGGCTCGATTCAGCGGCTCGCTGAGTTATTTCCACAGTTGGTACAAAGATTTCCTGACCCGCGAACAGGTCTCTTTCTCTGCCGAGGCGGGAGGCCCCATCTTCCAGACGCTCAACTTTTCTCGCGTGCGCATCAAGGGCGTGGAAGCGGACTGGGAAGTACCCATCCGGGCGCCGAAGTCGATCTTTTCGCTGTTTGGGAACTTCAGCTATCTGTACGGGGTCGTCAAGGAGGCCATCAATCCTCTGGATCGCGAACACCCTCTGCGAGACGTCCCCGCCGGGGGCATCACACCGTATAAGATCGTAGCCGGACTGCGCTGGAATGATCGTGCCAATCGCCTCTGGTGGGAATACTCGGCTCGATCCCAGACCCACGTACACCGTGTATCCCCGTTGTTGAGGCAGTCTCCTCTCCTGCAGGCCGCCGACCTTTGGGGCCTGTTGGGGTTCACCGTCCACACGGTGAGAGGAGGCATCAATCTGGTTGACCGGGATAACTCCAGGGTGAGCCTCACGCTGGCGGTGGAGAATCTGGGTAACAAATTTTATCGAGAGCAATTTCAATTCGCGCCCGCGCGCGGGCGGAGTTTCACCATCGGATTGAATTTGAAATATTTCTGAGCTCGAGGTATGATTGTATGAAGGCTCTCCGAGCGAGACGTTGAGAACTGAGGTGGACGTCGATGCCGTTCGAGAATAAAAAAGTACCTCTTTACTACCAGCTGGAGAGTATCCTGCGGGAGAAGATTAACTCTGGCGAACTCGCTCAGGGTGAGCGGCTCCCCACCGAGGCCCAGCTCAGTAAGCAATATGGCGTCAGCCGCATCACCGTGCGCCAAGCGCTGGCGTCTCTGGTCGAGGAGGGACTGATTGAGCGTCGGCAAGGTTTGGGCACCTTCGTCACGCAACGGAAGCCGGCGAAAGGATCCATTCGCTTGACGGGATTCATCGAAGATCTGATGGCCATGGGCATTGAGACAACGGTGAAGGTGCTGGATGTTTCGATGATCGAGGCTGCTGAGCCTGAGGCTGAGCAGCTCCGCATGAAACCTGGCCAGCGGGTATTGAGGGCGAAAAAGGTTCGTTCGTTTCGAGGGACGCCTTATAGCTACGTGATCAACTACCTGCCCGAGTCGATTGGGCGTCGGTTGAGCCGAGAAGATTTCGCCGAAGGCTCGTTGTTGAAGATCCTCGAGGATAAGTATCACATTCGGTTGGGTGAAGCCATTCAGGTCATCTCAGCAGCGCTCGCCGATGGATATGTGGCTGGCCTGCTCGAAGTCAATATTGGCGCGCCGTTGCTCTCCATTGAGCGCACCGTCTTCAGTCGTGACGGTGAACCCGTCGAATACGTCAAGACCCTCTATCGCACGGATATGTACTCCTACACCGTGCGACTCACGCGCGGGAAAAAGGATATCGGCAACGGGTGGCTGCATAAGTGAACGCTCAGCGGCCGGCGCTCCCTATGCCGAGTGATCGCATCTTTCGCTGAGGCGGCATCCTACGCCGCATCCTGGAGGACGCATGGATGGAGTGTTAAAAGATAAGATCGCCCTCGTCACCGGGGCGGGGCGGGGAATCGGACGGAGCATCGCCCTGGAATTATCCCATCGCGGCGCTCACGTCATCGTCAATTACCATCGAAGCGCTCAGGGCGCCCAGCAGGTCGTCGATGAAATCCGGTCCAACGGAGGGCGAGCCATAGCCCTCCAGGCCGACGTCTCCCGGGCCGATCAGGTCGAGAAGATGTTCTCCGCGATCAAAGAGCAGTTCGGTCGGCTCGACATCCTGGTGAACAACGCCGGACAGATCACGGTCGCTCCCCTCATGGTGATGACCGAAGAGGAGTGGTATCGCATCCTGGATGTGAACGCCAAGGCGGTCTGGCTGTGTGCCCGGGCGGCGGTGCCTCTGATGAAAGATCGCGGGGGAGCGATGGTGAACATCTCGTCGGAAGTCGCCCATCGGGCGTTCCCCGGCGGCTTGATCTATTCTGCTTCCAAGGCGGCGCTGGAGATGATCACCAAGGTTCTGGCCGTGGAATTGGCTCCGCTAGGCATCGTCGTCAATGGCGTCGCGCCGGGATTGACGCACACCGATATGGGTCGCCCGTTCATCGAGAATGATGAAATTCGCCGAGCCGCCCTCAATCGGACGCCGGTGGGACGATTGGGCGAGCCGGAGGACATTGCCAAGGTCGTCGCCTTCCTGGTCAGCCCGGATGCATATTGGTTGAGAGGGCAAATCCTGATGGCCAATGGGGGCGGGAGCTTGTGAGGTGGTCACTATGAGGCCTCATCGCCGGCGACCATTGTGATGACCCGAAGAGGCCAACCATAGCCTCGTAAGCCACACCGCAAGAATGAAGTAACGCGAGCTGACGGCTTGCGCCACTTATTGTTGAGGGGCGGAAAGGACCATGGCTCGATTACATGAGTATCAGGGGAAAGAGTTGCTCAGGCAGCAGGGAATCCGTATTCCACGGGGAGCGGTCGTCGCGACTCCCCAGGGGGCCGCGAATGCCGCCGAAGAGATTGGACTGCCCGTGGTCATCAAGGCTCAGGTCTGGACCACGGGTCGAGCGGGAATAGGAGGCATTCGCTTCGCCGAAACGGCTGAAGAAGCGCGGGCGGCAGCAGCCGACATCCTCTCCATGAGGGTCGAGAATTTCCCCGTCGAATACGTCCTCGTGGAGGAGAAGCTCGACGTCGAGCGGGAGTTCTATCTGGGGTTCATCATCGATGATAGCGAGCGCCGACCCGTCATGCTGTTCAGTTCCGTGGGAGGAACGGGCGTGGAGGACATCGCGCAGCACCATCCAGACAAGGTGGCTCGTGAGGCCATCGATGTGATTGAAGGCCTCCACGCTTATCAGGCGCGGAATATCGTTCGCCGGACAGGCATCCGCGGACGATTGCAGGTACAGCTGGCTGAGGTGCTGGAAAAGCTCTACCTCGTCGCACGAGGAGTGGAGGCGCGCGCGGCCGAGATCAATCCGCTGGTGCTGACGGCCGATGGGGAGGTCGTCGCCGCCGACTGTCGCATCACGGTGGATGATTATGCCGTCTATCGGCATCCCGAGTTGGGGATCGAGATCGCTCGGGAGTTGAATCATCCGCCCACGGAGCTGGAGCGTATCGCTTATCACGTCGAGAAAAATGACTATCGGGGAACTTTTTATTTCATCCAATTGGCCCAGGGGTTCCGGGCCGGGGAGGGATACATCGGGTTCCACGGGGCTGGCGGTGGTGGCTCGATGATGTCTATGGATGCCGTGACGCGATGGGGATTCAAGGTGGCCAATTTTTGTGATACGAGCGGGAATCCTCCCGCCTCTAAGTTCTACCGTGCGGCAAAGATCATCCTCTCCCAGCCCAACATCGACGCCTACTTCGAGTCCGGATCCGGCGTGGCCAGCCAGGAGCAATTTCACATCGCGCGGGCGCTGGTGAAGGCGTTTCGGGAGGAAAACCTTTCCATTCCCGCGGTGCTTCGATTGGGTGGAAATGGAGAGGACCTCGCGGCGCACATCATACAAGCTTACACTCGAGATCTCCCCGCTCCCGTCGAGGTTTACCGGAAGGATGATTCGGCTGATTTTTGTGCTCAACGGCTTCGCCAACTGGTCGACGCCCATCGATCCACTGAGCGAACGCCGGTCGGAATCCCTTCGACCCCGGCCGAAGATGCCCCACCTCACGAGCCGTATGCGTTCGACATTCGTACGGGAACGATCACCTTCGATCATGCCAAGTGCGCGCATTGCGAGACGAAGATCTGTGTCCAGGCCTGCGTTCCTCAGATCTTGAAACTAGAGAATGACCTTCCCGTACTGGCAATCACTCGAGAGGAGGCCCAACGCGGGGGCTGTATAGAATGCCTGGCGTGCGAGGTGGAGTGCTGGTTTCATGGCCAGAACGGGGCCAGGATTGACTTGCCCATCGAGGGGCTCGATGAGTATCGCCAAAAAGTCAAGCGAACGAGCGAAGCCGTAGAGAGTGTCGTACCTGTTGAACAGTGATGCACATCATCTGGCGCCATGGCCATTCTCATCGATCAAACGAAGCGGGTACTCGTTCAGGGGATCACCGGGCGGGAGGGCTCGGTGCGCACTCGACTCATGATGGAATATGGAACGCGTGTGGTGGCTGGATGTACTCCGGGAAAGGGAGGACGCGTCGTTCATGGAGTTCCCGTATTCGACACGGTCGCTGAAGCTCAAGAGAATGTCGGTCCGATCGACATCAGCGTCATATTCGTCCCCGCTCCCCTGGTGAAAGAAGCGGCGTTGGAGGCCATCGAGGCGAGTATTAAGCTGTTAGTGCTCATCCCCGATCGCGTCCCGTTGTACGATGTGCTGGAGATCATTCGAGCGGCGGAGAAACGAGGGGCACAATTCATCGGACCGAATACGGTTGGTGTTCTCAGCCCGGGCAAAGGCGTTCTGGGAATGATGGGGGGAACGGCAGAATCAGCCCGCGCTTGGTTCAAACCGGGTCCTGTGGGAATCGTCTCCCGAAGCGGAGGAATGAGCGCGTCGACCGCCTATTATCTCGGCAAACAGGGGATGGGCACGAGCACGATTGTCCATGTGGGTGGAGACGCTATCGTGGGTATGCCCTTGCCGGATGTCTTGAAACTCTTCCAGGCCGATGAGGAGACGAAGGCCGTAGTCATGTTTGGAGAGATTGGGACCTCTCAGGAGGAACGCGTTGCCGAATTGATCGAACGGGGAGAATTCACCAAACCGCTCATCGCCTACATTGGCGGGCGCGCCGCCAAATCGGGAACGCGCTTTTCCCACGCCGGTGCCATCGTCGAGGGGAATCGCGGAACCTATGAGGGAAAGGTGAGGCGGCTCAGGCAAGTGGGCGCTTATCTGGTGGAAACCTTCAATGACGTCCCCCAAGTTACTCGGCGCATTCTCGATGGGGCCATCTCGCTCTGAGGCGAATCACGTGGCGATGAATCGAGAGGTCATCTCGGCAGTGGACGCCAGTTCCAGGACGGATGAGTCATGACTGATTTGCGATGGAAAACGGCAATTACAAAGGTCGAGCCCAATAAGATCCTGTTGCGGGGATATCGCCTCGATGAGCTCATCGGGCGCATCTCCTACGGGGAGGCCATTTATCTGGCGTTGAAGGGAGAGCTTCCCAAGGGGAACGAGGGGAAGGTCATCGAGGCCATACTCGTCTCGGTGATCGATCATGGAGGGTCGCCGCCTTCGACGCTGGCCGCCCGTACGATTGCGTCGACGGGGGCGGAGTTGAGCGCCGCCGTGGCGGGAGGCATCCTGGCCATCTCTCAGTATCATGGCGGAGCCATCGAGGAGTGCATGAACGTCCTCTCCGAAGGCGTCCATTATCAACGTCAGCAATCGACTTCGCCGGAAGAAGCGGCCAACTGGGTGGTCAAAAAGTTTCACGATCGTGGTGCGCGCATTCATGGATTCGGACATCGCCTGCATACGCGGGATCCCCGTACGATCCGATTATTCGAGCTGGCGGCGACGTGGGGTATCGCGGGTGACTTCGTAGCCATGGCGCGGGCCATCGAACGCGCATTGAGCGAGCGACTCCAGAGGCCGGTTCCCATCAACGCCGATGGCGCCATCGCCGCTCTGCTCTGCGAACTGAAATTCGAGCCCATCTTGGCTGATGCTTTCTTCATGATGGCTCGAATACCGGGGCTCGTCGCGCATATCTACGAAGAGAAGAGCCGCCAGAAACCCATGCGCCGCATCCATCCCACAGATATCGCATACGATGGTCCCGAAGAGAGACAGTGGAAGGGTGAAAGAGTGGAGTAGTGGACGAGATGTCCGCTATTGCACTCTTTCACCTTGCGGAGGAATGTGGAACGATGAGAGAGCGGATCAGGACACTCATCCCCGAATTCGATGAAATCCAGGATCAGGAGTTGCGCGAGAAGACGCTCGCTGTTTGGGAGGATGCCCTTCGAGATGGGGGGTGGACGCTCGATGATCTTCTCCAGATGCCGTTCACGTTGTGGGCGGATGATGTGAGCATCAATTTCATTGAGCACGTGCGCACTGTCTGTCGCATGTGTATGGCCGTGGAGGGCGTTTTGCGAGAAGCCTATGGAGACCGCATGCCGATCAATCGAGATCACCTCATCGCCGGCGCACTGTTGGCCGACGTGGGGAAACTCATCGAATACGAGAAGAAAGACGGTCGGTTCATCCGAAGCCAAAAAGGGCATTATCTGCGTCATCCATTCGTCGGCGTCGGGATGTGCTATCGCCGAGGGTTGCCCGAAGGCGTCATGCATGTGGTCGCCACGCACTCTAAAGAAGGGGATCACGTCACGCGATCGCCAGAGTCGATCATCTTTCACCACGCTGACTTCATCGATTTCGATCTGGTGAGCAAGAAGCGTCCATTCTGACAATCGGTGTTCGTGCCTTCGATTATCCCTCTCCCCATGGCTCACGTTCTCAACACCTGTGGAGGATGCCGATGACCAAAGCGATCTCGCGTCAGTGGGCTGAATATGCCGTAGCACTCCAGTATGACGATCTCCCGCCCGACGTTGTTCGAGAGGCCAAGCGATTCTTGCTCGACGCGATTGGGTGTGCCTTCGGTGGGTACCATATCGAAGATTGTCGCATCGCCCATGAAGTGACTCGGGAATTAGGTGGACGAAGAGAAGCGACGATCATCGGATTCGGCGATAAAACGTCAGCAGTCAATGCCTCATTCGTCAACAGTCTCATGGTCCGCGTCATGGATTATAATGATGTGTATTGGAAGCAGGACCCTTGTCACCCGAGCGATCTCATTCCCGCCGCTCTGGCGATCGGGGAGCGGGAACATCGGTCGGGGCGAGACCTCATCACGGCCCTTGTCATCGCCTATGACCTCGAAATGCGTCTCTGCGAAGCCGCCGTCCCGGGCATTCGCGAACTGGGCTGGCATCATGCCACGTTGACGCAATTCGCCTCACCGGTCGTGGCCGGTAAAATGCTGGGGCTCACCGTCGACCAGCTCGTTCATGCCATCGGCATCTCCGGTGCTCACAATGGAACGTTGGGCGTGGTCACGGCGGGCAAGTTGACGATGATGAAGAATACGGTCGATCCCATGGCGACCCAAAGCGGCGTCATGGCCGCCCTGTTGGCGCGACGGGGATTCGTCGGTCCGGAAACGATTTTCGAGGGGCGAGAAGGATTGTTCGCCGAAGTGGGCCGGGAATGGCGGCCCGAGAAGCTGACCGAAGGGCTGGGCTCTGAATTTCGCATCATGCACTGCTCGATGAAACCCTATCCGAGCGAAGCGCTCACCCATTCGCCCATCACCGCGACGCTCCGGCTGGTCCACGATCACCGCCTTACGCCGGAGGACATCGGAGAAGTGATGATCACCAGCATCGGTCGCGCCGCAGAAATCCTAGCCGATCCGTCCAAGTACGATATCACATCCAAGGAGACGGCCGACCATAGTCTCCCATACTGTATTGCCGCCGCCATCGTCGATCGAGAGGTCACTCCACGACAATTTCAACCGGACAGGTTGCGCGATCCCCGGATTTTGGGCCTGGTGAGCAAAGTGAAAGTGCGTGCTGATGACGCGTTCGAGCGAATGTTTCCCGAGATGCAACCATGCCGGGTGGATATTCGAACGACATCTGGTCAAACGCTCACCTGCCGAATCGATTATCCTAAGGGAGATCCGCGCGATCCATTGAGCGATGGGGAATTGAGGCGGAAGTTCGCCGCGCTGGCCGATGGCATCATCTCCGATGAGCGGCAACAGCTCATCCACCAGCTCATCGATGACCTGGAATCCTTAGATGACATTGGCGAGCTCATGAATCAGTTGACGGCCGATACACTGGATAACCGATGAACGTGGTGAGGCCCCGGCGCATCTCCGCCATATGATCTGCGTTCATGAGAGTGAAGGGAGGAAGACATGTCTCGGTATGATCTCGTCGTCAAAAATGGGACTTTAGTGATCCCTTACATTGGTGTGATACGTGCTGATCTCGGCGTCCGGGATGGGCGTATCGCCAATGTGAGCGATCTCATTGCCGCCACTGAGGGAGATGACGTCCTCGATGCCTCGGGGAAATTCGTTTTTCCGGGAGCCGTGGATTCGCACTATCACGTGGGCATTTATCGGCCATTATCGGAGGATGCCGAGAGTGAATCGGCGTCCTCGGCAGTGGGCGGCGTGACCACGATCTTGAGCTACTTCCGGACCGGTCACCATTATTTGAACAAGTCGGGCCCTTATGAGCAGATATTTCCCGAAGTCCTGGAGCTGTCCTCGGGGCATTTCTACACCGACTATGGCTACCATATTGCGATCATGACCGGCCAGCAGCTCGATGAGGTGAGCATGCTCGTCGAGCAATATGGCGTGGGGTCGTTCAAGTTCTACATGTTCTACAAGGGCCTCACGCTGGCTGCCGATTCCACTCGGGGGGCGGAGTATACCATGGCC
The DNA here is from genome assembly GCA_026985075.1 of Blastocatellia bacterium. Taxonomy (GTDB): domain Bacteria; phylum Acidobacteriota; class Blastocatellia; order HR10; family J050; genus J050. Next base: position 18,621 of record JALSQX010000071.1, on the reverse strand, counting down.
GAGAATTACGATCTCGGCCATCTCTACTTGTTGATGGAGCGCGTGGCCGAGGTCGCCCGAAGGCATCGGGCGGCTGGACGTATCGCGCTGAGTCTTCACTGTGAGAACCCGGAACTCATTCGCGTCTTCATCGAAAAAGTGAAGACCGAGGGGGTGAGAGGCCTGGAAGCCTATAGTCGGGCGCGTCCTCCGCTCACTGAGAGTCTCTCCATCCGGGAAGCCGTCGTCCTGGCTGACGCTACCGGTTGCCCGCTCAATCTTCTCCATCTGAGCAGTCAGGCGGCTCTCCAGTCGGGCATCGAGGCGCGACGCCGATATCCGCATCTGGATATCAAGCTGGAGACGACGCTCCACCATCTGGCGCTGACTTATGATACGGCGGGTGGAATCAAAGGGAAAGTCAATCCCCCGATTCGAACGCGAGCGGATGCCGATTTCCTATGGCAGGGGATCCTCGATGGGGAAGTCGATAGCGTGGTCAGCGATCATGCCTGTTGCTTTGAGGAGAATAAAGGCGAGGACCTCTGGACGGCGCTTCCTGGATTTGGAGGATCATCGCTGCTCTATCCGGTGCTCCTGTCAGAGGGTAGCCATAAACGTGGACTCTCGCTCACGCGAGTGGCCGAACTCGTGGCCGCCAATCCGGCGATCAATTTTGGCTTGTATCCGAAGAAAGGGACGCTCATGGTCGGCGCTGATGCCGATTTCGCCATCATCGATATGGAGAAGCGACAATCGGTGACGCCGGAGATCCTTCATTCGGCACAGGACTTCACTCCTTTCGAAGGCATGGAACTCCATGGATGGCCAGTCCATACTGTATTGCGTGGTCGGCGCGTCTTCTCTGAGGGTCAAATCGTGGCCAAGCCGGGAATCGGCCAGTACATCAAACGACCCATTGGATTGCACGGCGAACGAGCGTCTCGGTGAACGGAATGACCGGGACCATGTTCTTTTCGGGAGACTCTCTGTGAGTTTCACTGCACCGCCCGGTGGAAGAGGAGCAGAACGCGGTCATCTGTTTGCATTCGGGGGTGCGCCGGGTCGAACCAGAGCCCGTGTGAAGTCTCAAGCTGCTGTCCTCATTGTAAGTTTTTTTCGCTTTTTCTGCCATGAGCTGTACAGCAACGCCTCGAACGGCTAGAATCGCAAAGGAGGATCGTCATGAATAAAGGCATGGTGAAATTCGCCTACGCGTTCAGTTTGGCATTAGCAACGGGAGGAATCACCCTGGTTGCCGCGGGAGGACATCCCGGCGCGCCCGATCAAGGGGAGAAATCACGGGTCATCGTGCTCAGCGCACCGGAGAACAAAGCCAGTACGCCCACCATGGCCCTTGGTCCCGATGGAAGCATCAACCTCATCTGGGTGGAGAAGCTACCCGTGCAGGCCAAGATTCCCGCGGGGGAGACTCACACCCATCGCATCTACACCAATCTGTATTTTGCGCGCTCCACCGATGGAGGGCGCACGTTCACTGAGCCCATCCGCGTGAATAGCGTGGAGGGATCGGTTTGGGGATTCAGCACCAGTCGACCCAAGATCGTGGTCGATGACTCGGGCGTCATTCATGTGTTCTTCTCCGGTAATCGAGCCACCGCCACGGCGGATAAAGATGCCACTGATGCCCGATACACCCGCTCCACTGATGGGGGGCGCACTTTCGAGCGCGAGCGCACATTGAATACGATCTTGAAGGAAGACCAGAGCAAGATTGTCGGAGGCGGGCTGAGCGAGGCGCATTGCTTCGGAACAATGGCCGTGGGGCCAGACGGATCGGTGCACGCATTTTGGATCGATACGCGACATATGAACGCCCCGGGAGCGAATGGTTCCATTTATGGAGCCGTCTCTTGGGACCGAGGAAAGACGTTCGAGCCCGATCGACTCATCAGTCGCGACACGGCCTGCCCGTGTTGTCAGTTGGACGCGGCTTTCTCGCCTCGAGGGACGCTGTTCCTCTCCATGCGGCATGTTTATCCGGAGGGGTTCCGTAACAGCGTCGTGCTGAGATCTGATGACGGAGGAAAAACGTTCAGCGCACCGGTACGGTTGACTTCCAAGAAGTGGATGATCAATGGATGTCCTCTGAAACCGGCGATCCTGGCCACGGATCAGGAGAAATGGGTCTATGCGGCTTGGTTCACGGCGGCGGAAACGCCTCCGGGCGTGTATTTCACTGTCTCCGAGGACGGCGGCAAGACGTTCGCCGAACCACGAGCCATTCATCCGGGAGCCAAGATCTCCGACCATCCACAACTCGCCGTCGGGCCGAAGGGCGGCGTGTATGTTGTGTGGGATGCCAAGGTCTCGGGCCCACGTCGAGCCTACCTTCGCATCTCCTACGATCACGGAAAAACCTTTGGGCCTATTCGGGCGTTAGGATCAGGAGAGACGGCGTCGATGTTTCCCACTGTCGCTGTTGCGTCCGATGGGACAGTTTTTGTCGCTTGGCAGCAGGACAACAAAATTCTGTTTCAAGCCCTGGAGCCGCTCATCGCCAAAAAGTAATCAGCGGCTCGTGAGGGAACATCCTCCTCCACCCGATAGAACCTGGCAGGGAGCCTATTGACGAAGATGTCGGTAGAGCATTTCTCCCATCCATTCTCATTGCTGAGGTGATGATCGCATGGACAGAGAGAAAAAGCATCTAACGGGTCGATGCCTCGTTGGTTGGATGATCGCGTTCTTCATCGCCATACCCGCGATGGTTGACGGTGGGAGAAGGGGTCTCTCTCAGGCGGCGAGGGCTTCTCTCCCGTCGCATCTGCTCAATCCCAAGTCGGTCGAGCTCATCAGTGCAGAGCAGTTGCGGCAACTCCTTCATCACTATCGCGGTCGCGTCATTTTGTTGAATTTCTGGGCGACGTGGTGCGTTCCCTGTCTCAAGGAATTCCCCGACCTCTCCAAATTGCAGGAGGCGTACCGAGATCGCGGATTGACGATCATCGCCGTGTCGGTGGATGAACCCGATGAGCTGGAGACGAAGGTCCGACCCTATGTGCGGGACCGGGCTCCTAGCTTCTCCGTGTATCTCCGAAAGGAGACCGACCTGGACGGTTTCGTGGGCGTTGTGGATGAGGGGTTCGAGGGAATTCTACCCACCACCTATCTCATCGATCGAACGGGTGAGGTGAGGAAGAAACTCGTCGGTCGGAAGACATACGAAGAGTTCGAAGCGATCATTACACCGTTGCTTCGGTGATGGTCGATGAGACGCCTTCAAGAAGCGCCGACGACCATTCCTCTGAACCATCGAACAGCGGTCGGTCGGCCCGGAGAGCGATGATGACACGGAGGACATGGCCGCGGAAGCGACGAGGTCCGTCGCGCCGCGAGTTTCTTCGGTTTACGGCTGGCGCGGTCGCCGTAGGAGTCGTCCCTGAGGCGGGCCGGGCATTCGCGTCGAGATCCGCACCATCTGCGCCTCAGCACGATGGGACGTATGACGTCGTTCCCTTGCGCCGCGAGGAGATCACCGTCAGCGTCGTCCAATCTCGCGTTCGAGCGGTAGATGGACGAAATCCGGCGCCGGGGAAGCGGGAGAACCTCAAGCACATGCTCGATCTCATTGACAAAGCGCAGTACTTCGGCGGGCGAAAGGATCTCATCGCTTTTCATGAGTTCCCCATCACGGGTTGGGATCGGTGGACGCGAAAAGAGATCCTCAACCTCGCTCTGGAGCTCCCTGGCGCCGAGGCCGAGGCCATCGGAGAGAAGGCCAAGCAGTACAACTGCTATATCACGTTTGGCACCTACGCCAAAGACAAAGACTGGCCGCGTCATATCATGAGCATCTCGGTGATCATCGGTCCTGACGGGAAGATCGTCTCCAAGCAGTGGAAGGCTCGTAATATACATGGCGTCTTTCCCGGCTTCGAGTTGTTCACCACGACCGTGTACGACGTATTAGATCGATATGTCGAGTTGTACGGATGGGATGCCGTACTCCCCGTGGCCCGTACCGATATTGGCAATATTGCCGTGTCCTCAGTTCAGTGGGAACCGGAACTCTATCGCGCGCTGGCCATCAAAGGGGCCGAGATCATCATTCGAACGTCGACGGGCGGATTTGGGCGCGCCGATATGATCGTGATCTGTCGGACAAACGGGGTGTATGGGATGGCCGTCAATAATGCCCTGTCGCCGGGCAACCCTCATTTCGTGGAGGACCCGGGTGGAACAGGGGGAAGCGCGATCTTCGGTCCTCGTGGCGAGGTCATCGCTCAGGCCGCATCACCTCATGAGACGATCATCACGGCTCGTCTCCCGCTGGCCGCCTTCCGGAAGCACCATCGCATTCCCGATGTGCACACGGCGTTGTATGCTCACGTCATGGAGCAGTATCAATCCCGTTATCCCCCTAATGCCTTTCTCGAATATCTCCCGGAGAGCTTGGAAGACGCATTGAAGTATTTCAAGAAGAAAGCCAGATGGTGAGGCTTTTATTATTCATCGGTGATCTTGACGAGGTGATCGCTCGTCTCTGAGATCTCAGACCGACGTATGGGGACACTCTCATCCGATCTGAGCGTGGGGCAATCGATCCGACCGATTCGCCACCTCCGATGGATCATCATCGGTTTACTCTTTCTGGCCACGACGGTGAACTATATTGACCGCCAGGCCATCTCGGTGGCCGCGCCCGTGCTCAGTGAGGAGTTCGGCTTCACGGCGAGCGACTACTCCTGGATCGTGTCATCATTTCTGTTCGCTTATGCCCTCATGCAGATTCTGGCTGGTCGCCTCATCGACCGGATGGGAACGAAACGAGGATTTTCATTGGCCGTCGTATGGTGGTCGCTGGCCAATATGCTTCACGCCGTGGGAACGGGAGTGTGGAGTTTCTCGCTGTTCCGTTTTCTTCTCGGTCTCGGAGAGGCGGGGAATTATCCGGCATCGCTCAAGGCGATTTCCGAGTGGTTCCCCCGATCAGAACGGTCGATGGCCGTCGGTATTTTGAATGTGGGCCCTGGGCTGGGCGCGATTATCGCTCCCCCTCTGGTCGCCACGCTCGTTCTCACCGTAGGGTGGCGGTTAGCCTTTGTGGCCACGGGCGTCATCGGGCTCCTCTGGCTCGTGGGTTGGCAGAAACTCTATAGGAGTCCGGAATGTCATCCCCGTATTACGCCGGAGGAAGCCGAGCTCATTCTCAGGGAGCGGTACCAGCCGTCGTCCACCAACGATGGGATGCGGTGGGTTGACTACTTCCGCTATAAAGAAGTTTGGGGGGTGATGCTCGCTCGGTTCGTTTGCGATGGTGCGTTCTACTTCTTTGTGTTTTGGTTGCCTAAATATCTGTCCGATGAACGCGGCTTCAATCTCGCCGAGATCGGGTTGTTGGCCTGGATCCCGTTCTTGGCGGCTGACGTGGGGAGCTTGAGTGGAGGATGGTTGGGAGGTCGATTGATCGCTCGTGGATGGTCATTGAATGCTTCCAGGAAACTGGTCATCTGGATAGGTGCTCTGCTGGTGCCTCTGGTGTTATTCGCCGTCTCGGCGAGATCGGCCTTCTGGGCCTTGATGGTGATCGCTGTGGCCATGTTCGCCATTCAGGTGAAATCGTCTTCGTTGTTCACGCTCCCCGCCGACTTGTTCGCCTCGCGGCATGTGGCGTCGGTGTGGGGGGTGTCAGGAGCGGCGGGGAGCTTCGGGGGAATGTTGTTTCAGCCTCTGGTGGGATGGTTCGTCGATCATGTATCCTACACGCCGGTCTTCGTCATCGTCTCGGTGATGCACATCCTCTCAGCGGCGATCGTCATGTGGATGATCCCTCGCGTCGAACCTCTGTCGTTGCGATGACCATCACGGGATGGATGCGCTCCCCCTCAGTGAGCCCCCCTTGATCTGGCCGGAGGACGTGATTGATGACAGCACTCAAGGACATCTCCGAACAACACTTCCAAGCGGTTATCGAAAAGCGCATCGACGATATCATTGGTCGATATGCCGAGTCGGATACGACGTACGTCTTCGTCGAGGGGCCGCGTTGGTCAACGATCGGATTCGACCGCATCGCCCGCGGCTGGCGAGCCTTCGTGAATGCGCCGCTGGATATGATTTCCTGTCGTTGGGTCGAGGGGCCGTACAGTCAAGTCTCCGGGGATATGGGCTGGATCGCGGGCATCGTCGAGGTGAAGGTCCGAGTGAAGGGCGAGGAGCGAATGGTTCGCTTCCGGGGCACCTTCGTACTCACTCGAAATGAGGCGAATGAGTGGCGCATCGTGCACGAGCACTTCTCTCAGCCGGCCCCTGATCCGTATGGCATCGGTGATTGGTTGACATCGGGTTGACCTCACGGGGAGGCCCGATCAGTGATGCGGGAGAGGGAACGATGACGGAGAATGAAAATGAAACGCGTGCTTTTCGAGCGCTCGCGCTGCAGATCGTCTGTCGTGCCGTGAATCGAGCGCAACATCGCGAGGATGCTCGAGCCCGGATGCGCGCGACGATCGATCGATTGCGGCGGCAGGTGGCGGCCAGTATCGCTTGGCTGGGGAAAGAGACGCGATTGGTCGTACTGCCAGAATATTTCCTCACCGGTTTTCCTATGGGCGAGAGCATCGAGGAATGGGCTCATAAAGCTTGCCTGGAGGCCGATGGTCCAGAGTATGAACTGCTGGGCGAGATTGCTCGGGAAAACAATATCTTCCTGGCGGGTAATGCCTATGAGCTGGACGCTCACTTTCCGGGGTTATATTTTCAGACGAGCTTCATCATCGATCCCGCCGGCGACGTGATTTTACGCTATCGACGATTGAATTCCATGTACGCGCCCACGCCTCATGACGTGTGGGATCGCTATCTGGATATTTACGGATTGGATGGCGTCTTCCCCGTGGCGTCAACCGAGATCGGCCGCTTGGCGGCCGTGGCGTCCGAGGAGATCCTCTATCCAGAGATCGCTCGCTGTCTGGCCATGCGGGGAGCTGAGATCCTCGTTCATTCCACCTGTGAGGTTGCCAGCCCGCGCCCCACGCCCAAGGCTGTCGCCAAAGTGGCCCGAGCCATCGAAAACCTCGTCTACGTTGTCTCGGCGAACACGGCTGGCCTGGAGGATATCGATATCCCCGGCGGGTCTTCCGATGGTGGCTCGATGATCGTTGACTATCGAGGGCAAGTGTTGGCCGAAGCGGGACCGGGCGAGAGCATCGTCGCGCATGCCGAGATCCATCTGGACGCTCTTCGGCGATATCGTCGGCGACCGGGGATGGACAATGTGCTCTCCCGACAGCGCTTCGAGGCATACGCTGAGAGTTACCGCCAGCATACGTTTTATCCGGCCAACACGCTTCTCGATAAAGTGCCCGAGCGTTCCCATTTCCTCCGGACACAGCAGGAGACCATTCGCCGATTAATAGACGCGGGGGTGATTTGAGTCATGGGCGAGCGGATCGGCGTGCGCAATCCACGAACGGGCCAGCGCGACTACTGGATTACCCCCCCGGAACGCGATGAACTCGCCGATCTGTGCGCCCGGCTTCGACGAGAGCAGGTCCACTGGTGGAAGGGAGGATTGGATCGGCGAATCGCAGCGCTGGAGCGGTGGCAGGAAGCGCTGCTGGCCGAGCGGGAGCCTCTCATTGCCGCGCTCACCACCGATACGGGGCGACGAGCGGAATCGGAAGTCGAATTCAACCTGATCATCGCCGGTCTCCGTCGATGGGCGCGCGAGGCGCCCGCCCTGCTCTCGGCGGGAGACGAACAGCCCACCTCCCTTCCGTTCGTCAGGGTGAGGGGAGAGGTGATTCCCTATCCTCTGGTGGGCGTGATCAGTCCCTGGAATTTCCCTCTCCTCCTCTCCCTCATTGATGCCATCCCCGCTCTGTTGGCCGGATGCGCTGTGGTCATCAAGCCGAGCGAGGTGACGCCGCGATTCATTGAACCACTCTCACGGAGTATCGAGGCCGTCCCGCCACTCCATGACGTGCTGGCGGTCATCGCGGGAGCCGGAGAGACGGGAGCTGCTCTCATCGAACTCGTCGACGCTGTCTGTTTTACCGGCAGCGTCGAAACGGGGCGCAAGGTGGCTGAGGCCGCCGCTCGGAATTTCATTCCCGCCTTTTTAGAGCTGGGAGGAAAAGATCCGGCGATCGTATTGGCATCAGCCGATATGGAGCGGGCCACGACCGCCATCTTGTGGGGGGCGATCGTCAATGTCGGTCAGTCCTGCCTCTCCATCGAACGCATTTATGTCGATCGGACCGTGTTCCCTGAATTCGTCGACCGGCTCGTCGCTCGGGCCAAAGGAATACGGCTCGCCTATCCCTCTTTCGAGGATGGTGAACTCGGGCCACTCATCGATGAGCAACAGGCGAGGGTCATCCAGGCGCATCTCCATGATGCCGTGGCGAAGGGAGCTCGAATCCACTGTGGCGGACGCATTGAGGAATTAGGTGGGGGGCTCTGGTGCCGCCCGACCGTGCTCACCAACGTCAATCACTCGATGAAGGTGATGACCGAAGAGACGTTTGGTCCTATCATGCCGGTGATGGCTTTCGATACCGTGGACGAGGCCGTCAGGTTAGCCAACGATACGATTTATGGCTTGAGTGCCGCTGTGTTCGCCGGTTCCATCGAGGAGGCGCTCGCTGTAGGGCAGCGCATCCAAGCAGGTGGGATCAGCATCAACGACGCTGGATTGACGGCTATGGTGCACGAAGGCGAAAAGAACGCCTTCAAGTTGTCTGGATTGGGTGGTTCGCGCATGGGATCGGCGGCCATCCGTCGGTTCACGCGGCGGAAAGCCTTTCTGATCAAAACCGATGATCACCCCGACCCATGGTGGTATGATGTGAGCTCCAGGAGGAATACGTCCTGAAGCGAGCCACGCGAAACAGCATTGTTGGTTGTTCAAATCCATTCTTGAGAAAGGAGGATGCTGCGTATGTCGATTCGTGAACAGATGCCCGTACTCGCTCGACATGAAGGCGATTGGGTGGGAACCTATATTTACGTTGATGCCGAAGGTCGCATCATTGACAAACACGCTTCTCATCTGACCTGTCAATTCACCGAAGATGACGCGACGCCGTACTATCAGATCAATCGGTATACGTGGGACGATGGTCGGAAAGAAGAACATCACTTCCCGGCGACGGTGAAGGATGGAAAGCTGCTCTTTGATACGGAGCGAATCAAGGGATATGCCTGGGAAGTCGATGACAAGACGATTGTGCTCACGTGGAGTTACAAGAATGAACCCAACAAGTACTTATATGAGATGATTCAAATCAGCCCGTGTGGAAATCATCGAGCGCGGACCTGGCATTGGTTCAACGAGAATGGCGAGCTGTACAAGCGGACGTTGATCAAGGAAGAGCGCGTTCGCCAATAGCCATCTATCCCTCCAGGGATGGGACGATCGTTAAACGGGGTGCCCTTGTGCGGAACGCATCATGGTCGATGGGTTCGCCGATCACTCATTGTGATCGGTGCTCGCACGGTGAGGGTCTGTTGGGGGTGAACGGTCGGGAGGCCTCGCTCTCCCGGTCTCTCGATGGGAAGGGGGAATGAGGTTCTCTGAAGGTCGGGTCACCAACGAGGAGGATGTCGTGAGACGATCGGCCGACTCGTCATCGCTTGTCGCCAGCGCCGGGGGAGCATCCCGCCTGTTTTATGGCTGGTATATTGCCCTGGCCGCTGTGATCATTTATTACATGACCAATGGGGCGACCATCTCCGTCCCGCCGGTCTTCTATCCGAAATTCATCGAGGAATTCCAGGCGACCGAGGCGGCAGTATCGCTGTGTGGAGCGATCACCATGCTGCTCGCCGGATTGCTCGCTCCATTCGGAGGGGCTTTGATTGATCGCTTCGGCGTCCGTCGCCTCATGCGGTCGGGCATTCTGCTGTTGGCTCTCAGCGTCACGGCCTATCCCCTCGTCACCGCCGTCTGGCATCTTTATATCTTGCATGCCTTGTTTGCTGTCGGGCTCATCCTTTGTGGCTTGTTGATCAATGTGGTTCTGTTGTCCAATTGGTTTGTGGTGCGACGGGGGATGGTGATCGGATTGCTGGTGGCTGGCTCGAGCCTGGCTGGCGCCACCTTGCCCAACGTCGTCGCTCCCATCATCGCCCATCCCGATTTGGGGTGGCGCTGGGGATACGGGGTCATCGCCGCCCTCGTGTGGCTCGTGGCTGTGCCGTTGACATTTTTCGTCATCAAAGAGCATCCCCGCGAAGTGGGTCAATTCCCTGATGGTACAGCTCCGGACACGCCGAACGAGCCACCGAACCCCAGCGCTCCCCGAGCCCTCCCCGGAGTGCCATTCAGCCAGGCAGTGCGCACCGGCGTACTCTGGTTTCTGGCTTTAGGATCAGCGTTCATCTGGTTCGCCATTCTGGCGGTTCAGAATCAATTGGTCATCTATCTGAAGCAGGATCTGGGACTCTCTCAGGAACTCTCGGCGTTTTACCTCAGTCTGATTTTCATGTTCAGTATCGCGGGGAAATTCGGATTCGGCTATTTGAGCGACCGGATGAGCAAGCGAACGGTGATGATCGTCACCACGGCGTTGCTCTTCGTGGGAAGCCTGCTCCTGCTGGATTTCCGTCCCGACCAAGGTTCGCTCCCGCTCGGCCTCGTCAGGAGCCAACGTCAGTTGGGCGCGTTTGCTGTGCTCTTCGGATTAGGGTATGGGGGAACGTTCAGCATGATCCAACTGATGGTCGCCGAGTGCTTTGGTCCTCGGGAACTCGGTCGCATCCTGGGCATCGTCACCTTGATCGATACTCTTGGTGCTTTCGCCGGGATCACGATCACCGGTTATCTTCGCACGACCACGGGGAGCTATTTCATCCCCTTCCTCATGGTCGTTCTCGTCTCTCTGCTCGGACTCATCAATGTGTGGTTCGTACGGCCCCTCCCCTATGGGCGACGAGCTGCTCTCGCTGATGCCGGTCTCTCGGAGTCCTAGCGCGGTGAGGGGAAATAGCTGAGGTCGGGACGAGGCGTCCCGTCGTACGACTCGCGCCTCCACAAGCACCAGCGCCACTGTTGGAGGAGCCGATCGGCGTCTTGTTGCCCCAGCGCGCGTCTCAGTACCTCATCGAGGTGATTCGCTGCATAATACTGTTGGGCGCTCGGAGCCATCCAGACGTAGGCGAACGATCCATCGCCAACGATGATTCGATAGGCGTCGTATCCGAATGGATGGGCGATCTTGGCCAATGCCTGGCGGAACCGATGAATCACCCTCTCATATTGAGGGAGTCGATCTGGTCTGACCCATTCCAGGACGACGTGCTGAAAACGAGGAGGCGTCTGGGCGGCTGGCGCTTTGGGATGGTAACTCCAGGATTCCAGAAGCTGAATGAGCTCACTGTGATGACGCCGGATCGCGGCCCGCTCTCTGCTGAGCAGGCGTTGGATGGTGCTCTCGTTCAGTACATCTTCGGGCTGATAGATGCGCTTCCAGAGGGCGTCGATCTCCGAGAGCGACTTCATCGGGTGAGCAAAAGTGTATGTGAAATTGGAGCGCCGGGTGGCGTACCAAGTCCACTCGGGACCCAGTTTGAGTCGCCGCATGGCTTGGACGCGTTCGCGGAGCGCTCTTTCGAATTGCTCCGCCTTTTGTGGTTCGATGTCAACGAAGCGAACCACCCAGAATGGCGGAGGCTGCTGAGCGATTGGAGGCGCCCCTCCGACCCATGGCTGAAGAGTGAGCATCACGAGGAGGGCGATCGGCACCGAAGCTTTCCTGAGACGCATGGCGATCTTCTCCATGTTCAACTTTCCTGGCATCTCTTCTCAAACCGTCATTTTCCCCGATGAGACGGGGAAGCCATTTTGGCGATGAAAGTCTACCTGGGCGAACGAGGGGGAGCAAGAGAATGGTAACCCGGGGAGACGTGCCCCGGCTTATGGCCGTCAGGGAGGATGAGACCATGAAAGAATCGAGAGTGACGCGTCGTCGATTTCTCAAAGGCTCAGGACTGGCGACATTGGGGCTCATGCTCAACTACGCGCCCCGCTCTCTGGCCGACATGAACATCAGGCCATTCGGGCCCTATCGTCGGTTCGAAGATCTTTACCGGCAGAAGTGGACGTGGGACAAAATCGTTCGCGGTACTCACGGGACGAATTGTGCCGGGGCCTGCGCGTTGAATATTTACGTCAAAAATGGTCTCGTTTGGCGGGAGGAGCAGCAGGCCGAATATGGGGCTTCTGGCGACGCACCGGATTATAATCCTCGTGGATGCCAGAAAGGCCTGTGTCATTCGTCGTACATGTATGGGAAGCAACGCGTGCTATATCCGATGAAGCGAGTCGGGAAACGTGGGGAAGGGAAGTGGATGCGCATCAGTTGGGAACAGGCGTGTCGAGAAATCGCCGACCGATTCATCGATGTCTCGATCACCTACGGACCCGACGCCATTTCTACGGGGAGCGGCACGCAGATGGTCATCAAATACGCCACATTAGCGGCTTTCTCTCGATTCGCGGCCATCACGGGCGTCTCGGTTCCCGAATTTTATTCGGGCGTTGGTGACCTCCCCACAGGAGCTTATATGACCTTGGGGACGCCAACGGTGGGGGACACGATCGCTTCAGTCTTCCAATCAAAGTACCTCGTCATTTGGGCCACCAATCCAGCGGTGACTCGACTGCCCGATGCTCATTTCTTCTGGGAGGCGAAATACAATGGTGCCACTGTCGTGGCGATCTCGCCAGAATTCAATGCCACCGCCATGCATGCCAGTAAGTGGCTCAATCCCAAACCGGGAACTGATCTGGCTCTCGCCCTCGCCATGGTCCATCTCATCCTGAAAGAGAAGTGGTATGAGCGGGCCTATATCGCCGAACAGACGGACCTTCCCTTGTTGGTCCGAAAAGATACCCGTCGGTTCCTCCGCCAAACAGATTTCATGACGGAAGGCGATGACCAGGTGTTTTATCTCTGGGACGAAGTAACATCCAGACCGGTCTGCGCCCCGGCAACCGGCGCTCCCGCGGCCCCATCGGAACGAGCATCTCGTCCTTCATTAGCGTTGGGTTCTATCCGACCGGCCCTGGAAGGGAGTTGGACGGTATGGACGCTCGATGGAGAGGTGGAGGTCACGACGGTGTTCGAATTCCTGAAGCAGAAGGTGGCCCCATACACTCCCCAATGGGCGGCTCAGGTGACCGGCCTGCACGCTGACGTCATTTACCAGATCACCCGTGAACTGGCCACCACCAAACCGGCGCTCATCTATACGGGATACCAACCGTGCAAATGGCTTCACGGGGATCTGCTCCATCGCACCATGTTGCTCGTTCTGTCGCTCACAGGGAACATTGGGTACGAAGGGAGTGGACTTCAGATCCTCAATTCTCTGGATCCTCGTTCTCTGTTTGAGTTCGCCTTCTCGGGGATCGGGCCGGGTCTGCGGATGCTTTCTGGCACGACCTGGGATTATGAGAAGGGTCACATGAAGGAGCTCAACGAAAAGATTTATGGACGGGAGTTGGCCGAGACGATTGATTTCTACTACCAGAAGAGCATCCGGGAAGGGTGGTTTCCGTCTTATGGGGCCAAAGGGTGGAAAATGGGCATCTTCGCCGGCAATGGTGGCCCGGGATGGCGAGCCTCGGCCAACCACTGGCGAGCGGCCGGGTTCGATCAGTTAGAGACCATCGTCGCGCTCGTGCCCGACATGGGATTTGCCGCTCATCATGCCGATTATGTCTTGCCCATCGCTCATCATTATGAGCGGGCGGATCTCATGTTTCATGCCCGACTCCCTTATGTTCAGGTCCTCGATGCGGCCGTTCGACCATTGGGCGAAGCTGTCGATGACTGGACGGCGATGTATCGACTATTGGAGGCGATCAGTCAGCGAGCCCGAGAGCGCGGCATTCCACCGATCGAGGATGACGTGAATGGACGTACGTTCAAACGCGATTTCACTCAGTATCTGGACCTCTATACCATGAACGGCCGGATTAAGAGCATCAAGGACGTCGCCCAATTCCTGCTGGATCGCACGCCCGGGATTCCCAAGATCAGCTTTGATGAATTGGCCGCTCGGGGGATCATTCGGGTTCGGGGATCTGAATCGACGATGTGGAATTCCCACCAATCGCCATACCATACGGACATCCCGGATAGCGTCGTCCACAAGCGACCATATAAGACGATGACCCGGCGACAACAGTTCTATTTCGATCAGGATTGGTTTCTCAAATTCGACGAGGCGCTTCCCAGCTACAAACAACCGCTGCGGTTGGGAGGGTATCCGCTGCGATTGATCATGGGGCATGCTCGGCATGGAGTCCACACGATGTGGCGGGATCACCCTCTTCTGCTTCAACTCCAAAGAGGCGAGCCTGATCTCTACATGAGCGTGATCGATGCTCGCCACCGGGGGATCAAGGATGGTGATCGCGTTCGGGTATTCAATCCCGCGGGCGAGTTCATCGCCCACGTGAGGGTCAGCCCCAGCATCCAGCCCGGCATGTTGTTCATGTATCATGGGTGGGATCCGATGATGTTTCCCAATCGACAGAACTTCTCGGCCGTCATTTGCACGGCCGGTCTCATCAAGCCGACTTCTCTGGTCGGTGGTTACGGTCATCTCGGTCATCGACTCCTTCAATTCGCTCCCAATCAAACCTATCGAGATTTCACCGTTGAGGTCGAGCGATACGAAAAAGATGATCGACGGCCGAAGTGACCATCGGTTTCGGATTCTCGGCGGACGGGGATGAATATCGACTCACCGCCATCGGCTGCCAGAGCCCGCAGTATCGCTTTCGCCGTATTCTCGTATCTCATGGCCTCGCCCAATGATCTTCCTTTCGTCGAGCGACCTCTTGGGTTGGAAGCGGTGGCCGCGATGCTGAGCGAAGTGCAACGCGCGCTTCCTTACTCGGTAGACTTTGATGAGCTCCGGTCCCTGATCGAAATGCTGACCGCTCGGCAGACATCACTGCTTGGCCAGGAGTACGGGCGACTGTTTGAGGTCGGTCAAGATGGACCGCCGGTTCCCATCCGCGAAGAGCTGACGCGATCCCGGCCGCTGAAAGCCAAGGAAGAACTGGTCCGATTCTATGAGTATTTCGGGTATCGGCTGAAGGACGAGTATGCCTGGGCTCCCGATCATTTATCGGTACAGCTCGAGTTTCTCCATTTTCTCGCCTATCAGGAGAGTCTGGTGAAAGATGAGGAGGAGCGGTTATCGTATCAGCTCGCGCAGCGTGATTTCTTGAAACGTCACGTGTTGAATTGGTACGATCAGCTTCAGCGCGGCGTACTCTCTCACACGGCATCGAGCTATTATCGCTGTGTGGTCGCCACGTTGGGGCGATTTCTTCGCCTTGATCTGGCGTGGCAAGAAAACCGATTGAAAGGAGAGGTGAACCATGGGGCGTCAGATTGCCATGGTCTTGGATCTTAATAAGTGTATCGGTTGTCAGGCGTGCACCGTGGCTTGCAAGTCATTGTGGACGGATGAAGAGGGTCAACAGACCATGTTCTGGAATAATGTCGAAACAATGCCCGGACGAGGGTATCCCCGCGATTGGCAGCAGCAGGGCGGCGGTTGGGAGAACGGCGAAGTCCGGCTCGGCGAGCTCCCCGAGGAAGCCGATTATGGGTCGGCGATCGAATTGAACCACGAAGAGGTGTATTTTCGGGGCGAGGACGCTTATCTCCACGCTAAGGAACCGATGCCGTGGGGGCCCAACTGGGATGAGGACGCCGGCGGCGGCGTCTATCCCAACAATTACTTCTTCTACCTCCCGAGGCTGTGTAATCACTGCACCCATCCTTCGTGCCTGGAGGCCTGTCCGGCCAGGGCCATTTATAAGCGGGAAGAAGACGGCATCGTGCTCATCGATCCCGATAAGTGCGAGGGATATCAAATGTGCATACGGGCGTGCCCCTACAAAAAAATCTACTTCAACAAGGTGGCGGGCGTCTCGCAAAAGTGCATCTTCTGTTTCCCTCGAACCGAGAAGGGAGAAGCCCCAGCTTGTGCGCGCCAGTGTCCGGGTCGGCTTCGATTCGTGGGCTTCTTGGATGACCCCGATGGTCCCATCTATGCCCTGGTCTATAAGTGGAAGGTCGCCTTGCCACTTCATCCCGAGTATGGGACGGAACCAAACGTATTTTACGTCCCTCCCGTGTTGCCCGATGCTTTCGATGAAGATGGGCGGTTCAGCGATCGACCTCGCATTCCCATGGAGTACCTCCGCTCTCTGTTCGGCTCTGGAGTGGACGAGGCGCTGGCGACGCTCCGCCAGGAAATGGACAAACGTCGCCGGGGCGAGTCTTCCGAGTTGATGGACATCCTCATCGCCAGGGAGTGGAAATCGCTCTTTCGCATACCTCGCGTGCGGGTCGCCTATAACGTTTGATTGGCTCCCTCGTGGCGTTCTTTCTGGTTATTATTTCTGGCAGGACTCAGATGTGATGTTCGGCGACTTGAAAAACTTCGGCGACGTCGTCCGGCGGCACGCCGAATATAGTGGTGGTCGAGTGGGCATTGTATTTGAAGAGACGCGATTGACCTGGCGGGAGGTCAATGCTCGCGTCAATCGCATCGCATCGGCTTTACAAAAGCGAGGGATCCGTCATGGTGATCGCGTGGCGATCTTGAGCAGAAACTGTCACCAGTATGTTGAAATACTCTATGGGCTGGCCAAGATCGGCGCCGTCAGCGTGCCCATCAACTATCGCTTAACGGAGAAGGAGGTCGAGTTCATCTGTAACGATGCTGGCGCAGTCATGCTCGTCGCTGGGCCAGACTATTTTTCTTCTGCTGAGCGGGTGGCGGGGCGGTCCAAAACGATCAAAGACGTGATGGGCCTGGGGAGGGAAGTGCCCCGCTCTTTCCTGGACTACGAAGCGCTCATCCAAGAGGGGGAAGAAGCCGAGCCGATTCCCGACCGTCCCATCGAGCCGGACGATCTGCTCTTATTCCTTTACACCAGCGGGACGACGGGTTTCCCCAAGGGAGTCATGTACACTCACCGACGGACGCTCATCGGCATGTTCGTCCATGTCCACGCCATCGGGAGTCATTCCAGCCACCGGGTGATGTTGCCCGCCCCGCTCTACTCGGCGGCCGGGATTGCCGGAATTTTCTGCGCCGTTTATGTGGGAAGCTTCATCGTCATCATCAATTTCGAGCCTCAGCGAGCGTTGGAGACGATAGAGCGGGAGCGCATCACGTTCACCAATCTCGTCCCGACGACGATTCAGATGCTCGTCACCCGAGAGGACATCGATCATTATGATCTCTCCAGCCTGAGAGTATTACTGTACGGAGGGGCGCCGATGCCCGAACCGGTCCTGCGGCGCGCGGCAGAGGTCTTTCGATGTGATTTTCGCCAGACCTATGCGACATCGGAGACGGGGTGTTCGGGAACGGTGTTGGAACCTCACGAGCATCGGCTCGCTCTGGCCGATGAGCGATGGGCGAAGCTCCTCTCCTCCTGCGGCCGTCCGCAGTGCAATGTCGCCGTGCGCATTGTCAATGATGCCGGTGAGCGCGTGTCGCCGGGTGAGGTGGGCGAGATTTGCGTCTATGCCGATGGGAATATGGTGGGATATTGGAACAATCCCCAGGCCACGGCTGAGACCTTGCGCGATGGCTGGGTGTACACCGGTGATCTGGCCACCGTCGATGAAGAGGGGTACATTTATCTGGTCGATCGGAAGCATGATATGATTGTCACCGGAGCCCTCAATGTATATCCTTCGGAGGTCGAGCGCGTCCTTTATGAGCATCCGGCGGTGTTCGAGTGCGCCGTCATCGGCGTGCCCCATCCGGTATGGGGTGAAGCGGTGAAAGCCGTGGTTGTGCTCAAGCCGGGAGCGACGACGTCCGAAGAGGAGTTGATCGCCTTCTGTAAGGAGCGGCTCGCCGGCTATAAGACGCCCAAATCGGTGGATTTCGTCCCGCGCTTGCCCAGAAATCCGACTGGGAAAGTCCTCCGGCGAGTGTTGCGGGAACCCTACTGGGAGGATCATCGACGGAACATCTAGGAGAGACGCCATGCGGATCATCGACATCGTCGTCAACCTGTGGACGCCGGAAGTGACCCGGCAATATACTCCTAAACTCGATGAGTTTTGGCGTCGGGTCAAGATTCTCGAACTCACCAAACAGGGTATCCCGCTAGAGGAGCAGATTCGCCGCATGGATGCCGCGGGCATCGAGAAAGGATTACTCATCGCCACGACGGGCGGAAAACCGGGTTCTGACGAGTTCTTCGAAAAACCTTACACGGTGATTCAGGATGTCATCGAGCGACATCCGGATCGCTTCAAGGGTGTGATCGGCGTGAACGCTCATCGCATTATGCCCTGGTTGGAGAAACTCGGGCGCGCCGTTCGAGAATTCCATTTTGTCGGCGCTCATCTCTATCCCCACTGGCATGGGGTTCCCCCGGATGATCGCATCTTTTATCCGTTTTATGCTAAATGCGCCGAGTTGGGGATTCCCATCGAGATCCAGGTGGGGCATTCGGCGCAAAGTTTCCTGCCCACGGTGGCGCGGCCGATGACGCTCGATCGCGTGGCCATCGATTTCCCCGAGTTGAAGATTATCGGCATTCATATCGGTTATCCCTGGACCGAAGAGATGATTTCGTTGGCCTGGAAACACCCCAACGTGTTCATCGGCACC
>JALSQX010000070.1 GCA_026985075.1 Blastocatellia bacterium | reverse complement strand
TTTTCGCTGTGGAAATCTGTGGGCTATTCCTCGCTCAGCGTTTCTCGGAAACGAATGTCGATATTTCTTGAAGCACCACATGGATATCCTTCAGCGGATCACCCGTGAGTGGCGAGGAGACCACACGGCCGTCAGCATCATGATGGTGGTGAGGATAGGTCGGCAAATGGCGAAATTCCTCCTTATTGTCCCACCGGAGGAGTGGAACCTCGGTGAAAAGCTGGTAGGCATAATCAATATGGCCTCGGTTGTAATAGACGCGCACTTGCAAGTGATACCGTTCAGCTATTCCGGCTCGGACTTTGAAGAAGAATTGATCTGCGGAGAAACTCTTCGTCTCGACGACCGTGACCCGATGACACAGCGGATGCGATTGCAGAACGGTCATCAACGCCCCCAACAACGAGGGCAGAGAGCTCACCCGGCCACCTCCTGACGCAGCCCCAGCCAACTGGCCAGCAGCTCTTCAGCCGCTTTCCAGTCCAGCCAATCGTCCTCTTCCCGCATGATGGCCTGACTGAGGCGACGACGCTCATCCTGAGACAATCCCTCCTCCTGGAGCAATCG
Source organism: Blastocatellia bacterium (assembly GCA_026985075.1). Taxonomy (GTDB): domain Bacteria; phylum Acidobacteriota; class Blastocatellia; order HR10; family J050; genus J050. Next base: position 7,543 of record JALSQX010000070.1, on the reverse strand, counting down.
GGATCGCTCGCGAAGGTATTGGCCGAATTGCTGAAACGACATACCATACTTCCGCTCAAACCGACGGATGTCCCGTTTCAGGGCGCTGATCTGTTGGAGAATATAAGTCTTCAACAACTCCCGGATGGCTTCCTCCTCGCTGGTGAAGACCTTCCGCTTGAGAAGAGGCTCAATTGTCTCGCTCAGAATCGTACTCATTCGTCACTCCGCCTCCGAAGCTCCATCACCAGTCTAACACAGGCGCATATTTCATGGCTAGGGTCGCGATCTCCGAACGGGACGCGGTTGGAATGGCACACGAATCAGCACAGAAACGGCGGGATGGACACAGAGCATGTAAGGAAAAATCTGTGAACATCCCGATTTTCGCCGTGTGCATCGGTGTCCCATTCCCCGCTGTTCACTGTGTGATTCTGTGGACCATTCGCCAGGGGATACCTGGAGTCAACTCAGCTCCTCAGTTGATCAGGGTCCAGGCGACCTCTCTCCGTGCGATCAAAATCGGCGTCGAAACTCACCAAGGTCAGTCCATATCGCTCGGCGATGGCGTATTGGTAGGCATCATCAAAGTCGAGACGATACTTCTCGGCGGCATCCATCACCGCTTCCATCCCATCGACCGACAACAGGAAGATGTTCGTGTCAATGAGGAGCCTCACCCCCCTCCGATTCTCCACGCTGATATTTTGTGCTGGAGTTCCACCGAGGTGTATTCATCGCGCAAATCGCTGAGTGCCCCCGCCCAGCGAAACGCCGGCTTGCCGCGGGGACGTTTTGCCCGTTTCTCCAGCAAGAATTCGACGAAATCTCGCACCTCTCGCCGAAGATGTGGTGGTAATTGCTCTATGAGTTCCTCGAGCGTTTCCACGGTACCGGTCATCCTCCTCTCAGTCTAACTTTACGCTCTCGACGGATTCTTGGCAAGCGGCCGGATGGGCACGGATCGAATGGCACATGGATCTTCACGGCCAACGGCGGGATGAGCACGGATCATGCAAAGACAAATCTGTGAACATCTCGCCTTTCGCTGTGGAAATCGGTGGGCTATTGAATGGCACACGAATCAGCACCGAAACGGCGGGATTTGCACAGATCACATAAGGAAAAATCTGTGAACATCTCGCCTTTCGCTGTGGAAATCGGTGGGCTATTCCCCGCTGTTGGCTGTGGCCATCGGTGTCCCATTTAACTCACTTCGATGATCTGTTGTTGCACGTTGATCTGAGCCTGAAGGCGCGTGAGCACATCCATTGCCAGAAGGCCGTCAAAGGACTGACTGAAAGGAATGGTATGAGCCACCACAGAAAAGGGCTTCAACTCGCGCCCGAGGACATGAAACCATTCCACCGGTACCCGTGGCGCTATAACAATCCCATTCCCGGTGATGAGCCGTACATGATCTTTACCGGCTGCGGGGTCCCACCCGATCGCTTCGAGCACCTCGATCGGCAGAATGGTAAAACTCGAACCCGTGTCCACCAGGAGTCTGACCACCTTCGTCCCCCCCGGCCCATGCACTGCCCCACGGGTGATGAGAAGGTTACCGATGCGGCTCAGGCGATACGAGATCATCGGCCACCAACATGACAGCGAGATCCTCGGGTATCTCACCGAGATACTCAATGGCTACATTCTTCCCGCCCGTCTTCGAGAGCTCGCGGTAAATCTCCTCCTTACTTGGGGAGTGGGCGATGACTTCGCCTTCCATCACGTTGAGTTGCTCATCCAACGCTGTATACTCGATCAGCACCCACTCGCCCGGATAGCGCTTTTGAATCTCTTCCATCTTCACCGGACTGCACCTCCCGAACCATCAGGATGGTCATGCGCTTCGGCCATCGTGAAAAGCCCCTCTTAAGAAGGGAAATTATACCACCCTTTCCCCAGGGGTGAGAATGCGAATCGAATGGCTCATGGATCGACACCAAAATCGATGGGAATAGTCCGCGGAGCGGCACGGCCAACGGCGCAAATAGCACACGGCTTTGCCGGACCGGGGAAGGGGGGATCGAGCTTGCCGGACGGGGGACCGGGACATCGGACTTTGCCGGACCGGGGACGGGCGACGGGAAAGCCGGTCTCCGGTCTTCGGTCGGTTCCCAGCCACATCGATCCCACTTCTCGCTGTGTGAATCTGTGGCCTATTCATACTTAAATTAAATGGCACACGGATCTTCACGGCCAACGGCGGGATGAGCACGGATCATGCAAAGACAAATCTGTGAACATCTCGCCTTTCGCTGTGGGAATCGGTGGCCTATTGAATAGCACACGGATCTTCACCGAAACGGCGGGATGGACACAGAGCATGTAAGGAAAAATCTGTGAACATCTCGCCTTTCGCTGTGGGAATCGGTGGCCCATTCTCGGCCTTTCGCTGTGTGCCTCTTCCCGTTGTGTGCCTCGGTGGGCTCTTCGCCCGCGAACTCCAGGCCCCGGTGCTCGCCTCCGGGGTCCGTGACTTGATCAGCTCGTCTCCCTGCTGTCCATCCCTCCCCTCGAATGCCCCGGTGCTCGCCTCCGGGGATGGTTACTTCCCCAGCTCCGTCATTGCTCAACTGACTCCTCCCCACGGTCAAGCCGTGGGGCTTCCCCGGGTGAGTGACGCGCCCTCCCACTAGCTGACAGCGTGACTCCTCCCTGCAGTCAAGCTGCGGGGCTTCCCCAGGTGAGTGATGCGCCCTCCCACTAGCTGACAGCGTGAGCCCCCCACGGTCAAGCCGTGGGGCTTCCCCAGGTGAGTAACAAGCTGCCTCACCAACCGATAAGGACAAATCTGTGGCGATCCCGCCTTTCGCTGTGGAAATCTGTGGCCCATTCTTGGCCTTTCGCTGTGTGACTCGGTGGGCTATTTCCTCTCACTTCAACTCTCACGCTCTCATCCCATCGCGCTGGCCCATCCGAGAGCGCGTCCGCCGTTATCGCGTTTTGTAGACCTCGCGGCGGTGCTTGACAAAGTGAACGATAATTTTTGTCTCCGCCCGGTCAAAAGTGTAAAACACCCGATAATCGCCAACGCGCAATTTGAACACACCATGCTGCTCACCGGTTAAAGGCTCTGGCGTGATGAGTTCGAAATGCTCGGCTAACCAGCGAAGTTTTTTGAGCACCCGTTGGGCAATAGGTTTATCCAACCGTGCCAAATCGGCATGAGCGGCAGGGGTGAAAGCAACGTGATACATCCTACCAGTCGAGTCCTAATTGGGCGGCAACAACCTCAGCAGGTATGGTCTCACCTCCTGCCTGTACAGCGGCCAATGACCGCTGGAGAGCGGCCTTGATCTCTTCGCGCAATTCTAATCCGGCATCGGGATCACCGAACAGTTCCCTGATAGTCTCAGTCACGACCTGGCGGATCAGGTCCTTGAACTCTTCCACAGTTAAATCAGCAATGCGTGTTGGCGTCATGCCCAGAACCCCTCCTCGGCGATTGTATTCATGATATTGACTCGCACTTTCGCCTCCCTCTCAAGGGATTATACCACTCTGAACTCAGCGATGGAAATAAGTTCGCTACAGCCAACGGCGGGATGGACACAGAGCATGTAAGGAAAAATCTGTGAGAATTCCGCCTTTCGCTGTGTGAATCGGTGGCCTTTGCCGGAAGGGAGACCGGGGACGGGCGACGGGAAAGCCGGTCTTCGGTCGCTCCCAGCATACGGCTTTGTCGGACCGGGGACGGGACAACCGGTCTTCGGTCTTCGGTCAGTTTTCAGCCACGTCGATCTCGCTTTTCGCCGCATCAATCTGTGTTCTATCCCCCGCCTTTCACTGTGTGCCTCGGTGGGCTATTCCATCGCTGTTGGCCGCGTCCATCGGTGGGTCACTGTTCACCGACGATGAACGCCTCATTCGGGCAGGCTGCCGCCCTTCCCGGATTCACATCCGGTCAGCGAGAGTTCAACAGACCGATCGTGCACACCCGCTTCTCATCGACCAGCCCCCCGATCGGGGACGGGTCAGATCTCCTCTACTGATTCATCTTCGTGGGATTGTTCAACTACCCCGCTCACCTCGTACCACCTGAGCTGTTCGGATTCACTGGCTATTCCTACCCTCCTCGCGTCCGCTGCGAGCCATCCGCTACGAACGGGAGAAACGCATCACTTCGCCTCAATCCGTGAACCTTAACATCGGTCACCCTCATCGTTCTGGTCTTTCCGCTCCGACGGTTTTTAATGTTAAGAAATTATCACACGTTGTCAAGTAGAATTGAGCCCAACGGGCCGGTCCAGCAACGCGCTGGCATCCCCCTGCCGTCGCCCGGCCCGCGCCCATTCCAATTGTCGGCGACAGAGCTCACCGTGCATTGTACGAGCGACCTCGCCGAGCCCGGGTAGGACCGACGGCCGGACAGGCTGCCGCCGTCCCCCCCTTTCACAGCCGACCGGCCAGCACCCATGGTCGGCTCCTGTTCATTTTGCTCCCCATATCTATAAATCCCTCAAAGGGGTCAAATTCCTGTGAGCATGAAATTTTTTTAAAATTTTGAGTGACGCCTCACCTCTCCCGATCAGCGTGACCGATCATCATTAATCGTATAAAATTGTTACAGATTGTCAAGACGAATTGAGTCGAATAATGGCCTGTGGATCTTCTCTTCACGGCAAACGGCGGAAATGGCCTATGGCTTTGCCAGACCGGGGACGGGCGACCGAGGCTCGGGCCTTGCCCGACGGGAGACCGGGGACGGGACGGCCGGTCTTCGGTCTTTGGTGAGTTCCCAGCACACGGATGGACATAGATCCTCCAGAAGCCCCGCCGCTGGTCGGCGGGGAGCCGTCACCTGATCAGCTAGTGCGCTGGCTCATCCTTCCACTCACAGAAGCCCCGCTGCTGGTCGGCGGGGAGCCGTCACCTGATCAGCTAGCTACAACCGGTTCATCACCCCCCCAAGAAACCCCGCCGCTGGTCGGCGGGAAGCCGTCACCTGATCAGCTAGTGCGCTGGCTCATCCTTCCGCTCGCAGAAGCCCCGCCGCTCGCCAGAGGGAAGCCGTCACCTGATCAGCTAGCTACAACCGGTTCATCACCCCCCCAAGAAACCCCGCCGCTGGTCGGCGGGGAGCCGTCACCTGATCAGCTAGCTACAACCGGTTCATCACCCCCCCAAGAAACCCCGCCGCTGGTCGGCGGGGAGCCGTCACCTGATCAGCTAGTCCCCCCGCTGTCCATCCCTCTCCCCGAATGCCCCGGAGCTGGTCTCCGGGGATCGTTACTTCCCCAGCTCCGTCATTGCTCAACTGACTCCTCCCCACGGTCAAGCCGTGGGGCTTCCCCGGGTGAGTGATGCCCCCTCCCACGAGCTGACAGCGTGACTCCTCCCCGCAGCCAAGCTGCGGGGCTTCCCCAAGGTGGGAGAGGGGCCGTTCCACTAGCTGACAAGTGAACCTCCCCGCGGACCAGCCGCGGGGCTTCCCAGGGGAGAAGGAGTAAGCCGCCGCACTAGCTCACACCTGACCCCCTCCCCGCAGCCAAGCTGCGGGGCTTCCCCGAACGCCCCGGAGCTGGTCTCCGGGGATCGTTACTTCCCCAGCTCCATCATTGCTCAACTGACTCCTCCCCACGATCAAGCCGTGGGGCTTCCCCGGGTGAGTGATGCGCCCTCCCACGAGCTGACAGCGTGACCCCTCCTCGCAGCCAAGCTGCGGGGCTTCCCCAAGGTGGGAGAGGGGCCGTTCCACTAGCTGACAAGTGAACCTCCCCGCGGACCAGCCGCGGGGCTTCCCAGGGGAGAAGGAGTAAGCCGCCGCACTAGCTCACACCTGACCCCTCCCCGCAGCCAAGCTGCGGGGCTTCCCCGAATGCCCCGGAGCTGGCCTCCGGGGAGCGTTCCATTGGTTAGCTAGTCAATCGGCTTCCTGCCCCTCTCCCCGAATGCCCCGGAGCTGGCCTCCGGGGATCGTTCCATTGGTTAGCTAGTCAATCGGCTTCCTGCCCCTCTCCCCGAATGCCCCGGAGCTGGCCTCCGGGGAGCGTTACTTCCCCAGCTCCGTCATTGCTCAACTGACTCCTCCCCACGGTCAAGCCGTGGGGCTTCCCCGGGTGAGTGATGCCCCCTCCCACGAACTGACAGCGTGACCCCTCCCCACGGTCAAGCCGTGGGGCCTCCCCGGGTGAGTAACAAGCTGCCTCACCAGCCGATAAGGAAAAATCTGTGAGAATCTCGCCTTTCGCTGTGGAAATCGGTGGGCTATTGCTTTTCGGGAATCACGATTGATGATCGAGATACCATTGAATCGTCCGACGCAACCCTTCCCGCAGGGACGTTCGCGCGCGCCACCCGAATTCCCGCCAGGCTCGCGAGGTGTCCAAGGTCCGCCGCGGCTGACCGTCGGGCTTGGACTCATCCCAGATGATCTCGCCCTCATAGCCCACCAGCTCTTTGATGAGCATCACCAGATCGCGGATACTGATCTCCTCTCCCGAGCCCAGATTGACCGGTTCGGCTTTCTCGTAGACCTCGGCGGCGCGCACGATGGCTTCGGCGGCATCTTCGACGTAGAGGAATTCGCGCGTGGGGCGCCCCGTTCCCCAGGCGGTGATGTGGGATTGGCCCGACTGGCGCGCCTGGACGCACTTGCGGATGAGCGCCGGGATAACGTGGGAGGTCTCCAGGTCGAAATTGTCCCGCGGACCATAGAGGTTCACCGGGATCAAATAAATGCCCTGGAATCCGTATTCCTGTCGATAGGCCTGGAGTTGGACGAGGAGCATCTTCTTGGCCAAGCCGTAGGGCGCATTGGTCTCCTCGGGATAGCCATTCCAGAGGTCGTCTTCCTTGAACGGCACCGGAGTGAACTTGGGGTATGAGCACACCGTGCCGATACAGACGAACTTCTCCACATCGTAGCGTCGAGCGTATTCGATCATCTGGATGCCCATGAGGGCATTATCGTAGAAGAATTGGCCGGGATGCTGGCGATTGGCTCCGATGCCTCCCACCACCGCCGCCAAGTGTATGACCAGATGCGGTCGGGCCGTCTCGTAGAGGCGAATGACCTGATGGCGCTCCCGCAGATCGAAATCTCGACGGCGGGGGACGAAGACGTCGTGGCAGCCCTGCTCCCGCAGCTTCTCCACGACGAATGAACCGAGAAAGCCAGCTCCGCCGGTGACAACGACGCGTTTGGCCTGCCAGAATGCGCTCATGGTACCTCCATGTGGATGAAAAGTCATCCGGCATGCTCCGTTTCGTAGGATAGACTGTGACCCCCGTTGCCCACAAGTCGTGAAGGAGCGATGCCTCCTGAGGGGTGGGAATGACTCACTAGCTGACAAGTGACGGCTCCCCGCAGCCAAGCTGCGGGGCTTCCTGGAGAGGGGTGGGCCTCTCCTGACTAGCTGACATCGTGACCCCTCCCCACAGGCGAGCTGTGGGGCTTCCTCCCGTGACTAGCTGATAATGTGACCCCTCCCCGCAGCCAAGCTGCGGGGCTTCCCGGGAGGAGGGGGGAAGATGCCGCTTCACTAGCTGACAAGTGACGGCTCCCCGCCGTCCAGCCGCGGGGCTTCCCAGGGGAGAAGGAGTAAGCCGCTTCACT
>JALSQX010000069.1 GCA_026985075.1 Blastocatellia bacterium | reverse complement strand
CGATCCGGCGGCGGCTGTGATGCCGGTGGATCAGGACCCGGTGGCGGCCATCTCCACCTCCACGGCCTTGGCCATGGCGTCGGAGATGGGACGGCGGTGGCGTTCCAGAGACACCGCGTTCAATGTCACATCCAGGGCGCAGGGACGCAATTGCCCTCCCAGGTCGTACGGTCGCACAGGTGACCGAATCGGAACCAGCTCAGTGCTCCCGGGGAGCGAGCATCCATGCCGTGACCTCTGATGGCTGTGTAGTCCGGCGATCCAATGAGAATAAGCTGGGGTCGAGATACAGGCCGGGTCCCAGGCATTGTCGGTATCAACTTTCACACGGGCCGGTGCAACAGGCGAGTCAAGATGTCAGATCGTGCCGCCTTTCACCAGTCATCGAACGACCATTCTCGGACTGCCCAACCCGCGTTTCTACTTCGAGTTTCTGACCTCTGGGCGGTTTCCACTCCAATCGTGAAGTCGGTCAGTATGGAAAAGTTACGCGACCACGACCTGGCGCTTCATTTCTTTGCTACCCCAGTCAACCAGACCACGGTGCTGGGTGGGTCAGCCGGGTCGTGGGTGTAGCCGTTGAGGGATAGTGTGATCTCCCAAGTGTCGACACCATCATATTCTGCCTTCCCATAGTCGAGCAGTGTCACCTTCTTCGCGTCTAGATCCACCACAACCAGGGCCACGTGTACCTGGAGGGAGCTGAGAATGGTTTTGTCTCGGTTGTCCTGATCGGGATAGGGGGCGACTCCTCCGAAAACCAACATCTCGGAGCCGAGGGGTGATCCAGCGGGATGTGCGTAGAATATGGGCACGTCAAGGGCGGGAACCACTCGTTCGGCGGTCTCCAAGAGCGACTCATCAACCTGTCTGAGTATTGGATCGTCGCCCGGGGTGCCCGATGATTCCACCACTGGAAGGAGTTCTCCGGCGACAATCGGCATCACATCGACCGATAGGGCGGAGTCCTTTACTCGTGCCACTCCAGAGAAGGGCGCGACGGTGAGGTTCACTGGAGTGTCTACGAAGGTCACATCACTCTCGAATGTGAAGTCTTTCACCTCGCGGGCGGGCAGCATCGGCCCGTTGTATCCGATCGGATAGGCGTCGGATGTTCTCAAGCTGGAGAGGAATTCCCCCAGAGCCTCCTCGCCACTCTCCTGGAGTATTCCCATTCCTTGTTCGGCCAGAAGCTGTTGTTCCGCCGGAGAGAGCGTGGGGAATCCGGATCGGATTCGTTCAAGCAGGGCTCTGAACTCCTTAGATGTTCGCTCCTCGGGTACCAGGGAGACTCGCACGTCCTCATGATTCGGTGCGGTCAGCGTGGGGCCGGGACTCGTCGGAGGGGATTCGACGGTTGTGCCGGTTTGCCGGGGCCCCGCCCCTGCCCTCGCGGGGTCGGAAGCCGGCCCACAGGCGGACAGGAACAGGAGGGCTGTGAGGATGATCGCCTTGGAGGTCCTGGTATTGATCCACCGCATGCACAGTCTCCCGAGTGCCCGGGCCACATCAGCCCCCGCCGTTCAGCTAAGAATAGGAAGGCGGGGGGGAGTCAAGAGGATCGGGGAACCCGGTCGGCGGGATCACTGACATCGTGGCGAGCACCACCACGGGGTGACGCGGCGGCTGTGATGCCGGTGGATCAGGACCCGGTGGCGGCCATCTCCACCTCCACGGCCTTGGCCATGGCGTCGGAGATGGGACGGCGGTGGCGTTCCAGAGACACCGCGTTCAATGTCACATCC
>JALSQX010000068.1 GCA_026985075.1 Blastocatellia bacterium | reverse complement strand
GGGAGGAGCGGCGGGAGGTGAGGGGGGGAGAGGGGGTGATGGTGAGTTGGCGGGTGCCGTTGGAGCGGTTGGTGCCGGGTCAGTATGTGTTGCGGGTGACGGTGACGGAGGGGCACTCACATCAACGCTCGGTCCGACAGGTGACGTTCACCGTGAAAGAATGAGCGAAACTCGTGAGGACTCAGAGATCCCAAAAGAGGTGTCGGTGGGGCATGGTGATGCTCTCACTACTTCTGGGGGGTGCACTCGCAGCCGCGCGGGGATGGCATCAACCAGCGGCACCGCTCGCCTGGGTAGAGGTGCACCGGGATGACTTTGTCGCGGGCGTGCGCGCCAGCGGCGAGATACGAGCCGTGCGCTCGGTCAACCTCTCGGCACCGTATATTCGTGGCCGACTACAGATCATCGCGCTGGTTCCAGATGGAGCGCGGGTGAAGAAAGGAGATGTCCTCTGCCAGTTTGATCCGGCCGAGATTGAAAAGCAGCGAGAGGATTATCGTCTGCGGCTGCGACAAGTGCAGGAGGAGATTGAACGAAGGCGGATGGAGATGAGTGTGGAACTAGGAGCTGTAGAGGTGGAGCTGAAGCGGGCTGAGTTCGCGCTGGAGCGCGCCCGCCTTCGCTATGAGGCAACGAAGCAACTGCTCGAGAGCGGTCTGAAGGCGCCAACGGAGTTGCGCGACGCAGAATTGAACTTGACCGAAGCGGAACTGGTTGTGCAGCAGATCCGTCGGAAGATCGCGGCGGTGCGCCGATCCCATGAAGCTCAACTCGCTGTTCTGGGGATGAACCGTCGCTATGCCGAAGCCGCGCTGGCGTTGGCCGAACGGCATTTGACGGCCTTGACGTTGCGCGCGCCCATGGATGGCTTAGTCGTGCTGAATCGGAATCCACAAACGCGACAGAAGGTACAGATGGGAGATGCGGTTTGGCCCGGCATGACATTGATGAGCCTGCCGGATTTATCTCGGATGGAAGTGGTGCTGGAAGTGAATGAAATGGATATCGGATCGCTAAGAATTGGCCAGGGAGCCCGAGTGCGGCTGGATGCGTATCCCGGGTCGGTGTTTAAGGCTCGGGTGAAACAGATCGCCTCGCTGGCGAGGAAGCGAGACTGGCAATCACCAATTAAGGTTTTCGATGTGATTTTGGAGTTAGAGGAAACAGATCCACGCATGAGGCCAGGAATGACGGTGAGCGCCGATGTGATCGTGGAACGAATTCCACAGGTGTTGGTCGTTCCACATCAAGCCGTGTTTGAGAAGGAGGGGCAAGCTATTGTCTACGTGATCGAGGGGCGGCGGATACAGATGCGCCGGGTGAGGACGGGTCGGCGCAACTGGACGCATGTCATTATCGAAGAGGGTTTGCGCGAAGGCGAGCGGGTAGCACTGCGCGATCCGACCGCGGAGCGAGAAGGTGAGCAAACGGAGAAGTTCTCCGGCGTCGTCCCGCCCATCTTCTGGCCATGGGCACATAAGCCAAGGGCGAAAGACAGATGACCCTGTTGGAAAGCCTGCGCTTGGGATTGGAGAGTCTCTGGCGGCACAAGCTACGGTCGCTATTGACAATGCTCGGCGTCATCTCAGGCGTGGCGGCTGTGATGGCGATGTTAGCGATTGGAACGGGGGCCGAGCGCGAAGCGCTACAAGCCATTGAGGTGCTGGGTGTGCATAATATTTTAGTTAAAGCCAGATCCTTCGCTGAAGAAGAGTTGATGGAATTTCGTCAGAAGAGCCGGGGATTGTCGCGGCGAGATGTCGAAGTGCTCAGAGCCGTTCTACCGCATCTCCGGCATCTGTCACCTGGCAAGCGCGTGACGGTTCGTCTTTTCAATGTGGAAGGAGCGGGTCCACTGTCGCCGCCCCGAGTGCTTGGGGCTTCGGCCAGTTACCAGGCTGTTGCGAACCTGAGCGTACGTCAAGGACGTTTTTTCACGGAGCGAGAGGATGTCCAGGCTGCGCCCGTGTGTATATTGGGAGCCATGGCTAAGCGACGTTTCTTCGGCGCGGGTGAGGCAGTCGGCCAGTGGCTGAGGATTAATGAGGTCTGGCTGAAGGTCATCGGGGTGTTGGAGCCAAAGACGCTGAAGCTGAGGGAATTCCAAGGCGTGCCATTAGAGACCGTCAATGAAGATATTCTCCTGCCACTTGGCACAGCGCTCAAGCGATTCACGTTTGCGCCGCTCGAGAGCGAGCTGGATGCTCTTTTCCTGATGACCGACGGGAAGATCAGTAGTGCAGAGATGGCTCGAATAGTTGATCGCGTGCTTCGGCGAGAGCACCATGGTGTTGAGGATTACACGCTCATTGTTCCGGAGACATTGCTGGAGCAGCACCGACGAACGCAACGGTTATTTACGATCGTGTTGGGGAGCATTGCCGGAATTTCGCTGCTGGTGGGTGGCATTGGAATTATGAACATCATGTTGGCGACCGTGTGGGAACGCACGCCGGAGATCGGACTGCGGCGGGCGGTGGGAGCCCGACGTCGAGACATCCTGTGGCAGTTTCTGCTTGAGGCTATGATGATCGGAGTTATAGGGGGAGTGATAGGGGTTGTCCTCGGATTCGGTTTAGCCGAGAGTGTCGTCCGTGTGACGCACCTGAGGGTTGTCGTGACGTATGAGTCCATGCTGTTCGCCTTAGGCGTAGCTCTCTTCACTGCACTGCTTTTCGGTCTGTATCCGGCGCAACGAGCAGCTCGGCTCGACCCGGTGGTGGCGCTACAGTATGAGTAGGCGCGGCATGGGAGACAGACGAAATATTATGAGGAGGGAAGGTCTTGACAAATCTCAACGTGGCGTGTACAAGTGCTCTGGAACAGGCGAAATATATGAGGGGGAAAGTGGTGATGGACGAGCCCAGTCAGAAAAGTTGTGGAGCGGTGGTGTGCCCTTCCGCCATCTTTATGCCCTGCTTCCATAGGAGGTCGTCATGGAAAACTTGCTCCCCGTTTTCGTGATGCTCGCGTTTTTTGTGCTCAGCTTCTGGGGCAAGCGGTGGAGCGAGACAGTATTCGGCGTTGTGTTGTCTTCTGGCGTCATGCTCTTCTTTTTGATCATGGCCTTTGTAGATCGCGCCCACCTGTATCCTGATCTCTTTTTTGCTTTTCTTGCGGGTGCCTGGGCGTGGCGAAGTATGCGGTCATCTGGATTACTCAGTAAATTTCGCGAAGGCAGTAGATAAGCAGGACCGATCAGGCGATGGGCCTGTACCGAGAGGCCAGCACCGAGAGAATCGCTGAGTGTGTCGCCCAATCCAGATCGCTCATTGCTTGCATCCGGCCTCGGTGCCAGTCGTGGAGTTTCTCTTTCACGGATAAAGATGCCGAGACTTGTGTGCCACGGTCCGCAGGTGATAATGGATGATCACATCGCCTGAGATTCCAGGTCATCGTTGAGGCAATAGTGACTGGCGTGGCTCAGGTCATGGGAGGCCGCGCTGGTCAATAGCTCCTTCATCGCCGCAGAGGCGTAGAGAACGCAAGGATCCTCCAACAGGCTCTTTCCATCCCCTCGGTGTGGCTCGGACGCGCCCTGAATGACTCCCTCGAAAATCAGGGTGGCGCAAGCTGGCAGCTTGCGCTACGCGTTTTCATTCCCTCGATGTGGCTCGGGCGCGCCCTGGACGACTCCTGTGAAAATCAATTTCGCACAGACCTACTGATCAACTGGCAAATATGATCAAGCAGTGAATCCGTTCATCCGTGCTGTTTTTCACCCTTCGTAGCGTACGATTGTACATGAGCGATTCTCCCAAGCCCACGGTATGGGACGCACGCAGCCATCATCCAGTTGGCGAAAGCCGGTGGAGGACTTCCGTACCGGCCGCCTGCGCCAGTACCAGTGCGGGTGGACGCTCTCACCCCATGCTGGGACTCCATCCTTCACTGCCTATGTAAGATTGAACACAGTGTTCTCCAACGAGGGAGCGAATAGTGCAAGAAATTTTTCTTACCGCGGGAGATTTTGCCTTGTGGCGACATTTATATAAGTGGAGGACGAAATATCGATGAATGGCGGTAGGAAGAGGTCATCCTGATGAGCGAGGCGATCCTGAAAGGCGATAGGACCGGGTGGCCCCCGGCGTTGCGACGGGCGGTGCGCTATGCCCTGGAGCGCCTGGGAGAATCGCTCTCCCTGGATGAGATCGCCCGGGCGGCGGGCATCAGCCGGCGATACTTGTGCACCCTGGCCCGGGCATCATTGGGCATGGGGCTGATGGACGCCATCAGACGATACCAGGCGGCGCAAGCCAGACGCCTGATCGAGACCACCGAACGATCCATCGCCGAGATCTGTCATGACCCGGCCGTTCGATTCCGCAACCTCTGGCAGTTTCGCCGGGCCTTCCATCGGGCATACGGCTGCTCGCCCGCACACTATCGCCGGGAAGTCGCAAAGCGGCGACCTCCCCTCTCCACCCATGACAACCGACGCGAGGACAGCCCGAGCGCCGGGATACCCTTTGTCGGATTGTAGGCTGTGGCTTTGGCACAACGCAGAGGGAAATTCATGTAAAGGGGGTCAACCATGAACAACCGCCTTCTCGCACTAGCCGTGGTGCTGATGATCGTGCTGTCATGGCCGTTGGCCGCAGCTCAGGGTCGGCTGACGGATACGTTCTTCAAGCGCATCCAGTTGGAACCAACGCCAACCGGCGAGATGATCAATGCCCGCGGTCGCGCCGCTATCAGTATCAATCGACACGGCATCCAAAGCTTGCGGCTCCAGATGGTCGCCGATGTGCCTGATGGGACGACTTATGCCGTCCTGGTGCGCCGCCAGGACAAGTGGTTTCTAATTGGGACTCTCCAGATTCGGGCGAGCTTCGGGCAATTCGCCGTGTACAGCGCGGATGAACCGCTGCCACTTGGTGTGGATCCGGTAACGGATATCGAAGCGATCGGAGTGGCCGACGGGGATCGAACGTTCATTCTATTTGGGGAGTTCTGATCCGGGATCGATTGATGTCAGCTCTATGAGCCGGGAACCAGCTGGTGGGGGAGGTAGCTCAATAGCAAATGTGACAGATGGTCATCTCCTCGGCGAGCTGGAATATCTCAATCCGCTTCGGCATCGGCTGGGAGCATTTCGAAAAGGAGAAACGATCATGGAAAAGAGACTATCGAGAATTCGTATGATAGCCTTGAGCTTGTCTCTGGTTTTGGGCTTTCAGTGGCCGCTCACATCTTTGTCCTTGGCAGCTGGGCCCCAAGGGCTCACGCAGGATGAGGTAGCCCAGTTAATGGAGAACGATACGCATCTGGTGAACAGGTCCGTAACATTCAATGCCCAAGGTCAGCCTCAGGTCATCGAAGGCGATGGCAACAACACAGGCCTTCACTATAAGGCCACCTTCGATTGGGGGACTAATAATCCAACCCAGATCGCTCGGGTAGCTATTGACTTCGAGGTAGCCGGCTATGAGATGGGGAGCTATTGTCACGTGGCGGCCACGTCGAAGAACCAGACGTTCATTCAGTATCGTGGGAATAACTACAGAGGTGATCGGTTCACTGCTGTGGCCGATGAATCGCAGGTGAATGGCTCACTCGTGACGCTCACCGGGACACCAGCCCTATCACCATCGTCCTTGACACGGAGAACCAACAGTTCGTTCAGGGAGAAGAGGTCTTCGACTTGCCTGTGGTGGGTCAAGCGGCGGAAGTGACCGGCGTCGTTCCCACCCAGATCTGTATCATCTTTTGCTTCGCCGGGTTCCTCGTATGTTTGGTTCGTACGCGCGACCTGGAACTTTGTACGGGACTATTATTTAACTGCCTCCTCATCTGCGGATTTGGGCAATGATAGGTGGGAGGATGTCCCATGATAGGTCGAGTTCCCGGGAGTATCACTTGACACGCGGACTTCGAAATTCGCGAATTTGTTGTTAGTATAATCTCAGCGCCTTCCGGTCACCTGGACGTCCTGGCAGGCGCTGCCATCCCCAAAGAGGAGGACAACATGAAGAAAATAACTTCGATC
The DNA here is from genome assembly GCA_026985075.1 of Blastocatellia bacterium. Taxonomy (GTDB): domain Bacteria; phylum Acidobacteriota; class Blastocatellia; order HR10; family J050; genus J050. Next base: position 2,297 of record JALSQX010000068.1, on the reverse strand, counting down.
AGCATGATGGTCACCCCGGCGTTCTTTGCCGGAATCACCCTGAAGACGCCGTATGCCGTATTGTTAGCTTTGGGCATCGCTATCGGACAGACGCAGGCCGCGCTGATCACGGCGTTCAGTTTCGTGGTCCTACCGCTGCTTCTGGGCATTCAACTTGATCCGCTCACTATTCTGGTATTTTGAGCAATGAAGAAGGGATGGCAGGAGGGCGCGCTGTGAGCGCTTCTCCTGTCATGCTCTCTCGCCCGAAATCGTCCGGAAGGGACCAGACCACCTGGATGCCGAATCATCTCCTGATCCTGAGTTTTCCACCTTGAAAGACGCAAAAGTGATTGGCCAGTTTATCTGAATACTGCTTCAGAATACTCTCCATAACTTTTGCCTTCTCATCCGCTTTCGCATCCTCCAGCCTTAAGAGCAAAACTCCGGCATGAGCCAGTCCAGAATGATACACGAGCTCTCCAAACCCTTTATCCATGGTTATGACCATTCGGCCCTCAGAGACAGCAATCGTTAATATCTCCTCATCTTCCATGCTTGGATTCAGGTCTCTCACCGCTTTGACATCATATCCGTTCTTCCCAAGCCATGTTTCTACTCTCTTCCCGACACCGACATCCACCAGAAATTTGAGCTGTCTTTGACTCATTTCAAGCTCACTTCGAAAACTTGCTCCTCGCTGACCAACTCAGCCGCATAAAGAAGCACAGCCTGAATGTCTTCCGGCTCTAGTTCCGGATACTCCTCCAGGAGTTCCTCGGGGGACACGCCACCGGCCAGTGCCCTCAAAATCTGCTCCACGGTGATGCGCAACCCTCGAATTGTAGGCTTCCCAACCATCACCCGAGGATTCACCGTAATTCTGGCTAGGAGATTTTGTCCACTCATTTTTAAGTCTCCCTCCTTCAGCCTTCTTTCAGTAGACGACGAGGTATCTTATCACAGTTTGGATCTCCATCCCAGCAAAGAGATCTCTTGCTGAAGTGAATCCTTTAGTTCCCGTATTGGCTGGGATGGACCGCTCTGGCATGGGGAGCACGGCGGAAAAGCGCGACCAGGCTGGAGAGGCCGCACCCAAAGCACTTCTGGATTTTTGCGGTGTGGGAGCCACGGTGGGACGCACAAAAGAGCCTGTCTCGCTCATCAACGGTATACCCTCCGCCTTGATCCAGAAAGCGCCAGAGAAACCTGCCGTCACGCCGATCCGACGTGCGAGCTATCAACCTTCAATCGCACTCGAGATTTTCCTTACGGTGGGTCACCGGCGTCTGGAAATCTGGACGGCGAGCGAGGTAAAATGGGAGTAGTCCCCGGTGGCCCACACAAGGGTTGGGGAGGTGGCTGATGAGAGTCGTAGCGGCGATTGTGCTCATTCCCGGATTACTCGTTATTCAGGCGCCAAAAGGGAGAGGATTGGGTTCGGGGCAGGAGGAGGCGGTGCGGTTGAGGGCGGAACTCGTGGAGTTGGATGTGATTGTGACCGATGCGCATGGCCGGCCGATAAGGGATCTACAAAAAGATGACTTCGAAGTCTACGAGGACGGGGTGAAGCAAGAGATCGTTGCCTTTGAGCGAGTCAGTGAATCCCCTGAAGTGAAGAGCGAGAGGGTAAGGACTTCTCCCTCCGTCCGATCAGAACACGCTCACAAAAGTAGGAATACCTCGGGTCGAACCAGCATTCCACCATCTGTTCGCTACAACGTAATCAATATAGATATCGGGAAGGACGAAGATCGAGCCCTGTTGGCGGCGAGGAAAGAGAAGCTCTTCCAGGCGCTTGACCAACTGATCTCCCCCACTCACCGGGTCGCTGTGACCGTGGGGAGCGAATTAATCCTTGATTTCACCAGTGACTCGGAGCTGATCAAGGAAACGCTCTGGAAGATCATCTCGACGCCGAATTTCCCTCAGGCATATCGTGAAGAGCTGATCCACACAAAGTCCACTCAGGTACAGCAGCGTACGGAAGGGATCTCCCTCAATGAGCTTCTTATGCGGCAGCAAGCTATACTGGATATCGAGGTGGAGCATGGGCAGTATCTCCGGCGGATTGGTCTCGGGAGGTTGGGGCGGTTGATTCGAGCATTAGGCGTGTTACCGGGCCGGAAGCATTTCATCTGGTTTAATAGCGGCTTGGGTTACAAAGGTTACACTGATGAGCTGGAGAGGCTCATCAGCGCGGCCAATCGGGCTGGGGTGAGTTTTTATATTATTGACGTGAGGGGGCTCGCGGCGGTTCCCATAGTGCCTCTTGAGCAACTCGGCATTGATGATCCGCGAAAGAGAAACGTGGCCAA
>JALSQX010000067.1 GCA_026985075.1 Blastocatellia bacterium | reverse complement strand
CAACCTCATCGTTGCACTCCCTCCAGCGGGCTAGTATAGGTTGACTCCGGGGAACTGTAAAGAGACCCCAGTGGCCCGGTGCGCGAACGGGGGGATGCTCCAACGGACGCGCTCACAGAGGAGCCTCATCTCCCAGGAGCGCGATCTCGTGGTTGGGATGCTCCGTCACGCTCTATCTTGGAGCCTGCCGTTCTTTGAAGGAGAGCATCCTCTGAGAGGGCAGCGGATGTGTCGAGGCTGGTGTTTCTCTCCTGACATGTTCACATCCGCATTGTGCCGCCAGGGAATCCCGTCCATTGATGCCACTGGCCCGCGTCCATGCCCTCTCGCAGAAAGGCTGGGCGCGGGCGAGAATCCCTGCGGGTTGCTCATCGTCGGGCTCACCAGACCTGTTCATCTTTTCACCGCGGACTCAATCGGCCAGAGGTGACGACGACCCGATCCTCGTTCCCTGGCCGTCATCCGCAACTGAGAGTGCCTCGATGCCAACTCGTTATTGAAGCCGGTGAACCGGTGGATTTGTCGTTCTCTGGCGATTAAAATGTGAGAGTGGAATACGGCGTGGCCGAAAAAGAGAGTGGAGCCGTTCGGTCGATCCGAAGTCCCCGGGTCGCACCGATCGCGGCTGAATCCCCGTCCATCAGGAGCGGGGCGAATTCCCCGGGAGGGGACATTCTGGCGCGGAGCATCCGGTTGGTGCGATGCTGCGCCATCTCAGATCAGATGAGAGCCGAGGGACCATGATTACTATACGACGACGAGAAACGATCACTGTAGACGTCGGCGGTGTGAAGATTGGCGGCCAGCATCCCATCGTCGTTCAATCGATGACCAACACGGATACCGCCGATGTCGAGGCCACCGTGCAGCAGGTGGCCGCCTTGGCGCGCGCTGGATCCGAACTGGTGCGGGTGACGGTGAACACGAAACGAGCCGCCGCGGCCGTCCCTGAAATTGTGTCTCGATTGCAGGATCAAGGCATCGACGTTCCTCTCATCGGCGATTTCCATTACAACGGTCACATCCTTCTCACCGAGGTCAAAGCGTGCGCCCGGGCGTTGGCCAAGTATCGCATCAATCCGGGCAACGTGGGCGTGCGCCACGCGCGCGACGAGAACTTCCGGCGTATCATCGACGTGGCGCTGGAGAACAATAAGCCGGTGCGCATTGGCGTCAATTGGGGGTCGCTCGATCAGGGGCTGCTCACCCAACTGATGGATGAGAACGCTCGTCGGGCGGAGCCCAAAGAGGCGCGGGCGGTCGTGCTGGAAGCGATGGTCGAGAGTGCGTTGCGCTCGGCGGCGTTGGCCGAAGAGTATGGATTGCCGCACGATCGCATCATCCTCAGCGCCAAGGTCTCCCAGGTCCCTGATCTCATCGATGTGTATCGTCAACTCGCCGCCCGCTGTGATTATCCCTTACACCTCGGCCTGACCGAGGCGGGAATGGGCACCAAGGGTATTGTCGCCAGTACGGCGGCGCTGGCCGTGCTTTTACTGGAGGGCATTGGCGATACGATTCGCGTCAGCCTGACGCCGGCTCCGGGAGGAGATCGCCGGGAGGAGGTCTTCGTAGCCCAGCACATCCTCCAATCGCTCGGCCTGCGTCGCTTCGCGCCGGAGGTGTCGGCATGTCCCGGTTGCGGCCGCACCAGCAGTACGTTCTTCCAGGAGATGGCCGAGCAGATCGAGACCTACCTGCGCCATCACCTGCCGCACTGGCGCGAGCAGTATCCGGGCGTGGAAGAACTCAAGGTCGCCGTGATGGGCTGTGTCGTCAATGGCCCCGGCGAGTCGAAGCACGCCCATATCGGCATCTCGTTGCCGGGAACCGGCGAGGAGCCCAAGGCCCCAGTATACGTCGATGGACGGTTGTTGACGACGCTTCGCGGCCCTACGCTGGTTGCCGATTTCATCCGGATTGTGAACGAATACGTGGCGTCGCGATATGCCCCTCGGGAGGAACCGCTGCCCTCTCGTCTCAAGAATCAATCGGATGCCCCATCGCCCTTTTCCTCCGATCCTCGATCATCGAGTTGAGGACCATCTTGGGCTTCGGCCGAGGTCATCACAGGAATCCAGAGGAGGGCGCGGCGAAGGATCTTGATATCGGTGGGTTGTAGCCGGATCTCATACTCCTCGCATTCCCGGGCGCGCGTCAGATGTTCGGTGAGTAAAGCATGTAAGTCATCGAAGATCTCTTGTTCGATCTGATCGAGTTCTTGTTTCACCCCCTGGATTTCGTGAGGGATGGGGGTGTCGTGTGCCATCTGGAGCGAAGGCTGTGCGGGGTCGGCGCCGCTCATGATGAGCGCATCCATCTTGTTCTCCAACGCGGAAATCAACTGCCGACGGACTCCATCCAGTTCCTCGGCCATCTCTGCGGGGAGATCTTCCGGCAATGGTTGTTCCCGCAATTGTTCGACCTGCAATTGAAGGCGTCGCGCCAGTTCCTTGAGTTGGGGTTGAAGCCGGGTTCTCATTTCGTCGAAGACGCGTTGAAGGAACTCCTCTCGCTCTTCTCCCAGCTTCGAATACCACTTCAAATAGGGATTGTAGAACAACCGAAGCGTTTCCTGACCGACCAGATAATCGATGAGGTCGCTCTGGGCCTGGTCCATTTGTTGGGGGGTGAGGTGGAGGGGCTTCCCGTAAGGGCGAATGGCCTCTCGTGGTGACGATTCCAATCGGTCGTGAGATATGGCCGTGACCGCCGGCACGCTCCAGTCGATGGCCAGCTCTTCATCGCTTTCGGGGAGCCAGGCCGTATAGATCGCCTCGTTGGAGTGAATCAGTTCGGCGCGAACATCGCGATATTGCAGCAGACATTCGAACATCAGAGCCGGTTGATAGTGAAACAAGTGGGGAAGCTCCGGTTGACCGGGCGTGGCCGGAGCGAGCCATAGCTCGGGGAGGCGTCCCATGTCGTGGCGCTTTCCTTTGACCATACGCTTTGAGCCCATCAACGGGCTATTCGTCTATTCGCATCGCTCGCACGCGAGGCTCTACCGTGATGGATTTGAATTCGGCTAATCGCACGAGGCCTGGAGATCCACCACGAACCTTGTGGACGTACTTGCGTTCGGTGTAATGGACGACGACCTTACCCTCTCGGCGCGCCTGACTGAAAAAGGCCGCCAGCTCCGCTGCTTCCACGAGCGAGGGGAAGGAGAGGGGTTCGCCTTTCGCCTTTCGCAATATCACGTGCGATCCCGGATAATCGGCGGCATGGAGCCAGAGGTCATGAGCTCGAGCCAGCCTGAAGGTGAGTCGCTCGTTGGCTTCGGCGCTACGGCCGACCCAAATCTCACGTCGTTCCGACGACCAATATCGCCATATCCCCGGGAGTTTCTGAACCTTTGGCTTGCCTCTGGGCGTGGTGGGGACTTCAGTGGAAGCCGTGCCCAGAATGTCTTCTCGGAGGGGAGCGAGCGCTTCCGGATTCTCGGCAGCCTCCAGGCGTCGAGCGAGCCTTTGAAGGTCCGCCCACTCTCGCTCGGCCTGAGCGGCTCGCTCTGCGGCGGCCTCCCATCGGCGTTTCTTTTTGTGGTATTGATTGAAGTATCCGACCGCCGCTTGCTCGGGCGTCACGTGGGGCTCGGCCGGGATGTCGATGAGACGCTGTTCGGGATCGTAATAATCGATCACGCGGAATCCCGTTGGGCTTCGCTCGGCCTGTCGCGCACTGGCCAAGAGCAACTCGCCAAACCGCCGATACTGCTCGTAATCTTCTGCTTGCTCCATGTCTCTCGCTATCTGTATCCGTCGCCGCTCGAGTTTCTTACGACGCTGGCCCAGGGCGGCCAGCAGAGCGCGCTTCTCCTCCTGAAATGATCGAATCCGTTCAACCAGTTGTTCATAGGTCTCTACAGCTTCCACCATACTCGTAAATGGAGTCGCTGTCAATCCTCGTTCCGAAGGCCAGCGGAGAGCGATCGGCGAAAGGAGGAGCTCAACCTTCCAGTCGACGCGCCCCGGTTGGATCTGGTCCAGCGGCGCGGGAGCATAGATGTGAGGACTGGGTGAGTGAGCCGAGAGTTCGGCGACGAGGTGTTGAAGAGCCGAATACGGGTCCCCTGGCTCGGCCCGCGCCGCCACCTCCCGAGCCATCATTGGGCTGAACCCTTTGACGCCTCTGACGAGCGCCTTCTCCACCGAGCCCGCCTCATCGATCAGTCGTTGAAGTTGAGCCCGGGACAGCTCCCGGGGATCGATCTTCTCCGCGGGTTGGGGAGGAGTGTAGAGCTGCCCGGGACGGCGTTGGTCACTCTCGCGGTCGACATATCGTTCCACAATGCGCTGCTCAGCGTCCAGAAGGAAGGCATTGGCTCGACGGTCGATGAGTTCGATGACCAGAGAAGCGTGTTGATCCGATCCTGATGTTCGCCCGACGAGGAAGTGGAGGCTTATGACGCGATCGACGTCAACTTGAGAGAGCTCCTCGAGCCGCCCTCCAACCAGATGTTTCTGGGCGCGCAACACGAATGGCGAAGGCGACGCCGCCGGGGGCTTGGTCGACCTCCGAATGAGATACAGCGTTGGATGGCGATCGTCAATCGAGATGAGCAGTTTTGCCCGTCGAAATCGGAGAACGAGCTGGCGAGGCCCCACCTGCTGGATCCTCTCCAGTGAGGAGTGGGAGAGAGAGGGGCGCATCTCCTCGATCAGAAAGGCCAGCGTGAAGGCGTCCATGGCGATGGGGAGGCCTCAAGGCCGCCCATGGTGATAGAGCCAGGGCAGTTGCACTCTCGGCCTATCGTCGAAAGCTCGCTTCAACTCGGTCCCCGAAATCATGTCCGAGACACTGCGGCCCTGGGGATCGAGCACTGGAAAGGCGAACCCGAGAAACGCGGGAACGGCCGCCAAGAGGGCGCCCAGCGCTCGGCGTAAGGCCTGGCCGGGAGAGGGAACATCTCGCGTGCGCGCGTCGACGGCAACAATGCCCACGCTCATCATGCCGATCGTCTGGCCGGTGGCCGCCAGCATCAATGTCAGGTAGAACACGAACAGAAGCAGCGCGATGCCAGCCACTACCGACTGAAACTTCACATTCCCGAAGTCCCCGTGACTCAACTCGATGAGGGCGACAAAGGGGATATTGGCCAACAACAACACCAGGACGTCCACCAGGCCCGAACGCAGGCGCTGCAGAGCCGTCGCCGTCTGAAGTTCGAATTCTGTGGTCGGTTCGCGTGAAGCGGCGAGGGCGGATGAAGGCCCTGGTTGTTCCTTCGCCGCAGCCTGCGGGTCGGGGAGCACATCGGCCATCTCCGGTTCATCTTCTCCTATCGCGGGAAGAGGCGGCGTCTCCGGCTGCTTGACGGAAACGGTCGTCGCGCTCATGGTCAGCCGCCGTGACGAAGACATCTCTCCTGTTGACCGGGCGACCACCGTCGCATCTGACGACCGTCGTGGCGGCGAGACGGCGGGCGCCGCCTGGTCGCCGACGGGCGAACTCGCCTGATGAGCGACGTTGTGGGCATGGGCCACCTCTGATCGCCCAGGGCCGGTGACCGGTGAGGGGCCTTCATCGGACTTCAGTTCCTCAGAGGGGGCGAGGCGGGGTTCGGCGGTGCCCTTGATGGCCGCGGGCGCATTCACCGCCTCGGCATTGCCCGCGCGCCAGATGCGATTCAAGGCGGCTTCCAGGATTTCATTTGACGCTCTGGGCACCTCGACCTCCGGCGCCGGTTCGCTCTCCTCGGACCGGGTCTCTTTCTTCTCGAGAGATTTGAGCTTCCGGCGCGCTTGAATCTCCCGGATGCGCTCGCGCAACTCTGCCCGCCAATCAGTCTGCGACTCGGTCGTCTCCGAGGAGGTGACGTTCCCTTTGGTTCTCGGGAACGGAATGAGGATCGATCGTTCTAACGGACTGCCACAGTATCTGCACCTGCTTTCCTCAGCTAGCTCAACGAATCCGCATTTTGGGCATTTCATATCGCATCAGCTCCAGCATGTGACGTTCCTCTCAATAGTATCAAAAAAGGAGACCTCGGGCAACAAAAAATTTCAAGTAATACATGAAGGATGTTTAATATCTTGAAAATTTGAGGGTTGGCCCGAGGTCCAAGGTGGGGATTGCTGGGCACAGATGTCCGGCGAGAGTAGAGGGATCAAGGTCGAAGGAGCGCCGAAGAGAAGCTGCCAAATGGAAGCTCGACGAGGTGCTTCGGCGAGATCACTCAGAGAGCATGGTGGTGATGCTCGTGGAAAAAGGTATCTGATGCTCCATACTCTTTCCCGAAGAATCGCTCCTGATGGCCGCCTCGTGTCCCACGCTATTCCTCGTGAAGGCGGTGGCGGAAAATGTAGCCGAGCGTTTTGTAGATGAGCTTGGCCACGGTGAAGTCGGGCGCGTGAAGGTGGGGGATGGGGGAGAGTTCGCTCACGTCCATTCCCACGACGCGACGGCGCTCGGCCAGGCGACGCAGGAGCGCCAACGTCTCGTACCAGGAGAGCCCGCCGGGTTCAGGAGTGCCGGTTGCGGGAATGAGACTGGGATCGAGGCCATCGACGTCAATGGTGAGATACACGTTTTCCGAGAGGCTCTCGATGGCCGCGTCGATCCAATCGGTCCGTCCGACGATGTCATGGGCATAGAAGATCTTGATGGGGAGGTCGGCCAGAGCTTGTGCTTCCTCCACCGAGAGCGATCGGACGCCGACCTGAACGACGGGGCACATCTCCACCAGTCGGGCGGCCACGCAGGCGTGGCTGTAGGGCGTTCCATCATACTGGGGGCGGAGGTCGCTGTGAGCATCGATCTGGAGGACGCTCAGTCGAGGATAAACCTCGGCCGTCGCCCGGACAATCGGAGGCGTGATGGCGTGTTCGCCGCCCAGGGCGCAGATGAACTTTCCCTCTCGGAGGAGCTCCCGTGCGCGAGTGTACAGTTGGTGTATGGCCTGCTCCGGGGGCCCGGTCAATGAAGTTGGAGGGAGCGTGTGGATACCCAGTCGATAGACCTCACCTCCGATCTCTTCGTCATAGAGTTCCAGGTGGCAAGAGGCGTCGAGAATGGCCTGAGGGCCGCGGGCTGTTCCCCGACCATAGGTGGTCGTGGCCTCGTAGGGAATGGGCCAGATGAGAATATGCGCCGAGTCGTAGCGCGAAAACGGTTCATCAAGGCCGCCAAATGTCACCACCTGATCCTTCCTCGCTCGGCCACGCCTCCACCCTTCTCGGCTAGTAGGTCACCTTCAGCTCCCGGGTGATATTGAATGTGGGACGTCGGCGGGTTTTGGCTTCTTTCGCCGCGCCTTGGGCCAGTGCCGTCACCAGAACGGGCATAGCAATGGTCGCATCGCAATAAACGGTGACCTTCTCGGCGTTGGGGGCGACTTTCCCCCAGCTTTGTGATTCTTCCAGCGTGTCCTCTGCCGATGAGCCGTAAAACGGTGGTTCGGTGACCACCTGGATCGCATATTGATAGCCTTTGGCCGCAATTTTGAGAATGGCCGCCGTCGTATAAGCCTGTTGTAAGAAATGCTTGGGCGGTCCGCCGCCGAAACAGACGAGTCCCGTCTTGGGCGATCGGGCGACCAGTTGAGAGATCTCGTTCACGTCCTGTACGACGTCGAACTGGATCTCATGCTTGCGTTCGACGCGACTGACAGCCAATCCCGTGCCGAGAGGAGAATCGACCAATGCCGGACAATAGATGGGCACTTTCGCTTTATAGGCGGAGGTGAGGATGCCATCCTCAGAAGCGATTTCGGCCAGTTCCCGACCGAGGAGATAGAGGAACTCTCGCGTCGAGTACGAGCGCGAGAGGTCCAGTTGGGCGACAAAGTTACCGATCCATTCGTAGGCTTCGCGGAACTCGATGTCGCTCCCCAGCGTATCGTAGATGCGATCGACCAGCGCTTCGCGCAGTTGGAGGTCGTTCATGTGAGGGTGCCCCATATAGTGAGAGCGTCCGAGCGCTTCATGGAGATCATGAAACAGGTTCGTCCCCGTCGTCGCCAAGACATCGATGAACCGATTCTTGATCAGATAGACGACGAGGCGTCGCATCCCTGCGGGGACTAAATACCCGGACAGCCCCATCATGATCAGCGCCCCTTCGTTCAGCATGCGCTTCCAGATGTTCCGGGCGATGGCCAGATTGCGGCCCTGGAAGGAGATCCCTTCCATCTTGTCCAGCAGCCCGGACACACTCCGGTCACGGTCGATCTGTATGGGACGGGTTGGGGTGGTGAGGAACTTGGTGCTTTTCGTTTTTCTGATCACCATCATACCGTTATTCCAGATAGGTGTAGTTGTGAAATAATCGCTGATAGGACTCCAGAAGCCGACTCGCCTGCTCCTCGGTGATATAGGACCATTGGGTGGCATTCATCACATTGCGGCGAAAGCCATCCAAAAGCGTTTGCCGATCATATCGGACGAGATCCAGAATGGTCCCAATCTGATGGCCGGCGATCAGTTTCTGGACGTGGAATCGGCCCTCCTCATCGATGACGATATCAGCTTCATTCACCGTGCCAAACAGATTGTGAAAACTCCCCATTGCTTCTTGATAGGCACCGATGAGCAGGATGGCCAGATAGTAGGGTTGTCGGTCGTACGGATGTACTTCCAAGACCTCTTTGACCTCGCGCAAGTCGACAAACTGGTCGATGATGCCGTCAGAATCACACGTCAAATCCACCAAGGTGGCGAATTCGGTGGCCGGCTCGTTCAATCGATGAATGGGCATAATGGGGAACAGGTATTCCAGCGCCCAGGCATCCGGGACCGACCGAAAGACCGAGAAGTTGCAGAGGTACTTGCTGGCCAGGAGCTTCTTCAAATCATTGAATTCTTCGGACGGGAATTTACTCATGCGGGCGAATCGCTCCACTTTCTCCAGGATCTGCCAGAACAAGACCTCTCCCTTGGCTCGATCTTCCAGGTCGATGTAGCCCAGATTAAACAGGGTGAACAATTCGTCCTTCTGCTCCAGGGCATCGTGATAATACTCGCGATAGTTCTTGACGTTAATCGTATCGCGGATGTCGCGGAGCTCAATGACGGCTTGGGGGTCATCTTCATCGACATCGGTACGAGCGATCTCATCGATGACCGTCTCGATTTCGTCCTGCACATTGACGATCAGCATGGCGTGATATGCCGTCAGGATGCGCCCCGATTCGGTGATAATGGTGGGTTCGGGGACGTGTTCGTCCTGACAGATACTGGCCACGATGTAAATGACATCGTTGGCGAATTCCTGCATGGTGTAATTGGCGCTGGCTTCATAGGACGTTTTGCTGCCGTCATAATCGACGGCCATGCCCCCTCCGACATCCAGATACTCGATATCGACGCCCATCTTCCGCACCTTGGCGTAGACCCGAGCCGCCTCCTTGATGGCGTTCTTGAGGCGCTTGATATCGGTGACCTGAGAACCGATGTGACAGTGGAGCAGCTTCAACTCGTTCAACCGATGATGTTCTCTGAGCTGGCGGATGACTTCCAGTAGCTCGGTGGTCGTCAATCCAAACTTGGCCGTCTCGCCACCGGACTTTTCCCACCGACCACTGCCGCGAGAATAGAGTCTGAACCGCGCGCCGAGCATGGGCTTCCGAGGGGCCTCCGCCGAGAGGCGCAGAAACATCTTCAGTTCGTTGAGCTTCTCCAGTACGACGACGACCTTCTTCCCCAGGGCCGCGCCGAGCAAGGCCAGGTTGATATACGCCTCGTCTTTGAAGCCGTTACACACCAACAGCGACTCCGGCGGTTGATCTAAAGCCAGCGCCGCATACAGTTCGGCCTTGCTGCCCACTTCCAATCCATAGCCGTACTTCCTCCCTTCTTGGAGGAAAGCCTCGACCACCTCCCGTCGTTGATTCACTTTCATCGGATAGACGGCCAGATGAGGCGCCGAATAACCGAATTCGCGACTGGCCTGGAGAAAAGAGTCCCTGAGCGCTCTCACCTGGCTGGCGATGAGTTGAGGGAAGCGAAGGAGGATGGGCAGCCTCACTTTGTTTTCGCCGACGAGGTGGTCGACGATTTCTTTGACGTCGGCGACGCGGGAGTCATCCTTGCTGACTCGGACGATGAGATGACCTTGTTTGTTGATTCCAAAGTATCCTGCCCCCCAATGTTCGACGCCGTAAGTTTGAACTGCCTGTTCGAGGGAGGTGATCTTGGTCAACTCTTCAGACTCCTATACCTTGTCTGCGACCACAACCAAAAAATGTAGCAGATCAGACGCCGTCTGTCAAAATTTTTTTTTGTTGGTAACGCTCTGAAAACGTGTATGTTAACGCTGTGAGCGCGGGGCACCACTGGCCGCCCCGCGCTCTCATCGCGCGGCCAGATCACCGGCGGGTGACGAACTTTTCCAGCCACTGCTGGGCCTGATCGAAGTATTTGAATCGCTGTTCCGCGCGCTGGAATTCGGGCGTATGGTAGTAGTAGCGGCCCCTGATGCGTCGGGGGGGATATTTCAGGTGGAGCATCTCGTGATAGAGGATGTATTCGAAGAAGAATTCCGGCACGCGGGGATCATCCAGCGTCCGACTGATGACCAGCGTGTTGTGTACGCGGTCGGTGTGGCCGAGGACGCGGCGAGTCCGTCGCACGCTCCAGGTCAATTGGGGCATCTTCAGTTCGCCATTGAAGTAGGTGCGGTTGAGCTTGTTGAACGCCTTCTCCAGATCACGCGTCCGGCCGCGGGGACCAATGATGCGTTTATGCCCCCGCCGGCGCTGGGCGCGCTCAATGGCCCGCAAGATGAATGGAGAATTCGTGTAGGTTCGATACCGCTCGGTGAATTCCTCGGCGGGCTTTTTGTGGAAGAGCTTGGCGACCAGAATATAGGCCAGCGCCCGGTGAACCGAGCGGGGGGCATCCTCGAGGATGTCCGAGAGTTTGACGTAAGCCTTTTTATCTCTGATCTTTATGTAATTATTGAGGCCCGCGAAGGGATGAAAGCCGACTTCGATTTCGGGCGCTCGTCGCCGCTTTCCAATTTCTCGAAACGCCTCTTCAAACAGCTTGCGGAGTTCACCATTTCGCAGCCCCATGTCACCACCCTTACCTGACGCCTCTCTCCAAACGCTCTCCCCGCTCCATGGCGAGGATGATTCTCATGGTAGCCAACGGGAGCCTCCTTCGTCAACGGGTTCAAGGCGCCTCGGTGCGCCTCCAGGAGGAGCAGAGCGCCGCGTGCCCAATGAAACCGGTGCCGGACGCATGCCGCACCTGCTGGGAACTCCGGGAGCGGGCCACGAAAGAGCCCGGGCACGCGCCTCGGGGAACGGGCTCCTCCCCCAATCGTGAAAGACGAGGTGTCCATCGGGGCGCGTGCGTTTCCCTTGACGCACCATGGCTGCGCCGAAAGAGACCGATGCGCTGCCGGGGCCGACCTCATTCGTGAGACCGGTCGTCTGGCCGCGCTCGGTTCCTCGTTCCCTCGATCAAAGAGAATCCATCCGGCGCGGGAGAAGCTCAGCTCCGCAGGCGCTCTCGAATGGCCGCGGTGATGGTTTCTAATTCATCCACCTTCAAGAGCTTGCAACTGAGAAGGAAAACGACCGCCCCGACGGCGATGGGAACGAGTGCTGTCGCCCCTGCCGAGACCAGTCCTGGCCCTCCCCATCGCGTCGCCAACACGTCCAAACTCCACCAGCACGCGACCGACATGACGGCCGAGGCGAGGCCAATCTTCATGAGAGACTGCCCGATGCGTCGGCCTTCGATGTGGCCCATCTTGCGACGCATGAGCAGAAAGAGGACGACGAAGTTGAGCGTCGCCACACCGGACGTCGACAGGGCCAGTCCGCGATGGCCGAATCCGTAATGGCGAACGAGCAGCCAGTTCAAGGTGACATTCGTGCCGATGGAGATGAGGCTGATCACCATGGGCGTGCGCGCATCATCGAGAGCATAGAACGCGGGCGCCAGAACCTTGATCGCCGCATAACCGGCCAGCCCCAGCGCATAGAAGGCCAGCGCCGCCGCCGTTTGCTGGGTGTCCCATGCGGAGAAATCGCCGCGCTCATAGATCAGGCTGATGATGGGCCGACCGAGAATGATCAATCCGCATGCCGAGGGTACGCAGAGGAAGAAGACCAGTCCCAGCGAAGAGGCCAACGTGTGGCGAAACTGGTCCAGGTCACTCCGGGTGGCGGCGCGGGAAATGCTGGGCAACGTCGCCATGCTGATGGCCACGCCGAACACGCCAATGGGAAACTGCATCAACCGAAAGGCGTAATTGAGCCAGGAGATGGCTCCATTCTGGAGATAGGAGGCGAAGTAGTTATTGACGAACACATTGACTTGCACGGCGGCCGCTCCGATGACCGCTGGCCCCATCAGACGCATGACCTTGCGAACCCCGGCATCGGTGAAGCTGAGCATGGGGCGATAACGAAATCCGACGCCATAGAGTGAGGGAATCTGAATGAGGCATTGCAGTGTCCCTCCAATCAAGGTGCCGATGGCCATGCCGACGATGGCCCGTGGACCGAATTGTGGGTCGATCGCGTAGGCGAAAGCCAGACCGCCGACGATGGAGCCCAGGTTGAAGAACGAGGAAGCTGACGCGGGCACGCCGAACCGATCGCGGGCGTTCAGGATTCCCATGGCCACGGCCGCCATGGCCACCAGGATGATGAACGGGAACATGATGCGGGTCAATTCGACGGTCAGTTCGGTCTTCCCCGGGAATTGGTGAAACCCCGGGGCGATGAGATCGACGATGGCCGGGGCAAACAGGATGCCCAACGCCGTGATGACGACGAGCACGAGCCCCAATCCGTTGAGGACGAGATTGGCCAGTCGCCAGGCCTCCTTCTCACTCTTGGCCGTCAGGTACTGAGAGAATGTGGTGACGAAAGCGGCGCTCAATGCCCCTTCGGCGAACAGGTCCCGGAGCAAATTGGGGATACGGAAGGCGGTGAGGAAGGCATCATATTCCCGGCTGGCGCCGAAGAAGTAAGCGAAGACTTGCTCGCGAATCAGGCCGAGGATGCGGCTGCCCGTCACGGCGAGCCCGACGATCCCCGCTGAGCGCGCCACCTGCCTGGTGGCCGCTTCTGGCGCGGCCGAAGGCACGGCCATCGTGCGATCCCCCGATGGAGATGACGGGGCGAGAACTTCGGCGATCTCGACGGCCGGATCGGTGGAGGATTTGGCGTTGGTGAGAGCGGGAATATCGGTGAAGTTGGTGGCCTCAGAAGATTCCGCTTTCTTGTCCATGAGATCCGCTCGGTCAACGGTCACGGGCGACAGAGGGTTCCTCGCGTCCTCGATGTGCTCATGAGCGTGCCCGGTATTTCCTCTCGATGGCCATGATTTTTTCGACCCGGCGCCGGTGGCGCTCAGCGCCCACTTCGGTGCTCAACCAGACCCGAACGATCTCGCGCATCGTCTCTGGTGTCATCAGCCGCGCGCCCAACGTGAGCACGTTGGCGTCGTTGTGCTCGCGACTGTTGCGGGCCGTGGCCACATCGGTACAGGAAGCAGCGCGCACGCCGGGCACCTTATTGGCGGCGATACATGAACCAATGCCCGCCCCATCGATGATGATGCCGCGAGAGAAGCGCCCCTGAGCGACGGCCTCGGCCACTTGAACGGCGACATCGGGATAATCGACCGGTTGAGGATCGTAGGTGCCGAAGTCGTAAAAGTTGAAGCCCAATTGGGTGAGGAACTCTTTCAGGTGCTCTTTCATCTCGTACCCGGCGTGATCGGCGCCAATGGCCACCGACCGGGCGAGGTCCTCGGGCTGGCGGCAAATCTCGATTCCCCGAGCCGCGGCCAGATCGCGCGCCGCCGGCGTGATGATCGTGCCCGGTGGAACAGTGAGACGGCTCCCTTCGGCCACCTGTCGAACATCGTTCTCGGTCAGCACGTGGCGCTTCATGACAGCGAGCCCTCCACAAATGGCGCCTCTTCGGCCAGCGTGGTGATCTCCTCGAAGACCTCTTCGGGGAAGCACAATCGGTTCAAGTGAAATGGACGCATGCTGGCCACTACCGCCGAGACGTGGGTGATCTCCTGGAGTTGACCTCCGTTCTGGGCGATATAAATGCAAGACTCGGGATGAGCCTGCTCCGGCGTATATGGCCGGTAGGGAGTGTCTGAAGCCCGATCTTCACTCAAGTAGTAATCGGGATCGAAGCCGGCCCGGGCGACGATACGGCGAGCGCGATCGATGAATTCGTCCTTGAGCGCGCCGGTGATGGTCAGGTCAATGGACTTGAGAATGCGCCGTTCGAGGAATCGATGAGCCAGATCGCGAAGAATGGGATCTCGTTCATGAGCCCACTGTTTGATGAAGAACATCAGGTCATGATCATCCAATTCCAC
Organism: Blastocatellia bacterium; assembly: GCA_026985075.1. Lineage (GTDB taxonomy): Bacteria > Acidobacteriota > Blastocatellia > HR10 > J050 > J050. The sequence continues at coordinate 300,775 of JALSQX010000067.1, read as the reverse complement.
GTACTCCTCGGTGGTGAGCGCCCTCTGTTGAAGCAGCTTCCCCATCGGGGAATGGGGGAGATTGAATCGCAATTGACCCTCCGCATTCAGCTCGATGGCGCGCCGGAAGATGGATTTGAGCAGGACCTCGGCCGTGCGGAGCGCGCGGTGGAAGTAGACCTGTCGGAACATGTAATACCGCGCTTGCAGATATTCCTCCACAGCGTAGAGACCTTTGGCCGACACGTAGAGGCGGTCTTCCATCGGATCGAGTTCCAGCGCATGGAGTACCCATTCCAGATCGAAAAAGCCATACTTGGCCCCGGTCATCAGGCTGTCGCGCAAGAGGTAGTCGAAGCGATCGACGTCCAGTTGACTGGACACCAGTTGGGCGACGAATCGTGGTCGATAGCGGTGCTCGATGATGGCAATGACCTTCTCGGGGAGTTCAGGATCGGCGTGACTGAGTAACTGATGAATCCGCGTCTGCGGATCGGAGAGGAGTCGCACGGTCCACTCTTCGTGATGAAACCCGAGGAGCGTCTCGACCACGTGGGAGAAGGGGCCATGACCGATATCGTGAAGCAAGGCGGCACAGCGAGCAACCAGTCTCACATCTTCATCGATGGGATGATGTTCGCCGAGCAACGAGAGCGCCCGATTCATCAGGTGCATGACGCCCAGGCTGTGTACGAAGCGGCTGTGTTCGGCGCCCTGATAGGTGTAGAGCGCCAGGCCCAGTTGTTTGATCCGCCGCAACCGCTGGAATTCCGGCGCGTCAATCAGCGCGATGAGAAGCCGATCCGGTTCGCTGTCCTGATCCAGCGAGATGATGTTGTGCACCGGATCACGATAAATTCGCTTGGCCATAGCTCGCGTTCAATTATACCGACTCGATGTGAGCCAGGGAAATGAGAAATGGTCCTCACAGATCGCTCTTCACCACATCGATTCGTGATATAATAAAGCCCCATGGGAGACAAATCCGAGCAACTGGATCTGGCGTTCGTCGAGGCGCTGGAGACGGCCGGCCTCGACGAATCGGAACTGCGCCGACGAACCGAGCTGGCCATCGGGGAATACCTGGCACGTAAACGACGTATCTGGTCGGAGATGCCCATCGCCCGACTGATGCGGGCACTGGAGCGCCAAGGAATCCCATCTGATCTGGCACCCCGAGCGCTCGAGCTCATCGGGGCGACTGTGGTGCGCGTTCCCGAATACGTGGCCAAATACAACTACCGAGTGACCTTCTCTCCAGCCGTACTGGACCGCTGTCGACAAGCCTACCACCGAGACATGTGAGCCAAGGGAGCACGGTCGCCTGCTCTCATCGGTTCGTCGGTCAACCCGGCGTTCGGGCACAAGCCATGGGGTGTGTCAACCGGAATCTCGCCTTGCCTCCCGGTCGCTGTTCTGGTGGCCTCGCGTAGGGGGGGCCGGCCGGGCGTTCCACCAGCCATTGAGTCCTGTCTCCATGAACGTGGAGAGTGCCGTGAAGAGCCGCGGGCGATGCGATAATGGTTCATGGATGAACGCCGAGTAATCGCCCATAGGTGCACGCAGCGAAAGGCGAGGGGATAGCCCACGGATCTCTACGGCGAGGGACGGGATTTCCGCGAATTCCCCTTGGAGATCTGTGTTGATCCCGCCGTTTCTGTGATTATCCGCGTGCCATTTCTGAATCGCCCACGAATTTCCACGGCGTGTGAAGGAGACGTTGAGCTCGCTGTGCGCTCGAAACGAGGATGCGATGAACAACACCACTCGTAAACGATCGGATGGCGTTGCGAGTTTCACCTGGAGAGTCGCTCGCCAGGTGGGCTATAATCCTAGCGACATGATGCCCAGGATGTATCACATATTCGGACCAGACGGCCCCCTTGCCAAGCATCATCCCCACTACGAGTATCGGGCGGGGCAGATCAAGATGGCCGAAGCTGTGTGGGAAGCGATCCACGAAGGCGGGCATCTCTGTGTGGAGGCGGGGACGGGAACGGGCAAGACGCTGGCTTATCTGATTCCGGCTCTCGACGCGCACGAGCGGGTGATCATCTCGACGGGAACCAAGAACCTTCAAGAGCAGCTTTATTACAAAGACATTCCTTTCCTGGAAAAAGCGCTCGGGCGGAGGTTGCGCGTGACCTATATGAAGGGGCGGGCAAATTACGTCTGTCTCTACCGCCTCAAGAAACATGCCCAGTCCCCCGTCCTGGAGAAGTTGGAGGACGTCGACTACTTCGAAGCCGTGCGCTCCTGGGCCCTCCAGAGTGAGACGGGGGATCGCGCCGAGTTGACCGACCTGCCCGAGAATTTGCCCTTCTGGTCGCATATTGATGCCCGGTCGGAGATTTGCCTGGGGCGGGAATGCCCCGAGTATGATGAGTGCTTCATCACCCGCATGCGCCAGCGGGCCGAGGAGTCGGACATCGTCATCGTCAATCACCACCTCTTCTTCGCCGACGTGGTGCTCCGAGGAAACGACTACGGCGCTGTCATTCCCGATTATGCCATCGTCATTTTCGACGAAGCGCATCTGTTGGAGGATATTGCCTCGGAGTACTTCGGCCATCAGGTGAGCACCTATCGCATCAGGGATCTCATCGCCGATGTTCAACGCGCGCTGATCACCGACGCGGACAAGGCCAGCGATATCTTTAAAGTATGTACTCGGCTCAAGCAGCGCGCCGATCGCTTCTGGATGCATTTCATCGTCGCCGAGAATGCCTCGCCGCGGAAGAGTGGGACGATGCCGTCCTCTAACGAAGAGACGCGATGCGTTCTCGAGCCCGGCTTCATCTGGCGCGAGCGGACCGAGCCGGAAGAGCGCACGACGCTGTTTCATTCGGGCGAGGCCGCGGGATCGAGCTTGACGCCGGCAGGGAAGCACCTGGTGGAGTTATTGAATACGCTCACGTTGCTGGAGACGACACTCGCCTCTATCAAAGACCCGTCTCAAGAGATCAAGCGTCTGGTCCAACGGACGGGCGAGATCCGCAGAGATCTGGAATTCATCATGAGCTGTTCTCGCCCGGATTACGTCTACTGGTATGAACGGCGGCATCGCCACGTTTTCTTACGAGCCACGCCGATCGATGTCTCTGATATTCTGGCCGAATATGTGTTCGATCGCTTGCCCACGGTGATCTTGACATCGGCCACGCTGGCCAGCGATCAGTCGTTCCGGTTCATTCGATCGCGCCTGGGCATCCGGGAAGCGCGCGAGCTGATCGTCCCGTCGCATTTCGATTTCCAACGGCAGGCGATACTCTATTTGCCGCCTCACATGCCCGATCCACGGCACCCGGCTTTCCTGGATTGTGCGGTGGAAGAAATCGCGAACATCTTGCACATCACGGCGGGGCGCGCCTTCGTGTTGTTCACCTCCATCCATCAGATGAACGCGGCATACGAGCGGGTCTCCAGGCAAGTCCCGTTCCCTTGCTTCGTCCAGGGGCAGGGTTCTAAGAGCGGATTGCTGGAGACCTTCAAGCGAACGCCTCACGCCGTCCTCTTCGCCACGAGCAGCTTCTGGCAGGGAGTGGATGTCCAGGGCGAAGCCTTGAGCTGTGTCATCATCGATCGACTCCCGTTCGCCGTTCCCACCGATCCGGTCATCGCTGCGCGTCAACGGTACATCGAAGAACAGGGAGGAGATGCCTTCTACGAATATTCGGTTCCTCAAGCCGTGCTCATGCTCAAGCAGGGATTGGGGCGGCTCATTCGCAGCAAAGATGATGTCGGCGTGCTCTCGGTTCTCGATCCCCGATTGCGCACCAAGGCCTATGGGCAGGTGTTCTTACGCAGTTTGCCGCCTTGTCCGATCACTGATAACATCACGGAGATTGGTCGAGTTTTTGAAAGGGGGACGACGGCGCGATGACCTGGTCTTCGTGGATATCGGTTTCGCTCTCGGCGTTCGTGCTCGCATCTTTGTCTATGGCCCAGTCGGGGGAACATCATCGCCCGCGCGCTCGCGATGTCGGCGTCGCGCCGGGCATCTTGCCGCCCGGGCCCCTCAACGCCATCACTGACGTCGATGGCGTGCGCGTGGGCCATCAAACGCTCATCCGGGGCGAGGATGTCCGCACCGGGGTGACGGCCATCCTCCCGCATGGAGGCAATCTCTATCAGGAGAAAGTGCCGGCGGCGATCTATGTGGGCAATGGATTCGGCAAGCTGATGGGATCGACACAGGTCAATGAGCTCGGCGAGTTGGAGACGCCCATCCTGTTGACCAACACGCTCAACGTCCCGAAGGTGGCCGATGCGCTCATCGAATATATGCTCAGTCTGCCGGGCAATGAAGACGTGCAGTCGATCAATCCGGTGGTGGCGGAGACCAATGATGGCTATCTCAATGATATTCGCGGGCGGCACGTGAGCCGCGAGGATGTCTTCGCCGCGCTGCGAAAGGCCAGCGGGGGCCCGGTAGAGGAAGGCGCGGTGGGCGCGGGGACGGGGACGCGCGCCTTCGGTTTCAAGGGAGGTATCGGTACGTCTTCGCGTCGACTGCCCGCGTCGTTGGGGGGATACACCGTGGGCGTCCTCGTCCAGACGAACTTCGGCGGTGTGCTCACCATTAACGGCGCGCCGGTCGGTCGGGAGCTGGGCCGTTATTATCTCAAAGAAGCGGTCGAGGAGCACACCGCCGATGGATCGATCATCATCGTGGTGGCGACCGATGCCCCGCTCGATCATCGCAATCTCTATCGACTGGCCAAACGGGCGATGCTGGGATTGGCGCGCACCGGATCACCGTCAACCAATGGCAGCGGCGATTACGTGATCGCCTTCAGCACGGCCAAGGAGAATCGCATCCGTCCCAGCCAGCGCGAGCGCTCGATGAAAACGCTGGACAATCGGGCGATGTCGCCCTTGTTTGAGGCGGTCGTCGAAGCCACCGAGGAGGCAATTTATAATTCGCTATTCCGGGCGACGACCATGCGAGGCCGCGATGGTCACGTCGTAGAGGCTCTACCGCTCGAGCGCACCTTGGAGATCCTGCGGCGATATGGTGCCCTGCGTTCCAAGTGATTGGCGCTCGATCTTCGGAGATCATCTCGCTCTTGGTGCTCGGCGACCGGTCACAAGCGATCGGATGACTCTTCGATGAAACCTCCTTGGTGAACGAGCCGCTCACTCGAAAAGCGCTCGGTCGACCCGGCAGGAGATGGTGTCCGGGCATCGCGCCCGGGGTTGAGAAATAATATTGGCCTCGTCGCGAAGGCGATGGGGTGGCCGTGGGCAGGAAGACGCCGGGCGCATGGTGATGGGCGGCTCGTTTCCTGAGGCGCGCTAATGGTAGCCCCGCTTCGGAGTGACTCGCCTCCGGTGAGCGCGCCAGATAATCCTTGTATTGCTCTTTTCCATCCACGTGTCTATAATCAGCCGTCTGTCGAATTCTGGCTGAGGGTGACGAGCGGGATGATCGGACAGCAAAAACGGGAGCTCCGGGCATTGGTCGCCACTTGGATCGAGCTGGCGCGAGACGCCAATCAGGCGCGCGAGATCGAGATCGTCCACCAGCCAGTTTATCTGCCCGGTTTGCCGAAAGCCTTCGATGGGTACCTCGTAGCTCAACTCTCCGATATCCATTATGATGTGCACCACGGGTCGTTCGCCGACGAAGACCACATCGAGGCGGCGGTGAGGGCTATCAACCGGATTCGACCCGATCTGGTGGTTCTCACCGGCGATTACGTTACCGCTTCGGTCGCCCACATTCAACCCTTGGCCGAGATGCTGGCCGAGATCGAGGCGCGAGATGGTGTGTTCGCCGTATTAGGCAATCACGATTTCTGGTCGGGAGCCGATCGCGTGGCGCGGGCGCTTCGCCGGCAGGGGATCGCGATGTTGCGCAACGCTCACACGCAGCTTCGACGCGATGGCGAAGGGGTGGCGCTCCTCGGTGTGGATGATTCCACCGTGCTGGCGCATGATCTGGCGGCGGCGCGCCGCGGGGTTCCTGAGGGGATGACGACCATCCTGCTCTCGCACAATCCCACGCTCATTGGTCGGGCGGTGCGCTCGGGCATTGATCTGATGCTCTCGGGGCACACCCATGGTGGTCAGATTCGTCTCTCGCCGCGCTCGTCTCGCCGCCGACGCAGCCTCTGGCAGGGATGGCGGCGGTTTGGACCGACGCAATTGTACATCAATCGAGGGCTGGGCACGGTCGTGCTCCCGGTCCGATTTCAGTGCCCACCGGAGATCACCATCATCGAACTCAAGTGTGGCTCGCCCCGGGATCGACGATGGCGGTTCTTGAAAAAACGGGAGATGGGGAGACGACGGACGTCCCTTCGCTGAGTCGGCGCTCGGGCCGCTGGTGGCCGGGCCGTCGGCTGTCAAAACCGATGACTCGATTACTGACCCTGGCGAATATTGTCACCCTCGTTCGCATGGCTCTGATTCCCGTGTTCGTCTCATTCGTCTTTTATCAGCAGCTCCCCACGGCGCTCATCGTGTGGGTGATTGCTGGCCTCACCGACCTGCTCGATGGTCTCCTCGCCCGGTGGCTCGATCAGCGCACGGCCCTGGGAACGATCCTCGATCCTATGGCCGATAAACTTCTCCTGGTGACGGCCTTTGTCGTCCTCAGCCTGCCGCGACCTGATTTTCAACCCATTCCGTTCTGGCTGACCACCGTCGTCATCAGTCGAGATGTCTTCATCGTCGTTGGCGCCGTTCTCATTTTCATCACCACGGGATTTCGCCAATTTCGTCCCTCCCTGTTGGGGAAGATCAACACGCTCGTTCAGTTGGGAGTGATCACCATCTTCCTGGCCACGCGCATCTTCCACCGGTATACGCAGTATCTCCCCTCGTTGTACTACCTCACTTTTGCTATCGCCATTCTGTCGGGCATACACTATATTTTCCATGCCACGCGATTATTGAACGAGCACAATATCCATGTCTGATGAGGTACCCTCCATTCGCTGGCCTCGCTGGTTGCCCTGGATGGTGGCGGCCATTGCCATTCTCGTGCTCTACCGTCTCAGCGCCGGTATCCTCATGGAGATCGGACGGGTGATCGAGCCGGTCCTGGTCCCGCTGTTGTTGGCGCTGGCTTTGGCGTACCTCCTGGAGCCGCTGGTCGAGTGGTTCACCCGCACGACGCCCCTCAACCGGCAGTGGGCCGTATTACTGGCGTTGGCCGTCGGTGGTATCGTTCTTGGCGTCGGCTTGTTCTTCATCTTCCCGCCGTTGGTCGCGCAGTTAATCGAATCGGCGCAGAAGCTCCCTCGAGCCATGCTCTCGGCCATCGAGTGGTTGAAGCCCTATCTGGAACACCTTCGCCAGCGGTATCCGACCGCATATGAGACGGCCATGGAACGCATTCTCGCCGTTCTGCAACCGGGGCCGGGAGGGGAGTCCCTCATCGCCCGCGCGATGGGTCAGGCGGCCAGTCAGGTCATCGGCGTGACGGCCAACGTGCTCAATGTCATCCTCATCCCCGTGTTCACGTTTTACATTCTTCGCGATTTCGAGCATCTCCGTGAAGGGATCGAGCGGTTGATACCCCCCCGCTTCCGATCCCGAGCTTCGCGCCTCTTTGATCGAGCCAGTCGGGTGGTGAGCAATTTCGTGCGGGGTCAGCTCACTGTGGCTATGATCCTGAGTGGCCTGTATGCTGCGGGGTTTTTCATCGCCGGCGCCCCCCTGGCACTCAGTTTGGGAGTATTGGCCGGCTTCGGCTATCTGATTCCCTACATCGGCACGCTCACGGCATTCGTATTCACGGTGTTGCTGGTGCTGCTCACCCATCCGGGCTTCTGGCCGGTGATCAAGGTCGTGCTCGTCTATCTCGTCGTTCAATCGGCAGAGGGGTTATATCTCACGCCGCGCATCATGGGAGAGCGGTTGAAACTGCATCCTATGCTGGTCATCATAGGCGTCATCATCGGTGGGAATCTGTTCGGCATTCTAGGCATCATTCTCGCCCTGCCGGTGATGGCATTGGCCAAGGTGCTTCTGGAAGTGGCGATGGAACCATATCTGGCTTCGGAGTACTATACGCGCATTTCGCCTCCCAAGACGGAGGAGCCGGAGCCGGTGGACAGGTCTCCGTGATCTTCCAGTGAGGTCGGGGTTACTTCTTCCGATACCGAGCCAGGGCGTCCGGAGGAGGCGTAGAGGACGATTGCGGAATCTCGTCGAGGGCCGCCGGATCGAGCTCGGCCAGGCGAAGAATGGCCTCTTGGCCATCCGGCTTCTGAGCCTCTGCCTTGGCCACCTCCACGTAGAGAGCGACGGCCTCCTCTTTCTTGCCCTCGAGGGCGAGTGCGCGGGCCAGCGCGAGTTTCACCTGCGCGGCGGGCAGCGGTCCCGGGTCTTTGACCAGCGCGCGATAGAGTTCTCGGGCGCGGGCCGGCTCACCGCTGGCGATGAAGTGTTCGGCCAGTGCCACCTGTGCCAATCGAGCCGTGACTGTGTCGCCCTTGGCGAGTTCCTCAAGTAGCTTCTCGCCTTCTGGAGCGTTCAAATGTAACTGGCAGAGGGCGACGTAATACCGCGCTTGCTCTCCATACTCGGAGAAACTGTAATACCAGGCGTCACTCACCCGCTTGTAAGCCTGGAGCGCTGCCCGGTATTTCTGTTCCTCGGTCTTGAAGTGCGGTTGAAGTTGGCTGTTGGTCGCCGACGTCTCCCCGACCGGAGCGTTGAAGAGATCAAACGCCCGCGCTAATCGCTTTTCGGCCGACATCTTCCACACCGAGTATCCACCCACCCCGACGGCGAGCAAAACGAGCATGGTCACCGTGGTGAATACGGTCCGTCGAATCTCGGCGCGATGGCGACGGGCCCATTCGGCACGCCTTTCGTACCATTCGTAAAATGGGTCTCGCTTGAGCTCCTTGGCCCGGAACTTCTTTTTCTTCGGCAACGTCGTTCCTCCTCCACGTGAATCTCAAGTGGAAAGTTAAGACTGTGCGCCTTCTTCTGTCAAGGTCGTATCACCCGGGCCATGTTCGGTAGGAGCCTCTCAACGATGAACGCCTCCTTGGGGAGCAACCACCTTTCCAGTGGCGCGCCAGCAGTCTCGTCGGTCGTTTCCTCGACTGGCGAAGTTGGGGTAAAATAAAAAGGTCAGGTTGGGAACATTTATCATGGAATCGGTGTCTAATAGCTGGGAGGAAACGTCGGAAGAGGCTGATCGGTCGATGGTCGAAGGAGCAGTCAAGATGCTGTCTGTCGCTGTCGCAGAACGGATTCTCGATGACAACCTCACTGTCGCGGATGAAGCGTCCGCCAGTGAAGCAGAGTGGATCGAACGGGTGCGCCAGGGGGACCGATTGGCCTTCGAATGGCTAGTAGTTCACTATCAACCGAGCGTCTATGGGCTCCTTTATCGGTTGATTGGTGATGCCGAAGAGGCGCGTGATCTGGCTCAGGAGACATTCCTGCGCGTCTATCAGAAGATCGACCAGTTTCGTGGCGAGGCGAGTCTGAGAACCTGGATCTATCGCATCGCTCTGCGGCAGGCGGCCAATCACCGGCGCTGGTGGCAGCGCCGCGCCCGCGACCGCACGATCTCCCTGGATGGACCGCACAATGGTCAGCAGCGCGCCGTCATCGAAACGCTCCCCGATGCGCGGCCGAATTCCGAGCAGGTGTTACTGGATCGCGAGCGGCAACAACACTTGGAATGGGCTCTCCGGCAGGTCAAACCGAGTTATCGCGTCGCCGTGATCTTGCGCGATGTCGAAGGATGTAGTTATGAGGAGATCGCCCATATCCTGCGGATCTCTGTTGGTACGGTGAAATCGCGGATCGCCCGAGGTCGTGAGAGATTGAGACAGGTGCTCTGCGGGGGCTATCGCGACGCAGAGGATGATTGACCAGCTCCGGCTTACAGTTTAACCGCCGATGGGTCAACCGGCGAGATGTTTGAATATAGGTCAGCAACTTCCGCGCCCACAGTGGGTGGGCTAAGCCGGAGCTGGTGAGTCATCCGGGGAAGATGAGGAGAAGGAATATGATGAATTGCCGAAAATGTCAGAAATTGGCTTCCGCTTACCTGGATCGCCAATTGACGCCGCCGGAGCACCGTGATGTTCTTCAGCACCTGAGTCGGTGTGCGTCTTGTCGCGCTTACCTTGGTGAACTCGATGAGGTCAGCCGGCGGCTCGGGATGTTGCCCCCGGTCATGCCGCCCGCCACGCTGGCTGCCGAGACGGTGGCCGCGGTCACGCGACTCCAGCAGAGGCCACAAACGGGGATATGGACGACATTGGCCAACTGGGTCATGTCACATGCCCGACCCGTCTCCGCCGTGGCGAGCTTTTTGATTACGGCCGTGTGTTATGGAGCCATTCTCGGGCAAATGAAGCCCATCCCCTCAATCCCTGTTTCCGTTCGCGCCCCGATGATCACGGTGAGCGCCTCGCAATACCAGTGGATCAATGGGCTGAGTTCCTCCTCCCTCGAAGCGCCATCGTACACATTTCCGCGTATTCGAAAAGCCCAGTCATCGGGCGTGTCGCTGGCCGAAATGAAGACCACGCCTATCGTCGTCGTCGCCATGATTCATGCTGATGGGCGCGCCTCGCTGATCCAACTCGTCGAGCCGGCTGGCACACCCCAGTTGATGGAACTCGTCCGAACGGCGCTGGGCGCGCTTCAGTTTCGTCCAGCGATGGCCGGTGGCCATCCCGTGCCCACCCGATTGATCTTGATGGTCGACCGCATGGATGTGCGCGGATAGCTTCTGAAGAAGGCGTTCGATTCCCCAGCCGGTCCGGACCGACGATCACCCCCCCATTGATGGAAGGCCTCATCTCGCACCGGCTCGCCCGCGACGAATTCAGAAGGGGATAGCCCGCGCCCCCTCCATGAACGCCCGTTCAGAATGAGCCGTCGCCCCGGCCGAGCAGAATGGTCACCGCTCCAGCGCCCCCGCTCAAAACGATCACGTCCGGTATATGATCGGCGTTGACATCGGCGATGGCTACCGAACGGGGCATTTCACTCACCGGATAGCGGCGTTGCGGTTCAAAGGAGCCATCTCCATTCCCTATGAGGACGGAGACATCATCGGATGACTCGTTGGCGACAACGAGATCGGGCGAGCCATCCCCATTGAGGTCGCCCACCGCCGTCGAGGCGGGGCGATCACCGACGGGTATGCGTCGCTGAGGCCGAAAGAGTCCGTGCCCTGCACCCAGAAGGATCGACAGATCATCAGATCCGGCATTGGTGATGACGAGATCCTCAACGCCATCCACGTTCACGTCGGCGAGTTGGATCGAGACGGGATTCTGGCCCACAGGAATGCGACGCTGAGGACCGAATGTTCCATCGGACCGACCGGGCAACACAGAGAGATCATCAGAGCCGACGTTGACCGCGATGAGATCCAGCAGACCATCGCCGTTCAGATCGCCGAGCGCGACCGCAGTAGGCGTCTCACCCACTCCCACCGATCGCTGGCGGCGGAATGTCCCATCTCCATTGCCTCGAAGGATGGTCACTCTGTTGATGCTGGCGTTGGCCACGACGAGATCCGGCCAGCCATCTCCATCAATATCGCCCGCGGCCACCGAGCGGGGCGTCTTCTCGGCGGAGAAGCGACGCTGAGGACGAAACTCCCCGTCACCGATTCCCAGAAAGACGGAGACATCATCGGAACCGACGTTCGCCGTGACGAGGTCGGGGTTGTCATCGCCGTTCAGATCGGCGGCCAAAACCTGCAGCGGACTGTCACCCGCTCCCCAGCGCCGCTGCTGGCCAAATGTCCCGTCCCCATCAGCCAGGAGGATGGAAATATCGTCCGTGCCCGCATTGGCCACGATGGCGTCGGGCCGGGCGTCCCGGTTGAGATCTTCAATCACGAGGGCGAATGGGTTCCCTCCGACGGCGAAATGGCGGCGAGATCGGAATCGCCCATCACCGCAACCGATCAGCAGGGCGAGGTCATTCGATCCCGCGTTGGCCGTGATCAGATCTGGGCGGGCGTCGGCATTGACGTCCAGGACGGCCACCGCCGAGGGGCTATCGCCAGCGACGAACCGTTGCTCCGGGTGGAAAGTTCCATCGCCCCGACCCAAGAGGACGGAGAGATCGTCCGATCCAGCATTGACCGCGACCAGATCGAGCCATCCGTCGGCATTGAGATCATCGGCGATGACGTCGGTGGGATTGAGGCCGACGGGCACGCGTCTTGGCCTCTGAAAAGAACCGTCTCCGCGCCCGAGAAGCACCGAGAGATCACCAGAGAGCTCATTGGCGGCGATCACATCGCCAGCACCATCGCCGTTCACATCGGCCACCGCCACGGAAACGGGCCGATCGCCGGCGGAGACGACACGTCCCGGACGAAAGGAGCCGTCGCCCCGGCCGAGCAGAATCGACACCGCATCAGATCCAGCGTCGGCGACGATGAGATCCAGGAGCTCATCGCCATTGATATCAGCCACCGCCACGGCTGCCGGATCCTGGCCGACGGCGAGTCGCCGTTCGGCGGCGAAGCTCCCATCGCCATTCCCCCGTAAGATCGCGATCGTCGACGCACGGCGATCTAATTCGCCGCCGTGGGCGATGATGATGTCCAGGGCGCCATCGTCGTCCAGGTCCGCCAGGGTCAGGAAGACGGGCCGGTCGCTGACGGAGATGCGGCTCGAGGGAAAGAAGGACCCATCACCCCGACCAACGAGAACGGAGATATCTCGCGAACGGAAGTTAGCCGTGAGCACATCCACATGCCCATCACCGGTGACATCGCCAACGGCTACGGTCCGAGGACCGCTCCCGGCCGGAAACCGACGTTCCTGGAATGAGCCGTCCTCGGCCAACAACACAGAGATATCGTCCGAGCTTCCGTTGGCGGTGATGAGATCGGAGCGTCCATCGCCGTTCAGGTCGGCGACGATCACCGACTCCGGCTGTTGGCCGACGGGAATCCTCATCATGTGTGGTGAGCAATCCGGAATCAATGCCTCCCATCGAGGAGAAGCAGCCAGGAAAAGAACACAAAGAAGTCCGTTTGAGAGTGTAGTGATCTTCATCCTCTCCCTCTGACGATGAGGATGTCATGATGGGTTGATTCTAATCGGTTGTGGAGACGGTCGTCAACGCGTGCCGACCTTCCAGAGAGGAGGCCTTGAGGGGGAATCGGTATGAGCGGGGCGAAGTCATCTGGTGGATATGTGATAAGAGTGGTGAAACACCCGGCAATCCGCCTTGATGCGGCGCGCGATCACGTCCCGTCGTCGGCCCAGGTGAAAGCCGCCCCTCAGTCTTGACGAAGTCATCCGGCTGTGTTAGTTTGGCCACTCTGAAAATGGTGGGTTGAGTGGCTGACGAGCAGGTGAACATGGTCGAACGGACACCACTGTATGAAGTTCATCGCGCATTGGGTGCCCGGTTCATTCAGTTTGGTGGATGGGAGATGCCGGTGCACTATACGGGCGCCGTCGCCGAACACCTCGCTGTGCGTGAGGTGGCCGGCATGTTCGATGTGAGTCACATGGGCCGAATCGAGGTTCGAGGTCCAGACGCGCTGGCTCTCATTCAGCAGGTCACCTGCAATGATGCTGCCCGATTGCGCGATAATCAGGTGCAGTATTCGGCTCTCACCACACCCCGGGGAACGTTCGTCGATGACCTGACTGTCTATCGCTTCAGCCACGATCACTTCTTCCTCTGTGTCAATGCGGCGAATCGGGAGAAGGACTATCGCTGGATTTCCGACCATGTTCAGGGGCGAGACGTCACGTTATATGATGTCACCAGCCGGTATGCTCAAATCGCCGTTCAAGGGCCGGCAGCCGAAGATATCGTCCAAGGGCTGACCGATGTCGCTCTGGACCACATTCGCACCTATTGGTTTGACGTGGGCGAGGTGGCTGGCGTCCCGCATACGATCATCTCTCGGACGGGCTACACGGGCGAGGATGGGTTCGAGCTTTACGTGCCCATGGATCGCCAGATGAATGCCGAGTGGGTTTGGGACCGATTGCTGGAAGCGGGCAAACCAGTTGGATTGAAACCGTGTGGACTGGCGGCGCGCAATACGTTGCGGCTGGAGGCTCGCATGATGCTGTATGGGAATGATATTGACGAATCGACGACCGTTCTGGAAGCGGGGTTGGCCTGGATCGTGAAATTCGACAAGGGCGAGTTCATCGGGCGCGAGGCATTACTTCGACAGAAAGAAGAGGGCCTTCAACGTCGATTGGTGGGATTTGAGGTGCTGGATCGCGTGCCCGCCCGCGATGGCTATCCGGTGCTCATCGATGACCAGGAAGTGAGTCGCGTCACCTCGGGGAGCTACGCGCCATTCCTGAGGAAGAACATCGGGCTGACCTACCTCCCCATCGCCTACACAGCGGTGGGGACCCGGTTCAACATTCGCGTACGTCAGCGCACCGTGGATGCTCAGGTCGTTCCGACACCGTTTTATAAACGGAAGAAATAATGACTCGGAGGAATGCATATGCCTGAAATCCCAGAGGATTGTCTCTACACTCGAGAGCACGAATGGATCCGGATCGAAGATTCAACCGGAGTGGTTGGGATCACAGACTATGCTCAAGAGAGTCTCGGCGATGTCGTGTACGTCGAGCTCCCCAACGTGGGCGATCGGTTTGATGCGGGCGAGGTCTTCGGCAATGTAGAGTCGGTCAAGGCCGTCAGTGAGCTCTACATGCCCATGGCCGGAGAGGTCATCGAAGTGAACGAGGGACTCAGCGAATCGCCCGAACTCATCAACCAAGATCCATACGGTGAGGGGTGGATGATCAAAGTCGCTCTGGCCGATCCGGAGGAGACGTCCGATCTCCTGTCGCCGGCCGAGTACGCTGATTTCATCGAGGAAGAAACCGAAGGATAACGATGCGCTATATTCCCAGTTCTCCCGATGAGCGCGCCGCCATGCTCCGCGACATCGGGGCGACATCCATCGACGACCTGTTTCGTGCCATCCCCCCCTCGCTTCGACGTCGCGTTCCTTTACGTCTTCCCCCTCCGCAGTCGGAGATGGAGCTGCTCCAAACCATGCAGGCGTTGGCCTCGCGCAATGCGACGGCGGAGACGCACGCCGTCTTCCTCGGGGCTGGAGCCTATCGTCACTACCGGCCCGCTCATATTGACGCCCTTATCTCACGATCCGAATTCTACACCGCCTATACGCCCTATCAGCCGGAGATCGCACAGGGGACGCTTCAGGCCATCTTCGAGTATCAAACGATGCTCTGTCAACTGACTGGCATGGAAGTGGCCAACGCCTCCATGTATGATGGCTCCACAGCTCTGGCCGAGGCGGTCCTCATGGCGGCGCGCCTCACTCATCGCCACAAGATCCTGATAGCGGAGACCGTTCATCCAGAATATCGAGAGGTCGTGCGAACCTATGTCCAGACGCTGGGGCTGCAACTCCAGACCGTCCCCTATGAGCGGACCAGCGGTCAGCTCGATTCTCGGGCGCTGACCGTCGATGAATCGGTGGGCGCCGTGGTCGTTCAATCGCCGAACTTTTTTGGTGGCATCGAAGATCTCCAAAGGGCCGCCGAAGCCGCCCATCGGGTCGGCGCGCTGATGATCGCCGTCGTCGTCGAGCCCATCAGCCTGGGAGTGCTGCGATCGCCGGGAGAGCAGGGCGCCGATATCGTCGTCGGTGAAGGGCAGAGCCTGGGCGTGCCGTTGAGTTTTGGCGGTCCTTATCTCGGATTGTTCGCCACGCGACAGAAGTACGTGCGGCAAATGCCCGGACGACTGGCCGGACAGGCGTTCGATAATCGGGGACGACGCGGATTCGTCCTGACGCTGGCCACCCGCGAACAGCACATACGACGCGAAAAGGCCACATCCAATATCTGCACCAACCAGGGACTGGCCATGCTCATGGCGACCATCTACTTGGCTACCATGGGACCTCAGGGCTTGCGCGAGGTGGCCATCCAGAATGTGCAGAAGGCCGCCTATGCCGCCCGGCGCATCGCCGCCTTGAACGGCTACGCCTGTCGGTTCTCAGGACCCCGGTTCAATGAATTTGTGATCAGGACGCGTCGACCAGTTTCAGAGACGCTCGCTCGACTTCGAGAACGGCATATTCTTGGCGGCGTATCCCTGGAGCGTTGGTATCCGGAGCTTGATGATTGTGTGCTCATCTGCGTGACCGAGATGAATTCTCGCCAGGAGATCGATCGTCTCGTCGACGCCCTGGCGGAGCTGTGAAGGCGCTTTCCATGAATCGAGCATCGAGAGCGAAAACGACGCCCGCCCACATCGTCCGTGAGGAGCCTTTACTCTTTGAGCGATCCCGCCCGGGTCGGAAAGCCTACGTCCTTCCCGCGCTCGATGTACCGGAGACGCCACTGGAGGATCTCATCGACGAGCGCTGGCAACGTCAGGACAACCTGGCCGGATTGCCCGAGTTGAGCGAGGTGGATGTCGTCCGTCATTTCACCCGCCTCTCCAGTTGGAACTACGGCGTCGATGCCGGACTCTATCCCCTGGGGTCCTGCACGATGAAGTACAATCCCAAGATCAACGAACTCGTGGCCCGGTTCGAAGGGTTCGCCGAACACCATCCGTACACGCCGGAAGAATTGTCCCAGGGGAGCTTGGAAGCCTTGAAGCAGTTAGAAGAGTTGCTGTGTGAGATCACGGGGATGGCGGCCGGGACGCTCCAGCCGGCGGCGGGGGCCCACGGAGAATTGACGGGCATGATGATCATTCGAGCCTGTCACGAGGCGCGTGGCGATCCGCGCCGGAAGGTCCTGGTTCCCGATTCGGCGCACGGTACGAATCCGGCCAGTGCGGCCCTGTGCGGATATGAGGTCGTGACGGTGAAATCCAATGAGCGCGGACTGACCGATCTGGACGCTCTCCGTCGCGCCACCGATGAGCATGTGGCGGCGCTCATGCTCACCAATCCCAATACGCTGGGACTCTTTGAAGAGAACATTCTGGAGATCGTCGCCATCATTCATGAGGTGGGCGGGCTCGTGTATATGGACGGCGCCAATATGAACGCTCTGCTCGGTGTGACCCGACCGGGCGATATGGGCGTCGATCTGTTACACCTGAACATCCATAAGACGTTCTCCACACCACACGGCGGCGGTGGGCCGGGCGCCGGTCCTTTGATGGTCACCGAGGCATTGGAACCTTTTCTTCCTCTGCCGCGCATCGTTCGTGGTGACGATGGACGTTGCCATCTGGATTTCGACCGCCCACAGTCGATCGGTCGCGTACGCGCTTTCTATGGGCATGTCGGCGTTCTCATTCGGGGGTTGGCCTATATCCTCTCCAATGGAGCCGAGGGGTTGCGGGCTATTGCCGAGGCAGCGGTATTGAACGCCAATTATCTGGCGCACCGGTTACGCGATGTGTATGAGATCACCTACGACGGGCCGTGTCTCCATGAAGTCGTCTTTTCCAGTCGGCGGCAGGAGAAATACGGCGTCAAGAATGTCGACATCGCCAAGCGCCTCATCGATTACGGGTTTCATCCCCCGACGATGTCGTTTCCACTGATTGTGCCTGGCGCCCTCATGGTCGAGCCGACTGAATCGGTCGACCGAGAGGAACTCGACGCCTTTGTGACCGCCATGAAGGAGATCGACCGGGAAGCGCGAGAGCATCCCGAGGTGTTGAAAACGGCTCCCCATTTGACGCATATCGGGCGCCTGGATGAGGTCACTGCCGCGCGTAAGCCGGTCTTGCGCTGGCAACCGACCGCCTCTGGAGAAAAGGCATCGAGTGAAGGGTGACCACGACCATCGTCGTGTGAGCCGAGAGCACTTGGCCTTCACGGGCATTGACAACGTCAGATGACGTGGCCTACCCTATGATTCCAGCCCGGTGAGCCCATATTCCTGATCCAGCCTTATGGATGCCCATTCGACCAGCATGAGGCAACCCCGTGAGTTGAAGCGTTCATTCACAGGAGGAGCACGATGATAAGATCGCCTGAGAGGAGTGGATCGCCGCCGCGCGCCGCGTTCGCCAGATGCCTTCGCTGGCCGGTTTCATGGAAGACCGGATTTTTCGCATCCATCCTCATGATCACGACGACTCTCGCGATTTCGGCGCAAGTTCTGCCCGTCTCGCTCCGAGACATGGTCGAGCGGGCGGGCATCATCGTATCCGGTCGCGTGGTGAGCGTTCGCCAGGGCAGTCATCCCGAGTATCCCCATGTGGCGGTGACCTACGTGACCGTGGAGGTCGAGGAGTCATTCAAAGGACTTTCTCCTGACCGCCGTCAGTTCACCTTCATGCAATTCGGTGGTCAGGATCTCACGCGCGTGCCGGAATTGCCGAGCTATCATCGAGGCGAGCGCATCATCCTCTTCCTTTATCCGGAGAGCCGATACGGGTTCACCAGTCCGGTGGGTGGCATTCAAGGCAAACTCTCAGTGCGACTGGATCCCCGGACGGGCGAACGTCGAGTCATTCTGGTCGTTCCCCGGGCGCGATTGCTGGAGGGACTCGGTGAAGAGGTGCGGTCATCACTGACTGATTCGGGCGAACCGGACGAGCTCGCGACGATGAGCTATCGAGCCTTCAGCGCCGTCATTCGGAGGCTGGTGACGCGATGAATGGCCAAGGTGCTTTCCTCAACGGGCAACATCGTGGGACGTTCAAGGTCCCCCCGTTGATCGAAGAGCGGTCCGAGCGAGGAGGATTCTCTATGAGATGGTGGCGGCGAATGGGAGTCATCGTTCTCCTGGTGGCCAGCGGCGTCTATTCATTCATAGCCGGTGTTGCCGATGTCGAGGCGGGCGGTCCTTTGCTCGTGAATACTCAGGGCGTCCCTTTCGTGTGGCGGCGTAGCCGCATTCCCTATACGCCGGATCGGGGCCGATTGGGCGCTTTGACCAATGAACAAGCGATCAATCTGGTTGCGCGAGCGTTCCAGGTCTGGGAGGATGTCACGCTGTCTCGCGTTCGCTTTCGCCAGGATGGGCGACTCGGTTTTGATGTGACCGAGCGGAACGTGCTCGCTTTTCTCAATCAGGTCATCGGCGAGTGCCAGTCGGGCCGAGAGTGCACGAGTCCCATCATCTTCGATACCAATGGACGCATCATCGATGCGTTGCTGGGAACGGGGGCGAGTCGTACGGTGTTGGGATTCGCCGGTCCAACGGTGTTCCGGACCGATGGTGTGTACTTGCAAGCGCGAGCCGTGCTCAATGGGCGATTTCCGCCCAGTGATCTCTTGGGGACGGCCGTTCATGAGTTCGGGCATTATATCGGGCTCGATCATACTCAATTGAATGCCGCCGCCGCATTTGATTCCACCTCGCGGAACGATGATCAGGTGCCCACCATGTTCCCCTTCATCGTCGAGGGTGCCGAGGTGCTCCATCTCGATGATGAGGTGGCCGTCTCAGCCCTCTATCCCGATTTCCGGGAATTCCGCGAGCGCGGGACGATCTCGGGCCACATCCTGTTGCCCGATGGAACGGGGTTCCAGGGGGCCAATGTCATCGCTCGAAGCGTCGATGACCCCCGTCTGGTGGCTGTATCATCGGTATCGGGATTCCTTCATACGGGCACGCGCAATGGTCCGGACTTCGGTTCCGATGATCCGGAGTTGCTCGGGTTTTATGAGCTTCCCGGATTGCCGCCCGGACGTTACACGGTGGAGATCGAACAGATCCGATTCGATTTCACCGGGGGCTCCAGCGTGGGACCATTAGATCCACCGGCTGAGTTGCCCGGGCCGCCGGAATTTTACAGTGCCGAGGAGGAATCCAGCACCGATGATCCCGATCATCGAGCGGAGATCGAGCTCATGCCCGGTGACCGCATCGAGGATGTAGATATCATCCTCAACGTCGATCGACGCTTATCTACCGTTCGTGGTGGTGCTCGCCGTATCGTGAAGAAGATGATATTCAACTGGCGATCAGCTTTTTCACCCGATCGACTATCGTTCTCTCCCACCGAGCGGTGAAATCCGGAAGGGGATGGACGAGACGGACACTGTTTGCGCGGAGCCGAGCGAGTATGATGGAGCGATGCTGGGGGTTGTCAGCGCCGACTGTGGGGGGACTCATCGTGCTGGTCGGCGTTCTCCTCCTGAGCCCGGTCAGAGCGGGAGGGCCACTGTTCATCAATAGTCGTGGTCAACCCTTCCGCTGGCCGCGGAATCCTGTGACCTATACGCCGGATCGCGGTCCGCTGGGCATTCTCGACAATGCGGCGGCCGTCGAGCTGGTCGCCGATGCGTTTCGCACCTGGCAAGAGGTCGATACGGCGACGATCGCATTCGAACAACGCGGCCAATTAGACGTGGATGTCACGGGAGCCAATGTGATGGATGTCCTCAGTCGTATCCGGCGAGGCGTCAATCCCATTGTGTTCGATCACGATGGATCCATCATTGAGGCTCTGGTGGGTGTGGGCGCCAGTCGGGATATCGTGGGATTCGGTTCGCCCACGTTGCGACCGCCCGGGGTGACGCGAGGCGAATTCCGGCAAGGATGGGCTGTGTTCAATGGCTTGTTCGTTGGCCAGCGCATTCCGCTGGATATGTTTCGCGCTACGGTCGTCCACGAGTTCGGCCATTTCATCGGGCTCGACCATACGCAGGTGAATCTGAGGGAAGCGTTGGATGGGTTGCCCATTAATGATCGGGGAATCCCGACCATGTTTCCTCTTCTCATCAGCCGCCATCAAGCTCGACTGCATGCCGATGATGTGGCCGCGCTCTCGTCGATCTATCCCGATCCTCGATTTGCCGCATCCACCGGTACGATTCAGGGACGCGTGCTCATGCCCAATGGTGTGGCCGGCTTTCAGGGGGCCAACGTCGTGGCCCGGCGAATCTCGGGAATCCCGTTGGCCGTCTCGGCGATCTCGGGAGACCGGTTCATCGGCAATCGGCGGCCTCGTGGCGGCAACGGCGTGTTCGATCCCCGCCTGCGCGGCGTCTATCGCATCGTCGGGTTGCCGCCGGGTCGTTATACTATCGAGGTTGAGCCCATCCATCCCGCCTTCACCGGAGGATCCGGTCTCGGGCCACTCGATCCTCCACCACCCCTGGTCGGTGGGCGCGAGTTTTATAGTGGGGCGATGGAATCCAATGATGACGGACCTCGACGCATCGCTCTGGTGCGGGTGGAGGCGGGAGCGATCGTTGAGGGGGCGGATATCATTCTCAACGGCCAATTCCCCGAAAACGATCTCTGCGCACAAGCTACCCGGATCACCGGTCCGACGTTCGTCGACCAGTTAGACGCGCGTTCGGCAGGCACCGAGGATGACGATCCCGTGCATACCTGCACGACGAGCATCGATGCGGCCAGCGTCTGGTATCGCTTCCTTCCGGAAAGCTCAGGGGTTGTAACCATTCAAACTCTGGGCAGCACGTATGACACCGTATTGAGCGCCTATACAGGCCAGTGCGGGGATCTCTTTGAGATCGCCTGTAACGACGACATCGGCCAGGACATTCACTCGCAGATCGTCTTTGGCACTCTCGCTGGCGAGGAGGTTCTCATCGAAGTGACCCGAGCGGGGAATCTGCCCGGTGGCGGCGATCTCACGTTCTCATTCCAATTCTTCCCCGATGTGCTGATTGACGAACGAGAACCCAATGAAACAGTGGAACAAGCGCAGCCGCTTCCTCTTCCGGGCGCCGTGCTCGGCGACGTTGGCCCGGGCGATGACGGGGTCATTTCTCTTCCACTCAACGGTCGACAAGAACGCGTCGAGGATGTGTTCGCTTTCTCATTGGACGACTCGGCGTTGGTTCAGATGAACCTGGCCCCCGAGCAAATGAACACGGGTCTCGATCTCGTCCTCTTCGTCGTCGAGGGCCCCACCCCCCGCGTGGTCGCTCAAGGTTCACCAGTGGGGATTTCCAGGACCATTGGGCCGATCGAACTTCCTGCCGGCACGTATTACATTGGCGTGAGTCTGAGCGATCGCCATCCTGGTCGCCAACGCGCCAATTACCTCTTAGCCGTCGCCTCATCGGCAGCCCTCGGGCAGTGAGCGATGGGGCCCGAACATGCGAAAGGAGGGGGTTATGGATAGTCATCAAACGAAAGATTCGAGCTCTCATGGGTTCATCTCACATCATATCATTCTATGGTTCATCCTGGTGGGGTTGATCTCTGCCAGTGTAGGAATGTCCCGGGGATTCTCTTCTCCCCAGGCTCGACAATGGAAATCATCGGTTGGAGACCAGACGGGCGTCCGAGTGGTCAGTCCCGATGATCCTCAGGTCATCTACACGGCGTCTGCCGTGGGCCATATTTTCAGATCAACCGATGGTGGGAGTCGGTGGGAATCGGTGACTCGCGGATTACCGGTACCCTTCGTGCGCCCGACTCATCCGCCCCTTCTGGTCATTCGATCTGGGGCGCCGACGATCATTTATGCTTTGCTCAGCGTGCCCGTTCACTCCGGGCTCATCGAGAATCGCCTGTATCGTAGCCTGGATGAAGGTGAACATTGGCAAGAGCTGAAGCGGCTCCCCGAGAACTGGCACTTTTTCAGAATGACGCTCGATCCACGCGACGACCGGCGGTTGTGGCTGGATGCTGACCGTGGCCGGTTGATGGTCGAGGATAAATGGGGGACGGCCAACTGGCCACCGGTGGCCGATGTGAAGCCGGAGGCTCTCCCTTGGTCGACTCTTCATCCGAGCCGGTCGGCGCAGCCGCCTGATGCTGACCAAGGCAACATCGCCGTGCTGCACGATGATGGTACATTCCTCGAACTCTTCGACTTGTCGAACCGGACGATCGAGTTCCGACCCAACGGGGCGGGGAGTTACGACGCCTCCTTCATCGGCTTCTCCATGGAGTCCAATCTGGGTACCCGACTGACGCTCGGCGATGATGACACCAGGCAAGTGAACCTGGGGTTCTTCTTCCCATTCTACAATGTGAGCCGAAATTTTCTCTTCGTGAGTTCCAATGGATTGGTCACGTTCGATGCTCCTGATCCCGATGGAACGCCATCGATTGCCGAGTTCATCGCGGAGAGTCCGCGCATTGCGGCTCTCTGGGATGATTTCAATCCCGCCACGACGTCGGGTGCGGATGGCGTCTTTGTGCGTCTGGTGGGAAGCAGTCGCGCAGTCATCACCTGGAAAAACCTTCCCGAATTCAATACGACCAACGCCAATACCGTTCAGCTCGTGCTGTTCAGGGATGGGCGCATTCGCCTCAGCTATCAATCGGTGGCCACCCGAGACGGACTGGTGGGGCTCTCCAATGGGATGAGTCGAACGTTCTTCCGGGTGAACTTCGATCGGGATCTCCCGGCTTCGTTCGGTTCGCCAGCGCCCATTCTTGAGTTTTTCAATCGAGGCTTGGACACGCGGGCGGTGGCTCAGCGATTCTACCAGACGCATGGTGACGATTTCGATTTCCTCGTGCTGTTTGGCTCCAGCACGTTCTCACATAAGCTGGCTGGACCCGAGGCATTGAGCTTCACCGAGTTAGTGAAGAACACCATTCAGGGCATCGGCCTGCCCACCTTCGATCGAACCTCGGCATTTGGCAGTGGCGGTCGATTGCAGGCCGTCGTCGTCATGAGCCGACTGAGCGATTTCCCCGATGATGTCAATGAGCGAATCGGGCGGACGACGTTCACCACGCTCGGCGTGCTGGCGCGTGCCGTGGGGCAGCGCTGGGGCGCATACGTGCGGTTCGATGATGGGGGCGTGCCAAGCGATGCGCTGCTCGGGCGTCATCGATCGGCGTGGAGTTTCTTTCTCGATTCTGATGGCTCGTTCCTCGGCGGGAACGATTGGCGCGATCTGGGTGGGAACACGTTCCGTTCCGAACAGGCGACGATTCGCTATAGCCCGTTGGATCAGTATGTGATGGGATTGCGGTCATCCGCGGAAGTGCCCGATTTCTTCTTCATCGATGCTCCCACGAATACCGGTGGTCGCGATCGAACCAGTCCTCCGGAGATCGGCGTGACGGTCAATGGTGTGCGACGAACGGTTTCCATCAACCAGATCATCCAGGCCGAAGGGCAGCGGGTGCCCGGGCCGGGAGGAGCGCCCACCCGGTTCCGGCAGGCGTTCGTGCTCATCGTCCCTCAGGGGGAGACGGCGAATCAGGCCGACATCGACAAACTGGAGACCATTCGTCGGGCGTGGGAGGCGGCGTTCTCAGCGGCGACGGAGAATCGCGGAACGGTGGAGACGACCCTCACGCCGCCGGGTCCCGATCTGGTCGTCGAAGGGCTGACGGTATCGCCCACCACCGTCAATCCTGGGGGCACCGTTTCGGTGAGCTTTTCCATCGCCAATCGAGGAACCCAGAGCGCGGGATCTACATTTCACGAAGTGCGTCTCTCCATCGATAACGTCATCGATGGTAGCGACGTCCTGTTGGCCACCGTGGTCACGCCCACGCTCTCTCCTGGACAATCCATCCCGTTCAACAATCTCACCGTCGTCATTCCATCGAGTACCGCGACTGGCGCTCATTTCCTGGGCGTGATCGCCGATTCGTCGAGCAGCGTTGTCGAATCCAACGAGCAGAATAACACGGCGAGCACTCCTCTCAATGTGGGCAGCACGCTCGCCGATCTGGTGGTCATGAACCTCACCGTGAACCCGAGCTCGGTGGCGCCGGGAGGGACGGTCTCAGTCAGTTTCACGGTGACGAATCAGGGTGGCGGGCCAGCCGGATCGGCGACGCATGAGATCCGCCTCTCGACGGATAATATCATCGATGCCAGCGATACTCTCCTGGCCACGGTGGGAACGCCCAATTTACCCGCCGGTGCGGCGCAAACGTTCAGCCATGTGAGCGTCACCATTCCATCCAGCGCGTCGCCGGGAGCGCAGTTCATCGGCATTCGCGTCGATGCGGGAGGGACTGTCACCGAATCTGACGAGAGCAATAACACCGCCGCCGTCTCCCTGACCATCACCTCTCCGTTGCCCGATCTGGTCGTCACTGGGCTCAGTATCAATCCAACCTCGGTCAATCCGGGTGACACCGTGACGGTGAGCTTCACGCTCGCCAATCAGGGCAATGGCACGGCTGGTTCCACTACGCATCAGATTTATCTCTCCGCCGATAACCTCATCACGACGGCGGATACGCTCCTCGGCACGGTGGGAACATCGACGCTCGGTCCGGGCGCCGCATCGCCATTCACCATTTCGGTGAGCATTCCCTCGTCCACAGCACCGGGCTCGATGTTCATCGGTGTTATCGCCGATACGCCGAATCTGGTCAGTGAGTCGGATGAAGGGAATAACACGGCTTCGACACCGATTACGATCACGGCGGCCCAGGCCGATCTGGTGGTGACCGGTTTGACGGTGACGCCCACCGCCGTCCCGCCGGGCGGAACGACGACGGTGAGCTTCAGCATCGTGAATCAGGGCGTGGCGACGGCCAATAGCAGTTCACACGAGATCCGCTTCTCGGTGGACAATGTCATCGATTCCAGCGATACCTTGCTCACCACCGTGGGGACGAGCACATTGAGTCCAGGAAGTTCGGCGCCATTCACCGTGAATGTCACCATCCCGGCCACCGCCCCTCCGGGAACGCGATTCATCGGCATCATCGTGGACCCGGGCGATGTCGTACCTGAGTCTAACGAGGCGAATAATACGGCTGCCGCGCCCATCACCATCACCGCGGCTCAACCTGATCTGGTGGTCGTCAATCTCAGCGTCTCGCCGACCAGCGCTGATGCCGGTGATCAGGTATCCGTCACCTTCACGATCACCAATCAGGGCACAGGATCGGCGGGCCCGGCCACTCACGAGATCCGATTCTCCGACGATCCTGTGATTGATGCCAGCGACCCGCTCCTGGCCACGGCTCCGACATCCGGTCTCTTGCCCGGAGAATCGCAGATCAACACGCTCACCGGAATTCAAATCCCTGCCACGGCGACGCAAGGCACGCGTTACATCGGCGTCATCGTCGATGCGGGCAACGCCGTCACCGAGTCTGACGAGTCCAACAACACTGGTGCGGTGGCCATCACCATTACCAGCGTGAACGAATCGGAGCCCAATGATAACGCCTTGTTAGCCAATTCCATCACGCCCGACGTGACCATCATCGGCACCATCGATCCGGCGGGCGACGAGGATTATTTCCGATTGTCCGCCTCCGCGTTACAGACCATTACCATCGATGTGGATGCTGCCACCCTGTCGCCTCCCTCTCCGCTGGATTCGGTGATCACGCTCTTCGATACGCTGGGCGTGGTGCAGTTGGCGGAGAACGACGACGATGGGAGCACATCGGATTCGCTGTTGACCTATCTCGTTCTCATTGGCGGCGAGTTCACCTTCCGCATCAAAGATTTCGCCGGCAACGGAGGACCCGATTACAGATATAAGATCAAAGTCTCTGTGCGATGACTGTTACCCGAGGATGGGCCAGGGGTTCCGCCCTTGGCCCATCTTCGCGGTCGGAGTGGCATGAGGGCATTGAAACTTCATTCGAGGAGGTGATGTATGTTCGCGCGATTCACCGGCACGAGTGTGATCATCGCTGGGTTGTGTTTGTCCTTTCTCGGCTCTTTCGCCTCCGTGGGCGTGACGGCTCAAGATAATCCCTCGCCCCGTCGTTTCCGAATGGGCAATGGTCGGGTGGTGACGGCCGAGGAATTATCCACCATGCTGTCTGGCCCACCATCGCGTTCGCTCGTTCAAGGCACGAACATTCGCGTCAATCAGACGGGTCCCGCGGCGGAGACGACGCTGGTTATTGATCCTCGTGATCCACAGCACATCATTGCGGCGGCCATGGACAGCAGTCAGTTGGCGGTGCGGGTCACGCCTTACGTCTCGTTCGATGGCGGACAGACGTGGGAACAACAGTCGCCGGTGCGAAATTTCGCCCGCAGTCCAGATGGCCGCAGCGTGAAGTTTCAAAATCAGAGCGATCCCGTCCTGACCATGGATAGTGAGGGTAACGTTTACGTCTCCACCATCATGTGGAACACGGATCGGAGCGACAACGGTGTCTTCGTCTATCGATCCACGAATGGCGGTCGTCGCTTTTCAGCCGGCGTCCCCGTCGTGGCTCATATTGGTGAATCGAATCCCGCTTTCGAAGATAAGGATTGGATCACGGCTGATACCACTGGTGGACCGTTCAATGATTTCCTCTACATCAGCTGGACGAGCATCGGTGACGGGAGTCGCATTCTCTTTTCCCGATCTACCGATCGGGGCATGACCTTTTCCACACCGCAAATCATCAGTGACGATCGCGGCGTTCAAGGATCTATGCCCCGCGTCGGGCCTCAGGGGGAGGTATATGTCATCTGGTTACACTCTCGTCGCGATCGACGGCCAGAGATCGTCGTTGATCTCTCCACGGATGGGGGAGTGACGTTTGGGGCAGATATCCACGTCGCGGACGTCCATCCGTTCGGTCGACTCCGCGCGTTGGCGCGGCACGGCGGGAGCCTTCCCTCCTTGGCCGTCGATCGTTCGGCGGGGCCAACGCGGGGGAATCTCTATGTGGTTTGGGCCGACCGACGAAGTGGCGACGTGGATATTCTGTTGAGCCGCTCGACAGACGGCGGGATGAGCTGGAGCGAGCCCATTCGCGTCAACGATGACGCACCGGGTAACGGAAAAGATCAATTCATGCCGTTTGTCACCGTCGATCAAACAACCGGGGATCTCGTCATCGGTTACTATGATCGGCGCGATTCGGTGGAGAATTTTCTGGTCGATTACCGCGTCACCTGGTCGTCCGATGGCGGCGAGACGTTCGCGCCCAGCATCAAGCTCACCGATCAACCATTCGATCCGTCGGCGGCGTTCCGTTTCATTCGTGCCGCAAACTTCACCTGTATGGTGCCGTTCATGGGCGATTACACCAGTCTGGCGGCACACCAGGGGGTGATCGTCCCCCTCTGGGCCGATACGCGAAACGGGCGATCGGACATCTTCACGCAGCCGATGGCCATTCGCTGAGCGCGTCCCCTCACGATGTTGGCACCGGCTTCCTTCGGTCGGCGCGCAGTAGATGGAGATGTCGGATGAAGCGAGGGCTGCTCTGGGCAGTCATGGGGTGAGCGACTGAGAGAGTCGTCGATAGTCGCGACCGATGATGAGGATGGTCTTACACATTTCGTGGAGTCGCGATCGCAGTCGCTCTCCGACGCGTTCGGCCAGCGTCTCCTCGTTGCTGATTGGCGTGTCCAGATAATTGGTCGTGAAGATGGTCAGTCGCTTGTAATTGTAGCGGGTATTGATGATCTGCGTCATCGTATCCTGAACCCATGCCGTTGGCTTGGCCGCCCCGAGTTCGTCCAGGACGAGGACATCGACGTTGTAAACGGGTTCCAGAATACGAGACTCCGTGCGCTGAGACTCAGGATTATAGCTCTCCTGAATTTCCTTCAGGAGATCGCGAAAGTCGTAAAAGAGGCAATGCGCCATTTTCGTTCTGATCAGTTCTTTCAGTACTGAGACGGCCAGGTGGGTCTTTCCTACCCCCACGGGTCCCATCAGCAGAAGGCCGCGATCCGTATTCGGGTATTCTTTGACGAACTGCCGACACATGAGCACGGCCATGCGCTGAGATTCGAGTTCCGGGGAGTTCACCTCTCCTTGGGGAATGTAATTCTTCAGTTCACACTCGGCGTAGCGGGGAGGGATGTGCGCCGCATCCAGTAAGCGCTCGACTGCCGTTGATGAAACCTCGCCTCGGCACCGGCACCGACGGACGGCCCTCTCTTGGACATACTCCCAGCCGGTGCCGTGACAGATGGGGCACCCCTTGGTTTCGACCTTCGCTTTCTCCGTCAGCATGTAGTCCAAACGACCCGTACCAAGTGTAACGGCTTTTCATTATAGAAGACTCCTCCCCTGGATGCAACAAATTTGTTTTTGAGGAGAGGATTTTCCTGCTCGGGCGTTGAACTCCGTCTCGGTGAAGTCCTATAATTCAGGCCTCGTATGGGGACAACGATGACCATCGATGAGCAAGTCGCTTACCTGCGGCGTGGGTGCGTCGATCTCATCCGGGAAGAAGATCTGCGGGAGAAGTTGAAGCGATCTCAACGCACGGGCCAGCCGCTCCGGGTGAAGCTGGGAGCTGATCCCACGGCACCCGATCTGCACCTGGGCCACGTCGTCGTGTTGAGGAAACTGCGTCAGTTTCAAGAACTCGGGCATACGGTGATCTTTCTCATCGGCGATTTCACCGGTATGATCGGCGATCCCACCGGGCGCTCGGCTACCCGACCACCGTTGTCTCGCGAGGAGATTCAAGCCAATGCCGAAACATACAAGGAGCAGGTGTTCCGTATCCTCGATCCCGAGAAGACGGTCATCGAATTCAATTCCAAATGGCTGGGCGCTCTGACCAGCGAGGATTGGATTCGACTCGCCGCCAAAGTGACAGTGGCTCAGATCCTGGAGCGCGATGATTTCCAGAATCGCCTTCAGAAGGGGATTCCCATCAGCCTACATGAACTCCTTTACCCGCTCGCTCAAGCTTATGACTCCGTGGCTCTGGAAGCTGATGTGGAGCTGGGCGGCACAGATCAAAAATTCAACCTTCTGGTAGCGCGTGACGTCCAACGCGAGTTCGGGCAGGAGCCCCAAGTGGTCATGACCGTGCCCCTGCTGGTGGGGACCGACGGGGTGCAAAAAATGTCCAAATCCTATGGCAACTACATCGGCATCACCGAGCCGCCAGAGGAAATCTACGGTAAGACCATGTCCATCTCAGACGAGCTGATGTGGACCTACTATGAACTTCTCACTGATCTCCCGCTCGATGAACTCGCGCGCCTTCGTGAGCGCGTGAAAGCCGAAGAGATTTCGCCGCGCGATGTGAAAGCTCAACTGGCTCGATTACTGGTCAGTCAATTCTATTCTCCGGCCGAGGCTGAGCGGGCCGAAGAGGCGTTCAATCGCGTGTTTCGGGAGAAACTGGCGCCGACGGACGTGCCCATCGTGGAGTTGAAGCTTCCCGGTCATTCTGTGGACCTCGCTCGGATGCTCGTAGAGGTCGGGTTGGCTTCCTCGATGCGCGAGGCGCGGCGACTCATCGAGCAGGGCGGCGTCTCCATCGATGGGCGGCGCGTCGGCGATGTCAGGGCGGTGATCAACTTCGCCGAAAAATCAGAAATCCTGGTCAAGGTTGGCAAGCGGCGATTTCGCCGCGTGAAATACGTAGAGAGTCTGCCCGATCGAGACTGATGCGAGGACCTTTCCTCCAATCCCGGCGATCACTTCATGGCCGCCCGGCGGTTGATCGCCCATCAGTCTTCGGATTGACGCGATGAAATCGCCTCACTAAAATTTACCCCCCGGGGAATAAAGAGCATGCGACAGAGAGGTGCTGTGGGGATGTGACGGAACTGGCAGACGTGCGGGTCTCAAAAACCCGTGGGGTAACCCCCCGTGTGGGTTCGACTCCCACCATCCCCACCAGATGATCTCCTTTCGGCGAGGATCGCCGGTCGCCTGACTCCCCTTTTTGTCCGTTCGTGACGCGCTCGGGGACCATGAGCCGATCCCGAGATTCTCTCTGGCTTGATCATGCTTTGATCACATCAACGGAGGTGTTCACCGAAGCGTTCAACCGCTTCGCTGCCGAGTCTTGATATACGGCGACTTCCCATCGTCCCGTACTGCCCAGAATGACGAATGGCTCTCCCGCGGGGGCTTCGGCGAAGTGGGATTGGAAGCGGGTGATGATGTGGTCGTTGATGATGAATCGGGTGCCTGAGCGGGCGGCTTCCGGAGACACGTCCCTGGTCGTCAGATTCGTGATCAGGTTGCCGAACCGATCGATGTGGATGACGTGGCCACGAACGTGTGTCGGGCTGAGCATCCGGGGGCGCGGCAGGTCGAATGTCACGATTTCGGTGAGCCGGGGGCCGAAGCACGTAGGATCGATGCCTTTGGAAAGCCAGGCGGCCGTCGGCGCAAAGATGTCCCGTCCGTGGAACGTCTGACTGATTGGTCGGCGAAAATACTGGTCGGCCGTGAGGTGAATGATGTGTTCAATGTCCTCTTCGGCATATATGAAGCTGAACACACCATTATCGGGACCGATGAAGGCATAGCGCGAGGTCGTCAGCAGAATCGGCTTCCGCGACGAACCCACGCCGGGATCGACGACGACGACGTGGATCGTCCCGGGAGGAAATTCGCGGTAGGCCTGAGCGAGGGTGAACGCCGCGCCCCGGATATCATGAGGTCGAACGGTGTGGGTGAGATCCACGATCGTGATCGAGGGATTAATAGACAGGATGACGCCCTTCATCGCACCGACGAAGAAATCGTCGAGCCCGAAGTCCGTGGTGAGCGTGATGATCGACGATGGTGCGTGCATCAGCATATCGGTTTTAACGCAATGCGGTCCGATTTGACAAGGGGGAGCCGTTAGCCTATAAGTACTCCATGAGGGATGATGATGAAGCGCATCTATCTCGACAACAGTGCGACCACGGCCGTCGACCCCCAGGTGCTGGAGGCGATGTGGCCGTACTTCTCCGAGGCATTCGGCAACGCCTCATCAGTCCACACCGTGGGTCAGAAGGCGCGCGCGGCGGTGGAGGCGGCGCGCGCTCAAGTTGCCGAATTGATCGGCGCTCAGCCTGGCGAGATCGTGTTCACCAGCGGCGGCACGGAATCGGACAATCTGGCCATCAAGGGAGTGGCTGAGGCGCTCAGCGATCGCGGGCGCCACATCATCACGTCGGCCATTGAACATCCGGCCGTACTGCGGACCTGTCAGGCGTTGGCGAAGCGAGGCTTCCAGGTGACGGTTCTCCCTGTGTCGGATCGGGGTCTCGTCAGACTGACCGATCTCGAGGCGGCGCTCAGGGAGGACACCATCCTCGTCTCCATCATGATGGCCAATAATGAAATCGGAACGCGACAACCGATCGAGGATATCAGTCAGTTGATTCAAGCCGTTCGGCAGGCGCGAGGGACTCCACACCCTTATGTCCATACCGATGCCGTCCAGGCGGTGGGCAAAGTCCATGTCGATGTGAACGCCTTAGGCGTCGATCTCCTCTCTCTCTCGGCGCACAAGATTCACGGTCCCAAAGGGGTGGGAGCGCTCTACGTGCGATCGGGCATTCTGCTCGCTCCTCAGATGCATGGCGGACATCACGAGCGCGATCGGCGCGCGGGTACGGAAAACGTGCCGGGCATCGTCGGCTTCGGTCGGGCCGCTGAGTTAGCGCGCACGCATCTGGCCGAGCGCCAGACGCACATGCAGCAATTGCGCGACCGCCTGGAGGAGGGCATCGCGCGCCGCATTCCCGATGTCGTGTTCAATGGAGATCGTGAGCGGCGCGTGCCTCACATCAGCAATTGCAGTTTTCGCTTCATCGAAGGCGAAGCGCTCATGATCCGTTTAGACCTGCGAGGCATCGCCGTCTCCACGGGATCGGCCTGCGCCTCGGGATCGGTGGAGCCCTCACACGTCTTGACGGCGCTGGGACGAGATCGGGAGCTGGCGCGCGGCAGCATCCGATTCTCCCTGAGCAAGGACACCACGGCGAGTGACATCGATACCGTGCTGGAGGTGCTCGTCGAGGAAGTGGCGGCACTGCGCGCCCTCTCGCCGCTCGCTCAGCCGAGTGAAACGCGAGTGTGAGCCGTGTATCAAGGGAAGCTGGCTCAACTCATCCAGCATCCGCGCCACGTTGGCGAACTGGAGAACCCCTCAGCGATGGCCGAGGTGACCAATCCCGTCTGCGATGATCGCCTGCGGCTGAGTATCCTGGTGAAAGACGGCGTCATCGCGGAAGCGCGGTTTAAAGTCTATGGCTGCGCTCCAACGATCGCCACCGGGTCGATGGCCGCCGAGCTGATCCGGGGGAAGTCACTGGAGGACGCCTTGCGCATCACCCGCGAGGAGATCAGTCGCGCCGTCGGTGGACTGCCTCACACCAAGATCCATTGTGCCACTTTGGCGGTGGATGCCATCTGGGCGGTGATCGACGATTATCGACGGCGAAATCCCGAATAGGGAAATCCCCGGGCGAACTCCCCGTCCACTGCCGGGAAAGGAACTCGCACCAGACTTTCCCTGAGGCTGCCGGATTCCAATCCTCGGCGAATTGTTCGCTGAGAGCAACCGCATTCAACCGGCCCGGCGTTGGGCCCTTCATGGGGAGCGGAGGAGTTCCCACCCCTTTTCGGTCAAGCCGATGAGCGGGTAAACCTGTCTGGATTTCCGCACGCTGAGATATCCCTGTTCGATGAGCAGATCAATAGAGCGGCGAATCTCGGCTTGTTTCAAATACGACAGCCGACCGTGATGGGGCGAATGCTCCAATCGCCAGCGCCGGATGCTCTTGTTCATCGAGCCGCGCAACAAAGCGGCGATCGTGCTTTGACCGAAGCGGAAGTGATGTTCGGCGACGCACTCCAGGATGCATCGCGCCACGTCCAGGTTCTCGATGTTGGGCATCTCCTCTGGGGAAGCGGGAGACGAGGAGAGCGGCCGTTCTGCTCGGGCGAGCTTCCGTCGCCGGTCGGCCGCCTGGCGCAGGCGCTCGCGCAATTCGTCTCCGGATGGCGCCGATTCGAGGATGAACTCATCCAGCGGCGTGAGCTTGGAGCGGAATGTGACCGTCGTTCGTCGGATGCGCCCGAGACACGTCGAACACGTGCCGCACCGCTCCACGCGCTTTCGGTCGCCGAAATAATCGAGGATGAATCCCCGCAAACAGCGATCCGTCTGAGCGTAGGCGATCATCTGCTGGAGCTTCCAGCGATCGAAAGCCGCTCGGCGCGCTAATTCTGCTTTATCAATCCGGAGCCGGTCGCAGGGCTCGGGATCGAGCAATCGAATGTGATAGAGCGCGTCTTCGCCAATGGACGTGCGCGTCATGTGAATGTGCCCGGCTTTCTCCAGCCGAACCAGTGCGGTATTCACGGCCAGCGCATTGCGCTCGCCGAGGGTTTCGGCGAGGCCGCGAGGAGACACCTCTTGCGCCTCTGATGATCGCTCGACGAGGAACTGATAGACGCGGGCGATGAGCTCGGGGTGGGGATGATCTGCCTCGATGAAATACTCCTGAATGCGGACGTCACTTCGAGCAAATAAGAGCGTGCACACTGATTCCTGGCCATCGCGCCCGGCCCGTCCCATCTCCTGGTAGTAACTGTCGATGGAATCGGGCACGTTGTAGTGAATGACGAATCGAATGTCCGGTTTGTCAATGCCCATGCCAAAGGCATTGGTCGCCACAATGACATCGACGTCATCATCCATGAAGGCATTTTGTGCCCGTTCTCGTTCCGGACCCGGTAATCCCGCGTGATAGGGGAGGGCGCGAATGCCGCGCGCCCATAATTCCCGAGCCACAGAATCGACGATCTTTCGCGTCGCTCCGTAGATGATGCCCGGCCCCGACACCTCGTGGAGCACTCTTTCGATGAAAGCGAGTTTCTTCGCATGAGTGCGCAAATGCTGGACCTGAAGCTTGAGGTTGGCGCGATCGAATCCGGCGACGAAATGTTCGGCATCATCTAGCCCCAATTGTTCTGCAATATCCATGCGAATGGTCGGCGTCGCCGTCGCCGTGAGAGCCACAACCGGTGGCCGACCGAGCTGCTCGATGACTGCGCGCAGGCGCAGATAGTCGGGACGAAAGTCATGACCCCAGTGGGAGATGCAATGAGCTTCGTCAACGGCGAAGAGTGAAAGGGGAACCCGGCGCAAAACGTCGATGAAGTATGGTGAGCGGAATCGCTCCGGCGCAATATAGAGGAGGCGAATCCGACCGGCCGCAAAAGCCATCAATCTCGCTTTCTGGTCTTCGAAGGGAATGGAACTATTGATGAACGTGGCGGGAATACCCCGACGCTCGAGCGCCTCGGTCTGATCTTTCATGAGCGCGATGAGCGGCGAGATGACCAGCGTTCGCCCGGGAAGGAGCAGGGCGGGGAGCTGATAGCAAAGTGATTTCCCTCCGCCAGTCGGCATGACGACGATGCAATGTCGCCCTCGCAGAATGGCCTCGATGACCTCGGCCTGGCCTTCGCGGAAATCCGAGTGGCCGAACGCTCGCCGAAGGAGGACTCGGGCCCGGTCCATGATCGTCGCTTCATTCATACGCTCATTCCGACTCATCCTCGTTGGGGGACAACCTGATGAGCCGCGGGATCACTGACGTGGACGACGCGGCCATCAATGCAGGTGAAGAAGATTCGCCCCCCTTCATCGAGACAGACGAAATCGGCGCGCTTTCCCCTCTCGATCGATCCCGTCCACCTCTCGATCCGTAAGATCCGTGCCGGAACCTGTGAGGCCATGAGAAGCGTCTCGGTCAGAGGGATGCCCCGCTGAAGAAGATGGCCGACGGCCTCGTCCAGGTGGATGACCGAGC
The DNA here is from genome assembly GCA_026985075.1 of Blastocatellia bacterium. Classification (GTDB taxonomy): domain Bacteria; phylum Acidobacteriota; class Blastocatellia; order HR10; family J050; genus J050. Next base: position 265,498 of record JALSQX010000067.1, on the reverse strand, counting down.
CGGCCAGCTGGCCTCGCTCGTTCTGTGTTCGCCCACCGTAAACGCGGATCGTCTCGCCCCACACCTCATACTCTCCATCTCCCAATCCCGCCGCCATGATGGCATCGCTGATGAGCGCCATCTGAGTCGACGCTTTCACTCGCCGGATCAGTTCGATCATTCGCCACTCCACATGAACGCCGTCGGCGATGAGATCCAGCGTGATGTCGGATCGAAGAAGCGTCCAGCCGAACACGCCGACATGTCGATGATGGAGAGGGGCGAGCGCATTGGGGAAGTGGGTGACGTGGCGCACGCCAAGCGTTGCCGCTCGTTCGCATATTTCGAAGGAAGCCTGACTGTGGCCGATGGCCACAATATACTGTCGCGCCACCAGCGCTTCGATGAGCATCAGTCCTCCTTCGATTTCCGGAGCCAGGGTCATCATGCGCACCGGAACGCGCTCGGCTAACGAAGGCTCCAGAAACAGCGCCGCATCGGCATCGGAAGTGAACGTTCGAAAATATCGCACCGGAAGCGCTCCCGAGCGATCCGGATTCACAAACGGCCCTTCGAAGTGGAGGCCTAATATCCGCGCTCCGTCATCAATGGGCTCGCGGATGAATGGGCTCACCCTGTCGATCGCTCTCAGAAGTCCCTGGTCATCTGTGGGGACGAGAGTGGGAAGATAACTCGTAATGCCGCGATGGGCCAGATGGCGCGAGAGTGCGGCCAACTCGGATTCGCTGGCCACCATCAGGTCGATGCCCATGGAACCGTGGAGGTGAAGGTCGATGAATCCGGGCGCTAGAAAGCGACCATTGAGATCAATAACCTCGTCGGCTTCCGAAGCGCTGAACGGTGTGGATCGAACGTCCTTGATCTCTCGCCCTTCCACCAGAACGGCTCCTTCCGAGAGCACCCCATCGGGAAGGACGATCGGGCCGTTTTGAAAAATCCGGCGCACTCGCATGGCGATGTCATTGTATGGTGTTTCCCACTGAAATTCCACCCCGGTGAGAAGCAGACAGCGAGTCAGACGCCCACCGGATCAAGCGCTCTGCTGCGCCAGGCGCGGGTTGGTTGCCTTGAAGAACTGTACTGCTCATCCTTGACCAGTCGGCCGCAACGAAAAATGGCGCACCGATGACCATCGAACCGGCGAGATCAACGCAGCTCAGCCAGAGGTGAAGAATGAGTGATTTTCCCTGTGGAAATCTTCTGGCGATGAGAGCACAAGCTGTGAGGCTGACCAGGTGAAACATCTTCGGTTCAGGCCCCGGAGCTGGTCTCCGGGGCCTGACGCTCGTCAGCTACGCTGCCGCCATGCCCCACTCTCCCTCATGCCCCAGAGCCGGTCTCCGAGGGTGATTGTGCTTCGTGGTCGGAGGGTGGAGCGCGATGTCTCCCCGTCGGCGAGCGGCGGGATATCCAGACAGGATATCCCTGGGAACTCGCCTACGGAAGAACACAGAAGCGGCGGGGTCACCGCCGATCAATAAGAAATCTGTGCAAATCCCGCCGTTGGCTGTGCCAATCTATGGGCCATTCAACCAGCCCACAGATGAACACGGAAACAGCGGGATCCCCACTTCACCTCGACTCTCTTTCTCCCAGGGTGGGAGAATTCTGCAGATCGGTGCCGCGGTCATCAGAAGCTGATCGGGAGCCGACTGGCTCTCAGTGATGATGTTGTCCTCTTGAGGCCCATGAACCAGGAGTCACCGCGATGAGAAGGCCGATCACTTCGGCGCTCCTGGCCGTGCGGTGAAGACATCCAGGGATGATGCGATCCTCGATGCGATACTCCATGTCCGTCGAAGACGAAGGCCAGCAGATCGCGCCATCCGCCCATGATCTACCGGCTGATCTCCAGTGCGAATCCCGTCATCTCCTCGAATTGTTCCCGAATGCTTCTCACCTCTTCACTGTCGCTGGGCGGCGGGGTCTTACATTTCACTCGCACGGTCTTTTGATCTTTGAACAGACTGGGCTGTTTGAGCAACTGCCACTCCGGGGGAATCAATTTTCGGGCGAGGGCGAGCATGGCGATTTGATTCGGTTCGGGTTTGATGCGCAGCGAGTACCCGGTGCGGGCTGCCGCCCGCTCGATGAGCGAGCCCTGACGGGCGCCGATTTCGGGAGAGATGAAAGCCAGTTCGATGAACGGACCCTCGGGGCTCGATTTGAGACTCTTCTTGTAAGGACGCCACATTTCCGGTTGGTGGGCGAAGATATCGTCGATGACTCGATAGGCGGCGTTGATCTCCATTCGTTCGGGCGCGCCGGTGGCGAATACTTTCTGCGTTACGGCATCCGCCGGCTGAGCGGCCTGGGGCGTTTTGATCACCAGGGTGAAACCGGTCGTTTCCCGGAATCGCGCGGCCGCTCGCTCAATCTGTTCCTCGGATACATCCTCATCGAGCGTGATGATGACCTCTCGTCGGTCGAGATGAATGGCCGGGACCTTCATCGGGGTAGCCTCTACAGGCAGACACTCCAGCGCCACTTCGGCGAGCCGTCCCTGATGGGGCGTCTCATTGATGGTCACTGTCCATCCGGTCCCTTCGACGACTTTCTCGATGAGATCGCGGTAGCGCTCCCGCGCGACATGAGGGAATTCGAACGAGAGACGCAATTGGTGCGTCGTCAGATCATAGCCGCGCTTATAGAGTCCCGTCTGAGGACCGAGAAACTGATCGACGCGAGCGAGCAGTTCATTGGGCTCGGCGAAGAGCATCGTCGGTGGGTCCTCGGTTTCATCCTCTCGACGTCGCCGCAACCGATACAGGTGCGGGCGTGACGGATGTCGACGGAACTCGTCGGTGTCGTCCAACAGTTGAACGAGCGAGGCATAATGGGATTCCTCCCATGCCTCGACGCCATACCAGAGGTCGAGCAATTCCATCGCACTGAAAGCGCGTTGTGCGCCACCGTGCGTTCGCAGGTGTTCGGCCAATTGCGATAGGGTCTCGGAAGTGAGAGGTGCGCCGCCGCCAATGCCCGCGCGCGTCCGGGGAGCGAATTGCTGCACCAGTCGGCGAGAGACGCCGAACCGGAGCGTCTCGCCCGTCTTGGGGAGATGGACCGGACGGCGACGCGAGCTGCTCCGCCAGAGCAGTTCGGCCAGGGCCGGTCGGGCTCCGCCTTCACCATGGACGAGGACGACTTCTCTGGGATTGATGGCCTCGATGAGACCGGCGATCTCCTGGGCATCGGCATGAGCCGAGAGGGCATACTTCTGGACGTGACACTTGACCTCCACCGTGCGCCCGGCGATGACGATCTGGTTGGTTGCGCCATCGGCCAGTTCGAGCAGTCGGCGGCCGGGCGATTCTTCATCCTGATAGCCGGTGATGGCGATACCGTGGCGTTCGTCCTGGACGATGGTCTGAGCATAGTAGGCGCTGGCGCCGCCGGTGAGCATGCCCGAGCTGGCAATGATGCAACACGGTGGCCCATGAAGGATGGCATCGCGCTCCTTGGGGGAGGAGACGGGCTGTATCTCCTCGATGACATTGAAGAATGGATTGCCATGCTTCTGAATCAGCCGGCGCGCATATGGCGTCTGATGGGCGGGGAATGAGGAGTAGACGGCGCAGACAGAGCGCACCATGCCGTCGAGGTAGATGGGGAAGCGAGCCAATCTCCCGCGGCGAAAAGCGCGCAGCAGCATTAACGCGACCTCTTGGGCCCGGCCGATGGCGAACGCCGGGATCAGCAGTTTGCCTTTGCGCTCAATGATGCCGGCGACCATCTCGATGAGCCGCTGTTCTTCGAGTTGACGCGGGGAATGAAGCCGATCGCCATAGGTGGACTCGATGACCAATACATCGGGACGAAAACCGGTGGGCGGGAGCATGCCCGGGACGGTGAGTTGGTCGGCGACGGATATATCGCCGGAGAACATGATCCGCGCCGTTCGACCCTGCTCCACGCCCTCAATACCGACCGAAGAGGCACCGAGGATATGACCCGCCGGGAACCAGGTCGCCACCAGACCCGTCTGCCCGATTTCCGTCCGACAGCCGAACGAAACCGGGATGATCCGCTCCAGCAGCGACTCCACGGCGGTGGCCGAGTAAAGTGGGAGCTCGCCTTCGCTCTCCAGTTTGCTCTTCATCACATTGAGCGAATCGCGCAGCAGCACCTGGACGAGCGCGCGTGTCGGTCCGGTCATGTAGATGGGGATTCCGGGAAAGTGCTGATGGAGAATGGGGAGCGCGCCGGTGTGATCCAGATGGGCATGAGTGACGATGACCGCGTCGAGGCCTTTGAACTCGGGCGAGGTGAGAGCGGCCAGGTCGGGGAGCCGATGGTCGCCGCTCATGCGAATGCCACAGTCGACCAGCACACGACGGGAGCCGATTTCGACGATGGCGCTGGAAGCGCCGATCTCATCTCCGCCGCCGAGAAAGGTGATCCGCATAAGCTGAGAATTCATTATAGCCAGGAGCGATGGGAAATGCGAAGATTCCCGAATTCCAGCGGTACGTCGGCCGGAACTCGGCCGTCCCGGGGGAAGCGGTGAGAGTGGAGACGGGGATCGACTGAGCGAGGCGCGGCGTTCGTCCCTTCAGGTCATCTCATGAATGCCCCTCACCAGCCGCCAAAGCGAGCAGCCTCTGGAGCGCTGACGGTCGCCGACCGAGAGCCTGGATCGTCCAGTGGGCCAGCCGCTGATGACGAGAGAGGAAGAGCATGAAGTCGGCCACTCGAGTGAGAGGGCGCGCCATGGACCGGCGGGCGGTGCCATAACCCATCCAGCGACGGGCCCCGAAATCGCCGGCTCGAAACGCCTCGACGACGGCTCGGGCGGCGATCCGGGCGCTCCTCAGCGAGAGCGACATCCCCTCGCCGGTGATGGGATCGACGGCGCCAGCGCTGTCGCCGACCAGAAGGAAACCATCGCCAAAACAGGGCCAGACCCGACTGCCGAGCGGTCCCGTGGCGAGAATGGGAGAGATCCTCTCGCTGCCAGAGAGGCGTTCGGCCAACAAGGGGAAGGCGTGAAGCGTCTGCCAGAACCCGGCTTCCTGATCACGCACGAATGGTCTCATCGCTTCACGATCGAGCAGGAGCGCCACCAGGGCGGCATCCTCGTCCTGAGCGGCGAGGTACAATTCGCCCCAACTCTGGGTGATGACTTCGACTTCGGTCCCCAACCCTTCTACTCCCCTGAGGTGAGCCGTCACGCCGAACCGGAGTCGTCGAGGTCGACGCACGCGCACCCCGGGGAGGCGATGGAACACAGAATGCAAGCCGTCGGCCCCAATCGTCACCGGGGCGAAGAACTGTTCTTCATCGGCCTGTTCGACGCCCATCACTCTGCCCGCCACACCGCACACCCGTCCATCCCGGTGCAGAATGCGCGTGACGCGAACTCCTTGCCGAACGTCAACCGAGGGGAGGGAGGCAGCGTGCCGAAGCAGAAGAGCATCGAGCGAGAGACGGCGGATGACCAATCCGGGTGACGCGGCCGATTGAGGAAACGTGCCCGCCACCTGGCAGCCATGACGATCGTAAAACCTGATACCGTAGAAAGGCCGCGCCTCCCCCGGTCTGAGTTGAGATAACAGTCCCATCTCCGAGAGCACTTTCACGCCGGTCGGCATGAGGCCCTCGCCACATGGTTTATCGCGGGGGAATCGAGCGCGATCGAGAATCAGGACGTGAAACCCTCGCTGTCCGAGCCACCACGCCGTCGCCGCCCCAGCCACACTCCCGCCCACGATGATGACATCGTACGAAGATTCATGCCGTCCCACGCTACCACCTCAGCAGAACGAGTTCAGCAGAGAATCCCGGTCCCACGGCGACGATCAGCCCATAATCGCCCGGCTGGGGCGCTCCTCGCCGAATGATATCGTGGAGAATGAAGAGCACCGATGCCGAAGAGAGATTCCCATACTGACGGAGAAACCGGCGCGACCAGACGAGCTTCTCATCGGACAAGCCCAGAGAGTGTTCGATGGCATCCAGCACTTTGGCACTTCCCGGATGAAAGATCCAATAGCGGATATCGTCGCGACGGAGGCCGTACTCGTCGAGAAATCCGATGATGACCTCGGGCAGAAGGCGCTTGACGAGCGCCGGTAATCGTCGCGAGAGCACGAGGCGCATCCCCCTATCGGTGAAGTCCCAGCCCATGATGTCTAGCGAATCGGGGAAGAGAACGCTGTGCGAGCCGATATATCGAGGTCCGGAGAAGGAATGATCGTCTCCGGCCAGGAGCACTGCCGCCGCTCCGTCTCCGAACAAGCTGACGGCGACGATGGCCAGTTTCGACTGATCAGTGGGATCGAAGGTTTGCCCGCAAAGCTCGACGGAAACGAGCAACACGAGATCCTGCCCGCGACCGCGCAGAAACTCCATCCCGCGAGCCAGTCCCACCGCCCCACCAGCGCAGCCGACCCCAAAGAGCGGCGTCCGCTGGATGGTGAGGGGAAGCGGGATGCGTTGAATGAGCATCGTCTCCAGACTGGGCGTCGCCAGACCGGTGGTCGTCACCAGGATGATGTGGTTGATCTGCTCCGATTTCGCCTGAGCGTGCTTTAAACAGGTGCGAATGGCCCGCTCGCCGAGAGCGAGAGCTTGCTCGATGTAATCACGATTGCGTCGCTCAAACGTGTGTCCCGCCTTGTAATATTCGGTGGGGAAGCAGAGATAGCGATGCTCAACGCCCGAATGATCGAGGATGGAGAGCGCCGAGAGCATGTGAGGATTCGAGCGATGTAACTGCGCATATTGGTGCTTCACATAGGCCTGGTCATACTCATACGGTGGAACGGCCGTGGCAACAGACGCGACTCGTGGCATATGGGGTAATTGTAAGTTCGGACTCCGGGAAGTCAAGGATGAGCGGCGTCCGGAAGAGACCCTACAGCCGGCCCATCAGTTTCAGGATGATAGCTTTCTGAATATGCAGGCGATTCTCCGCCTGATCGAAGACGATACTCTGTGGGCCATCGATGACCTCGGCGGTTTGTTCCACGCCTCGTTGAGCGGGAAGACAGTGCATGAACACGGCATCGGGTTTGGCCCTTTTCATGAGATCGGAGGTCACTCGAAACGGTCTGAGCGCGGCGAACCGCTCCTGGCGCTCATCCTCGGGAATATGATAACTCATCCAGGAATCGGTGTAGACGACATCGGCTCCCTCGACGGCCGCTTCAGGTTGGTGATGCACGTCCACACTCACTCCCGTGACTTGAGCAGCCGCTCGGGCGCTGGCTACCACGTCAGGGAGAGGCTCGTATTTCGGTTCCGCCGGGCAGCCGATGCTCATGTGCATTCCGACCTTGGGGCAGGCGAACAGGAGCGAGTGGGTCACATTATTGTGGGCGTCGCCCAGATAGGCGAGTTTCAATCCGACGAGCGTTCCTTTCTTCTCCTTGAGCGTCATCAGGTCCCCCAGGATCTGGCAAGGGTGGGAGAAGTTACTCAGACCGTTGATCACCGGAACCGTCGCATAGCGCGCCAGCTCTTCAATGGTCGTGTGTTCATACGTCCGGGCCATGATGATATCGACGTAACGAGAGACAGTCCGGGCCACGTCGGCGATGCTCTCTTTGCCTTTGCCCATGGGGGACGTGCTCACGTCGTAGTAAATGGCATGACCGCCCATTTGCTCCATACCCGTTTCGAAAGAGACGCGCGTGCGCAGGGACGGTTTCTCGAACAACATGAGGAGCGTGCGCCCGGCCATGGCGTGGGCGAATTCCGAGCGATGATGTTTGACATATATGCCGTGGGCGATGACCTCTTCGATGACTTCGGCCGACCAGTCGTTGAGCGTCAAGAGATGTCTCGTCATAGTTCGTCCTCAGATGGGTTCGTCAGGATAGATATGCGTTCCCGTTTGCCCGTCGATGGCCTCCACGAGCCGCTCCGGTCGAGTGATGATGACCTCGCGGCCGCCGCATTCCAGAAACTGGATAGCCGCTTCGATTTTCGGTCCCATGCTGCCCGGCGGAAAATGACCTTGCGCCAGATATCTCTTGGCTTCGGAGACGGTCATGCGATCGAGATCGCGCTCCTCCGGTGAGCCGAAGTTCACTTTCACTTTTTCCACGCCCGTGACATCGATCATCTTCTCGGCGCCGATGGCTCTGGCCAGCAAGCTGGTCGCCAGATCTTTATCGATGACTGCCGCCACGCCGCGAAACGTTCCGTCAGCATCTCTGACCACGGGAATGCCGCCGCCGCCCACGGCGATGACGATGACGCCGCGATCGAACAGTTCCTTGATCACCTGTTGCTCGACGATGCACCGGGGAGTCGGCGACGGCACTACCCGGCGATAGCCCCGACCGGCGTCCTCGATCATCTCGATTCCTTGCGCCATGAGGCGCCGAGCCTGAGCTTCGGTATAAAACGGACCGATGGGCTTGGTGGGTTTCAGTCGTCGGAGTTCGTCTTGGGAGACGACGACTTGAGAGATCACCGTGATGACCGATCGGTGAAGTCCCTGGCGATGGAGAAGATTCTGCAAGCACTGCTGGATCATGTAGCCCATCTCGCCCTGAGATTGAGCTACACAAACGTCCAGGGACAGATCGTACGCGCGATCCCGGGCCGCTTCCACCCGAATGAGGATGTTGCCCACTTGAGGGCCATTGCCATGCGTGATGACCACCGCGTGACCTCGCTTGATGAGTTCGACCACGCCGGTGAGCGAGGCTTCCGTATTGGTGAACTGCTCCTCAAGACGACCACGTTGGTGTTCTTTGATGATGGCGTTCCCGCCCAGGGCAATAATGAGTCGCTCAGCCATAAGTGGAATAGCCAATCATACCAAAAAGCCTCGAGGGCCGCAAACGGCCAAGGTCATCTCGTGCTAATGCGTGGCCAGAGAGTGAGGTGCCGTGAAAGCGCGTCGGGAGAGCGCCTGGCACGCTTCGAGAAGTCGGCCCATCCCTCGATGAACTACTCGGAAGCTGAGCGTTCCCAGGCGCATCATCAAGGAACTTGGAACGCGCGCTCCGGAATGGGAGGCTCGTATCATCACGAGCCGTGAGAGAGTGATCTTATGCGCTGGAGCGGGTGTGGTTCTGCCGGCGCGTGCCCATCCCCATCACCTCCGAGCAGACAATCGTGCGAGAGCAACGCCGGGATCGCCCTTATGCTCACTCGATGCACCGGTATGCGCCTTCGTGCTTCCAAACAATTCTCGAAGTATGTATACTTGGGGCGTTGTCGCATTCGGGCGGCGCCAAGTGAATGATGAATCTCGCGACCAGACACACATCACGCCAACCACTTCAATCGTCGCGCGACCGCCAACGAGCCGCGTTCGATGGAGAAGGACGACGTGACATCATTGAGCCGCGCATCATGTTCATGCGCGTGCTCATCGTTGACAATCTCCACCGCCAGATGACCGATCTCTCGGCGCTCGCTCGTCGCCTCCCAGGGTTTCGCCCCAGTCAATGGCTGAGGCGGGAACGCGCGATTGCCGCATTGGCGGTGAACAACATCGTTGAGAACATTCATCGTCTGGTCCGCCGCCCGGTGACGCGAGTGGTGCATCTCTCTGAACTCAGTCCATCGCTCATTCGGGACTTCGCGCCTGACGCCATCGTGTTGAGCGGTACATTGAGCGACTTCGATCTCTATGAACCCAGGCTGCTGGCCAATCTCAAGGCCATTGCGAGAAGTACCTCCCTCCCCATTCTGGGCATATGTGGAGGGCATCAGTTGATTGGGATGTTCTGGGGCGCGAACGTCGTCACCCTGGATGGTGATCCCCCCTGGAAGAAGAGAGAGCAGCGTCCCATCGAGTATGGATATCGATTTGTGAAAGTGATCCGGCCAGATCCCATCTTCGCCGGCGTGAACCAGACGGGTGAAGATCCCACCGGATGCCTTCCGGCCGTACTGAAGGTATGGCAGAACCACGGGTTGAAGCTCGATGGCGTACCCGATGGATTCGTCAACCTCGCTCGAAGCTATCTCTGTGACGTTCAGATGCTGGTCAAACGGAGCGAGGGCCAACTGATTTACACTGTTCAATTCCACATCGAGAAATCATTCGAGGATTGGCATCGGCACTCGCGGTTTTGGACTCATCGGGTGGAGAGCCGGGATGGGCGTATCATCTTCGAGAATTTCCTCCGTCAGGCATTGAAACATCGCGGGAGGGAGCATCAGTTGATTGAAGAGAGAGGGTCGCCTCAATGTACACGCAATGACTCATCCCCGCAAAGGAGCATGTGACTGCGCTTCTGTCGTGTTTGGGAGCTCACAATGTGCCCAGAGCAGCCATCACGGATCGGGTGTCCGGCGGATTTCGTAAAATGACGACGCGCCCTCGTGGTCCCCAGACCGCCGGATCAGTCACGGTGAAGAGTGCCACTGTTGGAATGCCCGTTGCTGCGGCCAGATGCGTAATGCCCGAATCGTTCCCCACGTACGCCGAGCATCCCTCCAGTATGGCCGCTAGGTCGACGAGAGAGAGGAGGGGGAGTCGAATGAGCCGATGGAGTGAACCGGCGGCGACTCGCGATGAGATCGAGGAGACGAGCTTCTCCACGATCTGATGATCGGCCGGCCCCTCGACGACCACTACCGAGCGTCCGCTTTCGATGAGTTTCCAGGCCAGTTCGGCGAACTGCGATGTCGGCCAGCACTTCTCGGAGCCACCGCTTCCCGGATGCAGAGCGACCGGACGCTCGCCATCGACGCCCAGTTGGCTCCACAGACGCTTCGCCCGTTGGCGGTCCTGATCGGTGAGGAAGAGGCGCGGGACGCGATCCTCGTCGTCGATTCCCAGGGGGGCGAGCGTAGACAGGAGGTAATCGACAGCGTGAATGGGATACCCATCCGGCGGCCGCGAGCGCGCGATGATCGTCCGGGCGGGCATTCGTTCCAGCACGCGCCGGTAAGTCTCATCGGCAGCGCCGAACCAGGAGATGATGAGATCGACGTCGGCGAGATAACGCGCCAGTTCCACGGGACACTCTCCGACAAATAGCCGATGGAGGGGGCGAGCGTCAATCGATTCGACGCGATCTACATAGAAGCGGTTTTCTGCCAGAATGCCAATATGGGGGATTCCCAGCAGCTCTATGCTGGCCCGAGGAAAACGCCGCCGCACAGCTCCCATGGCTGGCAAGGCCAGGATGAAATCGCCAATGGCGCCAGTATGAATGATGAGAATCTTCGATGGATTCACCCTGATGTCGTCGTCGCTCCAGGGGGCGGTGATGAGTCGGTCGTCGACGACCCGTTACCGGGATGTGTCAGACGGATGAGCAGATCATTTCCTTGATACTCGGCCCCGGCCACGCGCGCTTTCAGGAGCTTATGAGGAAGGAGGATGTGCCGCTTGAAGCTCCCGATGCGGATGATCAACTCATTGGCGTCACGGTAAAGATCGATATGCTCTTTATCGGCGAACGGGAGGTGAATTTTCAGGATGTAACCGCCGTCGACGCTGATGAACTCATAGGGCTTCCGGGTATAGAGAATATCCGTGGGATCCGACTCACCATACAAGGCCGTCGCCATTCGCGTCAGGCCCTCCAGACCAACAATCTGATCATCGAACAATTCAATCTTCATGATCGGCAGGGGGGCAAAATATTCTTCGATCTGCGCGATATATCCGGCCTGCGTGGTCACCCATTTCTTGAAATAGTCATCGGCCACTTCGGTGGGGAAGAGCTTATTGACGATGATGGCGTCGACGGCGATCTCATAGAGGCAGAGATACATGAAGGCGCGCTGCGTTTCTTTGAGCACGACTTTCTCGGCATTGGTGACCAGTCGCGCCGTGGTCACTCGATGGTCGAGCAACACCCGGTCGATGCCTTTGAGCCGCTCATACAGCCGCTCGATGGCCGCATAGTAACTATCCTCTGGCAAGGGGATGGGAGAGATCGATTTGGCTACCGGTCGGACCATCTTCATGACGGTGCGTTCGAAATTGAACAGTTTGTCCATGAACCAATCCAACGCCGAGGGCAAGCTGATGAATCGCAGCGCTTCTCCGGTGGGCGCACAATCCAGGATGATGAGATCATAGGTGTTCTCTTCGATGTATTGATTGAGGTAGAGCAGGCCGACGACTTCTTCCATTCCCGGCAGGATGGCCATTTCTTCGGCCATGATATCCTGCAGGCCGGCCGACCGAAAGACAGCGGCGAAGTATTTGTAGATCTCTCCCCAATAGCGCTCCATCTCCTCCTGCACATCGATTTCTTGGACCCACAGGTTGTTGCCCACCGGGATGGGTTGACCCCGATTTTTCTCGTGCAGGCTCACCGGGAGGTCGAAAGCGTCCGAGAGACTATGGGCGATATCCAATGACATGACCAATGTCCGGTATCCCCGCTCGGCCGCCTTCAAGCCAGTGGCTGCGGCGACCGACGTTTTCCCTACGCCACCTTTGCCCGAGAAGAGAATGATGCGCCGTTTCATCACCATCAATTATCTCAGAAAGGCCCGCTGAGGAGCAACCGTCATCCCGGTGGCATCCCGATGCTCTCGGCTCAAGTTTGTCTCCGTTCACACATTCGGATACAATAAAGCCTCTCCGAAGGGAGGACGATCATGCTATTGGTCATCGATGTGGGGAACACGAATATGGCCTTAGGCGTCTACGATGGTCCCGAGCTGGTGGCCAGTTGGCGGCTGACCACTGATCGGCAGCGCACGGTAGACGAGTTGGGCATTCTCTGTCGGAATCTCTTTCATCTGGCCGGCCTGGAGTTTCAGAATATCAAAGCCATTATCATCAGCTCGGTGGTTCCCCCCCTGGACTTTCCGCTGCGAAAGATGGCCATCACCTACTTTCACATCGATCCCCTTTTCGTGGACGCGATGACGCCCACGGGGATGCCCATTCGCTATGAGAACCCCATGGAGGTGGGCGCTGATCGTATTGCCGATGGCGTCGCGGCCATGGCCAAGTATGGGACGCCCTGCGTGGTCGTCGATTTTGGGACGGCGACGACCTTCGACGTCATCTCCCGTCAAGGCGAATACCTGGGCGGCGTCATCTGTCCCGGCATCACCATCTCGGCCGAAGCTCTGTTCAAACAAGCGGCCAAGCTGCCCCGCGTGGATATTCGCCGACCGCGCTCGGTCATCGGGACCTCGACGGTGAGCAGTATCCAATCGGGGCTCTATTACGGATACATTGGATTGGTCGATGGTATTCTTCAGCATCTGGTCGGTGAGCTGGGAGCAGACACCCATGTGGTGGCGACCGGTGGATTGGCCCATCTCATCGGTCGGGCTTCCCGGTATATTCAAGCCATCGATGATAATCTGACACTGGAAGGATTGCGGATCATCTATGAGCGAACGAGGAACGAGAGAGACGGCGCGTCGTGAAGCGGGAATAGACGATGCTCCCTTCGATGCGGTGGGCGAAACGTCTCTGCCCCAAGATGACTTTGTCGTCAATTACTTCAACTACTTCACGGAAGTCGAGGAACATTTCGTCCGTCGACGAGGCAAGCACTTGTACATCTCGTCATTGGATTGGGCCCTCATTGAGAGCTGGAAGGACATGGGGATTCCGCTTCACATCGTCCTTCGAGGCATTGATCGCGTCTTCGATGCTTATGAAGCCAGTGGCCGGGCGGCGGAGGGGAAGTTGATTAATTCTATCCTCTATTGCCAGCAAGAGGTCCTCAATTGCTTCCAGGAATACAAACAAGCCCGCGTCGGGGCCGGAGCCGATGGGGCGGATCGTTCACAACGAGCCGAGGCCGCCTCGCCCTTCTCGCGCGAGCGTCTCCTGGGATTCCTGAACGGACGACGAGAGGCATTAAACCAATACGTTGCGGCACTGCACGGAGATGCATCGATGGCCGCGCTCGGCGAGGCCTTAGCCCGATCCGTCGCCCGTCTCGACGAGATCATCCGAGACGTGCAGTCGGCCGAGGCGCTCGATGTAGAAGGGATGGAGCAGGAGTTGAGTCGATTGGAAGAGATGATCTATGAGAGACTCCTCCAGTGCGTCGCAACCGAGGAATTAGAGGCGGTGCGCCGGGAGGGCAAGCGGCAGCTTCGCGAGTTCAAGAAGCGAATGAGTAAGGAACTCTATCAGCAGACCCTCGATCACTACATTGCTAAGCGACTCCGCGAGCAGTATCGTATTCCGCGCTTGAGTCTCTTCTACATGTGAATGCGCTCAGCGCACAGAACATCTCCGAGGAGCATGAGAGACGTGACGATTGAGGATTGGCGCCATCGCATCGACGAGATTGACCGGCAAATCCTGGAACTGCTCAACCATCGCGCAGCTTGTGCCATCGAGATTGGTCGGCTCAAGCAACAGCAACGACGTGCCATCTACTCGCCCGAGCGGGAGGAAGAGGTGATCGCCCGGGCGCTCCAACATAATCGAGGTCCGCTGGATGAACGGGCTATCCGGCGACTGTTCACCATCATCATCGAAGAATCACGGCGACTGGAAGCGCAGGCCGCACAACACCTGGAGACCGAGGACGACCGTGTCGATTCATGATGAGGCGCCCCGGTAGCCAGAGCGTATGGCGCGAGTCGACCGTCGGCGCGCCTCGTCCTGTTCGTGCTCGTCTCATGGCTGGTGAGCGATTCCGCTGAGAGAGGGGTTCGTCGGAGGGCTGTTCATCGCCATCCCCGTGCCCGATCAATTCCGCCCCGTCTGAGGTTCGGGCTCCTGGTCGGGACCCCGCGAGGAGCGGCGATGAGCAGAGCGTTCACCGGGATGCCGCCGATGTCCCGCCGCCCGGTTCGAAGATGGCTTTGTCAATCTGAACGTTGAAGGCGACATCGGTGAAGCGAATCTCCTGGACGCGTTGATCGTTCTCATACCGCACGACGCGGAAGGGGACCAGCGTTTGTTGCACGACGCGAAAATCATAAAAGGATTCCCAGACGTGGACCGTCTCCTGCTGAGCCGGATCGGTGAAATCAAACTCCAGATGGAGAATGCGCCAGGTCTTGGCGCTGATGTAGAAGCGCGTTTGGGATCCATCAGCGTGCGTCATGTCGACGACGTGAAGACGAATGCCGCTTCTTTTCTCTTCGCCAATGTACTGGAGTTTGGCTCCGAATTCTTGGGATCGTAGAAAAGCCTCGTAGTTGTGGATGAGGTCGGCTTTGAAGGCGGCTTCGCTGCGGAGATAGAGCACAATCGGATTGCCATTCTCGGCGCCCCAAATACGCTTGCCGTCATAGGCGATGGTGAGGGTTGGCGCCGTGGGCAGTTTCAGGTCCAGCCGCGTCAGATCCTCGGGCACTTTCAATCGCCGGATGAATCGAATGGTGATGTCTCCCTCGCGCGGGTTGTCTGTTCCCGTGTAGAGTTTGATCAACCCGCGGAGCTTCCCCGTCTGTCTGAGGAGAACGGCTAAGCCACCATAGGCGGCCACCGTATTCTTGAACACGGTGATGAGCTTCTTCTTGTTTTTGTCCTTGGAGACGGCGGGGTGCGAAAAACCGGACATGCAGATCAAGCACAGCAGGATGATGATCCCTTTTCGCGCCATGGACTCCTTTATCATAGCCGAGGTATGTCCTGCACGGCAAGTATCGTGATCGTCCGTCCTTCCACGCCCATTGTCATGTTGCCGGATGAGTGCTCCCATATCGGAATCCGTCTCGCCAGGAATTATGGGGAACCATACCCGCCACCTCCTGGTGTTTCGATACGGATGCGATCTCCGGCGCGGGCGTCGATGGTGAACTTGCCCGGCAATCGGCGTCGACGGTGATCCCTGATCAAATAGGCTCGTCCCGGCTTACCCGCTTCGCCTCCCTGGAGACCATAGGGTGGGAACTTTCGACGATCTGAAAGGAGTGAGAGGCGAGCATCGGCGAGCAGCTCGATCTCCCGAATGACGCCGTCGCCGCCCCGGAATCGACCCCGGCCCCCCGAGCCGCGCCGAATGGCATATCGGTGAATGCGAAGAGGAAAGGCATACTCCAGCGCTTCGATGGGCGTGTTCAGCGAGTTGGTCATGTGAGTGTGAATGGCGTGAAGGCCGTCGCGCCCGGGCCGGGCTCCCATCCCGCCGGCGATCGTCTCATAATAAGCGAACAGCTCGCCGGTGCGCGGATCGCGACCGCCCAGCGAGAGGTTGTTCATCGTTCCCTGGCTGGCGGCGGGAATCTTCATCGGGATCGCTTGCGCCAGGGCCTTGAACAGGACATCGACGATGCGCTGCGAGGTTTCGACATTGCCACCGGCCACGGGTGCTGGCGGGCGCGCATTGACCACCGTGCCCGGTGGGGCGATGATCTCAATAGGCTCGAGAATGCCCGCGCTCGCGGGCACATCCGTCTCGATGAGGCAACGGAAAACATAGTACACCGCCGACACGGTGATCGCCTTCACAGCATTGATGGGACCGCGCGCCTCGGGCGCGCTCCCGGTGAAATCAACGCCGGCGCGATGCCCGCTGATGGAAATGGTGACCGCGATGCGGATGGGCTCATCGCTCAACCCATCGTCGTCGAGAAAATCCTCGGCGGTGTACTCCCCGTCGGGGATCCGAGCGATCACTTGTCGCATGAGCCGGGCCGTATAGGCGATCAGCTCCCGGGCGTAGGCGTCGGCTTTCTCGTAGCCGTACCGATCCACGATCTCCAGTAACCGCGCTCGTCCGATCCGGAGGGCCCCGAGTTGGGCGGTGAGGTCGCCTTCCCGCTCCTCGGGCAGGCGAACGTTTTGCAGAATGAGATGGAGTACATCATGTTGAAGCTGACCGTTGGCGGTGAGTCGCACCGGCGGAATGCGCAACCCCTCTTGAAACACTTCGGTGGCCGTGCCCATGGATCCCGGCGTCGCACCGCCAATATCGCTGTGATGGGCGCGATTGGCCACGTAGAAGAGAGGTCGAAGAGCGCCGGGACGTCGGGATGTCGGTGAGGTCGCTTTCGTCCGCTCTCCTTCCGCGGAGTGAGCGAAGACAGCACTCACCATGGTCACATCGGGGAGATGCGTCCCTCCGGCGTAAGGGTCGTTGAGGATCACGACGTCGCCCGGGCCGAGATCGACGGCGGCGAGGGCCGCCTGGACCGACAGAGGCATTGATCCCAGATGAACAGGCATGTGATCGCCTTGGGCGATGAGCCGGCCACGACGGTCGAAGACGGCGCAGGAGTAATCGCGCCGCTCCTTGATGTTGGCCGAAAAAGCCGTGCGCCGGAGGACAGCGCCCATCTCTTCGGCCACTGAAGCATATAACGATTTGAAAATCTCCAACTCTACGGGGTCGACAGCTGACCGCTGCTTCATCACGGGCAGGAGCTTATTCGATGGATGCGCGGCGTGTCAAGCGACCGATAGGGAGAGGCGCGGTCTGGTTGACGCTGCTGGAATGGCGAGGCTAGACTCTCAAGTGAAGAGGGCATCGAACGCATGGGTAGACGAATACGAAGCGCTTTGCTCATCCTCTCGCTCATCCTCCCGTCAGGATGTTCGGGCCTCACCCGGCGCACCAAAATCGATGACGGGATCATTGGACGGGAAACCGTCTACGTCCGGAGTTCGACGGCCGAGCTGGCCCTGAACGTTGCCGAACTCCACCGGGGCGATCCGGTCGAGATTCTGGAACGGCGCGGGGACCGGTGGGTGAAAGTGCGAACAGTGAAGGGCATCGAGGGGTGGGTCGAGGCCCGCGCTGTAGCCCGCAAGCGCCTGGTTGAACGCGCTCGGGCGCTGGCCCGAGAACTCCAACACATCCCCGCCCAGGCCAAGGGGCACCTGTCCGGGCCGGCCAGGCTGCGCATCACGCCGGGGCGCGCCTCCGATGAGAATGTGATCATGGTGATGGCCGGAGGCACTCCCGTCGAGATCGTGAATCGTCAGCAGACGCTCAAAGGAAGCAATCAACTCATCCCCAAACAGGGTTCCTCCGGCCAGTTCGGACCATCGACCTCTTCCTCGGAGGCATTGGAGGCGCCTCGATATGATGAGTGGTACGAAGTGCGCTTGTCGCCATCCTCACTCGTGCAGGCCGGATGGGTGTATGCCGATCTGGTTGACTTGGATATCCCTCCGCGGCTGGTCTACTTCCAGGATGTGTACAGCATCGTCGGATGGTTCGCCCTGGGACAGGTTGAGGATCCGGATATCGGCCCGGTCACACATTACCTCGTGTTGGAGCGCCACCGGCATCGACCGACTCCGGGAACCGATTTTCATCGACTCCGGCTCTTCGTCTGGGATGTGGCCGCCCACGCCTATAAAAGCTATTGGAAGCGCATCGATGGGGTTTTCCCCATTCTTCGCGGGGGACGGGATCGGGCGTGGATATTCCGGGTGAATGGCTATGAGCGACGGACTGGCCAACGGCGGGAGTGGTCGTTTTTCATTGATATCAGCGACCCCGAGCATCCGATCTTCCGGCGGCTGAGATCCTCGCGTCCGACTCCGCCAGCGCGCGGGAAGACGGACCACTGAGTCCTCATCTTTCGCCATGGCTGCCTGAGTGGCTGGCGACTCCCGTGCCTCACCGCTCGGGCCGGAACGGTTTACTCAAATATTGCTGGGCGACGTGTTGGGCATTATTGTAATTATCGCCGAGTTCGATGGCCTTCTTGTATTCGGCGACGGCCCGCTCGCGCTGATCGAGGGCATCCCAACAGTTGCCCCGGTAGATGTGACTCCAGACGACGACCCAGGAGGGGCGGCGGTCCCCATTGATGGCGTCGTTGAAGGCATCAAGAGCGCGCTGGTAATTCCGCTGCTCGAAATAGAGCAATCCCAGATTATAATGGGCCCAGGAATTGAGTGGATCGAGTTCAATCGCGGCGCGGAATTCCCGTTCGGCCTCGGGATACTCGCGGTTCTTCCGGTGCTCGATGCCGCGGCGAACGATGACATTGAGGCGGATGCTCTCCGAGATATGGAGGATCTTGTTATCGGGATCGACGATCACTTCCAGGGGCATGCTCTCGGTGAGAACCTCAAATGGGGCTTCCGTCCCTTTGAGAGGGACGGTGATCTTCTTGGTCTCGTCCTTGGTCCGCACCAGAAGGTCGACGGGCATGTCAAAGATATCGAAGTTCTGCTTCAGCGTGCCACGCACTTTGAATTTTTCGTCTTTCGTGCGCAGAATGAGATATTCGACGCGGAATTCGGGGACGCCGGTCGAATCAACCCACTGGCCGAAAAACGTGCGTAAACTGCGGCCCGCGACTTGCGAAGCTAGCGCCTCGAAATCGGGGATGGAGGCGTTCTTCCCTTTATAGGTGTGGTAGTAGGTTCTCAACAGGGTGAGAAATTTGTCTTCACCGATCAAATTTCGGAGCATCTGAAATACGAACGCCCCTTTGTAATAAACGATGGAGATATAACTCGGCGAGAGATCATAAAGTTCTGCTGGCGCGCGCGCGATCGAGGCCACCGACTCGAAGGTGAGGGCGCGCTCCATCGTCTCTCGCAAGGCCTGCTCAAATTCGGCAGCGCTACTCGTTTCCTGGCGATAGAGCAGCGCGCTGTACTGAGCCAGGCCTTGCGAGAGCCAGGCGTCGTCAAAGCTCTTGAGGGCTACGGCCTGTCCCCACCATTGATAGGCGACCTCTCTGGCCAACCGCGAGAGATCCAAGGGAACCTGCTCGGTGAAAATGCGCGGCGCAATGAAGAGGGTCCCGGGCGCCGAGTAATAATCGAGCGATTCGTCGTCGATCTCCACAATTTGCAATCGAGGTCCAAAGGCGTAAGGACCAAACTGGGTGCTATAGACTTCCAGCATCTTGCTGATGGGCTGGCTGAAGCGGCTGATGTGACCCTCGTCGCCCGGCTTGACGAAGAATTCCAACGTGTAACCGCTGGGGGAGAGGAGCTTCTCGGTGATGTAATTGGCCACGGCCAATGATCCGGGTAACACCGGGGTGCGGCTCACCAGCGTGTACATGACGCGACCATCTTTCACCGGCTTGGCCGTCAATGCCGACTCACTGTAACCGGCCAGCGTCAACCCCTCGGGAACGGTCAGGTGGATTTCGTAAGTAGCGAGGTCCGAAGCGTATTTGTGAAACGGGAACCAACGAGCCGCATAGAAGAGATAGGACCCCTCCGGCCCGATATAGGCCAATCGCTTATCCGCAATGGGCCCCCCCTCTGGAGTGGTCAGTGGACCGGCATATTCGAACGTCAGCTTCAGTTCCTTACCCGCTTCCACTGGCCGGCCAAGGTCCACTCGGACGTCGAGTCGATCAATGCGATCCTGAATGAACTCCAGCGGTTCATTCTCCTCATTGAGGACCTTGGAGATGGTCAGCGAGCCGTTCATTTCCAGAACCACCGATCGGCTCGGAGCGAGCATCTTCACGGTCACCACGGTCATCGCCTTCAACATCGACTCTTCGGGATCTATGGCCGCATCAATCTGATAATGACGCACGTCGATGACATCTTCATCAGATTGAGCTCCCCGAGCCGTCGATAACGCGCACAAGATGAGAGCAATGGCTATGGAAAAACAGGCATTGAGTCTCCGCATAATCCTCTTCCTCGAAGGTTTAAGTGTAGCATTCGGGCAGAGACCTCGTAAATGCCGCCAAATTGGTGAACATGACAGGCCGCATCTCGGAATAAATGACTTGCCGGATGAAGGCCATCTGATTTAGGATGTAAGAGCGATGTCCACCTCGGGCATGTGGCGGTGAGCATCGAGGGAGGTCATGTGGTGACAGAGGAGGACGGGTCATGGAATCTCATTGGCATTTCGATCGGTACCGGCCATCCCCATCGATTGAAGAGTTGATTCGATGGCACCTCCAGGGCCTGGAGCGCCGGATGGCGCGTTTACACCTCTCGGCGGCGTCGCTCCAGGGACGCGTTACCCGCAGCGAGGCGAAGGAGCCCTTTGAATTGACGCTGATTCTCAAACTGCCTCAAGGCGCTCTTCAGATCAAGCAACGCGGGACGGAGATCGAGACGTTGCTCCGTATCGGTTTCCAAGCGCTGGAGCACCAACTCGGTCAGCCTCATTTGGGGCAACCGACGCCGAAGCCGCCTTTCGCCGCTCCTCCCCGTGAAGCGGAGGAGAACTCCGCCGAGGATCTCCGGGAGGCCATCAATCGCCAGTTACCTCGCCTCTCCCAGTATGTGGAGCGCGAAATCGGGTATTTTCTGTCCACTGGAGAACTCTCGGCGGGGATGGTGCGCGTCGAGGATATCGTGGACGAAACGGTCGTCCGGGCATTGACCGAATATGCCACGCGCCCACCACAGTTATCACTGGCCGGTTGGCTCATCACCTTGGCCAAGGATGTCCTCGATGCTCAGGTTTGGCAAAACAACACGAGTGGCGGAGAGATGGGACGCCAGGAGGCGCGCGTGGAGCAACAGGTGGCCAGAGTGCCGCCCGAGCGCGCTGGGGCGGCGATCGAGGACGAGATGTACTATTGGTACCAGCCCGACGAAGATCTGCGGGTGGAGGATATCGTGGCCGATCCCCATACCCGATCGCCAGAAGAGATTGCGGCCCAACGCCAGTTACAATATGATTTGGACCAGATGATCGCTTTCCTGCCAAAACGCTGGCGCGACGCCTTCGTCCTCCACATGATCGAAGGGTTCACTCTGGAGCAGGTATCGCTGGTGACCGGGGCCACGCTGGAGCGCGTACAACGCGATGTGCAAGCGGCGCGAGACTTTCTTCGCCAGCGCTTGACCGACGTTCGCGTCTCGGGTCAAGGGGGGGAATGGAACGCGGCCTCTCGCCGCGAATGAGGGGCGCGTTTCGTTTTGTTGACAGAGCTGCCGATCCGTGGTGTACTATTGATGCCGTGAAATGCTGGTTGTGGTAAAGGAGCTTTTGGGAGGAAGAAACTATGCTGACCATTACAGAGCGGACAATCGATGAGGTGACTATTCTCGATCTGGATGGGTCCATCCGGCTCGGCGATGAGGAGTCGCGATTACGGGATACGATCAAAGGATTACTCGACGCCGGACGGAACAAGATCCTTTTGAACATGGAGAAGGTGGACTACATTGATAGCTCGGGCATCGGTGCGCTGGTGTACAGTTTTACCACTGTGCGGCGGCATGGGGGGCAGTTGAAGCTCATGAATTTGAGCGATCGTGTGCAGGATGTCCTCACGTTGACCAAGCTGCTCTCGGTGTTTGACATTTTCAACAACGAGGAAGAAGCGGTGAGGAGCTTCATGTGATCCTCACCTGTTGCCAGGGAGACTCAGAGAAGAGATGATGAGAAAGGCTCCGTGGAGATTTCTCGCCCACCCTATGGGCGCCTGGGCCGAAGAACAGGCGTGGCAGCCGAGAGCTGATGTCCTTCGCTCGCCCGAGGGATGGTTGGTGAAAATAGAGCTGGCCGGCGTTCGCCAGGAAGATGTGCGCCTGGCCATTCGCGGTAACCGGTTGCACATCAGCGGCGTGCGTCGCGATACCAGTCTCCAGCAGGGCTTCAGCTACTATTCGCTGGAAATGGCTTACTCCCGCTTCGAACGCATCGTCGAATTCCCATGCGGCATTGATGCGACCCGCGTGAGCACCGAATACCGCGACGGGATTCTCTACGTGAAACTCTACGGGGGCTGACGACCAGCGATGCGGGCGCCGAGACCTCTCCTCGCCCTTCACGAGGGAGGGACGCCCTGGAGAGAAACAGGTATGGCGTCATCCGAAGAGATCACAGAGACCATCCCCGCATTGCTTCGCCGACAAGCCGAGAACCGACCGGATAAGGTCTTCCTCTATTTCCACGACCTGGAAGTAACCTACCGCCAATTAGACGAGATCACCAATCGACTGGCCAATGGCCTGACTCGATTGGGCATCAGAAAAGGAGAAAAGATATGTCTCTTGCTCTCCAATCGCCCTGAGTTCGTCTATGTGTTTTTAGGGGGTCCCAAGGTGGGCGCCGTGCTCGTCCCGATCAACATCCGTCTGAAGGCAGAGGAAGTACAATATATCGTGGAGAATTCCGATGCCACTGTGATCGTGACCGAAGACACCTTCCTCCCGCTCATCCAGGCCATCCGGCCGACCTGTCCGAAGATACAACACGTGGTAGTCATCGGCGAGCCGGAGCGCCAGGAGGTGATCCCCTTCTCACGACTTCTCGAGGCTCCAGCATCCGAGCCTCCGGTGGAGATTCTCCCGCAAGACGAGATGGGCATTATTTACACTTCGGGGACGACGGGGAAGCCCAAGGGAGTGGTGTTGACGCACGAGAACTATTACGTCAACAGCCAGCAAGGCGTGATGGTCTCCAGGATGGGGCCGGATGAGCGAGCCATGTGCATCCTGCCGCTGTTCCACGTCAATGGTCAAGTTGTGACCATTCTCATGCCGCTGCAGGCGGGCGGGAGCCTCATCCTGACTGAGGGGTTTTCGCCGAAGACCTTTTTCCATCACATCACCCGCTATCGGGCGACCACATTCAGCGGCGTGCCCACCGTGTACTCGATCCTGCTGCATGCGCCCGAGGCCGAGCACTATGATCTCAGTGGTCTGCGCATGTGCATTTGCGGCGCGGCGCCGATGCCCGTCGAGGTTCTCACCCGGTTCGAGAAGAAGTTCAACACCAAAATCATCGAAGGATATGGGCTGTCCGAAGGAACCTGTGCCAGTACCCTCAACCCCATTGAGGGGGAGCGGAAAATCGGTTCGGTGGGCGTGCCCCTTCCCGGTCAAGAGATCAAAATCGTGGACGATCACGATCGAGAGCTTCCTCCGGGTCAGGTTGGAGAGGTCCTCATTCGGGGACGAAATGTGATGAAAGGCTATTACAAGAATCCCGAGGCGACGGCCGAGGCCTTGCGGGGAGGATGGCTCCACACAGGGGATTTAGGTTATCGAGATGAAGACGGTTTTCTCTATCTCGTCGGGCGGAAGAAAGAGATGATCATCCGGGGCGGCGTCAATATCTATCCCAAGGAAATCGAGGAAGTCCTCTACCGCCATCCCAAGGTCAAAGAGGCGGCAGTCATTGGATTGCCCGATGAGATCTGGGGCGAGGAGGTGGCCTGCTGTCTCATCTTGAAGGAGGGCGAGACCTGGACCGAAGAGGACGTCATCGCCTATTGCCAGGAGCACCTGGCCGATTTCAAATGCCCTCGTAAGGTGTTCTTCGTCGAAGCCTTCCCCAAGACGGCTACGGGGAAAATCCAGAAACATCTTCTGGCCGAGAGCGTATTAGACAAATGAACGGACGATGAGCAACACCATGGAAGGCAACAATCGCCGATAGGACAACATATGGCCAATCATTGCAAGCAATGCGGTGCTGAGATCTTACCCGGAATGCGGTTCTGCCGTTTCTGTGGCACGGCGACGGGCGCACTCTCCTCCGAAGAATCCGGGACCCAGCCGTTTCCCGCAACTACTCCGACGCGCTGGCGGCCCACGGGCTCCACACAACCGGCTTATATCCCTCCCGAATCGCCATCCATGGAAGTGGCCACCGAGTCCGTGCGAAAGCGCCGCTGGCCCTGGGTGTTGGGATGTGTGCTCGGTTGCCTTCTGCTCGCCTTCAGTTTCATTGGATACGGGTTGTATCGAGGAGTGAGCCAACTGAAAGGCATTCGGATTACCGAAGGCGCTGAAGGGATCGAAATCATCAAAGATGGCAAGAAGATCACCATTGGCGGTCTGGACGAGACCTCCACCGTGCCAGACGCGATCACCCGAACGATCCCACTCACCTCCGGCGGGACATTCGCCCTCTTTGCCGACATCGGCGACGTCAAGATCTCCACATGGGATAAGGATCTCGTCTCCATCAAGGCGAGAAAGCACCTGGGCTCGACTCGCGAGAGGGCGCAGGTGACTCTCGAGGTCGATACCTCTACCCCGAACACCGTCATCATTCGAACGCGACGGCCTTCCGGCGCCCGGGCGCACATCGACTACCAGGAGATTAAATTGCCTCGCCAGGTCAACATCGATCGGATCAGCGTCGTTCGTGGCGACGTGCATATTGAGGGTGTTGAAGGGAAGGTCTCCGTTCAAACCGTGAACGGCGATGTGGTGCTCGGACGCATTCAAGGTCCGGTCAAGGTCCAAACGGTCAGCGGCGATGTCCAGGCGGAACTCCTCGAGGGGGCTGACGAGCAGGACACCACGTTCGAGACGGTGAGCGGCGACATCGCCATTCGCTGTCTCGCCCCCTTCAATGCCGATGTGAGCGTGTTCACCACAACAGGGGACATCGACATCAGTGGCGATATCCACCTGCTGCTCAAACGCGGTTTCGGCAGCAAATCAGCTCATGGGACCATCGGTCAAGGTGGTCCCCCCACCATCTACATCAAAACAGTGAGCGGTGATATTCGACTCACCCATTGATCTCAGGCCACCAGCATCCTCTCCGGGCACTCGCCACTCTTTATAAACGAAATTAATCTCATCTAAAAAACAATCAATTTTACAAATTCGGAAGAAGTTGATACACTTCTGACCTCAGGTGGCACGAGAAAGAGCACAAAGAGGACAGATAACGCATCGGGCGCGGAGGAAGGAGTGGGGTATCTTCGGGCCTCGATCCGCTTCGTTGGTTGGCTCAAGCCTAACTGTACGCCGCCTCTCTTGGACTGCCCTAGGCGACAATTTGGGCGTAATTGGTCTCGTCATCGAGGGCAGCGGATGATGGCCGGTTGCCAAGACGAGTAGGGTGAAAAAGGCCATGATCCGCTGAACCGGAGAATGGCCTTTTTCATTATTGATTGAGTGTGTGGGAGAGCGGGGAATTCGCGATGGGAGACAGCGAGATGAGGATGAAAGGAGCACAGATTTTCGTCGAGTGTTTGTTGAGAGAGAACGTGGAGGTCATCTTTGGAATTCCCGGGGGCGTCGTGCTGTCGATTTACGATCAACTCTACGATGCGCCCATCAAGCACGTGTTGATGCGTCACGAGCAGGCGGCGGCGCACGCGGCAGATGGATACGCGCGGGCATCGGGGAAGGTAGGCGTCTGTTTGGCCACCTCGGGTCCGGGGGCGACCAATTTAGTCACGGGGATCGTCACCGCGCACATGGACTCGGTGCCGCTGGTCGTCTTCACCGGGAATGTCCCCACCCATCTCATTGGGAACGACGCCTTTCAGGAGGCCGACATTGTCGGCATCACTCGGCCATGCACCAAGCATAACTATCTGGTGCGGCGGACCGAGGATCTCCCGCGAATCATCAAGGAGGCATTTTATATTGCTTCGACGGGCCGCCCCGGGCCGGTCCTCGTGGATATGCCCAAGGATTTATTGCTCTCCGATGCGGAATTCTCGTATCCGGAGACGGTCTCACTCCGGGGGTATCGACCGGTCGTGGAGGCTGATCCGCACCAGATCGAAGCCGCGGCGCGGGCCCTCATGGAAGCCCAACGACCGGTGGTATATGCTGGGGGTGGCATCATCACCTCGGGGGCGTCGGCTGAGTTGCTGGAAGTAGCCGAGTTGGCCGAGATCCCGGTGACGACGACGCTGATGGGCATCGGTGGTTTCCCCACCGTACACCGTTTGTCACTGGGCATGTTGGGCATGCACGGCACCTGGTATGCCAATACGGCGATTTCTCACGCTGATCTGTTATTCGCCATTGGCGTTCGATTCGATGATCGGGTGACCGGCAAGTTGGAGGAATTCGCCGCCGACGCCAAGAAGATTCATGTGGAAATCGACCCTTCGGAGATTAACAAGAACGTTCCCGTCGATCTCCCCATCCTCGGTGACGCCAAACTCGTGCTCCAGCAATTGAAACCCCACCTCGTCAAGATGCGAGCCGAGATGCCGCCAGAGTGGCATCGTGAGCGCCGGGCGTGGCTCGACCAGATTGAGCAGTGGAAGCGGGAACATCCCCTCTGTTACGATGATGATGACGAGGTCATCAAACCGCAGCGATTGATCGAAGAGATCGCGCGGGTCACCCAGGGCGATGCCATCATCAGCGTGGATGTGGGGCAGCATCAGATGTGGGCGGCACAGTTTTATCGCTTCAAGCGACCGCGAACGTGGCTCTCATCGAGCGGTCTGGGAGCCATGGGATTTGGGTTTCCGGCGGCCATTGGGGCCCAGATGGCGCGGCCCGATCAGTTGGTGGTGGCGATCGTCGGAGACGGCGGCTTCCAGATGACCATGCAGGAATTGGCGACGGTGGCGGAGCATCGGCTGCCCATCAAGGTCGTCATCGTGAATAACGCCTATCTGGGCATGGTGCGCCAATGGCAGCAGATCTTCTTCAATGGTCGCTATTCGGCAGTCGATTTGAGTCTCTCGCCCGATTTCGCGCGGCTCGCCGAGGCGTTCGGTATCGTCGGCTATCGCGTCACCCGGCCCGCCGCCCTGGCCGATACGATCAAAGAGGCGTTCTCTATTCCCGGCCCGGTCGTGCTGGATGTCCATGTGGCGCCCGAAGAGAACGTCTATCCGATGGTCCCGCCCGGGGCATCCATCAAGGAGATGATCGAGGGACAGTACAAGTCGCCCAAAACCTTTCAGTTGACATAATGGCGAGATGAATCAGACGATTTCGTTGCTGGTGGAGAACAAATCCGGGGTATTGGCGCGGATTGCCGGATTGTTCAGCGCTCGAGGATATAACATTGAAAGCCTGAGCGTGGCCAAGACCGATGATCCGACGCTGTCACATATCACGATGGTCGTCAATCTCGAACCTCGAGTGGTAGCGCATCTTCTGAAGTTATTGGACAAGATGATCGACGTCATCAGCGTGGCCAATCTTTCTGACGGAAAGACGGTGGAGCGGGAACTGGTTTTGCTCAAAGTGCGCGTCGATCCGTCACAGCGGATGGAGATCCTCAAAGAAGCCGAGCTCTTCCGGGCGCGCGTCATCGATGTGGGGTCGGACTCGTATATCTTCGAGGCTACCGGCGATACAGAAAAAATCGAGGCGTTCATCGAGCTTTTCCGAAAATACGAGATTGAGGAAGTGGCGCGAACGGGTGCCGTAGCGATGGCTCGGGGACTGACCAGCCCTCATCGGGTAACGGCCACGGGGGGATCATCGTGACTGGCGCGGGGTTCCCGATCGGACGGCGCCGTTCTTTGCTCGGGAGAGAAATTCAGGCCGTGAAGGAGAAATACGTCGGGAGGAAAACGTCATGGCTCATGTCTACTATGACAGCGATGCAGATCTTTCGCGACTTCAAGGTGAGACCGTCGCCATCATTGGCTACGGGAGTCAAGGACATGCTCACGCGCTGAACCTTCGTGATAGCGGCGTTCAGGTCATCGTGGGATTATATCCGGGGAGCAGGTCGTGGGCGAAGGCAGAGGCTGAAGGGTTGACCGTGGCTCCGGTGAACGAGGCGGCGGCTCGAGCGCACGTCATCATGATGCTGGTGCCCGACCCGGTGCAGCGTCAGGTCTATGAGACGAGCATCAGAGATCACCTCGCCTCGGGCAAAACGTTGATGTTCGCTCATGGATTCAACATTCACTACAACCAGATCGTCCCTCCGTCGGACGTGGATGTCTCCATGATTGCGCCCAAAGCACCGGGTCACCGCATGCGAGAACTGTTCGTCGAAGGAGTCGGCGTACCCGCTTTGCTGGCCGTCCACCAGGATGCCACCGGTCAAGCCAAAGCGACCGCTTTAGCCTATGCTCGGGGTATCGGATGTACGCGAGCGGGCGTCATCGAGACCACCTTCCGGGAGGAGACCGAGAGCGATCTCTTCGGGGAGCAAGCCGTCCTCTGTGGAGGGGTGTCGGCCCTCATCAAGGCCGGATTCGAAACGCTGGTCAACGCCGGCTATCAGCCCGAGGTCGCCTACTTTGAGTGCCTGCACGAGCTCAAGCTCATCGTCGATTTGATCTATGAGGGCGGCTTGAGTTATATGCGCTATTCGATCAGCGATACGGCCGAGTATGGGGACTATTCGCGCGGCCCGCGGGTAATCGATGATCGCGTGAAAGCGGAGATGCAAAAACTGCTCACAGACATTCAAAATGGAACATTCGCTCGCGAGTGGATTCTGGAGAATCAGGCCGGGCGACCGAGCTTCAATGCCTATCGCCGCCAGGAGGCGGAGCACCCTATCGAGGAGGTGGGACGACGGTTGCGGAAGATGATGGGATGGCTCAAGGAGGGACGATCGTCGGAACAGAAGACTGAGACCCCGACGAAAGAGACGGCGGTGGCTTCCCCAGGATCAGGAGATTGATTTCTGGGCGCGTCCTAACCGACGATCGTCGAGTCCCTCGGCGGCCGCTTCAGACAATGCCGGTTCGCCAGAGGAGTATGGACCATGGGATCTCGAAGACGCCTTGAATGTCCGGAGGCGACGTTCGGGCCTCGCAGAAGGGGGCAGTAGAGGTGGAGGGAGATATGGAATTGAAACATCGCAGTCATGTGCTCACCGAAGGACCCAGCCGAGCTCCGGCGCGAGCGATGCTCAAAGCGGTTGGATTCACCGATGAGGATCTGGCGCGCCCGCTGGTGGGCGTAGCTCATTGCTGGATCGAAGTGATGCCGTGTAACTATCATCATCGGCGGCTGGCCGAAAAAGTCAAGGAAGGCGTGCGCGCTGCCGGTGGGACGCCCATCGAGTACAACACTATCTCCATCTCTGATGGGGTGGCCATGGGCACCGAAGGCATGAAAGCCTCGCTCATCAGTCGAGAAGTGGTCGCTGATTCCATCGAGCTGGTCGCTCGAGGCCATCTGTTCGATGCTCTGGTGACCATTTCGGGCTGCGACAAGACGATCCCCGGCTCGGTGATGGCGCTGGCTCGATTGGATATTCCGGGACTGATGCTCTATGGCGGATCGATTCTCCCCGGGGAGTTCCAGGGGCGAGATGTGACTATTCAGGACGTGTTCGAAGCCGTGGGTGCCTGTGCTGCCGGGCAGATGACCGAGAGCGAATTGCGGCAATTGGAGAGCGCCGCCTGCCCGGGAGCGGGCGCCTGTGGGGGCCAGTTCACGGCCAACACCATGGCCACCGCATTCGAGATGATGGGTATTTCGCCCATGGGGAGCGCCATGGTTCCGGCGACCGATCCACGTAAGGAAGAGGTCGCCTTCCAGTGTGGGCAACTGGTGATGGAACTGTTGCGTCGCGATATCCGGCCCCATCACATTCTCACCCGGCCGGCGATTGAGAATGCCATCGCCGCCGTAGCGGCCACCGGGGGATCGACTAATGCCGTATTGCATCTGTTGGCCGTGGCCCACGAAGCGGGCGTGGAGTTGAGCATTGACGATTTCGATACGATCAGCGCTCGTACACCGCTGCTGGCCGATCTCAAGCCCTGGGGACGCTATGTGGCCCACGATGTCTATCGAGCCGGCGGAGTCGGCGTCGTCGCTCGGCGGTTGTTAGAAGCGGGACTCCTCAGCGAGGAGGCCCTGACGGTGACCGGCCGGACCATTGGTGAGGAAGCGCGGGCTGCAGAGGAGACGCCGGGACAAACGGTCATCCGTCCACTCTCGGATCCCCTCTCGCCCAACGGTGGATTGGTCATATTGAAAGGGAACTTGGCACCCGAAGGAAGCGTGCTGAAAATCGCCGGCAAACGGAAGCAGTATCATCGAGGCCCGGCCCGGGTGTTCGATTGTGAAGAGGATGCCTTCGCCGCCGTCCAGCGAGGAGATGTGAAACCAGAGGATGTCGTCGTCATTCGATATGAGGGACCGAAAGGGGGCCCGGGAATGCGCGAAATGTTGGCCGTGACCGGAGCGATTCAGGGCGCGGGACTCGGTCCATCGGTCGCTCTTCTCACCGATGGGCGCTTCTCCGGTGCAACCCATGGATTGATGGTCGGTCATGTGGCTCCCGAGGCGGCTGTTGGAGGACCGATCGCCGCGCTCCGCGATGGGGATATCATTGTCATCGACATCCCGCAGCGCCGGCTCGACGTGGAGATCCCAGACGAGGAATTGAAGGCTCGATTGGATCGATGGACGCCTCCGCCTCCCCGGTACACGACGGGCGTCATGGCCAAGTATGCCCGGCTCGTCTCATCGGCTTCTCGGGGCGCCGTGACCGGATGAGTCGCAGGAGAGGGGGACTGATCGCCGCCCTGCCGCTTTGAGCTGTCGAGTGTGACAGGAGCCTTCGTCTTGAACCAGCCCGCGTCGGACATCACTGCCCGGCTCTTCGCGTGCGGGCGCATCCGGGCCCGTAGTGGTGTATCGCGTTCGGGCAGTTCATCGTCATCACCACGAGTCACTTGAGGGCGGGCGCGTCTGAGTTTGCGGTTGTGCGAGCCGATTTTTTCTCTTGGCCGAAATCCCCATTCCTCCTTTCGGCGATGTCCCGCGGTCGAGAGCGCGTCGCATACCTTCGCCCGAACCTATTCCTCCTTCAGCCGAATCCGGTGCTATACTGTGATGAGGTTATGCGCGTGCTCATCGTGGAGGACGAGAAAAAGATGGCCGCTTCGCTCAAGCGTGGCCTCCAAGAGGAAGGCTATGTCGTGGACCTGGCTTACGATGGGGACGAGGGATGGCATCGAGCCACAGAGCGTGATTATGATGTGATCGTCCTGGACATTGCCTTGCCCGCCCGTGATGGGATTGAGCTCTGCCGCGATCTCCGTCGGCAAGGCATTAAGACGCCTATCCTCATGCTCACAGCGCGGGATACGGTGGATGTGAAGGTCCAGGCCCTCGATAGTGGTGCCGACGATTACCTGACGAAACCCTTCGCCTTTGCCGAATTGTTGGCGCGATTGCGCGCCTTGCAGCGTCGAAGCCAATATGATCTCACCCTGCAGTTGCAGGCGGCGGACCTGATCTTAGATCCGATCTCCCGACGAGTGACGCGTGGCGGGCGCGACATCGCCCTCACGCCGAAGGAGTTCGCCCTGCTGGAGTGCCTGTTGCGAAACAAGAATCGCGTGTTGTCGCGCACGATCCTGGCCGAAAGCGCCTGGGGGGAGAGCTTCGATGCCTTGACCAACGTCATCGACGTGTATATCAATTACCTGCGCAATAAGATCGATCGCGATTTCGAACCCAAATTGATCCAGACCGTTCGCGGCGTCGGTTACGTGTTGAGAGACGAGACGTCGTGATGGCGGCGCGCTCCAGAGCCTGCGGCCCAATAGGACGAGAGCGACGCTCGGGTGTTGCGAGCGCCCGCGAACAGGGAAATTTTCCCCGAATGTTGCTCCCCCAACGGCTCGCTCATCCCGCTCCTGGCTGGTAACAGATTGGAAACGCATAAGATATGCTCCGCAGTTTCTGTGGCACGAGAGTTGCACATCTCAATGCGGGATGAGATTGAGGCGTTTCTTCAGATCTATCCCGCTGCACTCGGTCGAGCACCAAGGCCGGGTCAGTCAATATCCATCTATGAAGGAGGAACCGATGAAAAGAAGTTCAACACCCATAGCATTTGTGATCGGCTTTCTATTGATTGGGCTGACTCAGGGTTCGACCGATGCTCGGCCACTGATCGACGGATCGGGAGCTCCAGTTTCCGCTGTTGAACTCTCTCCTGAGATGACACGGGGTGATGTTGAGCAGGCGGCTCCGGTGGCTCCGGGAGAGAAATGGAAGGTGAAAGGCGTGATCATCGAACGGACTGCTGAGGGATTTGTACTTCGTGATGAGCAAGGACGATTGGTCAATGTGCGGGTGAGCGAAAGCACCAAGGTGAAGGAGAAGAAACTCAATCCGTTCCGCCAGCCCAAGCTGTACCAGGCGACGGATCTCCTTCCTGGGCTCTACGTCGTCGTGAAGGGACGTGGGGATGAACAAGGCGCGCTGGTGGCCGAGACGGTCAAATTCACGCAAGATAAATTGAAAGTAGCGCGCATCATCCAGTCGCGAGTCCTACCTGTGGAGAACCGCCTCGGTCAGGCCGAGAAGCGACTGACCACGACGGAACAGCGCGTCACGCTGACGGAACGCGCCGCCCAGCGGCTCTCCGGAGAGGTGAGCCAATTGGGGAGCGAACTCCAACTGGTGCGGCGAGAGACGCGTGCCGTGCGGGAGACGGCCGAGACGGCCATGGCGGGAGTTCGCCGAACCAATGAACGGATATCGGCGCTGGACGAGTATGAGGCCGTTCAGGTCTTGACCGTCTACTTCGCTGTGGGAAGTGCTGAGCTCACGCCTCGGGCTAAAGACAAACTCGATCGATTGGCCGCCTCTGCTTCACATGCCAGTGGATATGTCATTGAGGTGGCTGGTTTTGCCTCAGCCGATGGTCCTGAGGAGTATAATCGCCGGTTGAGTCAGCGCCGAGCCGAAGCCGTCGTACGTTATCTGGTCACGGCCCATTCCATCCCGCTTCGGCGCATCTTGATGCCCTTCGGCTATGGCGAGTCCCGCCCTGTAGCCGACAATTCCACGATAGAGGGACGCCGGAAGAATCGACGCGTTGAAGTTCGCCTCCTGGTCAATCGAGGCCTGGTCATGACCCAGTGAGCGAGCGGCACATGTCGCGGCGGCATCCTGGGCGATGCCGCCGCCGAGGATTCGGCGGCGGGGCCTGGGAGGTTCTTCCCGAGTGAAGCTGCCCAATATTGCTGTTCAAAAATCGGGGAAATTTTCCTCGATTTTCACTCTTCCTATCCGGAGGCTGTCCGCGGATCGTAGCGTAAGTTTCATCTTTGGAGAAAGATGGGCTGAATCAGTTGAGTGGTATGGGAGTTGCAAGGAAGACCGTGGGATGGCTTCTCGTGATGTCCCCCAGCGAGGAAGCCTCCCGGTCAACCCAACGTTGAGGAGGTCGACGATGGCAGAAAAGGGACGGGCAATACAACTCACCGATCCGGAACTGATCGCACGGTCGGCGGCTGGCGACATTGGGGCTTTTGAACAGCTCTATGAGCGCCATCGGCGGCGGGTGTATACGCTCTGCCTGAGGATGCTCGGCAATACGGCGGATGCTGAAGACTTGACCCAGGAGGTGTTCATTCAAGTATTTCGGAAGCTCAACACCTTCCGTGGGGCATCAGCCTTCACCACTTGGCTTCATCGTCTGACGGTGAATCAGGTGCTCATGCACTTGCGCAAGCGGTATGTACGACAGGAGGAAGTGACCGAGGATGGCGACTTGAAAAACTTGAGCGATCCAGGGACGCTGCGCCCTCCCGCTGTCTCGCTCATTGACCGCATCACGCTGGAACAGGCCATCGCCCAACTTCCTCCAGGATATCGGACCGTTTTCATTCTTCACGATGTCGAAGGGTATGAGCACGAGAGAATCGCCGAGATGCTCGGCTGCAGCGCGGGAACGTCCAAGTCGCAGTTACACAAGGCCCGCAAGAAATTGCGGCATCTTCTCCGGGCCCGCCTGGCATCGGTATCCTGTCAGGTGGCGGCATGAGACATCAGATTCGAGGCGAGTCGGGAGGTCGCGGGGGGCGCCTCTCTATGTCGATTCGCTTGAGCTGTTCCAACTCATTCTGCAACTCTTGGAGACGATTCTCTTTCGCTCGGAGTTCTGCGCGGAGCATTTCGACCTCTTGGCGCAACCGATCGATGTCCTCTCGCAAGCGCCTCGCTTCGCTCTGTCGGGCGTGGAGTTCCGACCGCAGGTTGTGCACCTCGTTTTGAAGACGCTGAATCTCGGAGAGCCGTTCATTCACATAGGCTCTGAGGTTATTCACATCAGCTTGTAGCCCGAGGATGAGATGAGCCTCTGGGGCGTAGGGACTCTCGGGGAAGCGCGTCACCAGATGATGAAGGATCTCCGTGGCGCGCTTGGGGTCATGGACGGCGCTTTGGGGAAACAGATGAGCAAGAGCGAGTCGGAACAGCGCCCGGTCCTGAATTGAAGGAGAAGGGTTGTGACTCAGATAAGCTTCATAAGCTCGCGCCGCCTGAGCATAATCGCCCGCCCGAAAATAAGCCTCCGCTCGTTGAAAGTAGTTCGGCGTGGGAACGCGCTTTTTCTTGTGGCAAGCCATGCTCGTCACCACAGACAATGCCAGCACGATGACGAGCAGAGGATGGGCTTTCGCGTTCATATCGGTGTCAGAGCAGAGAAGGGGCGGGGGCGGTGACCTCCTCATGGACAGACCGCGTTGGCAGGAGCACATAAAAGGTGCTCCCACCCACACCCTCATCGTTGTCCTCCACCCAAATAGCCCCTTGATGGGCTTCAACAATTGTTCGACAGATGGCCAGACCCAATCCCACGCCCTGACCGGAGAGCTTCTGGCCCCGTTTCACTTGATGAAACTTCTGGAATATCTTCTCCTTATGGGCATCCGGGACGCCGGGTCCGGAATCCGAGATGGCGAGGAGCACATATCCCTCCTCGGGGGGCACTTCCGGGAGCCGGCCTCGCCAGTATGGGGGCAGGTGGGCGGGAGGGGTGGGCGTCGACCATACTCTCACGCCGATGGTCCCACCCGGCGGCGAGAATTTCAGGGCATTGTCCAACAAATTCCTGATCACCTGAATGATCCGGTCGCCATCACATTCTACGGTCAGCGCATGGGCGGGGAGTTCCGTCTCCAGGCGCAGACGTTTCTCGCCCACGAGGACCTGGAACTCGGCCAACGCCGTTTGAACGAGGCCGACAATGTCCTGAGCCTGGCGTTGATAATCCATCACTCCCGCTTCCATTCGGGAGAGATCCAGGAGATTCCCGATCATAGCCGAGAGGCGCCGGCCGCTCTGAAGATTGAGGCGGAGAAAGTGTTTTTGTTTTTCGGCCAACGGCCCGGGGATCTCATCCAGGAGAAGTTGCGTGATCTCCTGCATTGAGGCCAATGGCGCTTTCAGCTCATGTGAGACGTGGGAGATGAAGTCTTTTTTCATCTGATCGAGTTCGCCAAGCCGCTCCGTCATGGTGTTGAAATCTCGAGCCAGTTGGGCGAGCTTGTCGTCGCCGGGGATGTCCAGGTGATACGAGAAATCCCCTTGAGCCAAAGCCCGGGTCCCCTCGGTGAGTTGATCGAGCGGTTTGAGGATGGATCGGGTGATGAACAGTGAAACGATCACGCTCAATCCCAGGGCGATGGCCCCGGCCATCCAGGAAACGAATTCTGCCCGCTCACCGGCCACCGCGACGCTTTGGACTTGAGAAGCGATTTCCTGTTGGGTGACGCGGATGAGAACGTCGGCTTGGAGCCGGAGTGATTCCAGGGAGGAGATGGAGGGGGACATGGCGTTCGCCCGTCCATCGATAGTTCGCACTCGTCGCTCGGACTGGGCGGCGACCTGGAGATACCGTTGCCATAGGCGATCGAACGTCTCGATCTCGGCCCGCTCCCGGGCCGTGCGGCCCGTGGCTCTCAAGATGTCAAGATCTTCGATGATCAAACGACGCATCTCGGTCACCTTGTTGGCATATCCCGGGTCTCTGGTGACGAGGAATTTTTTGGTGTCATTCTCCAATTGATCCAGATCGCGCATCAATTGGAGAGCCGTCATGGCGGCGCGAAAGTTGATGTGCGAGAGACTCTGGTTGATGGAGACCATCTGGTGGATCACGGACACCAGATAGATCAACAGGCCGACCATGAGGGCAATGAGGATGCCATATCCCGCGGTAATTTTGGTAGCGATCTTCATCCTTATGAATCGATGCCGTAGCGCTTCAATTTGTTGCGAATAGTTTTCACATCCAGTCCCAATCGACGGGCGGCTTCGGCCTTGTTATGATCGACCCGTTCGAGCGTTTTCAGGATGAGTGCTTTTTCAGCTTCTGCTGCCGTGATGCCAATGGGAAGGATGAGCGTCTCTTGCTCATCGCCGGTTGGACTCTGAATGTAGGGGGGGAGGTGGGAGGGTTCAATCCACGCGCGCCTGGCCAGGATGACGGCTCGCTCGATGACGTTCTTCAGTTCTCTCACGTTGCCCGGCCAGGGATAGGCTTTCAACATCTGGAGCGTCTCTTCGCGCAGGCCTTCGACCGAAGCCTCGTGCTTCCGATTGAAGAGGGTGATGAAGTGGTGCGCCAGAAGCGGAATATCCTCTCGCCGTTCGCGCAGAGGAGGCAGGGCAATGGTGAATACATTCAGTCGATAATACAAGTCCTCTCGTAACCGTCCCTGACGCACGGCCTGGCGAGGATCCTGATTGGTGGCAGCCAGGATGCGCACATCGAACGCGATTTCATGTTTGCCCCCTAAGCGGCGAACGCGACCATCTTCCAGAACGCGGAGGAGTTTCGGTTGCAAGGCGATGGGCATCTCGACGATTTCATCCAGCAATAACGTTCCTTTGTCTGCGCATTCGAAGCAGCCGGGGCGCGAAGACGTGGCCCCCGTGAACGCTCCTTTCTCATGTCCGAAGAGTTCGTCTTCGATGAGGTTTTCCGGTATCGCCGCCGAGTTGATGGCAATAAATGGACCGTCGGCGCGAGCGCTCAATTGATGAATGGTCCGCGCGGCGAGTTCCTTTCCCGTTCCGCTCTCGCCGGTGATAATGGCCGGGGCATCGCTGGTTGCCAGGTGCTCGATGAGTCCATAGACCTCCCGCATGCGTTTGCTGACGCCGATGAACGGCCCGAAGCCGGCTCCCCGCTCCAATCGCGTGGCCAATCTCCGGGATTTTCTTCGCAACATGATCTCTCTCTGAGTCGTCTCCAGGATCGCTTTCAGTTTCGGATAGTCGAGGGGCTTGGTCACGAAGTCCTGGGCCCCACGCTTCATCGCCTCCACGGCCATATCGACATTGGCGTGCGCCGTGATGAGAATGACCGGGCGAGTGGGATTCCCCGTCTTCAGGCTGTTGAGCAATTCCAAACCCGAAACGTCGGGCATGACGACATCGGAGATGACGATGTCGGGATCATCGCTTTCCACCAGGCGTTGCGCCTCCAGGGCATTGGCCGCCAGGCGCACATCGAAGCCCCACTCTTGAAGACGCATCTGCAGGACTTCCCGCATGGCCTGTTCGTCATCGACGACCAGAATTTTGATCCGATTCATGACCATACGCGCTTTTCGGCCGGCTAGATTTTCTCTCCACAGAACCCTTCACATGAGCGGTGGACGCTCAACCCCACTCCGGCGCGCTACGATTCGTTCGATGAATTGGCTGCTTCCTCAGCAGAGAATTACACGATAATTGATCGCTTCCCAAAAGTCAAGCAACCGGACTCTTGACGGGACGAGGTGGACGGGGAAGCGCCGCAAGGTACCACAAGAAGCGCTTGGGGCATACGCTCCAGGAAGTCCGCCTCTCCATCACCACGAGCCTCGAACAGGCGATGAATGCTTTAGAGGGCCAGCGAAGCTCTCCCAACATGGGACGATCGTACCGAGTTCTCCTCTGAGATCGAGTGGTTGGTGGTGACGTAGAGCACCGGAGTGGAGAGCCCCGGACACGGGGAGAGAAACGGCGGAGAAAGGTTCCCATGCTGCTGGACTGTGGCGTTTTGGGGGTACCCGGCCCGCCCTATCGAGCGTAATATCCGGCGCGGGTTCGCACGGCGACGTTTCTTCCCTTGACCTTGACGCGTACTCGACGCCAACTTCCATCGCGTCGACTATTGGTTGGATAGTACCCCAGGCTATATACGGTGCGCAGTTCGGAAGCCACTTGTTGATAGACGCGATCCAGGTCGCGCACATGAGCGGCGCGGAACATAACCCCACCGGTGACTTCGGCCATGGCCTGGAGCCGCTCACGCGCCAGCGCGTAGCTTTCAGGGGATTCAGCCAGGTACTTGTAGACGACCTCTCGCTCTGTGTCGAGGTAGATGGGATAGATGATGACGTCCGATTCTTCAATGCGATAGAGCAGGTCATCAAAACTGACCGTGCTGGGGACGAGATTGAATTCGCTGATGGAATTGTCCACGCCGTCAGTCAGCACGACGAGAGCATTCCGCTCTCCGCGCGTCCCGGCCAGAACGTCGCTCAGCACGCGCCACATTGCTTCGTAGAGAGCTGTCCCACCGCGAGCCGATCGGATCTGCTCGATCCGCTGGCGGAGAAGTGAGCGATCGCGAGTGAGTGGAGAAATGAGATACACCTCTCGAGTGAAAGCGACGACGGCGACGCGATCCTCCGGGCTGAGCGTTTCAATGAAGCGAATCGCCGCCTGCTTGATGACATCGAGTTTCTCTCGGGTGCTCCCACTCAGATCCAGCACTAACACGAGATTGAACGGCGCCGAGGTGGGGGAGAAGAAAGCGATCTCTTGTCGAACGCCATCTTCATAGACGATGAAGTCGGATTTGGCCAACCCCGAGATGGCTCGACCTGACCGGTCTCGCACACTGACGTTGAGCGTGACGAGATCACCAT
Source organism: Blastocatellia bacterium (assembly GCA_026985075.1). GTDB lineage: Bacteria > Acidobacteriota > Blastocatellia > HR10 > J050 > J050. The sequence goes on along the minus strand of JALSQX010000067.1, from coordinate 226,417 downwards.
TGAGGACGAGTGTGTCATCCGGGGGCGCGGCGGGCCCGGCGGGCGCTCGACGAGAAGCGTTGCTCGGCGATGGTTCACCGGGAGCGTTCCATCCGGGGCGTGAACGAGGGGGAGCGGGCTCGTCGCGAGAGACATCGGGCCATCCCATGCCAGATTGTGTATGCTGTCTGCGTTTCGATCGGCCAAACGGATCCCGATCGGAGGTGAAGAAAGGATCTTGATCGAATACGGCGAATGGATCGCGACTCGATGAGCGGGGACCCTGCGCTCGCGTCGTATCCGATCCCGTCGACAGCGGCGGGATGACGCGCACGCCGAGACCCATAGAGCTTCCCACTGAATTCTTCCGATCGCCGCCTCGTTGGATCGGTCCGACACCGTCACGCTGTTGATCATAGCCTCGCTGGCGGTCGCCGGCGATGCTCGTGGGGGGATTGGCCGTTGGGGGCGGCAGGGGACGACCTGGCGCGTTGGACGCGGGCGTCGAGGCCGATGGTGGGAATCCCGGCGACTGATCCGCCGCGTGATCGTTCCCAATTTGCACCCGAACGCCATGAGGGACGTAGATGGTCAGATCGATGCGAACCCCTGGATCGTCCGGGTAGCAACCAACGACGATCGTTGACTCGCTGGCCGCAAACGTGACGTCCGAAAAATAGACGGGTTCTCCGGCCGGATGGACTTTCTCCGCCCTGATGTGGACGAAAGATTTATCCCAGATTTCAATTTTCACCCCGCCGGTAGGATTGGTGACCTCGATCGTACCTCCAGGCCGAATCTGAAAGCTCTGCTCCAGAGTTCGGTGCTGAGAGAAACCAGACGACACCAGGAAGATGACAAGGAGGCTCCCGGCCGTGAAGGAAAAGCGAAAAGTGGATGACCACATTTTCATGATCCCTCTCTCCTCCCCCGAGTGATGAAGGGGTACTGTGTTATTAACCGCGATGGCAGAGATTCAACTTAAGTGTACGCCTCGGCCTTGAGGCTGTCAAGCGCCTCCATGGGGACGTGGAGGCGTCGAGCGAGACCTCGGGGATTTTCGATGTCGAAGGGGAAGAGACCGTTATCCGTTGCCCGAGATACCGAGTGAACGTGAGACCTTCAAAGGGAGACGAGCGAGTGATGATTCACCCGCTCGTCACGGGCCCTTCCCCATGCTCTTGGCGACGAACGCGAAGGATCTCCTCCAGGGCCAGCGCTACTCGACGACGATGAGTTGGCCACGGATTTCGCCCGCCGGATTGGCGGCCGTGTGAATGTTGACGTAAATCTCGCCATTCAACAACGCCTTCAGGAGAGCTGGCGTGAGCGGTTCATCATCTGTGCTGCGCCACGTCCCCGAGGCCGTATTCCCGTTGAATGCTGCGGTGATGGTGCGGACGACTGGTCCCGTCTGGCCGCGCGGAGCGTGGTGGAAGTGGGCGGCAATGATGGGACTGCTCAGATCATCGACGGTGATATCAAAGCTCAATTCCACGCCTCGCCGAGTCCCTCGAAGCACAAACGAACCGGTCCCCGATGGCGTTGTTGATACCGTGGGCGTCGGGACGGCTTGTTGTGTGTTCAGCACGGCCTTGAATCCGGCCGTTGGATAGACCTGACCGCGGATTTCGCCCGCCGGATTGGCGGCCGTGTGAATGTTGACGTAAATCTCGCCGTTGAGCAACGCTCTCACCAAATCGGGCGTGAGCGGTTCATCATCGGCGATACTCCAGATCCCCGATGCCGTATGGCCGTCGAACTCGTCCGTGATGGTGCGAACGACCGGTCCGATTTCACCGGCGGGAGCGTGATGAAAATGGGCGGCAATGATGGGGCCACTCAAATTCGTGACCGTAATATTGAACCTCAATTTGAAGGCGAGGAAAGAGGTGGGCAATAAGGTGAACGTTCCCGTGCCAGTGGGCTGTGTCGCGACATCGGGGGCGGGTACAGCTTGTGCAGTGTCCAAGGCGGCCGTCAAATGGGTTTGAGCCTGACTCACGTTGTAAACCGAGAGCACGGTGATAATGCTGACGATGAAGGATAGAGTGATCCTCCTCATAATGCTCCTCCTTGGTTAGATTGAATTCCACCGGGCCGGACACATTGTACGACGCATCCGCAGAGGGGTCAATGTGGCTGGGATATTGCTCCATGCTGGCGTGGACCTTCAACCGGGTGAGAGGAGCGCCGGGTGGAAGGGAGAATTCACTCCTCTCCTGGCGGGCGGGGCATCGCGTCACCACCACAGCGGCCGGCGGGGCGGGGGCACTCACTCCTCGACATCAAATTGTTCTAATGCGCGATCCACTTTGGACTGGACTTCATCCTTGTCAGCCCCCGAGACCTGGGCGATTTCGTTGACGAGCAAAGTGTACGCTCGCTCCAACATATTCGTCTCTCGTTCAGACAGCTTCTTGATGCGACTCAAATAGACCAGCGTTTTGACGACATCAGCGATGTCGAAGATCGTTCCCGATGCCAGTCGGTCGACGTTCTGTTGATAGCGGACTTTGTAATCAGAACTGGGAGTATGAATGTTTTGTCGTAAGAAGGCGTATACCTTGGGGACCTCCGCTTTGTCGAGCAGGCGTCGAATGCCAATGGTGTCCGCTTTCTCGACTGGCACCATCACGGTGGCTTCGTCGCGCAGAAACGTGAGGTGATAAAACTCGACATCTCGACCATCAACCTCTTGCGTCGAAATGCGCTCGATCTCACAAATGCCTCGCCCCGGATAGATCACTTTTTCTCCAACCTTAAACGGCACAGTGTCCTCCTTATCATTATCCTTGGCTCGGTCTCACTCTGGGCGGCACCCAGGAGATGAAGGCGATCTTCTGACTGGCGGGTGAACGACCAGTCTGGTTGAGTTGTGGGCGCGAATTCATGTGCTCTCCAACATGATCAACCCGCTATCAGATCGAGTCTGGCGATCAATTCGATGTGCGGCGTATGGGGAAAGAGATCAACGGGAATGATGTGTTTCACTTGAAATCGGCGCCGCAACAAACGCATGTTCTCCCGGAAGCTGTGAGGATTACACGAGATGTAGATGAGATGTCGCGGAGCCATGCGTAGGACGTTCCTGGCCGCTTTCGGAGTGAGTCCTGCGCGGGGCGGGTCCACGACCATGACGTCAATCGGGGGAGAGAGAACCTGATGGATCTGCTTGGCGCGAGAGCAGATGAAGCGGGTGTTGTTGATCCCGTTGAGCTGAGCATTCTCTCTGGCCAAACCAATGGATTCGACGTCGGAATCAATACCGATGAGTTCGTCAAATAGAGGGCTGAGAATCAAAGCCATGCCTCCACTGCCACAGTACAGGTCGACCAGCCTTCGGCGCGGCGCGAGTTCGCTCACCAATTGGCGTAATTTCTCGTAGAGGACTTCGGCACCAAATGTATTGACCTGAAAGAAAGAGGACGGGGAAATGAGGAATGTGAGGCCCAGCAGTTTCTCGTGAATCAGCCGTGAACCGGCCAGGCAGCGGCTCTCTTCGCCAGTGGCCGCATCGCCGACCGATCGCCGAAAGCTGAGCCATAACGAAGCGAGCGCAGGGAGTCGTTGGGCCAATTGGACGAGTTCAGCCGCGAGCCCCTCGACCCGCTCCTCGTAGCCCGAGGGATTCACCACCAGATTGGCGAGGACTTCCCCGGTGTACTTTCCCTCACGAATGACCAGATAGCGAAAGAATCCTCGATTATCCACCTGCCGGTAGAAAGGCAGGCCCGTCCGCATCGCCCATTGCTTTAAGGCCGCGTAGACATCGTTGGCCGCATCGGACAAAAAGGCGCTTCGATTCAGATCCTGAACCCGCCAGAACTTTCCCCGTTGATGAAAGCCGAGAGCGGGCCGTTCATCGTCATCGTAGCCGAAAGAGAATTCCATCTTATTCCGGTGTCCAACAATGCGGGGACTGGGTAATATCGGTTCGATGAGCGACGTCAGCGATGGATCGAGGACCTCGCGCAAACGCTGCTCTTTACGCTCCAGTTGCTCGTGGTAGGCGAGCGAGAACCATGGGGCGACCGAACGTTCCGCTTCCTCAATGGGGAAGCTGTGGACAGCGGCCGGATTGTGTCGATCCGATGTCGTCATCGCGAGACTCCCAGTCAGGGCGAAAGTGTAGCATAATGAAAGACCCTCTGAAAGGGACGGAGCCTCCTTGAACCGCTCGTTGTCATGTGAACGATTGACGGTGAGAGGATCTCTCATCCTTCATCCGTTGCTGAGCCATCGCGATGTTCAGCGATTCCCTCGGCCGCACTATTGCCAGCCCGTCCCCGGACAGTGTAAAAGTAATGATGTCCCTGGCGGTTCACATCGCCGGACTGCGGTCGTCGGCCAGCAGTTCGCAGGTCTCATGAATTCAGGGAGGCGTATGAAGCGACAGAGGCATCGACCACAGATCTTGTTGATCTTTGTCACTCTCCTCCTCATTGGAGGAGGATCTCTGGGGATGGCATCGGCGCCACAGCCGAGCATCGAATATGAGGTCCGAATGCCGGAACCCCAGACGCATTATTTCGAGGTCACCGTCACCGTCACCGGGCTCCATCAACAGACCGTTGACTTCGTCATGCCCGTCTGGACGCCGGGCTCATACCTCATTCGCGACTATGCGCGTCATGTGACCACCTTCTCGGCTACTGATAGTCAGGGAACGACGCTGCCCGTACGGAAGACCAATAAGACGACGTGGCGCGTGGAGAGTCGTGGCGCAAGGCAGATCATCGCTCACTATCGGGTTTATGCCTTTGATGAGAACATGCGCGAGAGTTATCTGGACGAGTCGCATGCCTACATCAATGGTCCCAGCCTGTTCGTCTACGTGGACGGTTATCTGGATCGCCCCGTTCGTCTGCGAATTCATCCGGCACCGGGTTGGGATACCATCTCCACCGGTCTCGATCCCGTTCCTGGAGAGAAGTGGGTTTTTGAAGCCCCCAATTATGACGTGCTGGTCGATTGCCCCATCGAGATCGGCCAGCATCCGGTCTATGAATTCACCGTGCGAGGGGTGCCTCATCGCATCGCCATATACGGCGTGGGGAACTATGATCCCCAGCGACTGATGGCCGATGCCCGTCGGATCATCGAAGCGGCTGAGGCGCTGTTTGGCGAACTTCCTTATCGACACTACACCTTCATCGTGCATTTGACGTCCTCCGGTGGGGGGGGCATCGAACATGCCAACTCAGCATCGCTCAGCTATCCCCGTTGGGACTTCTCGCCAGAATCCTCATACCAGCGTTGGCTGTCGCTGGTAGCTCATGAGTTCTTCCATCTCTGGAACGTCAAGCGGATTCGGCCCATCGAACTGGGACCATTCGACTATACCCGCGAGACGCCAACCCGCATGTTGTGGGTCGCCGAAGGATTCACCAGTTATTATGCCGATCGGCTCCTCCTTCGAGCTGGATTCATCGGCCCGGGCCGCTACCTGGAACGACTGGCCCAGGCCATCGCCGAGTTGCAAAATCGTCCGGGACGCTTCATTCAGTCAGTCGCCGAAGCGAGTTTCGATGCCTGGATCAAATTTTATCGCCCTGATGAGAATTCTCGGAACACCACGGTGAGTTACTACAACAAGGGTAAGATCCTCGCCGCTCTCCTGGACTTGGAGATTCGGCATCGCACCGACGGCGCTCGTAGTCTCGATGACGTCATGCGTTATCTCTACACTGAGTTCTATAAGAAGCGCAACACGGGATATACGGAGGAGGATTTTCGCCACGTGTGCGAGGCTGTGGCGGGCAGTGATTTGCGCGAGTTCTTCGAACAGTATGTCTACGGGACGACCGAGATCGACTATGACCGATTTCTCCACCATGCCGGGCTCCGGTTGGAGCGAACGGAAATTGATGAGAGGAGGGGCTACTTGGGCGTTCGACTGAGGAATGAGAATGGGCGAGCTGTCGTCGCCTCGGTCGTCGCGAATACACCGGCTTACCAATATGGGGTGTACGTGGGGGATGAAATCCTGGCCATAGATGGATGGCGCGTCAATTTCGATAACTATGCTCAACGGCTGGGAGCCAAGAAGCCGGGCGAATCCGTGGTCCTCACCATCAATCGGAAGGGGATGGTCCGCACTCTCGATGTCGTTCTCGGGCGGCGAATCCGAACTGACTATCATATCGTCAAATTGGACCAGATGACGGACAAACAGGAGACGCTCTATCGACAATGGGTACTGGAGTCGCCGTCAGATCGCGCTGGCCACGGTCAATCGGTTATTCGCCCTGTTCCTTATAAAAGAGGCATTCTCCAGGAGGTGTGTGATGAACGGTTCGATGTTCGTTCGGCAATTGCGCGAGGAACTCTCCCCGCAGGTTGAACGCATCACGCATCACCCATTCGTCGAGGACGTTCGCCGTGGTCAACTTCCTCGACAGACGTTGAGAGTCTTCGTCGAACAGGAATATCATTATGTCGCGCATATTTACGACTACTTCGCCTTGAGTATCCTTCGCACTCCGGATCGCGAGGGGAAGGAATTCTTCATCACCATGGCGCGACGAGAAGTCGAATATATTGGGTTGTTCCTGACGTTTGCTCGGGCCCTGGGGTTGGAACAAATCGACTTGGAGGCTTCCCACCCTTTGGCCGGGGCTATGGCCGCCCCGAACTACCTGTTCCATCTGGCCGCCGGTGGGGCGCCGGAGGAGAATATGACCGCCTTTTTTGTCATTGAGGACGTGTGGATTTCCGTCTGTCGAACGCTTTACGATGGACTGAAACGGCATTATGGTTTCCCAGATGAGACTCTGGAGGCGTACCATATCCCCGCCGTAGACTTCCAGACGGAGGAGCGACTGATTGATCGACATACGCAGACCGAAGAGGCGAGGTCTCGCGCCAGAAGGGCGGCCAGGTTGGCCCTGGAATATGAAGCACAGTTCTTCGATGCCGTATATCCTTCTGAGGAGATGTGATCATGGCCAAGAAGCCGGTGCGAGAGGTCAAGAATGCTCAGCGGGTGAAAGACATCATCAACCGTCTCAAAAAGGCCTATCCGAAGGCCACGAGGACGGCTTTGCATTTCAGTAATCCACTGGAGTTGCTGGTGGCCACGATTCTTTCGGCGCAATGTACCGACGAACGCGTCAATATGGTGACGGCGAAGTTGTTCAAGAAGTATCGGACAGCCGAAGACTACGCTCGGGTGCCACTCGCCGAATTAGAACGGGACATTAAACCGACGGGATTCTATCGTAATAAGGCCAAGAGCATTCAGGCAGCGGCTCGAAAGCTCGTCGAAACATTCGGCGGGCGCGTTCCTCAGTCGATGGAGGAGTTGTTGACGTTGCCGGGCGTGGCCCGAAAGACGGCCAACGTTGTGCTGGGCAACGCCTTCGGCATCGCTTCTGGCATTGTCGTTGATACTCACGTGTTGCGTCTCTCTCGGCGCCTGGGGCTGACGCATCATACCGATCGCGATAAAGTGGAGCAAGACTTGATGGCCATCATCCCCAAACGGGAGTGGATCACATTCCCTCATCGACTGATCGAACATGGACGACGTATCTGCAAGGCGCGGAAGCCACTCTGTCCGGAGTGCGTACTGGTTGATCTCTGTCCCTCTTGGAAAGAATTCCATCCCGCGATGGCACTCACATCGCCACCGGCGAGGTAGCACTCGAGGATCGAGGGCGTGGCCAGGATGGAGTGCCTGACCGACAATCATGGTCATTGCGGTGAGGCCATTCATGTCGTCGCTCAGTTGACGCGGGCATACTCTGCTGTGAGCCACGGCGAAAGGAGTTACGACGAGAGATAGTTGTGACGCAAAATAAAAGAGCGCCCATTCGGCGCTCCCTGCAAGCATTTATAATATAGCTGGTACTGGCGCCCGGACTTGAACCGGGGACCTCCTGATCCACAGTCAGGCGCTCTACACCAACTGAGCTACGCCAGCACCATCCTCCATTACCGGCCATATTGTACACTTCCAACCTCCGTTCGACAAGAGGGGACGAAGGATGCCATCAGGATCTCGATATTCCGCATGGTTGTACCTCGTGGCGACCTCGGCTTCACTCATCCACCACTGCCAGTGGAGAACCTCGCTTGAAGCAGTGTGGTTCTCATATCGTTGGAGGCCTGAGATCCCGCAATGTCTTGAGCGGTTGAGCGAACTCTTCCTGAGTCGGCCCAGGCGCCGCCCCGGCCAGACCGTTGCTGGCGAACATCGCCAGCAGGATCACCACCCCGATGCGCTATTTCATTGATCTCATCCTCCCGTACCTTAGATGAGTCCTCGCGGCGTCTCAGCGTGCGGATGTGATCGTGTACACCAGGATGATCTCGCTGAGGCTGAAGGAATCAAAGAGCCCATCATCATCCTCGTGCCCGTCCTCACAGATCAGCAGTCGATTCACCCCCGGACGAAGCAGCCCCGGACGAACGAGCGCATAACCGGCTTTGTCCATCCCGCCGACTACACCATCCAGAGTGGTGACGAGGTAAGGGCCATTGGGATCGACGGGGAACTGGCAGATGGGGTTCTCGGGAGTGGGCACCTGAGGGTTGAGGTAGATGCGATCGAATCCCAGATCCACTCCGGTCGCTTTGAACATGAGAAAAGCCGGTCCCTGGACATCGACATCCTCGGCAGCGTGAAGGTTATCAAGGCCGAGGGGCGGTCCGGAATGATGTGGACTGAGCGAGAACCGACAATCACCCGCATTCTCATTTGTCCTGGCGGCTCCTGGGGGAGCAGGGCCGGGAGACACAGGGAGAGAGCGAGCCATATGTTCACCATCATGGACGTCATTCCTCCTCTTTCATGAATCTCATCCTTCGAGTGAAAAATCACACTGGGCGAACTCGACGCTCGTTTATCTTCTCGGCCTCTCTCAACCCCGAAGTTCTTGCTTCTTCGACAGCATTGTAAATCTACTCATCACTCAGGTCAATGTTCGCCTCGCCTGTTCATCGCTCTTTCGACTGGTTGACATTCACCGTAATCCGCCGCATTCCGGAACTGACGCTCTGGTGTTCTCTCATCCCGCCGATGAGATACAGACTTCGTCCAGTGCCGACGAGTCCCCGATGATCCATGCTCGGCGAAGGCATATCTGGAAGGACGAGCCACCGCTTGTGACGCACGTCATAAGCGAAGGACTGCGAGCTGGGCTCGGAGGGAATGCCATCGTACCCGATGCCATCGTAGTTGTAAGGGCGAGTTGTGCCTCCAGCAAAAATGATGAGTCCTTCCTCGGGGATGACACCGGAGGCCATGCGATACCTCGGTTCGCCCGGATGTGCTGGCAGGGGCGACCAGGTGATGCGTGAGGGGGCATGGGGATCGATCTCTCCCTGGTAGCAGGCATCGGAGATGACGAATCGCGGATGACGGGTGGGATCGATTCTCACCCCATCGCAATACACGATCGTCTCATCGACGATTCCCCCAGCATGTCCGAAGACGGGCGGGCCTGGAATGGGTGTCGCCTGTTGCCATCGGTCCGTCTAGGTGTCGTAAACCTGAACATTCGGGACGTTGTCTTGCTGTGACCATCCACTGATGAGGTAGATGAAGCGGTCTCGCCATATGCCCGAGACAGAGTCATCCACGGGAACGGGTACGGGGGCGCCAGCGTCATATCGATCGCGTTGGGGATCATAGATGTCCACATTGGGAACGGAGACTTCGTGCCCATCAAGAGCGACAGTGTAACCACCCAAAATGTAAACTCGCTCATCGACGCCCTGTGCCGTCGCCGCAATGCGGCCGAGCCGACCGGGGACGGGATGGATGGGAGTCCACCGCCGCGTCCGCGTATCGAATGCGAAGGCTCGACGGGTGATTCCCGCGGGAGTTTTGGTAGCATCCAGCCCCATGAAACTGAACAGGTAGAGCGTCCCGTCTATCGTCAGACCGGCCACAGCGTTATTGGTCAGGGGTTCCGGAAGCGATGGTTCGTCGAGCCACTCGGCGTGCATCGTTTGCGCCTCCGATTCAGTTGTGCGATGAGGTGGGGGATGATCGGCCGGCTGGCATGAGAGGGGGAGGAGGATGAGGACCGCCAAGGTCAATGGTCGACGTAGTCGGAGGAGAGCTCTTTTCTCGATCATGGACCTTGGTTCAGGATGCGGGGACGATTCGCAGGATCCGGTCATCATCCGGGTGGGGCTTTCCTCGACCGTCGCGATTGCTCGTACAAAAATAGAGCGCGCCATCTGGTCCCTCCACGACGTCGCGGAGACGCCCGAACTCCCCTTGAAGCAGGCGTTCGTGGAATGCGATGGTGCGATAATCCGGGGCCTTGAGCACAACGCGATGAATGTGCCGGCCTCTGAGGGTGGCAAAAAAGAAATCGTTCGTGAATTCGGGAAGGCGATGACCGCGGTAGAAAGAAGCCCCGGCTGGCGCGATGGCAGGGGTGAATTCCAGCAGGGGACTGACCATTCCTTCTTTCCTCTGCCGATGATGGATGACCGGCCAACCGTAGTTCTTGCCCGCCTCGATGAGGTTCACTTCATCACCACCGCCAGGAGCGTCGAAGCCCGACGGTCCGTGTTCGGTACTGAACAGATCTCCGGTCACCGGATGCCAGTCGATGCCTTGGGAATTCCGGTGTCCATAGCTGTAGACCGGCGAGTGGGGGAAGGGATTATCCGCCGGAATCGTCCCATCGGGATTGAGACGCAGAATCTTCCCGGCCAACGAGTTCACATCCTGAGCCAGTTGGCGCTCAATGGCGTCGCCAGTGGTGATGTAGAGCTTGCCATCGGGTCCAAATCGAATTCGACAACCATCATGAAATCGAGCGCCCGGGATGTGATCGATGACGATATGCGGGTCGGTGAGGTGGCCGGACGCTTCTCTGTATCGCACAACGCGATTAGCCAACCCGTCGGGACCTCGATAGGTGTACGCAAGATAGACAAATCGGTTTTGAGCGAATTGGGGATCCAGCGCCAGACCCATCAATCCTCCTTCGCCCACGTGGGCGACATCGCGGATGACGAGCAGAGGTTCGGGTCGCAGCTTTCCGTTTTCGATGAGGCGAACGCGGCCCGGACGCTCAGTAACCAACAGACGACCATCGGGCGTGAAAGCCATCGACCAGGGAATTTCCAGATGCTTGACGACGACCTCGACGCGGAAAGCCCCGCCACGAGCCGTCGTATAGAGGTGCGTCGGTTCACGTTCTTCGGTCGCGCCGGAGCCACACCCTATTATGGCGCCCAACGACATGGCCACCCCGAGGGTGAAGAGAGAGCGTGGGTGGCGAACGACAGATGATCTCATGGATTCACTCTCCTGCGATGGGCTTGGATTTGAAGGAGAACACCGTCGGGCGGCGCGGCCGCTTCTTCTCTTCGAAGAGTCTGGCGAAGTCGATCCATGCAACCCTCATGAAAGAGTATGAGGGTAGCACCAGTCCGCCCCGATCGTGTTTCGGCCGCCGGATGTCATGCCGTCCGGTCATTCTCATCGGGGACAAATGTAGCCTAGATGGAGTTCGTTGTCGAGGTAGCGGGCTGACGATAGGAAGAGGCCGTTTCCCCGGAGCGGCGAGGGCCGGTATGTCAACCCGACGTCGGTCGCCTCGAGCTCGCGCCAATGAGCTATGTCGCCCTTTCAGGGTTTGTGAGGGTGAGGGGCGGTGTCTCGGTGGGTGTGCCTCAGACCTTCTCTGCCTCCTCTTGGGGGCTCTCAACCTTCAACTGGCACGCCGGACGGCTATCTTGACAACAATGGGGCATCTGGATATGATAACGCTCACGCTGACGAGACGTGAGATCATCGAGGAGCTTTGTCATCCACCCGAAAAGGAGGTCACTATGATTTACGAGCTCATTGAGAAACTGGATCGGCGATTTCCCTTCGAGCGAGCCAAAGCGCATTGCGATATCCCGTGTGGGATCTATGATCCCCATCATGCGCAATTGGCCGCTCTCACCGTCATCCGCATGATCGATCTCATGAATGAGCTGGTCAAAGAACACGGTCAGCAGGACATGGAATTCCACAACAGCATGGCCCGTTACATTGCCGTCAAAGAGCAACATGCGGAGCTCTGCAAACATGAGGTACGCATCATCTGGGGCGATTATATCAAACCCGAACACGTTCAGAAGTACCCCGAGCTTCACGAGCTGACCAACAAGATCATGAAACTCGGCTCCAAATGTCGGCAAACGACGAGCCGGGAGACGGCCGTGGAGCTGCTCCAGGCGGTCAATCGATTCGCCGAGATTTTCTGGGAAACCAAAGGCATCGCCACCAAACGCGCCAAGGCCCCTTACAAGCCGGAGGAAGAGGTCGTCTATCCGGTCCTGTCATGATCAAGCTGGTTAAGATTACCGGCCAGAGCCTGTATCCGGTTTATCAGGAAGGGGATTTTGTGGTGGTGTCCAAAATCCCTTTCCTGTTCGGTTCGATCCGACCCGGTGACGTCATCGTCTTCAAGCATCCCGTCTATGGCCTGATGATCAAGAGGGTTGAGCGTTGTGTGCCACAAACGGGCGACGTATACGTCGTGGGAACGCATGGTCACAGTATCGATAGTCGGCGATTTGGGGCGATTCATCGGGATGATATTGTCGGGAAGGTCGTCTGGCATCTCAAAAAGCGCTGACCTCACTGTCTCTCTTTTCCTCGCCTCATCATCAGCTTCGACGGTCCAAGCCAGACTTTCGTTCAGAATGTTCATGATCTCGGTGGTGGCAGGAGCGGTTACGGTCCGGGTGCCGGTTGTTCGGCCAGAGTCAACGTTCGCTCACGCGCTACCTCGGTCTCGCCGGACTGATCCAAGGCCAGTTTGAAAGCAATGGGACCGATGATCTGATTCATGGCGATGGTAGCGACGATGAGCGTCTTGAAGTGAGGGCCCCAGCTCGGGAAGGTCTGCTCAACAATGGTGGCCAATCCCAGCGAGACCCCCGCCTGGGTGATGAATCCCATCCAGGCATAACGTCGAACCGGGGGAGGGTCCCCGGCGAGGACACTGCCCAGGAAGGTCCCCAGATACGTGGTGAGGAGCCGAACGGCCACCAGGATGGAGGCGACCAGCAGGGTTTGGCGCAGGACGGGTATATTGATATCTGCTCCGGCAATGGCGAAGAAGACGACGTAAACGGGCAATGACGCGCGTTCGATCGTCTCGATGAGCGCCTGACCGTGGGAGGAGAAGTTCTCCACCACGAATCCGGCAACCATGAACATCAAAATGGCTTCCAGTTCCAGCCAATGGGCGAAGGCCGTGCCCGCAAAAACGAGCCCGATGATGAATAACAGCATTTCGGCGTTGATGTACTTGATGTAAAAGACGGTCAAAGCGCCCAAGACGGCTCCCATCAGTAATGAGGCGGCGACCTCAGTGAACACGGCAGTGACCGCGCCCTGCCCGATGGTCGGTTCCACAGAGAGGCGTTTGGCGATCGAGAGGATGAAGGCAAAAGCGATGACCACGAGCACGTCTTTAATGACGGTGATACTGAGAACGCGTTCGGTCACAACACCACGCGCTTTGGTCTCCGTAATGATGGCGATTGTCGAGGCTGGGGATTTGGCGACCGCTGTAATGCCAAAGCAGAGCGCTGCGGCGATCGTCGTCGAGAGCGGGCTCTGGGAAAGAAAGGGAAGCAGTGGTCGAGCCATTAATACGCATGCCGTGACGCCGGTGAATACGACGATGACTTGAAAGCCGATGATGTACAGGACGCTCTTCAGGCCTCGCCTCAATGCCGTCAGTTTGAGCTCACCGCCTGCCGTCAACGCGATCAATCCCAAGGCGAGATCATCCAGGACGCGCAGATCGCTGACCACCCCTTTGGAGAGCAGATTGATCACATAGGGGCCACAGATAATCCCCGTAACGATATAGCCAGAAATCTTGGGGAGTTTGAACCGAGCAAAAAAATCGCCCGCCACGTAGGCGGCGAGGAGGATGAAGCCCAGACTGGCCATGGATTTGGGATTGAGTTCGCTCTCACTCCCCCATTGGAGGAATTGGAGCGCGTAGGTGATAAAAAAGAGTAGTGCCAGGATGACGATTTGACGCATATTTGATCGATCGATGTGCTCAGGATGGGCTCGTCGGCGTGGGCGTTCGTTCCTGGAGCCCAGTATCGGCCGTAGGGAGGGTGATCTCCCCGAGGTCGGCGAGGAAATCTCGCGCCAGGCGTGGACTCATCAGCTCGTTGATGATCACAGAGACGAGGATGCAACAGACGACGAGATCGGTGAACCGATTCTGGTAGACTTGCTGATAATTGACCACTAGCGCGAGGGCTACACCCCCCTGGGAAAGAAGTCCCCATCCGACGTTGGGAACCAATAATCGCTTCTTTTCAATGCTCAGGTAGGCGAGATAGCCACCGAGAAATTTTGCCGCCATCCGAACCAGAATATAAGCCGGGACGAGCAGATACCCCCACACGGCATGGATGTTCCACATCGCTCCCACGAAGATGAGAAAGATGATGAAGAAAGGCCGTTCCGTAGAGTGCAGCGTCTCGTAGAGCAGTCGGCGCAGGGGCGAAAGGTTGGTCAGCACGATGCCCACAATCAAGTTGAGGAACAGCGGCGAGAGATGGAGGTAATAGGCGATCCCACTGCCATAGACGACGATGCCGATGAGCGCCAGCAGCAACTCATTCTCATCATGCTCGCGTCGTACCAGAAGGTGGAACAGAATGCCCAGCAAGATGCCGAGCATGACCGAGAGGTTGATCCATTCCACGGCGGTGAGCGGTCGAATGCCCGCGGTTTCCCCCACATGAATGAAGCAAAACAAGAAGCCGAACACAATGATGCCCAGAAGATTGTTGAAGCCGATGACGTGCTGCAGGGTGTGGGTCACGTGGTAACGATGGCCGCGGAAACGCAATTTGACGAGAGCCACCGCCGAGGGGGCCGTCACCATGGCTGTGGTTCCGAGAACATAAGCGGCGGGGATCAGCATCGACCATTGGCCGCGGCCGCCCAGTCCGTACCAGAAAGCGAGGCCGAAGAATCCCCCTACGATGACGAACGTGGTCATCGCTTCGATGAGGGTGATCCAAAAGTAGGCCGGATCGAGCCGTCGCAGACGGCGAAAGCGTACCTGCATCCCAAACAGCAGGCCGATCCATCCTACTCCCAGACTGAAGATGGGACTCAACTGCGTGACCATTTCAGGGGTGAGGAAGTTCAGTCCCCGAGGCCCGATGACCACGCCGAGCAGAATATACTCAATCCCCGAAACGAGGAGGAAGCGTCGACTGAGGCGCTCAAACAAAAAATGAGCACTCAGGTAGCCGACGACGGTGATGATAATTAACCCGATGATGCCTTTCATGGGGTTTTCAGGATCGCTCGGAGTCGGGAATGAATCCCGTCACATTGTAAATAGGGATTGTGAATGCTAAGCCCGTGTTGGGATTCTCCAATCCGCCGACGAGTTCGTCGACGATGCTGATCGCCTGTTGCGCTTTTTGCTCGGTTTCCACGACGATGAAGAGCGTGACATTAGGGTACTCATCGCGGCGAAGCAGGTGGTGCAGGGAGGCAATCAGCGGGACGTTCTCTTCGCTCATGGCGCGCCGCAGGCCGACGCTCTCGACCAACGTCGCCCGCCGGATCCCGATCTGCTGGAGGGCTTGAAAGATTTCTCCCAACAGTTCTGACTCTGCCAAAAAAATCACTAATAAGTGCATATCACGCTCTCACTAGCCCGATTCCCCCTGATCACTCACAAGACCCCTATGATAATACCCAAAAGCGAAAACCCGATCAATCTCTTTTTCATCCTGGGTCTCCTGTTGCTCTCCATTGACTCCCGGGCGAGAAAAGGTGAAACCCTCGGCCCTCGAACATCGTTTCACTGGACGAGTTATGAAGATCGATGTTACGATTTTTCATCCATGAGCGTCATTGAGACAACCAAAATAGCGCTGGACGCCATTTGGGCCCATAAACTGCGTTCGTTTCTGACGCTCCTCGGGGTCATCATCGGTGTGGCTGCTGTGATCATCGTGGTGATGCTGGTGGAAGGATTCAATGCGTACTTCAAAGAGCAGGTGGCCGACTTGGGGTCCAACGCCTTCCTGGTGAGTCGATTTGGGCTCATCACCAGTCTGGAGGAGTTCATCCAGGCAGCCAAGCAGAACAAAGACATCACCTACGAGGATCTGGAGGCCATTCTCTCCAATCCGCGACGGCGATACGTGCGGGACGCCGCCGCCCTGAAGTCGACGCAAGGTGCGGTGAAGTATGGATCGCGGGTGCTTCAAGACGTCGTCATTCGCGGGGTCTCCTATAACATGGTCGAAATTGACAATATCCACGTGGCCGAAGGGCGATATATTTCTCGAGAAGAGGAGCAACATAACCGTACCGCCTGTTTTGTGGGCGCCGACATCGTCAAGGAGTTCTTTCCCGGGATTGATCCCCTTGGGAAGGAAATCAAGCTGAGCGGATTGCCGTTCCGCATTGTGGGGGTCGCCGAAGAGATGGGAACGATGCTGGGACAACCACAGGATAATTTCGTCGTCATTCCCATCTCCACCTTCGAGAAGCTGTACGGGACCCGGGGGTCTATTTCCATTCGGGTCGCCGCCATCAGCGCCGATGCCATCGATAAGGCCGTCGACGAGGTGCGAGTGGTTCTGCGCAATCGCCGTCACTTGAAATATCATGAGCCGGATAATTTCGGCATTCTGACCTCAGAGGCGATCAATAATTTTTACCAGAGCGTGACGCGCACGATTCAGATTGCCATCATCGGGGTGGCGTCCATCGCTCTGGTGGTAGGCGGGATCGTCATCATGAATATCATGTTGGTCTCGGTGGCTGAGCGCACCCGTGAGATCGGAATCCGTAAATCGGTGGGCGCGCGTCGGGGAGACATCTTGATGCAATTCTTGTCCGAATCGGTGACCTTATCCACCATTGGGGGACTCATCGGGATGGGGCTCGCCTACCTGGGCGGACGGCTGGTGGCGTGGCAATTAGGCTTGCCCGTCGCTCTGCCGCTCGGCTGGACGGTGGCGGCCTTGGTGATTTCGGCCACGGTGGGATTGTTCTCCGGAGTCTATCCGGCGTATCGGGCGGCGGGACTGGATCCTGTCGAATCACTGCGGTTCGAGTGAAAGCGTATGCAGGAGATTTACGAGGATTTCAAGATGGCCTTGGGCGCCGTCGCCGCCAATAAATTGCGCGCCTTCTTGACCGTTCTGGGGGTGATCATCGGTGTGGTGACGGTCATGCTCATGGTGGCGTTCATTGTGGGGATCGAATCGCAAATCGAACGATCGATCGAATCGTTTGGCACCCGCGCCATTTTCATCCATAAATTCAGCCCCGGCGTACGCTTACGGCGCGCGACGGCTGAAGAGCGCCGACGCCCGCCGTTGACCTATGAGGATGCGCTGGCCATCGCCGAATACTGCCCGTCGGTCGCCGTGGCCGTGCCCATCATGAGGTTGCCCGCGCTCCAGAGCCTGAGCATCGTCCGCTATCGCGATCAGGAGTTGTATGCCGTGGACGTCCAGGGGACGCTCCCGGCCTACGAACGGGTGAGCAACGTTCAGGTGAGCCAGGGGCGGTTTTTCACTGATTCGGAGAATCTCCATCGTCAGCGCGTGTGCGTGGTGGGTTCGTATATTGCCGAGACGCTGTTTCCGCAACTGAACCCCCTGGGGAAACAACTGGAAATCAACAAAAAAATGTTCACCATCATCGGGGTTCTCGAACGGCAAGAGAATCTCCTCGCTGGCGATGAATCCTCCAGCGGGCTCAACAAGGTGATCTACATCCCCCTGTTCACGCTACAGAAGATGTATCCTCAGGAAGAAGTGCGGTGGATTCTGGCCGAAGCGCGCCCGGGAAAGGTTGACCAGGCGGTGGATGAGATCACCGAACTATTGCGGCGGCGCCGGGCTGTGCCCGCCGATCAACCCAACAATTTCGCCATCTCGACGCCGGAATCGATTCAGCGCGACATCAACCAGATCACCTTCGGCGTGTTCGTGCTCATGATCTCCATCGCCAGCGTCGCTCTCCTGGTGGGAGGCATCGGCGTGATGAACATTATGTTGGTCTCGGTGACCGAGCGGACGCGGGAGATCGGCATCCGCAAAGCGATTGGCGCCCGGCGGAGCAACATCACCTGGCAATTCTTGATCGAGGCGATGGTGTTGACGGGGTTGGGTGGCGTTCTCGGCATCATCCTCGGATGGGGGCTCAGCCTGATCCTGAAGACCATTATGCCCACGTATGTCCCCTTCTGGGCGCCGGTGGCCGGACTGGCCGTCTCCGCCGGCGTGGGATTATTCTTCGGGCTCTGGCCGGCAGTGAAGGCGGCGCGCTTGGATCCCGTGGAGGCGTTACGATATGAGTGAGTCGCCCTCAGCGAGCCGTGCCCATCATCTCCACCGACTCAGCGGTGGTCGTAGGGAGGCGACGTTCGACGTCGAGGGGATCGCCCATGGGCAACAACGCGCCACGAGGGATGAAAATGAAGCCGCTGCCAGCTTGCACCGCCTTATGTTCATCGGAGATATCCGAGCGGGTTTTGATGCTGGGCGTGGGGTGGGCATTCCCTTGAACATCTGGTCGATATCCTGATTCTCGGTCCCCTCGAAGAGGAGCGTGAGGATGACGGCCATCTCCCTCAGAGGAGTGCGAAAATCGTTCGATTCGCTGGTGGCTGTAGATGATGTGTCGCTCGATGTTGAGCGGGGAGAGGTTTTTGGACTATTGGGTCCTAATGGGGCGGGGAAGACGACGATGATTCGGATGATCATGGACATCATCCGCCCGGATGCCGGGAGAATCGAGATCTTCGGTCAACAGCTCACCGAGCGCGTCAAAGAACAGATCGGGTACCTGCCGGAAGAGCGTGGTCTCTACACCCGCCAGAAGGTCCTCTCGGTGCTCGAATATTTCGCTCGATTGAAAGGAGCGACCCCCACCCGAGCGCGCCAGAGCGCATTGACTTGGTTGGAGCGCCTGGGCTTGATGGAGATGAAGGACAAGAAAGTCGGAGAGCTCTCCAAAGGAAACCAGCAGAAGGTCCAACTGGTCGCCACGTTGGTGGGGGATCCGGAGATCCTCATTCTCGACGAACCGTTCACCGGTCTCGATCCGGTCAACACGCGAATGGTCAGCACCGTGATTCGGGAGCAAGCGGCGGCGGGCAAGACTGTGTTGCTCTCCACGCATCAAATGGCACTGGTGGAGACGCTGTGCGAGCGCGTGTTCATGATTCATCGGGGACGACGCGTATTATATGGACATCTTGATGAGATCAAGCGTCGGTATTCGGATAATGCCGTCCTCGTTCGCGCTGCGGTGGACTACCGTCGCTGTCCGCTCATCGCCCGCGCTGTGCCCGAGAATGGCACGATGAGAGTGTACCTGAATGACGATGTGCGGCCCCGTGACTTCCTCGCGTGGATGCTCCAGGTGGGAGCGGAGGTGGAGTCATTTGAGCGGGCGACGACGCCACTGGAGGATATTTTCATTAAGGTGGTCCAGGCAGGTGAGGGGGAGACGGACGAGCGTCCCGAAGGTTGAATCCCTGACCATCGCCTCCGTCCATTGAGCTGGCCAGGCATCGAGTTTCGGCTTATGAGAAAGATTCTGGTCATCGCGCGCCACGAATTCATAGCCACCGTCACGCGAAAAGGCTATATCTTCGCCGTCATCGGCATGCCGTTGTTCTTCCTGGCCATCGCGGCCATCCCCATGATCGTGGAGACGTCAGGGGATGGGTCATCGAAGGAGCGCGGCATGGTCGCCGTCATCGATCGGGCCGGCGTCGTCGATTTTGACCTCGCCGCCAAGGTTATCGAGCGGGTGGAAGCGGCCTCTGATTCCTCCTCCTCGCTTGGGCCGAAGAAGGGACCGCAGCTCACCTCCTATGAAGATCTCGATCGCGCGCTGGCCGACTTGCAGCGCCGCCGCATCCAGGCCTGTTATGTGATCGAAAGCGATTATATGACGACGGGGAGAGTCTCGGTCTACGTCCGGGATGAGGGGCTCTTCTCGCGACTCAATCCTCCTGGAGAGCGCGAGTTGTACGCCCTCCTGCGGGCCAGCCTGGTGAAAGGTCGGGTGTCCGAGCCAATGCTCCAGCGCGTGCTCCGGCCGGTGAACCTCGCGTCGATGAAGGTCTCCGAACGGGGTGAGGTGCAACCCTCTGAGAGTGAGTGGGATGAGGTCACCAAGCTGATCGGACCGTTCGGCATGTTCATCCTGCTCACTATGGCCATCTTCTTTTCTTCTGGTTACCTGCTCCAGGGGATGGCCGAAGATAAACAGAATCGGGTGATCGAGATCCTCTTCTCCTCGGTGACGCCGGAGCAACTATTGGCGGGAAAAATTATGGGATTAGGCGCAGCCGGCCTGCTGCAGGTGGCCTTCTATGCCCTCGTCCTCCTCGTCCCCTCGATGGTCCTGGTCGTCACCGTACAGGTGAGCGTGGGACAGCTCCTCCTCTCGCTCGTCTATTTCGGTCTCGGATACCTGCTATTTGCCAGTTTGATGGCCGGGACGGGGATCTTGGGGAGCACGGTTCAGGAGAGCAATCAACTGGCCGCCGTCTGGACGATCTCGAGCATAGTGCCGCTCTTTGTTCTCGGCCCCATCAGCGAATCGCCTCATTCGGCGCTGGCTCGTGGTTTCTCGTATTTTCCATTGACGGCTCCGGTGACCATGCTATTGCGCATCAGTCTGACCTCGGTTCCTGTCATCGATATCCTCATCTCGGTGGGTTCGCTCATCGTGGGGATCTTGCTCGCTGTGCGGGGTGCGGCTAAGGTTTTTCGGGCCGCATCCTTGATGTATGGGAAGCGGCCCGGGCTGTCGGAAATCCTTCGCTGGCTGCGCGAAGCCTGAACGGCTCAGGCCACGCCCTGGAAGGAAGCAAACCCCGCTTTCCCCAGGATGTACAGAATCCACAGCGCGAATACGGCGATCGCCGCCTTCTTGACCGAGACCCTCTTGGAGATTTTGGAGAACCCGATGGACAAGAGGATGAGGAACCAGACGGAGAAAATGTCCAGACTGCTGGCCAGGGAATAGACCGCCGGCGACGTCTCTCGTCGGGAGAGAAAAGCGGCCAGGTTGGTCGCAGCAATGCTCTCCACATTCATGGGATCGATGGTCTCCGGGGGCTTCAAAAGCAAGGTGATAGCGGCAATGACTCCACTGGCCACGGCATAGACCATCCACGACCAGGTCACCACGGAGAAGACCTTTTTGAACGGCGCTTCCGCCTGAAGGAGCAGGAGCACGAGGAAATACACGCCCGCAATCACGACCAGCATCAGGAGCGTGGACCCCACCGTGAACACGTGCCACATCTGATAGGCGATCTTGGAGGATTTCAGAGCCTGCTGCATCACCTCTTCGGACATCTGAGCTCCTCGTCTCTCCATGGCCTCTTCCAGGCGTTGTCGCGTCATTTGCTCGAAGGCTTCTGGAGTGAGCACCTTCGTCCGAAACAGCGCGCCTACCGCGAGAGAGAAGACGAGCGCGATGAGAAGTGGAATGAGCCAGGTGGGTTTCCGGTTGATGTCTTCGAAGGTTTCTCCCGGGGAGAAAAACATATTGGCTACCCGAGAGATCTCATTCATCCGTCGTTCTTCACCCTCTGTCGACGTCCCCGTCGATTCGGGCGGGGACTCCATGATTGGCTCTTCGTTCATGCTCATACCTCCTTGCTCTTCGTGATCTTGACTGGACAACGTGCTGCCTGGATTATTCAGATTGTCCCAGGGAATGTCAAGGCTCAGTCTAGATACTGGAGAGTAGACTCCCCGGAAGTGTTCCCCCCCGAGAGGTTCCTCAATGGTGATTGTGGCCGACCAGATGACAGGCGACCCAATGATGTCTCTGGATTTCGATCAGTGGCGGCTCTTGCTCCCGGCATTCCGGCAAGGCATAGGGACAACGCGTATGAAAACGACATCCTGACGGTGGGTTGAGCGCCGTGGGGATCTCTCCCCGGGGAAGCTCGCGTTCCCGCCGGGCGTCAGGATCGGGAACGGGGACGCTCGACAGCAGAAGCTGGGTGTACGGATGTTGTGGATGGCGATAAATCTCTGACCGAGGAGCGACCTCGACGAGTTTTCCCAGATACATCACGGCCACCCGGGTGGCCAGGTGTTGAACGACGGCCAGATCGTGAGAGATGAACAAGTAGGTCAATCCATGCTGATCCTGCAGATCCTGTAACAGATTGATGATCTGGGCTTGAACGGAGACATCCAGGGCTGAAACCGGCTCGTCGGCGACGATGAATGTAGGGTTCAGAGCCAGAGCGCGGGCAATGCCGATGCGCTGGCGCTGACCGCCGGAGAATTCGTGGGGATATTGGTGGATGGCGTCAGAATCCAGCCCCACTTCGGCAAGAAGTTGTCGCACCCGCTCGCGACGCTCGGCCTTCGTCCCCCAGCGATGGATCTGCAGCGGTTCTTCGATGATTTGGCCAATGGTCATTCGGGGATCAAGCGCGGCATAGGGATCTTGAAAGATGATCTGCATGTGACGGCGCATGGCGCGCATCTCGGCGCGGTTGAGTGAGAGCAGGTCAGTGCCCGCAAACCGAATGCTCCCCGAAGTGGGTTCGATGAGGCGCAGCAGACACCGTCCGGTGGTCGTCTTCCCACATCCGGATTCGCCGACCAGGGCGAACGTTTCCCCTCGATGAATGGTGAAACTGATTCCATCAACGGCGCGGACGGACTGGCGTTGGGTTCCCAACAGACCCTTCCTCAGCGCGAAGTATTTCTTCAACTCGATGACCTCAACCAGCTTCTCGTCCTCCCTCATAGAACCTCCAGCCATCGACTCGCCGCATTAATCGCCGCCTCCGGCTCGACTCTCCACCCCAACAGCGAGCTCTGAGGGATGAGGTATGACTTCGGAACCACGGGCCACGCAGCGGACGAAGTGGCCGGGGCTCACTTCAGTGAACGCGATCTCGCCTTGGCGGCAGGTCGAGTGAGCCTCCGGACAGCGAGGAACGAATGGACAGCCCGGTGGGAGGTTGACCAGATCGGGGACGCTCCCGGTGATGGTCTCCAGCCGGCGACGCTGGTCGTCTTGGCCAGCCGTCGTCATCCTTGGCACGCAGCGAAGGAGACCGATGGTGTACGGGTGCTGGGGATCGGTGAAGATGTCCCGCGTCGAGGCGATCTCGACGAGTTTCCCCGCATACATCACCGCGACGCGATCGGCCGTTTCGGCCACGACGCCCAGATCGTGAGTGATGAGCAACATGGACAAGTTCATCGTTCGGCGAAGGTGCTCCAGCAGTTCCAGAATCTGCGCCTGAATGGTGACATCGAGTGCTGTGGTCGGCTCGTCAGCAATGAGCAACTCCGGATGGCAGGAAATGGCCATGGCGATCATGACGCGCTGCCGCATGCCTCCGGAGAGTTCATGAGGATAACTCTTGGCCCGCTGTTCCGGATCGGGAATGGCCACTGCCCGCATGAGCTCTACGGCCCGTTGCCACGCCTCCCGCTTGGGAATGTCATGATGCGCCAGGATCGCTTCGGCGATCTGGTACCCGACCGTGTAAACGGGATTCAGTGAGGTCATGGGATCTTGAAAGATCATGGCGATCTTCTTTCCCCGATAGCGCCGCATGGTTTCGTCATCCAGTTTGAGCAGATCGACGCCATCGAACAGGATCTCGCCGCCAACGATGCGTCCCGGCGGCGAGATCAACCGCAGAATCGAAAGACTGGTCACTGACTTGCCACATCCGGACTCGCCGACGAGTCCCAACGTATGGCCGCGCTCGATGGTGAAACTCACGCCATCAACTGCCTTGACGATCCCTCGGCGAGTGAAAAAGTATGTTTTCAGATTGCGGACCTCAACTAAACGTGACCCGCGATCCTCGCTCACGTCAGTCATAAGCCTTGCCGTCAAATTGTCTCTCAGATGGATGAAATTGTCCAGCGCTGGGGATGACGAGAACCGAGTCGAAGGGCGCGACCGACCGCGCTCCCACACCCATTGCGTCGAGAGTGGGGATGAGAGGGAGCACGTCAAAGGACGGAGATGAGGTCTCAAAGGATCAGGGCCTCATCCATTGAGCGCCCAACCGGTGGTACAGAAGCTCTGACCGGGATGACGCTGACAGAGGGTCTGGTGATCGGTGGAAGAGCCACAAGACTAAATGGTACAGCAGCTCGGGATGATACCGAGAGAGTGCGCAACATGCTCAGGGGATCATCCTGGAGATGCGAGATCTCGACGAGAGCGCCTCGGGGGGCCTCACGCAGGCCTTCGCTCATATCCCCGGCGGCCCCGATCCCCGTAAGGGATGGGGCCTCTCTCCTCCCTATTTCTTGTTATCGAACTCGGGCATCATCGTATTTGCAATCCACGTGCCAAAGGAGGTGTCGCCAGCGTCGTCCCAGCGGATGGAGGCAACCTTTTGCTATTAATGGGGATGGCGTGTGGAGACGAAGCTCGCCCAACCGCTCTCCCGACCGGCCAGGCGCTCGCTCTGCAACATCGGATTCAAAATGAAACGAAGGTTGCACCGATGAGTCCTCCCCTAAGGTTCACTGGGGACTGAGGAGCTCCCGAATCGCTTGGACGATCTGGGTGCGGTTGAATGGCTTGGCAAAATAATGGCGAATCCCCAGCTTCCTGGCCTGAATCTCGGACGCACTGATAGACCAGGCGGTGAGGATGATGATTTTCGTACGAGGGCATGTCGAACGGACGAACTTCACCAGCTCGAGACCGGAAACGGGCACCATTTTCAGGTCGGTGATCATCAAGTCGTACGGCTGGCGCTTCAACCGCTCCATGGCCTCCAATCCGTTCTCGGCGGTGTCTACAGTATGACCCAATCCCTTGCACATGATGCGCAAAACCCGGCGAACGGGTTCTTCATCATCGACGATGAGGATACGTGACATGGCTCCTCCTCCACGAGTGCGATGTTCATTCATTCCACAAAGAGACGTTTAGAGAGTCCGTATTTCTTCATTCGGCGCCAGAGCGTCGCCCGGCTCATCCCCAGGGCTTCGGCCGCTTCTCGGATGGTGGAACTCGCCTTGATGGCTTGAATGATCAACCGGCGCTCTTCTTCTTCCAATTGCTGTCGGCGACTTCGCTGTGGTGTCAGCGGAATGGTTTGTGATGACTGGGAGTGTTCGCGGAATCGCTGGGGGAGGTCTTCGGGCCGAATCAGTGGGCCCGGGCAGACCGTCACCGCATGTTCCACAATGTGAGCCAGTTCGCGAACGTTCCCCGGAAAATCGTAGTTGATGAGGAGAGCGAGGACTTCTTGAGAGAATTCCAGACCTTCCCGGCCATCTCGCTGAGCATATTTCTTGAGGAAGTAGTGGGCTAATTCGGGAATATCCGCCCGGCGAGCCCGAAGCGGGGGCATATGAATATTGACGACATTCAACCGGTAGAAGAGATCCTCGCGGAACTGCTGGGC
Organism: Blastocatellia bacterium; assembly: GCA_026985075.1. Lineage (GTDB taxonomy): Bacteria > Acidobacteriota > Blastocatellia > HR10 > J050 > J050. The sequence goes on along the minus strand of JALSQX010000067.1, from coordinate 201,008 downwards.
CCGAACCGCCTCATAGAGATCATTGTTGGTGGCGGCAATAATGCGCACATCGATGTAGATGGGCTTGTTCTCGCCCAGCCGACGGACCATCTTATCCTCGATGACCCGCAGAAGTTTCGTCTGCAGCGGCAAGGGCATGGCTCCGATCTCATCGAAGAAGAACGTTCCCCCATCGGCCTCCTGGAGAAGTCCCTTGCGATTATTGATTGCCCCGGTGAACGCCCCTTTGACGTAACCGAACAATTCGCTCTCCAACAGATGCTCGGGGAACGCCGCGCAGTTGATGGAGACAAATGGGCGCTCGGAGCGCCGGCTCAGGGCGTGGATGGCCCGGGCGATGAGGTCCTTGCCGGTGCCCGTCTCTCCGGTGATGAGCACGGTCGTATCCGTAGGAGCGACCTTCTTGACCAACGCCAAGACCTTCATCAATTCTTTGGATTGACCGACGATGTTGTTCAGTCCGTACTTTTCCTCGAATTCCTGGCGCAAGACCTTGACCTCGCTCTCCAGCTGCTTGGTGCGGAGAACGTTCTTCACCCGGTGAAGCAGCTCGTCGCGGTTGAACGGCTTGGTGATGTAATCACAGGCTCCGAGCTTCATCGCTTCCACGGCGGTCGCCACCGTCCCAAAGGCGGTGATCATCATCACTTCGGTCTGGGGATACATTTTCTTGATGTACCGCAATAAATCCATGCCCGAATCTCCATTCAGCCGCATATCGAGCAAGATGAGATCATAGTTGTTGCTCTCCAGTCGCTCCAAGGCCTCTCGCCGGTTGCTGGCCTGATCGACATCGTAATTCTGTCGTCGCAGCGTGAATGAGAGCGTCTGGCGTATGGGTTGTTCGTCGTCCACAATCAGAATCTTGAACATCATCCTCCTTGCCTCCTCATGGATTCTCTCTGATCTTCTCTCCCTGGAGATTCGGCCGGGAGCACAATTCTCATCGTCGTCCCTTTATTGACTTGGCTTTCGGCCTCGATGTGGCCACCATGTGCCTCGACGATGCGTCGCGCGACGGCCAGCCCGAGGCCCGTACCCTGAGTCTTGGTGGTGTGGAAAGGCTCGAAGATCTTCTGAAGCTGTGTCTCCGGGATACCCACTCCATTGTCTTTCACGGCGATCTCGACCGCGGGGCCATCAAACCCATTGAGTCCCTGGGGGAGCCAGCGGGTGAGGATCTCTACCTGGCCCTCCCCATGTCGAATGGCCTGAACAGCATTGATGAGGATGTTCCAGAGCACTTGTTCAATGGCATCCGGGTCGATGTCCACAGTGGGGATGTGGGGGTCGAAGTTCTTGGAGAGGCGAATGCCGTTTTGGAATCGGGCATCCCCGCGCAGTGAAGAGAGCAAATGATCAATGAGCTGGTGAAGGTCGACCTCCTTCTTCTCCAGCGTCACTGGTCGTGTGAAGGTCAACGTGTTTTGAATGATCTTGCTCAGCCGGGCCGATTGCGAGGTGATGATGTCCAGGAGTTCCTGGTACTCCTCCGGGAGGGAGAGGCTCTCTTTCAGTTCCTGGGCCGCCGCGTGGAGCGCGCTCAGAGGATTGCGAATTTCGTGAGCGATGGTGGCCGACATCTTACCGATGGTCGATAACCGCTCGTGCTCGATGAGCCGCTGTTGCGTCTGTTTCAATTGTTCGTACGAGCGGCGCAGTTCTCGCTCGGCTTCCTCGAGTTCGCGCGTGCGCTTTCGGACCTCCAGTTCCAATCGCTCGGTGTAATGCTGAAGCTTCTGTTCCATTTTGACCTTCTCGGTGATGTCTTGAAACACGAGGACGATCTGCTGCGTGGGCTCTTCCTCTGAGGTGGAAAGGGGAGCCGCGCCCATCAAGAGATTGATCTTTTGCCCATCGGGGCGAATGAGGGTCACGTCATCGGTGACGCTGCTGATGCCGCCGAGGACGGCCTTGCCCAGCGGGAGCTCGGCCAGCGGATACGGCTCCCCACTGGGCTGGCAGAGGGCATAGGAGTCCGAGAGAATCGGAACGACGCTGCCCGGCGTGAGCGGTTGACCAAATAATTGACTGGCATTTCGATTGGCGATGACCACTTTGCCCGTGTCGGCATCAATGACACATACGCCCGCCGGGACGTTCTCCAGGATCAGTTCGATACGACGGTACTCATCCTCGGTTTGCTGGAGAGAGAATTGGATCGTTTCATACAACCGGGCGATTTCCTGATTCTTCTCTTCCAGCTTCTTGCTCTGTCGGCTGAGCGCCAGCGTCCCGAAGGTAATGACAGCGATGATGCCCAATCCGAACATCAGCGTGAGCCAATTGTAGGGGATGGTGAGCCAATCATAAATGCGCACGCTCGCCCGGCCGAGCAACGCGTTGGTGGGAAAACGTAAAACCCATTGCGTCGCGCCCACCTTGATGGGGAGGAGCAAAGGGTGCAGCTGGTCCAGTTTCTCCTCGTATTGACTGCTGATGGTGATACCTTCACTGGTTTGTAACTGGTATGGGATGTGGGCGCTCATCAACGGGCGAATGATATCCTGAGTGAGAATCGGTTTAGAGAAGATGCCTTCGATGAGCCCGATGACTCTTTGGTTCGATATGATGGGCGCGAACGCCACCAGGTAGGATTCCGCTTTGGCTCCTGCGCGAATGGGCGGTGACAAGAGCGTCGATCGCGTCTCCATGGCGTGTTTGGCCAGATGATACAACTCCGATCGGCGCGCCAGGCTGAGTCTCAGCACGGGAGGGGAGGGATAGACGTGCCGAGTCCGGTATCCCCGGTCAACGTAAGCCACTTGCTGGAGACCCGAAATCTGGTCGATGAGCCGGCGGGCATAATGAGCGTGAGTGGCGGCATTCTTGATGATACCATGGGCATACAAATCGGCCATTCTGCTCAAGCCCACTAATCGCTCGTTCATCGATTGGGAGATCTTGGCGCTCAATTCCGTTTGCAGCCGAGCGATTGCCGTTTCGGCGAGGGCCTTCGGGTATTGGGGAAGGGCGATGATGAGCCCCGATGTGAAGGCGATTCCCAGAGCAATGGTCAGGGTACTGATGGAATTCCTCTTGAGCATGGACTTCATATGTCACTCCCTCTGCAGGCCAGGCCTCAGTCAATGCAATCCGTGCTCGTGGCCATTGTGGCAGATAAACATGTTGCAAATCACGTGCCACTGGAGTAACACGGGGGAATCTGGGTGCTTTATGGAACTGACTGATGAGAAAAGACTTACAAGTTTACCGCGGATTGACTCTGGCGGTGATGTAACTACCGTTTCACCCTTGCAATGAGAGTTTCAGTTTCGAAAACGGGAGACTAGATGATCAAATATTTGCGCCAGGCTTCCTGGTGACGGCCCAGGTGCGTCAAGATCTGATGGCCCACGCGCCAGGAGAGGGCGCGAGGATGTTTCAGCAATTTCATACCCACCTCTTCGGGCGTTCGGTCTCCCTTCCGCGCATTGCACCGCCGACAGCAGGTCACCACGTTGTCCCAGGAGGTTCGCCCTCCTCGCGCCCGAGGAATCACGTGATCAATGGTCAGATCAGAAGGGTTGAACTTCCGGCCGCAGTATTGGCAGGTGTATCCATCGCGGAGCATCACATTCCGGCGCGAAAGTTCTCGCCGCTCGTAGGGGATGCGGATGTATTCCACTAGTCGGATGACCGAGGGCACGGGGAATGAGTGCCGCGCCGAGCGAACAACCTCGTCAGTCAGCTCTTCGGGACGCGCCGTACCCTTGAAGATGAGAACCAGCGCTCGGCGCACGGTCGTCACGTTGATGGGCTCGTAGGTCGCATTCAGGACCAAAACAGGGCTATTCATCTGCTTTTTGCCATTCAACGAATACATGAACAATTATTATAGCCGAAACCGCTCGTCGTTCCCTAGAGCAAATTTCCCGGTAAGCCGCGGCGGTCAGAGAGCGTTTCTCGTTCGTGTTCCTACCGAGGAACTCCCCCCTCGATCAAAGACGTGACTCGACGAGGGAGAGAACCCCGTCATCTTAATCTCCGGCTCGCTCATCGGCGGGAATGGTCATTATGAGGCCATCCCCAGGAGTTGAGGGATGGTTGACCCAGGAACCAGGATCGTTTCGCGCCGACGAGCCCCGGTGGAGATCAGCGAGATAGGACAACCCACCAGTTCGCTCAGTCGGTGGATATAGTCCCTCGCTCGCGGCGGGAGTTCATCCAACCGGGTGAGACCCGATGTCGACGTCCTCCAGCCGGGCATGGATTCATAAATGGGTTCGCAGTGCTCGAGCACCTGGGCATCGAACGGATAACTGCTGAGCGATTCGCCCCGATACCGATAACCGATGCAGATCTTGATTTCATCAAGGACATCCAGCACGTCGAGCTTGGTGAGGGCCAAGGCGTCGAATCCGTTGACCATTACGGCATAGCGCACGGCGAAACTATCGAACCAGCCACACCGACGCGGACGCCCCGTGGAGGCACCGAATTCCACACCCCGCTCCCTGAGCAAAGCCCCGGCGTCATCGTGGAGTTCGGTCGGGAAAGGGCCTCCGCCCACGCGCGTCGTATAGGCCTTCATGACGCCCAGGATGGAGGTCAGACACTTCAATGGCACGCCGGTTCCGCTCGCCGCCCCGGCCGCCACCGCCGTCGATGAGGTCACGTAGGGATACGTCCCGAAGTCGATGTCGAGCATGGTGCCCTGCGCGCCTTCGAACAGGACGCTCTGACCCTGGGCCATGGCCGCCTGAAGGTAGGCGATGGTATCAGTGATGTACGGGGCGAGTTGCCGTCCATACTCGCAATAGCGGGCATAGAGGGTATCGGCGTCGAACGGCTCGACCTCAAACGCCCGCAGGAAGCGATTCGCATAGGCTACGTTGAACTCGATCTTCTCGCGGAGATGCTCCGGGTGAAGGAGATCGCCCACGCGAATACCGTGGCGGCCGACTTTGGTCACATAGGCCGGGCCAATGCCGCGCATCGTGGTTCCCACCTTCCGGGCACCACGCTGTTGCTCGATAACTACTTCCATGGCCCGGTGGTAGGGGAAAATGAGGTGGGCGCGCTCGCTGATCCGCAATCGCTCCGGATTCACTTCGATTCCCAGTCGACGGAGATCGTCCATCTCCTTGAGCAGGGCCGCCGGATCGATGACCAGCCCATGACCGATCACGGCCACTTTCTCAGGATGAATGATTCCCGAGGGGATCAGGTGGAGCACGAACGTGTGTTCTCCCACCTTCACCGTATGTCCAGCGTTATGACCTCCCTGATACCGAGCGACAATATCGAAGTGCTCCGAGAGGACATCGACGATCTTCCCTTTGCCCTCATCGCCCCATTGGGCGCCAACGACGATCAAAGTCTTCATAGTCTCTTACCATTCCTGAGACAAGGTAAAGGCGCGCCGGATTCAAGAGACGCGCCCCACCGATGGCCGGTGAATGCCTCCCTCTCTCGCCGCCTCCATCCGAGCTTCTCCCGCGGTGAGGCGTGGGTGACCGGGCGCGCGCCGGAGAGAACGCGAGTCCCCACCCCCTCCGTCGTTCCGTCAGGAGAGCATCACCGGTCCCTCAGAGATGTCGATTGATCATGTCGGCGATCCTCTCCTTGGGAACCACGCCGATGATCCGGTCCTTCTCTTCACCGTCCTTGAACAGGATGAGCGTGGGAATGCCTTTGATCCCGTATCGGCCAGCCGTCTCCGGGTTCTCATCCACGTTCAGTCGCGCGACCACAGCTCGGCCCGCGTATTCCTCGGCAATAGACGCGACCGTGGGCTCCAGCATCTTACAAGGCCCGCACCACACGGCCCAAAAGTCGACCAACACGGGGAGATTGGACTTCAAGACATCCCGTTCGAAAGTCTCATCAGTGACGTCGATCATCCGTTCGTTCTCAGCCATGTTATCCTCCTTCAGTGAAAGTCTTCCACACGATCCCGATGGCCCCCGCGAACCATCGCCTGGACCGGGATCTCTCATTGTCACGGGGATCGGTGGCCCAACGTGGCGCTGATCTTCGCCCTCAATCGCCGATAGACCGCGACGTATTGTTGAGCCGAGCGATCCCAGGAAAAGTCTGTGCGCATGCCATTGAGCATGAGCGTTCGCCAGAGGTCCTTCTGTCGGTACACGGATAAAGCCTCCTGGAGCTTCTCCAGAAGGCGGTCGGCACTGTATTCATAGAACTTGAACCCATTGCCCGATCGGCTGTGGGGATCAAAATTCCTGATCGTATCATCCAGTCCACCAGTGCCGCGGACCAAGGGAACCGTCCCATACTTGAGGCTATACATCTGGTTCAACCCGCAGGGTTCATACCGCGAGGGCATGAGAAACAAGTCCGTTCCCGCTTCGATCTGGTGAGCCAGAGGGTCGTCAAAGCCAAAACGGACGCTGACGCGATCGGGGAACGCCCGATGCAATTGTCCAAGGAAGGCCTCTACCTTTGGATCTCCCGACCCCAGCACCACGTAACTCGTGTTCATATGCAACATGCGCTCGGCGGCCTGTTCGATGAGATCGAACCCTTTTTGCTCAACCAGCCGTGAGATGGAGCCGATGAGCGGACGGGCGACATCGACTGGAAGGTTCATGCGTTTGAGAAGATCGATCTTACATTCCTTTTTCCCCTCCAGTGAATCGGGACCGTAGTTTCGGGTGATGTGAGGGTCCGTCTCCGGATTCCAGACCTCGTAGTCGACCCCGTTCAGGATGCCGATCACATCGCCTCGTCGGGCGCGTAGTAGTCCATCGAGCCCACAGCCGAATTCCGGCGTCTGGATCTCTTGAGCGTATCGAGGGCTCACCGTGGAAATTCCCGTCGCGGCCACCAGACCGGCTTTGAGCGCGCTGGCCATGCCATGAAACTCGATGCCACCATCAGTCCGAAAGACCTCGGGTCCGAATCCCAAGTGGGGAAGGAGCCCTGGGTCGAACAGTCCTTGGTAGGCGAGATTGTGGACGGTGAACAGCGTGGCCGTATGGGCATAGAAAGGATCGCCGCGATAGGCCGTTCGAAGGTAGAGAGGGATGAGCCCCGTCTGCCAGTCATGGCAGTGAATGATGTGCGGGGGCGGCCCCAATCGCTTGATCGCCTCCAGGATGGCCCGCGAGAAGAAGGCGTACCGTTCAACATTATCTGGGTATTCTTGGCCGGGAGGCCCGTAGATCCCATCTCGATCGAAGTAGGTGGGCGCATCGATCGCGTAGATGGGGAGGTCATGCGTCCAGGTTCGGTACACGGCGGCCGGTCTCAGGCCAAAAGCGAACGGCACCATCAGATCGGGGATCACGGCCTCGTCCGCGGGGACTCCTCGATATCGCGGCACGAAGATCCGGACGTCCAGGCCTTGTCTCATCAGCGCCTTCGGGAGGGCAATGGCCACATCGGCGAGGCCACCCACTTTGGCGTAAGGAGCCACCTCGGAGACGGCGAAGCTCACCCGGAACCGTTCGGCGACCATTTCTCGTTCGCTCCCGTTCAGTCGCACCTCTCTCCCTTTCTGCCTCCAAGATTGATGCCCCCTCTGCACGTGGCACTGAGACAGCTCGAAGCGAGAATGGTAAGAGGAGGCCAGGAGCCTTGTCAAGCGAAGAGCCTGCCGCCATCGACGGGCGGCCGGTATGGAGCATCAGTGCTTCCGGGATCATTCGGCAGGTCGCCGAGGTCCGATCACCCGGACCGCTTTTTACTCCAGATTCTGCATCGAGGCGAGGAATTCGGCGTTAGATCTCGTCTTGCTTAATTTGTCCAGAAGAAGTTCCATCGCTTCCACCGGCGAGAGTTGGCTGAGGACGCGGCGCAGGACAAAAATTCGGTTGAGATCTTCAGGGGGCATGAGGAGTTCTTCCTTCCGGGTACCCGAGCGATTGATGTCGATGGCCGGAAAGATCCGTTTGTCAACCAACCGCCGATCCAGGAGGATTTCCATATTGCCGGTTCCCTTGAATTCTTCGAAGATGACATCGTCCATCCGGGAGCCGGTATCGATGAGGGCGGTGGCGATGATGGTGAGCGATCCCCCTTCCTCGATATTGCGCGCCGCGCCGAAGAACCGTTTGGGACGTTGCAGCGCATTGGCATCGATGCCTCCGGAGAGGATCTTCCCCGAAGAGGGCACCGTCGCGTTATAGGCCCGAGCCAACCGGGTGATGGAATCTAACAGAATCACCACGTCCCTCCCATGCTCGACCAGGCGCTTGGCCTTTTCGATGACCATCTCGGCGACCTGCACGTGTCGAGCCGCCGGTTCGTCGAACGTCGAACTGATCACCTCGCCATGCACGGTGCGCATCATATCGGTCACCTCCTCTGGTCGTTCGTCGATGAGCAGCACGATGAGGAACACTTCCGGGTGATTCTTGGCCAGCGACGTGGCGATGCTCTGCAACAGCATCGTCTTGCCGGCGCGCGGCGGCGAGACGATCAATCCTCGTTGTCCCTTTCCGATGGGCGTGAGAAGGTCCAGCACCCGCCCCGAGAGATTATCCGGCGACGTTTCCATCCTCAGCCGCTCATTGGGATAGAGGGGCGTGAGGTCATCAAAGAGGACCTTTTCGCGGTGGACCTCGGGCGGTTCGTAGTTGATGGCCTTGACCTTGATCAGGGCGAAATAGCGTTCGCCGTTCTTGGGCGGCCGGACTTCGCCGGAGACGATGTCCCCCGTCCGCAGATCAAACTTGCGGATCTGCGAGGGCGACACATAGATGTCGTCCGGGCCGGGCAAATAGCAGTAATCTGGACACCGGAGGAACCCAAACCCATCGGGCAGGCATTCCAATACCCCTTCGGTGAAGATCAAGCCATTTCGCTCCGTCTGCGCCTGCAGAATCTTGAAGATCAATTCCTGTTTCCGCATACTGGTGGCGCCAGGTATACGGAGCTGCTTGGCGATATGGGTGAGCTTGGAGATGCTCATATCTTTGAGTTGACTAATTTCCAGCGACATGATCGTTCTCCTCAACTTGGTTTTGGCCATGAGCGAGTCGCGCTCGAATGACTCGCCAGACCTCTTTGACGCCGAGGCCGGTTCGCGCCGAGAAGGGGATGACCTCGGCGGGAGAAAAAACGGGCTCGGCCCGCTCGACCGACCTCTTCAACTGATGGCGAGAGAGCTTGTCGGCTTTGGTCAATAGAACCAGATAGGGGATGCGGGCGGCGACGAGCCAATCCCGCATCTGGAGGTCGAGCGACTTGGGCTCGTGTCGGGCATCGACGATGAGCAGCCCGAGGATCAGTTGCAGTCGATCGGTCAGGTAGGCTTCGATCAGCCCCTTCCACGCCCGGCGCACGCGCTCCGGGACGCGAGCATATCCATACCCGGGGAGATCGACAAAGTAAAACGCCTCGTCGATGAGATAGAACCCGATCCCCCGCGTGCGACCCGGGGTTGAGCTGGTGCGCGCCAGTGACGGTTGATGGAGCAGGCTATTGAGAGCACTGGACTTCCCCACATTGGATCGGCCGAGGAAGACAATCTCCGGCCGACCATCGGCAGGGAACTCCACGCGCCGATACGCGCACCGGATGAATTGGACACGGTCGGTGTTCATCAAGGTGATAGACTGGTTGACGCTCTCGTGTGCAAGGAGTTCAGCCCCTGGAACGACCACGCTGAACTGTCAACCGAGCCAACAACGGCGGTGGGGAGTTGCGGCCAGCGCTCATCGGCGCTGTCTGCGTCTCCCCAGATTCAGGATGTGCGAGCGTGAACACTCACTCAGCCAACTGATTGGCACTCTCTCCGCTTTGGCTCCTCTCTTGCGCCCATAGCGGGCTCACCGATGTTTGATCGCTCTGCGGTAGTGGATGCTCGAGAGCCACATGCAAGACCTCGTCCATCGATTCCACGAACTCGATGGTGAGCGCCTCGAGGATGTCGTTCGGAATATCCACCAGATCTTTCTTGTTCTCTTTGGGGAGGAGCAAGGTCGTGATTCCCGCGCGATGGGCGGCCAGGAGTTTCTCCTTGACGCCCCCGATGGGGAGGATCTTCCCTCGCAAAGTGATCTCTCCCGTCATGGCCACATCGCACCGCACCGGATTCCCCGTCAGCGCGGAGGCGATGGCCACGGCCATGGTGATGCCGGCCGACGGCCCATCCTTGGGGATGGCCCCTTCGGGGATGTGGATGTGAATGTCATAGTTCTTGTGAAAATCGGTCGGAATGTGAAACCGCTTCGAGCGCGAGCGCACGTAGCTGATCGCCGCCTGGGCGGACTCTCGCATGACTTCGCCCAGCTTCCCGGTCAGGGTGAGCTTCCCGCTTCCCGGCATGAGCGTGACCTCGATTTGTAGGACCTCACCGCCCATCTCGGTCCAGGCCAGTCCCGTGGCCACGCCCACTTCATTGCGCTCATTGGCCACCCCGGGTCGGAACTTCTCCGGACCCAGGTAGGCCTTGACCGCCTGTTCGGTCACCGTCTCCCGGTAAGTCTCATGGCTCTCTCCGGAACTGACCAGCTTCCGGGCGATTTTGCGACAGATGGATCCGATTTCTCGTTCCAGATTTCGCACCCCCGCTTCTCGGGTGTAAAACTGAATGATGCGCCGGATGCCCGCATCAGTGAAGGTGATGCTCGCCGGATTCAAGCCTGTTTCTTTGAGCCGCTTGGGGATGAGATGTCGCTTGGCGATCTGCAATTTCTCGTATTCGGTGTACCCGGGGATGCGGAGAATCTCCAGTCGATCCTGGAGCGCCGGTGGAATGGTATGAGTGACATTGGCCGTGGCAATGAACATCACGCGCGACAGATCGTACTCCACGTCCAGATAGTGATCGCGGAACATGAAGTTCTGCTCCGGATCGAGGACTTCCAACAGGGCGGCGGCGGGATCTCCCCGGAAGTCTACCCCCAGTTTATCTAATTCGTCCAGCATGATCAGCGGATTGATCGTTCCCGCCTTCCGCATCATCTGGATGATCTGTCCCGGCAACGCGCCGATGTAAGTGCGGCGATGACCGCGAATTTCCGCCTCATCGCGCACCCCCCCGAGCGACAGGCGGACGAATTTCCGCCCCGTCGCTTTGGCGATGGAGCGGCCCAAACTCGTTTTGCCCACCCCAGGAGGACCAACAAAGCAGAGGATCGTGCCCTTGGGATTCTCCACCAACTGGCGGACGGCGAGATATTCGAGGATGCGCTCTTTGATCTTCTCCAACCCGTAGTGATCTTGGTTGAGAATATCCTCCGCGTACTGGAGGTCGCGAATCTCTTCGCTCACTTGTTTCCAGGGGACGGCCAAGAGCCAGTCGATGTAATTTCGCGAAACGGTCGTTTCGGCGGACATCGGCGGCATCTGTTCCAGCCGCTTCAGCTCGTTCATCGCCTTCTCATAGGCCTCCTTGGACATGCCCGCCTCTTCGATCTTCTGCCGCAATTCTTCCAGTTCGGCTTTCTCGTCCTTGCGACCGAGTTCCTTGTGGATGGCCTTGAGTTTCTCGTTGAGGTAATATTCCCGCTGCGCTCTCTCCATCTGCTGCTTGACGCGGTTGTTGATCTCCCGATCCAGTTCGGCCTTCTGAATTTCGATCTGCAGCAGCTCGATGAGTCGGCTCAATCGGCCAGCCACCGACGTCGTCTCCAGGAGTTCCTGCTTGACTTCCACCTCGAGCTTGAGGCTGTCGGCCAGGACATCGGCGATGTGGGAAGGATCTTGCGATCGGAAGACATGGCGGAGATCGGCGTTGGGATAATGTTGGACATACTGGTCGAGGAGAATGCTCAACCGGCCGAGCAGCGACCGCAGTCGGGCCGGGGAGTCGATCTCTTCGGATAATTGCCGAATGGTCGCCACCCAGCAGCCGTCTTCGACAGTGATGTTGACGGCGCGCCCGCGGCGGCGGCCCTCCACCTCCACTTTGATCGTCCCATCGGGGAGCCGCAGCGATTTGGTGATCTGGGCCAGCGTTCCCACCGAGTAGACTTGATCCGGGGTCGGTTCATCGACGGTGGCGTCGTATTGGGTCGCCAGGAAGACGATGCGGTCTGATTGCAGCGCCCTTTGAAAGGCGAGAATCGAAGAGCGACGACCGATGAAAAATCGAGCGGTACAATGTGGGAAGATGACCACATCGCGCACCGGGACGACCGGGTGTCGCACGACATCGGGCGGCGTTGCGTCAGTGTATTCTTTCATAACTCATGGATCCTCGCGGTTAGCCCGCTTTCTTCTCCAGCCACGGGAGCGTGAGGCAACGATTCCTCACCATCTCTTCGGTGACCACGAATTCCTTGACCTTCTTTTGTGAGGGGAGGTGGTACATGGCATCCAGCATCAATTCTTCCAGAATCATGCGCAGCCCGCGGGCGCCCACTTTCCGTTCATGCGCCATCTCGGCCACGGCCGTCAGCGCTTCCTCTGTGAACCGTAGCTTAATATGATCGTATTCGAATTGCTTCTGGTACTGTTTGATGATGGCATTTTTCGGCTCGGTGAGGATCCGCACCAGAGCGGCCACATCGAGTTCGTGAAGCTGGGCGATGACCGGGAGACGCCCGACGAATTCCGGAATGAAGCCATAACGAATGAGGTCCTCAGGTTGAACCTGAGCCAGCAAATTCTCAGTCCACCGCGTCGCCGAGGGACGAACCTCGGCGCGGAAGCCGAGCCGATTTTTCCCCAGTCGTTTCTCGATGATTTTATCCAGGCCGATGAATGCCCCGCCGCAGATGAAGAGGATGTTCGTCGTATCGACGGCGATGAAATCTTGGTGCGGGTGCTTGCGACCTCCGTGAGGGGGGACGTTGGCCACCGTCCCTTCCAGAATCTTCAATAAGGCCTGTTGCACGCCTTCGCCCGAGACATCACGGGTGATCGACGGGTTTTCATCCTTGCGGGCGATCTTATCAATCTCGTCGATATAGATGATGCCATATTGAGCCCGTTCCAAATCGCCGTTGGCCGCCTGCACCAATCGGAGGATGATATTTTCCACGTCCTCGCCCACATAGCCGGCCTCGGTCAGCGTGGTCGCGTCCACGATGGTGAAGGGGACGTCCAACATCCGGGCCAAGGTCTGGGCCAGCAGCGTCTTGCCCGTGCCCGTGGGCCCGATGAGCAGGATATTGCTCTTTTGAATCTCGACATCGTTCTGGTGAGTGGCCATCTCCACCCGCTTGTAGTGTTGGTAGACGGCCACGGCCAGTTTCTTCTTGGCCTCCTCCTGACCGATGACGTATTCGTCCAGGAATCGCTTGATCTCCGGAGGTTTGGGCAGGCGCGATTGGGTCAAGGCCTCCGGAGGCGGCTCCTCGACCATGATCTCATTGCAGATATCCACGCATTCGTTGCAGATGTAAACGGCAGGCCCGGCGATGAGCTTTTTCACTTCGTTCTGACTCTTTCCACAGAAGGAACAGTGCAGCGTATCATCCACTTTGCGAACCATGAACGTTTCTCCAGATTGAATTGATCGCTCTCATGACGAGCGGTCACGGGCGGTGCGTGATGACCTCGTCGATGATCCCATATTCTCGGGCGTGTTCGGCAGTCATAATTAAATCGCGCTCGACATCGCGCTCGATCACGTCCAACGGTTGACCGGTATGCTTGGCCAAAATGCTGCTGGTGAGTTGGCGCATTCGAATGATCTCTTCGGCGGCGATTTTGATATCCGTTGCCTGGCCAGAAATCCCGCCAGCGTGGGGTTGGTGTATGAGGATGCGGGCGTTGGGCAAGGCATACCGTTTCCCTTTGGTGCCCGCGGCGAGCAAGAGGGCGGCCATGCTCGATGCTTGCCCAATGCAGATGGTCGTGACATCGGGCCGAATGAACTGCATGGTATCATAGATGGCCAGGCCCGCCGTGATGGACCCGCCCGGGCTGTTAATATAGAGAGAGATGTCCCGATCCGGATCTTCCGCCTCCAGGAACAGCATCTGGGCGATGACCAAATTAGCGATGGTATCATCGATGGGGGTCCCCAAAAAAATGATGTTATCTTTCAGTAGGCGGGAAAAAATATCATAGGCTCGCTCGCCCCGGCTCGTCTGTTCAACCACCATGGGTACGAGCGCCCCGTGGGTATCCGCTCTCATAACTCTCGCTCCCTCATCGTTACAGATGTCGATGGCGTGCTCGTCTGAATTGCACCTTCACATGCCCCCCGCTCGTCATTTGGTTCAAGCCATCTCTCGCTCCACCTCTGTCGCCTTCACAACCAGCTCCAAAGCCTTCCGATTCCTGATCTCATTCTTGATACTATCCAGCGAGCCCTCCTTTGTCAAGCGCCGCTTCAGTTGGATCACGGACTCACCTCGCCGACGTGCCAGGCGCGCGATTTCTGCCTCCAGCTCGGTTGTCGACACAGTGATGTGCTCCAGATCGGCAATACGTTCCAGAATGAGCGATGCTCGGACATCTTTGATGGCCTGCTCTCGCAGCTGATCGCTGATGCGCTCCCAATCAATGTCTGCCGAGCGGGGATCGACGCCCTCATCGAGCATAGAGGCGATCACGCGGCGGATGCGATCCTGCAGACGCCGCTTCACGAGCGTCTCCGGGACTTCGATGGGGTGCTCCTCGACCAATTCTTCCAGGACGATCTCGGTCAATTCCTCCTGGGCTTCCGCCTCGCGAGAGCGCTCCAGTCGGCGTTTGAGCTCTTGACGGAATTCGGCCAGGGTGTCGAACGCTTCGCCAATGCTCCGGGGGAACTCATCGTCGAGAGGAAGCAACTCTTTGATGCGCAGCGCCTCCAGGGTGGCTCGATACTCCACATCCTTGCCCGCCCATTCCGGCGGCTGGGCGTCGGGAGGATGATGAACCCGGAATTCACACGTCTCGCCGACGCGCAAGCCGACCAGATGCTCGGTGAATGCCGGCAGGGTGTCTTCGCCCCCGAGCTCGATCTCCACGACCTCGGTTTTCGGGAGAGCGTTCTCGGTCTGATCACTCGGCGAGACGATCCGCGCCTCCAGTTTGACGGTCGCGTAATCGCCACGGGCTGCTGGCCGATCCTCGACCGGAATCAACGTCGCATGTTGCTGTTGCAGACGATTGAGTGCCTCATCGATGTCCGCTTCGGTCACCGGCTTCACTCTCAGGGTGACGCGACGACCCTTGTAGTTGCCCAGATCGATCTCCGGCAGGACCTCCACCGTCGCCTTGAACGTCAGGGGATGACCCTCCTGAACCGAAATCTCACTCAACGAGAGATTCGACACGATATGGAGATGGTGTGCTTCCGCGGCGGCCCGGAGGGCCCGGGGCAGGAGGCGCTCGGTGACCACCTCGCGGACTTCTCGCTGGAATTTTTGCCTCAGCACCGATCGAGGAACCTTTCCCGGACGAAATCCAGCCACCTTGGCGTGTCGCCCGAATTCTCGATAGGCCATCTCGAAGTGTTCTTGAACAACCTCGGCGGGCACGACGATGGTGAGTTCCTTCCGGGTGGCTGACTGGTGAGTGATTTCAGATTGAACGTCCATGCTGGTGTTCGTTCCGGTCACTCGCAACGATGACCAGAGCGGTCACTCATCGCCCGTGATCGGTGATTGGCTGCGTGGGATGAGTGGTGCGAAAGGGGGGATTCGAACCCCCACGGTTTTAAAACCACCGGATCCTAAGTCCGGCGCGTCTTCCAGTTCCGCCACTTTCGCATCGGAGAGGATAGATGGGGAAAGTGATGAGAGCGATACCGCACGGGACGGAAGTCCCTCATCACCCTCGCCCGGCTCAACAGTGGTGGTGGGGGGCCGTGCAGGGATCGAACCTGCGACCCGCGGATTAAGAGTCCGCTGCTCTCCCAGCTGAGCTAACGGCCCTCCCCATTTTCAAACATCCTCTTCAGAAAAAATACTTTACTCCCCTGGTGGGGAAGTGTCAAGAGTCGTGCCTCGACCCGATCACCTCGCTGGCCACACCGGCGGGGACGGGCAAAAAGGCGCACCCATACCGGGATGGCTCGCCGGTTCATCTCTCCTGGCCCGCCCTTGATCTTCCCTCAATATGTCGGTTCCCATAACACGCTTCCCAGAAAGAACATCGCCGACACGTCCGGCGATCCGATGTCATCGGGAAGTCTTCCATGACAGCTCGATTGGCCGCTGGGTCTCTCAGCAGGGCGAGCAGGCGGTGACAGGCCCGCAAGATGTAATCCTGAATCTCCACCAGGTCGGAGGGGGTCACTTCACGTTCGTCGAAGAGATTCTGGCGCAAGTACGCGGGAATGACCCTCATCCGGTGAGCGGGAATGCCCCAGACTCTCCTACCGAAGAGGGCATAGCAGGCCAGTTGCCGCCGATCCTCTTCCCGCGGTCGACCGGTTTTCCAGTCATAAATATACATCCACTCTCGGTGGGCCATGGCGAAGTCGATCTTCAGCGCCACGGTGAACCCCTCGAGTTCGAACGATTGAAACTCTTCCAGACACTTCCACTGGCCGGGATCGCTTCGTCGGATCAGGTCGAAGTCGGGGGATCGCCAGAAATTCTCCAGACATTCCCGGACGCACCGTTTGATTTCCTCGGTGCGCTCCCGGGGAATGTCAAGATGATAGTAATGCTCAAAGAGGTTGGTGGCCCGTTTGGGATCGCTTCGCCACTGTTCCCGTTGGGACTGCACCCATCCCGCCCGCAACCTCTCGGTGGCTTCGGAGAGCATCGCTTCCAGAGAGGTCGGCCGGCCATCCCGCACCTTCTCTAAGGTTTCACGAATGACCTCGTGAACGATTTCGCCCGCCCAAGCGTCGAGACTCTTCACCTTCCCGAGGCGATAGCAGAGTTTGGCGAAATCGTCGGCATCCAACCGCCATCCACCCCAGTGAGCGTAATGCCGCAGGTAAAACAACCGCGGGCACTGTTGGAAATGGCGATCGCGACTCACCGACCAGAGGAATGCGTTGCTCAAGGAAGCCATAGCCGCCGCTGGCCATTGTCCACCTCCACCGACCGGCCTGTCAAGGCTTCTGCCGTCCACCGATGCGAATCCCCACCGGGTAATGTGACCTGCGCCATCTTGATGACCTCTCGCCAGAGAGGGGGTATCTGCCGGGAGACCATCGGTCCGAGTTCTGAGGCGCCTCTGCCTCCTTAATCGTTGACCCAGTGCAAGAACCTCACGTCATCAGCGGATCCGAAAAAAATAACTTGACATTCGGGGCGGGGAGGAGTACATATTATAGACTTCAGGATGAGAAGAGCGCGGATGACAAGGCGAATATCGATGTGCGGTCGTCAAGCTCTTCTTCTATCCGGTCACATTCTTCCTGTAACTCCCCTCCTTCTAGGCTTGATTATTAGCCTCAGACTATGGAGGGGCAGTGGATGACGCTCTGACCCAAGGTTGAACCCCGAAGCGAAGGCCACCATCCACTGCCCCGAGCGATGGTGGCCTTTTTCTTTACCCCGTTGAGGAAAGGAGGCGAGAGATTCATGAGATACTATCACTGGGATGAACTCGAATCCGTGGCTCTGACCAGAGACTTCTTGCGCAAGTTCGTGGCTGGCGAGCGATTGAGCATCGTGCGGACGGAGACGAACAAGGGGACGTGCCTGCCCGATCGATGTTTCCCTCATGAGGCCTTCATCGTGGTCCTGGAGGGGGCCTGGAGAATCCGCGTCAACGGCCACGATGTGGTGATCGGATCGAATCAATTGCTTCATCTCCCACCCTACATGAAGCATGATGTCGAATCACTTGAGCGAACATCGGTTCTGGAGATTCTCCCCCAGCCGGATGCCTCCTGGGTGGGAATGGGTGAAATGGAGCCGATCATGGAGGACGAGAACTACCTTTGGGGAGTGTGACCTCGGAACCCTCGGGCATACTGATGATCGATCCGGCGGAGATCACTCCTTCATCGCTGGCGTGAGGGTGCCGATGATGAAAGGCCAGAACGCCCCGGGAAACGGGATCGTCGGGCAGTGGTGGGAAAGTGACGATTCCGCTGAGTCGTCGGATAGGTGGTCGGTGCCCGGGATTGTTGACTCCTGAGCAGTATCGTTCCGCCCGTCAGACGGCCTCTCGAACCATCCGGTGGATCACTTCCAGGAACAGGCGAGTTGACCAGAATCCCGCAGGAGCCCGCCGCTCCTGTCATTGATTCGAGCTGTGTCTCTCCAGTCTTCTTTTGATTCCAACGGGCGTTTCAGAATCGATTCACCAATGCTATAATACTTCCCCCATGCGAAGCTGGGAGACAAAACATGCGAACGGGAGTGAGTGGAGATACGAGGCCGTTCATATAGATTGTTGACAGTTCGAGGAGGCGAGATCGATATCAATGCGTGAGATCACCGTTGCCCACAGTCCCGATTCAGACGATGCGTTCATGTTTTATGCCCTCGCCACGGGGAAACTGGATACCGGGGACCTCACTTTCACCCATACATTGGCTGATATTGAGACGTTGAACCGAAGGGCGCTCGAAGGGACCTATGACGTGACCGCCGTCTCCATTCATGGCTACGCCTATGTCGCTGATCGCTACGCCCTGCTGTCCAGCGGGGCGAGCATGGGCCAGAATTATGGCCCGATCGTCGTAGCGGCTCATCCCCTGGAGCCGGATGAGCTGAGAGAAAAGACCATCGCCGTTCCGGGGACATTGACGACGGCGTTCCTGGTGTTGCAACTCTATTGGCCGGACGTTCAATACACGGTCCTCCCATTCGATCGCATCTTGGAAGCCGTAGCCGACGGATCCGTCCCAGCGGGCCTCATCATTCACGAGGGCCAGCTCACCTACCGGGAGCACGGGCTTCATAAGGTCCTCGACTTAGGGCAATGGTGGCAGGAGCAAACCGGGTTGCCGCTTCCACTGGGAGGGAATGCTATCCGACGGGATCTGGGACCGGAAATCGTGAGCCGCGTGGCTCGATTGGTGAAAGCGAGCATACAATATGCTCTCGATCACCGCGAAGAGGCGTTAACTTACGCTATGGGATTTGCGCGGGGAATGGATGCGGCGCTCACCGATCGGTTCGTTGACATGTACGTCAACCGACTCACGCTCGATTATGGCGCACGGGGGAGGGAGGCCGTCGCCCGATTACTTCGGATGGCTTACGAGCGGGAGCTCCTGCCTCACCCTGTGGACATCGAATTTGTGGAATGATTCCATTTCGCGAGGTAAAGCCGCCCCATGATTCCCCTTCGCGATGACATCCCGTCACGGACCTATCCGGTCGTCAATGTCTCTCTCATCGTCATCAATGCCTTGGCGTTCTTCTATGAACTGACGCTGGGCCCTCGTCAACTGGAACTCTTCTTCCGGGAGTATGCCGTCATCCCGGTGCGCTATTTCGCCGGGGGATATGTGGATATATTCGGCGTGGTTCACTCTTATGGAATCACCGATTTAGTCATTCCCATTTTCACGGCTATGTTCCTGCACGGCGGCTGGACGCATATCGGCGGGAATATGCTCTACTTGTGGATCTTCGGTGATAATGTCGAAGATCGCATGGGACATGGTCGATACCTGGTGTTTTACCTCCTCTGTGGCGTGGCGGCGACCGTCGCTCATATCATCACCAATCCCCACTCCACCGTGCCCAGCTTGGGGGCCAGTGGAGCCATCGCTGGCGTGCTGGGCGCCTACTTCCTGCTCTACCCGCATGCTCGGGTCATCACGCTCATTCCCATCTTCTTCTTCATCGAATTCGTCCCCATTCCGGCGGTGATACTCCTCGGGTGGTGGTTCATCCAGCAGTTTCTGTATGGGACGATGTCGCTGGCCGTGGCCTCGGCGCAAACGGGAGGCGTCGCCTGGTGGGCGCATATCGGAGGATTCGTGACCGGTATGATTCTGGTGCATGTGTTCAAGCGGAAAGAATACGGGCCGGCCCGGCGCGATATCTGGTGGCGGTGAGCGATGGCTATGAACGTCGTCTCGGTCTCGTGGTTGCTTCTTGGAGGGGCTAATCGTCTTCACCGGCGAAGGTGATGCCCAGGTTCCTCGCCGTTTTGACCAATTGACCATCCGGAGGGACGCGCTTGATTTGGAGGACGGCCTCGCTCAATGGACAGGTGACGATCTCGCCGCATTTGAGACAAACCATATTCCCGAACTCGCCGGCGGCCAAAGCGCG
This sequence comes from Blastocatellia bacterium, assembly GCA_026985075.1. Classification (GTDB taxonomy): domain Bacteria; phylum Acidobacteriota; class Blastocatellia; order HR10; family J050; genus J050. Next base: position 181,011 of record JALSQX010000067.1, on the reverse strand, counting down.
GACAGCGGCGACTCCGAATGAGGAGGCCAACAGCCGATCATAGGCCGTCGGCGAACCCCCGCGCTGGAGATGACCGAGCACGACCACGCGCGTCTCTTTCCCGGTCAATTGTTGAATGGCATCGGCCACGACATGGCCAATCCCCCCTAATCGCGGTTGCGATTGAGCGTTCCCTCGATCTTGATAGACCGGCGATCCATCGACGGGCACGGCTCCCTCGGCGACCACGATGATGGTGAACGCCCGGCCATTGCGCTCCCGTTCCAGCACGCGACTGGCGGCTTTCTCAATATAAAATGGGATCTCTGGAATGAGAATCACATCGGCGCCCCCAGCCAACCCCGCTTCCAGGGCGATCCATCCCGCATGCCGGCCCATGACCTCCAATACCATCACACGGTCATGGCTCTCCGCGGTGGTATGCAGTCGGTCGAGGGCTTCGGTGGCCACGTCGAGTGCGGTGAGGAATCCGAATGTCAATTCGGTCCCGACCAGATCGTTGTCGATCGTCTTGGGAACGCCAACCAGGGGGACGCCCCGCTGAAAAAATTCGTAGGCGATGGTCTGCGTCCCATCTCCTCCAATCACGACCAGGGCATCGAGGCGCAGTCGCTCAATATTGGCCACCGCCTCTCGGTAAGCGGCTTCCGGCTTGATGATCTTCTCCTCCACCCGCTGAATGGCGAAGTGACCTCGGTTTCGCGTCCCCAGGATCGTGCCGCCCCGAGGGAGGAGTCCTCGGACATCGCTCGGGCGAAGCGGGCGCGTTCGCGTCTCTCCCAACAAGCCTTCGAAACCGTCTTCGATGCCCAAGACCGACCATCCATATTCGTTGGTCGCCGTCTTGACCACGGCGCGAATCACCGCATTGAGGCCCGGGGCGTCGCCTCCGCCAGTGAGAACGCCGATTTGTTTAATCGCCTTCATCATTTGTCTCTCTCTGTCGATCGCTGATCGCCACATCGATGCTCGCACCCAGCGAACGCGCCGCTTGTGTCGGTCGGTCGAGGTGCCTTTGAATGGCTCTCATGATAGTTGCTCCGATCCTCATGAAGTCTCTCTTTCTCCGTGCGCCCTGCACCCTCTCAACAACGAATCAATTCTACCCATTCATCGAAGAAATTCAATCCTCACATGGCTATGCCCTCCTTTTCTCTTTGAGAACCGTCACAGCGGGATGAACGGGCAGAGGATTCATTATTTCGCTCTCGCCGCCCGTTGGTGAGGTATCCGTACGTGGTGGTCCATGGGCACTTCGATGGATCTGTCCGGAGGTTGACGCTATCCACGTCCGAGAGGGTGCGTGATGGAGATTGCTCATCGTCCTCCTATGCGCTCCTGTTCACGGGGCATGCAGTGCCATTGTCCCCCACTGGTTGATCTCTTCGGCCGTCGGCGCTACGTCTAAAAGCATCAGCTCCTTCCTCACGCCCCCGCCATCTCATGCATCATGAGGTCACGGGCCGCCGTCGTGGCCAACTCCTTGAACACCACGCTCGCCGTCTCACGGGATATCTCCAGCGTCATCTGGATCGCTGCCTTGTGCCAGTCATATTGTCCCATTCCGAACCTCCCGTACCGTCTCTGACGGGCCAATCCCTCCTGGTGACCTCGACAGTAAAAGTCGGGACGGGCCCGTTCACGCTCCACCTGGCGCTCCGCACTGAGGACAGGAGGTGCTCTCCAGCTCCAACTCCTCGGCATGCTGATGCTCCATCCACGCCATCGGCTCGTGGCCCAGGTCGCGCATCGTCTCGGTGATCCTCAGCAACGTGAGCTGGGCCCCTTGCTTTCCCATCACTTCCTCTCCATCTCATAAGCCGCTTCAACCGACCGTGGGCTTGACGATTGTGTTCGCTTGCAGTGTTGCACACCTCCGTGCTACTTTAAACTGTGTGCTGCCCACGGCGGCTGAGTTTGGCTGTTCACCCAACCGCCGACGGCCGGGTGAACGGAGTGGCAGGTGAGCCACACTGATTACTGCCACCTGCGGCGGCTGAATCAGAGAGTGGGACTGATGGTCCTATGGGTCCCGGTTCACCGGCCATCCCATTAGGCTGAAAAGATACATCACATGACGACATCGCAGCACTGGGAAAAGGGTTACCAGACCAATCCACCGGATGAAGTCGGGTGGTATGAGCCTCGCTTGGAGACTTCTCTCCGGTGGATACGAGCACGCTCTTTAGACGAAGATTCACCCATCATTGATGTTGGTGGTGGCGCTTCTACATTGATCGATGACTTGCTGGCGGGTGGCTATCGCTCGATAACTGTGTTGGATCTGTCGCGCACAGCTTTGGCATGGGCAAAAAAACGACTGGGTGAAAGAGCGTCATCGGTCACTTGGCTCGAAGCAGATATAACCTTCGTCGACCCGCCAGCCTGTCATTACGACTTATGGCATGATCGGGCCGTGTTTCACTTTTTGACGCACCCACAGCAGCAAGAGCGGTATGTAGACAATCTCTTGAAGGCGTTAAGACCCTCAGGTCGCTTCATCATAGCCACGTTCTCTCTAGAAGCGCCTCCAAGTTGCAGCGGGCTGCCGGTGAAGCGATATTCCGCTGATGAGTCGCAAAGAACCCTGGGTTCAAAGCTTCGGCTCAAGAAGAGCGTCAAGGAATTACACGTTACTCCCGGCGGAGTGGAACAAATGTATCTGTATGGTCACTTTCAAAGGACAGCCTGATGAGTCGCTGCACCTGACCGCTACCCTGCTAGCGCTCCATAGCGGCAGGGCGCATAGACGTTAGGCGTCATAACAAAGTGGAGGAAGTTATCGATGAAAAAAATGAGGGAATGGGCCAAAGGTATCGCCGCGCAAGGAGGCACCCTTGTTTTCTTCATAATGGCCTTTGAAGTCATGATCATGATCAGTCCCTTTGCCTTTTTCTTCTATTCGGTATTCAACCCTATCTTCCATGGGTTGGATGCCTATCCCATGACCAGATGGCTCACACACTTTTTCTTGCCCCATATGATATTGCCACCAACCGTGCCACTGAAGATCATTCGGATTGCAGGTTCTGTATTATTCGTTGTAGGTTCCATCACTTTTATTGCTTGTGCTCTACAGGTCTATCTCGGGAAGATATTTAAGTGGGGAATAGCAACGCGAGGGCTCTATCGCTTTGTACGGCATCCTCAGTATACCTCACTTGGTCTATGGGGAGTGGGCATGGCCATTTTATGGCCACGCTTCATAGTCCTCGTCACCCTCTCTATGATGTTCATTCTTTATTACTTCTTGGCTAAAGATGAAGAGCGCAGAATGCTTCGGCAATATGGAGATTCATACGAAGCATATATGAGAAAAACGGGGATGTTTTTCCCGCGTCTACGGGCAAACAAATTCTCTCCTTCATTATCGGCCCGTCTATTTCAGCCTAAAACTTTACTCGCTTTGGCATCCGTGGTCATCGTCGTTATTGGCATCGGCTTTGTGTGCCGGATTGTCACTCTGAATTCGCTTCGGCTCCAGTCAAAAGGTAATATAACCCTTGTATCAATTATGCCGGAGGACGGTGAGAGAGAAACTGCTGTCTTGAACGCGATGCAGTCAGCAGATATTGCATTTCTAGATAAAGGCAGGGCATATCTGGGATATGTGATGCCGGTGGACTATATCATGCAAGGGATGATCGCCAATACAGGGAGTGAACATCACTTATATAAACAACACCGTACGATCGGCCTCATTGCCGATTGGGTTCTTCATCCCTTTGAGCACTTAAGGCGCCCTCTCTCAGTACAAATGGCGAAAATGAGAGATGTCGACCCGGCTATGGCAAGACGGCATCATTGTCCTTTAGGAATTAATAACCCGGATATGGACTGTGGGAATTGTGAATTTAGAAGGATAATATTTGTTGAGGCAGTTAATCCCTCGCGCCATAACATTTCCGGCAAGGAATTCTTCGCATTTAATACCAGAAGAATCCCCGTCGGGTTTATTGATATCAATACCCAAACAGGCAAAATAATAAACAAAAAACCAGTGGAGCCGAAAACGGCTTGGGGCAATGTCCCGACTCCGGAAATATAGCGCCGGACAAGATGCCTCACCGGCAGGGAAAGCACGTGCAGGAAGTGACTCGAATGTCGTGTCGACCGTTGAGGGAACGCCTGCACTGTTTCCGTTTGCGCCGCTGGGGAATGATCCGAACGATGAATTGGACGTCCAGATGGATCCGGTCAGGATGGTTCGAGGCCGAGAGTGGCGCGATGCATTCTGGACAATGGGTTGAATTCGAAATCGACAGGAGGAGACCCTTGAATCGGCGAATCGCGAAGAAACTTCCCCTGTGGAGCCTTTTGTTCGTTCTCATCCTCGCTTCATCATACCGACAAAGATACCCGGCGCAGACTCAGATTGTGGATCGGGGAACCTTTGCTCTCCGTCAAGCCGGGTATCTCATCGGTCAGGAGACGTTCACCCTGCGAGCGTCGTTTGGCGGAGGATATCGACTGACGTCAACGACGGAGCTGGATATCGGGGCAGAGCAACCACTCCAGCTCGATCAAGACCTTCATCTCGATCGTCAGTGGCGGCCTCGCCAGGGACAATGGCGCCTGCGGTCGGGGGGCGTGCTCGGGCAGGCCAGCGTGGAGGTTCAAGGACATCGAGCCCAACTCGAAGTTCGCCTCGGCTCCCAACAGAGAGAGCGAGAGGTCCAATCGGATCTGGACTTCGTGGTCGTTCCCAGCAATGTATTGAGCCACCTGCTCATCGTTCATCAGATCCTCATGGAAAGTGAAGAAAACGGAGCGGCCTCAGTTCGGCCGTTCACCGGTCTCGATCCCTGGTCCTTGACCGCTCCCCTCTTCGAAGTTCAGCGCGTTGAGCCCCTCCAGGTGGAGATCGATGCGGCCGGTGGCGTGGAACGCGCCGATCGATTTCTCGCCGTCCTCGGTCCGTGGAATGTCGAGCTGTTCGTTCAAGGAGATCATCTCATCGGGTGGCGTCTCCCCTACCAGCGCGCCTTCATCTATCGGAGCGATCTGTTTCCCTCGGGATTCAACATTGATAAAGGCCCTCGACCGGACCTCCAGGTCCCGCTGGGAAGTGAAGAGAGGGAGCATCGGTTTCCTGGTCACGACGGCGTCTCATTAGCCGGAACATTGATGCTGCCGGCGAAGACGGGAAGCGGCTCTCCGCCGGCAGTCCTTCTGATTGCCGGCAGTGGTCCCATTGATCGAGATGGAAACGCTCCCGGCGTGTCGTTCGATGTCCAAAAGGCACTGGCCTATCATCTGGCGCGGAACGGCGTGGCCAGCTTTCGTTACGACAAACGAGGGACGGGAGCGAGCGACGGCGATTGGCGACGGGCCAGTTTCCGCGACCTCATCGAAGATGCCCGAGCCGCTCTTCAATGGCTTCGAGAGCAACCAGAGGTCGGCCCGATCTTTCTGTTCGGACACAGCGAAGGGGCTGAGATTGCCCCCATTCTGGCGATGGAGGAACCGGTCGCCGGTCTCATGGTCATCGCCGGGCCGGCGCGACCGCTGGATCAACTCCTCCTCTGGCAAACAGAGTGGCTGCATCGCGCTCAGGGATTCACCGAGAGCGAGATTCAAGCCGCGGTGGAGCGGGAAGAGCAACTTCTCGATTTCATCCGACGAAGTCAGGGAGAGTGGGACGATTACACCCTGGAAGATCTTCAGGAGGACCTTCCCTGGTTGACGGCGAGCGAGTTCCAGGCGCTCAAAAATTCGTTCGCCTTGAGCTGGTATCGGCAGCACTTCCAGCATGATCCTCTGGAGACCATGCGAAGAGTTCGCGTGCCCGTGCTCCTCCTTCAAGGGGAGAAAGACGTTCAAGTCCCTCCGGAGGACGCTCGCCATCTCGCCCAGGCATTAGCCGAAGCCGGTCACCAGGCCTTCCGTCTGAACATGATGAGCGACATGGACCATCTCCTGCGATGGCACCCGGAGCGAGCGTGCCTGGGCTATGCCCATCTGGATGAGCCAGTTGATGCCCGCGTCGGCGAGGCGGTGATCGACTGGCTCATGGATCAGGGAACGAGCGGGCGGTGATGATGCGTTCCTTCCACTATGCTCCTCACGGCCGCTTCATCCGCGCGATCCAGGCTTGAACATTGGCTTCCAGGACGTCGAGAGGCACGGCTCCACTGCCTAACACCACGTCGTGAAAGGCGCGAATGTCGAATCGCTCACCGAGCTCCCGTTCGGCGCGCGTTCGCAGTTCCTTGATTTTCATCTCGCCGATTTTGTAGGCGAGAGCTTGTCCGGGCCAAGCAATATAGCGATCGATCTCATTGATGATATCCTGCTCCGTTTTCGCCGCTTGGGCTTTGAAGAAGTCGATGGCCTGTTGCCGCGTCCATCCATAGTAGTGCATTCCCGTATCCACGACCAGCCGGACGGCTCGCCACATTTGGTAGGTGAGTTGACCGAACTTCGAATAGGGATCGCGATAGAATCCGAGTTCTTCTCCCAGGCTCTCGCTGTAGAGTCCCCACCCCTCGGTGAAAGCCGTATAGCCCGTGTAGCGCCGGAACTCCGGGAGCTCGCCCAATTCCATGGCCAGCGCAATTTGAAGATGATGCCCGGGGACGGCTTCGTGAATGGAGAGCGCTTCCATCTCGTATTTGGGGCGGACTTCGGGTTTGTAGAGATTGACAAAATATGTGCCCGCCCGCGAGCCATCAGCGGCCGGCGGTCGGTAATAGGCGGTCGTCGTATCGGGAGCAATAGTTTCGGGTATAGGCTCGACGCCATAGGGCATTCTGGGGAGTTTCCCGAACAACTTCACCAACGTGGGATCGATTTGCTTGCAGAGGGCGCGGTAAGCGAGAAGGAGATCTTGTGGATCTTTGTAGTAGAATCGGGGATCAGTGCGCAGGAAGTCGAGAAATTCTTCGAACGTCCCATTGAAGTGAACGCGATCGATGATCTTCTCCATCTCGGCGCGGATGCGCTGGACTTCTCGCCGACCGATCTGGTGAATCTCCTCGGGCGTTAAATTCGTCGTGGTGAACAGACGAGCGCGAAAGGCGTACATCTCCTTTCCTCTCGGCAATTGCCAGATGCCCACGCGGTCGGAACAGGCGGGGAGATACTCGGTGAGGAAAAATTTCTGAAATGTCCGGAATGCGGGGACGACGTCCTCGCCGATAGCTCGCCGAGCTTCGGCGATGAGTCGTTGGCGGACGTCGGCCGGGATCGTCTCGGGGAAGTGGGTGAATGGCTTGAAGAAGGGGCTCTCCGCGGGATCATCGACGATCTGGGCCGCAATCTGACGTCGCACGCGCTCCATGATGACTTTCGGATGAACCATGCCCATTTTGATCCCTTCGCGCATGAGGGCGATCGTTTGATCCATATACGTCGGAAAGGCGCGCAACCGGGCAATCCAGTCCTCGTAATCCTTGATCGTGGTGAATCGCAACGCGCCGGCCAGCTCATCGGCCAGTTGAATGCCCTCCCGTTGATTGAGGGGGAGCAGATACCAGCGATATTGGTGGCCTTCGACCTCCATTTCGTACTTCTTCTTGAACAGGGTGTAGTTCAACTTGTCCGCTTCCGAGAGAGCCTCATATTGAATAGTGGCTAGCTTCTGCAACACCCGCCGATTGTGTTGGTGACGCCGTTCGATGGGGGCCAAACTCACGTCCGGCCATCGATCATTGTAGCGCCGATCGCCCAGAGTCGAGGCGAAGACGGGATTCTCTCTGAGCGTGTATTCCCATTCCTCTTTGAAAAGCTTGTGGAGACGTGCAGCCTCCTGGGAGGATTGGGGATGGGTCGTGTACATGGTGAGCAGAACCAGAGCGCACCCTAAAGCAATGACCGCGGCAAGACGAAAACGAGATGATGTCATGGTGTTCTCCTCCGATTGTCTATGAGATGGACCTATAGTCTAGCATGGAGGCGAGGGGGAGACGACCAGTGACTGCAGGGAGTGGCACTGTCGAAAAACACTCCCGGCCAAGCGAAATGGCACAAGAGGGGATCTCACGCTCTGTCACCTTCAACCCTCATGATGAGCATGAGCCCGCGAGAGTCCTCTGGTGGAAATCGCATCGAAGGCAGATCGACGTTGAACAGCAACAACCTGTCTCGCTTCGATGCATCTCCGGAGTTTCTCCAGGGAAGACGGGCTGATCTCGCGGCGATGCCCCGCTCGGCGCATTTGCATTTTTCCAACAGGAATGTATAATTCGGACGAGAAGCCGATAAGCGCGCATGCATTGATACAGTGCGGGAATGGAACAATGGAGTCGAATTGTTGGAGAACAGGAGGAGGCCATGAAGTGTTTGTTGAAAGAGAATCTGGAACGTAATGGACTCACCCTGAGTACTGATCATCCTGAGCCCGAACCGAGTTATGATGAAGTGAAAATCAAGGTGTTGGCGGCCTCCGTCTGTGGCACGGACAAGAGCATCTATCAGAGCGCCGATAACGAAGGCATCAAAGATGAAATGCGGCGTTATCTGGATCATCCGGACAGCTACCGCCCGATCATCGTCGGTCACGAATTTTGTGGCATTGTCGAGTCGGTCGGTGAAGGTCGAGAGACAGTACGCGCTCGAGAAGTAGATCCCGATTTGGTCATCGAACCCGGAGATTATGTGACGGCGGAGATGCACATTCCTTGTGGACATTGCACGTTGTGTCGGACCGGGAATGCGCACATCTGTCTCAACGTTCGCGTCAAGGGCGTGCACCTGGACGGGTGCTTTGCCCAATCGGTCGTCGTTCCTCGCAGTAATGTCATCCTGCTGGGGAAGCGCGGAGACACCTCGTTGATCCCTCCCCGTCTGGCGGCCATGCTCGATCCACTGGGCAATGCCGTTCACACCGTTCAGGTCGCCGACGTCGGGGGCAAGTCGGTGGCCATCCTGGGCTTAGGACCGCTCGGATTGATGGCCACTTTGCTGGCGCGCGTTCACGGCGCTGCGCGCATTTACGTCACCGAAGCGGTCGATCTCGAACATCGATTCGAACTGGCGCGAGAGTTTGGCGCCGATTTCTTCTTCGATGCCATTCACGGTCGTCAAGATCTCTACGAGACGGTGAAGCGACAAGAGAAAGCCAGCGGCGGAGTGGACGTGGTGTTAGAAATGTCGGGAGCGGCGGCGGCCTATGAAGATGCCATTCGCATCGTCCGCAATGGAGGGACCATCGTCCTGCTCGGTATCCCTCGACACCCTTTGAGAGAGTTCGACGTGGCCAGCGGCGTGATCTGGAAAGGGGTGACCCTCAAAGGGATCTTCGGGCGCCGGATGTTCGATACCTGGAATACCATGCTCAATCTGGTTCGGGCCGACAAATTCGGACTCAAAAATCGCCTCGTCGAGATGATGGCTCCCAAACCTTATCCGCTGGAGAGTTACCAGGAGGCCTTTCAAGAACTCCTGGCTGGTCAAGCTATGAAATTGATTTTCACGCCCAATCCCGATGCCTATGTAGGGGATTAACAGTATGGCGTTCACTTTCCTGAAGGAGGCATGACGATGTTCACACGAGATGATCTTTATCAGGCCATCACCGAGGAGATCAACAAGATCAAAGAGAGTAAAACGTTCAAATATGAGGTACCCATTGAGGGCGAGCAAGGAGGAGTCGTGAAGGTGGATGGGCGAGATGTCATCATGCTGGCCTCAAATAATTATCTGGGATTGTCGAATCACCCGAAGATCAAGGAAGCGGCGGCACGGGGATTGAAAGAATATGGATATGGGCTCGCGTCGGTGCGCTTCATTTGTGGCACGCAGAAGATTCATTTCGAGTTGGAGCAAAAGATCGCCGCGTTTGTCGGTTGCGAGGATGCCATTCTTCATTCCTCCTGCTTTGCCGCGAACGAAGCCTTCTTTGCAGGACTATTGGCCAACGATTTGGGGCACAAAAGCTATCGTGACGTAATCTATAGCGATCAACTCAATCATGCCAGCATCATTGATGGTATTCGACTCTGCCGCATCATCACTAAAACGACGGAATCTAAACCCTACCCGCACGGCGATGTGGAGAAGCTCAGCGAGTGGCTGGAGGCAGACCGCGGAGAGGACTACCGTGTTCGAATCATCGCCACCGATGGCGTGTTCAGCATGGAAGGGGATCTGGCTCCCCTGGACAAATTGGTGACCCTGGCCAAACAGTATCACGCGCTCCTGTTCGTCGATGACTCCCACGCTACGGGCGTGTTGGGCGAGACGGGTCGGGGGACGGCCGAGGCCCTTGGGGTTCATGGTCAAGTCGATGTCATCACCGGGACGTTTGGAAAGGCGCTGGGCGGAGCATCGGGCGGCTTCATTGCCGGACGCCAAGAATTGATCACCTTCTTGCGGCAGAAGTCGCGCCCCTACACGTTTTCCAACACCTTGCCTCCTCCGGTCGTCATGGCCTCGATCGAAGCGTTGAATCTCCTGGAAACCGATCGATCGTTTGTTGACCGCCTCCACGAGAATACGGCCTACTTCCGCCGGGAGATCAAGAATCTCGGGTACACGATCATCGAAGGGGTGCATCCTATCGTGCCCATCATGCTGGGCGAGGCGCCGTTGGCCATGGACATGAGCATGGAGCTGTTGAAAGAGGGCGTGTACATCAAAGGTCTCTGGTATCCGGTCGTCCCTAAAGGCCAAGCGCGACTGCGGGCGCAGATTTCGGCCGCTCATACTCGCGACCAGTTGGATCGTGCCCTGGAGGCATTTCGGCGCGTGGGGAAACGGTTTGGCGTGATCTCATGAAGGATAGAGTCTGGATCCAAGGAAGCCGTTCTGGCGACGAACGCCAGTGGAGGAGAGAATGCTGGCATGATGGACGGAACGGGGATTGGCTATGCTCACTGCCGATCTGGCCATGAGTTGGCGGCGGGGGCGACGCACGGGGCCTCGGACTATCCGCGCCGATGAGCCACAGATGCAGCGCGTCGCCGCCGATCTCATCGCACTCTTTCGACAGCATCGAGGTCGCTCCCGCGGTGACTTGGAGCGCGCTCTAGAAGAATACGTCGGTGTTGATCCCGACTATAAGGTTCTTCGCGGGTTGATCAAACTGCTCATGGATCGCTGTCTCTTCGATACGATCAGTTCCGTAGATCCGGCGGAGGCCCGGCGCGTTCTCTTCCTCACAGCGCGCCGCGTCCATCCAGTGGTGGATGGGGGAGCCCATCGTCAACGCGTGCTCTCAGACTCGGCTCATGAATTGCAGTGCTCGCCCGAAAACCTCCTCCAGAGCCTCTACGCCGATTTGCCCGAGAATCACATCCTCGTCGAATTTGATGAACCAACCCCGCAGGAACTCCTGGACGAGTATAATCTGGCTCAGGCTCAAGCTCTCCTCTATCGGTGCCTCGAGATGCGCATCTGGTTGGAACCACAGCCGCCGGAAGGGTATCGGCGGTTGTTCGATGCCGTGAAGGCTCACCGGCTCATCCACACTATTCGGGGAACGGCTGACACCGGATACGAGATCCGACTAGATGGGCCGCTGTCCATGTTCCATCGGTCACAAAAATACGGCGTCCAGATGGCCGTGTTTTTTCCTGCTCTCATCGAGTGTGACCGCTGGCGTATGCGGGCGGAGATCACCCATAAGAGAGGAGGATCGGCATTCTTTGAATTGACCAGTGCACAGAATCGATTTCGCCTCCACCGACCGACAGAAGCGTCCTCTCGGCCTCCTGTGGCAGAGAAGCTGATAGAAAAATGGCCCCACCAGGAGAGTCGATGGGAGGTAGCGCCGAATCACGCTGTCATCCATCTCGGTGAGAGCGTGTTCATCCCTGATGTCGTCTTTCGCCTGAAGGATGATTCATCGAGGAGGTGCGTCTATCTGGAAATCCTCGGGTTCTGGACGCCGCGCTGGTTGCGGGACCGAGTCACGCAACTTCAGCGCGCCGGGCTGAAGAACTTTTTATTGGCGGCATCGAATGAGTGGCGAGCCAGTCGTCAAGTCCCGATCGAATCCTCTCCTCACGTCATCGTGTTTCAGACAGCTCTGACCGTGAGCGCCGTCCAAGAGGCTCTCGAACCCTTCGCTTCGCCGCCTGGCCGATCAGTCCTTTGAGGCTATCAGGAAAGAGATGTCCCCTCTCGAGATCCATGTGAAAGAGCTGGTTTCGCTCTCTCTCCCGGTCAATGGGGGGAGCGGCTCCAAAGTCCATTCACTCCGAACTGAGCAGAAGTCTCAACCCAGCGGGCGGTTTCTCGATGTCGTCCTTGAGCTTGTCAATGGCCCGCTCGAGAGAAGCCAGACCACGATCCATCCGGCGATGGCCAGCAGCAGGCCACCATTGACGGTGAGAAAGAGCGAGGATTGCTGGATCAATCGAATCCCGTTCGTCACACAGGCGGTGAGAAATATCCCTACCAGGTAGGCCAACACGTTGTCGCGAAAAACGCCATAAAGGAGCGCCAACGCTGCCCCGACAGTGATGCCCAGCCAGGCCAGACCAAACAGGAACTCCGAACGGCTTCTCGCCTCGTCGGGGACCAGAAACGGAAGGATGAGAATGATAACCAGCGTCTTGAGTCCGGCTCCCTTCAAGTGCCGGCGAGCCAGGTGAGCGATCACTCCTAAGACGACCGTCACGGCCAACGTGGCGAAGATCGCCGAGATCAACTGAGAGGCCACCGGCAATACCGTATCAATATCGTTGGGCAGCGAAAGCCCGGAGACAGAGGCCCTCTGCGGGAAGTGGTCCATCAACCAATGGCGCAGTTGTCCTAATCCCATTATCGTTCCGGTGAGCAATAGCGAACTGATGATCGCATCGCGAGCTCGCGGCCGCCGATAAGACCGCTCCAGTATCTGGAGCGCTTCCGGATAGAGGACGCTTCCCCCGCCGATGGCCAGCACGGCGAGCACGAAGATGATCGTCATCGTCATGGCGTCTCCGGCGATCTGAGTAATGACGTAGATGGTGGGATCGAGCGATGTGGTGTAGTCGCGGTAGAAGAGAGGGAGCTTGTTCAGAAGATCGAGGCCATAGAGAACGGCGACTCCGGCGGCAAGTCCCAGCGTTCGCCGCCACCTGATGAGTCCATGGCGCGCCGCATTGATGAAGATGGCGAGCCCAAAGAAGGCGAGGGCCCCGATGAGCAGAATGCGCCCCCAGAATCTCATCGCCGTCCATGCCGTTTCTTTCTGGCGGGCACGTACCCAGTCCTCGGGCAGTTTCAGGAACGGCCAGAAGCGCCCAACGCGATCGCCCACCACCTCAAGACCGAGTCGGAATCGCGCTCCTCCGATATTCCGGGGATCTCCCTCGCGCGCCTGCCAAATGAATCGGTAATCCCGTCGCGCCGGGCGCTTCTCAGTCGATGATTCCACCAGATCAAAGGCCTGAGGATCGAATCCTCGGGAGAGGAGGAAGTCGCGAGCCAACGCCAGGGCTCGCTCCTCGCTCACTTCAGCTCCAGGCGCATCTTCGGCAACAATGTGTTCGAAAGTGTACACGGAACCCTCTCGCGGATCGATATAGACCCGGTATTCCTCTTTCTCCAACGGCTTGAAATACCTCACCGCCCAAAAGACACTTTTCATCTCCCCACCAAAGAAGCGGTTGGCCTTCCCCACATCAGCGTGTTCCAGGATGTATTTTCCTTCCAGAGGGTGAAACCGAGAATGCGCGTATACGACCCAGTCGTATGAGCTGACGTCTACGCCTTCGGTGACCAGGAATTCGTCGGCTTTCTGTTTCGCTTGGATGCGAGTGATACCAAAATCGACGAAATCGCCGAAACGTTCGACATGAACAGCATACAGGCTGAGCAGGAGCCCCACGGCGAGACCTCCGATGAGAATGCGCCGAGTCGAAAGGGGGAGATAATCGATCATCACCCATTCGCGTTCGAACTCTTCCATCTCCGGTTCCTCACCGGGAGGAAGGACTTCGTCCTGGTTGGTCAACCCCGCATCACTTTCAAAACCACCGCGACGGAGATACCCCCAGATAGCCACAATCAGAGGGACGAGGAAGATGAACGCCGTCAGCGCCCCGGAGAGAGCGATGTAGGTGTCATGGGAGCGGAGCATCAACAACGCCGTATAGGTGGCATCGACAGTATAATGCCAGATGAGGACGGCGAGGATGTCCAGCCGGACCATGACGAGACCGACGAGGATGCCCGCCAGACCGACCTCCACGCCGCGAATGTAGAAGGGCTGGTTGGGGTAGCCAGCATGCCCGAAGCCCCAGATGAAACCAGCTAGGCCCAGCGCCAGCCAGCCGTTCTTCAGGAGCTTCTCCAGAAAGGGGATGGAGAACATCCGGAAGAAAAATTCCTCGGAGACGGCGGGCAAGAAGCCCGCCAACAGGACAAACGCCCAGGGCAGCCGCGTGTTCAGCAGATCATCATAGGGAACCTCCGCCGGCGCCCAGGCGCCAAACTTGTTGGCCAGCAGGTAAAAGAGCGTTTGATAGGCGATAAAACAGGGCGCCAGGGTGAGTCCCAGAACGAGGCTGCGAAATGCCCGCTTCGTGCGCAAGCCGCGCCAGCGGAGGATGTGACTCAGCGCGAGCTTGTCCGGATAGCGTTGACGATAGAGAGATTCGGCGGCCGCAGTGATGATGAAGATGAGCGCTCCCCATCCCAGGGCGCTGAGCAAGCTGTCCAGAACGATCCCGATCAGGAAGCCAGGATACGACTCCGTCGTCGGATAGTAGAATTCGCGAATGGGAAGCTCATTGAGCGAAGCGAGGAAATTGAGTCCTGTGGTTAATACGCCGAATGTGAAGGCTACCTTCCAACGAATGTCTTCCCGGCGGATGCGCTGAACGAGTATCACGAGCAGTCCCACAAACAGCGCGAGCATCACCATAGTGTCCACCATTCCCGTGGTCTGGTTCAGCGAGCGCAGTTTGCGGTACCGGCGCGTCCATTGCTCCGGCACTTTGAGGTATTCCCGATATCCGCCAATCTCGTCTCCCTGTACAGTGACCTCGAACCGATAAGAGGCCCCCCGGACGTCGAACGAGCGCTCTCGCCAGGTGAATATGTGATCAGTGCGGTGGGGTCGCTGTTGGGTGTGCGCCTGGATGAACTCCAGGGTCGTCAGGTCCTTGTGCATGACCTCGACGAGGAACGTTTCGGCGACATCCTGAGCGGCTCGAGCGGTCAGGGAGGCTCCTGGGGCTTCTTCCCGAACGAGGTGTTGAAAGCCGACGATCTCCCCTTGCGGCGTCACATCGACGCGAAATTCCTCCTTTTGGAGCGGTCGGAACCAGCGATGACTCCAGCGCCAGAGCTTAATTGTGGAGCCCAGCACTCGTTGAGCGCGCTCCAGGCCCATCTCTTTTTCCAGAAAGACCTTGGCCTGCTCATCATAATCGAAAACGGCGCTGTGCCGATACCCGTTCACCGTATATCCCCGAGCTGAAAGGAATTGTTCGGCGATAGGTCGCGATTCCTCTCGTCTGACGTCGATATTGAGCGACGCTTCGGGAAATGCGGCGTGGAAATATTTGATGCTGAAAATGAGGGCCATTCCGGCGGCGATCAGACACATGAAGATGAACCGAAAATCATCGGCCCTGAGTTTTTCCGGCATGATCCGCTCTCTGGGATGAAAGTAGGAGGAGAAAATAGCAGAAACTCTCGGGGAGAGCAAAGCTCTCCGTGACGTCCGATACGCCTCCGGAAGCTGAGCGTCCCGAAGAGGCGCTGTGAAATGATCCGGGAGCACGATCTGAGGAATTGTTCCCTCACCTCCATGAGCGCGGACGGGCGAACCCATTCCCCAGGGCCGGTAGGTCCCGAGCGACCTTTGATGGTCGTGGCGCGAGGGCGTCTCGGCCCCTTCATCGGCATGCAGACGTTCGTTGCGCTCTGTGATCAATGACGATACAGTATCTCATCCCTAGTCGCCATGTCGGCCACGAATCATCAGGAGGAGCCCGTTATGTCAAATACCCACTCACGTGGCGCGCCGATCGGAGAGTTCGGCGACATGCATCCAGAGGTCTTTCGCACCTACGGTCATCGAATCATCGATTGGATCGCCGATTACCTGGCCGCGGTCGATCGATATCCGGTTCTGTCCGAGGTCACGCCGGGTCGAGTTCGACAGCAGTTGCCGCTTCAACCGCCCGATGAGCCCGAATCCATGGATAGCATTCTAGAGGATCTGGAGAAGATCATCGTTCCCGGATTAACCCACTGGAATCATCCCGCCTTCTTCGCCTATTTCGCTATCACTGGATCGGGCCCGGGGATTCTCGGAGAGTTATTGTGTGCGGCGTTCAACGTGAACGCCATGTTATGGAAAACGGCGCCCGCGGCGACGGAGTTAGAGGAGGTCGTGCTGGACTGGCTTCGCCAGATGGTCGGACTTCCGCCCTCGTTTCAGGGGATCATTTACGACACGGCATCTATATCCAGTCTGCACGCTATTGCGGCCGCGCGAGAGCGGATACCCGATATGAAGGTGAGAGAAAAAGGGTTAGCCGGGCGCCCCGAGGTGCCGCGATTGCGCCTTTACACGTCCGAGCAGGCGCACTCGTCAATCGAAAAGGCGGCCATCACGTTGGGCATTGGCCAGGAGGGCGTGCGTAAGATTCCTGTCGATGAGGAGTTTCGCCTCGATCCCCAGGCATTGGAGCGGGCGATTGAAGAGGATCGAGCGGCGGGATGGCGACCATTCTGCATCGTGGCGACCATAGGCACCACATCCACGACCAGCGTCGATCCGGTTCCAGCCATCGCTGATATCGCCGAGCGGCACGGGCTCTGGCTCCACGTCGATGCGGCTTATGGGGGATCAGCAGCGATTCTCCCTGAGATGCGCTGGGTGCTCGATGGATGTGAGCGAGCCGATTCCATCGTCGTGAATCCCCACAAGTGGCTATTTACGCCCATCGATTTGAGCGCGTTTTATTGTCGTCACTTCGATGTTCTCCGGCGCGCATTCAGTCTCGTCCCCGAATATCTCCGCACGACCGAGGACGAGCAGGTGCGGAATTATATGGACTACGGCGTGCAATTGGGACGGCGTTTCCGCGCCCTCAAATTATGGATGGTCATTCGCGCGTTCGGACGTAAAGGATTGGCAGCGCGCATTCGGCAACACATACAGTGGGCCGAGCGCGTCGTTCGCTGGATCGACGCCCATCCAGACTTCGAGCGATTGGCTCCCGTACCGTTCAGCACGATTTGCTTCCGCGCCCATCCACATGATTTGCCCGATGGAAGCGATGATGTTGAGGCTTATCTCGATGAGCTGAACGAAGCGCTTCTGGAGTCTGTCAACCGAACGGGGCGGATCTACCTCTCCCATACGCGATTGCGGGGACGATTCGCTTTGCGCATGGCCATCGGCAACCTGCGTACGACCGAAGAGCACATCGCTCGCGCCTGGACCTTGTTGAGAGAACACGCTGCCCGGCTGGATACAGAGCGACGCCCAGCGCACTGGCGAGCGTGATCGCGACAGAGGGGGAATCTCCAGAGAGTCCCCGTGTCATGCTCCCCTCTGCGCGACCTCTCTCATCCGCTCGGCGACGGCCCCTCCAGCGGGCGTCCACGGAACCGGCGTTCATCTGAACCGGATGGCGATTCGCCCACTCCACAGTCGTGGAGGCCCCACGTGAGTGCCCGAGAAGACACTCTCGAAGTTGTAGAGGAACAGTTTGTTGGTGAGATTTTGAATATCCAACGTCAGCGACACCTGGGCGCGCTCCTTTCGGAAGAGATCGATGCCCGTCGAGAGATTGAAGATCGTGTGGGGTTTGACCCGGCCCCGGCGGAAGTCGATTTGATCGAGCAGACGGGAATCAATGCCTCGGGCGAGGAATGACTGTCGCGTTGAACCCGGTTCGATCTCGACGGGCAGGCCTGAATCATATCGGCCTCCCCATGCGATCCACCATCCGGTCTTTTTATTCGTGTAATTGATCTGAAACTGGCCCGCATTGCGCTCGTCGTGGTCGTTGGGGAAGCGAAGGCCCGGATTCTCCAGCGATTCCACAGCCTCGCCAAGGAAGAGTCCTCCATTGATCGGTGTGATGCCGAATGATCGAGCGTTGGCATAGCTGATGAAGCCGGAGAGCCCCCGCCATTCCGCCGTGTCTAGGCGCGCTTCGACGCCAGTGACGCGCCCGGCGAAGATGGAGATGGGGAAGATGACGCCGGTGTCGAAGAATTGATCCTTGTCGGCGAAGTTCTGAATCTGTTTGTGATACACGGACACCGTGAGCTGCATCAACGGCGTCAACTGCTGCTGAATGCCGACTTCGAAGACGTGTTCTTTATCTGGCTGAACGGGTTTGAATCCCTTCTCTCCTTTGGTCACCGCCAAGGGAGACAATCGTGCCGCTTCCGGCGAACTGGCCAACAGGAGATTCTCGGCTGGCGGAGGCTGGAAGAATCGGTTGTATGAGGCCCGAAGGACGGTTTGGGTTCGGGGAATGAAGTAGGCCAGCCCAATGCGCGGGCTGAATTCCCGATCGCTGATGATGAGGTCATAGTGGTCGAAGCGGAGGCCTACATCGAGCGTCAGATTGGCCAACGGTGAGAAGCGATCCTGTACGTAGAAGGCCAGCTTCGTTCCGATGCGCCGATCGGTGAACGCGAAGGGATGAGTTGCCGAGAATTGCAAAATAGGGTTGGGGCGTTCCATTCCCGTTTCATCGACCAGCGGTTCAAAAGCTTCGGGATCGGTGGGATAGAGGGTGAGATCTTCTCGGAGAGGCGTGCGCGTCAGTTGAACCCCCGTCTTGAACGTATGGCCGCGGCCGGCGTAGGAGAGCGAGGAGATGAACCCGTAATTAGTCAGCCGCCGATCTTGGAAGGCGACGACCGGCGTGGCGAGTTGGTTGGACCGGAGTTCAGCAGTCGACGTACGATAGAATCCAGAGACCTCGCCGATGAGCGTGGGCGAAAACAGATGTTGCCAGGAGAGAAACGCCGAATAACTTCGCTGAAGTTGGCGCTGATCCTGTCCGGCGACTTCCTGATCCCGGCGATTGGGGACTTGAAAATTGGCTCCACCGACCATCAAAGTGAGCTTGAGGAAGTCGCTCGTGGTGGGATTATAGTCCAGCGTCGTCAGATTATTCGCCGTGCGGCCGACATTGTGGAAATTCTCCAATGTCGGAGGATCTAAATACCGGTGAGAAGACGATCCGGCCACTGTCGTGTACCATCCGAAGTTCTTCACATGGCCGCCAAAGCTCGCTGCGACGTCGCCGGTGGTGAAACTCCCCACCGTGCCAGTGATCTCACCCGATATGGGCATGTCGAGGCCCGATCGGGTGGTCACGTTGACGACGGCGCCGAGCTTGTCGCCAAATTCGGCGGGGACGCCGCCGGTGATGACTTCCACGTGTGAAGCGGCCCGAGGATCGAACGAGGTGGAGAAGATGGCCGAGAGATTATCGGTCACCGGAATCCCGTTGATGACCGTCTGCACGTTCGATTCCGATCCCCGTGCGTGAATGCGACCATTATCGTCGGCGACAACGCCCTGGACCGATTCCAATATTTTTTCCAATCCTCGAGAGGGTAACGCTCCCAGTTGTCGAACGAGCAGAGAGGTGTCCAGAGCCGTGTTGGCACTCACGCGATCGGCTTCCACCAGGTGAGTGTCTTCCGCCGTCACGGTCACCTGTTCGGTGATTTCCTCAACGTTCAAAGAGATGTTCAGTTGGAGAGGAACGGATGAATGGACATCAACGGTCTGTTCAGCCAACTGAAATCCCTCGGCTTGGACGCGAATGGTGTACGTATTGAACGGGATGTTAAAAAAGTGGAAATGGCCCGAAGCATCCGTCCGAATGGTTACCTGGTACTTGGTGATGGGATTCAGCAGCGTGACCTGAGCCCCCACCACGGCCGCTCCTGCGGGATCCGTGACCTGACCGTGAATGCTTCCCGTCGTCGTCTGGGCTGGAACTCCATATATCATCGAGGCGAGGCTGCTCGTAATGAGGAAGCCGCCACACAGGCCGGTTATCACGAACCTCCTCAACGTGGAAACCCGAGTTGCAGTGGGAAAGATATTCGGTCCTCTCATCATCAACCTCCTGGCTTCACGTCGTGCTCATTGACGGGTGAATCGAACCACCCGCACAGAGGAAACGAGTGATTCCACGACGTTCGTTCATACTCCCGTACAACAAGAAGGAAATTCGTCAGGAGAGGGCGACGTCAGAGAAGCCAGGGGGGGCTCGAATGAATGTGGTTCGGAAGGAAGCCCGCCGCGGCGGAAGAATGCGCGTCCTTTCCGCCTGCGTTCCCAGATCAGCATCGAGGACGAAGTAATAGAGAGTCAATACCGATGCAGCATGATGATGGTGGCCCACACAGCAGCAGTGTCCGGGAACGCCGCAGGGAGGACGCGTCGGCCGCGAGGAAGATCGGGTGGTCTGGATGCGCGTGACGCCGGGCCTGAGGTCATGGGCAAAATGAGGTGGAGCGAACAGGTGAAAAGTGATGTCCCACAGCGAAAGCGCAATGAACCAAAAAACCGCCGTTCGCTGCAAGAATCTGAAACTCACCGGCGCTCGCCAAGTCCAACCCACCATCAGTTTTTGACTGTAGCCAACCCTTGAGCCCATGTCAAGCAATAGCGCGAATTCCGGTGGGGCCATCGCAGGGTGGAGAAGAAAGATCCGGCCAATGGCAATACCGTTCTTCACGGCTCGTGGTGATGGACGACCGGTCCCCGGAGTGAGTGCTCCAGGTCCTCTCATGGTGTCCCTTTGCAGTCCCATCCTCCGGGATGATGCGCTTGGGCGATGACCTGGACGGTCGATCGCTCTCTGTGCTATACTCGCTGCCTCATTTGTGGCGATGGAGTTCGCCCTGAACCGCCTGCCCGGAAGCAGGCTGATGACTCCTACTTGGACGGGGTTCTGAGTAGGGGTTTTTTGTTATATGGCCCCGCCCAATCCCTGCTCAGGCTCGATCGTGAGATGGAGTCGATCGATCACATCATGATCCGACCGCATGAGGATTTCAGTTCGGCGAAGTCGGAGGTCCAGCGGGTGGCCGAAAGCTCGCCCTCCCGCGCTTCTGAGCCGGGGAGAACGAAGCTGGCTGACGGCACAGATGATCTCATAACTGAATTAGCGGCCGAGGGATTCCATCTGGCGATTTTCGGCCGGTTAGGGCGGGGAGCGTTGATGCTCGCCACTGCCTCAGGGGAGGGATCACGCATCGGTTCCCCATCGACCCTGAAGGGTGAAAGCGCGTGCCTGAGATGGCCGTGGGCCTCACGCGCCCTGCTGAAGAGAGGAGCAGATGACACTGGATGAACCCCAACGGCGACGACTGGAAGTCACTCTGGGATTGATCGAAAAACGGCTGCGCGAGCTAAAATGCTTCTACCTCTCCGGCGTCGACCCAGGCGGTGAACTCGTGCGGGTGCATAATGATCTGACCGAAGCCGAAGTCCAAGCGCTCACCGAGTTATTCGAGGAGATGCAGCGGCGCATCGGTCATCTTCGCGCGCAATTTGAGCTCCGCACACAGCAGCGCCATCTCCGACGCATTCTTTCGGCTTCGTTCAGCTTTTTCTGGTCGATCTTGCATGATTGTCGCAGCGAGAAACTGAGAGGAACCGGTCGGGTCGATCCGTTGCTCAAACAGACGCTCGATCCTGAACTCGATGACCTCATTCAATTGGCCGAATCGATGAGCCGGGTGATTCAGCGAGAGTGAAAGACCGTGGCCTCGATTGGGATTGGGCAGTGAGAGGCGTTCGCTCCAAGAGGCGAGTATGCATTCCGACTGATCCAGAGGATCTCAATAACCCTATCGAGAGAAGACATGATGAAGCTCGCGTCCATCATAGCCGGAGGAGGTCTGGGAGCCTTGCTCCGGTATGTGATTTCGGGAATGACGTACAAAATCCTGGGGAGTACGTTCCCCTGGGGAACCCTGATAGTGAACCTGATGGGGTCGTTCCTCATCGGCCTCCTGTGGGCGTTCTCCGAGAGGGTGATCATTCCTCCCCATCTCCGGACATTCCTGTTCATCGGCCTGTTGGGAGCGTTCACCACGTTTTCCACCTACAGTCTGGAAACGGCCCATCTCCTGCGAGACGGCGAATTCAGTTTGGCCTTCTGGAACCTGGCGTTCAGTAATGGCCTTGGCCTCATACTCGTATTCGTTGGATTTGCAGCGTCTCGCTATCTCATCTATCTTTTCCGCTAGGAGGTGAGAGGATGAAGCTCCCCGCAGAAGGCGTGCTACTGAGAATCTTCGTTGGAGAGGCGGATCAGTACCAAGGGAAGCCTCTCTATGAGCAAATCGTGCTGAAAGCTCGGGAACTCAATCTGGCTGGCGCGACGGTCATCAGGGGAATTATGGGTTTTGGGGCGGCCAGTCGTATTCATACGGCGAAATGGCTGCGCTTGTCCGAAGACTTGCCGGTGATCGTCGAGATCGTCGATACCGAAGAGATGATCGATAAACTTCTGCCTTTCCTGGACGAAACGGTGAAAGAAGGTCTCATCACTTTGGAGAGAGCGCGCATCATCAAATACAGGCATGAACCCCGGGACGTTGACTAGCGGCGACGTGGTATGCTGGATCCGATGACGGTTCGGGAAGGGCATACCGATTCTTTCACTCCAAAGGCATTGTTGCGATGAATCGAAGGGGCCAACTATAATCGCCAAGAGACGAGGAGGTAGGCATGGTTCGAGAGGACATCCCATCTCACACTCCGCTCAGGCGACGGAGCTGGGTGAGATCGGCCTGTGTGCGTCCTCTCTCTGCGCTGATGCTCGGGGTGTGTGAGATGGTTCTCGTTTCGATTCCTCCCGCGGCGCGGGCCGCGGAATCAGGCTCGAGATGGTGGAGCGCGCCAGCGGCCACAACGGCGATGAAAAGGGCATCTACTCATCAACGCTCCTCTTCGCGGCCATCCCATCCCCGCGTCACCGTGAACCTCCCCGTCGTCGTGACTGATGAGAATGGCGTGGCCGTCTCTTCGGTTCACCTCGTTCTGGAACGGTCCAATGGAGGTGGTCGATTCAAAGGAGAAACTGATTATGCTGGACGGTATACGTTCGTCGATCTGTCGCCTGGAAGTTATCGTTTTCGCGCGGAGAAAGAGGGGTTTTACGCCACCATCCTCGACGACGTCCAGGTGGGACACATCAGTCGCTTAGAGGTCACGCTCACCCATCAACGGGAATTCGTGGAGGTTATGGACGTCCATTATTCTCCGCCGGCGATTGATCCGCTGAAAACAGCCACCGAAGAGAGTTTGAGTGATCAGGAGATCGTCAATCTTCCCTATCCGACCACACGGGATATTCGCAACATCTTGCCCCTCATGCCCGGCGTACTTCAGGATGCCACCGGGCAGGTTCACATCAACGGCTCGGCGACGGAACAAATTTTCAGTCAGCTCGATGGCTTTAACATCGCGCATCCGGTGACCGGACGGCTCACATTGCGAGTGAACGCTGATGCTGTCAGGCGGATCGAAGTGCGAGCCAGTCGTTATTCGGCCGAATATGGGAAAGGGTCGGGAGGGACGCTGAATCTGTTGACCGGTATGGGCGATGATCGGTATCGATTTTCGGCCACCAATTTCATCCCCTCGTTGCAGAATCGCAAAGGGATTCACTTGAAGGAATGGACCCCACGAGCCACGTTCTCCGGCCCCCTGCGGCGGGGACGCGCCTGGTTCTTCGAGGCGCCCGATGGCGAGTACAATCTGAACATCGTCAATGAGCTGCCGGCGGGGGCCGACCGCAACCGGGTGTGGCGGTTGAGTAATTTGGCCAAGGCGCAGGTGAACTGGACGGCGTCGAACATCCTCACCGCCAGTTTTCTCATCAATCGATTTGAGGCCAATCATGCCGGGCTCTCTCCATTCGATCCCTCAGAGACGACCGTTCATCAGAGTCGGCGCGCTTTCTTGTTGACCTTGAAAAATCAGACCTATTTCTCTGGCGGTTGGCTGTTGGATCTCGGCTGGGGAATGAGCGAATTTCGGACCGACGATCGCCCCATGGGCGATGCCCCTTACATCATTCGCCCGGGAGGGACGAAAGGGAACTTTTTCAAGCGCACTGTGGAGCGAGCGCGACGGCACCAGTGGATCGCCAATCTCTATCTTCCACCGGCCGCCTGGCATGGACGCCATGAATTCAAGGTCGGCGTCGACTTGGACGCGGTCACCTTCTGGGCCTCCGTTCAGCGGCGACCCATACTCGTCCAGCGTCAGGATGGAACGTTGGCCCGCCGGATAACATTTGTGACGCCACCACAGCTTGGTCGTCGAAACGTTGAGATCAGTGGGTATGCTCAGGATCGCTGGCTGATGACCCGGCGGCTGCTCATGGAACTCGGCGTACGGTTCGACTGGGACGAAATCGTCCGTCGGTTCCTCATCTCGCCGCGATGGGCATCGAGTTGGTTGCTCACGGCCGATGGACAGACCAAGCTCGCTGTGGGCGTGGGCCTCTTCTATGACCCCAGCAATCTGGCGCTGATCACTCGACCGCTGGCCGGGCGACGCCTCGATGAGTTCTTCGATGAGCGAGGACGGCCACGAGCAGTTGAGCCATCGGAGACGATGTTTCAGGTTAATGAGCGCAGCCTCCGCGCACCGCGATTCCTCAATTGGAGCATCGGCCTGGAACGAAAGCTGCCCGCCTCATTGTATCTTCGCGTCGAGTTCGTACAGAAGCGTGGTCGTCACGGGTGGACATTCATCAATCGGACGGGAGCCGATGTTCACGGAGAGCACCGCTTTGCATTGGCCAGCGTGCGGCGAGACCGATATGATGCTCTTCAGGTCACCATCCGTCGCACGTTGAGAGAGCGCTACAAGCTGTTCGCCTCCTATACGCGGTCGTCGGCGCGATCCAATGCCGTTCTCGATTTCAACCTGGATAATCCTTTGTTCAGTCAGCAGATGGGCGGGCGTCTGCCATGGGATGCGCCCAATCGATTTCTCTCCTGGGGATGGTTGCCGTTGATCAAAGGTTTCGAACTCGGCTATACGGTCGAGTGGCGCGACGGCTATCCGTTCAACGTGGTGAATGAGGACCAGCAGCTCGTCGAACCGCCCGGCTCGCGGCGATTTCCCGATTATTTCTCGTTGAATGTTCACCTGGAGCGGCGCTTTCACCTATTCGGATTTCAGTGGGCATTGCGCGCCGGATTCAACAATCTCACCGATCACGCCAATCCCACCGTCGTCAACAACAACGTCGATTCGCCCGACTTTCTCACCTTCAGTGGCCTGCAAGGACGATCATTCACCGGTCGGATTCGCTTTCTCGGTCGGAAGTGAGAAGAGCTAGAAATGGACTTTGATTGACCCGGAGAAAAAGCGCGGTGGCGAGAATTGCCGGGGCGTGAATTCGCTCTCCTTGGCGATGGCGAACACGCGATTGGTGATGTTTTCTACGGAGAATTGCAAGCTCACCCGGTGGCGCTCGTGACGGAACAGATCGATGCCCATATAGACATTGGCGATCAGATGTTGAGGCAGCCGCTCGAAGGCGGGATGCGCCCCATCTTCGTGACTGAGCCATTGTAGGGCATCCGGGGCCGTTTCTTCATTGGTCCCCACTTCCAGAGGCGTCCCGCTCCCATACTCCAGCGTCCACGTCGTCCATAGACCGCTCCTCCGATGTCGCCAGGTGATTCCAGCCCGACCCGTGTGAACTTGATCGAAAGCCGGGAGAACGCGTTGACCAGCTTCCAGCACTTCATCAGAGAACCCTCCTGAAGCAGGACCAAAGAAGAGGGCGCGGGCTGCCGAATAATTGAAGTACCCGGAAAGGCCCAGTCGCTCGATCTCTCGAACCTCCACCGAGAGTTCAGCTCCATAGGCCTCGCCTCGGTCGAAATTCGTGGGCACAAAGTGCCGAACATCGGCCAGCTCAGTCGTCTCGAAGGCGTCGCGATCTTTGCGAATATAGGTGTTGATTTGAACCCGCAACCAGCGGCCGAGCAGCTGACTCAGGCCGACCTCGAAATGATGGCTCTTCATGGGGCGGACCGGTCGTCTATCGACGCCGAGGAAGCTCGACAGGAGGAGATTCTCAATCGGTGGCGGCATGAAGAATCGGTTGTAGGCGAAGTGGATGAGAGAGGCCGTTCGAGGGATATAATAGGCCAGATTGAGACGGGGACTCACTTGCGCCTCTGAGGTGACGAGACTGTATTGGTCGTAGCGCAATCCGACGTTGGCCGTGAAATGGCCGAACAATCTGAGCTGATCTTGAGCGTAAACACTCACCTGTCCTCCCGTATGCCGCCCTCGAAAAGCGAGCGCTGGAAGTTCGATGTCATTTTGACGAGGGTCGAAGAGAAAGTCCTCTCGCAGGCGGAGTAATGTCGTATCCAGACCCAGTTTGAGCAAATGGTGCCTGCCCATGCTCTGGGTATAATCGCTTTTGGCCCCCAGGGTGATATCGGCTCGCAGGCTCCGCGCCCGAATCGATAGCGGGTCGGTGGTGGGGAAGAGTTCGGCCTGGGCCAGGCGCCCGTAGAACGATGTCCGCAGCAGCCCATCGGCTGAAACGACGTGGTCCCAGGTGAAGATGCCAGTTTGTGCCCGATTTTTCTGGAAGAAGTCGCGGCCGCGCTCGGCCTGCTCAAGCGTATTAGGGATTTGAAAGTTCGTTCCATCGGCCATCATGAGGAGACGAAAGGCATTCCTCCCGTCGGGCTTGTAATCGAGCTGGGCGAAGGAGCGCAGGCCTTTCCCTTGATCGTGAAACTCGTTCGGTTCGGGAGGGTTCAGAAAGCGGTCGGATTGGAAGCCAGAGACGAGGAGATAATATCCGACGTCTCCGGCGGTGCCACCATATTCGGCGCTGGCGTTGTGGCGGAGGTGTGATCCGATGCCCAAGGAGAAACTCCCGTGGTTGTTCAAGTCGAATCCTGACTTGGTCACAATATCCAGAATACCGCCAAACCGATTCCCGAACTCGGCGGGGAATCCTCCCGTAATGACGTTCATCGACTGAATGACGTCCGGGCTCATGCCCGGGGTGAACAACTGGTGAGGATTATCGAAGAAAGAGACGCCGTTGATGAACGTGTTCAACGAGAGCTCGTTGCCGCGCAGGTGCACGAAGTTGTCATGACTCATGACGGCGCTGGGCACGAGCGCCGAGATCACATCGGGAAGATGCGTACGGCGGGCCATCGGTAAAGCCCGCAGTCCATGCTGATCGAGAATGGTTTCACTGGAGACCTGCGTCTCGTCCAGTTGCTCCGAAGGCGGACGAATCGTGATCTCGGCTTTCAGTGGTTTGGCCGGCGTGAGTTCGACAATCAAGCGTTGTGTTTGCCGAGGTTTCAGTCGAATCGTCACCGTGCGAGGATAGTATCCTGGAGCGGTCACCGTGATCCTGTACTCGCCGGGGCTCAGAGGAAAGATGTACGAGCTGTTGGCCGTGACCGGTCGCCTCACGGACCGAGGCAAAAGTGGGCTTTGGAGTTCAATGGTCGCATTGGTGATTGGAGCATGGGTGTCCTGGGCCTCTACGGCAATCATCACGGCTTGTTGTGCGAGCGCTGCGGATGCTGTCGCCAGCACGAAGCCGAGTATCGTTATGGTGATCGATATCAACGGATTAATCGACATGCCCTGCTCGGAAGCCTTCCTGGATTCCATATCGTCCTCTCCTTTTTTCTCCTTTCAGTGGAGACGAAGAGATCGAGAGGCGCAGCCGAAGTCACTCGGCAGCGAAACCCTCTCAACCCTCAGTTCCCCAATCGGGGACTCATCACATCAAATGAGAAATGGGATGTGGAAAAGGGACGAGGAATTCAAATGCGCGGGGAGGGGCGCGTTCGGCAATAGACGCCCCATTGTAAATGGTCGGCGGAGTCAGGATGTTCGTGTTCGCTGGCGGCCGAGGAGTGGTCGAGGCGAAAGGACACGGCGAAGAATGCGTGAATGTATTGGGCGCCGAGCTCCCGGCCATCAGATGGCGACAGTGCCTGGAACAGTCGTTGTCTGGAGTTGTCCAGGCGGTTAGGGGGGAATGGTCCGTATCATGAACTACTGTGCAGCAGCACTCTCGGACTCCTCGGCGATGACAACAAGCCATCTGACAGATGGCAGGGGCTCGCGTGCGGGCGAGGAACAGACGCGCTCCCTCGCTCCCCGGGAATTCCGCAAGGAGGAGCAAGAGGAGAGAAATGCGCCCCCATTGTTTGAGCTTCAGACCCATCACCCGTCAGCGGCTGAAATATAACTCTCCGTTTTCGGAGGATCAAGATTAGCAAAAATGACCTCTCATTCACTGTGGGCAGGATTACACAGCCTGAACGCTCTCGCCCGAGAATTGCTCTTCAACTCCCCAGCCCGTTATAATCGAGCAGCATCGTAAAGGAGGCGGATATGAGACGAGAATTCAAGCTCGGGTTGCTCTTCCTGGTCATCTCGTTGACTGTGCTTTCCGTTCGGCCACCGGTTTGGTCCCGACAATCGATTTACGCGGCGATTCGGGAGGCCCATCAGTTGGTGGAGCAGATGGGTGAACCATCGCGCAGAGCTATTGCGCCAATGGCCCAAGTGCGCATTGTCCATCCTCAAGCGATCGATGTGACACATTATCAGTTGCAGATTGAGTTGACGCCCGATCCTCCTCAATTGGTGGGGACGGTCACTATTGAGGGAAGAGCGACGGCACCTCTTGAGACGATCTCTATCGATGCTTATGAGAATCTGATCATCGATGCGGTGCGAGGAGAGGGGATCGCGCTTCCATTTCAACGCACATCGGATCAGATTGTTCTCGGATTTCCTCACGGGTTGTCAACCGGTGAGTCATTTACGGTCAGCGTCGACTATCATGGCGTACCCGTCACGTCGGGCGTATTAGGCGGCGGCATGCTCGTAGCGCGTCACGGCAACGTCCGCGTCATGGCCAATCTGAGCGAGCCCTATGCCGCCCCGACCTGGTGGCCGTGCATTGATAATCCCAGCGATAAGGCGACCATTGAGATCGAGGCGGTTGTCCCTCGAGCCTACGTCGTGGCCTCTAACGGCATACTGGAACGGGTTGAACCGGTAGGAAATCGAAGGAAGCGCTACGTCTGGCGAGAGGATTATCCCATCGCGACCTACTTGGTGTCAGTCGCTGCGACCAATTACGCTCGATTTGAAGATCATTACACCGCCCTTGATGGCCAGACCGTCATGCCACTCATTTATTACGTCTATCCAGAGCATCTGGCGGCGGCGCAGCAGAAGTTCCCGGTCACCCGTTCAGCTCTGGAGATCTTCGCGCCGCTGTTTGGCGAATATCCTTTCCTGGCCGAGAAATACGGCATGGCTGAATTTCCATGGGGAGGAGCCATGGAGCACCAGACGATGACCAGCATGGGAGATCGTATCATCCACCTCAGCGATCTCACGGTCCAGGATTTTATCTCTCACGAACTGGCCCATCAGTGGTGGGGAGATTGGGTGACGCTGGCCACCTGGCACGATATCTGGCTCAATGAAGGGTTCGCCACGTATTCGGAGGTCTTGTTCTTCGAGCGCTTCTACGGGCTGGATCCCGGCGAACTCATGGATCGGAGTTATGATGACCATCGAGCGTTCGGGCGAATGGGAGGGACGGTGTATGCCGAGGATCTGGAGAATCCTTTCGATGATTATGGCGCCATTTACACCAAAGGAGCATGGGTGTTGCATATGCTGCGGCATATTCTGGGCGAGCAAGAGTTCTTCGCCATGCTCCAGGACTATGGAGAGCGATTTGCCTTCGCCAATGCTTCAACCGAAGACTTTCAGCGCGTGTGCGAAGATCACTATGGGGCGCCAATGGACTGGTTCTTCGAGCAGTGGATTTTTGCTCCCGGGCGGCCCATCTATCACGTCGAATGGGATGTGACGCCGAACGATGCCTCGGAGACCTATACGGTGCGCCTCTCCGTAGAGCAAGTTCAGCCTCAGTCCATTCCTGGGCGCCCGGGAGAGCTTGAACGAGTTTACATCATGCCTATTGATATCACGCTGCATTACGCTGATGGAAGCAGCGAAACGCGCGTCATCTGGAATGACACCCGCCGGCAGGAATTCACCTTCGTCGTATCGCGGCGACCGGTGAGTGTTGGATTCGACGAACGGCACTGGGTGCTGAAGGAGGTTCGATGAGTGAAGGGCGACCCGGAACCGTCTCATGGCATCCGGAGGATGACGGGCGAGTCCGGTCAACGAGCATTCTCCATGTGACTGTTCCCGCGCGCACTGACATTGATGACGTCAAGCCTGATACACGCGCTCGGCCGCCTCTCGCCCCGATGGGCAATGGATTCCTTCCGCATGCAACGATTCCCGGAGAGCTTCCAGGATGAGCATCACGTTCTCTCGCGTGCTCCCCGCCCCCATGAGTCCCACGCGCCAGATGCGACCTTTGAGCGGACCGAGCCCACCGCCGATCTCAATGTTGTAATGGGTGAGTAATCGTTTTCGGAGGCGTTGATCATCGACCCCCTCGGGAATGCACACCGTATTGAGACTCCACAGGCGATGCTCACGGGCTACGAACATCTCAAGACCCATGGCCTCGATGCCGGCGACAAAGGCGCGATGATTGAGCTCGTGGCGTCGCCAGCGCGCTTCCAGGCCTTCCTCTCGCACCAATCGCAACGCTTCCCTGAGGGCATAGATCATGGAGATCGGCGCCGTATGGTGATAGCTTCGCTCCGCTCCCCAATACTTTTCGATCAGGCTCATGTCTAGATACCAACTCTGAATCTTGCGGCGACGAGTGCCGAGACGTTCAACAGCGCGTTCCGAGAAGGTGATGGGTGCCAGACCAGGAGGACAACTCAAGCATTTCTGTGTGCCCGAATAGCAAACGTCGATGCCGTACTCGTCGACCCGAACAGGCATCCCTCCAAGCGACGTCACGGCGTCGACGACCAACAGGGCGTCATAGCGGTGGGCGAGACGACCGAGGTTTTTCAGGTCTTGATGGACGCCGGTAGACGTTTCGGCGTGCACGAGGGCGAGAAGGCGAGGCCGTTCGCGCCGCAGGGCGTCTTCGATCGCCTCCAGATCGAGAGGGCGGCCCCACTCGGCTCGCACGGAGACGACGCGCGCGCCCAGGCGCTCGGCCATGTCCGCCATGCGCTCGCCGAAGACGCCGTGGATACCGATCACGGCCGTATCGCCGGGTTCCAGTAAATTGACCAGGGCCGCTTCCATGCCCGCACTTCCTGTACCGGAAATGGGAATCGTCAGGCGATTCGATGTCTGAAATACATAGCGGAGAAGCTCCTGAACCTCATCCATGATATCCAGAAACAGAGGATCGAGATGGCCGATGACGGGGCGCGACATCGCGCGCAGTACGCGGGCATCCACGGGACTCGGGCCTGGTCCCAATAAAATTCGAGCGGGCAGTGCTGGTGTCGTCATCAGGATCTCTCCTCGATTCGGCTGGAGGCAGGGTGAGATTTTAGGAATCCAGGTGAGCCTCGTCAAGATGAACCACTGGCCATGATGGACCAGCCGGTTGTGGAACCCCGAAAGAGCAAGCCCGAAGGAAACGGGCATATCGCTTCAGGAGACGCGCCCTCTTATCACGAGGAGGGCGGGAGGCGGGATGGACCAGTTGGCGAGAATGCGCCCCTCCGATGCCGATGTTGTGATGGCTTCATTGGTCGGCCGATTCCGGTGTTGAGCGAATCGCCCATGGACTCAGGCCTGCAAGAGACGATGGAGCACGACATGTCATCTTGCACCACGCATCTTCGTGGAAGGCGGTCGTTCGCTGCAACATCGGCTCGATGATCGAAGTATTTGACATCCCCTCACCGAGGCGCTGGAGAGCGCTCGCTGGAGGACGCACGGGCGAAGGCGGGAGAGAGACGTGGCCTTCGTCCGTGCGTGCAGGGTACCAGTCCGTGGTCGAGTTCGACGGCGGTTCGTGTCCTCTCAGGGGCGATTATTCTTCGGGGAGCTTGAACAGGACGAGATTGCTCAAAAAGGCGACGAGGGCCTTTTTATCCTCTGTGGAGAGCGTCATGAAATGGCCGCGGGCGCGCGCTGCTTCGCCACCATGTTCGAGGATCGCTTCAGTGAGCGTCGTCGCTCTTCCGTCGTGGAGATAAGGTGCCGTGCTTCCCACGCCCCAGAGAGGAGTGGTCATGAAGACGGACGCTCCGGTGCCGACTTCGTCGATGGGTTCGGCCAGCCCTGGACCCATATCGTGGCGCTTGAGGTCGCTGAAGAGACGAACGATGGCCCGTCCACGCTCATCGGTCTCGAACGATCCCAACCGCACGATTGTCCCATCTTCACGCTCGATGCGATTATCGGGCTGATCGCGAGTGAGGTCGAAGGTGATGGCGAGCGCGGGATCAACGCCAGCCGAGAGGGGATCTTGTCCACTCGGGAAGACGGCGTCGCGATAGTTGGGATTCTGACTGGGTTCGCTGAAAATCGGATTCTCGATCACCAGGCGGGGGACGTGGCACGCGCTGCAACCGATGGCATCAAATACCTCGGCTCCGCGATTGACCGCGGCGATGTCCTCCGGTGGAATAGGAGGGATGAGCCCCAATTGAGCCAGTTCCAGCTTCGTCGTCGGCCGTGGTTGGGCAGCTTGGTATACGGCCAGCGCCGTGATATCGCCAATCGTCAGCTCGTTGACCACGCCGTCGCCGTCGCCATCGACATCTGGCCCGGCCATTTCGACACCTTGCATCCCCAGTTCGTTGTGGGCGGCGCCGCGAACGAACGCGCGAACGCTGGCCGTGATGCCCTTCCACTCGATGGGGCGAATCACCAAATCGGCATCCACTCCTTCTACAGCGGAGGTATCAACCGAACCATCGGGACGGGCCGTGATGAATCCGAATTCCACTCCTTTGGCGACCAGCCGTTTGGTCACGCTGATCCCGCCGGTCATCGCCTCGGTGATCGCTTGATCACGGATCGCCTGCAATTCCTCGGTCATTTCCTCGGCGAGTCGTTGTTTGGCGCCGATGCCAAATAGGTGCGGGGC
Organism: Blastocatellia bacterium; assembly: GCA_026985075.1. Lineage (GTDB taxonomy): Bacteria > Acidobacteriota > Blastocatellia > HR10 > J050 > J050. Next base: position 148,081 of record JALSQX010000067.1, on the reverse strand, counting down.
TTGGCGGGTGATGAAAGAGCGCACATTGCCCGTGTGAAATGGATCTCGAACGTTGTTCGAGGCAATCGTTCCCGCTCCATCGTCAAAGGCAGGCTGATTGTGACAGGCATTGCAGGATTGGGCATTCGGCCCGGTCACCCGTGGTGGGCGATGAGTGGCCCATTGCCCGGGACCATCCAGATCGGCTCGAGGGACGCGCGTGAACCGTTGCCCATCGCCAACATTGGCGCCTCCGCCGTCCAGGGCATTGAACGAGGTTTCGAACAATCGATCGCCCACATCAAATGCCGTCTGGAACGCCTCAGACATCCTACCTTGCGCCACCAGATCATTCAGCTCTGCCTGAGTGATATGTTCGAATGCTGGTTGATGAACCTCGCCGATGAGATCCAAATCTGTGACCAAAGCCCACACGCCGAGTCCACTCCCCAGCAAAAGTACCATAGCGATCCCGACGCGTGTCATGAGATTTCTGAGGTGCCCATATCGAACGATATCCGACGGTGTTCTCATCCTCTGACTCCATTGGTCATTTGTGGAGCGTGATGTGTTCCCGTTCATCTTTTCCTCCTCGTCGTTGAAATGATGATGGGAGCCAGCGCTCCCGGAAACTCAGCATGGACAGGCGAACCCGCCCATCATGTGGCGAGGCGTGTTGGCTCTTCCTCCACCGCGACCGGTGAGATCCGATCCTTAACGCGGAGAGCCGGAGAGCAAGCAGAGGCTGCCCGTCTCTCTGGCCAAGGGGAGGTCGAGCCTGCCTCGGGGCTCGAACGAGGAACGAAGACGCCCTCCTCTTTCGAAACCCGACTCATAGTCCGGTCAAAGCCTATCGTCATCAATAAGCCGCGTCAAGGCAAATTGACAATGATTGCTCTCGTGGATGGGTGAGGGCCATTGGCGTCGCGACCCTCCCTATAGTTGGAGACCGATGGCGTATTCACCCGCCATGTACCGCAGATGGTCACACAACCGGTCGTCCACCCCATGATGTGAGGCTGGACATTGGGGGTCGGTGATAGGTGACGTTCGCCAACGAGGAGTCTCAGAGCGCTTCGGCTGATAACTGATCGCATTTGGTCCTTGGATGACAATCAACGACTTATGCCGATGACCGACATCATTCGTCCAACGCCTTGGTGGCCCTCGCGTCGGTGAGAGAAAAACAGGTCGTGACGGCAGATGGTGCAAAGTCCCGATGGGAAGATGTTCTCGGACCGGAGACCAGCGCCAATGAGTTGACGGACATTGCTCAGTTCCAGATTCAGGTACCATCGACCGCTCGGCTGGCGGGAGGAGATGAACCTCTCGGCGTCATCGAACCGGGATCGGAATGACTCCACGACCTTGCGACCAACTTCATAACAACAGGCTTGAGCGGCGGGGCCGAGAGCGGCCAGACAATCTTCCGGCCGGGTCCCAAACTCCTCCCTCATCCGGGTGACTGTCTTTTCGGCGATGCCGGCCAGCGTCCCGCGCCAGCCCGCATGAACCGCGGCGACGACCCGGCGAGCTGCATCAGCGACGAGAATGGGCACACAATCGGCCGTCTGCACGGCCAGAAGCCATCCCGCCTCGCTGGTGATGAGGGCATCCGAAGCGAGCTGTGTATGGCCAGCAGATGGCTCGGCGCGGCCAACAACGAGTACGGTGGAGGAGTGAACCTGTCGGGCGGTGATCAGTTTCCATCCCGTCGCTCCGAGAGCCGCCAGGAAGCGTCGACGATTCTCGATGACGTTGGCCGGAGCATCGCCCGGGACGAAACCCAGGTTGAGCGCATCATCGGACAGTGAACTGATGCCACCGAGTCGCGTACTGAAAGCGTGAATGAAGCCCGCTCGTTCCAATGGAGAGCACACCAGATATATGAGACGTCCGCGCCGTCGGAATTGAAAATCATTCATCGCCCACCACGCTCCGCTTCAATAGAGTCGTCGCTCGAAATAGTCCGTCCGCCGATTGCAGGATCTTTGCTTTGAGTCGCCATGGATAATCGGGATGTTCGTCGAGGAATTGGTACACGATGTCGGCCGCCTGCTGTGAAGAGTGACCATTGAGCGTGGCATCGAGCCACCGCTTGGGAAAGAAAATATCGCCGGTCCGTTGAATCTCCTCCAGCAGGTCGAGGCTCGGACGAATGTATGTGATCGACTGGCGAGCTCGTAAAGGATGATGGAGGTATCGCACGGCTTCCAGTACCCATGGCTCGTGTCTTCGATTCTCCGCGCTCTTCAAACTCTCGAAGAAAGCATCGCGGGTCGCCGTATCCGCCGAAACGGCGGGCCTGACGAAGGCAAATTGCGTTTTGCGCTCGGGGTTCTCGATCCGCTCCAACTGCACGTCGAGAATCTCTGACCAGTGCGGGACTTCGCGCACGGCCAGTTCCAGGGCAATGGTCATCAAATCGCGCTCCGATAGCGGCAATCCAGGAATGGTCAGGGCCTTCCGCCACACGCGTTCCAGTCTCTGCACACCCTCTTCTGTCAACACAATGGAGCGATAGGCCCGAAAGTACGTTGACTTCAGTGACGTCGTCGAAGCCCGTTCCATCAATCGCCAGAAGAGGGTTTCGAGTCGCGGCGCCAACTCGCTTCTCACGGTGGTGGGAATGAATCGCCAGTACGCCGTCACCACATCGTTCAGCAGGCGTTGAACGTTGAGCTCGACCGATTCTCCAGGAAGCAGGCGGAGGGCGAGCTCAATCATGGTGCGTGGGGTCACTTGGCCCTCTAACATCTCTTCCCATAGCGTCACCCAGGCGATGGCCCGCCTCAGGGCGTCCCGCTCCTCGGGCAGATGTGCGAGAAGGAACCGGCGGCTGACGGGATCGAGTTCAATGAGGCCATAGCCGAGACTTCGGCCATTAGGGATGATGAACTCAGGCGCCGGGAGGCCAACCGCCCCTGCGACGCGCACTCTCTCACTGTTCAGCTGGATGGGGAAATAACGAGCCCCTCGAGGATAAACCAGGAGCACATTGAGCCATTGGTTCCAGATGAGACCGCGTCCCCTGGAATCAGTTTGTCGAAGGACGAGAGACGCGATAGCCCCATCGTCATTCAGTCGAAGTTCGGTCGTGATCGTTGGCCGACCGGGTTCTTCAACCCAGACGCGACTCCACGATTTCAGGTCTTCCTCTGTCCTCCGGTCGAGGATGTCGATGAGCTCGGGCCAGCTCGCATTGCCGAATCGGAAGGTATTCAGGTATTCCCGCAGCCCGTCGCGGAAGGGAGCTTCGCCAATAAGGCGTTCCAACTGTCGCATGACGATTGGGGCTTTGTTATAGATGATCGCGCCATAGAGCGACTTCGCTTCACTGAGGTTCTCCAGCGGTTGGCGAATCGGATTCGCCCCTTGCGTTCGATCAACCGAATAGGCCGCCGGATAGTGGGTGAGGAAGAAGCGGAGGTCATGGTTGATGTCGGGGAATGCCGGATGGACGATTTTGGCGGCCATGAAGTTAGCGAACACCTCCTTCATCCAGACATCGTCGAACCACTCCATGGTCACCAGGTCGCCGAACCACATGTGTGACGTCTCATGAGCGATGAGGCTGGCGCGCCCGAGCTTTTCGGTTTGCGTCGCCGAGGCATCCAGGAGAAGCCGATCGGCTCGATAGAAGATGGTTCCTGGATGCTCCATGCCCCCGAACTGGAATGAGGGGATGAGGACGACGTCGAATTTGCCGAATGGATATGGAATGCCCGTGTATTCTTCCAGCCAATCCAATGCTCGCCCGTGCAGGTCGAAGATGGTCTCGGCATTGCGGCGCAATGTGTTCGCATCGGTCTCGCGATGATACATGTGCATCAATCGACCGTGGCGCTCGGCCGTCTCGACGTCGAAGCGGCCAGCGGCGAAGGCGAACAGATATGTGCTGATGGGTGAGGTCTCGGCGAATTGATAGGTGGTACGGGGACCGTGGATGCGGCACGAGATCGTCTCTCCATTGCTGACAGCGCGCCACTCGGCGGGAACATCGAGGGTGAGGCGAAATCGGGCTTTCAAGTTCGGTTGATCGAAGCAGGGAAATGCTGTGGAGGCGCGATCGGGTACGAACAACGAATAAAGATAATCGGGATTCCTGTTGAGGGCCACGTCGCTGGCGATGAACGTCGTCGTGATCACGTTCTCTCCAGGTTGCAGCGCCTCTGATGGGATCACCACATGTCCATTGGCGTAGGTATACTCGACGCTTCGCCCTTGTACGCGGAGCGCGAGGAGATTTCTCGATGAGGTCTTGAAATCGAGAACGAGAGGGCGAGACGCATCGCGGAGATGGAGATGAATGATGAGTGCACCTCGAATCGGTTGATCGACAGCATCAGGGATGGTCAGGGTCAACTCGTATCGAATCTGTGAGAGCATTTGGGCGCGCTGTTCGGCTAACTCCCGCGAGACGCCTGGTGGGATCTCCGGATGGTCAGAGAAGGTGCAACCTGTCGATAACATCATAGTCAAACCCGCCAGCGCGAGGCTCAGGCATATGAGCCCTGGTGATCTCCATTTGTTCAGAGTATTCAGCTTCATCATCGCTGGAGAGCCCGAGCTTCTCGACGCTGTCAAACAGGTTCGCGAATTCGAGATCGAACCATACGACCAAACATTAGCATATGAGGTGAGGAGATGCCAATGCGACCACAAGGGGGGGCCTGTTCTGAGACAGACGTTCCCATTTCAACTTTTGGCCAGTGACATCGCCGCCTATCGGCCGGGATCAAAGCTTGAAATAGAATACGAGGATGCCGCTGGCCTTGGTGGGAGCGCCGGCGACCTCATAGGGTCTGAATCGCCATTGGCGGGCGGCGTCCAGAGCAGCTTGGCGCAGGAGGGGATGGCCAGCGAGAATATGAGCCGCCGTGACTCGTCCGCTTTCGTCAATGGTTATTCGGACGGACACGGATCCCACCACACCACTCCGTCGGGCGAGAGGAGGGTACGTCGGCATGACGCGCCGGATAGCCAGCCGATGAAGGGTTTGGCCGGGAACATGCGCCATACCACCACCCTCCGATGATGGCGAGCAGTACACTGTCCAATCGGCATCGACCATGGTCTCTTCGATCTTCGGCCATTCGTTCTGGAGGGATGGCGAAGAGAAGAAACCAAATTGAAGCACGTAGGCGTCCCGAGCGGGAATATGAGGATTGGAGAGCCGAAATGTCCATCCTCGGGCAGCATCCACGGCAGCCTGGCGTAGCAGAGGATGACCCGATATGGCGCGCGCGGAGGTGACATGCCCCTCCTCGTCAATAGTCACCTCGACGCTCACCGCTCCTTCGATTCCCTCGCGTCTGGCCGCTTCTGGATAAACCGGCTGGATTCGCCTGACGACCACCCACCGCCGATTCGATGGGATCGCGGGCCGAGCTGGCTTGCTCTTTGGATTCACCCAGATCCGTCCATCGCTCAATCGCACCGCTGTCACGCTGACGATGATGTCGTCCTGGCTGCCGGGGAACATCATGTTCCGTCCCGGCCACGTCGCGCGAAACGTGTACAGACCATATGGCTCGATGGTGAATCCTCGGCGCTCAAAGGGCATCGAGATGGTGATCTTCTTCCGCCTATTCGTCCAGGAAAGCGTCAGGCCGATGACGCGCTGATCCGTATTGTTGATGAGGGTGACTTGTGGGAAGGTCACATATTCGGCGTCAATCCTTTGAGGAACGTTGCCCTCAGCGAGTTGGGCATATTCTTCACCAGTGACGACCTTCACGCTCGATTCGATGATACGCACCGGCGCGTCCTTCGGATTCTCGAAAGCGATGGGGAGATCGGGATAGCCCGCGATTTCGCGCATCATCTCTTCGACGCGCCGATGTCGCTTGGAGGATTCCTGCGCCGCGTCCGGTTTCTCATCGGTGGCGATGGGATGGACTCGGACGCCCGTTCTCGTCACTGGCGTGTGGATGGTCCCGACAATCTGAGCCAAGACTCTTCCATGAAGAACCAGTCCCGTGGCCATCGAAGCGATGATCAGCGCGCCGATCATACCACTCACCACGATAATGTGTCGTGGCCGAAGATCAAGCCGAGACGGGCCTTCTGCTATCCGCGTCAGTCTCCTCCGTAAATTCGAACCCGCAGCGCAGCGAAGACCCGCTTCGCTCCGGCTCAATCCGAAACGAATGACTTTCCATAGACTCATGACGTATGTGTGTCGCTCGCCGATGATCTGGATCACGCGCTCATCGCAGGCGTATTCCCGCTCCTCTATCAGTTTGCGATTGAGGAACCAGACCAGAGGATGAAACCATAAGAGACAACAAAGGGCGCGATGTGCGCTCCCCATCAGATTGTCCCAGCGATTGATGTGTATGAGTTCATGAAGCATGATGGATTCCAGTTCCTCATCGTTGAAATGGGTGCTCATCATTGCCGGGAGAACAATGATGGGGTTCCAGATGCCCCATACTCCAGGCTCTGTGAGGCGAGATGAGAGGGTTAAGGCGATGTCTCTTTTGACGGAGAGCCGCCTCTTCACGCTTTGGAACACGCGAGCTTCCCTCCCGGTCGTGACGTGCTCATTCACGTTCACTGCTCGAACGAGGTGCCGGTGTCCTTTCACCCAGAATCCCACGCTCACCATGATGCCGATGAGCCAAACGATGGTCAGCAAGCAGTAAACATCATAGCGCCCGTGGTTCAACTCGACAGCGGGCGCGCTGGGCATCGGCCGCTCGGTGATGGGCGCCGCGACCTGGATGACTCTGGCGGCGATGCTGTGTTCGGGCCGTGAATTCACAGTCAGGGAGTGGAATGACCGAAGGGGGAGTATGCCGGTCCAGGGGATGAGTAGCGCAATCAATGCCGAAGGCAAGAGAAACTTCAGCGAGGCCATCAGCCAGACCAGATATCGCACTCGTGCTGGAGCTCGACCAAGCAGGATGAGAGCGAGAAGCGCAATGCTCGAAAACAAAGTTGCTTCCCAGAGATGATTCAAAAACAGGGGCCAGAACCATTCCGCCCATTTGCCCGAGCGTTCGCACCAGAGCATGGTGACGGACCTCCTCATCAAAACGGTGGCGCCGCGATGAGAGCCCCCGGTAGGGAGTTCTCTCAACGGGTTTGGCGAGACTGAGACTCAGCTCTTCGCCGTTCGGCCATCCTCTTCTCCAGTTCGCGTATATCTTCCAGGCTCAATCGGCCCATTTCTACCAGATGCGCCATCAGCGGGTGCACGGCGCCGCCAAAGAGATCCAGGAACTCATCGATGAGCCGCCGATACGCCGCCTGGCGCGTGATGACCGGTTCGAAAATCAGAGCATTACCGATTTTCTTGATCCGACGAACCGCCCCCTTCTCCTCTAATCGGTGCACAATGGTTTGAACCGTCGTGTAGGCGGGTCTTTTCTTTTCCGGTAGCGATTCCCGAATCTCTCTGACCGACGCCCGGCCCAATTGCCACAGCACTTCCATGATGTCTAACTCGAACCGGGTCAACTTGACCGCCTTCTTTGCCACGAAGATCGCCCTCCTGAGAATGGATATGTCCTACACACAAGGTTCATTCTACTACACGTGTCGTAGATTGTCAAGAACAAATGCTCGGGCTTCGGTTGAAGAACTCTCAAAGGAATCAATCAACGGTTTGTGATGAAGGTATTCGTGAGAGTGAGCCTCTGTCTCTCAGCTCCCATCCTCTGAAGGGCGACCACTAAAATATTGATGGTCGTAGTTCGGGGAAGCCCCTCACTCATTCAGGGCTTGTGGAGCATACAGGAACTTCTGTCCTCGAGCGCGCGCTCCTGGGAGTTATACGGTGATTCTTTCCTCGTTCCCATTGGTGCTCCAGAGGCTCTCAGTAGGGTTGAGGCTGTGGGAGTCACATTGTATATTGTCAATGGAGGCCGTTAAAATCCGGGAGACATACGGTGGACGAATATCGATGAATCGAGGTTCATTCGAGAAGTTCTGATGGCATTTGAGGTGCGCGATTACATGGATTTGCTCCGGTTGCTGACCGAGCACCCCGAGTGGCGGTCTGAGCTGCGTCGACTGTTGTTGACAGACGAACTGCTCGCGCTACCGGAGATCGTTCGAGAGCTCGTTCGGGCGCAGCGGCGGACCGAGGAGCGGGTGGGGCGAGTGGAGGAGCAGTTGGCGGCATTGGCCGAGGCGCAGCGGCGGACCGAGGAGCGGGTGGAGGCCCTGGAGAGGCAGATGGAGCGGTTGACGTCTTCGGTACATATGCTCACCGAACAGGTCGAATCTCTGACTCAGGCTCAACAGCAAACCGTCGATACCGTCGGCAGTCTCAAGGGACGATTGTTAGAAATGACATATCGGGAGAAGGCGAGCGGATACTTCGGTCCCTTGCTTCGGCGGCTTCGGGTGGTGGCTCCACATACGCTGGAGGATACCCTGGAGGCTCGTCTCTCGCGGGAAGAATTCAAGGATGTGCTGCTCCTTGATCTCCTCGTGCATGGTCAGTTGCGTGACGCGGCAGAGGGGCGGGAGGTTTGGCTCGCTGTGGAAGTCTCCTCGGTGGTGGACGAAGGTGATGTCGAGCGCGCTCGGCGGCGGGCCGCGCTCCTTCACAAGGCGGGCTATCGAGCCATTCCCGTCGTCGCTGGAGAGCGAACGACCTTAGGAGCAGAAGAAAAGGCGCGCCTCTTTCACATCGTTGTGATGCAGGATGGGCGAATTTTCCTCTGGGATGAAGCCGTTCAGGCGTGGACAGCCCGTCCCGATGTCTGAGTGTATACTCATCGCTGGTTCTTTTGACTCACGCCTCGTCGAGTGACCGGTAGCATCATTTCATCGAACCAGTTCGTCGCTCCACTGACTCCCAGACTTCCCCCAATCGCCCGAGCAGATGGGCGTAGATGTTGATTCCATCCCACAGATTTTGAAGCCGGAGATTCTCGTTGGGCGCATGCTGGTTGTTGTCATGATTGACGATGGGGACACCGATGGCCGGCACTTTGAGGACATCGAGAAAGAGGTACATGGGACCGCTCCCACCCAGCGTTGGCAACCTGATGATGGAACGACCGACGGCTTCCTCGATGACGCGCACCACGGCTCGGGAGACGGGCAGGTCCATGGACGTTCGCGCGGGAGGGTATCCCGGCCCCCATTCCAGTTTCACGATGTTCGCATGGGCGCGCCGGGTTTCGATATCCGGCGTCTGATGAACAATGAAGAATCCCTGTCGGCGAATGTGGGCTTCCACCAGCGAGCGCACCTTGTCCGGCGTTTGGCGAGGCACCAGTCGGAAGTCGATGGAGGCGCGAGCTTCCGTAGGAATGACATTCCTCGCCTGAGCGCCAACGCGTCCCGATTCCAGGCCCCGTATATTCATGGCTGGCTGCATGATCTGTTCCACCAAGGGACGACCTTCTCCTTCGGTTCGGGCCAGTCCAAGCGTTCGTCGGAGTTGAGTGTCGATGTGCGGATGTTCGGCGAGAGCTCGCCTCTCGGTTTCCGTCAGCGGTCGGACGTCGTCATAGAAGCCATCGATGAGGATACGGGCTTCCGTATCTCGCATGCTGGCCAGTAGATGGGTGAGCAGCGCGGCGGGATTGGGTGCCCAGTTACCGTAGTGGCCACTGTGGAGAGGGCGAGTGGGGCCATAGACGGTCATCTCCAAATCGACGACGCCGCGCGCCCCGAAGAAGACCTGCATGCGCCGCGTTTGATGGACGGGCCCGTCACAGAGGAGAAGGGCATCGGCCCTCAGGAGGTCGGCATACCGGTTGATGATCGCCGGCAGGTGTGGTGAGCCGGCTTCTTCTTCGCCTTCGAACAAGAATTTCACGTTCACCGAGAGGGGAATGCGAGCATCCCGCAAGGCATCGATAGCCGCCAAGATGGCCACGATGGGCGCTTTGTCATCGCTCGCCGATCGAGCATACAGCCGCCATTCACCGTTGACTGGTGAGGACAGAGAGGACCACGGAATAAGGCGCCCTCGTTCGTCCTTCAGCACGGGCTGCCAGGGGTCAGTCTCCCACAGCGTGGGTACGACGGGTTGGCCATCATAGTGAGCATACAGGATAATCGTTCGTCTAGCGCCCGGTGTTGGCAGCTCCCCATAGACGGCGGGCGGGCTGCCGTTCGCCTGCAGCAGTCGTGTCCGAATGCCGCGGCGACGAAGCCTCGATGTGAGCCAGCGCGCATTTCTTGTGATATTCTCGCCATCGGAGGCCACATTGGGAATGGAGAGAAAATCCGCGAGCTCGCGCAAAATGTCCATCTCGTGCGCTTGACGATACTCGGCGATCTTGGCTCGGATCGTTTGAGCTGCGGGATCTTCCTTCTGGAAAGCCAGAACGGGCCACATCCCAACGAGGAGCACCAGAAGCCAGACGCTGCACAGGGACTTGTTCATATCGAAAACCTCCCTCGGGCAGGATAAAGAGAGAAGAGCGAAAAGTCCAGCCTGCGAGAGGGGGTTCTGGATGACAATGCCTACTGCCGGATTGGGCGGGAATGAAGGACATAGTGCTCGCCCGGATCATCTCTGTGCTGCTGAGGTCAGGATGTGATCGTGATTTCGAGGTGCGGTTTTCTCTCTCCAGGATGGTCCATTCCATCCAGATGGGTGTAAGGTGCGATGGTTGTGTTTTCCTCCATCCCTTCGGGGTGGCCTCAGCAGGATTGCCGAGCAGGTGAGGAGACGCTCTCTGGGTAGATCATCTCCATTCTCTTCTTCCGTTCGTGACGAAGTCTCGCGCACCTCTCGGTGACACCTGTTCGCCCCAACTTGCTCGCTCACGCGAAGTACGATAAGCTGGAGTTGGAGGAGAAAAGATGAGTAAAACGATATCACCGCATGTTATCGAAGTCTCAGAACGAGACTTCCAACGCGATGTCATCGATCGATCGCGTGAGGTTCCCGTTGTCGTCGATTTTTGGGCCCCGTGGTGTGGACCTTGTCGCATATTAGGACCGGTATTAGAGAAGTTGGCCGAGGAGTTCAAGGGGGCCTTTCTGTTGGCCAAGGTGAATACTGAGGAAAATCCCAATCTGGCGGCACAACTGGGTATTATGAGTATTCCCAACGTCATGCTCTTCCGCGACGGACGCGTCGTGGATCAATTCATCGGGGCATTGCCCGAACATGAAGTGAGGGAGTTTTTGCGCCGACACTGCCCCAGCAAGGCCGATCAACTCGTCGCCGAAGGAAACCGCCTCCAGGAGAAAGGAGATGTCGCCGCTGCCCGGCAAGCGTATGAGCAGGCTCTGGCGATCGATTCCGAACATGCTGGGGCGCACTTGGGATTAGCGCGGCTGGCTTTGATTGAGGGTCGGGAGGAGGAGGTGGAGCGGCACTTGGCGGCCATCCCTCCGTTGGCACCGGAACGGGTCGAGGCCGAACATATCAGAGAGGCCCTCGCCTTTCAGCAGGAATGCCGCGCGGCGGGTGGGGAGGATGCCTGTCGCCGACGATTAACAGAGAAGCCAGACGATCTCGACGCCCGATATGGATTGGCGTGCTGCCTGGCGGCTGCCGGGCGATATAAGGACGCATTGGAGGAATTTCTGGCCATTGTGCGTCGGGATAAGACTTACCGAGACGAAGCGGCCCGCAAGGCGATGCTCACTATTTTTAACATTGTCGGTGAGCGCAGCGAGTTAGCCGAGGAATATCGGACGAAGCTCGCCTGGACGCTCTACTAGGGGAGGGAGATGAAGGGCATCTGGGCGATGGCGAGAGTCCCTCACCGAATGGAGAAGAGTCTGGTCATCGGGAAGCCTTCCCGATCGAAGCGCGTTGTGGCGCTGGTGATATTCGGTGAGACTGATGGAGGAGATGCCCTGGATGAAGGGAGCGCATCATGAGGATAGAGAATAAGAAGATCGTCGTTGATGAATATACGACCGTCTCATCGGTGTGGGCGATTCCTCGAGGCTTTCGCTTCCGAGAGACGGATGCGCTCATTCTGGCCCATGGGGCGGGGACGGATATGAACGACCCGATGCTGAGTTTTGTGCATGAGTCGCTGGCTCGCCGAGGGCTGTTCACCGTGAAATTCAACTTTCCTTACAAGGAGCAGGGAAAAAAGGCTCCCGACATCGCCGCAAAACTGGAGCGAGCCTTTCGCGCTGTGTGGCTCCGCGTGCGCGATGATGAGCGGCTCCAGCCCCGACGCTTGTTCATCGGCGGCAAGTCAATGGGTGGGCGCATCGCCTCTCATCTCGCCGCTCAGGGTGGGGAATTCGCCGGTCTCATTTTCCTGGGCTATCCGCTCCACCCGCCCAATCAACCGAAGAAACTTCGCAGCGCTCACCTGGGGGACATCTCTTGTCCCATGTTGTTCATCTCCGGCTCCCGCGATCCGTTTTGCCAACTGAGTCTGTTGGAGCAGGTTTTGAAACCTCTGAAAGCGCCGACATCGGTCTGCATTATCAAGGGTGGGAATCACTCATTTCGTATTCCCAAACAGAGCGGTCAACCTCAAGAGAGTGTCTGGCAGGAAATTGTGACCGTGATCTCTCAATGGGTTCAGCGCGTCTGAAGAAGGTCCTGGTCACTGTAAAGGTGGTTCCTGCTGAGGGATCGACGGGTAGCTCTCGCTGATGAGTACCATGGGCGTGCCGCCACCTGATGGACCATTCTGGAGAGCGCGTCTCCGGCCGGAGCGCGTGAGCCGGACGGCGCTGGTCGTTTCTTTTTTGATCCTGCTTCAACCGATCTCGCCGAGTGATGCCCCTCTATATGCCGGACGCGCTTTACCGATCGAGAGTCGTGGAGAGACGCCGATTCAACCGAGCGATCGACAGTCGCCAGAGAAGCTTTATGATCAGATCGCCAATCCGACGTTATCGACTCCTCAGGCTGTTCGAGATCATATTGCGCATCTTTCCGTTCTTTTGAAGCAGATGGCTGCTGCGGAGGCGTCATCGAGATCGCCGGATGCTGTTGGTGAATCCACCCACCTGGAGCGGATCCGGCGGTTGATCGCGCTCTTCTTGAAATTCGCCGAACCGGCATCGGGTCGAGAACTGATCTACATTGACCATCGCTTGGCTCTGCAGATGCCGTCGCCTATGGATCCCGTCAGCGCGCAGCGGCTCAAACATGACATTCGAAGCGTTTATGCCACGTTGCGCCAGAAGTGGCAACGAGAGGTGAAATTGCCATTGCCGGCTGGATTCCTTTTCATCAAGCTCTATGCCAATAAGGATGAGATGCGCCGTGAATATGGATTGAAGCCGGAGACGGTGGGCGTGGCCTTCCCCTGCCGCTTCGTGGCCATCGCTCTTCCCTATCAGGAGCGCGCGTTCTGGGGAGTCGTGAAGCGCGCCTTCATCGCTCAGGAATTCCGACAGACGGTCGCCCACGAACTCGTCCACGCCTTTTGTTTCATGACGGTGGGATACGCTCATGCCGGAGCTCTCCCGCGTTGGTTCATGGAAGGATTCGCCGTTTATTTCAGCGGCGAACGGAGGGTGCGAACGGCGATTGAAGGACCTGGCGGGACTATCATTCGGGACTTCGGATCGACGGAGGAGTATCAGCAGTTCCGGCGGTTGTTCCAATTCATAGAGGAAAAGTACGGTCAGGATCAGCTCCTCCGGTTCGTCAGAGCATCGCTCCAGGGGAGATCGGTGAGGCGGGCCTTGGCCTCAGTCCTTCATCTGAGCGATGAGACGGCTCTCGTCGGTGCGGCGGTGGGCTGGCGTCGGGAGAAAGAGCGATTTCAGCGACGATTGATTCTGGTTGCCGCCGCGCTCGTATTCCTCGTTCTGGGCGTGTTGCGCGGGCCGAGAGCACCATGGCGCTGGCCGATCACGGTCTTCATTGTCTGGGTGGCGACGATTGAGGTAGCGCGGTCGCCGTTTTATCTCCACACATCGTTCTGGCAAGTGCCCGTCGCACTGGGCGTGGTGTGGCTGTTTTTGACCGTGTACACCGTTCGTCGCTGGCGGACCATCCCCCCCAAGAGGATTCGGCTCATCATCTTTCCCGATGAACCGCGTCGAGATGAAACGGTTGAACCCTGGCCATATGAGCACATTGATATCGCCCTGGGGATTCCAAGAGGGGAGAGCGTCCAATGGCGTTGGAGCGAACGAGAGATTGGACCGCCTGAGGCGGCGATGGTCCAGGAATTCTTACAAACGCAGGCCACGGATCTCTTCTATTTTCGCGGTCGAACGTATCGTGTGTGGTCCGAGGCGATCTCTGACTGAACCGACATGAACCAGGAATCGCGACCGCCGCTGGCCATGAGGTGAGCGGTCGAGGGATGGGCGAGAGAAAGAACGATCAGTGGCACCAAGTGGATGGTTATTGTGGAGCGGGGGACCGACCGAACGCTGCATCGAGCCCCCCGCTCTTCTCCAGGTCTCTGGTGAGTCAGGCCATCGAGAGCGCCGCGGCTTCCGAGGTCGTGTCAAGTCAATCCGCTGATGTGGAGGGGCTCGATCTTGTAGAGGACGCGCACTTCGCCTGGCTGACGATACGGATACCGCTCGACACCCAGATATTTCTTAGCCAGGCGATCGATATGCGCGTCGGCTCCTTGTTCGGTGATCTCGACGACGCGCCCTCTGATTTCCAGATAGCGATAAGGATTGTCGGGATCTTGAATGCAGAGTGTCACGCGAGGGTCGCGTCGCATATTGCGATCCTTCTGCCTTCCTCGCGCCGAATTGATGAGGACGTAATGGCCGTCGAAATCGCACCAGACGGGGGTGACTTGCGGTTGACCATCGGGCATCAGCGTGGCGAGGTGGGCGAAGGCCCGTTTCTCGAAGAGATCCAGATAGTGATCGGGAATGATTTGTATCATCGTTCCATCTCCTGAGTCGGATCGTGATGTCCCGGTGAGAGAGGGGATTAATCGCCAGCCATTTCCAGCACGGCTCCTCCATCGGTGGTCAACTGCTCCAGAGGCTCTCCAGGGCGGTGGATGTAAAGCGTGGCCCGCGCCAGGCTGTTGTTGGCCACTTCGAACGTGGAGGAGCAATCGGTTCTCAAGTATGGCAGGCGATGGATTGACGGACCACGGCCATCGATGATGGCCGTGACCACACTGCCATCCGGTTCCAAGCCGGTGAACGCCCACTGGAGGTGATGTCGATCGCGGGCGATCGCTCGAAGTTTACGAAACGTGTGGAGCTCGCCTCGATGCCAGAGCAGCGCTTTCCTGAAACGCAAACCGAGGGGCATTTCGTATTCCAGCGCTTCAAATGTGCTCATGGGACGCCCGTGTTCATCGGTGAACAGACAGTGCGTCCAATTCCACAGGTGCCGATGGCGAAATCCACAGTTATGGCCTTGGAGCCCGAAGCCCAGCGGATCACCGGCGAACGTGTGGCCATCCAGCGTGATGGTTCCCGAAAAAATAGCGTCAGAGTGAGGAGTGCGGGAGAAGCCGATCCATCCCACTTCGGTCATGGTCGTATGCACCGTCGACCGATAGTGGAGTTCCCACGTCAGTCGATGGCCGTTCACCGAGAGTTGGCCCCGGCACATCTCTTCACCAATGCGATTCTCTCCCACTTCCAGGTAGAAGGGGCTCGCTCCCCGGTCGCTCAGTGAGAGATCGTCTTGCCGGAAACCCTGAATGTAGCTCTGAGGCGTTCCCTGGCGCGGGAACCAGGTGGCCCACACTTGGACGGGCAGGCCTTGTCGGTGACCCGGACAGCCGCCTCCACCCTCTCGCCCCAGATTCATGAGGAGATAACGGAACCACCAGGCCCCACGGCCATCGGCCAATTGGAAGCGCAGGAACCAGACCTCATAGCGTCGGCGCATAGCGCGCGAAGAGTAGACGCGATTGAGCGAACGTTCGGTCATGCGGGATTAATCTTACCCTGTTTGCCCGATGATGCAAGATTGATCGGGCTTCGGATGAGGACCGCCTCATCGGCGTGGCGGTCAGGAGCGCTCTGGCGCGCGGAGGTGATCGCCCCGCAGAGGCAGGGATCGGGCGAGGAATTTTTACTTTGTTAATGATTTTGTTGACAATGACCTATGCCTATGATATTTTTGAGGCTAATGAGGGTACGGTGGTTCTTGACGAGTAAGACGATGAACCGTTGTACGGAGGCTTGTCCGAGGAAACGGCAGGCCGGGATCTCGAGCTGTGTCTCACCGACGGCCATGAATGTGGTGAAAACCACTGACATGACTGGAGACCGTGGTTTACACAGTCTCGGGAACGGAGTTGGTGTCTTATTGCCATTGAGTTTGTGGAAGTAGACTTTAGTCGGGAGGAAAGGATTATGTACATAGGAACATCGGCACGCAAGGTGATGACATATCAACGGCCACAAGCTGATAAGGTGACGACCAGCCTTCCGCGAGTGAATCACGCCCTGGAAGATATTTTGAGCAAGCCGAGCGTTCGAAAAGCCCTGCTCTGGATGACCAAACCGGATTCTGAGGGGAAATGTTTCCTGCAGAAGTTATGCGAGAACTACGATAATCCTGATGTGGACAGGGGAACGCGGTGGCGCTGGGCTTTGCCCAACTGGCTCATCGACCTGGGCCTGAAGAAGGCCGGTCTGGACAAGGAGACGATGAAGCAGCATCTGTTCCACCATCCGCCCACGGTCAAGTCCCTGGTCCTGACGGCCAAGAGTATTGCCACTTATGGCCTGACCGTGCCCCAACGGTTCACCGCTCCTCTGTTCGTGGTGTGGAACATCACCCAGGCCTGCAACCTCACTTGTAAGCACTGCTATCAGGATGCCAAACACAAGCCCTTGGCCGACGAGCTGACCACCGACGAGAAGTTGGACCTGCTCGACCAGATGGCCGATGAGTGGGTGCCCTTTGTCGCCTTCGCTGGTGGAGAGCCATTGATTGCGCGAGATCTATGGGACGTCCTGGAAAAGTGCAAGCAGCGAGGCTTCCATGTGACCGTCGCGACGAACGGCATGCTGTTGACGCCAGAGATGTGCGCGCGGCTGAAAGAGGCGGGCGTCAAGTACATCGAGGTGAGCATCGACAGCATCAATCCCGAGGAACACGACGAGTTTCGAGGGATGCGCGGGGCTTGGGAGCGATCCATTCAAGGCATCAAAAACTCGGTGGCGGCGGGCATCCGCACGGGCATGGCCATGTGCTTCACCCGCGAGACGGTGCACACCGTCGATGACGCCGTTCAGTTTGCTATCGACCTGGGATGCAAGACGTTCGCCCACTTCAACTTCATCCCCGTGGGACGGGGTAAGGAAATCATGCATCATGACATGACACCAGGTCAGCGGGAACTGCTCATGCGCAAGCTCCATCGCCATCTTGAGGAGGGCAAGATCAGCATCATCTCCACCGCCCCGCAGTTCGGACGATCGTGCATTGTGTATGGTTCGGACGAAGGCGTATTTGCTACCGGACATGCTGGCAAGGGCGAGGGAAAGAAGACGATGGTGCTCTCCCGGTATATTGGTGGTTGTGGAGCGGGACGGTGCTACTGTTCGATTCAGCCTAATGGGATCATCAATGCCTGTGTATACATTCCCTCCGAGGAGGTGGGTGACATTCGCCGGCAGAGTTTCAAGGAGATTTGGAACAATGCCTTGTTCGACACCCTGTCGGATCGGGATGATCGCGGAGACCATTGCGGCGTTTGCGACTACAAGCACTACTGCGGTGGGTGTCGGGCACGGTCGCTGTCCTACACTGGAGATATTCAGGCGGGTGATCCCGGCTGCGTCTACAACTACGAAGAGTGGCAGGAATTAACGGCCACCGCTGAGCACCAGATTCGCCTGCCCGTGATCCAGGCCGCTAGTGCCGGCAGTTGCAGTTCGGGAAGCTGTGCCACCACCAATATGGTTCAGACCAGTCAATTAGTCCAGATTGCTGGAGCCGTCCCTGCCGTCCGCATGGCGGCCGAGGCGGGAGAGGCGACTGGGCTGTCCGACGACGACATTCGTGACGTCGAGGACATTGGAAATCGCTTCCTGAAGCTCTTCACCCATCCGAACTAGCTCTTTGAGGAGTGGCGGGGGAGGGCCACGACTCCTCTGCCACTCTCTTTCTGTGGGGAGGTCGGCCGATGGCATCGGTCAACGTGTCAACTGTCAATGGATTGTGGTTCAAACTGGTTTTTTTCGATTACATTTACATGCTCGGCGAGTTCCTCTCCGGGCTCAGCGAACTTCATGTGAAGATTCAGCTCATTGATCGCTATTGTAATAAGGTTCTCCATAACCTGCGGCTGCTCCAGAAAAAAGGGGCCGGCGATGAGGACATCAGGCAGTTCATTCGGCAGGAGAACGAAGAGCTCCTGGCCGGATTACGGCGTCATGATATCTTTTACGATAAGTATCGCCTGAAGATGCTTCGCCTCTTCCACCAGGGAACACAAGGAGAGCTCCTCGTCGAGGATACCTACAATGGGTCACAGTTCGTCGTCCCGGTCAAGCGCGTGATGGAGGAACTGCTGAGCCACATGTATGACAGCACGCCCATCCAGGAGATGAACCTCTTTCGCGCCGAGCAGGCGGTCGTTCAATTAACCAGTTCCGTGGACGAATCCCCTGGCGAGACGGCGCGCCAGGTCATGCTCCAGCTCCGCGAAGCCGCCCGGCATGTTCATGTTTACGTGAAGAAGGAGAAGGTGGGCGAGATTCAATACCTGGCTTCGGGGCAGCTCGTCAAGGATCCGGAACTGATTGCTCGGGTCGAGGCGCAGGAGTCGGATAAGGATCGTTTCTTGCGAGATCCTCTGATCCGGGCGGTGTTGTCAGAAGGGAGGTGAGCGCATTATGAGCGAGGTCAAAGGAACAGCCTCATCCAAGGCGGATGCGCCTTCTACAGCTCAACATGAGGTCTGTGGATGGACGGGAACCTCGGCGACCATGGCCTATGCGGAGATCTCATCAGCGGCTCGGGAGAACTATCAACGGGCTCGTCGAGAGGGTTCTCCCAATGGAAAGGCTCCGGTCACTCCGGTGGAGGCCCTTCACCGGTTCTCCAAGGTGCCGCAAAAGACGGTGTGGACGCCCATTGTCCTCTTCGTCCTCTTCGTTTACGGAATCAGTGGCGCTTTGGCGTGGTCCGTGGCCGGTGATGCGCTCTCGTGGCCGCGTATCCTCTCCATCCTCGCGTTCCCCGTCGGTTGTGCCACGCTGACCTTCTGGTGGCGGCAGCGATGGAAGTTTCGGGCGAAGACTCGTAAGTTCGAGCTGAAGGTGTGGCAGGAAGCTCTGGAGACGATGGGATATGAGACGGCCAATGCGGTCAATGCCATTCGCGCCAACATGATCGGCTTTCGACTGGCCAATGCCAACGTCGCTATGGCCGAACACCTGGATGTCATCGAGGATAGTACGCGGCGTATCGCGCGGGTGCTGGAGAAAGGACAGGATCCCGTCGGTTGGTGGATCGCCAAGAAAGAGAAGAAGTCCACCGCCCGGGAGGAGCCCACACAGGTGGGCGAGGACGCCCGCAGCCGCATCGCCTTGTAGAGAAAGCATGACTCGGCCGTTCAGATGGTATGCACGCACCGAGGTCGATGAGCGCATCTATGTCACGTGCGGTTGAGTTTTGTCGATTCCTCGCTTCGCTCAAGCGCGAGAAGCGCCTCTATGAAGTCATCTTCTTCGCCACCTCGGTGTGTAATGCGAGGTGTCGAACCTGCTTCTACTGGAAGGAATTGAACCGCCCGGGTGATCTGAGCCTCGACGAAATGGAAACTCTCACCCGCACCATGCCATCATTTCACCACTTGATTTTGAGTGGTGGAGAACCGACATTGCGTCGCGACTTACCGGAGATCGTCCGTCTTTTCTCGGTCAACAACAACATTCGCTTTCTCAATTTTCCCACCAATGGGCTCAAGCCCATCATCGTCCGGGATTTCACCAACCAAATGTTGGCCGAGAACCCCCAGTTGACCATTTCGTTGAACTTCTCCATCGATGGGTTGGCCGAAACTCACGATCGCATCCGGGGGGTTCCGGGCAACTTCCATCGCGCCGAACAGGCCATCGAGATGGTGCAGCCGTTGCGCCGGAAGTGGGGCAAGCGATTGTGGGTGGGTATCAATACGACCATCTGTCGGGAGAACTACCACGAAGTCATTCCGCTGGCCAATTACTTTCTCGAGCGGAAGGTGTTGGATGGACACTATTTCCAGATCATCCGTGGCGATCCACTGGATCCAGAATTGAAGAGGCTCCCCGGCTCGGATCTTGGCCAGCTGTACGATCACATCGTGCGGATTCAAGAGACCTATGCGGCGCGCGCCTTTCATGACGATGATCCCCGAGCGCGGTGGCTCAAGCGAGCGATCTACGTGGGAACGTTGAACTTCCATCATCGCGTCCAGTTCGCCAATTACACTCGTGGCGCTCCCTGGCCGATGCCGTGTACGGCTGGTCAGACCTCGATTGTGATCGATTATAATGGCGACGTACGAGCGTGTGAGCTGCGTGGCGCGTTAGGGAATCTGCGGGACTACGATCTCGATTTCCGGGCTTTCTGGCAGTCGGTGATCCGCGCTCGTGAGGTCGAGCGGATCGAACAGGATCGTTGTTTCTGTACTCACGTGTGCTTCATTCACGACAGCATGCGCTTCTCGCTGAGAGCACAACTTCTGGAGATTCCCAGGAGTTACGCGCGGCGTCATGCCTGGCAGAAGTCCCGTCCGGCATGGCCGCTCGCCGGGCGCCAGCGCCCGCTGCGTTCGGACCGCGCCTCAGTGAGCGCGCCCGCATCGTCCATCTCTCCCTCAGAGTAGGGGACATGGTTCGGGGAGGAGAGCCCGCTTCCTGCGGATGATCTGGTGCGAATATTTCTCCACGTAGTGGACGATCGTCTCTTCCCTGATCTTGATACTCCCCGTGGGCTTGGTCGCATCCAAGTCGCCAAACTTGAAGTAGAGCGTTCCCGTCGCTTCGACGATCTTCTGGGTCGGCGTATAGGTCGGCTGATCCATGCCGCACTCGTAACTGGATAAGCGGATGACGCAGGTGATCCAGGGACAGCGAGCAGCGACCTTCGCTCCCCAGAGAATCTCGTTCGTATTGCTGCTGTAGGAGGAGGTCCACACGTCGGAGATGTCAAATGCGCTTCGGATGCGCCCGGCCCGAATCTCCTGGCCGAAGAGCCAGTCCATCAGGTCGTCATCAATGGGGAAGTATTGGACCCAGAGGATCGGGTATCCGTGGGTTTGCACATTCACCTCGATTTCGTGTCCGATGCCCGAATCCATATGATACGGTCGGGCCAGGACCATGATGCACGGTCGATTCTCCTGTGCACACCAGGTGAGAATCTGGCGGCTTTGCGCGCGCATTTTTCGATTGAATCGTTCCAGAGCTTCGTATCCGGCCTTCACCGCTTCTCGGGTTTCTTCTTCGTCCAGATCAAGGACGTCCTTCAACGATTGGTAAAGCTGCTTGGGGACCAGATAGGGCTGACCCAACGAGACGAATGGAGAAACATAGGTGATACCTTGTTGAGCGAAGACATCCCCTTCTTTGAGGAAACCCGACTTGATGTTCTCCGGCGCGGCCATGACGCGAGGACAGGCGACGGTGTCGACGACGTGCCCTCTGAGGAACGAGGGCAGGGAATAGATCATCGGACTGAGCAGGATGTCGATCTTCTTCTTCTGACCGAAAATCAGTTCGCCATAGTGACCGCTCATGCATTTGACCGGGTAGCAACAATCGACCGTGCCCCGTCCCTTGCCGAATTCCCGGTATTGCTCTTCGGAGGTCTCCGAGCTGAACACGATATACTGAATCCCCAGCGCCTTGAGGAATCCGATCCAGAACTGGTGGGTGCTCCACATATTCAGCACGCGGGGAATGCCGACGCGAATATGGGAGCGATCCTTCTCAGGCGGCCGATCGACGGAAGGCCTTCTTACGAACCATCTCTCCAATATTGGGATAGGCATGCTTGGTCTTCTCCAACTCCTCCTTGATCACCTTCATCTCGTTGAGATCCTCGACCAATCCTTTGGGACAGGAATTATTGACGATGACCCGCTCCCAACCCTCGGAGAGCGGAACTTTGCTCCACGGGCGTCCCTTCCCTCCGGGGATCTCGACGTCGATGAACGTCCGCTGGCAGTTGACCGGGCACCAGTGACAGACAGTTTCCAGAGAGGTCGTCGTCTTATACGTCAGTCGTTCGATGACCTCGAACCCTCGGAATCGCGTTCGTCCGCCTCGTTTCCACCAGTCTATGGCGACGAGAGCAGCACCAATGGCACCCGCTTCGCCCGAGTAGGGATGCACCACGATCTCGGCATCGGGAACCTTCGATTTGATGAAATCGACTTGTGATTTGACGACCGCCAGATTCTTGTGCGTTCCCCCTTGGAGGATGAACTTCTTGCCGACTTGAGCCAGATTGCTCAGGCCACCGGCGTAGATCCACACATTCAGGGGGAGAATGGCACACAGACCGGCCAGGATTTCTTCGGCTTGCCATCCCTTCCGTTGCTGATTGACGATGTCGCTCTGCAGGAACACGCCGCAGCCCATGGTCAACTGAGGCATGGCTCGAGCTTGGAAGGCCTTGTCGGCGATCTCGGTGAGCGGGATATTGAATCGCTCGGCCACGCCCTGAAGGAAAGCGCCGTTACCGGAAGAGCATTGCGAGTTCAACCGGAAATCCGAGACGGTTCCATTCTTCAGGATCATGATCTTGACATCGACGCCACCGACATCACAGATACAGTCGGCGTCGGGGAAGAAGTGAAGTCCCGCCGTGGCGTGGGCGACGGTTTCGACGACGGCACAGTCGGCGCCTACGATGTCTTTGAGCAGATCTTTCCCATAGCCGGTGATGGCCAGGGCCAGGATCTCACCGTCGCCGATGGCCTCCTTGAGTTGCCGAAACAGAGCTTTGGCATCCTCGATGGGATTCCCTTTGCTGAGCGCATAGCAAGAGAACAGCAGTTCCTCCTCCGGAGAGAGGCAGACGGCTTTGGCCGTCGTTGAGCCGAAGTCGCAGCCGACGATCACTCGGCCGAGGGAGGATGAGGTCCTGGCTTGGGGCAGGACACGCCGCAGGTGACCGTTGTATCTGGCCTTGAACTGCTGGAGTTCGTCCAAAGTGACCCACAGGCCTTTCCGTCCCTCCTTCTTCTTTTGTTCGTACTGCCCTTCCTCCAGCCACCATCTCAATCTCGCCGTGCCCTGATACACGGCCACGTCTTCTGGTTCGCCGAGGCCGACCTCCACGCAGCCGCGAGCCGCGTAGTAAAGCGCATCGTCGGGCACATGAATGAGATCCTCGGGCGCTTTTCCCGCGGGCAGGGAGATGTTTCGCTCCGCCCACAGCTTCGTCAGATGGTGGCGCCACGCCTCCTGTAATCCGACGAAAAACATGTTGGGTCCGCCCAAGAGCAGGACCTCCGGCATCGGCGTGTTCCCTTTGGTCAAGGTGGCCAGGTTTTGATAGACGACGGCTTCGAACAGGGAAGCGATGATCTCCTGGACGGGCACGCCGGCTTTGACCAGCGTGTTGGCGTCAGCTTCGGCGAAGATACCACATTTACTGCTGATCTTGTGCAGCGTATAGCCCTCATACCGCATCTGGGAGAGTTGTTCCAGGGGGATTTGGAGTTTGCGGGCCGTCTTCTCGATGAACGTGCCCGTGCCGCCGGAGCAGGCGCTTTGCATCAACACCTGTTTGTTCTTGGCCTGGCCATTGCCTTTGAAAAAGATCGTCTTCATGTCCTCGCCCCCGATCTCGCTGACGAAGAACACGGCGGGATGGAGTCGCTCCACCGCCGCGGCCACGGCGACAACCTCCTGCACGACCCGTCCTCCCACCAGTGGAGCGATCAGTCCCGATCCTGAGCCGGTGAAGAAGAGGCGATCCCGCCGGGGGGTGAAGCCGTGCTCTCGTTCGAGCTGAGTGAGGAACTCCAAGACCTTTTCGGCTTGCTTGGTGTTGTGGCGCTCATAAGCTTGAGCGAGAATGTCGCCGGTGGACGAAGACAGAACATATTTACAGGTCGTACTCCCCACGTCGATGCCGCAGATCAATCGATGAGTCTCCTTCATGACGTTCCTCCTTGAAATACCGCGCTTCGCTCCATCATCCCGCCGGGACCATCACATCTTCCCCATCCGCTCGGCGATGTGAATGACATAGTTCGTCGCCGTTCCGGGATAGCCCCGATGGGGGACGCGATAGGTCGCTCTTCGGAGTTCCGGATGGCGCTCTTCGTAGCGTCGGATCGCCTCAATGGTCAATCCCGTTTTGGCGAGCGCCTCATCGAACTCCTGCTGAACGCGTTTCTTCGCCTCGGTCAGGATCATCTGGCAACGTGACAGGGCGTGGACCTCGGCGTCCCCTTTGATCTCGATGGGGGCATAGAGCAAGTCGGGGTACTGACCGAGCACATTGGCCATGGCCCCGATCGACATGGTGTTGGGCATACACGAGTAGGGCGAGAGTTCGCAAATCATGTGCGCTTTCTTGTGATGGTAGGCATAGAGCGCCTTGCCGACGAGCATGTCGCCCTCGCCACCGGCCAGCCGGTTGTGAAAGTAAGGCGCGGCCAGCCGACGAAGCTCGTCCTGATTGGGAAGCTCGTATGGGAGATTCCCGAGCGCCCGCCTCAGCCGGTTATAGGTTCCTCGGTAGACGCGCTGAAGCGTGCGAACCAGTGCGACTTTCCGACCAGCCCGCTTGTCTACCTCGCGCTTATCTTCCAGTTTCTGGATGTTGGAGCGCAGCAGGTAATCGAGCCACACGGCGATGGGCGGTGGGATGATCTCGGCTCCTTCCTGCTCGAGCCAGCGTTTGATGTTGTAGTTTCCATCGCCCTCGTGGGTTTGGAGCCAGAATTCGCCGGTGATCTTCACCTTCGGCTTGGGCTGAAGGCGATCGACTTCGATAGTCTCCCACATTTTTTTCACTCTCCGGAGCGCCCCGGTGAAATAATCCGAGAGGAGGTGCCAGGCCAACACGCGCCATTTCTTGCCCCTGATCGGGCGGTTCCGAAACACCTCGTAGAGGTACTCCACGCTGTCGCGCAACACGCGCTCGGTCTCGCCCGGGTGGACTTCATAGGGGCGCGTCATGTATTCCAGATCAGTCAGGAGATCTCCGCACAGGATGGCCCAGATGATCCCGGCGGTGAAAGGAAGGTTGATCTCCAGTCCGCCTCCATTGGCCGCTCCCTGATCCAACTGATTCTGGTCCAGGAGGAAAAGTCGGAAATCTCGCAAGCCCAATCCATCCAGGGCCATCGTGTAGGACTCGTGGTATTGACCGAACCGGCAGGGACCGCACGCCCCGGCGGTCAGGAAGGCATATCGGTCCACCACGTAGTCTCTCCCATGATCCTGGACCTTGGATTTGAGGAAGCTGATCAGATTACCGGTCGTGAAGATCGTGGGACAACAGGCGCCCACGTCGATGAGCTCTTTGCCCACGTCCAGATCAGCTCGAGACACATTGGGCAGAGGCTCGGCCTTGTAATTGAGATTATGCAAGGCGCCTTGGACGAGTCGTTCGTGTTTCCACGTCAATCCGCCGAACAGGATGGTGACTTTTTCTCGTTCCTCCCTGCGGAAAGGTCGTGGCCTGTACGCTGTATAGTGTGTGACGGTCTCCATACGCATCCCCCTTTCTCAGGTCGTTCATCGCTGACAACTAGACTGACACGTCAGTCTAGTTGTGGAGAAAAAATTTTTAGCTCCCGGCGTGTTCCCACCCGTTGCACAAGCCGTCGCTCGGCGGGGCGCCGGGGAACGCGCGTTCTCGGTCATCGAGAGCACGCGCGGTCAAGAGCATGCTCATATTCACTCTCTCCGGGTTGGGGCCATAATAGACTGACATGTCAGTCTATCCAATCGATAAAAATTTTTAACGCCGATCAAATATCCTGTGGTTGTGTCGAGACGCCGCGCAGGCCGAACCGCAGGATCTCCTCCACCAGAACGTCCAGTGGTGGGACTGTTCGTCGCCTTCCCGTCATCCAGTCGGCCACCTCCTTGATTGTCCCCAGGATACAGGAGGCGACGATGCGCGTTTGGCAGGGACGGACCAGGCCGAGGCGGATTCCATGTTCCAGCGACCGTTCGATCATGTCCAGCACGCGGTCATAAAACGTCCGCACCGTTTCTGCCGAGCGCTGATCCAAGCCAGCGGCGTGGTGGAACATAATCTGGATCAGTTCCGGATCCTGGATGACCAGTTCCAGCACGCGACGGACATTGGCCTTGAGCTGCTCCAGTGGATTCGGGCTGTCGGGGCCGATGTCGATCGGCTTGATGCGCTGGCGCAATTCTTGGAGGAGATCTTCCATCAAGCTGTCGAAGATATCCCGCTTGCTGGTGAAATAGAGATAAAATGTCCCTCGGGCGATGCCCGCGCGATCGACGATATCGCTGACGCTGGCGTTGTGGAATCCTTTTTTCGAGAAGACCTGCTTGGCGCAATAGAGGATGTGCTTGCGTCGCGCAGCTCTCACTTCACTCTGTCCGACCACTCTCGGCTCCGTCCAGGGATTTTCGATGACGGCAATAGATACCATAGCCCTCACCTGGTGTCAAGCATATCATGCGCGCTCCATTTGAGCGGAGCGATGACGCTCCCGGGTTCGGCGTCGCCCATTGATCGCCCGATCATTCTCGGTCCTGGTTCGCGGTCTGCCCGACGCTAGGCTTGCGCCACAGCGACATCGAGGTTCTTGAGCCCGCTGAGCCCATGCAGCGCCTGTTTGATGATCCAGCGCAAGACGCGCTGATTATTGTAATAGTGTCCCAGCACGTACTGACAGGTTGATAGACAATGCGTATTGCACTCCTTCTTCATCTCATCGAGTTGCCGGAAGTCGAATTTGGGATTCTCGATCGTCCCCCAGTCATATTGAGCCGAGTACATGGGGAAGCAGGGGGCGAGACTCCCATCGGTCCGAATGACCAACGAGTTATGGCCAGCCCGGCACTGCCATGGTCTCACCTTGCCGCGCATGAAATCCTTCATGTCGGCCAGATGCTGTTTGGAATTGACCATGATATAGCCTTGTTTATTCTTCTCGATGAGATAGTCGAGCAGTTCGTCGACCCGCGGCCAGTCTTCGGGTCGCAGGTAGGTGACGTTGTCTTCCAGATGCTTGAAGTGCGACTGCTCGATCATGGGAGGTTCGTTGATGTGGTAGTCGGTGGAAATCCCGTGGTCATGGGCGATCTCGGTCAGTATTTTCACATCCTCGATGTTGATCCGGGTGATGTTGATGTTGAACACCACCATGTAGCCATAGCGACGCTGCGCCTTGACCAGATAATCGAAATAGCTGCGGATGGGATTCAACGCCTTGGGGAGCCCTGGCTTCTCATCGACGCAGTCGATGGCCAGATTGATCGCCGCCACGCCGGCATCGCCCACCCGGTCGATCACCTCGGGACGCATGAGACGACCGTTGGTCGGCAAGTAGACGAAGAAATCGCGCTTCGTGCCATAGTAGACCACTTTGTGAATGAAATGGGGCCGAAGGAGGGGTTCGCCTCCCATGATGGCGATCACCCGGCAACCCACCGAGTGAAGCCAATCGATGGAGCGTTTGGCCACATCCTCGGTCATGCCCTTCACCTGGTTGTTGAACGACCAGCAGTAGTGACAATCGAGATTGCATTTCCACTCGGTGAACAGATAGGAGAGTATGGGTCGGAACTCATGAGCGTAAATGCGCGACTTGATATAGGGGATGAGCCATCGGCGAAGGGCCCGAAGACCGTTATGGGCGTGGTAAGATAGACCCGACGGCTTCCGCTCAGTCTGCTGAGGATAAACCGGCTCGGGTAACGACTGCGGCTCTCTGAGCGGAATTCTCTTGGGCTGAGTTGGCTTCATCAGCAGACTGTGCAGGGGGACATCGATGCGAAAAGGCGGTGGCGCGTGTCCCTGCTGTTTGTTGGACGGGATGTGCATCTGCTCACTCATAGTTGGTTCCTCCTCATTCATTGATGCCCACAGCAACTCATGCGCTGACAAGCATGCCAAATCCAATGACGCGCAAGATCAACCGAGGTGTGCGCGGAGCGTTTCCCCACGTCTGCGAAAGTCGGTCTCCGATGAGGTGGTGTATCATCGTCGTCACACACCCTCCTTGGCGCGGCACTGAGCTATCGATGTTCACCCTTCGTGGTGGGCGCGAGCCCATGAGCGACTCCCTCATCGAGGCTGGCCTCTGGGGAGGTATCCCCAGAGAGCCAGCTCGCACTCTCGGCTCAGACATTCATGCGCTTATTTCGCCCGATTTGGATTTGGACTAATTGCGGGGGTGAATCCAGTTGTTCGTTCAGAATGACGCGACGATAGAGCCGGGCCATCTGCTCGTGATTGGGCTGGGGCTGTCGTCGTCGCGCCCGCCGCTTCTCCTCTCGGGAGTTTTTCGGAATGCCCAGCTCATCCAGATCGCGCTGTTCCTCCTTGGTGATGATTTCCTCCCGCAAGGTCAGCGAATGCTCTGTGCTGGCCAGCGGCACGTTCTTACCGCCAGTGAAGATCTCATGACGTCCATGCTCCTGGTACCATTTGTGTAAGGTGGCCGTCATGTGCATCTTCTCGACGATCTTCCGCCAGCCGATTCCCGTATTATAGGCGCAGAACGAGATCTCTCCTTCCTGGGTGGCATAAGGGATGATGCACCGTTCGGTCCGCCGGAAGTCGTAATTGAACAGGTCCTGGAACCACATTCCGGCGACGATCAGGGCATTCCAGCGGTCTCGGCGCCGCTTCTCCACGTTCTCGCGCGACCAATCCTCGGCCACTTGACCGTAATCTCGACCCGTGCCCCCAAAATGCTTATCAAACTTTTGCAGCATGTCGACGAGCCGGAAATGAGTCGGCGCTTTAAACGGGTCGTAATTGCGCATGACGGCCAGAGCGAAGCCGAGCAGCGACAGAGTACGACCACGGGCGGCGTCATTGATCTTCTTGACATCTTCGGCCAATCGCTCGGCGTTCAAGAAAGCGGTGATGGGGACAGCCTCCTTGGTCTCTTTATCCACCATGATGGCCATGCCCACGCCACAGTTGGGATGGCATCCGCAGCTATATTGACCCCAGCGAGCCTGCGAACCGTGGACGAGATCGCCCCAGTCGGAGAATGTGCTCATGAACGAGAGCGGGAACCAATCGCGCAGCGGCTCGCCCAATCCCGTCTGTCGCTTCACATCGTGCGCCAGGTGCGACAGCGTGTACCGCTGGGCCATCCGCCGCTCATCGCTGATCTCCTCGTCGCGCCCGGTGAAGGACACCGGTTGGAAGGCGAGGAAGGGGATCTTCTTGGGATTATCCAGCGCGAATTCAATCACTCGTCCCACCTGTTCGTTGTTGATCCCATTGACGATGGTGATCACCGGCACAATATCTATGCCCGCCTTGTGCAGATTCTCAATGGCCCGTAATTTCACATCGAAGAGATTCCCCACCCGGCGATGCGCATTGGCCGCATTGCCGATGCCATCAAACTGGAGATAGACGTAGCGCAACCCCGCTTCGGCCGCCTGCCGGCAAAATTCGAAGCTCTTGGCGAACTCAATACCGTTGCTCGCGGCCTGAACGCTGCTGTAGCCCAGCTTGCGGGCATAACGGATAGCATCCAAGAAGTAGGGCGAGAGCGTGGGTTCTCCGCCGGAGAACTGAACCGACATCTGCCGTCGAGGCTTCAGTGAGATCGCATCGTCTAATAACTGCTTGATGTCCTCCCAGCTGAGCTCATGCACAAACCCCACCTGATTGGCGTCCATGAAGCAGGGATCGCACATCATGTTGCAGCGATTCGTCAGATCAATGGTGAGCACCGCTCCCCGCCCATACTTGATCGTGCTGCTGCCGTGGTTGTGCAACCGCTCGTCATTGTGCGCTCGAATGTCGCTGCCCGGGAAGACGCGTTCCAGTCGCTTGAAAAATTCGGCATCGATCGCCATCAGATCCTCGAAGTGCCCGTGCTTGGGACAATCCTTGACCATCCAGATCTGACCATCCCGCTCGATGATTCGGGCTTTGATCTCGCCGAGTCGCTCCTGTCGGAGAATGTCCACGGGGAGCTTTCCGTCGATGATCTGCTGTCGAATCTCGGGAACGCACTTGGGACAGAGCGAATCGGTCTCTCGCGGCACTCCCAACGGCGGTTTCACCTTCTGCCAGGACTTCAATAACGGTCGATCCGACCACGCCGGCGTGAATGATGGATTAGGCCGAATACTGTTGAGCTTCTCAAAGACCATCCACAGCACATTGGCGACATAGGTCAATCCTTTTTCCACATATTTGATCGGTTTATGCATAGCATGCCTCCTTTTCTGGGGCCAAAACCAAGACCCCCCCTTGACTTTGGCCAAGATAAACCTTCATTGCCTGTTCATAGCCAGCATGATTGTCATAGCGTTATTGTTTTTGTAACTCAACTTTTAGGCTTGCAAACACCGTGCCATTCAGAGTATGCTCCCTTTTCAGCCGTATCGAATTGAAAGTAGGGGACTTATCGCTGAAACCCCGCGAGCGCCCCGACGTGTGAAATCACACTGATGTGTCGTTCTGATACCTATATCTGAGGAAGAAGCAACACGGTGTATCATTATGATAACAAAGGATTCTCGGGATCGCGGGGGTGAGTATCACTTTGACTCACTCGATGGTGGTGGCGACGATCTCCGTCGTGGCGGAATCCGGCCGAGGGGAGCGATCAATGAGTGAATGCCCGGAGAGATTCATCGACGGGCTCGGCGACGATCCGATGCACCCGATCGCGCAGGGCGTCGACGTCTTCTTTGGTCATCCCTTTGGTGTCGATGGTGTCGTGGATATAGACGGTGATCGTCGATGGGTAGAGCATCCAGCTGCCCTTGCGGTTGAACTGGTAAGATCCCACGATGCTCATGGGAACGATGGGATATCCCAATTGGATGGCCATGGCAAAGACCCCTCTTTTGAAAGGGCCGACGCGCCCATCGCGGGTGCGCGTTCCTTCGGCGAACACGATCAGACTCACATCGTCGGCGAGCGCTCGCTTGACCCGCCGCATCATGTCCCTCAGTTCAGCGGGGCTCGGGTTGCTGCTCACCGGGATATTGCCGAAGTATTTCATCATCCATCCATAGCCCGGGATCTTGAAGTGAGATTCCAGCTCCAGGCCGCGCACGAACTGGGGAATGGCCGAATAGATGACGAAGGCGTCGAAGATATTGACGTGATTGCACACGAAGAAGCTGGTGCGCGTGGGATCGAATCCCGGCGCGTAGCGCACCTCGAATTTCACGCCAGCGAGGCGGAGGATATTCCTGAAGAAGAGGCGCTGAAGCCGGTCAGTCCGTCGGTGGCCCAACAGGACGCCGATGATGACCAGCAACGTGCAGATGGGGAAAAAATGCACGATGCTGAGCATCCAGAGAATGAGACTGCGAATGATGAGATAGAGTTTCCGGAGCGTGAGAGGAGATCGTGTGAAGAAGGACGGTCGGCGTCCGCGATGCATGGTTCACACCATGACAGTGAGTGCGGCCGGCAGGACCTCCAGTCTCTGGCAATGAAGAGTCAGAACCTCGCCGTCGACCATGACGTTCACCGGTCCCTCCAGCTCGAAGTCGATGCGCCGCGCCTGGCGACGCGAAGATTTCGGATTGAGGATGTGAGTGCCGTCGTAGAGGCCGGGCAGATTCTTGACCAGTTCCAAGCGCCCCACCGGCCCCCAGCGTACAACCTCGATCAACCCATCGGCGACATCGGCCTGGGGAGCGATCATCATCTTCCCTCCGGTGAACTTGCTGTTGCTGAATGTGAGGAACAGACAGGGACGACGGTCGGCGTCCGGTTCCCCGTCCACCCGGAGCGGAAAAGCGCGCTGGCGCAGGCGGACCAGACAGGTGAATACGCCCAGCAGATAACCCAGTTCTCCAAGAGACTTGAACCGCCGGTTCACGATGGTGGCCACATCGGCCGGAAATCCCATGCTGAGGAGGTTGATATAGTGAAGGACGCCCTGTCGGTGGGTGAGACGGAGGACGTCACAAGGCCGGCGGCGTCCAGCGACCATCGCCTCCAGCGCGTGCTCGACGCCCCGGCTGGTGAAGTCCCGCAAGAAGGAGTTGCCCGTGCCCAGGGGGAGGAAGGCCAACGTGGGCCGGGGACCCCGCTCGGCCTGTGGGAAGAG
Source organism: Blastocatellia bacterium (assembly GCA_026985075.1). Lineage (GTDB taxonomy): Bacteria > Acidobacteriota > Blastocatellia > HR10 > J050 > J050. The sequence continues at coordinate 116,030 of JALSQX010000067.1, read as the reverse complement.
CCCGTTGACGATCTCGAAGGCCGTGCCATCGCCGCCTACGGCCACGAACTGGTGAAATCCCGATGCCGCGGCCTCCCTGACCAATTCGATGGCGTGCCCGGGGCGTTCCGTATAGACGACATCTACTCGAATGCCGGAGGCGCGCAAGCGGTCGAGCACTGATCCCACCAACTTGCGACATCGCCCATTCCCGGCAGCCGGATTGACCACAGCCAGAAACGAGGTCGTCATAACGTCACCATAGCCGTGCGGTCGCACTGCTGACGAATGTGCTCGGCCAGCACCGTCCGCTTGATCTTGAGGGAGGCCGTGCGGGGAAAATCTTCCTCCCAGACCAGATAACCGCCGACCCGCTTGAAATCGGGGAGGCGGCGATTGCGCGCGACGAGTTCGTCTCGCAGTTCTTCGGTGAACGCCTGCCCCGGTTCCAGATGCACGACGATGACCAATCGGTCCCCCTCCAGGGATCGTTGAGGCCAGATGTAGTTGGCGGCGAAGATGCAGTACTCCTTGACGGGAAGCCCTTCGAAGGTCCGTTCGATGTCCTCGGGATAGATATTCTTCCCGCCCTCGGTGACGATCATATTTTTCTTCCGCCCGACAAGGTGCAGGTGGCCCATCTCGTCGATGCGGCCCAGATCGCCGGTCATGAGCCATCCATCCACGATCGTCTCTCGGGTGAGCTCGGGATCGTCCAGATAGTGAGACATGACCGTCTTGCCCCGAACGGCGATCTCGCCGATCCCATCGGCATCGGGATCGACGATGTTCACCTCGATTCCCGGCAGGGGCTTGCCCACCGTATCGGCCCGGAAGGGCTTCAAGTCATTGACGGTGACCGCCGTACACGCTTCGGTCAAGCCATATCCGTTGGCCACCGGAATGCCGAGGTCATAGAAAAACTGGAGCGTGGCCGGCTCGGTGAATGCGCCGCCGACGATCAACATACGGAGTTCGCCGCCGAACGCCCGATGAATCTGGGGGAACAGTCGACGGCTCAGAGCGAGATTCGGTTCCTTGCGGGTGAGGAAGCGATTCAGTCGCATGAGCCCATGGAGGATGGCTCTCCGGTAGGCCGGGAGTTGAGCGAACCGCTCCCGCAGTCCGCGCTCGAGATTCTTCAAGACAAGCGGGACCAGGCTCATATGCGTGATCTTATATCGCGGGAAGGCGTCCCTGATATATTCGGGACGCAACGTCCGGAGATGGACGACGGCGGCGCCGCAGACGAATGGACCGATGAAACCGACCATGAAATCGATGGCGTGGTTAGTGGGCAAGATGCTCAGATAGCGTACCCCCGGCCAGAAGGGATAAATCGCCGTCAGGGCTATACATTGTTCGAGGTAATTCTCGTGGGTGAGCACGCATCCTTTCGGTCGTCCCCCCGTGCCGGACGAGTAGACGATGCAGGCCGTATCCTGGCGGCGTCGAGAAACGAACTGCGGTTGCTCCTCGCCCTGGCAGGTCTCCCAGCGCTGGGCGCCGCGAAGGTCCACATCAGCAGGAGCCTCGGTGACGAGAACAGTTCGGACGGTCAAGTCAGTGAATCCATCGACCCGGGTGAGCGCGCGCCAGAAGGGATATTCGATGATGAGCACCGTACTTCGACTATGGGTGAGCAACTCCAGGTGTTCCTGACTGCTCAACTTATAATCGAGCGGCACGAGGACGCCTCCCCGGTAGAACACGGCGTAGGCCGAGATGAGCCATTTGGACTGATTGGTCATGATGATGGCCACGCGGGTGTCCGGGCCAACGCCGAGATCCTGCAGTCCGCGCGCCAGGCGGAGCGCGGCCGCCTTGAATTCCCGGTAGGTGAGCCGACAGTTCTCCCGGTCGCGATTCGCTTCGATGAGGCAGATGTGGTCGGACCACCGCTCGAGCGCATCGCGGAGCGCCTCGCCCAGTGACTGGTATTGACTCAGGTCCAGCATCAGAGTCTCGCCCAGATTCGCTCGGCCAGCGCGCGAAAACTGCTCACTCCTTGGAGTTCATAATCGGGCAATTCGATATGGAAGTGATGTTCCAGTCGGGTCAATAGCTCCAGCGCCTGAAGGCTATCAATGCCCAGCTTCTCGAAGAAGTCATCATCGGGGGAGAGTTCATCTCTCGGGACATTGAAGTGAGCTGCCGCCAGATTGAGGATGTCATCGATGATCTGCTGTTGCGATCGCATCTGTCATCTCCTCTGAGCGACCACCACGGCGTTGACCGGCGACCCGCCTCGTTTCCCTCGTTCTCCGAGATGGGGAGTCACCACGCGGGCCTCGGCGGTGACCGTCGCCGTTCGATCCGTCACCACTTTTCAGCCGCCGGATGATTCGTGCGCTTCGACCCGCGCGGCCCTCTTCCGGCGAAGGAAGCTTCCCAGGATTCCATTCCACGGCGGAATGACGATGGTCACATTGCCGAACCCTTGCGCCTGGCAGGCGAGCCGGATGAGCGGATGGGGCTCGTCCGTCTCAATATAGCCGAAGAACCGGATGCGATTTTTTTCGAATTCGGTCACCGGTGAGAGTTTCTCGGCGCCGGCCAGAATGCCGACCCAGCAGTAGCCGCATGAGGCCGAGCGGCATTGCACCGGAATCGGTCCTTCGCCCCGGATGCAGCGCGGATCGCGGCTGGTATAGTCGCGCTGATCATACGCCGCCGCCGTGGTCAAATGTTGCGTCTCGATGAGAGGGAATGTGGCCTGGTCATCATTTTCGTCAAACGTGACCGTGAATCGTCGCCAGGGGCCTCGAAGAAAACCGAGCAGGCCTTGCCGGTCATCGCGAGCTCGCTCTTTGACCACGCGTTCTGGTGACTTCCGGGCGAACGCGCGTCCCACCGTCACCCGGCCCGGGGCCGCTCGAAAGGCGGCCACTCCCACCTGCTGCAGCGTCATGAAGGCGACGGCGGTGATGCCGATGAGCAACGACTCATCGACATCGAGCTTTTGCGCCACTCGACGAGCGACGTCGCGAATGTGGGTGGCCAGGTCGATACTCTTCGACGCGTTGGCCGACGAGATGTGTTCTTCCACGGCATGCTTAACCTGCGGCCAATAGCGATGACCGTACATGAATCGATGAGAGCGGTCGATCTGCTCTTTGAGATCATAGGTTCCGCGCAACACGAGATCTCTGGCCAACGCCGCCGGATCATCCGTCTCCTGAAAGGCCCGCGCCAAGGCCAGCGGGAAGAAGTGGAACCAGATCTCAGTCGCCGTTCGGTCGACCTCGTGAATGGAAGGAAGCAGGGAGCGGATGACCTCCCACCACGCTCGGTCATCGTGTCGGTTGAGGAAGGCTTCGAACAACGCCTCGTCGTTCTTGGTCATGGTTCATCCTCACTGGCTGGGTATTGCTCTCAGATTGAACCCGGTTATTTTAGCCACATCCTCGGTGAGACTCAAACCCCCGGTGAGCTTTCCGAGCCGACGAATCCCTCGAGCTCGTCTCGTTCCCGAAGCCGCGACCACCCCCTCATCGTGAAGAGGCCGGTGGTGACGAGTCATCGATCTCGCTGCCGGATGTTCCCGGCTCATCGGTCGACGGCCTCTGTTCGGCGAGTGACGCGTTCATCCCGCGGGGAGTGCTGAGGGAGTGCCACTGCCCGCCAGCATAGTGCTTGGCGAGTAGGATGATCTGCCCGACGTGAAGGGCATAGTGGACGAGTTCCCGGTTGATGGCCTGCAGGGCGGAGAGCGGCTCGCCGCGAATGGTGACTTGGGCGTTGAGATCGTCGGCGGTGAGAGATTCCAAGGTGCGGAACAGACGGTTCCACCCTGCTTCCCAGCGCGCCTCGAGGCGTTGGCGCGTATCCTCATCTTCGATGAGGAACTCCCGCTCTCGCTGCCGATCGGGTTTCTCGCCATCCGTGGTGAGAAAGTCCGTCCACCGCGAGCGCATATTGCCGGCCAGGTGCTTCATGAGGATGGCCATACTGTTGGACGTCCCGTCCAGTCGGACGAACAGGTCTTCGTCATCCACCTGAGCGAGAGCGCGATCGGCCAATCTCTTGAGTTGGCGAAGTTGCCCGATGACGTCTTCGAGATAAGCGTTGGCGAACATGAATGCGCCTCCCTTGATCGAATGATCACGACCCCCTCAGAGTCTTTTCGTCATAATCGCAGATGAGCCCGTCCGGGTCCTTCTCCTCATAGGCGCGCTGGTTCAACCAGATCTGGATGCGCCCGTTTTCGGCCACACAGACGATTTCATCGTAACGAACATAGTTTCCCGTCAATTGGCCATATTCGTTGATCACCCAGGCGGGAATGAGATGTCGGATCTGTTCAAAATCGATCATCATCTTCGTAACCTCGATTCAGGGTAAATACGGCAAAGGATCGGTCCGTTCCACAAACTTGCGCAACCCGGCTTCTACCGCCGGGCGGGTGAACAGGTGGCAGAAAATGTCGATCTCCCGTTCCAGCTCCTCTCGGGGGATGGGTTTGATGAACCGCTTGGCCTCGGCCCTGGTGGTGGGATCGAATTTCTTGATCTGCGCCGCCGTTGCTCGAGCCAGACGAAGCACCTGACCCTCGGCGGCCACTTGACTGATGAGTCCCGCGGCCAGGGCTCGAGTGGCATTGATGCTCCGACCGGTCAGCAGGAGATCGCGCACCACGGCATTGCCCACGTCGCGCTTGAGTCGGGGAATGCCACCGAATCCCGGAATCAGCCCGAGGCGGAGTTCGGGGAAGCAGAAGCGCGTCAACTTATCGGCGATGATGAGATCACAGGTGAGTGCCAGTTCGAAACCGCCACCAAAGGTGACGCCGTGGACGGCGGCGATCGTCGTCAGCGGAGCACTGTCGATGGCGTTCATCACCCGGTGAATGCGCTCCAGGAACTGGCGCACGCCAGCAACGCGCTCCTGTTCGCTCATCTGTCGAGATCGCATATAGAGCTCGCGAAGGTCTGCTCCCGCACTGAATCCCGCCTCCTCGGCACTATAGATGATGAGCACGCGCGCCTCGTCGGTCGCCCCCAACGCCTCGACGAATTGTTCCAGTTCGCTCAACGTGGTCGAGCCGATTTCATTGCATGGAGGCCGATGAAGCTCCAGCTCGAACACCTGATCTCGCAGTGACCAGGAAAGCGTTTCGCCCCGATACGTCGTCATATCCATGGTCGCATCCATCTCCCCGCACAGCCGCCCACTGACCTCGAGCCGCCATTCCGATGATTTCTCATCTTAGCTCACCGGTTCAGCTCCATTCAACTGGGAGAGGACGTCATCATAGTCTTGATTGGCGGATGAACACAAGGGCTATTCCCGTCAACCTGTGAACGTCTTCTTTTCTCCGGTTTTCACTCGGTCATCAGCCGACCGGCGAGCTTCACCCTCGTCACCCTGAGGGCGTGGTTGCCCGGCCGGCATCCTGCCGATACATGGAGAGCAAGGCGTCAGGATGAGGAGAGGATCGCCGAAGGAGTCGCCCAGGGGGGAGTAGCGCACGTTGACAACTTGCGCCGCCCTCTCTTTCATTCATTCATCATGGACCTCAGCGTTTCCCGGAGCCCGTCCTCCAGGGGGCGGACGGTGAACCCCAATTCGCGCTCGGCCTTGTCACTCTTCGCCAAATAGGTGACGCCAGCGGCCACGCGCAAGCTCTCGGCATGATATGTTTCTGGAACGGGAATGATGGCGCCAATCACGCTCATGACTCTGGATGCCGCCTTCAGGAGCGCTGGACTGACGCGAAGTCGTGGCGCAGGAATTCCCGTAATCCGTTCGGCGATGTCGAATGCTTCGATGAACGTGTGCGGCGGACCGGCCAGAATATAGTTCTCCCCGGGGCGGCCTCTTTCCATGGCCAGCAGATGTCCGCGGGCCACATCATCCACGTACGCCCAGCAGAATGCCGTCCGCCGCGGGAGCATGGGAAGCCGGCGGCGGAGATATTGTCGAAACGCTTGTCCGATAGCGCTGGGATCTCCCGGTCCATAGACGACGCTGGGCTGGACGATGACCAGCGGCAAGCCTTGGCGCATCATGGGCTCGGCGACCCGATAATGAGCGAGCCATTTGGTCCGGTCGTATTCGCTCAAATGGGGTCCCTCATAACGATACGTCTCGTCGACCACCCGACCTTTGGTGTCAGAGAAGACGGCGACGGTGCTCGTATAGACGCCCTTCCCGATGTTGAGCTCTCTCATCAACTCGAGCACGTTGCGCGTCCCTCGGACATTGATGGTCTTGGCCGCCCGTCGGTCTCGGGCGCCGATCTTATACCAGGCGGCCAGATGAAAAACGCCATCGACGTCGGCCATGGGAGCGCGCATGGTCTCTTTCTCAGTGATGTCTCCCTGGGCCAAGACGACGTCCATCGTCTCCAGATGATGAGCCCGCCGTGGATCGCGCACGAGGGCGATCACCTGGTGACCAGCGTCCACGAGGAAGCGGACCAATCGGCGTCCGATGAATCCCGTGGCTCCAGTGACGAAATATTTCATATGGAGCTCCTGCGCGCGCCGGGCCGGTCAGCGTCAGTCAGTGACGGTCGGCCTCTCGGAAAGGATCGCGTCTCAAGCTCGTCGCCAGCGTCATCTCCTGATCATCCTTGGTGGTGGGCATCGGCTGACGATGGGTGCTTTCCGGATGAGGCGTTCATGGTTTCGCAATGCCGATGACGCCGCAAGCCACCCGTGGTCCGGCAGCTCCTGAGGGTTGAGACTTCAGGTCATCGGCTCGAGCATGAATGATGACGGCCCGACCGATGATGGATGTCGTTCCCTCGAATGAGAGATGCGCATCGACGAATTCGGCTCTGGCCCGACCCGAAGCGTCGGCCGTGATATTCCCCAGATCGCCAACGTGGCGCTTCTCGGCATGCCGACCGCCGTGGGGCATGCCGGTGGGATTGAAATGGCCTCCGGCCGAGGTTCCATCGTCAGCCGAGCAATCCCCGTATTCATGAATGTGGAATCCGTGCGCGCCGGGTTCCAGATTCTGAACATCGGCGACCACGCGGATGCCGCCAGGAGTTCGAGTGAAGGTGACGATGCCATGGACGTCGTGCCCTTTGGTCGGATGCAGAACGGCAATCGCCTTGGTGATCTCCGGAGCCGGTGGAGTGGCGGGTTGAGATGGGCTGGCCTGATTCGTGGACGACGAGCGACAACCCATCATCGCCACGACGAGAAGAAGCGGAATGGAAAAAGCGGTTCGTCTCATTGCTCGGGTTTTCCTCCTTTGTGATTGGTGAAGGGCGCCCTGTGACATCTGGCATCCCTCGGTCATACTCATGATCCCTGAACGATGCTCTCTCCCGCCCTGGAAGCGCCAGCGATTATACCACCTCTTGGAGGCGAGGGAACATGGTGGATGAGGGCGAGACGGCCAGGACAATCCAGCAGAGCCGCTGGGCGACTGACCCTCTCACCCATCCTCGGACGTCGGTGGAACTTCTGGACCGCTCGTCCGTCCGGGACTCGATGTGCCGCTTCGAGAGCCGCCCGTTCGATCGTTCATCGAGGAGATGCGCTTCTGCTGGGATCATCGACCGAACAGGGTATCAGGTCACCGGAGCGAGTTCCAGCTCCAGCCCGCTGCCCGTCCGTTCCGAATGTTGCTTGTGTCGGACGACGCGCTCTAACGGAATGCATACCAGCTTGGAGGCTCGTTCTGCCGGATCGGCGAACAAATGGATGGTGATCGGCTCTGTGGCTGTGGCCATTTGACCGGCTTCCTCCGAAGAGAGATAGCCGATGAGGAGTTCGGTCCCATCGGGTAATTTGTGAATCTCGAATCCTTGATGGGTGCGCGTCCGGAACAGGGGCGCGTCCCACTGCATGGGAGCGTAGGTGAAGCCATAAACGCCGTTGGGGAGTTTATCGATCCCGGTGCCTTCTTCTTCATCGGTGACCAGTCGGACCCCGTGTTGAGCGCGCAACGCCTCGCGTTCTGGACTTCGAGCGAGTCGTTCGCTTTCCCTCATCGGCTTTGTCTGAGGCGAGTGACCATTAGATCGCGATGACCCTTTCGTCGCCTTGCCCGAAAAGCGTTTTTTTATCCGAGGAAGCGAGAACGTCGTCAACACGAGTGGGAACAAGACAGCACCGAGCTGACTGAATCCAGCCGAGTCGCATGCAAGATCGACAGGCATCATTGCAAGCACCTCCGCATACATATTCAGTTGATTTCAGAAAGCGAGACCTCGCTGTGTACCCCCGCTCATCGGCCAGCGAGGGCGCCATACAGCATATGGCACAAGCGGAAGTTTACAGATCGCGAGAGGCGAGGGCAAGAGGGAAGAGCCACGTCGAGCGAGGGCGGATCGAGTGATCCCGATCTCATCCTCAGCATCCGACATACAATAGTCTCTCACTTGGCTTCTTTATACGAGATGACCAACTGTTGAGCCGATGGTGGCGGCAGAGGAACGAGCTCGGTTCGGGAAAACCCGGCATTTCGAAACATGTCCTGATATTGAACGAACGTATACGCATCCCCTCGCGGCGTCGTGACCAGCATAATCATACTGAAAGTGGCGGTCTCTGGAGGGGTGACGCGATCTTCATTGGGAACGAATTCCAGGGCGACGGCCCGGCCACCGGTGACCAGAGCGGCGTGAACCTTTCTCAGCAATCTCTCGCACGTCGGGGGGTCGAAATGATGGAGAAAGTTGTTGAGCAGCACCACGTCATAGCCACTCCCCCAATCGGCATCAAAGGCGCTTCCGGCAATTGTGCGGTAACGGTGGCCGATGCCCGCCTTTTCGGCATTCTCCACGGCCACCTGGAGAACGTTGGGCCAATCGAGGGCGACGATCTCAGCCGCGGGATTATGGCGAGCCAGAGCGATGCCATACTCTCCATGCCCGGCGGCGACATCGAGGACCCTCAATCGCGGCGCCCGGTGAGGATCGATCAATGGGGGAATGGATCGGGCCATGAGCGCCGCCATCGGCTGCATGGCGCGCGCGAAATTCACCCAAGCGGGATGCTCGGGCGCCAGAGGACCTCCATCAGGGAGCGCCGTTCCTCCCCGGCGCACCGCTTCGGTCACCGTTTGGAATCCATCGGTCATCGGCGGCGCATAAAGGAAGTCGAGCACGCTGGCCAAACAGGTGGGCGATCGTCGATCGAGAAACGCCGACGACTCGGGAGTGAGATGATACCGCTCTCCTTCTTTAGTGAGGAGGCCGATGATCGTCAGATAGTCGCAAAGAATGCGCATCCCGCGCTCGGAGGCTTCGCAGCGGCGAGCCAATTCGTCGACCATCTGATGACCTTCGCCGATGGCCGTGAAAAGATCCAGATCTAAAGCGGCTTTGAGGACGGCCGTTCGTTGATATCCCCGCGCGACCTCGAAGAATAGTTTGGGCGAAGGAGGAGTGGATCGATGGGAGCTATCGAGGCGCCTTCCGGTCGATTCGGTCATCATATCCTCCAGTGAATGATGGCTTGGTAGTGTAAGGATCGATCCCGCCTCTGTGCATCATCTCGCACTCCATCCGCGCTTTTCATAATAGCGCTGGTGATACTCTTCGGCCGGATAAAACGTGGAAGCGGGAACGATCTCGGTCACTATGGGTCGGGTGAATCGCCCGCTGCGCTCGAGGTTCGCCTTGGCGGCCCGAGCGGCGGCCTCTTGTTCCGGCGTGTGGTAGAAAATCGCCGATCGATATTGCGGGCCGATATCCGGTCCTTGGCGATTCGGCGTGGTGGGATCGTGTATGCTCCAGAACACCTCCAGGAGATCTTCGTAAGACACGCGCGATGGATCGAATTCCACCAACACGGCCTCGGCATGGCCAGTGGTGCCCGTGCACACGTCTTCATACGTCGGACTCTCCAGCCAGCCGCCCGTGTACCCCACGGTGGTCGAGATGACCCCCTCCACGCGTCGGAACGCCGCTTCCACACCCCAGAAACATCCGGCAGCGAACGTGGCTTTCTCCATATGCTCTCCCTCCCTGAATGACAGGAGCTTCATTATAATCGAGTCCCGCCATTGAAGCGAGTACCGGGTGGCTCACAGAGCCTCGTCCCCGATAGGCGCGGTCGATCAGAGGAATCCCAGTCTCCGCAATGTCGTCTCGTAGCCCCGACGTGCTTCTTCATAGTGGATGTGGGTGCCTTCGGCGACGACGGTTCGTCCGGCGATAGTGACCTGGTCAATAGCTCTCGGCGTGGCGTTGAAGATGAGGCCGTCGACGAGCAACTCATCGTTGAGAGAAGCGAACGAGGGATCATCGGCGTTCAGCGAGACCGCGTCATCGCGCCAGGCTTGGCCCATGCCGATGGCCTGGTATCCGTATTGTGTCGCCGCCCGGAGGAGTTCCGGGGCCTCGGCGACGGCATGTCGCATTTCCAGGCGGGAGCGTTCGTCGAGTTCGACGGCGCGAATCTCTTCGAAAGCATCGCTGCTGGCGTGGCTATCGGCGCCCACGCAGAGCCGCGCTCCGGCCTGAACGAGGGGTCGCGTCGGAGGACATCCATCTCCCAGATCGCGCTCGGTCGTTCGACAGAGGCAGACGAACGCGCGCGCCTCTCCGAGGGCGCGAATCTCATCATTGTCGAGATGCGTCGCATGTATGGCGACAAACCGCTCGTCCAGCACGCCCATTCGATCCAACAGGGCGACGGGACTCAGACCATATTCTTCGATGCACTCATCGACCTCGTGCCGCTGCTCGGAGATGTGCATGTGGAAGGGAAGTGCGCGTTCTCGCGCGTAGGCCGCTAATTCCATGATATGTGAACGGGGCACCGCTCGAACGCTGTGCGCGGCGAGCCCGATGCGCACCATCGGGTCGCCGGCGAATCGTCGTTGAAGCGTTTCCACATCGCGCAGGGCATCCTCGACCGAAGCATCGCAGAACCGTCGTTGTGCCGATTCAAGAGTCCTTCTCCAGCCAGCGCGGAAGTAACAGGTTCGGATGAGCGCGATCCGCAATCCCGCCTCCCGAGCCGCGCGAATGACGGTCTCGGCCAATAATACGCGGTCATCGTAGGGCGCCCCGTCCCGGTCATGGTGCAGGTAGTGGAATTCGCCAACGGCAGTCACTCCGGACATGGCCAGTTCCACAAAAGCGAATCTGGAGATATGGAAGAGGTCATCCGGGTCGAGTCGCTCGGCGAGCGCATACATCCATCGACGCCACGACCAGAAAGAGCCGGCTTCGGTTGCGCGACGCTGGGTGCGCCCGCGCAAGACGCGTTGGAAAGCGTGCGAGTGGACCGACGCCATGCCGGGCATGATGATACGGTTCCCTCGTCGAGAGACAGAAGGTTCGCGGGTATCCATCTCGTCGATCATTTCGTGGCCACGCCACGATAGGTGTATCCGTGCGTTTTGGGCGTCTTGTCCATATAGAATCGATCCAGTTTGACGATGCGCAGGCCCTGGCGCTCGATGAGCTCCGGGATGTTCCGGTTCAGATGACACCCATCGGCGATGAGCTTTTCCAGCGGGTTGAGAAGGTGCTGCCAGCGCTGCACGGCGGGATCATCGCTCAGCCCATGCTCCATGAAGAAGAAGCGCCCGCCGGGCTTGAGCACGCGACGGATTTCTCTCAACGCCCGAGAGACGTTCTTGATGCTACAGAGCGTCCAGGTGCTGACCACGCTGTCGAACGAATCGTTGGGCATCGGCAGGCGCTCGCCGTTGATGACGCGATGCTCGACGGCGATCGTCGAGGCGCGGATGCGTTTCTCCGCTCGCGCATGCATGCCTGGGTTGACATCGATGGCCGTGATCTTGCGGACGTGTTCGGGATAGTGAGGAAGATTCAGTCCGGTGCCGAATCCGATCTCCAGGACCTCACCGGTCACCTCAGCCAGGAATTCCCGGCGAGCCTCAGCCAGGTGAGGCGCGGACATGATGAGATCGCACGCCCAGGGAAAGATCACTCGCGCATAAAATCCCATGTGATGCCCCTCAGAAACCACTTCCTGGAGCGCCCAAGGCTCCCGCACGCGCTTTCGCCGATCGGCCACACCGATGATCACGGCATCTATCACTTCACATAGACCGTCTTGATATTGACGAATTCCTTGATGCCATAGTGGGAGAGTTCGCGGCCGTAACCGCTCTCCTTGATGCCGCCAAAGGGAAGTCGCGGATCGGATTTGACGAACGCGTTCACGAAACAATTCCCGGCCTCCAGTTCGGTGGCGGCGATGCGTTCGCCCCTGGCGATGTCTCGGGTGAAGACGGCCGCGCCCAGACCGAATGTGGAATCGTTGGCCACGGCGATGGCCTCTCGCTCATCTTTCACCGGGATGATCGCCGCTACCGGACCGAACAACTCTTCATCGTAGGCGGGCATGCCTTTCTTGACGTCGGTGAGAACGGTCGGCGGATAGAAGGCGCCCGGATCGTCGGGGATCTGGCCGCCGAGGAGACAGCGAGCGCCAAGCTCGATGCTCTGTTGAACTTGCCGATGGAGATCGTCGCGCAAATCATGCCGCGCCTGCGGGCCCACGTCGGTATCTTCTTCCAGGGGATCGCCCATCTTCTTGGCGCGCATCTGATCGATGAACAGTTTCTCGAACTGGTCGCGAACCGATTCCACGACGATGAATCGCTTGGCGGCAATGCAACTTTGACCGGAATTGATCAGTCGGCTATTGACGCAGGTGGTCACGGTGGCATCCAGATCGGCGTCTTCCAACACGATATAAGGATCACTGCCGCCCAACTCGAGGACGGTTTTCTTGATCATTTCTCCCGCTTTTCGAGCGACCGCCCGGCCCGCCGGCGTGCTCCCGGTGAGCGTCACGCCTGTGACGCGAGGATGTTCGATGAGGGCATCGACCTGTCGACTTCCCACCAGCAGCGTGCTGAAAACGTATGGTGGGAAACCGGCGCGGCGAAAAATGTCTTCGATGGCCAGGGCGCACCCGGGCACATTGGAGGCGTGCTTGAGCACACCGACGTTGCCCGCCATGAGCGCCGGCGCGGCAAAGCGAAACACCTGCCAGAAGGGAAAATTCCAGGGCATGATGGCGAGGATGACGCCCAACGGATTGAAGGTGACATAGCTCTTGCTGGCATCCGTCTCGACCATTTCCGGGCGCAGGAAGGGCTCGGCGTGTTGGGCGTAGTATTCACACACCCAGGCGCACTTATTGACCTCCGCTCGGGCCTCTCGGATGGGTTTCCCCATCTCTTGCGCCATGAGGCGGGCATACTCTTCGACGCGCTCGCGGAGGAGCCGGGCCGCATTGTTCATCGCCTCTGCCCGCTCGGCGAAGCTGGTCGTCCGCCAATGGCGAAAAGCTTCGTCGGCTCGATCGATGATGTCGCGGGCTTGCTCGGGCGTCAGCTCATCGTATTCCTTGATCGTTTCACCGGTCGTCGGGTTAATCGCTTTGAGCATGATCTCCCTCCGAATATGATGTTGCGATGAACGAATACCATATCACAGATCGAACCAGAGTGCACAACCCAAAGGATGTCTCCGGGCTCGATCAATCCGCCATGATGAGAGAGAGGTGCGCCAGTTGGGACGATGGATGGGAGGGGCTCTGCGATCGCCCGAACGGCGCCATTCGGGCGGAGCCTCTCCTCCCTCAATCGAGATGGCGCTGGCCGCCCAGCTCGATCCATGTCCCCGCGCCCCGCTCGATGGCTTGACGATAGAGGTAAGAGCCGGCAGCCACGTCTTCGATGGCCAGGCCCAGTGATTTGAAGATGGTCGTCTCTTCGGGCGATCGACGCCCTTGGATGTGACCAAGGAGTATCTCCCCGAGTTCGCCCTGGATATGGGTCTCGTCGATCGCGCCCTCTTGCCGGGGAATGAGAAAATCGCCAGCTTCATGAAGCGCCGATTCGCGGCAGTCCACAAACAATCGGGATTGAACGATCGCCTTGGTGTCCAGTTCGCGAGCATAGGGAACGCTCGATCCCACGGCATTGATGTGCGCGCCCGGAGTCAGCCAATCGCCCATGAGGACGGGCTCGCGCGCTGATGTCGTGGTACAGATGAGATCGGCTCCTCGTACGGCGTCCTCGGCGGTCGGCACGGCTTGGATCGGGCGATCATATCGTCGGGCGGCGCGGGCGGCGAAAGTCTGAGCGTGTTCGGGCGTCCGGCTCCAGACGCGCACGCGCTTGATGGGGCGAACGAGAAACATGGCTTCCAGATGCCGGTGCGCTTGAACGCCCGATCCCAGAATGGCCAGGTCGCCAGCATCCTCGCGGGCCAGCCATCGTGTGGCCACGGCACTGACCGCCGCCGTTCGAATGGCCGTCACCTCGCTGGCATCGATGATGGAGAGAAGCCGACCCCGCTCGGCCTCGAAAAGGAGGACGACCCCTTGATGCGAATCGTATTCGGCTTCCCGTTGCTCGGGGAAAACGCTGATGACCTTGGCGCCCATCATCCCGATGGAATCCATATATCCGGGCATCAATCCCAGAATCCCCCGCTTATCGGGCAAAAGTAATCCTCGACGCAGCGGATTGAGCACCTCTCCGCGGGCCAGCGCGGTGAAGGCCTCAGCCATGAGGTCAATGCATGCTTTCATGGAGAGCAGGGCCCGGACCTCGGATTGATTGATGATGAGCACGTTCATGATTTCAGATCATGGACTTGCGGAGTTTCCTCTTGAGCCGATGGATTTGTCGTCGGATGAGTTTCAATCGAGCATGATCGTGAGCGGCCAGAGCCTCATCGCGCTGTTTCTTGAGCCGACGAATCTGCATCTTGATGGCCGTCTTATCGATCCCCACGACGCGATGATGCTCATGCATATCGATGTGGAGAGCCGTACAAATGGCCGCCAGAAGGCGATCTTTGTCCATTTGCGTATATCCTCGGACGGCTTCATGGTCGATGCCTTTGGCGATTTCCCGAAGTTCGGCCACGGTTTTCTCCTTGAGTTCTTCAAAAGTGTACGCCATCGCTTCAACCCTCCTTACCAGAATCTCGACGATAGCGATGCCCAGTAGCTCGGCACCCCACTCCCGTCACCGGATCGGGAAAGGATGAAGTTTTTCATAGAATGGTGGTTTTGACAACCGGATCGAACGGGACTGATGAGTACCGCCCCGAGCCATCATCCGGAGCGGGAGACCCTCAAGATCCATCGAGGCTCTCGGCCTACGCCTTCATCCCCAGAAACGCGTGAGGCACCGGCAATTCCATCATCGTTCGCAGACCCGGTTGGGCATGCATAAGCTTCGGGATGGTATTGGTGAGGGCGCCGACCGTCGCCGTGTCTCCGAAGATGCCTCCGGCCAGCCGCACCGACAACAATGGCTCACCGATGATCTCCACGCTGTCATGCGGGTCTTTCGCGCCCACGTACATCCAGAGTTCGAGGATCAGGCGCTCGCGCCCTTCGCTCTTGACGCGCATGACCTGGTGCAGTCCGGCCACTTGTCCGGGATCTACGGTGAGGAAGGGCGTCGTCACGCGCTCCTCGGCGATGACCGGTTTGATCTCTTCATCGATATCATCCACCGGCCAGCCCAGGGTCTCCATGACGGCGAAAGCCGATTCACGAAGGCCCACATGCCCGAAGTGGCCGCCAGCCAGTTTCTGTTCGAATGCCTCGGGGGTGAGACCGGCGCCAATCTTCTTCTGGAGCGACAACCGGCGACGGCTCGCATCGACGACGCGCCGCACATTGATCCTGGTGACAGTGGTGCAGACGCCGGTGAGGCAGAGTGGAAGAATGTCCATGGCGAATCCTGGATTCACCCCCGTCGCCACGACGGCCACGCCATGTTGTTTGGCCAGGTGATCAATACGGCGGCAGAATTCCGGGTCGCGCCGATAGGGATAGAAGAGTTCTTCCGTTGAGGAAACAATGTGAGCGCCCGCCCGAATGATGGTCGCGAGTTGGTCTTCGACGTCGCTGAGATAAGACGTCGTGGTGTGAACGACGACGTTGGGCTTCCATTCGGCCAGTGCCGCTTCGGCGTCGCCTCGCACGGAAATCCCCAGTGGCTCATTCAATCCACAGATCTCGCCGACGTCCTTGCCAATTTTTTGCGGATCAATGTCAATTCCCCCGAGAAGCTCGATGCCGGATTTTTCCGCCAGCACCTTCACGCAGGCCTGACCGATAGGACCGAGACCGAATTGAACGACGCGGATAGACTTCATAAGGCCTCCTCCATTGAGCGGGAGTTGTTCATCGCTATGGGCATTGATCGTTACTCCTGCCTTGGTGAGGATCTGACTTCGACTGCTCCCCCGAGAAGTGTGAATATACGGCCATTCATCTCCATGATCAAGGCTGGAGTGAGCCTGGCGGGCTCCGACGCCCCGTTGAGCACGCGCGTGGCCGGCATCTTCGTCATCGACTGAGCCCACGAGAGATGATCGAACGCCCGTCAAACGGCCGCGCGTCTCGATGGCGACCCGGTATAGGTTCGGGAAACGTTGGTCAGGATATGTTACGGCGCCGCCCGCGAATGACTATCGTTCTTCAAACTGAAGGGCCACCGAATTGATGCAGTAGCGGAGACCGGTGGGAGGCGGCCCATCATCGAAAACATGACCGAGGTGGGCATCGCAACGGTTACAGAGAACTTCCGTGCGGACCATCCCCCAACTGACGTCCACTGCTTCACGGATGGCCTCCTTGGAAATGGGCTCCCAGAAGCTCGGCCAACCGGTGCCAGAATCGAATTTCGCCTCTGAACTGAATAACTCGTTGCCGCAACACACGCACTTGTAGATGCCTTTCCCCTTGAAGTTGTAATAAGCGCCGGTGAACGGCGGTTCCGTTCCTTTTTTCCGCGTGACCGCATACTGCTCGGGAGTGAGCAACCGACGCCACTCTTCATCGCTTTTGATGATTTTGTCGGGCATGATTACATCCTCCCGATGAGATTGATGGGCACTCTCGGAGAGCGCATGGACCCGTTGATTCGATTCCTCCGCATCGGTGCAGCCGAAGGATTGGCCTGCGGCGAGCAGAAGGATCAACATCACGTATGTGTGCCATCGTCGGTCGGTGGTCATAGGACCCTCAATGGCGCAAGGCCCGAGCCCATGAGCATCACCGGAAGTCCTGCACCCTGAGCGTCATCGGTACAGGAGACCGTTTCACGAACGCCGTGTGACAGAGGATGATCGTTGGGATGAGAGGAGCTCACGGACATCGTTGAGAACCTCCTCGGCGTGTTCCGCCGGTTTGACTTTGGAATAGACTTTGGCGATCTTCCCTTGAGGATCGATGAGGAACGACATGCGATGCGTGCCCTCATATTCTCGCCCCATGAACGTCTTCTTCCCCCACACGCCATAGAGGTTGACGACCTGTTTGTTTTCATCCGATAGGAGGGGGAAGGGGAGCTTGTATTTCTCGGCGAATCGGGCGTGACTCTTGATGGGATCGACGCTCACTCCCAGGATGGCGACGTTGAGCTTCTCGAACGCGGCCATATGATCGCGCAGCGCGCAGGCTTCCTTGGTGCAGCCCGGCGTGTCGTCTTTGGGATAGAAATAGAGCAGGACCCACTTCCCCCTGTACGACGAGAGCTTATGCCGTTTGCCGCGTTGGTCCGGGAGCGTGAAATGAGGGGCTCGATCCCCTGCGTTCAATGCCATGGCGTCTCATCCTCCTCTTGCTCAAGCTGACCGTCTCCATCTCGGATTCAGAAGACATCGGTCATCCGCTCTTCCCGATGGTTCGTTCGAGATACTGCCGGATGGCCGCCTGCGTATCGGGGGATGACCACAGATCAAGGACCTCCGGATCGATGTCCTGGGCGTACTGATTGAATCGCTCCCAGGTCGGTCGGCGGAGTTGTTGCTTGGCCAGTTGGAAGGCTCGGTGAGGAATAGCGCCAAATTGCTCGGCCAGTTCGCAGGCGCGATCGAGCAATCGATCCGGACGGACGATTTCATCGATGAGTCCACGTTCAAGGGCTCCTTCTGGCGAATACGTGTTACCCGTGTACATTAATTCCTGAAGGCGAGACCGGGCGACGGCGAATCGAAGGATCTCCAGCGCCAGGGCGGGGTAGGGGACGCCGACCCGGAGTTCCGGCACGCCGATTTTGCCCGATCCTTCCGCCATGATCCGATAATCGCAGGCGCATGCCAAGATGCAGGCTCCGGCGATGGCGTGGCCGTTAATCGCCGCCACTACTGGTTTGGGGAACATGAATATTCGTCCGGCGGCATCAGTCAGTGATCTCAAAAAGGTTTCCAGATAGGTCCGGCCGCCCTCCAGGACGCGGAATAAATCGACGCCGGCCGAGAACGCTCGTCCCGCTCCCGTGAACACGACGGCTTTGGCGGGCGATTGTTCGACTTCGTCGAATGCATCGATGAGCTCGATGAACAACTCCGTATCGATGGCATTGACCTTGCCTCGTTCCATGCGCAAAATGGTCACTGAATCACGGTATTCGCGATGAATCATCGTTGATCCTCAGGATGGATAGGTTCATGTATCAAGAGCTAGAGTCTATCATCTCATTACAGTGTTGGCTAGACGGGGACGCTGATGGAGCTTCAGATAGGAGGATTCACAGTAGGAAACAGGCCGCCCCGGGGGTGCAGGCTGCGAGAAGCGTCCTATCGGCCTTCTTCAAGATTGACCCTCAAATCGCCAAGTCAAAAGGGAGGTCACTGATATCGCGCAGGCGCCGCCCTTCGATTAACATGTTGAGCATGTCGCATTGATCGGCGTTATCAAGGTCGTTCAACGCCTTCTCTAATTCCAGAAGTGCAAAGTGATAAACACAATCCAGATCACCAGTGCCCAGTGCGAGGCTCGCGATGCGTGTGGGAAGAGGCTCAGCAGTCACAGCTACAATATGCGGTAAGGGACCTTTTCGATTTCGGATGAGATTAAGGGCTTCAGTACGTGTGTTCTGTGATCGGTCGCTGCGAATCGTCCACTTACAGGAAATACTGGCGTGTAAGATCGGGCGAGGCTCCTTATAGTTCCGTTTTCGAAGGGGCGTCAACCGAGCGATATCATCTGTCTTAGCGATCAATCTTTCTCGGCGGTTCACTTCTTTATCTGAGACCGGCTGTCTCCCAATCACGATGTCGGGTTTGATAATATAGTCCCTACCAAGCACCGAAGCGAGCTCCTTATCTTGTTTGACCGTCACTTCTAAGTGAGCCAGATGCTCGTATTGGTTGAAACTCGAGATTGATGTCCTCACCGTGGAGTAGATCCAGCTCCCTGGGCGAAGATGTTGAAGCCGCTCAAAAGCACTTTCTAGGAAGTCTTTGGTGATTTCCTCAAAAAGATCGCCGACCCTTTGCTCCTTGATCGGCTTACGATGCTCGTTGTCCTTGTACTCCAGATAACGAAGCATACGCCACGCGATGTCTCTACTAGATTTACTGCTCCCATCGGCAAAATTAGGGTATGAGGATTCACTCTCTCTATCCCCCCTGATTCTGATGATCTCTTTGCAAATTCGCCGATGATACTCTGTTCGAAGGTCTTTGATGCTCATTGCTCTTTTCATCGCCGTCTTCGTGGATGCGTTGATAGGATGTCGGGTTTGCGGAACCCAATCACATATTCTTCATGCATTCGCTGCTGAATTGGTGAGTTGAGGTTCGGTCGAGAACCAACAGGCATCATCCGCCGATCACGATCCAGTTGACGGATGCCGATTTTGGGGACGTGGAAACCGAGAGCTCGACCAATCTCCGCCAGACACATGGGCGTTTCAGTGTCTCTCCCCCTCATCACCGAGCTTCCTATGATCACGATGGCTATTTTCCCCGGTCTCAGCACGCGATACATTTCCCGTAAGATCCGGGTCATTTCGGAGTAGTATCGATGGAGCGCGCGCCCTTTCTTTCGATCGCGATCGGCGATATCAGCAACCACTTTCGCCGTGGCGTGAGGAAGCTCTTCGAATTGGAAGTCCGTTGTCGCTTCGCCACCAATATATTCTTTTCGCTTCCGACCGAGCTCATCAATGGAATATCCCATCCAAACGAGAGAGAACTTGTGAGCGCGCATATAATCAATGGCATTCGAAGCGTAGGGCGGAGAGGTAACGATGAGATCGACCGAGGCGTCGAGCAGAGGAAGGTCCTGCGCGTTCCCGTAAAGGAAGCGAGGAAGCAGACTGGATTGTGCAAGTTTAACCAGTCCACCGAGATTCTGTTTGAATCGCCTTTCGAATTCCAAAAGAGCCGAGCGCAGCATCTTCGTCTCGTGCCGGTGTCGCCGGGAGGATGCATCGGCGGCATTATTTGTGCGCTTCATCGGTGTGGCCTTTAGAACGACTTTGGCACGGTGAGGTCTTGTATGAGCCAGGTCGAGGGCGAGTGAGACACCACCCGATTTGGTGATGATAATCCCGGAAAAAACGACTTCGAAGAAGCGTTTCATCACGACATCTGGAATCTTCTCAATCTCGTTGATGAGAGCCATTAATTCCAGTTGCGTGTCGCGCGTGAACCAGTAATCGACGAATTGTCGGGTCCGGTGATCCCATCGCTTCTCCAGTTTGGTTTTCAGATCGGATCGCTCCTGGGTGACCGCAATCCTCGCTCGCTTCAATATCTCATGTCCCATTTCGAGCACATGTTTCACATTGAGCGGAGTCGCCTTGACGCTCGAGATCTTCAGTGCGAGAGGATCAATATCAATACCAATCCCTTGTCGCCCGCAGAGAAAAGCTTCCAGGACAGTTGTTCCGGATCCCATCATGGGATCAAGGACGATCTCACCAGGCGATGTTAACGCGGTAATAAATTTATGTGGCAATTGAGGAGGGAACTTAGCAGGGAAAGGATGAAAGTCATGCGAGGCATAGGCCCCAGTTTCACTGTGGAAATCCAGATCCTGGGAGAGGAGACTCTCCAGACTCGCATCTCGTGACTCAGCCTCGTCCTGACGTTCGAAGAGATGAAGTTGGCGATTCCGCATCATAGGCCCATGCCCCCGTGTATCTTACTCATGACGAGTAAGAATATAAGTTGCTAATGGCGCAGGATCAAGATGGATGATTCATCGGATCAACGCATAGTAGATCACGTAAAGCCAGGAAAGCAGACCATGGATGATGGCCCACAGAATGGACTTGTGCGTCGTCCACGAGATGACGATGGCCAACGCCGTGCCGAAACTGATGCCTGATTTGGCGACCTCTCTCCGATTCATGATCCCTCCTTCCGTGAACGCCTCAGCGACGTCCTCACCGCCCGATCGGGCCGAGGCGGAGAGAGCCCCTCTCTGCCACGCGAATGGACCGCTTTATCGAAGAGCCATTCATACCCTCCATCAGCGCCTCCGCCGATCAGTGAGCTGCAGTTCGCTCTTCGGAATGGACCTCGTCAGTGGTGCGCGTCGGCATATTTTTTCTCGCCAGCGGTCACGCGAACGGGCAGTCGGTTCCCTTCCGGTGGAAGCGGACAAGTCGCATACGGCGTGAACGCGCATGGTGGATTGTAGGCCTTGTTGAAATCGATGAACGTCTTTCCATCGGCTCCCGGCGGATCGACGTAGAGGAATCGTCCCGCCCCATAGGTCTCTCGACCATTAGTCTCATCCGCGAAGATGATGAACAGAGGATCATTCGCCGATTGGGCCAGAGCGATCAGCCGAACGGTGTGCTCACCGATTCGGAACGTCAGCTTCCCCGGCGAGGTCATGGTGGTGACCGTCCCGAGAATCGTCGGGACGGCGATCGACTTCGGTTGCTCGAAGGGTTCGAACGTCGCTTCAATGCGCCAGGCGCGATCGATGGGAAACATCTCGGTGCCTTTGAATTCCTTCAAACGCGGATTCTGACTATCGCGTAACCGGACGCCCAGATGGCCATCGCGCTCGATGATGTACCAGCTCAATGAGCCGAGCGTCAGAATCGTTGGATCGCCGTGAGCATCGGTTTGGAGTTCCATAGCCCAGATGGGTGCTCCATTGTGCAGGACATTGATCCCGGGATTGATTTTCACGGCGACGGTTCCCTCATGGACGATGAAGGAGCCGATGAAGTCCGGCGCCTTTCCCGAAGGGAAGACGATATCGTTCGAGGGATGAGCGCCGAATCGCTGCTCACCTTCTTCCAACCAGAAGAGACCGGCAAGCGCCAGCCAGCCATCAGGGCTGGTGAGTTCCCTGATGCGCTGTTGATGCCACCGCTGCACCTCGGCGACATACTCATCGACGGTCGGAGCCGATGAGCGACACCCGAGGACCAACGAGGTGCAGAGCACCACAAGGGAGAACGTCATTTTCATTCCTCCGTTTTCCGTCCAGAACATGGCAGCTCAATCCTCCGTTCGTGATCCCGTGCGCTCCCGATCGACGGATTTTTGATCCGTTACCGTTCGCCCGCCAGTTTGTCCAGAGCCTCTCCGGTCAAACGGTAGACGGTCCATTCATCCAGTGGAACGGCTCCCAGCTTCTTGTAGAAATTGATCGCCGGTTCGTTCCAGTCGAGCACGGCCCACTCCAATCGCCCGCAACGACGCTCTCTGGCAATCTGAGCGATATGCCGGAGCATCGCTCGACCGAACCCTCTCCCGCGATGGGTCGGTTTCACATAGAGGTCTTCCAGATAGAGACCGGGACGCCCGAGGAACGTCGAGAAGTTGTGAAAGAACACGGCAAATCCGACCGGTTCATCCTCGTAATAGCCAATCACTACCTCCGCGACTCGATGTGGACCGAACAATGACTCTCGTAAAAGCTCTTCCGTGGCTACGACCTCGTCGGCCAGACGCTCATATTCGGCGAGTTCTTTGATGAATGAGAGAATCAGAGGAACGTCGTCTTCCGTTGCCGGTCGAATCTCAAAATGAGGGATAGAGGTTGATCCAAGCATCGCTCTCGCTCCCTGTTTCTGAATTACACGCGCTTCATTCTCCGACTGTCAGTATGCCATTTCATCGTCATTCAGGCCAAGTCAGAGGGGCAGCATAAGCCGACCCGGAACGCGCGCTTGAACGACGGCCTCGCGATCCTGCGCCTCGAAGGGCAACGTATCGGCTGGAGCCGGCATGCGCCTTTCCATTTTTCAATGATCTCATCACCAGGAAGCAATATATCCATATCGCGTCTCTCTTTTTCTGCGGCTCCGTGGTGGAACGAAATCGTTCGCTTCAGCGCCTGGGAATGCATAGGGAACGAGGTCTCAGACGTCCTTCAGCATTTGGCCATGATCGTATGGGCGAATGTTTCCAGTCCCCTCCGGATCGTCTCCCGGTCAAATCCCGGCGGTAAGATCGCCAATCGGGCAACTCCCATATCCTCGTAGCGCTTCACGGCATCCAGGGTGAGACGCGGCACGCCGGTGGTGATTTCGATTTCCTCCGGACGACGGCCAATGCGCTGACACTCATCGCGCAGCGCGGCGAGCAACTTGGGCAATCGCTCCATATCACCGCGAGCGGGGAAGAACCCATCTCCCAGTCGCGCCGCCCGGCGCGCCGCAGCCTCGACGTGCCCTCCAATCACGATCGGCACGCCAGGTTGTTGCACCGGTTTGGGATTGGATTCCACCGGACGCCAACGGAAGAATCGACCGGCAAACGGTTCGGGTTTCGATTTCCACAGCGTACGAATGGCCCGAATGGATTCTTCGGTCCGCGCCACTCGCTCCTCAAATGGAATGCCCAGAGCATCGAATTCGTCTCGCATCCAGCCGATGCCTACGCCGAGGATGGCGCGTCCTCCCGAGAGAACGTCGAGCGTGGCTGCCTCTTTGGCCACATAAGCCGGATGGCGTTGGGGGAGAATCAGGATGCCCGTGCCCAATTTGAGCGTCTTGGTGAGGGCGGCCGCATAGGCGAGGAAAACGAATGGATCGGCGATGGGAACATCATCCGGCGCGGGCATACGACCCGATTCACTATAAGGATACCGAGCCTTGTATCCGACAGGCACGACTACGTGCTCGACTGTCCAGATGGATTCGAAGCCCAGTCGCTCGGCCGTTTGAACGAGATCGATCATATTCTTTGGATACGCCAGTGCTCCAGCGTTGGAGAACATGATACCGAATTTCATCGCAATGCCTCCGAAAAAAGATGTCCGGGTCGAAGTGCCGACGGCATCTTCGGACAGAGACCGAACGGGGTCTCTGTCAACTTCCATGACGATGACCAGCGAGTGCTTCTCAAGAGACGCACATCCTGTCGATCGAAGCGATAATCGCGGCACCGAGGGACGCCTGGGCGCAGGCCGCATTCCATGGCCAGCTCGTGCATGGGCTGGCTAATGCATGATCAACCCTCGATCCACGAGAAACAATTGTCCCGTTACCGCGTCGCTCCAGGCCGAAGCCAGGTAAAGGACGGTTCCCACCACGTCGGTGGCCACCAGAGGTTCTTTAATAGCCTGCGCCTCAACTGTCGCTTTCAGAACCTTGGGATACATTTCGCCGAGACGGCGCGAAGACGCCGTATCGATCAAACCGGGCACCACAGCGTTCACCCGAATCCCATATCCGCCCAACTCCGTGGCCAGCGCTCGCGTCATACCAATAATCGCCCCCTTGGACGTCACATAATGCAACATGAACGGCGAACCCCGGAGCGCAGAGCCGGAGGCGAAGTTAATCACCTTGCCTTTCGCTCGTTTCAGAGCGGGCAGCAGTTCGCGGATCATGAGATAGGATCCTCGTACGTTAACCTGAAACACGTGATCCCACTCTTCAATATCAATCGCCTCCATGGGAGTGAACGCCAGACCACCATAGAAAGCAGCATTGTTCACCAGAACGTCAATGGTCGGGAACGCATCCCGAATGCGCTCACATCCGGCCCGAATCGATGCCGGTGAAGCCAGATCGATGGTCACCGTCGTCCAGTCGAAGTTGCCAGAACTCGTCGCCAGCGCCTGCAGATATTGGCCAGTTTCCTCAAGATCGATCTTATCCACGCCAATCAATCGAGCGCCCACGCGAGCGAATCCGGCGCAGAGTTCGCGACCTATTTCACCTCCCGCTCCGGTGATGACGACGGTCTTGTTTGCCAATCCAGTATCCATCCCTGTCCTCCTGATATGAGTCTGTTCGATCGACAAAGCACGCGCTCTGACGGGATTCTGACGGCAAGGCGACGGATAACCCGTCGCCCGCCTGTGAAAAGATACGCTCTGCTCATGATGCAAAGGATCATGAAGAGTCGCTCACCTATATCTCCGACCATGCTTGATGACGATGTCCACATCCTGAAGCAGATTGATGTACCGAAGCACATCTCCACGGACAGCGATGATGTCAGCATATTTCCCTTCGCTGATCGTTCCGACCTCATCATCGACGTTCATCAAGACGGAGGGCCAATACGTCGCTGCACGAATGGCCGTCATGGGATCAATGCCCAGTTCATTGACCCAGGCGTCGAGTTCCCTCCAGGTGGACTGACTGTGAAAGTTCATGGGAATGCCACTGTCGGTTCCGATCAGGAGAACGACACCCGATTCCATGAGCTGATGAATTTTTCGTTTCAACGTCGGTCGCCGGTTGGGCGTGATCTGAAAGTAGGCCAGTCGTTCCGGATGTCGAATGGACGCTTTGATGTCAGCGATGATCTCATCGGGCAGACCCACATGCCAGGACGGATCATCCAGCATCTCCGGATTGTCGCGAATGTACTCGTAGTTGAGCAGCGGATGGACAGTGGGCGTCCAGAAGAGCGGTCCGAGATTCATCTTCGCCGTTCGTTCGCGAATCATAGTGATGATGTCTGGAGGATATTCTGGCGCCGTCGCCAGGCCGGTGTGCTCGAAACAATCGACGCCCGCTCGCAATCCCCGCCGGATCTCTTCGGGGCGATGCGCGTGGGCGACGACCGTCAGATGATGTTTATGCGCTTCATCGACGACGGCTCGCACCTCTTCCATCGTCATCTGGTCTTGATCGATGAGCTTGATGCAATCGACGCCGGCTTCAGCCAGCCGTCGGACTTTAGCGCGAGCATCGTCTGGACCGTGGACTCCCCAGCGGAAATGCTCAGTGCCCGGATACGGCTCATGTTGAATGAACGGACCGGAGACGTAAAGGGTGGGGCCAGGAATCTCTCCTCGATTGATGCGATCGCGGACGGCGAGAATGGCCTCCAATGGCGCACCTAAATCGCGAGCACTGGTGACGCCGGCCAGGAGCAACTGCTTGGCCGACGCCGGCATGATCACGGATTCGAAAAGGGGAGGATATGTTTTGTCCCAGTGCTCATAGTCGCTATGCCCATTGATCATGAGATGGACGTGCATGTCCCATAATCCTGGTAATACCGTCATGCCTTCGGTCGAGATGACGTTGGCTCCCTCTGGAACCGATAGGGTTCCCACCTGCCCTACGGCCTTGATGCGCTCGCCTTCGATGAGAATCACGCTATCGCGGATGGGCGGACCGCCATAGCCATCGATGAGCGTCCCTCCTACGAGCGCTGTGACCGACTGAGATCGAGTGACAGCCAATGGGTTCATCGTCGAGATACATCCCACGATCACGATGATGAGTAGGGACGTGAACGAAAAACGGATTCTCCATGCGTTCATATGATCGATCCTCCTCTTCACGAGATGAAGACGAGTAGCCCTCCGTGGCGCTGTCGGCCAGCATCCAGAGCCTCAGCGCGCGAATCGAGCGGTGGGCCACGAAAATGACCTTTTTCTTTTCGCAGCGAGACGCATAACTCATGCGCCATCCCCCGAGAGGGAGTCCATCATCGTCAGGAGCGGCGAGGATCCCTCGATCGTCTCCAGAGATGCCGGCGGCATCCGTCTTTCCTCTCCCGATCCAGGATCTCAATTGAGCTTCATGATCACCGAGTCGGTGAGAAAGGGATTATCGAATTCGACGTGATCGCCGGCCTTCTTCCCGGGGACGAGCAGGAGGCGAGCCGAAAGGGGCTTGCGCAATTTGGTGGACAGCGCCGCCACATCTTCCATGAGTGCGGTCAGGCGATCAATGGACGTATCCCCGGGCAACGGGACGACGTCCAGGCCGGTCCCACAGACGCTCGAATAGAGGAGCAGTTCATGCACGCCATAGCGCCCCTCGGCAGCGCGCCGGGCCAATACAGGATCTTCCAGCACAGGCAGCATCAGACCGGAGTAACCGCACGTCCTCACATTGAGAGCTTGAAGTACATCGGTGATCACGGCGCAGGCCATCACCGTCGATGCCTGACCGAAAGGAGCGTGCGTGAGCATTTCAATCGCCCGACCGATGCTGGCTTCTTTGCTCGGCGCCGGCGAGACATCAATCCCCAAATATCGGCGGCGCGTCTCTCTGGCCACGCCGAGCGCCAGCTCTTCTATCCGACCGAGTTCCGATTCCAGCATCGTCTTGAGGCGGGATCGAGCTTCGTCCACATCAGCGGCGCCCATAAAGGCTTCCTGCACCAGGAGAGGCGATTCCAGCCCGATGGCGAATGCCTCTTCTCCCCGATGATAAGCGGCCGGGAAGAAGGGGATGCCGGCCGGACAATTGGCCGCAGCAGTGAATCGGAAGTTTCCCTCGCCACCTGGTGTCCTCTTGCCGATAGTACCCATCACCTGGGCCGCCGTTCGTATGGCGCGTCGGTGAATGCCGCGACCCGGCGAAGCAATGGCGATGCTCAGGTTGATCCGGCTCGTCTCGTTGATGAGTTCAGCGGCCCAGGGAGCGATGTCGGCATCCGTGCGATCCTCGGTGAGGACCGGGCCAATACTCATCAGGACATTGGCGGTCGATATCCGGCGATCAATCGCTTTCAACGCCGGAAGAACCTCTCGCCACGAATGACCGGCCATATACTCGGGGAGAGGCTGAGTCGCAATGCGCAGGGTTTGGACGTTGATGCCCGCCTCTTCGAATCGCTGGTGCGCCTTGTGGAGAAAGCGTATAGCCGATGCGATCGGACCCAGATCGGCGACCGTCTTCAGATTGACTCCAGCCGTAATAGTTCGAATGCGATAGCGGCGCGCCGAGATCGAGCGCTCTCTCGAGAAACCCATGGACTGAGGCTGGGGATGTTGGCGATGGCCCTCTCGGAATGTTTCAGTGAGAACCGTTGAGACACCGATAGGCCTCGACACGAGCACCATCAAGCTGGCCAAATGGTTCAAAAAGTTTCGTCGGGATTGATCGAACATAGCCTTCTCCTTCACAGGGTGGCTCACGGTGGTTTTCCGATGGTCACTGGCAGCCATATCCGGCTATCACGGTGCGCCAGGGAATAGACTCTCCCTCGGATGTCCATCGAGGGGAATGCCTCGCATTCCCCTTCAACCACCGATGGATGGACGGTCGTTTATTTTTGAGCGGGCACGATCACCCGTTCGACGTGCTCGCGGTCGAGTAATTCATTGAAGGCTTTAAGGTCCTTGCTCAATACGGTATCGAGTTCGGCCAAATGACCGGCCAGCTCCTTCTTCAGATCCTGGAATCGTTCATAACAGCCTCTTGTGGGGCGAGCATCCTGGAAATTCACCACCGTGTAGAGATAGGCGATCTGATTATCCAATCGCGGCGGGAAATTGATCGGGTCTTGACGACTCTCGTTCTTCGTCTGGATGAGTTGTTCCTCAATGGCGACGAGCTTCTCGATCAGCGCATTGGCACGGCGCTCGATCGCCTCGTCATATCCGGCGTTCACCGCTCTCTCGGCGATGGCTCGGACCTGCTCCTTGATGGCCCGGATGGTCCGAATGGCCTGATGCGTCTCGTTGAGCTTTTCGAGCACGGCCATGGTCAATTTGAACTGCGCGCGCAGATCCTCATCGCTCACTGACCACCGGGGATCTTTGACCACGGTGAACGATCGTGTTTGTGACCAGTCTCCCCAGGTGAGGCGCACCTGATACGTTCCCGGAGGTGCGGTTGGTCCTCCGGTATAACTCAATGACATCACCGCGCCTTTGACCAGTTTGGGAGCTGGATAGGTGAGATTCCACGAGAACCGATTCATTCCCGCTTCGGCCGGAATCCGCTTTTTCTCCCGCGGTCCGAAAGGTGTTTCCTCCGATGCCGTCTCTTCCTCCTGTTGGCGGCTGGAAAACGTGCGGATGACCCGGCCCTGGGCATCGAGGATCTCCAGTTTCGCCTCGCCATCGGGTTTCTCGGCGAAATAATAGTTGATCGTCACGCCCTCGGGTGGATTGCTGGGCGCGCGTGGTCCGCGGAAACCCCGGAGGCGCGTCCGATAGGCCGTTCGCGGTTTGAACAGGAAGGCTTTCGATCGGGCCACCTCGTCGGTGAGTTGATGGAGAGGCGTGAGATCATCGAGGATCCAGAACGAACGGCCTTGCGTGGCGACGATGAGATCCTTCTCGTGGACGATGAGATCGGTGATCGGCGTGCGCGGCAAATTGAGTTGCAGCGACTGCCAGTGTTTTCCGTCATCGAAAGATACGTACATGCCGAATTCCGTCCCGGCATAGAGGAGACCCTTCCGATCGGGATCCTCTCGAACCACCCGGACGAAATGATTTTCTGGAATGCCATTTTGACCATCGGTCAGGAGCTCCCAGGTGCGACCGTAATCGTTGGTGCGGAAGATGTAGGGGTGGAAGTCATTCCGGCGGTATCGATAGACGGCGATGAATGCTCGCCCGGGATCGTGGGCGGAGAGCTCGATCATGTTCACCGTTCCTTCCCGAGGCATATCGGGTGGAGTGATGTTCTCCCACGTTTTGCCATTATTTCGCGAGATGTGCACCAATCCATCATCACTCCCCGCCCAGAGGACGCCGGGTTCGTGCGGGGATTCTTCGAAAGCAAAGATGGTCGTGTAAACCTCAACGCCCGTGTGGTCATGCTGAATGGGACCGCCGGGAAGATCCTGGTAGGCCTCATTATTGGTCGTCAGATCCGGGCTGATGATCTCCCAGGTTTGTCCGTGGTCGGTCGAACGATGGACGTATTGGGATGTATGATAGAGCACGTCGGGATTATGCGGCGAGAGACGAATAGGCGCATTCCATTGGAAGCGATAGCGCATGTCGCGCGGAGCCACACCATCGTGCATCTGCGGATAGGTGGTGATGTTCCGCATGTGTCCTGACCGGCGATCGAGGCGAGTGATCTGACCGATATAATTTCCAGCATAGATGATGTTGGGATCTCTGGGATCAACGGCGATGTGACCGCTCTCGCCGCCGCCAACGGCGTACCAGTACTGCTTGGGCGTGATCCCGCCAGGACTCCGACTGGGAATGGAGATGGTGCTATTATCCTGTTGCGCCCCATAAACGCGGTAGGGGAACTGATGATCGACGGTCACTCGATAGAATTCGGCCGTGGGCTGGTTGAGCTGCGTCGACCAGGTTTTTCCACCGTTCAGCGAGACACACGCGCCTCCATCATTCCCGTTGATGAGAATGCGAGGATGGTAAGGATTGATCCAGAGGTCATGAGTATCCCCATGAGGTACGCGAATACGCTGGAAGGTTTTCCCTCCATCGATGGACTTATAGAGCCTGGTGTTCAAGGCATAGACTGTATTTTCATCCTGTGGATCGGCGTAAATATGGCAATAATACCAATGGCGCTGCAGGAGTTTTCGTTCTTTGTTAATGCGCGTCCACGTTTGGCCGGCATCATCGGAGCGAAACACGCCGCCACCGTCTCGGGCCTCCATGAGCACCCATATACGATTGGGATTGGCCGGCGAGACGGCAATGCCGATCCTTCCCGTGAGTCCTTGAGGAAGCCCACCCTGGAGTTTCGTCCACGTATCGCCTCCATCGGTCGTCTTATACACACCGCCCTCCTCGCCACCGTCGATGAGCGTCCACGGCTTTCGCTCGACTCGCCACATGCCGGCGTACAAAACGCGCGGATTGCTGGGATCCATGGACAGATCAACGGCGCCGGTTTTTTCGCTGATGAACAGGATCTTCTCCCAGGTATGCCCGCCGTCCGGAGATCGAAACACGCCGCGTTCGGGATTCGGGCCGAAGACGTTACCCAGAACGGCGACGTAGACGAGATCGGGATCTCGGGGATGAACTCTCACGCGGGCGATTTGACCGGCTCGGGTGAGGCCAATGTGTCGCCACGTCTTTCCGGCGTCCGTCGATTTGTACAGACCATCTCCAATGGAGACATTTCCTCGTGGACACGCCGATCCGGTGCCAACGTAAACGACGTTGGGATCCGAGGGCGCGACGGCGATGGCCCCGATGGAGCCAACGCCAAAGAAGCCGTCCGAGACGTTCTTCCACGTCTCGCCAGCATCGGTCGTCTTCCACACGCCACCGCCGGTCGCTCCCATATAAAACGTATGAGGTTCGTCGGGAATGCCAGTCACGGCGGTAACCCGTCCGCCGCGATAAGGCCCAATGAGGCGATATCTCATGGCCTTGTACAGGGCTGGGTCATATACCTGGTTTTTGGCCTGATGAGCGTGGAGGAGGTGAACGCCAAGCAATGCGCTCACCAGCAGAGCTATAATCATCACAAAAAGATGCGTTCTTGAATCCAGATGCATAGGTCATCCTCCCGATGTCTGAAATGAATGGTGTTCGTCGATTTTCATCGCAGATGGTGGTCGGCCATCGCCGGCCGAGCGTTCATCCTTGCGGGCGACAGGGGACGTCTCCAGACCTTTCACTCGTCCTCGGTGAGCCGGACCGGTCGCCGCAACCGCTTCGTCTCGCTGCGCCGTCGCTTGGCTTCTAATCGACGGCGTCGTGCTTCGCGGGTCGGTCGGGTGGGGCGACGGACCTTGGGTTGTTCAGACGCCCGACGAATCAGTTCCACCAGGCGCTGAAGCGCCGCCTCGCGATTCTGCTTCTGCGAGCGAAATTGTTGCGCTTCGATGATGAGCACGCCATCGGAGGTCATTCGATTTCCCGCCAGAGCGATCAGGCGTTGACGAACATCATCGGGCAGGGATGGGGAATGCTGCACATCGAAACGAAGCTGCACCGCCGTAGCGGCTTTGTTGACGTGTTGCCCACCCGGTCCCGAAGCGCGCACGAATTGCCATTGGATTTCGTCCTCGTCAATGGTAATTGATGGTGTGATCCGAAGCATGGCGATATCGTTCAGTGAGTGATAATGAACGCCATACCCGAACGTCTTAGAGCGAGGCTGAACATATGAAGCATCACTGATCGGCGATCACCAACACGGCGGCCCCTTCAATTTGGCCCGCCCGCAAGCGATTCAAGGCTTCATTGGCCTGATGGAGAGCGAAGGTTTGTACTGACGTTTTCACCGGAACCTGAGGGGCAATCCGAAGGAACTCTTCGCCATCGCGGCGGGTCAAATTGGCCACCGATCGAATGACGCGCTCTTCCCACAGCAGCCGATAGGGGAAAGACGGGATGTCGCTCATATGAATTCCGCCGCTCACCACCACCCCGCCTTTGGCCGTCGCTCGCAGCGCCTCGACGATCAGCGGACCGACGGGAGCGAAGATGAGCGCAGCATCGAGTTCTTCCGGCGGGCGCTCGTCCGAACCGCCCGCCCAGACAGCTCCCAGGCGACGAGCGAATTCCTGCCCCTGGGTGTCGCCCGGTCGCGTGAAGGCGTAGACGCGCTTGCCCTGATGTACGGCCACCTGAGCAATGATGTGCGCCGCCGCACCGAATCCATAGATTCCCAGTCGCTCGACATGGGGGCCGGCCAGCCGATAGGTGCGATAGCCGATCAATCCGGCGCAGAGCAGGGGAGCGACGTCAATGTCACCGTAAGAAGCGGGCAGTGGAAAGCAATACTTTTCGTAAGCGACGGCGTACTCGGCGTAACCGCCATCCATGGTGTAACCGGTGAATAGAGGATGGTCGCAGAGATTTTCCTGGTCCCTTTGACAATACCGGCAGGTGCCATCGGTGTAGCCGAGCCAGGGAACGCCCACGCGATCGCCCAACGTGAATCGTCGAGCGCGATCGCCCACTTGGACTACTGTACCGACGATTTGATGTCCCAGGATGAGCGGTATTTTGGGATCGGGGAGTTCTCCATCCACGATATGTAAATCGGTGCGGCAGACGCCACAGGCGCGCACGCGGAGGAGAACTTGCTCTTCATTGGGTTGAGGGACGGGGACGTCCATCAACCGCAGTTGCTCGCCGGGCGTTTCCAAGACCATGGCCCGCATCGCCTTGGGAATGTTCATCGGTTATCCTCCATGTCGTTTCCACGATCGAGAAGTTGTCCGAGAGTCGGGCCCACCGCAAACGATGAGCGGGAGCTTAATGCGTCGATCGTATTCCGCAAAGGTCTCGGCCACTTCGATGATGAGGAAAACATCTTCAGGAGTGGGGTGCGAGCGGGCGTAGTCATCATCGCGCCGTTTGAGCAGAGCAATGTCTGGTTCTGGCTCTGAATGCTCGTCGAGTCGGACGGGATCTTGGACACCGAGGATGGCTCTTTGCTGCACCTGATGGTGGAGGAGAGCATTGTGCTTTTTTCCACAAGCGGCATGTTGGCTTCCAATCGGACTCATTTTGATGATCTCGCCTTCGATGAGTTCGCCGCGGTCATCTTCGGAGAGAATCCCGGCTTCGACCATGCGATGGTATTCATCAACGGTGAAGACCCGTCGTTGAACGTGGACGGCCATAATCACTCATCCCTTGAGATCGTTTTCCACCACATGTTCAATACCGGCATCAATGATACCATAGCCCGAGACGACACGGGAGGGTGACGAACTGGAGCATGGTGATGAGAGGCGTGAACTCCACCGACGTGAAAGATCATCATGTTCTTTTTGCTCGGTGATTGTTCTCATGTGACGAAGCTCGCGCGGGCTCCACCGGTGCGGGAAGATCGATGAGATTCCTTCTCATACTCACGCTGAGCTCGCTTGATAGAGCGCTTCCATTTCTTCGTGAAAACGGGCAGCGATGGCCTCCCGCTTCAACTTGCCGTTGGCCGTGAGGAGACCATTTTCAGGGGTGAATGGCTCTTGGTGAATGAAGAAAGCGCGCACGCGCTTATAGTGGGGGAGATCGGCGTTCATCCTATCCAGCGCGCGCTGAACCTGATCCGGAGTCACATCGCCGGTCACCAGAGCGGTCAGGAAACCTCGACCATGGCCGAACAGAACAACCTGAGCAGCGTCGGGCAATAGGCGCAAGAGAGCGTTTTCGATCGGCTCGGGGGCGACGTTATGCCCGGAACTCAAGATGATCAGGTTCTTGATCCGTCCGATGATGCGCCAGTAACCAGCTTCGTTGACCTCTCCTTGATCGCCGGTGTGGAACCATCCGTCTCGAAGAACTTCGGCCGTCTCCCGAGGGCGATTCCAATAGCCCTGAAAAATATGAGGACCGCGAACGAGAATCTCGTCGTTCTCTCCCAGTTTCATGTCGATGCCGGGAATGGCCGGGCCTACCCAACCGGGTTGAAAGTGATGTGGATGATCCATGGTACAGATGGCTGTGGTTTCGGTCAGTCCATAAACTTGCAGGACGGGGATGCCCAGCATCATGAAGAAAAGCTGCGTTTCTTTGGCCAGCGGAGCCGATCCACAGATGAGCGCTTTGAGGTGAGGGCTGATGTTCTTACGAATGGCAGGGAAGAGCAGCCAGTGGGCCAATCTCAACCAGAGAGAACCGATTGGCGATGCGCGGCCCTCCTGCCGGCGATACCAGGCCTCTCGGGCGCGCTCGAACAAGGCGGCGATGAGACCGCCTCTCTGTCGTAACTGTTCCTCGATACCCGCGCGCAGGCGCTCCAGCAGTACGGGCACGTTGAGGAAGTAGTGGGGCTTGGCGAGTTTCATCTCTTCGATCAGTGCGCTGAGATCAGTCGACAGCGTCAACACGCTGTTTCGCGAGAGGCAGGTGAGCAATAGAATCCAGGAGCCGGCGAAACAAAACGGCAAATAATGAAAGACGCGATCCGGCGTCCTCGATGGTCCCATCAGCTCATCGAGCCGCCCAAGCGTTCGAGGGATCATGAAGCTCACATTGCCGACAGTGAGGATGACGCCCTTGGCCGTTCCCGACGTCCCCGAAGTGTAAATGATGGTCACCGGATCGTCATCCGAAAGAGCACGCGGAGCCTCCGCCGAAGATTGATCCCCGGTCGAAGAAGCGAACACGTCGTCGAAGAGATACATCGGCGGACCCGCTGACCGTTGTTGAGCAATGTCATCTCTCAGCGTCTCATTGCCACAGAGGACGAGGGAAGGGGAGCAGTCTTTGATGATGGCCACCAGCTCTCTCGGCGCTTGTCGCGTATAGAGGGGCACGACGATGATACCCTCGGCCATCAGGGCCAGATCCAACGCCACCCAGCGAATGCTGTTCGGTCCGAGCAGCACACAGCGATCTCCTTTCCGAAGGCCCGCCTTGGTCAAGAACGCTCGAGCCGTCTGGATAGAGGCGAGCAGTTCACGGCCTCGAGCCTCGACCAGACGGCCCTCGCGGACTTCCTGGAGAACAACCCGGTCTGGCGACTGCTTCAGACGATGAAAGATGAGCTCAAGAAAATTCATAGCTCGTTTCTATAGCCACTGAGATTTCCGTTGTCAATCTCTCTGGCGATTTCTCGCGCGGGCTCGCCGCGAGGGCGAACCGAGCATGGTCGTCTCCGTCGCCATTGTCATATTGCCGTGGGATCGGCTGGAAGGATAAGACTGAAGGGGCTCATGTCAAAGTCGATCGGATCGCCGAGACAAATCCGTCAAAGCGCGCTGTCCTCTTCCGACAACCACATCCGGTGAGAGACTCGAACAACGTCCGTCGCAGCCCGGCGCTGAGTTCCAGTTGAACCCCTTTGCGGGATATGCCGCGATTACAAATGTTTCTGGGATCCTCGCCACGCAGGGGAGAACGCCGAGGCACTCGTACCACGAAGCCTGCTTTCCTGAGAGCAGCACCTATACGTCGGCGTAACCGGACGTCTCGGCCTCCAATGTACACGACGGGGTCGTCGCTTTCCTCGCCATGGATGGTGACGACGCGCTCGGAGGTCTGGACGAGTTCGAGGCATCGAGGTTCGTCGAATCGCGTGCTGGTGATGTGAAGGTTCCCATTCCCGTCCGGTTTGATCCCTTCGAAGGCATAGAACGAGAAGTCATCGCCGGCGATCGCCTCAGCGATTTCGGACGTTCCCGGTTCGATGTCTCCTCCATGAGGCGCGACGATGACCGTTTGGGCATCATCGACCACGCGCTGGCGGATGCGGAAGTCGACCCCCTCCTTTTCGTTCTGACTGAGTTGTTGAAAGTTTTGATATGTGTCCATGGCTCTGGAGCGCTTATCGGGTCGCCGCGCTGTACTCATCGAAGAGTTGATGGTCGTCAGCCCGTTCGCTGGTCGAGGCGCGAGAGCAGGTACGCTCTCAGGGCGACGGCCTGATTGCATTCGACATCTCGAGCGGAGAAGAGAAGCGTCACGCGCCCTCTCGCCGCCGTGGCGAGCAATCGCTGGACGAGTTCCGGTTTAGCGTCGAGTTCCGAAAAATAGCGTTTCTTGAACGCCTTCCATTTGGAGCGATCGTGGCCAAACCACTTTCGCAGCGCCGTGCTCGGCGCGATCTCTTTCAGCCAGAGGTGGACCTGCGCGCGCTCTTTGGGCATCCCGCGCGGCCAGATGCGATCGACGAGGACGCGAAAGCCGTCATCGGGAGTCGCCGGATCATAAACGCGCTTGGTCCGAATATCCATCGTCGCGCGATGAGAGTCTGTGCGTTGTCCCGTCACTCGGCAGCTTGTGATTTACTCCGGAGGGGTCGGGAGCCCGGCTTGGCGTCAACGTCAGAGGTTACCGTCTCGTACTGCTCGACCAGTTTCTGCAGGCCGGGGCTGAGCGGCGGCAAGTAATCCTCCCAGCTCAAGACGCCCGTGCGCACGGGGAATTCCGGATATCGCTGCTGGACGTGATCTTCGAAGTAGACGCCCATCTGGGCCATTAACTTGAGGTTTTTGACCACCGTACGTCCGATGCCATCGCGAATAGCATCCTGCTCCTTGCTCAACGTTCGCAGCACGACGAGGAGCTTAGCTTCCAGATCGGCATCGTCCACTTCGAGCAACAAGTGGTCGTGCCCTCGCTCGTGCATCAAATTGCGGATGCGCTCATCCATCGTGATACCCGCCGACGGAACCAGCGCGGGCATGCAGGTGACGATACCATGATAGCGCGAGGAGATCATCAGATGACCGCAACGCAGAATGCTCACCAGCTCGTACATGTTGTACTGTTCCGAGGTGAACACGGGGGCACCACCCAGGTGCTCGGCGATGCGGAAGCAAGCATCTTGATCCAACCGTTCCATGGCCACCAGAACGGGATAGACGCGCTGCTCTCGCCGAAAGGCATTCACAGCGTTGCCGATGGCCGTCAGGTAATGGATGTAGGCGGCGTCCACGTCCGGACCGGCTCGATGGAAGTAGATGGTGCGATACTGACTGTCTTTATAAGCGCCGGTGAGCGTTCGGGCGATGAACTTGGCCAGCGAAGCTTTGACCGGCCACCAGAAGGGATTGATGGGACAAATGAGGAGCACCGGCGTTCGTTCGTCCCATCCGGCCTGCTGCAGCACGCGCCGACCGTATTCCGGTCCCAGCGGCTCGAAGGTCCAGGCCGTATCCGTCCCCAGTTCCGTCGGGATGCCCAGCCTGCGGAGCACATCGCGCGATTCTTCGTTTCGCGTGATGATGAACGATTGGCGGCAATAATGGCCACACATCTTGGCCAGCAAAGGATCCATATATCCGGCCTCCGCGCCATAGCCGACCGAGAGCTTGTTCTCTGCCGAGGCGATGCCCAGCGAGCCGATCATCATGATCGTCAGGGCGTTGGCGAATTTGCTCTTGAACATGGATCCCTCGCAGGCGACGACGCCGTGGTGCTTGGGGACCTCCTGGTAGAGGAAGGGAGGGTACACGTCGGGTAATTTGACTTGTATGGCGTCGCCGAAGTATCCCCGGGTGAAGGCGAAATTCTGTGTCATCACAGTGCACTGTACCTGATCCGGACCGAGGATGTGACGGATCTGGCGAAGCATCTCCTCGACGCGCACATCCGATCCGGTGTTTCGCGTCCCGTTGTATCCGGCAAACAAAAGCCGAAGCTTTTCGCCCGGCTTCCACGATTGACCGAGCCCGAGCATCCACTTCAGTTTGGTGAGCTCGATCAATCCGCTGACCCATGCTTCCAAAACCACATCCATCATCTGGCCACCTCCTTGACGGCTTGAGGCCATTCTTGATAAGGATAGGCGAAGCGGTGCTTCACCGCAAAGTGGAACAACGGAACGCAATACTCGGAGAAGCGAGCCGGTGCCCGGCCCATCTCGGCGACGACGCGCGTATTGTCAAACACCGTATTCCACACCAGGTAGGGCAGAAAGACCTTCAGCAATGAGGCCCCATAGCCGATGCTCGTGCCTCGCCGATTGGCGAGGACGTTGACGATCGCCGAGAAAGGACGTTCCAGGCGAGGCAGGAACAGCGGGGGGCGTCGGCCCTGCGCCCGAGCCATGATATCGGTCAGCTCCCGATAGGTCGGCGATGCTGTGCCCGCCGAGAGATGATAGGTGTCGTACCGGGGGCGTTCTTTTTGATGGAGCGTGGCGATGGCATCGGCGACGAAGTCCACTGGAACGATATCCAGCCGATCTTCCGGCCGGAACGGCAAGACGGGCAGTCGCGCCAGGAAGACGAATGCACGCACCATATCGAACTGCGTCGTCGCGCCATACCGGCTATCGCCCAGGACGATGCTGGGGCGGAAAATGGTGCGCGGAACGTCGGGGAGCAGTTCTCGAATCATGTGCTCTCCGAATTTCTTGGTGCGCGCATAGGGATCGTAATCGGAGCGACTCCAGTCGATGGCCTCATCTTCGCCTACCACTTCGTCCTGTCGCTGTCCGGCCACGGCGACCGTGCTCACCTGGCTGATGCGGCGCAGGCCGTGGTCGTCCCGGATGTGCATGCCCAGTTTGATGACTTCCAGGGTGCCGCGAAGATTGACGTTGAAGCAGCTCTTGGCCGACTTGCGATTCAGTGAGGCGGCGATGTGAAGGATGGAGTCCGTCGAGTGAATCAGGCGGCGGTATTCGTCATCAGAGAGGCCGAACTGACGTTCGGTGAGGTCTCCCAAGAAGATGGCAACGCGCGTGCGCAGATAATAATGAAAGCGCGGGAACTCCAGGTGGAGTTGGAGCGCTCGCCACAGTCGGCGCTCGGCTTCATCGCGATCGCGAGCCCGCACCAGCAGGTTCAGCGAATCGCCATATCGTTGGAGCAGATTCGCCGTGACGTGAGCGCCGATATATCCGGTTGCGCCGGTGATGAAAATAGCCATAGACCGCTCAGCGATTGTAATTGTTCGATCCGGCGTCGAGCAAGAGGATTCTCGGCCTTCGGGCCGCGCTCGATCTTTGTGGCTGGCCGGGCGATGAGGAGTGAACTTCACGCCTTCACGGCGCGCGGTTGTGGGGGAACGGGCCACTCGAAGGCGCGTTGCGGGCGATATTCGACCGGGCGTCCCTCGATGAGTGGATAGGACCATTTTCGGAGGGCCGGGATGTGGATATTGATCCAGTACTCCCACCAATCGATGGCTCGCGGGTCGTATCCGAACTGGGCTTTTTCCTCCTCGGGCAGCGCCTCGGAGAGAATCTCCACGTTCACCGCCTCGAAGACGTGCTCGTTATGGAGGATGAACGGTTCATAGAGTTCGATGATCTTCTCCACGCGCTCCAACGTCCGCTCGGCCCGGACCAGGGGTTTGGGTCTGAGCGGCAACGGGGCGGCGAGTCGATTCAACAGTTGTACCACCGCTCTTTGACTGGGCGCCGAGAGCGCCTCATACCGCGTTTTGGAGACGGGGATCGTCTCGAAGCGTAATCGAATCCAGTGTTCGAGCCCCTCCTGAGCGCGATAATGCTTGCGATGCGCCAGGCTGGTCAATTCGATCGATCGGCGCATCGTGCAGGGATTGACCGCCGAGGTGGCCAGTTGATAGAGCGGTTGGTGGCAGCGCCGAACGAGCGCGGCGGCGATGAGCATCATCCCGCGACACACCAGGTCCACCGGGATGAGATCCAGATGTTTCTGTTCGTTGGAGGGGAGTTGACGGAAGAAGCTCCCCAACAGATGAGAGATGGGCGCCGAGGTGTTGATACCTTCGTTCCAGCCCCGGAACGGCTCCCGGAGCGACGTCTCCACGATTGAGGGACGGACGATGGCCACGGGAAGATCGCCCTTCCGCTGCTGAATGAGGGATTCGGCCAGACTCTTGGTGAACGTATAAATGTTCGGCCAACCCAACTCCTTGGCTCGCCGGATGCCCGCTTCGGTGAGATAGTTGCGAACCCAGCGCGCCCGATGCTTACGGAGATGTTCTTCCTGCACCGCGCCGGTCAACTTTTTGGCCGCCGTCGCCCGGCCGAGGAGGCGTTGCCTCAACTCGGCGGTGATCTGCGGCGTCTCGGCCAGGGCCTCGGCTCGCTCGATGAGCCCGTGGAGCGCGCGCCACTCCTGTTCGGCATCGAAGTCGGGGACGTGGGCCGGCGTATAGTTGGGCAGCAGTTGTTCCGTCACCCGTCCATCCCGGGCGCCGATCACGTAACAGGTTGACAGATGCAACAGCCCGGCATGATCGCACTGGCGCACGAACTCCAGAATATGGAGGCTGGCATCGACGTTGATACTCACAGCGCTCCGAAGATCGGGATTGAAGTCGGTGAGGCCCGAACTGTTCACTACCAGATCGAGCCGACGCTGCAATCGCGCTCTGGTCGCCGGATCGAGACCGAGATCGGGTTGACAGACATCCCCTTCGATGACCTCCACCCGTTCGCTGAGAAAGCGGGCCAGCCCATCGCCATAGCGCTCGTGGAGCGCATCGAAAACCGGCGATTCGCGCACCATGCGCTCGAAGCGCTGTAGCGCGCTGACCGATCGTTGTCGGCGAATGAGCAGATAGAGTTTGCCGATCTCCGGCACGTCACTCAACGCTTTGACCAGCCATACCTTGCCGATGAATCCGGTGGCGCCGATCAACAGGATGTGCTTCCCGGCCAGTGATTCTCGAACCGAGAGTCGCGTCACCCGCTTATGGCGATCGAAAAGCACAATCCGGTGCGGTCTCACCGGAGTGATCCTCCGGCTGGGAATGATGGCCTCGAGCACCTTTTCGGGATGATCGGATAACCCCAAATCCCGGCACAGTTTGTCGAATGAGACGCGACCATCGGCGCGCTGGCCGGTCAGACGCGCGAGACCGCCGCGGGGACGAATGACGGGGTCCAGCAGCCGACCGGTCGCCAGACCATCGCGAAATTCCAATCGGTTGGCGATGAGCCAGCGAACGCCCAGATACTCGGCCAGCGGCCGCATGACATGATCCAATCCCTGGCTCACCAGGACGACCGGTCGCCCACTGGCCATGACCTCCTTGAGCCGCTCTACACCACGGGGCTTCAATCGGGGCCGAATGACATACTGGAAATACTCTTCGCCGAGAAGGTCGAGGCGATCCCGACTGACGCCCCGCAGCAACATGTGAAGGACGCGGGTGGCGAACACCCGATGCGTCGCATAGAGGAGAGGACGCACCACGGCGAGTAGCGCCAATCCTCCCCGACGCGCCCAGCGCTCAACAAAGCTCTGCGCATTCCAGGTGAAGAAGGCCACCGGGCGCACCGCCTTCAGGTTCAACAGGCTGCCCTCAACGCGCCAGAAGATGGCCGTATTGGGAGGACGCTCTCGCTCGTATTGATCGATGCGCTCGTTCATCAGCGTGTGGTCCTCTCAGTCGTCACGGTCATGCTCATCATGCCCCATCGCCGTCCGAGGACATTCCCGCTCGTCATGCCGCCAGACCGTCGGGCAGGCTGCCGCCCCGACGGAGTCATCCAGAGCAAGCGCCATGATCCTCGTTGCCCGAACCCGGCGCGGAGTCGGCAATCGGGGACTCCATCGATCACCCCATCTTCCCCTCCACTCGCGTTCATTCACGCTCATTCGCCCATCGTTCACAGCGACTCATCCTCGGCGCCCGGATCCCCGATCCGAGTTCAACGTGCCTTCGCCGCAAGGCATCGGTTCAACAAAACCCTCTGGCGGGGGCATCAGAATAGTTCGATGCCAAGCCAATCTCGCTCATTCCCACGTTCGTAAAAACGATGCCCCCACGGCCCATTCGATATTCAAAATCTATCGAGACGCTTCGTCGAAGCTCACCGAGGAGAAGGCGAGGTCACGTCAACGACCTTCCGGGGGTAACCCCACAATGTGCCCGTGCACGCACACTCACCTCCCCCTTGTTACCTCCGTGGACGGTTCACCATCCACAACTCTCCTAACCCATGACGAATTCGTGCCTCACTGCATCGGAGAATGCTAATTTAAAGAAAGAGCGTAGAAATGTCAAGCCACGAGTGTGGGTGGGATGCGGTAATTCTTTGGCAGCCAGACTGTTAGCTCGTGGCGGGGGACCAGCCATTAATCGTCGAACGAACCGTTGGCGAATGGTCGATTTCGTGTCACAATTTGATGTTCACCACGCGGGGAGAGACCATGGGGGGCAAAACGATCTGGACAGAACCGGTCCTGGGACGAAATCGGGAGCGTCTCATCGAACGGTGCCAGGAGGCCATCGCTCGCGGCCGCTCCGAGTCGTTCATTTATCTCGTCGCCACCCGACCACTGCTCGATCATATTACGGCGCGTCTCCTGGATGGCCGGCGGGTGTCCGGTTGTCGGGAATTGCGCGTCTTTCTCTTCGATGGACTGATCGAGCGGATTCTTCGACACGCCGGTGTGGAGCGTCGTTTCATCGAAGAGGGAATGAAGTATGTCTTGCTGGAGCGCCTCATCATCCGATTGGAGCGGGCGGGCGCCTTGCGGCACATCGCGGCCATCGCCCATCTGCCGGGCACCATCGAATCGGTCGGCCAACTGATTGGCGAACTGAAGCGCGCCGGGATGCCGCCGTCGGAATTTCGCCAGTTCATATCGACCTCCTCCGAGCCGCGCCCTCGAGATCTGGATATCGCCACCATCTATGAGGCCTATCAGCAGCAGTTGGATGAGCGAGCGCTCATGGATGCCGACGAGGCCACGTATCGCGCCTTGGAGGTGCTGCGCTCC
Organism: Blastocatellia bacterium; assembly: GCA_026985075.1. Lineage (GTDB taxonomy): Bacteria > Acidobacteriota > Blastocatellia > HR10 > J050 > J050. Next base: position 73,135 of record JALSQX010000067.1, on the reverse strand, counting down.
CGACCCGATTTGCCGCCATGGTTGGAGACGACCGAAGTCCTGTTCGTCGATGGATTCTTCGACTTCACGCCCATTCAGAAGCACCTGTTGCGGTATCTCGTCGAGCGTATTCCCGAAGTGATCATCAATCTCACCTACGATCCTCGTCATCCATCGGTGTTCGCCGAGCCGCTGGGAGACACGCTCCGCTATCTCCAGAGTTTCTCCGAGCCGCTGGAGATGGAACATTTCGACGCTACGCTCCCCCATCGGTCGGACCTGGAGCCGCTGCGGCTCGGACTGTTCCGCGCTGGAGCGTCTGCCCAGGCCCCGTCGCCGCCGATCACCATCGTGGCCGCGGCCAGCATGTCGCACGAAATTGAAGAGGTCGGCCGAGAGGTCAAGCGACTCATCAGAGAGGAAGGATACCGACCGCAGGAGATCGCCATCATCGCTCGCGAGCCATCGGGATATCTGGAAGCCGTGCACCAGCAACTCCGCCAGCTCGACATCCCTTCGACGTTGGATGTGACGCAGCCGCTCATCACCATCCCATCGGTGAAGGCGGCGGTGAAGGTGCTGGATGCTCGGGTGGGGAAGGAGAAGATCGAACCCTACGTAGCTTTGCTCAAGAGCGATTATCTCCATCACTTCAGCGATCTGGAACGCGACGCCATCGAAAATGCCGTCCTCGTCGTGGGCCTGGAACTGCCCATGCGCCAGTGGCGTCAGCGGGTGAGAGAGATTCGGCGTATCAAGGAGCATGAAGTGGATACGGTGAGCGCGCGGCTGGTCGATCTGGAAGAGGTGGAATTGGAATTGGCCCGCCTGCGACGGGGGATCGCTCAACTGGACGGCGCCCTGGAGGCCGTCGATGGGATGCGCCAGGCGCTGGAGCGAATTCCCGAGCGAGGGACGCTCGCCGAGATGATCGCCGGGTTCGTCTCGGCATTGCGCGCGTTCCGTCTGGAGGACCGGCTTCATCACCGGCTCAGTCGAGCGGGCGCTGATGATCGCGCGTTACGCTTGCTGGCCCGCGATCTCCGGGGATGGGAGATATTGCGGCAAACGCTCGATGAGATCCGCCGGTGGGCCGAAGCCCTCCCCGATGCCGGAGCCGCGTCGCCCGCTGGTTCCCCCGAGGTGGAATCGCCGGCGTCGAGCGAGGTCCTCACCATTGAGCAATTTCGCGATCTGATCACTCATCTGTTGCAGCGCACGCCCTTCCGGATCGAACGAGGCGATCCCGGCGGCGTCCAACTGTTGGAGGTGACCCAATCGCGCGGATTGCCGTTCCGCGCCGTGTTCATCGTCGGCCTGATCGAGGGCGTATTCCCTCAGTCTCCCATCCGGGATTGGATCTACCCCTATCAGGAGCGCCAACGCCTGGCCGAAGCCGGTCTCTATCTGGAGGACCTGTCGCCGAAGCTCTTCCAGGCCAAGGAAGAGCACTTCTTCTATCACGCCGCCTGTCAAGCCACCGAGCGACTCATTCTCACCTATCCTCGAGCCGACGCCGCCGGCGAACAGAATGTGGTCTCCAGCTTCATCGAGGAGGTGCGGCGCGTCTACCGCCACGAGGGCGAGAGTGTCGTGCCCATCCAGTGGCGTCAGCCCAATCCCTACGAGGTGCGCACCGTCACTTCGTGGCCGACGCTCGGGCGCGCCGTTCTGGCCAGCCTCTATCAGACGACGCCCGATGATGCGCTCGTCCTTCACCTCTATAACCGCGCCCTGGAAGCGGGCATCCTCACCGAGCCGGTGTTCGCGCGCCTGCGCATGGAAGCCGAGCGTCGCGGATCGCGATTCGGGCCGTTCGATGGCCTGCTTGGCGACGAGGTCATTCGCCAGCAATTGCGGGCCCGCTTCGGTCCCCGCCGCGTCTACTCGCCCAGTCAACTCAATACCTATGGACGGTGCCCATTCCAGTTCTTCTGTCAGCGCATCCTGCGGTTGGAGGAGCGCGAAGAAGCGTCGCTGGACCTGGTCGCGCTGGATCGCGGATGGTTGCTGCACACCATTCTCTATCGATTCCTCCAGCGGCATACCGATACCAATCTCATTCGCCCGCGACAGCAGGAGTATGAAGAAGAATTGCATCGGATCGCCGATGATGTGTTCGGCGAATATGAGGGGCGCGCGCTGCCCATCCAGCGCAGCCTATGGGAACTGGAGAAGGAGGGGATTCGCGATACGCTCATGCGATTCCTGGATGCCGAGTTGACGTATCAAGAGCGCGTGTTGCCCGAGAAGGTCCAGCCCCACTGGCTCGAACTGGGGTTCGGGATGACCGATATGGAGAATTGTCATCCGGACTCCCGCCGGGAATACTACGTGCTCCGACGCGAGGGGGATGTCATCCAACTCCGCGGCCGCATCGATCGCGTGGATCGTTCCGCCGATGGGAAATACATCGTGTACGATTACAAATCCGGATCGGGCGCCAGCACGAGACAGATGCGAGAAGGACTCGATTTGCAAATCCCCCTCTACATGAAGGCGCTGGAGGGACTATTCCTGGGCCCCGACGAGGAGGTCATCGGTGGAGGCTATTACTCGCTGAAAACATTCCATCGCCGGAACGGGCTCTATCGGGAGGACTTTCGATCTCACACGGGCATCGGTCGCACGGCATCCAGCTTGAGCATCGAAGAGTGGGAGGAGATCGTGACCGGAGCCGAACACTATGCCTGGCAGTATGTCGAGGGGATGCGGCGAGGCGATTTTCGCGTCCAACCGAAGGAGGACGCCTGCTGCCCACGGTGCCTGTATAAGACCGTGTGTCGCTACGAGAAACATCGCATCCGTGCGAAAGCGCGTCCGAACCAATCGCCATGACTGACGATCATTTGACGCCCCATCAGCGACAGGCCGTTGAAACGTTGGATCGCTCGTGCGTGGTCACTGCCGGACCGGGCGCCGGGAAGACGCGCGTCCTGGTCGAGCGCGTGTTGAATATCTTGCGCCAAGGGAAGGCCGACCTGGAGCACATCGTCGCCATCACGTTCACCAATAAGGCGGCCAACGAGATGAAAGAGAAAATCCGTCGCACGCTCCTGGACCTGGCCGAATCAGCGACCGACCTCCACGAGGCTCAGCGGTGGTATGAGTTGAAACAACGATTGGAAGACGCGGCCATCTCCACCATCCACGGCTTCTGTGCCAGCATACTGAAGGCCCAGCCGGTGGAAGCGGAGATCGATCCCGAAGCAGCCATTCTCGATGAGTACACCAGTCAACTCCTCCTCTATCAGGCCGTCGAAGAGGTCGTCAATCGCCTGGTGGACGAAGGCCATGAAACGGTGGCTCGATTGGTGATGGGATATTCGCGGCGCCGATTGATCGACGAGCTGGTGAACCTTTACACGGCAGTCCGCGCCGTAGGGTTGACCCTCGACGACATCGAACGGCTCACTCTGGAGCAGGTGAGCACCGAGGACGACTACCGCGCGACTCTGGACGCCGTCGAACGAACCGTCAGCAAACTGCTTCAGGCGCCGGCCTCCCCGTCGGCGCGAAAGCAGATCGAAGCGTTCGGCGAAGTCTGGACGCGCTACCGTCCCTTATTGCCCATGACGCCGCGACTGGAGGACGCGCCGCTCTTCGATCGCTGCTTCCAGGCCCTCCGAGGAGCAAAAGTTCATCGACGGGGGAGAGTCAGCGACGAGGCGGCCGCTCTGCAAGAGCATCTGGAGAATCTCGAACTCGTCTTCTACGATGTGGCTGGCCGGGAGACGCTCGTCGGCTTGATCGACATGTTGAGGGAGATCGAAGCGCGATACCGGGGAGCCAAAGCCGAGCGCAACGGGCTCGATTACGAAGACCTCCAGCTCAGCGTGCGCGACCTGTTCCGCACCCATCCCTGGCTGGCCCGGCAGTATGCGGAAAAATATCGCTTCATCCTGGTGGATGAGTTCCAGGACACCAATCGCCTCCAGAAGGAGATCATCAGCCTGTTGACCGATCGGCCGTCGCCGGCGCGCGCGGCGCCATCGACCACCGCGCGCCACGCGCCCAATCTGTTCATCGTGGGCGATGAGAAACAGTCGATCTACAACTTTCGTGGAGCCGCCGTGGAGGTGTTCATGGAGACGGCGCGGGAGCTGGAGGAGCGAGGGGCGGCTGCCATCGCTCTGGACACCAATTTCCGGAGCACCGCATCGCTCATCGACTTCCACAATGCCTTCTTCTCTCGCTTCACGCCGTTGGCATCGGAGTGGGATCGCCCGGTCCTCCAGTCGCTCGGATACGTGGAGTTCACCCCCAGCCGGCCGAATCGTCCCGCCTCTCCCCATCCGCCAGTGGAGCTCATTCTGGAGATCGGCGAGCAGGTGAAAAATGCCGAAGAGGGACGGGAAGTGGAGGCGGCGCGCCTGGCCGCCCGCATCGCCGAGATGGTGGAGAGAGGCGAGCCTCTGGTGGCCGAGCGCGCTGAAGATGGTCGAGAGACTCGCCGTCCGGTCCGCTACGGCGACATCGCTATGCTCTTCCGAGCGATGACGGATATCAAAGTTTATGAACGGGCGCTTCGGCGGCGAGGTATTCCGTACTATGTTGTCGCCGGTCGAGGCTTCTATCAGCGGGAAGAGATTCAGGACGTCATCTCGCTGCTGCGGTTCCTGGAGAATCGGACCGACGAGATCGCGCTCGTTGCGGCGTTACGGTCGCCATTGTTCGGTCTCTCGGACGAAACGTTGTACTGGCTGCGCCAATCGGCCGAGATGCGGTCGGGCGGCGTGCTCGAACATCATCCGTTGCTCACCAGCTTGCTCCATCACGACGAGGTGTGGGGCATCAGCGAGGATCAACGACCCTTGGTCGCCCGAGCCGCCGAGATTCTCAGCGTGCTGCTCGAGCGGCGGAATCGCGTTCCCCTGGCCGAGTTGCTGGAGGATATTCTCACCCTCACCGACGATGAAGCGATTCAAGCGACATTCTATGATGGTCATCAACGAGTGGCCAATCTGCGCAAGCTCGTCGAGTTGGCTCGAGGCTTCGAAGAGCGCGGCCCATTCTTCCTCCGTGATTTCATTCACTTCATCGCCGAATTCACCGAGATGGAGACGCGCGAGAGCGAAGCACAAATCGAAAGCGGCGCTGCCGATGCCGTGCAGATCATGACCGTCCACAAGGCCAAGGGATTGGAGTTTCCTCTCGTCATCATTCCCGATCTGGCCCGCCGATTCCGATCGCGCATTCCCGATGTCGCCTTCGACCGTGGCGTGGGGATCGGCATGAAGATCCCCGACCACCGAGGGCGCCTTCATGAGACGCGGCTTCGCCGACGCGTGGCCGAGTATATCGACTGGCGCGAATTTTTTGAAAATCAGCGCCTCTTCTATGTGGCGGCGACGCGGGCCCAAGATTATTTGATTCTCTCGGGAGCCGCGCCCAAGCTCAACGCCAATGCCAGCGCATCGAAGTCCGTCTCGGCTTCGGCGCTCCGCGAGGCCGATAGTTGGCTCGACTGGGTCTGCGCTATCCTGCAGATCGACGATCCGCAGTCGTTGCCGGAGATTTACCACTGGAATGGCATCCCGTTGCGGGTGATGCCGGGTGGCGCGCCGGGAGTGGCCGAGAGGGAAGCGACGAGACCGCTCATCGATCGGTTCCCAGAGATGCCTGCCGGTCGACCCGTTCCCACCGAAGCGCTGCCCGAATTGACCAGCGAGCAGCAGGGGACGTTGGAGGCCATCATTCGACTGGCCGAGCCACTCGCCTTGGACATCTCGGCGGGGACCTATCCGTTGGCCGTCACGCGATTGCTCAGCCTGGCCCGATGCCCGCTCCAGTATTACTACGAGACCGTGCTCGGCCTGCCGGGAAGGGACGAATATGAGCCGATGAGCTCCCTCGTCGAACCAGTCACGGCGAGTGGCGAGCTTTCGGCGGCCGCCCGTGGAACGATCGTGCATCGCTTCTGCGAACTTTACGATGGCTCGGAGAAGTGGGAATCGCTCCTGGAGCGACTGGTCGGCGAAGAGATGAACGTCGCCGACGTCGAAGATGTCCCGATGGCGCGTCAACGCGCCGTGGATGAGGTGAAACCGCTGATCGAGCACTATCTGGCGAGCGCGCTGTGGCGCGAGATCGAGCTGATCCTCTGGGGCGAGAGACCGGGTCGCGTGGAGAGCGAGGTGGAATTCATTTATCGCGCCGACAGCGTCCTTTTACGCGGGCGCATCGATAAGCTCATCGTCGATGGCGAAGGCCGGGCGCGCCTCATCGATTTCAAGACCAATCGCGTTCGGCCAGAGCAGGTCGCCGCTCTGGCCGAAGAGTATGACCTTCAGATGCGCATCTATGCGCTGGTCGCTCGACGGGTGTTGGGATTGAAAGAGGTGCGAGGCGAGCTGTATTTTCTTCATCCCGATGTACGATGGGAGCTGGACGTCGCGCGCTTGAACGACGCAGCGACGGGCAGAGAGATCGAGGAACTATGCCAACAGGTGGTGCGCCTGCGAAAATACGAAGACGCCGTCGCTCGCCCCGATCCCGAACGTTGCCGGCGCTGCCGCTGTTTCTCGTTCTGCCCTTCAAGAGCGATTCCTGATGGAGAAGTCGGACGGCAGTGATGAGAAGAGCATATCGCGAGCGGCCCAATGGCATACGTGCGCTTCGGTTTCACCTATTGCCCCCCCCATCTTTCCAACCGCGCTCAGTACGAGCTGGAGAGGAGGCATCCTCTGCGCCAGAGATAGAGAATCCGCTCCATGGCGGCACGGCCTGGAGGGATGCCATTCGTAGTGCATCGGGACGGCCATGGATCTTCCGATGGCGGATCGTCATCCGGCCTCGGCACTGGTCGCCCACGTCCTGGATGTCCGCCAATATCACAACCTCCTCGCGTGCGGGGACATACCGTCACGATGCGGCGGCGTTGGCGAATATGGATATCGGCATGTCACTGAAGGATGGTCGCCTCAGAACAGGAGGGTTGGGCCGCTGGTAGATCGGGAGTGGCCGGTAATGAGGTGGATGGGCGGTTGGTGGTTGAGTCAGTGTACGGGCCAGGATGATCGAGCGGGCCAAGGAGAAGAAGCGAGCCGGTCGGTTGAGCGAGAGGAAGAGATGAAGCGCTCCAGATGCTAGGGGTGAGCACTGGGCTTAGTGGTTGGCGTTCACACCCGGCTGGCTCCGTTCGGCCTCATTGGCCTCCATTCGCGCTTTGAACTCTCTGGCCGCTCGGCGGAGGGTCCGGGCGATGCCCGCGCGAAGGAGCGGCCGGAACAACCGGGAGAAGAGCGTGGGGTTGGTACTGAAACGGACCGACCAGTGGAGCCACGTCCCTCCCCCATCGGGACGGAGTTCGATCTCGCCGGTCATGCGCTTGATGATGGGAGGCAGACCCGTGATGGCATAAATCAGCTTCCGCCCGCTCTCTTGATGAAGGATCGTGATCTCTCTGGGCGGGGACGGTGACTTGAACCGACGCACGGCCAGCCAGACGCGCTCTGGGGGCGCAGCAAGATAGGTCGAGAGCCGGACAACGGAGATGATCTCAGACACCGCGCCTGACTCAGATGCCGGGTGAATTCGGTGAGCGGCGTCATTGCTCTGTCGATCGTGTCTCATCCGAGCAATGTTAGTATACCTCGGCTCGCGATTCAATTGGTCGATGTCTGCCCCTGGCGAGCAAGAGCTTGCGTAACTTCAAGCGAGCCTTGTGGAGTTGAGACTTGGACGTCCCTGGACTGATCCCCAGCAGGTCAGCAATCTCCTCATGTTCGTACCCTTCGACGTCGTGGAGGACGAAAACCATCCGGTAGCCCGCGGGTAATTGGGCGATGGCTCGCTCCAGGGCGATGTGATCGATGAGAGAAGAGTCGCCGCGGCCATGGAGGGATTCGCCGTCGGCCAGGCTCTGGAGCGCCTCATCGTCTGTGGCCTGCTCTTTGTGCTTTCGACGCTTGTGCCGAAGATGCATGAGCACCATATTGACCGTGAGCCGATGGAGCCAGGTGGAGAGCGCCGAATGGCCATGAAAGGTGTTTATCTTCCGATAAAGCTGGACGAAAACGTCCTGCGTGACGTCTTCGGCCTCCACGGGATCACCGAGCATCCGTTGGCACAGAGAGTACACCTTCCGATGGTGCGCTCGGTAAATCCGCTCAAACGCGCGCTCATCGCCCGCCGCCGAGGCGCGGACGAGCTCGTATTCCGATGTGGTCGTGCTCACGTCCATGGTCATCATTCATTCGTGCAGGACATGTCCCGACCGAGGCTTCACTCTGCCACGACCGCTCGCCGCCCATCACTCCCAGATGCGCTCATTCTGGGGCCCTCGCGGTGCGGAGCGCCGCCCGGCGAGCATCCTCGATCGCGCCGAGAGGCCACGGTCGACATGTCCCTTACCATTCTTCTCCCCTCGATCCATGATGCAATTGGCGTGCCAAACGTAGCTCTTCGGGTGAGGAGAGGCCCGGAGACTTTGGATGCCTCTATGGAGAACCCGATCGCTGAATGCGATGAGACTTCTGAGGCGCTCTTCTCATATACGCGGTTGTTGATTCTCCCACTCATCACGATTGTTTTCCAACACCAGCCTCCCTTTTCATCAACGGTTTCCACCCCCAAATGTTCCCACATCATCGAGCTCTTTTCTGTGACGATCCTTCCGATGACAACTTTTTACATCGTTGAGAAGAGCGTGACGTAAAAAGAGAGACGTCATTGCGGGATGCCGCGCAAGAGGGCATCTCGCGCCACCGACCAGAGCGGCGGTCAGGACCATCACAGGATGCTGCGCGAGAGGGCATCTTGCGCCATCGGCCATTGGCGATGGAAGATGCTCGGCAGCGGCGCTCACGGCGACTCCGTATCGTGCTGAAGAGACTGAGGGAGAGTCAGAGCGCGTAACCGACATTACTCCGGATCACGTTGGGGGGGCGAGAAGACTCGACCGGGGAGGGAACTCCTGGGTCTGGAGCGTCATCTCCTCAGCCATGGCGCTCAAGGAGGCGGGAGGCGTCGATCGGCAGGGGAATGTCCGCTGTGGGAATGCCCGAGCCACATTCCGGCCCGGACGGACGATCACTCTTCGCGTTTCTCCATTTCCAGCTTGGCGATTTCGCCGAGACTGGCCAATCCGCCGGTGTCGGTATTGACGGTGAACCCGGAGGTGTCTATGCTCTCGCCGGCGGCGCGCGTCGACAGCCCGATGCGCCGCTGAGCGCGATCCAATCTGAGAATGCGAAACTCCAGCTCTTGACCGATCTCGACGACGTCTTCCGGTTTCTCCACGCGTTCATCAGAGAGTTCGGAGATGTGGCACAATCCTTCGACACCATCTCCCAAATCGACGAACGCGCCGAAACTGGCGAATCGGGCGATCTTGCCCTTCACCACATCGCCCAACTGATGGGTATTGAAGAAGGTCTCCCAGGGATCGGGCTCCAGTTCCTTCATCGATAGACTGAGTTTCCGATTGGCCAGATCGATATTCTGTATGATGGCTTCGACTTCTTGGCCTTTCTTGACGATCTCCGAAGGATGTTTAATCCGTCGTCGGGAGAGATCGGAGACGTGGACCAAGCCTTCGATCCCTTTTTCGATCTCCACAAACGCTCCGAAATCGGTCAGGCCGCGAACAATGCCCTTGACCTTGGTGCCCGGTGAGTGCGTTTCGGCAAATAGCGTCCAGGGATCTGGTTCCAGCCGCCGCAGACTCAAGCTCAGACGGCGTTCGGCCGGATCAACGGCGACGACCTCGACAAGAACCTCGTCGCCGGCTTTCACGTACTTGGAGGGGTGCTTGAGCCGCTTATCCCAGCTCATTTCTGACACGTGAATGAGACCCTGTATGCCCTCTTCCAGTTCGACGAACGCACCATAGTTGACCACCCGGGTGACTTTCCCTTTCACCCGAGAGCCTACTGGATAGCGTTCGGGGATCGTATCCCAGGGATCGGGGAAGAGTTGCTTGTAGCCGAGGTTGATGCGCCCTTTGTCGCGGTCCAGTTTGAGAATCTTGACCTGGATGATGTCCCCGACCTTGAACATCTCCTTGGGGTGTTGAATGTGCTTCCAGGACATATCGGTGATATGGAGCAGGCCATCGATCCCTCCGAGATCGACAAATGCTCCATAATCGGTCAGGCTCTTGATGCGCCCTTGCACGATATAGGCTTCGTCCAACTGAGCCAGCGCCTCGGCCCGCCGTCTGGCTTGTTCCTCTTCGAGCAGCGCGCGGCGGGAGATGACAATGTTGAACTGTCGCCGATTGAGCTTCAGTACTTTGGCTTCGATCTCTTTGCCGACCCAGGCGTCCAGATTTCTCACCTGGAACAGGTTCAATTGACTGGCGGGCAAGAAGGCTTCGATGCCACCGAGGTTCACCTTGAAGCCACCTTTCACCCGCTCGCTGATGCGCCCCTTCACCGGCGTGCCTTCGGCATATGCGGCTTGCACCCGTTGCCAGGCTTGCTTTTGAAGAGCATCTTTATAAGACAGACCAACGTATCCGTTCGGCCCTTCGATCTCTTTGATGGTCACATAAATCTCCGAACCGATAGTGACCTCTTCCGGACTGGCTTGGAGTTCGTCCCGGGGGAAAGTCCCTTCCGTTTTGTAACCGATATCGACGAGGGCCCATTCTTCAGTGAGAGCGATGAGCTTTCCTCGGATCATTTCCCCGACACGAATAGTAGCCGCCTTCTCCTCCATGGCGTCGAGCAGCGACTCATCGAAGGTCTCGGTCGCCGGCGGAGCTGGCGATGGGCCCGAGGTCGCTTCCGGCTCGATAGGAGCCACGGTTTCCGGGGCCGTCGTCGACGGCTCTCCTCGGATGTGCTCGTCTTTCTCTCGCCGTTCGACATCGCTGGGCGCCTCGGCCCCCGGGGAGGATTCCAAACGAGTTGAAGATTCTGAATGGATCCCCGGATTATTTCCGGTGAAATCATCATTCTGGGCCGGGACGGAACCACATTGGTGAAGTTCTGGTCCCGGATTATATTTCACATTGTCTACAGACATCTAGTTAACACCTCATCGTTGATTTTCCGGCGTGCTTGGTCGACGCCTCTTTGCCCAAGTTGTGCCTGGTTCAGTCACCACTACAAAGGTCCAACTCTATCCGTCATCCCTTCTATTGTCAAGGTGTGTTGGCCATTCTCACAATGCGTGGAGGAGCATACCTCTCAACTCACAACCCACTCGACCGGGCGACGCCAGGGGCATCGATGATCAGCGTCAGAATGGCCGCCGCAGCCAGGAAAATGCCATAAGGAATCTTGATGTGCCGATCTCGATGCCGAAGGATGAGGATGAGTCCAATGACCGAGGCAAATGCCGAAGCGATGATGAGCGTCACAAGAGTTTGCGACCACCCCAGATACGCACCGACCATCATCATCATTTTGATGTCTCCGAATCCTGCCGCTTCGATGTGCTTCAGGCGAAAGTAGGCGAATCGGAGGACCCAGAGTAACCCGCCACCGAAGGCCGCTCCGAGGAAGGCATCCACCACAGCCTCCGCCTGCCTGATTCCCGCTTCATCGACTCCGGCCGCCTTCTTCACCCACAGAAGGCCGGCCAGCGCGATTCCCAGAGCGATCGTGCTCAGCGTCAATCGAGGGCGAAGGAGAAGAACAGCGCGGTGCCCGCTCTCTCCTTCAGCAGTCATGGGAGCGTCCAATGGGTGTTCGCTCGCTTGCTGCGCTTCCAGATGACGGCCAATGAAGAGATAATCGAGCCACTCTACGGCGATGATGACGACGCCCGAGAGAGCGATGAACCCCCAGGTCAAATCGACAACCCACCCGGACTCCAGACCAGGCCAATGGAAGGGCGCGCGCCTCTCCAGTAAGACGGGGAGGCCAACGGCCAGGACGAATCCAGGATAGGTGATGACATCGGGCAAGAGACGATGCTCCAGATCAATCGCTCCCAGCGCCACCATGGCCGAGACGAATGCCCAATCCTGTGGGAGAGACCAGCTCAGACCATCCTTCTGCCAGACGATCCAGAAGAGGAATCCGACGAGGCATTCCACCACCGGATACCGGAAGGGGATCCGATGTCGGCAGGAGCGGCATCGCCCTCTCAGCAGAAGGAAGCTGATCACGGGAATCAGGTCTCGGATCGAAAGCGGCGTATGGCAAAATGGACAGCGAGACCCAGGGGTCACTATTGACATTTGCCGGGGAACGCGATAGATGATTACGTTGATGAAGCTCCCGACGGCCAGACCCGTGAGCGCGATGACGAGTGAGGTGAACCAACCGGGGAGCTGGGCCAGTGTGTGCATCGGCATGATGTCGAGCGATGATTTCGATGATCGGCACCCTCGCTCAATCGCTGATCGCGACCGAGTGTGAGAGCGCTCATTGCTGAAGCTAGCATTCTCGCCATCCGCTGGCAATGGGGAGAGGAACGAAATGAGAATTCTTCACGTTTCATCGGCCATGGCCATCGGTGGCGGAGAAATTCACCTGCTGGATCTCTGCCAGGCCCTGCTCGAGCGTGGACATCACGTCCACCTGGTTGTTCGTCCCAATAGTCCATTGCCGGATCGGCTCGGTTCCGCTCCGATCACCGTTCATGAACTCCCCCTCCGTAATGCCATCGATCTCCCGTCAGCGCGCGCGCTGAGCCGCGTCATTCAGCAACAACGGATCGACATCATTCACGGGCACGTGGCTCGAGATTATCCTCTCTGTCTGCTCGCCGAGAAGTGGGCCGGACGAGGGCGCGTCGTACTCACCCGTCATCATTATCTGCCGGTGAGGGTGAACCGGCTCAACCGGGCGCTCTTCCGTCGGGTGGGGAGAGTGATCGCCGTCTCTGAGTCGGTGCGTCGCGGGCTCCTCGCGTCATTGCCCGTTCCCGCCGAACAGATCGTGACCATTCCCAACTGGGTGAATTGCGACGCATATCGTCAGGCGCCTCCTTCAGATCAGGCTCGTCGACGGCTCGGGCTCAGCGCGCCGCTCGTCGTTGGCATGGTGGGACAGATGACGCCGACCAAGGGGCAGGAGGAATTCCTCCGGGCGGCGGCTCGGGTCTCGGCATCCAGAGAGGATGTCGCCTTCCTGGTGGTCGGACGAGAACAGAAGGGCCGACGATTCACTCGTCGCTGTCATCAACTGGTCCAACGCCTGGACATCGCTCATCGCGTCACATTCGTCGATCATATCGAAGATCTCTCCTGGGTCTGGTCGGCATTGACGGTGTTGGTTGTTCCCTCTTGGCAGGAGGCATTCTCCATCGTGCTCATCCAGGCCATGGCCGCCGGTCTCCCGGTCATCGCCTCCCGGGTGGGAGGACCGGCCGAGATCATCACTCACGGAGTGACGGGCTGGCTCGTGCCGCCACGGGAAATTCAACCTCTCGCCGAAGCCATCGAGCGATTGCTCGATGAAGCTCCCCTGAGAGAGCGCCTCGGTCGGGCCGCTCGCGCCGAAGTGCGCCAGCGATTCGACCGATCCCGGATCATCGAGCGCATCGAGTCGGTGTATCGCGAGGTGATGATGGAACGCTGAGTTCGACTCGCCAGCGCGACCATCGCATCGCTGGTGGAGTCCCGTTCACGTCCATGGATGTCTCGCCTTTTCGGGGCTCGCGCGTCATGAGGGCCCGGCGTCCGGGAGCGAGTGCCCCTCTCGTCTCATGTCCTTTCGGAGCGATCAGCGTTCCTTCGGCGCAGTCCGCCCGCTTCTTGACAGCGAACGCGTTATGGTGTAACAACTATCATTTCGATTTTGAGACGACCTTAACAGAGGAGGATGAAAAAAGCCTGTGGCCGTTGTTGTTGTCAACGAAGGTGAAACCATCGAAGCGGCGCTCCGTCGATTCAAGCGCAAGGTCCAGCAAGAAGACATCATCAAGGATATCAAGAAGCATGCCTTCTATCTCAAGCCGGGAGAGAAGAGACGATTGAAATCAGCTTTGGCCAGAAAGCGCGATCGACGACGGCAGCGCCGAGAGCAGGAGTGAGGCGCATCATCGTCTTCGAAACCATGCCGTTCGATCCATCTCCAGGCGTTCATCATCAGTGGGGAAGGCGAAGTCGTGATTCTCAACGCACCGTCGATCGATGTTTTTCAGTTGATCGCTGAACGCAAGATTGCCGAGGCGATGGAACGCGGGGAGTTTGATCATCTCCCCGGTAAGGGACGCCCTCTGCGGCTTGACGATGATGAGCTCGGTGGACCCGCCGAGCGATTGGCGCGAAAGATCTTGAAGAACGCCGATATCCCACCCTTGGAAGTCTCTCTGCGGCGAGAGCTTGCCGATCTCAAACGCGAGTACGTCCGCACTCAAGATCCGGCGGCGCGCCGGGCCGTGTTGCGCGAGATTCGCTGGATGGTCCTGCGCATCAATCTCTTGCGCCAACGCCCCGTCGCCGCTGAAGCCACCGAAGCCATCCTCGACGAATACGATATTCAGCGCTGAGGCGCGTTCGGCATGCGCCCTCGTCATTTGAGGCGATCCTGATCAGAAAAGCGAGTGGGCGGATTCTCTCTCGGCCGAGGAGGCGCTGCCGAGAGATCGGGAGGGGAGTGGGCAGTTCCCTTCGGTGGATCATCGAATCGGGAGAATCCCGTCTGGGGAATCACATCGCTTCGTTCGCTGCTTCCGAAGAACCCGCGCGCATAGGCCATCAGCGCCACACCGACGAACATCAGGATGAATCCCATCACCTCTCCGAGTTGGGCGGCGAGACCGGTCCAGAACGCGATGAGCCCCCAGCGCCAGCATTGCTGGAGCCGATGCTCGGAGGAGCGTCCATCCCCGGTTGATGGCCAGAGGTATCGGAGTCCACTGCGAAACGCTTCTCCAATGACCTCGACGAGCAGATGAAGCCGACCAGAAGTGGTTGGCGCCATGGAGGGAAGACCGATCTCCTCTTCGGTCGGGACTCGCAGCGGCACTCCACACGACCGGCAAAAGTTTTGTCCAACAGCGATGCCCGCACCGCACTGAGGACAGAATCGAGGGCTGGGGTGTGTCATAGCTCCTTCGCTTTGGAAGGTCGGGGCGCCGTCTCAGGTTGCGGCGATTCCAGCTTCACCGTCGTATGTTCGGTGACGCTGGGCACGGGCTCCGGCGATGGCGGCATCGGGGTGCCGGTGGGCGATGCCGATGAAGAGAGCGCCGGGGACTGCGCCGACGAGGTAGGCCCAGAGACCTTGGGGAGAAAAGCCGAATAGATCATCATCCCGATGCCGATGAGCAGGATGATCCCTCCCAGGCCGGATAGCGCGGCGATGGCCTCGCCGACCGGTGGGTTGATGCTCTCCAGAGCGCCACCTATGACACCGAGGAGAGCGGCGACGATGATCCCTCCCCAGAACGTGATGAATCCCCAACGAAACATCTTTCGCCGCCGACTGCGCAGTTCCTGGACGACGCTCATCAGATCATTCGGGACGGATGTGGTGAGCTGACCGCTGAGCGCTTGAGAGACGATCTGGAGATTCGTTCCGCAGGCGCGACAGAATTTTTGTTCGGCTGATGCAGTTGTACCGCATGTCGGGCAATACATGTCTACCCTCCCTGGCGCTCAATCGCCCTCCGTCTCGAGGAGAATAGTTTTATCATATTTCCCCATCGGAATGAAAATACGGAGATCGTCCATCGCGCGTTCCCTCAGTGCGTCCGCTCCCGATAGAGTTCCATCTCGGCGACAAAGAAGGCGACGCGCAACCACATTCGGGAGAACATGTAGAGTTGCTGGACGAGAAAGCCGAGGATGACGAGGCCCAGCGAGGTCGGCACCAGCAGGGCATCCAAACCAAGATAGAGGAGCGTGAGTATCACACCGGCGAGTCCCAGACCGTAGAACACCAGGAGCGTTGGACGCAGATGATGCCTCACAAAGCGAAACGCCCTCACCGCTTCGCCCACCGCCCGCGGAGAGCTTTCCAGGACCACTCTGATTTTGGCGTAGTCAAAGATCATCACCGTCCCGAGAAGAATGACGGCGAGCAGAACGTTCTTCGCCCAATAGAGGCCGAGGGCGCCCGCTTGGGAATACCAGCCGCGGCTCAGACCGTCGAGCGCTTTCTCCAGAAGATCGTGGAGCAGGAGAAAGATGAGAAAATAGATGATCAGGGAGAGAATGAACAGCCGGAGGAAGGGGCCGCCGTGACGAACGACGCCTTCGAAAAAGCGACGAAAGGAGAACCGCGATCCTCCGGCGAGAATCTCCAACACGCCCGCCGAGAGGAGCGCATTGACGACCATATAGGAGAGAGCGACCCACATCACAGTGACGCTCAAGCTATCCAGGAAACTCTGCTGCGAGTGAAGGAGCCCGATGAGCCAGTTGGCATCGGGAACGCGCAGAGAGCGCTGGCCAATGAGCGAGCGGCTCAGCGATTCATCCAGCAGATGGAAGAAGGGAATCGCCACCACCAAGGCGAAAACGAGGTTGATTCCCCAGAGAAGGAAGGCCAGCCGGAGTTGGGCATTGGCTCCGGTGAATCCGGCTTTCACCAGCGCCCAGGGAGGACGAGGCGCTCCCGGCTTCGCCTCGGCGACTTCTTCCTCGCTGGAGACGATGGCTTGAAATGGCCACGGACGATGGACATCAGTTTGATTCTCCGCAATCATCGGTTTTTCTCCTCAACCTGTCGGTTTTCGTCTCTATCCGAACATGCTCAACTGGTGAAGCAGATTTTGAACCCAGAACAGAAACTTGGCACCCCATCGGAGCGCCGGCAAGTGATCCGGTTCGCGTCGGCGACTGTTATTGGTGAAGTCGATATCCAGGAGGATGGGATGGTTCGGTGCCGTGG
Organism: Blastocatellia bacterium; assembly: GCA_026985075.1. GTDB lineage: Bacteria > Acidobacteriota > Blastocatellia > HR10 > J050 > J050. Next base: position 56,414 of record JALSQX010000067.1, on the reverse strand, counting down.
GATTGAGCGTTCCAGAGAATAGCTCGGCGGAGACCACGCGAGTTGGTTTGGTATAAGTGAACGTCCGCCAGCGATCGCGCCCATCCCAGTGCTCTCGAATGCGCTCACCATCCTCGAAGAGAATATCGACCCGTACGGGGAAGGTAACCATCCCCAGGCGACGGACGGTGATCCGCGACCGGTAGAGGCGCTCGCCTTCAGTTTGAGCCTTCGGTTCGAGGACGACGCGCCGGCCGTTTCGATCGTAGACACCTTGTTCAGCGGGCACCGGCTCGCTGCTCACCTCCGTCACGGCATAATCTAGCGTGTTGGCTGTCGAGAGCACCTGGTCGAAGTACCAATCCAGATCCAAGCCGGTCACATCGTTCACCGTATCGATGAAGTCTTGCGTCGTGGGATGTCGGAAGCGGTACCGCTGATGATAGGTTCGCATCACGCGAGCCATGAGCGGTTCGCCGAGATAATTCTCCAGCGTTCGCAGCAGTAGAGTCGGTTTGTCATAGGAGTTGGTGCGATAGCTATCGGCGTTCAGGTATTCCCAAGCGGCGCGGCGCAGGGGATCGAGTTGGGCGTTGGCGATGTAGCGGCTCCAGCGACGTTGCCAATCGAGAAAGGGAATATACTGGAGGTAAGATCCCAGAGGAACCGGTTTCCAACCGAAGAACGGGAAGCGAGGCAATCGGATCTCCAGCCAACGACGCCCGGGAACGGGAATGCCCCAGAACCGCTCGTAATAGTGATTGGGTCCGTACACTCTCTCCAGGATGCGACCGGTGGAATAGGAGTTGAACCCTTCATCCAACCAGGCTTCTTCGAATTCATTGTTGGCCACCAGGCCGTACCAATATTGATGGCCGAATTCATGAATGGTGACGCCTTCCGGCGAGAGAATCCGTTTCGGCGCCCACCAGTTCGTTCCCGCCGTGATGAAGGTCGGGTATTCCATGCCACCGGCGCCACGCGCTCCACGAGGAGGATCGACGACGGTCAACGTCCGATAGGGGTATCGGCCGTACCAGAGACCAAAGTACTTGATGGCTGTGAATATGGCCCGGAAGTAACGGTCGATTTGATCCTCGTGCTCGGGCTGAATGAGCAGGATGACCGTGACGTCGCCGAGTTCGATGTGATCCCGAGGGAGCCCGAGGAGGCGCATCATCTCGGCGATGTCTTCATCGCTCACCTGGTCCCGGGCGATGAAATCGCGTTGGACGCGGATGAACCGCGGACTGGCCGTCCAGGCGAAATCGTGCACGTCCTCTTGATAAAACTCGTACGTCGTCGTTCCGTCATCGTTGTCTCGTTTCTGGCGGGGCAAACCGCCGGTGGCCCCGACGATGTAGTTCGACGGCACGGTGATGAACACATCGTACACGCCATAGTCGGCGTAAAACTCGCTATTGGCGTGAAACTGGTGACAGTTCCAACCGCTCTGAGCCCGCCCGCGCTCGCCAGCCTCTTCGTAAACGCCGATTTTGGGAAACCACTGGGCGACGAGGAAGAAATCCTTGTGAAACCCCGTGCGGGCGAAGACCCGCGGTAGTTGGGCCGTGAAAGCGATATCCAGCGCGATCTCGCCATGCGGTGGGACGGGTTCGGGCAACATCACGCGCATGACCGTTTGATCGTAGGGATTCCCATCGTCGGGTTGAATGAATTCCATGCGATCGGTCAGATCTTCTCCATCGGCGATGCGCATCGACTCCACGTCGATGTATCCCCAGTGCTGGAAATCGAAGGCATTGATTCCCTGACCGAATCCGCGTCCATTCTGGCGGGCCTCTGACATGTAAGTGGTATCTATGTTCTTGAAGGCGTTGAGATAGAGATGAAATCGAAGCTCGCGGACGACATCGTCAGAGTCATTGAGCCAGACGAGCCGCTCGCGCCCATTGAGCTGCTTGGTATGGGGATCGAGCGTGACCTCGATCCGATAGCGCGTGATGATCTTGGGATGCTCAAGTGGGGCCAGAGTCGGTCGTTGCCCGCCAAAAATGTGAAGTGGGCTTCCCATCCAGAGCCAGGCGAGCGCGATGGAGATGAGGAGCTTCCGGGCCATCATCATACCCTCCCACTGTATTTGACCTGACTGCTTTGCTGAAGTCACCCATAGTCTACACGGATCGCCGGAAAATATCCACCGGAGATGAGTGAAAACATCAGCCCGACGCACCTCATCATGGGGCGACTCTGCCTTTTCACGAGGCGTGAATCCCTGTGCATGGGTTGTCCCAGGGGCTTTCATTGCGTCCTTTGGGGACTCCCCATGTTCGCTGGGCATACTGGGGGAGTCATCTATCTTGACCGGTCTCCCGTCCGAACATAAAATGATCGGCATGACGGCATCCAGCATCGACGCCGTTCTCCAATGACCGTGTTTTCTCGAAGGAGTCTGAGGGTGGTCTCGCTCATCGTGTTCGCTGGACTCTCTCTTGTGCTTCAATACAAGGTTCACTTCGATCTCCCCTCGTTGCGCGAACGTGGAGGATTGAAGACGCAGACCACGGCTCCCGATTTTCAACTCCCTGACATTCAAGGTCGCCCGGTGCGGCTGAACGATTTTCGCGGTCGCATCGTCATCCTCAGCTTCTGGGCCACTTGGTGTCCGCCGTGTCGAGCGGAATTTGTCGAACTCAAAGGGTGGATGAACGCCAAGCAAAAGGCCGGTCAATGGAAAGACATCGCCCTACTCGCCGTGAACGTCGAAGAGGAGCCGACGGTGGTCAAGCAGTATGTCGAGCGCCATGAGCTTCCGTTCGTTGTCCTGCTCGATCGCCAGGGTCGTGTGGGAAAACAATATCGCGTGCGCGCCCTGCCCAGTTTGTATGTCATCGATCCACAGGGAAAGATCGCCCAGTTCCAGGAAGGTTATCATCCCGGCCTGGGGCGCACTCTGGATATGGTCATTCGTCAGCTCAGAAAGCGCCAATCATCATGAGCGATTGGGTGATCGAAACACAACGGTTGAGCAAGACGTTCGTTTCCGGTCGGTGGCATAAGCGGCGTGTGGAGGCCGTCGTCGATGTCGACCTTTGCGTCGGTCGAGGGGAAATCTTCGCCTTCCTCGGTCCCAACGGGGCGGGGAAGACGACGACCATCAATTTACTCATGGGATTCGTGTATCCGACGCGCGGCTCTATTCGTCTATTCGGCCTCCCCCCGGAGGATCATCGGGTGCGCCAACGCATCGGTTACCTTCCCGAACAATACGCCTATTATTCGTTCCTCACCGCGCCTCAACTATTGAACGTCTTCGGACAACTGTTCCGCATTCCCAGAGCAACGCGCCGGGAGCGCATCGAGCGCTTGCTCCGGCAATTCGGCCTCTGGGAGGCTCGCCATAAGAAGATCGGCACCTACTCGCGCGGCATGCGCCAGCGATTGGGATTGGCACAAGCGTTGCTGAACGAACCCGAACTGTTGATCCTCGATGAACCCACCTCGGGCTTCGATCCCTTGGGGCGGCGGCGAGTGCGCAATATCCTCCTCGATTTGAAGCGGCGAGGCGTCACCATCTTCTTATCCTCGCACATTCTCTCGGAAGTCGAACTCATTGGCGATCGCGTGGCCATCATCCATCGGGGACGAATCATCAAACAGGGCGCGCTGGCCGACATCGTTGGCGCGCACAGCGGTTATGAAATTGCATTCATCGACTCCAGTGGCGCGGCGATCTCTCGCCTGGAGGAGATGGGCGTCCAGGTTCGTTCTGATGGGGAAGAGCAGAAGACGTTCACCGTTGATGAGTCCTTGGCCCAAGCCATCGTAGATGTCATTCGCGCTCATGGTGGTCGGCTCAAAGCATTCGTTCCCCGAACGCGGACGCTGGAAGAGGTGTTTCTGGAACTCGTCGGCGCCTCGGCTCAGACCGACCTCGACAGCCGGGAAGGAGGAAAGCCGTGACGATCCTGGTCGTGGCGGGAAGCGCCATCCGTCGATTGTGGCGCAGTCGATTATTGATGGTGACCGGCATCATTGCTCTGCTCATCATCGGATTGACGAGTTCCTCGATCGTCTTCATCAGCGTGGCGCAGGAAGCGGGAGAGTCCCAGCAAGCCCAGCAGGCGGCCATCGGCGTGTTGTTCTTCATCGCTATGCTGATGGGATGGTTCGCCAGTCTCGTCGCTCTCCTCATCGGTGTGACCGTCACCTGGCAGGAGCTTCGCGATGGGACGATTTTCGGCCTCCTCGCCAAGCCGATTGCGCGGTGGGAGTATCTGGCGGGGAAGTATCTGGGGAGTCTCGGATACCTGCTGTTGATCTGGGCGATATTGGGCGGCATCTATGGCGGGCTCGTCTCGTTGACCGGGCAATCGTGGAGTATGAGTCACAGCCTGACGCTCGTCGGGCGCCTGACGCTCTCGGTGCTCGTGCTGAGCTTGGCCTTCGGGTTGGCGCAAGGATTGAGTATGGGTGTGGCCGCCGTGCTGACGCTGGTCATCTATAACGGGAAGTTCCTCGTCAAGGAATTCGCCCAACTCCTCTCTCTGGTCAAAGTGACGCTCCCCGATGCCGTGACGCGGACGATGATCTATCCGTTCCCGGCGACCGATGGCTTAGACGCCCTCTTCCAGAGCGTCCTGGAGGTGCCGCTCGACGCGCTGCCCGTCGGGTGGGTATTTCTCCATCTGGTCGATTATTCGATAGCGGCCCTGCTGGTTGGTTGGTGGTTGTTTCGGCGTCGAGATCTGGCGATGACCGATTGAGCGCGAGGTCGATGGGGGGTTCCCGGCAGTTGATGAGGGGGCGGCTCGATCAACGTTTAGAGGTCGCACCGCTCGGTCGGTTGAGCGAAACGGGAGGCGTCGAGTGTGGTAGGATAGCATCGGCGTTTTGATTCATCGCTCGAAAAGGAGCAGAAATTGACCGATTCACTCCGACAGGTCATCGATTTCCCATGGGTCGGATCGGTGCCAGAGTCGATGGGGATCAGCGATGATCAGCCAGCCTTTGCGTCGAAGGAGGAGTCCTTCGTCTTCCAATTGGCCGAGCAATCGCGTCACATATTGGGGAGTGACGCCCAGGTAGCGAGCGAGTTCCCATTGTGGGATGGGCAACTGGAGGCGTGGAGGCGAGCCCGATGCGCCCGGCGAGTGGTTGACCAGCACATCCCAGAGAAACTGCTCCAATCGTCGTCGAGCTGTCATCCCGGCGAGTTCAGTCACCCGCACAAGGTGCTCATAGATCTCGCGGCTGTGGATATGGTGAATCAGCCAGGAGACAGGTGGACGGGTCTCCACCAGATGCCGGAAGGCCTCGGCGGGAATGAGATGACAGTGGCAGGTGGTGAGGGTTGTGGCGGTGGTGGCATGGGGACGTTCCAACAAGACGGCGGCCGCTCCCAGAAGCCATCCTGGCCGACGCAAGCCCACGATGACCGGTCGCCCTTCCTCTTCGGATCGCTCCAATTTAACCAGACCGCGCTCGATGAGGTAGACATTCCACACGGGCATGCCTTGGTGGAAGAGAATCGTTCTTGCTGGACGAACGTGGGTAGAGCCGGCATGTTGGAGTTCCTCCCACCCGGCCGTCGCTCTAGATAGCATAGAACGTTGACCCGAGGTGCTTTCTCCCACGGCTCGGGTCAGTGGTGGTGTGTTCATCGGTTACTCCTTCTCATGCATCGAGTGGCCAGCAAGCTCATGCTGACCAAACGTCTCCGGAGCAGCAATGGTTCTCCTCCTGCCGAAACATGGCCCTTCTCATGCTTTCCTTCCCAGAGCATGACGGGCCGCCTCCCTCAACCCGTTTCGGAGGGCATCACTCCCATGAACGAACCTCTTCCCCTCTGCGCTTCTATCGCCAGAGGGTGGCGCACCACGCTTCAGTCATCCGCTCTCTTCCTCACCGGAAGTCTACGTCTCCCTTTAAAGAACTGTCAAGCCAGCCTCTTCTTTAAGTAAAGTGAAGATATCAGCCACAACAGATTCTTCCAAGGTGGTCCCATTTATATCGCCGTCGCTCAGGAGCTTGATGAGTTCAATTTTGCGTACTGGGCAGGGGGATCCAGCAATTTCTCACGTCACACCCAATGGGCCAAATGATAATCCCGTACTCGTTTGTATTGGGATACCAACATTCGCATTTTGGTATGCTCTTTACGGGACTATCCGCCTGCACTCGAGCTTGATAAACCGTCGCCATTCCGATAGTAAGCACACTAAGTAGCACAGTCACTGATAGAATCCAGCGCAAATGCTTCATGATCTAATTCCTCCCATAGTTAAGTGGCTTATCGAATCCCCGGTACCACATGGCTTGATACAACCCGCGTTAATTCTGAGTAACTTTGCTCATCCAATAATCCGTAATATGCCCATTCTATCCGTCCTTTCGGTGACACGACTAAGATCACGGGGATATCTGTGACTCTGTATGCTCTGCGGACTGGCCGGTCAGGCATGATCAGGACATCGAAGTCGAGGTGATTTCGATTCATCAATTTTTTCGTCCGGATCGCATCACCGAGCGAGACGGCGATGAGTTCGATATGACGCGAGCAAATTTCCTGATGAATTCGTGGCCACCAGTAAGATGCTTGTTGCTCACAAACTTCACAGTTTGGCGCGAAGAAGAAGATAATTCGATAAGGGGCATGGTTCGAGTACCTGATAGAATGGAACGTTCCGTGCAAATCCAATGCCGTGAATGGAGGAACGATGTCACCCGGCAAAGCTCTAACAGACCCGGCCAAATGCGTGCGCAGCGTGGATAGTCGACGAACTAAGATTCGATTTTGATAGCCAATGATGACGCAAAAAGAGATAGCGAGGACTGTGCTGATGAGCAACACGCCATTTATATGCGTGAACCGCCTCGCCGATGGAGTTTTCCCCTCCACACGGGTCTTTTCGGGTAGCTCAGCCATCTGCCGATGCCCTTCTGGAGTTTGACTCGGTTCTCTGTGATGGAATCCCGCTTGGCGGCGATGCTGGCGCCAACACCTCATGAAGGATGGCGATTAAAGCCTTGGCCCGCGCGACGCGATCCTTGAGCTGTAGGGCCAACAATACTGTGGAGTGAAAGTGTTTTTTGCTCAGTGATCGAAACACCGGAGCGAAACCGAAGTAACGATGATCGACATGATAGAAGAATCCAAATCCGCCGATCATGATCGAGGCATTAATTGTCAAGTTGTCAGGATCGAACTCTTCCGTCTTATTGGCTGATTCAATCGCTTTGCTGAGCATCCCTAGCCCCTGGGCTGGATCGAGGCGGGCATACATGCTCGCGAGACCAAACAGGAGCGAGGTTTGAATCTTCTTTGACCGCACCTTTCGAGCGAGCATTTCGGCCTTGGTCAGAAGCTCGAATGCCCAGCCTCGTTGGGTCGGCGGCAACGAGGCGGCCACAGACATCAGGATATAGGCTCGGCGAGCGGGATCCTGGTCGTGTCGCGCATAGTGGAGAGCAAGGTGATACTCATGGTCAGAGACGGCTTGTGAGGCGATCATGAAATTCACGAATGAACGGGCGGATGTCCGTATATTCTCCGATAATCGGGAAACGAGATCCCGAGCGCGATCATATTCGTGTCCTTTCACTGCGAACGCGATGGCACGGAAATATTGTCGATCACGGGCTACTGGGTCCGTTGTTCGCTCAGCTTTATCGACGAGCACGTCAACCGAACTCATCCCAGTCCCGGGGTGGGAGTCTTTCTGGTTGGGTGAAGTCTCTTGAGGGAGACGATGTAATCGCGTGTTCATGCGAGCTTTGAGGGTTGCTTCCAGAAAGCTTCGCGTTGCTCCTATACGGTCGATCAGTTCGGGGAGATACATGCGATATTGAGGCAAAAGGAGGGTGATGAAATAATAGTCGCCAAGCATCTCAGCTTCGGGAGAAGGGGAAGCATACCGATCCTCAGCCAGTAGAATATCTGCGCTCGCTTGCAGGAAATACCTGGCCAGATCCGGATCGACAGAGGTATCCCTCCGGAGCAATGAGTATGCGGGTAACTCTATAACTCGTGGCCCACTGGTGGTCACTTCAATCAACGTTTTCGGAGCGAACAGATAGGCATGGAGAATGAATAGTTCATTAATGTTTCGCCCTCTTCGGCGATAGACCGCATCGACTGCGGAGATAAAAAAGGCTCTGGCCTGTTCAGCGTCCTTTTGTCGAAGACGACGCAGAAAGGAGAGTGTATGCCAGTTAATCCCTGTTGTTAATCCTCGTTCAGCCACTTCTACAGCGAGTTGCGGACTCACATCTACAAGGGCGCTGGCCAAGGAATAGGGAGAGTAGGGCTGATGTGGGGAACCTGAGTCAGAGGGCGATTGATGAAATGAGGACTCCGTTGGGCGGTCGATGAATCGGTTGATGAGTGTATGGGCGAATTGGACGTCGTGACGTGCTGCAACTTTCACCAGCTCGCGCTGAAATGATGATCGACTTCGAGGCGCATCCGTTTCATCCCGTCTCATCTCCGGCATCTTCACTGTCTCTTCAAATGCTTCTCGGATATATTCTCTCGCTGCCTCCGGTTGATAGGGCCAGATGAGATCAGCAATACTCGCAAGGAGTCTCACGCGTTGCTCAACCCCATCAATAGATCGAACCTCCTCAGCAAGATTGGTCAGCATGACTAGAGCAAGTTGCCGTTGAGGGGAGACAGTCGAGGCCTCCTCTTCCTGTTGAGATACCGGTGAGGGCATGGTGACCATAGGCACTAGCAATAAGATGAGACGAATAACGATGAGCGCATTCATTGATTCGTCTCCCGGAATCTAGTTCTGTGGAGCCCAGTCCAACGGAATCCAGCAGTCCTGTTCAATGCAATTACCCTGTTCATCCCTGATGCCGTACTTGCCTTCTTCGGTCATGCAATTGCACCGGGTCTCTTCCCCTGTCGGTATGTGGACCATGACCCGCCGATAAACAGCCAAGCCCGAGACAAGAAGAATCGCCATCACGATGAGCAACCATCCCGGTAATGAGAATCGTCTTCTCTTCATACAAGTCAGGCTTTACCTGTATTGCATTTTCGGTCCCCCCTTTGAATATCCGCATGACCAAGTGGTTCGACTATATGCTGTTGCTCCGGTGTCTTTTCACTCAGCGATTAGGGGTTTCCAGCAATTGGTAACAACGCAATCATTATTCCGAATTACACCATATTGATTCGATTTCCACAACCAGCATTCGCATTTCGGTGGAATTGTTGGAGTATTTGCCCATGTGGTTCCTGCAAACAGGCTCAGCACCCCAATGACCAAAACGAAGAGCAGGATACATTCAGGGGATATCAAGAAAAATGTTGACCTCCTCATTACGTTCACCTCCTGTTCAACGCTCAACCGCTTCGGTGGGGCCATTCTATCACACATCTTTTACTTTGTCATTCAACTTGTTTAAGCCCGTTATAATGGATGATAGGCGTCGTTGAGGCTTGTCAGGATTCCTGCCGATGCCGACAGTGAGCAAGGACCGCATGGGGTGGGTCATTGGCGATATGGATAGTGTCAACGAACACGTCAGTACTTGGCCGCTCAAGGGAACTGGAGAGGGGTAGCGGTCATCGATTGCCTAATGGGTCGGATCGGTGCCAGAGTCGATGGGGATCGGCGATGATCAGCCAGCCTTTGCGTCGAAGGAGGAGTCCTTCGTCTTCCAATTGGCCGAGCAATCGCGTCACATATTGGGGAGTGACGCCCAGGTAGCGAGCGAGTTCCCATTGCGGGATGGGCAACTGGAGGCGTGGAGGCGAGCCCGATGCGCCCGGCGAGTGGCTGACCAGCACATCCCAGAGAAACTGCTCTAAAAGCGGCTCTCGCCGCGGCCATCTCATCGGTCCACTCCCCTTCCAGATTGAAATATCGCTTGCGACGGTGAAACGAGCCTTTCACATGCCCGGCTCATTCAACCGCCCCGGGGTCAATAACTCTCGTGTTTTCAATCCCCGGCTGGGATCAGAAGCAGCCGGAGACTCCGGCACGGGGATTGCAAGCCTCATCTTCGGACATTTCAGAGCAGAGCTGCGGCCATGGAAGAGAGCGGATCGGCGACGGATCGGATGGCTGGTGTGAGCGTCTGCTCGAGGGACATAAGGCTGTCTTTTCTTCGAGAGCAGGTGGCCCGCGTCGAGCCGAGATGAAATCAACTGAAAATGACCCGCGATGTCAATTGACCTGATGGATCGGCGCTGGTGGGCTACTTGCTCTCGATCCGCACCCACCCTCGGGCCACCAATTGCTCTACGAATTGCTCCAGGGCCGAGAGCGGAACCCGGTGACCCCAGGCGGAGACCGCTCGGTGAATCTCCGCCAGATCGCGGCGGCCGTCGATGAGACTCTTCACCAGTTGCGAGAGTTCGTCTCCGAGCTGTGGCGAGGTGAAACTCATCCACTCCCGAAAACCCGGTCCCAATGGGATCGTTCGTCGAGGAATCCGCTGACTCAGTCGCTGTTCTTCGGCGCTCGGTTGCAGCGGTTGCGGTTCGATCCCTAACCGCTGGCAGAGCGCTTCGTAGTGTTCTCTCAACAGGCGCACCGACGCCTCCTGTTGGGCGAAGAGATTCCAGGCGAACTTCGATTCATAGGTCAGCAAGGCGCGCGTCTCATCCTGATCGGCCGGTTCGTGAAATCGGGCCACTGACGCCAGTATCCGCGATTCCCGTTCATAGACCTGTTCGATCAAATAGTAGGCTCGACGGTAATTCTGGTGAATGGTGTGTGCATCGCTCATGGCGAGCAGGGCCAGCGCGCGACTCTCGGCGCGGCCGACGCGCTCCTGGCCCCCCTGGCGAATGACGGCCAACCAGCGTGGTACGTCGCTCGGTCTCACATTGGCCAGTAACCAGCCACAGGCCGCTCCCAGAAACGCCGACCGTTTGAGCTGGGTGGGATCGATATGCTCGATGGAATCTTCACTGGTGTGGATGAATTCCAGCGAGGCCACGGCCAGACTGATCGACGGGATGTCGATCCCCGCCGTCTCGAACACGAGATGATCGGTCAATTCCGCATAAGGCCAGAAGCGCATGTGGAACGGACGGCGCGTTCCCGTGGGCGCGACGAACTGAGGCGATGGCGCGTGATAGACTTCGGCCAGGTGCGCCATGGCCCATCGACCGAGATGAACGATGACATCATCGACGAACGTGCCCATCCAGGGAGGTTGCAATATGGCCACGAAGTCATTGCGCCCATGCCGGTTTCCGCCCGCTTGATCGATGTTGATGTTGGCCAGGATGCGCTTGGCGTCCTCCGGATGGTGAAAGAAGTATTGGTAAGTTCCCCGAATCTCGGTGACCCACCAGAAGCGCATTGTGCGCCGCGGGGGCGAGAGCAGTCCTCGGGCTATCAGCTCGTTCAGCGTTCGGGCGATTTCCAGGAGAACGGCGCTTCCCGAAGCGTTATCGTTGGCGCCCGGCTTCTGGTGATCCAGATGGGCCGTGAACACGATATCCTGACCGTCCACTTCCGCGCCTGGAATCTCGCCGACGACCATCTCCAGTTGTCCCGGCGCATGGATGTCGACCTCCACGTGAGCGCGAGCCACCAGACGGCCTTCTCGTCGGAGCAGGTGACGCAACTGCTGGCCGGCGCGCGGCGAGATCATGAAGGCGAATCCGGCATCTTCATCGGTGAGGTGCGCCGGCGAGAGCCGCGACCAGGAGACGGCGTCCGCCGATGGGGTGATGCCGAAGAACTGGTTCGAGAAATTCGAGATGATGCCACTGGCTCCCCGCGCCAGGATGGCTTGCTGCTGGACGACGGCCGGTGGACCGGAGGCGAGGACGATTTTCCCTTTCACCGGCTTGCCTTCATAATCGGCATCGGAGATGCCCTCGCCGACATCCACGATCTCGGCAGTCACATCGGCGTTGTGACTGAACATGGCCAGCGACACGGCGATCTCATCGGTATCGGCCAGCTTGCGTCGCACGGGCTCGACCAGCCAGAGTTCGGCCGAGAGGACGTCCCAGGATGGTCGATCGGCGGGGAAGGCGAGAATGCGCACGTTTTTCAATCCCGCCCGGCGCGCTCGTTCGGCGACGATGGTGGCCGCTCGATGGAACCCTCGAGAGACGGGATAGCGAGACAAGCTCGCCAGTGTGGCCGTGTCCTCATAGGCGCGCTCGCCCGAGACGTGATTCAGAAGAACCGTTAACACGCGCTCCGGCCAGAGGAGTTGCTCCTGTGCCTTCGCCGGAACCGTTTCCCAGCACATCGCCAGTCCGAGCATCGCCAATCCGGCGATGAGCGGGCCTGTGCCGTGAATGGGACGAATGGGAGGCCATCTGATCATCGGTCCAGTTCTCCTCAAGAGGATTTCGCCGTCTTTGATGCCGCGTTCTCCTCAGCGCCGCGAATGTCATGCCTCGGTATCATATCACACTGTGGGACGTCTGTCCTCCGTTGAGCTTGGCCGGAAACTGACCTATACTATGGCTATGTTCCGACTGGCCGCGGTGCGAAGAATCCCGATCCTGTTGGTCGTGACCCTGGGGATGGGGGGAGCGATAACGACCTCCAGCGCCGCTCCTCAGTTCGGCCGAGCGCGGCCCGCCTATGACATCACCGTCAATGTGGATGTCGAGGGAAAGCGGTACTGGGGCCGCGAGACGGTCACCTATGTGAATGACGGAGGACGACCGCTCCGCGAGATCTGGTTTCTTCTCTATCCCAATATCGTCACCGTCTGGGGTGCGGGACGGCCTCCAAGGCTCTTCATCCAGCGAGTGGAGATCGCCGGGACGACCGTGCCCTTCAAAGTCCATCGATTCACCAGCGTGCGCATTCCGCTTCCTGAGCCGCTCGACCCGGGAGAGCGTCTGCAGGTCGATATCGCGTTTTTCGGGAGATTGACCGAGCTTGATCCCTCGGCGACGACGCTGGTCACGCACTTTACCGAGCAAATCAATCAAATCATCGGTCCTCGGCGGCGCCATTACTGGAATCCACCGACGGTGCTCTCGGGAGAGACGCTGGTGTTGAGCGACTTCTATCCCGTTCTGGCGCGCCGGGACGGGGGGCGCTGGCGAACGCAGGTGCCGCGGGCTGTAGAGGATATCTCGGTTCCCGAGGTCGCCGATTACCGCGTTCGAGTGCGCCTGCCGAAAGACTTCTCCGTGTTCGCCTCCGGGGTGCTCCAGAACCGCACCGAGGCCGATGCCGATCACACCCTCCAATTCCAGGGGCGGGCGCTCCGCGATTTCCTGATCGTCGCCGGACGACATTATCGGATCGCATCGCGGCGCGTGGGTCCGATCGAGGTGCAGTCCATCTTTCGACCGGAGGATGAGCGCCTCGGACGCCGGGTCCTCCAGTATGCCGTCACGGCGCTCACCATTTATCAAGCCTGGTTTGGGCCCTACCCCTATCCACAGCTCCGGCTGATCGAAACGCCCCTTCCCGGAGGGCGCATGAGCGTCGATGGCGCCTGTCTCATTGCCCTGGCTCGTGCCTATTACGTCGACGTTCATCGTTCGGGGAAATCGTTGCCCCGCTTCATCAGCGAGAGCGCGGCGCTCATCGAAGACGCGCTGGAATTCAACGTCGCTTATGAAGTCGCCCGCCAGTGGTGGGGCACGCTGGTCGGCTTCGACCCGGAACGCGCCCATTTCCTGGATGATGCTTTGGCGACGTACGCCGCTCTCATGTACTACGAGCGCGCCTATGGCCCGGAGGTGGCCCAGCGGGAGATGGATACGCAGCTCAAAGCCGCCTATCGGGTATATCGCATGTTCGGCGGCGAAGATCAACCGGTCGTGCAACCCGTCGAGCGGTTCGCCAACGGGTTTCAGTACGCCGCCATCGTTCACGCCAAGGGGGCCCTGTTTTTTGACGCCGTTCGACGATTGATGGGAGATGAAAAATTCGCTCTCGCGCTTCGGGCCGCCTTCCGCGCCGGCCAGTATCGCTGTCTCCGTCCTGCTGAGCTGATGAACGAACTCTGCCGGGTGGCCGGGGAGCAACGTCCTCACATTCAAGCGCTCTATCATCGGTGGATGACCTGGCGCTATGGTGATCGCGATATCGGTGAGCCGGAGTATCAGATCCTCGTTTCGGTGAGCGTGCAGCCGGGACAGACGACCGTGCCGTCGGCCTTCGAACGCCTGGGTCGATTCATCGCCCGACAGATGACCCGGGTAGGGAAATATGCCGTCAAGCCCTTCTGAGCCCAAACAGACGAGCGGCATCGGGAAGGCGGAAGAACCCTTGAGGAGGCCATCCCGCCCCGGAGAAGATGTCATCAGCCCGAGCCCCCCGACGATGGCGAATCGCCCGGCCGTCACTCATTATCACCGCCGCGTCCGCCGCGTCTTACTGGTGACGCTGGCCTTGAACCTGAGCATCGTGTTGGGGAAACTCATCCTCGGATGGAAGGCCAATGCCTTGAGTCTCCTCAGCGATGCCGGGCACTCGGCCACGGATTCCATCAATAACATCGTGGGCCTTCTCATCATCCGGTTGGCCACGGCCGAAGCCGACATCGGTCACCCATACGGCCACCGCAAGATCGAATCGCTGGCCGCTTTCAGCATTGGCGGGATACTCGTCCTCACCTGCTTCGAAGTGGCCAAGAGCGCCATCAGTCGGCTGATGCATCTCTCCGAGTTGGTCGTTCATGTCTCTCGGTTGACTGTAGGTGGGTTGGGGGTGGCCATCGCCGTCAATACCTTCGTCTACGTGTATGAACGGCGGGCTGGCCGAGCGTTGGGCAGTTCCTACCTGTTGGCCGATGCCCTCCATACGCGGAGTGACATTCTCATCAGCAGCGTCCTCCTGGTGGGATTAGTGGGGATGAAAATGGGATTTCCCTGGCTCGATCCCGTGCTCGCTTTGATCATCACCGGGTTCATCGCCCGCGCCGGGTGGCAAATCTTCCAGCGCACGGTGCCCGTTCTGGTCGATGCCGCCTCGTTGGAACCGGCTCGCATTCGAGCGCTGGTCAGGCGCGTGCCCGGCGTCAAGGAGGTGTATCGCATCCGCTCCCGGAGCGATGGACAGCATCTGTTCATCGAGTTCAACGTATCGGTGACGACCAGGGACGTCGCGCGCGCCCACCGCATCACCGAGCAGATCGAAGAGGAATTGGCCAAAGAGTTCGGGCCCTGTGACGTCACCATCCACGTCGAACCTCACGAGGAATCCGGGGAGTGAATCCTCTCGACGTCGCTCGCCGTAGTGGGGCGGGGGACCGTACGCTCCATCCTCGGAGGGGCCGCGGAGGAGATCTGATGGGAGATCCAGGTGAGACCGCGCCGAGGAGGAGGACACGGGCGTTGGTGGCCGTTCTTCGAAAGGCGAATGGAGTGGAAGCCCGACTCCTCCGGCCATTCCTCACCCTGGCGGCCATCGCATCGGACGACCACCGAGCACATGGAGATGGAGGTGATAGACGCTCTGACCGGCCTGGGGTCCAGTGTTGATGACCACCCGATAGCCGTTCTCGGCCAAGCCCTCTTGATTCGCCACCTTGGCCGCGGTGCGGAGCATGTATCCGAGCAGGGCCTCATCGCTCTGGGCGGCATCGTTGAGCGACTCCATGTGTTCCCTGGGGATGATGAGAACGTGGGTCGGCGCTTGTGGATTGATGTCTCTCAAGACGATCAGCCGATCGTCCTGATGAATGATCTCGCCGGGTCGCTGCCCGGCGATGATTTGACAAAATATGCAGTGCTCTTCCATGTGATCCGCTCTCTCCGTCAAAGTCGAATTCGCTCCATCACCTCACCGCTCAGGTCGTGAAGCGGTAACTTTAGCCATTTCCCCCCCGCCAACGCAACACGAATGTGCGCTCGATCCCCTGCAGATCGCGGGCCACTTTTTCGACCTCCCATCGAGACGGATCGATGATCCGGGTGAGCGACTGACACTGACCATAGCCGATTTCCATGATGAGATATCCCCCGGGGCGCAGGCATCGTTGACTCTCCTGAAGCAGACGGCGGTGCACGATCAACCCATCCGGTCCGGCCAGGAGCGCCAGGCGCGGTTCGTGATCGCGCACCTCGCGGGGCAAGCGGTGGAATTCGGCCGTCGAGACGTACGGCGGGTTGGCGACGATGAAATCGGCCCCTCCACCGACCGTCCGGTCGATGAGGGCGGCGAGCAGGTCGCTCACCAACCAACCGATGCGATGATCGACGCCGTGACGCTGCGCATTCTGTCGCGCCACTTTCAGCGCCGCGGTCGAGATGTCCAAAGCGATGATCCGGGCTTGGGGAAGATGGACGGCCAGCGTCACCGCCAGGCATCCCGAACCCGTCCCGACATCGATGATGAGAGGATCTGGACGATGATGTCGGTTGAGCACCTCTTCGACGATGAGTTCCGTCTCCGGTCGAGGAATCAAAACATCGGGCGTGACCAGGAAGTCGAGTCCGTAAAACTCCTGGTGCCCGGTCAGGTACTGGACGGGAACGCCGGCGGCTCGTTGCTCGACCCACTGTTGGAACCGGTCCCATACCGCCGGATCCAGGACGTCACGAGCATGAGTGATCAAAAAAGTGCGATCCTTTCCCAAAAGATGGGCCAGCAGAATTTGCGCCGTGGCTCGGGGAGCGTCGACCTCGGCCTGGGCCAGACGCTGGCTGGCGCTCCGAAGGGCTTCGCTGATCGTGAGTGGACCCACCGCGTTCATCGCGGGCTCTCTTCCCATGAATGTGGAGGGGGACCGTCCGGTTCCCTCCGCCGCGCTCGGCCGACCATCGAGACCGAAGAGTCACGCCGGGACTCATCAGGTCGATACCGCCGTCTGTTCTTTGAGTTTCTCGGCCTGGAAGTGGGCGATGAGGGGATCGATGAGGATATCCAGATCGCCGTCCATGATCTGCTCCAGTTGATGGACGGTCAACCCGATACGGTGATCGGTGACGCGGTTCTCTTTGAAATTATAGGTGCGAATCTTTTCGCTGCGATCGCCGCTTTTGACCTGCTGACGGCGTTGGGCCGCGATCTGCTCGTGTTGCTTTTGTCGCTCCAGATCGAGCAACCGAGAGCGGAGGACGCGCATGGCTTTCTCTCGATTCTTGATCTGCGACTTTTCGTCCTGACAGGAGACGACCAATCCCGTCGGTAAGTGCGTGATCCGCACTGCCGAATACGTGGTGTTGACCGATTGTCCGCCCGGCCCCGACGAGCAGAATGTATCGATGCGAATCTCCTTGGGATCGATGTGGACGTCGACGTCCTCGGCTTCGGGAAGGACGGCCACCGTCACCGCCGACGTGTGAATGCGCCCGCTCGCTTCGGTGACCGGAACGCGCTGAACGCGGTGAACGCCCGACTCGTATTTCAGGCGCGAATAAGCGCCCCGGCCCTCGACGAGGGCGATGGCCTCTTTGATCCCGCCGATGCCCGATTCGGAGACATCGAGCACCTGCAGGCGCCATCCCCGTCGATCGGCATAGCGACTGTACATGCGCAAGATCTCGGCGGCGAACAACGTCGCCTCATCGCCTCCCGTTCCCGCTCGCACCTCCAGGATGACGTTCTTCTCATCATTGGGATCCTTGGGCAGCAGGAGGAGTTTCAACGCGTGCTCTGACTCTTTTATCCGTTTCTCCAGAGCATGCAATTCTTCTCGGGCCAGTTCCTTCAGTTCCGGATCTCGCTCTTCGGCGAGCCACTGGCGGAGAGCCCCAATCTCTTCCCGCAACGATGTGAAGCGTCGAAACTCCTGGACGATGGGCTCCAACTCGCGGTGTTGTTTGGCGAGTTGGCGAAAGCGGGCCTGATCGGCGATCACCTCCGGATCGCTGAGGCGCCGAGTGAGTTGTTCATAGGTCTCTTCGATTTCGCTCAGCTTGTCCAACATAGCGACTCTCGATCCAGGGCGAACGAGGTCAGTCGAGGAGAACAAAACCGACGATCAGCCCAATGCCCTCAGGATTTGTTCTGGTTCAGGAAGTCGCCGTACTTCTTCTGGAAGCGTTCGACCCGCCCGGCGCTGTCCACATATTTCTGTTTCCCGGTGAAGAAGGGATGACAGGATGAACAAATCTCCAGGTGAATCTTGTTCTTGGTCGAACGCGTTTGAAAGGTCTCGCCACACGCGCAGGTGACGGTCACCAGATGATATTCAGGATGAATGCCTTTTTTCACTGCTGTCTGTGCCTCCTTCGTTTCCCAACGCTCAATTATTAAGCCTATCTCGCCGACCTCGGACTGTCAAGCTGGTGGTCGATGGTCTCTACGATGAGACGAGCCGCGCGATGGGCCGCCCGTCCCGGTCCCAGACGCCGTTTGAGCTGTCGGAGCTCTTCCTTGACGGCCTGCCGCCTCCGCTCGTCGTTGACGAACTCCAACATGGTGTGAGCGAGGCGCTCCGGCGTGAGATCATGTTGAATGAGTTCGGGCACGATCTTCCGGCCAGCGATGAGATTGACCATGCCGAACGTATCGACGTGCAGGAGCGGTCGCACCAGAAACCAGTTGAGCATCGAGCTGCGATAGACGACGATCAAAGGCGTCTCCAGCAGGGCGGCTTCCAGCGTGGCCGTGCCACTGGTCACCACGGCCAGGATGGAGTGGGCCAAGGCATTGTGCGTATCCTGCTCGACGAAGGTGAGCGTGGCGACGGGCGACCCTCTTGTCGCGCCCTTGCCACCCGCCAGCGTCGACCTCCATCGTTCCATCACCTCCGCCGAGAGGCGTTCGGCCCATGACCGGGGAATGGTGGGAGCCAGCGGGACGACGAATTGAGCGTCCAATGGCGGCAGCCGCAGCAGCGCTTCGACCATCGCCGGAAAGATGTGCGTCAGTTCGCTCCGACGACTTCCCGGCAGGAGACTGATGATCGGGCGGGCGGCATCCAGACCATGGTCGCGGCAGAACGCGCGTCGATCTTTGGTCGCCCGCACAACATCCAGCAGGGGGTGCCCGACGAAGTCCACCGTCAGACCAAACCGGCGATAAAAATCGACCTCGAAAGGTAAAATGACGATCATACGATCGACGGTCCGTCGAATGAGGCGCACGCGATACCGGCGCCAAGCCCAGACCTGGGGACTGATGTAGTAGATGATCCGAAGACCGGCGCGCTTGAGCGGTCGAGCCAGTCGCAGATTGAATTCCGGCCAATCGATCATGATGACGGCGTCGGGCCGTCGGTCGATGGCCGCCTGGCGCAGGTGACGATAGGTCCGATAGATCTTCCCCAACGCCGTGGCCGTTTCCACCATGCCGAAGATGCCCAATTCGCGGACATCGACCAGAATGTCTGCTCCCGCCCGGCGCATGGCCGCCCCTCCCGATCCGAAGACCTCGAAGGCGAGGTGGGGGTGCTCTTCTCGCAGAGCCGCGATGAGTTCGGCACCATGACGTTCGCCCGAGGCTTCTCCGGCGAGCATCATGAGGCGGATCCGGCGCTTATGGCGCGGGAGTGACGTTGAGGAGTTTGCGGATGTCCGCTCCTCCGGTGGCCGTGAACGTGTCGAAGACATCTTTGTAAATGATGATGCGTCCCTCGGAAGCCAGGCGATCTTTGATCCTCTCCAGGTAAGCCTGATAGAACTGGGCCCGTCGCTGATTGAGAAGCTGCTGCCGGAGGTCATCCTCTTGTTCGGCCAGCTTGGTGAGATCGGCTTCCTGACGTCCGGTCACGCCGAGGACCACGAACGTATCGCCCACCTTGAGCGGTTGGGGAGCCACGTGGTTGGGGGCGAGGCGGAAGGCGAAGCCCTCCAGTTGTTCCGAGTGCTGGAGGTCGCTGAGGATGCTCCCTCGCTTGAAGTCCTTTTGCGTTTTGAGGTCCCACCGGCGGGCGCGCGCCAACCGGCGCAGAGCGGAGACTGTGTGAGCCCGGTCGATGACCTGTTGGGCGCGCTGGCGGGCCAACCGTTCGGCTTTCTCGCTTCGCAGGCGGGCGATGACCCGGTCTTTGACCTCGTCGAACTCGGGCTTGTGCGGCTCGCGTTTGGCCCTCAGTTGAGGAATGGCCAGACCATCCTTCAAGAAGATGCGGTTTCCCACCTCCCCGATCTCGTTCAAGTTGGCACAGGCACTGGTGAACGAGGCCGAGTACGTCCCGAACTCGGGCAATCGATCCGAGGGCGCGAAGAAGCCCGTGTGCCGAACGAGCTGATCCAGTGGGGGATTCCCCAGTTGCTGGCGAAACTCCTCGGCGACCTTCTGGAGATCTTTGGTCTCATCCAGGCGCTTCTTGATCTCTTGGGCCAGTCGGTTGGCTTCAGTTCGCGCTTTCCGCTCGCGAAGGCGGCGGACCAGTTCCCGGCGAACGGTGGCCAGCGACTTCCGCTTCCATCGATGGACCTTCAGCACGTAGAAGGCATCATCCTCGCGAATGGGATCGGTCACATTCTTTTGATCGTCGCGGAGGAAGAAGATGCGCTGCCGATAAGACGTATCCTTGGGATCTTTCTTCACGTAGCCGATGCGCTTGCCGCCCAGTGCGGCGAAGTCTTCGGGAGGTTTGTTTTCGCCGCCGCGGGCGCGTTTGACGATGGCATCGGCTTTCTGCCGAACCGCTGCTTCGTTCGTCTCATTGAAGGGGAACACGATCTGGCTCGCCCAGGCGCCGACGGTGTATTGGTTCTTGGTGCGCTCGTATTCCCGTTTGATCTCGTCGTCGGTCACCTTGACCGTCTTCTGGAGCGGTTCATAGGGGATGAAGAGATAATCGACTTTCCGCTCCGTCTCGGTGATCTCGAATTCGTCTCGGTGCTCGTTGAAATAGTGGCGGGCTTCTTCTTCGGAGACATCGACCTCATCCTCCAGATCGCGGGGATCGAGGATGAGGTACACCACATCGACGCTCGTGTTCTGGCGGACATAAGCGCGTTCGATCTCCTGTGGCGTCACCGTGACCCCGGCCGTGATGTAACTGCGAAGTTTCTCGTCCAGCAGCGAGGCGCGGATGTCATTCTCGAATTCGGTCACCTTGAGGCCGCTTCGTTCCAGAGCCGCTCGATAGCGATCGAAACTGACGAACCGCCCTTTCTCGTCGAGAAATCCGGGATAGAGGCGGGCGATCTGTTGCGCGACCTCCTCATCGGTGACCGTGATCTTCAGCCGTCGGGCCTCTCTCTCTTTGATGCGCCGTTCGATGAGCTGATCGAGCATTTCGTCGCTGAACGATTTGATGAACGAAAAACTCTGCGCGCCCGGGGAGGATTGAGTGAATCGATCGAGCGCTCGTTGAAGTTCGCCGAGTGGAATCTCTTCGCCATCGACTTCGGCCACCGGCGTATCGGGATCGAGGACGCCGGTAGAATCGATGGCCTGGGAGAACCATCGTCCGGCGGGCAGGCCGAGGAAGACGAACAGGGTGAGCGCCAACAGGAAGGAAAGAAACACCAGCAGGATGTTCCGCGCTCGTTGCTGCTTGCTCAAGAATCGAAGCATGTTTGTTTCACTCCCGTCAATGTCGGTGACATCAAAGCTACATTTTAGATCGGATCGACGGCGAGCGCAAATGAGACCGACAGGGCACCGGGTGAAGGGTGTCAGCTTGTGGGGAGGTTTCTGAGGAGGCGCGGCGGCTCGGTCGGCGGGGAACCGATCGGTTGGGAGCTCGTTCCCGGGGCCCTCCGGAGAAACCCCACCGCTCGTCCGCAGCCCAAGGGGAACCGTCAGGCGCGTTCCCGATCTTCATGGCGCAGGTCAGGGAATATAGCGCCCGATTCAGGGTGCCCCGGATTGCTGTTGCGCTTTGCCTTTGACTCTCCCCATTTCTGGTTGACCCACCTTCGGCCGCGCGCCCTCGGTCACGACCGGGGGGGTGAACGGTCATATCGGGTGACCTCTCGCCGACAATGATGGAGCCCTCATGACCTCTGGACATATCGTCGTCCTATGTCCTAACGGGGTGGGAGAGGGAAGCCGAACGCGGAATGAAAAAACGGTTGAATCACCTCCCTGGTTATGATACATTTTGTCTGTCACCAGTGAGGCCAAAGAAGAATGATGGTTCAATAACAATTGGGGAAGGAGAAGTACGTTGCCTTCGATCTTTCGGATTTTCTCAAACGACCTAGCCATCGATTTGGGGACGGCCAATACGCTGGTTTATGCCAAGGGGCGAGGCATTGTGGTCAGCGAGCCGTCCATCGTCGTCGTCAACAAGGTCACCCATAAGGTCGAAGCGGTGGGCAAGGAAGCCAAGGAGATGCTGGGGCGGACCCATTCCAATATCGTGGCCATTCGTCCCATGCGCGATGGCGTGATCGCCAATTTCGAGCTCACCGAGATCATGCTCCAGAGTTTCATCCGCAAGGCCCATAATGGACGATCGTGGGTCAACCCGCGAGTGGTCATCGGCATCCCCGGAGAGATCACGCAGGTGGAGCGGCGAGCGGTCATCGATGCCGCTTATCGCGCTCGGGCCAGCGACGTCTACCTGGTGGAGGAGTGCATGGCGGCGGCCATCGGTTCGGGATTGCCGATCACCGAGCCGACCGGCAATATGATCGTGGATATCGGTGGGGGGACGACCGATATCGCCGTCATCTCTCTCTCCGGGATCGTCTACTCGCGCTCGGTCCGCGTCGCGGGCAATGAGATGGACGAGGCCATTATTCAATATATCAAGCGAAAGTACAATCTCCTCATCGGAGAGCGAACCGCCGAGCAGATCAAAATCGAATTGGGCTCGGCCTATCCGCTGGAAGAGCCGTTGTCCATGGAAGTGCGCGGGCGAAGCCTCATCGAGGGCGTTCCCAAGACGATCACCATCACCGACGAGGAGATTCGGGAAGCGTTGGCCGAGACGGTGACCACCGTGGTCAATGCTGTGCGAGTGGCCCTGGAGCGCACGCCGCCGGAACTGGCCGCCGATATCATCGATCACGGTATCGTGCTCACCGGCGGAGGGGCGCTGTTGAGGAATCTGGATAAACGGCTCCAATTGGAGACCAGCGTCCCCGTCATCATGGCCGAAGATCCTCTCTCCTCGGTCGTCCTGGGCACCGGGAAGATGCTCGATGATATTGATCTGTTGAAGCGGGTGTGCACGAACCTGGAACGTCTGGAATATTGAGTCAGACGCCGTCATGAGGCCAATGGGCAAACAGCGTCGGATATCTTTCCTCGTGGTGGGATTGCTCGGCAGTCAGTTGGTCCTCATGTCGTTGCAAGCGCGGCATCCGGATACTCAGCAATCGCTGTTGCGCGTGTGGGCGGTCACCGTGTTCGCCCCCTTCTTGTCCACGATGACCCGCGTGTTCTCGGGCGCGAGTGACCTCTGGCATCAGGTTGTCGACCTCCATCGGGTGAGCCAGGAGAATGACGCTCTGCGGGAAGAGGTCGCTCGGTTACGCTGGGAGCTCCATCAGTATCGAGAGGCGGCCAAGATGGCCGAGCGGTTGGTCAGCTACGGGCGATTTCAGCGAACGCTGGCCAGCGAGAGCGTCGTGGCGCGAGTGATTGGCCGCGATGTAGCGGCGTGGTTTCAGACCATCGTCATCGACCGGGGGCGACGGGACGGCATTCGACTCAACGCCGCGGTGATCACGCCCGACGGGCTGGTGGGGCGCGTCGTCGCCCTGGGCCCGTTCAGCGCCCAGGTCCAATTGATCACCGATGAGCGGAGTGGCGCCGGGGCCGTCATTGGCGTAACCGAGGACTCGCGGGCCGTCGGCGTGCTGGAAGGTCGCAGCGAAGCGTTATGCGCCATGCGTTATGTTCCCGGTAACGTGGAGGTCACCGAAGGCGAGATCGTGTATACCACCGGGCAGGATGGCATCTACCCGCGCGGCATTCCCATTGGCCGCGTCCTGTCGGTGAGCAAACGGTCAGCACTCGTCTCACAAGAGATCACCGTCGAGCCGCTGGCCCAGTTGGGGAAGTTGGAGGAGGTGATTGTGTTATTGAATCGGCCCGCCTCGGTGAACTGGGATACCTCGGTGGCCTCCGGTCAATAGGCGAAAGCGAAGGTGGAAAAGTAATGAAGAAAGGATGGGGCCGAGTGCCAGACCGATGACCGAGATTTCAAGACCCGGCGTCTTGAGTGAGTGACCCGACCCACTCTCCTCTTCGCTTCGCCCGCAGCACTCGGGCCCCGTGCGTCAGACGGAGTGAATTCGACGAAGATCGCCGTTTCAGTGGGAGCAGCCTTGCTGCTGCAATTACTCATTGCGCGCTATCTTCGCTTCGAGCACTTCGATCTGAACTATCTCGATCTCGTGTTAATCATGACCGTATACACCAGTTTCGGGAGGAACCCGAAGCGCACGATTTGGGTGGCGGCGGGTTCGGGGTTGGTCCAGGATAGCTTTTCCGGAGGACTGCTGGGGACTCAGAGCTTCACCAAGACGGTGATCGGCTACGGCGCCAGCCTGCTGAGCGAACATCTCGCCCTGGATCACATGATCCCTCGGCTCCTGGTGATGGGGGCGGCGGCCCTGGTCAACGGTTTCCTGTTCATCGGCTTGCACGCCCTGTTCGGCGTTCGGTTGCTCGTCCAGCCGGTCGGCCAACAGCTCATGCACTATCTGGGATGGTACCTGACGGCCAATGTGATCGGGGCGGCCGTGGGGTTCCATGTGTTGGATCTGTTCATGCAAGAGCGACCATCGCGGCCCACTCGGCTGTGGGCGCGCCGGTATCGGCGGAGACGTCCGAGACTATGAGAAGTATAGAGCGAGGCAGAGGACAGCGCTTTGATGGTCAATCGCGGTTGGCCATGATTCAATATCTGCTGGTCGCCGCCTTCGCCATCCTGGGATTTCGGCTGTGGTCGTTGCAGGTGATTCATCACGAAGAATACGTCAGGGCGGCCGAGAGCAATCGATTGAAGACCATCCCCATTGCGGCCCCTCGCGGCCTCATCCTCGATCGGGAGGGGCGCGTCCTGGTCGATAATCGACCGACGTTGAGCATCATCGTCAATCGCGAGGAAGTCAAAGCCCGGGGCAAGAGCGTCCTGGACCTCGTCGACGAACTCATCGCCCAGGGCGTCACGCTGGACCGGGACTTCGTCCGGGCCCGACTGGAGGTGGCCCGCCGGCAACCGCTCTACTATCCCATGGTCATCGAGGCCAATGCCGACCCGGCTGACGTGGCCTGGGTGCGCGCTCATCAACTGGAGTATCCGGAACTGGACGTGATCGAGCAACCGCAGCGGCGGTATCCCTACGGGCGGCTGTTGGCTCACGTGCTCGGGTATGTGGGCGAGATCTCCCAGCGGGAATTGGCCCGGCCCGAGTATGAAGGCTATCGACCCGGCGATATCATCGGGAAGGCGGGAGTGGAAAAAGTGTACGATCGGCTGCTCCGCGGGCGCGATGGCATTCGGCGCGTCGTCGTCGATAGTGCCGGTCGAGAGATCAGCCAGATCGAGCAGATCGACCCCATACCCGGCCGATCCATCCGGTTGACCATCGATCTGGATCTGCAGCGGGTCGCCGAACAGCAATTGGGCCGTCGACGAGGGGTGGTGGTGGCCATGGATCCGCGAACTGGCGAAATCCTGGCCATGGTCAGTCATCCGGCATTCGATCCCAACCTGTTCGCCGCGCGCATCAACACGCCCGAGGGGAAGGCCGAGTTTCGTCGTCTGGTGACCGATCCCGATCACCCGCTCTACAATCGCGCCATTCAGGGTCTCTACCCCACCGGATCGACCTGGAAAGTCCTGGTGGCCACAGCGGCGCTCGAGGAAGGCGTGATCTCGGTGAAGGATTCGCGCCTGATGTGCGGTGGAGGATTGCAAGTGGGTCGGCGCTTCGTCCGATGTATGGGCGCGCATGGCATGCCCGATCTGCATCGCGCGTTGGTCGTCTCCTGCGATGGCTATTTCTATCGGTTGGGATTGAAACTGGGCATTCGCCGAATGCACGAGTGGGTGAAACGATTGGGAATGGGACAGCCGACGGGTATCGATCTCCCCAACGAGCGCGGAGGGATCATTCCCGGTCCCGAGGTCAAGGCGCGATTGAATCCCAAGGATCCCATCTGGCGAGATTTCGATACGGTGATCGCCGCCATCGGTCAGGGCTCGGTCGCCGTCACGCCGCTGCAGTTGTTGCGGGCGGTGGCTGGGATTGCGATGGGAGGGATCCTTCATCGGCCCCACGTCTTCCTGGAGGCTGGCCCCCCGGGGCAGCGCCTGAGTTATCAGGGGGATGATGTCGTCGTCGTTCCGCTTCACCAGCGCACCTGCGAGATGATTCGCTACAGTCTATGGGGAGTGGTCAACGAGCAGGGGACGGGGACGCGGGCGCGGGTCGTGGGATTCGACGT
The DNA here is from genome assembly GCA_026985075.1 of Blastocatellia bacterium. Taxonomy (GTDB): domain Bacteria; phylum Acidobacteriota; class Blastocatellia; order HR10; family J050; genus J050. The sequence continues at coordinate 30,261 of JALSQX010000067.1, read as the reverse complement.
GAGCGGCAAGACGGGAACGGCTCAGGTCGTGGCCACTCACAAGGCCGGGGGGAAGCTCAAAGACCACGCCTGGTTCGTCGCCTTCGCTCCGCGATCGCGGCCTGAGATCGCCGTGGTCGTGCTGGTGGAGAATGTGGGATTCGGAGGGACGTATAGTGCGCCCATCGCTCGCGCCATTTTTGAGGCTTATCGCAATAAGCACTACGGCGTCCCCGAAGAGGTGGAGGTCGCTCGACAGACGCCGCCTTCCTCCACCGGGCCATCGAGCGACGGGGAGCCGGTTTCGCAGACGGCGTCATCGACGTCGGATCGACCGGCAGAGCCAACGGAGACGCGGCCGCCGTCCGATCGCGGTGAGGGCGAACATGGTGAGCTCATCGAGCGCGCCCCCGATGAGCCGCCCGGGGCGATGCGATCCGAGCGCCGTCGGATTCAACCGGCTCCGTCGTCGACGCGGTCACCGGCTGCCGGTCCCGAGGCCGCGACCGCGTCGCCGCCAGAGAGTCAATCGGCCGATCCGGCCGCGAACCAGCCTCGCTCGACGATGAGGAAACGCCCATGAACAGACGCGCCCAGAGACGATCCCGGGTCTGGGTGGACTTCGATTGGTGGTTGTTGCTGGCCGCCCTGGGGTTGGCCGGATTGGGCGTCGTGGAGATCCATAGTGCCCAGCCCGGCCAGGATTTCTGGATGCGCCAACTGGCCTGGATCGGATTGGGCCTCGTGGGCATGATCGGGTTGGCGCTCATCGACTATCGGCGACTGGCCGAGATGGCCTGGATGTGGTATGCCGGGGCCATCGGGTTGCTCATCCTCGTCCTCATCGCCGGAACCGAGGTCAACGGAGCTCGCGCCTGGTTCCGCATCGGTGGGGTGAGTATTCAACCGTCGGAGTTCGCGAAACTGGCCAGCGTCCTGGCGCTGGCGCTCTATCTGACCAAGGCGCAGGAGGAGAGGAGGGGCCGAATCGATCCTTACCTGACGATGGGGCAATTGACCAGAGCGACCGCCCTCATTCTGGTTCCCATGATCCTGATCGTCCTGGAGCCCGATCAAGGCACGGCGATCACCTATTTGCCGGCATTGGCCGGGGCCGTGTTCGTGGCCGGGATTCGTCCTCGATGGGTGATCACCGGGAGCCTCTTGCTGGTGCTCGTCATGGCGGCGGGGTGGCAGGGACGCCGCTATTTTTTGAAACCCTATCAATTGCAACGGATCGAAGCCATTCTCCATCCGGAGCGCGTGGATCCCTGGGGATTCGGGTACCATACGATGCAGTCGAACATCGCCGTCGGTTCCGGAGGCCTGTGGGGCAAGGGCATCGCCCAAGGTACGCAGAGCCGGCTGAAATTCCTGCCCTATCCGCACACCGATTTCATCGCCTCGGTGGTCGCCGAGGAGACGGGGTTCGTTGGTATGGTGATCGTCCTGGGGTTATACTTATTTATTCTCATGCGCGCCATTGATCATGCCAGACGAGCACGGGATCAACTCGGGACGATTTTGACCGCGGGATTGGTGTGTCTGTTAGGATTCCACATCATCGTCAATATCGGCATGGTCGTGGGATTGCTCCCCATCATGGGGATTCCCCTCCCGCTCATGAGTTATGGCGGATCGTCCATGATGACGACGTTCATGGCTCTCGGGTTGATCGCCAGCGTCCGATTTCACCGCTATGTCAATTGACGTGTTAATGAGAATGAGAACCGAACGGCGACCGATGACCGTCGAGGACAACAATCACAAACAGGTCGCTCACGGAGAAGGTTCTCCGAAGGAGGGTAACATATGGCAAAAGAGATGATCATCAGTTTTAACGGATTCGAGAGGAAGATCGCCATCCTCGATGATGGCCAACTCACCGAGTATTACATCGAACGGCTCAGCGACCAGAGCGACGTGATGGCGGGGAATATTTACAAGGGACGAGTCACCAAGGTGTTGCCGGGCATGCAATCGGCGTTCATCGATATTGGCCTGGACCGGGATGCGTTCCTTTACGTGACCGATGTTCTGGACAGCGAGGAGATCGAGTATGAGCCTTCTCGACGAGAGCCCAAACGGGTCGCCTCGGCTCCCGCGGAGGCTCCCGTGGAAGAGAAGACTCCCTCCCCAGAAGAAGTCAGCCAACAGGAGGTCGAAGAACTCCTGGAAGCGATCGCTCAGGCCGAGGAGGAGCCCAAAGGCGAGGAGAGAGAGAGCCCTCTCCCGGCCGGTGAGAGGGAGTACGATGAACAGATGGCCGAACTCATCGAGACGATCACCGAAGACCTCATCCCGGAATCGTCACCAGCCTCATCGGTGGGCGACGACGCGGAAGTCGACCTCAAGGATGCCATCATCGAGGAGAAGCTCATCGGCGCCGTCCATCGCGAAGAGGTCCAAGAGAGCGAGGGCGAACACCATCGCCCCGCAGAGGGCATCACCGTGGGATCGGTTCCTCTCAGTTTCGGCACCGGCGAGCAATTAGAACGGGTCGTCGATGAACCGGAAGAGGCATCGGAGGAAGCCTCCGTGACCGAGGAGACGCCACCTCCACAGGACGAATCCTCGGCGTCGATGTCTTCTCCTCCCTCGGCTGTCGAAGCCGCCGAGGAGAGAGAATCCGAGGCCCCGGAGAGAACGGGCGCTTGGGGAGCCGAGGAGGCCGCCCCCGAGGCGGGCCCCGGACCATCGTCCGCCGGAGAAGGAGAGTCTCACCCGGAAGAGGGGCGCGCTCAACAGGCGGACCGCTCGACGGCCGCTCCTTCTGGGCCCGCGGCCGGAGAGCCTCCTTCAGCCCCTCCTGCCGAGCGCTCGGAGGCGGAGACTGATCCGCCACTGGACGACGCCGAGGCCTCGCTGCGACACCGTCGGCCGAGAGCCGAGTTCGCCGCTCGCCGCAAAGTGCGCCGCCGACGATCGACTCGCCAGAACGCCGGAGGCGATGCCGGCGGATCATCATCGACGGCGACGACGGCCTCACCGACCATCACCGAGTTGTTGCACGAAGGTCAAGAACTCCTCGTTCAGATCGCCAAGGAGCCGATCGGCAATAAGGGCGCGCGGGTGACGACGCACATCGTTCTGCCCGGCCGCTTCCTGGTCTATATGCCGACAGTGTCCCATGTTGGCGTCTCGCGGCGCATTCCCTCGCAGGCGGAGCGGACGCGATTGCGGCGGCTGGCCGCCAAGCTCCGGTCTCGTCACAAAGCCGCCGGGGGCTTCATCGTGCGCACCGCCGCCGAAGGTCGCACCGAAGCCGAATTGTCCGCCGATATGAAGTATCTGGTGCGCACCTGGAACGATATCCTGCGTCGCGCGGAGAAGGTCAAGGCGCCCGCTCTCCTGTATCGAGAAGTGGACCTCGTGCAGCGCATCTTGCGCGATCGGTTGTCCCAGGAATTCACCGCCATCCGCGTCGATAGCGAGGAGGAGTACACCAGGATCCTGGACTTCGTGAATCACTTTCAGCCGGATCTCGTCCCCCGAGTGAAACTCTACACGCGGGATACGCCCATCTTCGAACAGTATGGTGTGCAACCGGAGATCGAAAAGAGCATCCGACCGCGCGTGTGGCTCAAATCCGGCGGATACATCGTCATCAATCAAACGGAAGCCCTGGTGGCCATCGATGTCAATACGGGGAAGTTCGTGGGCAAGACGCACAGCTTCGAGGATACCATCACCCGCACCAACATCGAAGCGGCGCGGGAGATCGCTCGGCAGATTCGATTGCGGGATCTGGGCGGGATCATCGTGCTGGACTTCATCGACATGGAAGAGCGGAAGAACCGCCAGAAGGTCATGCAGGTGCTGGAGGAGGAATTGAAGAAGGATCGCGCCCCGGCCAAGATCCTCTCATTCAACGATTTCGGACTCGTGGCCATCACCCGCAAGCGCGTCCGCCAGAGCCTGGAACGATCGCTTTGCGAACCCTGCCCCTATTGTCATGGCCGCGGGATGATCAAGTCGCCTGAGACGGTGTGTTACGAGATGTTCGACGAAGTCCGCCGTCTGGCCAGCCAGGCCGAAGGCGCGAAAGAAGTGGTCTTGCGCGTGCATCCGGTCGTCGAGCGGGCGTTACGGGAGAAGTACCCTCAGGTGCTGGAAGCGATGGAATCGTACTTGAAAGGGAAAGTGAACATCGAAACTGATCCGCTCCTGCATCAGGAGCGTTTTGACATTGCGCTCGTGTGATGGGAAGCGTCGTGGAGGAACGGAGAGCGCCCCGCGCGGGATCAGACAAGCTGGACATCATCCCCCTCGGCGGATTGGGCGAGTTCGGGATCAATGCCATGGCCTGGCGATGGGGAGAGGAGATGATCCTCATCGACGCCGGGATGATGTTTCCCGACGAGAGCCTTCCCGGCGTCGATGTGGTCATCCCCGATTTCACCTTCGTTCAGCAGCACGCCGCTCAGTTGAAGGCCATCATCCTCACCCATCCGCACGAAGATCACATCGGAGCCGTCCCTTACCTGTTGAGATCGGTGAACGCTCCCGTCTACGGGACGCGATTCACCTTGGCCGTGCTCGACCATAAACTGGCCGAACACGGACTGCTCGGCGAGGCCGAGCTTCATCCGGTCGAACCGGGCGACCGCATCCGGGTCCCCCCATTCGATATCGAGTTCGTTCGCTCCACGCACAGTACTATCGATTGCCTGGTGGTGGCCATTCAGACGCCGGTGGGCATGGTGGTTCATGCCACCGACTTCAAGCTCGACGAGACGCCGGTCATCGGCCAGCCGCTGGATATCGATCGCCTGCGGGCCATCGGCGATCAGGGCGTGCTGGCTGTGCTCGCCGATTCCACCAATGTGGAGCGCCCCGGACGAACGCCGTCGGAGCGGGCCGTGATTCCCGCGTTCGAAGAGATCTTCGAGACGGCGCCCGGGCGTCTCATCTTCGGTTGCTTCGCCTCCTCCATCCATCGGATTCAATTGATCCTCCACCTGGCTCACGACTATGGGTGTCGGGTCGTCCTGCTCGGCCGCACCATGGTGCGCATGGTGGAGACGGCGATCGATGAAGGGTTCCTGGACGTGCCGCCGGGATTGCTCGTGCCGGTGAACGCTCTCGGTCGCATGCCCAAGGAAGAGGTGGTCATGCTGGTCACCGGATGTCAGGGCGAACCGATGTCAGCGCTGGCGCGCATGGCCACCGGGTCCTACAAGCAGGTGACCATCGAACCGGGAGATACCGTGGTGCTCTCGGCGCGCATCATTCCCGGCAATGAGAAGGCCATCGCCCGATTGATCGATCACATCTATCGCCGCGGTGGACGCGTCATCGACGAATCGGTGCGCCCGGTTCACGTCTCGGGCCACCCATCCCAGGAAGATCTCAAGATGCTGCTGGACGCCGTTCGTCCTCGATACCTCATACCCATCCATGGCGATTATCGTCGGTTGTGCCGCCACCGGGAATTCGCTCTGTCGTTGGGATGGGATCCCCACCGCGTGTTGGTCGCCGAGAACGGTCAGATCATCGAATTGAGCCCCCACGAGGCGCGGGTGAGCGCCGAACGCGTCCCGGTCGGCCGCATTCTCATCGATGAGGCGGGCTTCGAGGAGGTCGAAGAAGTCGTCGTGCGCGACCGTCGTCATCTGGCCGCCGATGGCTTCCTGCTGCCTATTGTGACCATCAATGAAGTCACCGGAGAGCTCGAGGGCGTGCCGGAGATCATCACTCGAGGATTCGTCAGCCACAATGGCACCGACGAACTGCTCGATGAGGCCCGCCAGGTGGTCATCGATACGGTGGCGGCCTCCAGTCAGGATGAGAGCACCGACTGGGCCGTCATGAAAGAGAAGATTCGCGTCGCGCTGAAGCGGTTCATCGCGCGGCGCACCGATCGCTATCCACTGATCATTCCGGTGATCATCGAGATCTAGGATCGCGCCGATGTCATTGCTGGAAGCCATCGTCCTCGGCCTCGTGCAGGGATTGACCGAATTCCTGCCCATCAGCAGTACGGCCCATCTGCGCATCGTCCCGGCCGTCATCAAACTCATCGATTCCGGGCATTCGTGGAACGATCCCGGTGCGGCGGCCTCGGCCATCATTCAACTGGGGACGATGGCCGCCATCCTCGTGTATTTCCGTCACGACATCCTCCGGTTGACCGTGGCCTTCGTGACCGCGCTTCGGCAGAGGCGACCGTTCGACTCGGTGGATGCCCGGTTGGCCTGGTATGTGATCGTGGGAACGGTCCCCATTGTGGTGTTCGGCGTGGCCCTGGAAGAGTTCATCGAGTCGGAAGCGCGGTCGCTCTGGATCATTGCCGGCGCATTGATCATCCTGGCCCTGCTTCTCGCTCTGGCCGAACGTCTCTCGTCGCGCCGGCGAGCGTTGCCTCACCTCACGTGGATGGATGCCGTCATCATCGGACTGGCTCAGGCGGCCGCCCTCATTCCCGGATCATCTCGGTCGGGAACGACGATCACCGCTGGCCTGTTCCTGGGTCTCACCCGGGAGACGGCGGCGCGCTTCTCGTTCCTGTTGAGTATCCCGGCAGTTGCCGGCAGTGGCCTTTACGAGCTGTACCGCATTCGTCCCGCGCTGGGCCCCCATCTGGGCGTCCCGTTGTTGGTGGCCACTGGCGTGGCGTTGGTGAGTGGATACCTGGCCATCGCCTTCCTCCTGCGCTATCTTCGCACCCATACGGTGTACGTCTTCGTGTGGTATCGAGTGGGACTCGGTCTGCTTCTCCTCGCCCTCCTCGTCGAGGGTCTCATATAGCCACTCCATCGGCCAAACCCTTCGAGAACGTGGAAAAATTTCTTGACTTCATTCCAAACTTGCTATAGTATCCCGCAATGTCGAGTCAAATTCCATTGATGTGGGTCGTTTGAGTCTTGGCGATACGAAGACTCAATGCCAGTGATGACCGAGCGGCAGGGCGAAGCGGTGCAACAGGTTGGGCATCGGGCGAGACAGTTCTGTCGATGGTCGGCTTTGGCCGTCGGTCTGGAGCGGGTGAGATGGAAACGATCCTCGAGAGCCAATGGACTGACGCCCCGTGTCGCCTTCATGAGAGATGGTTCCCCCTTGATGACAATGATCAGCACCGGCTGACGCTTTCCAGGAGTTCCCGCTGGCCGTCGGCGAAGGCGGGTGTGGCGGCGCCCGTCGCGCTCTTCCCATCGGTTCTCCACCCGGCGCGGCCGTCACTTTCGCGGAGCGCTCTCCTCGCCGCGGGCGTCGTTGATGATGGAGCGTTCTCTCTCCCATGCCATCGCTCGATTTCTGGCCGCGCCAGGGCCGTCGTCCGGTCATCGAGTTTTTCCAGGGAGGTTGAGACGTATGCCGAGAATGCGAGGCAGAGTCAAGTGGTTCAATAACAATAAAGGATACGGGTTCATCGAACAGGGAGATGGTCAACCGGACATTTTCGTCCATTACACGGCCATTCAGGAGGACGGGTACAAATCGCTCCGGCAGGGTCAGTTGGTCGAATTCGACCTCATCGAAGGACCCAAGGGGTTGCAAGCAGAGAATGTCGTGAAGCTCTGAGGTCCGCGGGCGCCGCGTCACTCTTGGCGGCCGAAGTGGGATCACTGGACAGGCATTGGGGATGGGCTTGGAGCAGGTCTGTAAGCCGAATTCTGTCTCCGCCCGAAGCGAGCGGAGGACGGTCATTCATCTAGGCCGTTGATTACTCAACGGCTCGAGCGACCTACCCGGAGACGGGACCGCGGGCCTCTTTGAGAAGCCCAACGGTGCTCGGACGGGCCACCCTGTTACCGCCTCCCTATTTGGTCTTGCACCGCGGGGAGTTTGCCTAGCCGAGCGTGTCACCACGCCCGCTGGTGGGCTCTTACCCCACCGTTTCACCCATCACCGTGCTCGTGGCGAGGGAGCGCACCCTCTGGCACGGCTGGTCTGCTCTCTGTTGCACTTGTCGTCAGACGCGCTCCGAAGAAGGACGCCCTCATCGTGGCGACCTCCCGGGAGCGCACCTGCCTGGGTGTTACCCAGCCCGCTGCCCTGTGGTGTTCGGACTTTCCTCTTGCTCAGCACCCCGAAGGGCGGTGAGCAAGCGACCGTCCGACCCACTCCAAGCCCACCTTGCAATTATACATGAGCGATCGCGTCTTCGTCCAACGAGGTCACGCCACACGAACTCCTTCCCGCCGAGCCCCGGCTCAGACGAGCGGCGCGGCGCGTTTCGCAGCGAGAGAGGACATCCTGTTCTTCTCACCGTTCGGGCGGCGGAACCTGTCTCCTGATCGTCAATCCCCCCTGCTCTCTTCATGTGCTGTCCTCGTCCAACCGCTTCTCGGATCGCCGGGACGATTCCATCATCGGCACGACTGTATCCGGCAGTGGGGACGGCTACGCTCGAAGCTCTCGCGCCTGGAAGGGGAGTCGGAGAGCTACGCCCAGACTCAAAGTCACGAGCAGGAGAAGCATCACCGGTCCGATGATGGGAAGCGCCGTGAGAATGGCGATGACCACCATCCCGTAAAGGAGGGCCATAATCGTGGACGGGTTCGGGGAGCGCTCCAGCTTGCTCTGAATCCAGCGGCCGATCACCAGATGGACGGCCAGGCTCCCCAACAGATAAGCGCCCAGCGAGATGAGCCACACAAAGAGCGTCATCGGTACGGCCAACGCCATGGGCAGGAATCGTACGATGACCAGCAAGACGATGAACAGCAACAACAGCGCCAACAGACCGAAAAGGCCGAGGCGTCGAGAGTGCCGTCTGAGCATCTGAATGGCTCGATTGATGGGCGAGGGCATCAGAGCAATGAGGAGCAGGGCGATGAGGAAATAGAGGAGCAGACCGAGAGCGCGCTGTCCGAGGGCCGCCGGAGTGATCTGAGGCGCCAGGATGGCTCGCCAGGGATGCCGAAAGGACTCTCGTAATGATTGGCCATATTCGCGGATCTCGATGATCTTGGAGGATGGATGCAATGGAGGAGCCTCTGCCGCCCGTTGATACTGTCCTCCGATGACGATGACGTCGCCGCCGATGGATCCTCGCCGTCGCTGAATGAGATCCCCACCGAGGACGATGGCATCGCCATCAACGCGGCCTTCGATGATGGCATCATCGCCCATGACCAGAATGCTTCCTTCCACCCGTCCCAGGACGTCCAATCGTCGACCGCGAACGACGACATCGGATACCGTCTCGTGAGGGCGAATGACGCGAGGCGCGCTGGCCACATCGGCATCGACCGATCGGGCGGCGAATGCCGATGAGCCGATCAGCAGAAGAGCACACGACAGAGTGATGCCCGGACGCGCTCTCATCTCCTCTCCAGAGACGCCGACGGCCAGGTGCGATGAGCCACGATGAGGCTGATCGTCACTCCCGTGAGGAGGGCGAGAAGGACGGTGAGTTCGGTCTCGCCGGCCACGTCGTGGAGCAGGCCAATGGTGACCAGCGACACGGCCTTGAGGCTCACCGCGATGAGATCCCACATCAGGCGTCCGGCCAGATGAAGACCGACCCAGGCCGTTCTCAGATAACCGGCCAGCGTGGGAAGACTCAACAGGGCACAGGTGATCGCGGTCAATCCCACGGCCACCAGAAGGGCTCGGCGTCGCTCGGCCTTGGTCTGCCACGCCATGGTCACGTCCTCGGACACGCGTTGGATGATGCGCTCCGGCAGCCATTCGGGCAACGGCACGTCGGCGAGCCGGTCCAGTTCATCCATCACCGCCCGTTGGCTCTGCAGCTCGGCGGCACAGGCGCCACAGGTTTGCAGATGAGCGCTCACCTCGGCGTGCTCCGAAGGGTTCAGCGCCCCCTCCAGATAAAGATAGAGTTTTTCCCGATCGCAGTTCATTCCGTTCCGTCGATTCCCATCTGGATGAGTTTCTTCCGGATCGCCTCGCGCGCCCGGAAGATGCGGTTTTTCACCGTCCCCAACGGGAGTCCGGTGACCTGAGCGATTTCTTCATATGAGAGCTCCGCCACGTGCCGCAGCACGATCACCTGCCGGTAAGGCAGGGGCAGTTCGGCGATCGCCGCCTCGATGAGCGCGCGCTGCTCGCGCAGGATCGATTGGCGCTCCGGCGAGGGTTCCGGAGAGATCAGCTCGGGAAGGTGAATCTCTGAATCCTCCTCGACGGCATCCAGCGAGTGGGTGCGGTGCGTCTGTTTGCGCAGGTAGTCGATGGTGTGGTTGGAAGCGATCTTGAACAGCCAGGTGCTGAACTTGAACCGCTCATCGTACCGATCCAGCGCCGCGTAGACTTTCAAAAACACCTCCTGCGCCAGATCGAGCGCCGTCTCGTAATCGCCCACCATACGGTAGATGAACGCCGTCACCGGTCGGTGATAGCGATGAACGATGTGTTCGAATGGGTCGCTCTGGACGGCCCGCGCCATCGCTTCCTCGTTCCCATAACCAGCCGCGATTGCCGTGCTCACATCCATAGCGTCGGTCCGTTTCGTCATACGTGACCTGCAGGGGAAAGTTTCACTCCGTCGAGTCCGTCTCCGAAGAGGTGTCCGACGCCTCGAATACGATCTCTCCGCCGACGATCGTGGCTTTGATGATCCCTTTCAACTTCCAGCCGTGGAACGGCGAGTTGCGGCTTTTCGATCTGAACTGTTCGACATCGACGATCCACTCCCGCTGGGGATCGAAGATGGTGACGTCGGCCACCGCCCCGACGCGCAGGGTGCCGCGATCCAGGCCGAGGATCCGCGCTGGCGCCGACGAGAGCAACTCGATCAACCGACTGAGTCCGATCCGTCCTGTATCGACCAGCCGGGTCATCGCCAGACCGAACGCCGTCTCCAATCCCACGATCCCGAAGGGCGCCTGATCATAATCGAGCATTTTCTCATCCAGATGGTGGGGAGCATGATCGGTGGCGATGGCGTCGATCGTGCCGTCGGCGATGGCATCGAGCAGACTATCGACGTCTCGCTGGCTGCGGAGCGGAGGATACATCTTGGTGTTCGTATCGTAGCCGATCACCGCTTCATCAGTGAGCGTGAAGTGATGCGGACAGACTTCGCAACTGATGGGAATCCCTTTGCGCTTGGCCCGGCGCACCAGTTCCACCGAGCCCGCCGTACTGAGGTGAGCCAGATGAACCCGCGCCCCGGTCAATTCGGCCAGCAAGATATCCCGAGCCACTTGAACTTCCTCGGCCACCGCAGGAATGCCTTTCAAGCCCAACAGGGTCGAGAAATACCCTTCATGCATGACGCCATCGCCGGAGAGGTTCAGATCCTGACAGTGATCGATGACCGGGATGTCCAATTGCTTGGCGTATTCCATGGCCCGACGCATGACCTGCGCGTTCATCACCGGACGGCCGTCATCGCTGATGGCCACTGCTCCCGCCTGGACCATCTCGCCGATCTCAGCGAGCGTCTCGCCCTGCGATCGAGCGGTGATGGCGCCGATGGGGAAGACGTTGACCGGGGCCTCCTCGGCGGCTTGTTCGATGATGAATCGGGTGACCGCCGCATTATCATTAACTGGGTGCGTATTGGGCATGGCGGCGATGGAGGTGAAGCCTCCGGCGGCAGCGGCCTCGGCGCCGGTTTTGATCGTCTCCTTGTACTCCTCGCCCGGTTCTCGAAGATGAGTGTGAAGATCGATGAATCCGGGGGCGACGACGCACCCCGTGGCGTCAATCACTCGAACGTCGGACGTCGAGATGTCGGCGTCCAGAGCGGCGATCCGACCATCTTCGATGAGAACGTCCAGCGGTTCTTCGAGCGCTTGAGTGGGATCGACAACCAGCCCATGTCGAATGAGCAGTTTCATCATCGATTCGCCGAATGGCTAATCATAGAGGGGAATCTGAGAAGGGTCAAGCGAGAGGGCGATGGTCGCCGATTGGGATGGATCAGGAAGCGCGCCGAATCTCGATTCGAGAGAGGGACGGGCACTGGAGTGACGAGCTGATCGCGTCACGGACCCTGGAGGCGAGCTTCGGGGGCTTCGGGGAAGCCCCGCTGCTGGACGGCGGGGAGGGGTCAATTGTCGGCTAGTGGGGAGGCCCTCCACCAAAGAAGCTCGTGGCGCGTCCGCTGGGAGAGATCGCGGTCGCCGGCCAGCCCGGAGCGGTCACCGTCCCCGGAGCCCGGCTCCGGCATGCCTCGTTGTGATTTGAATTTCGCCGTCGGTTCTGTTACTTTTTGCAGGTGAGTTTCGATTGACAACATCCTGATGCTCGCTATAATAAGGCGAATTTGTAATGTACATTGATCTGACACAGCTCGAGGACGAGGAACTGCGCGTTGAGCATCGCTATGACGAGCAGTTCGATCTGCAGGATCCTGACCTTCGCCTGAAGACAGCGCCGAAGGTTCGATTGGTGGCGCGCTGGGCCACCGGCCGGGACGTCCGCGTTCGCGGGCGATTGGAAGCCGCCGTGGAGGTTCCCTGCGATCGATGCCTCACGTATTTCCTCGTGCCCATCGACGTGGAGTTCGATCTGTTTTACGCGCCGATCGAGACGCTGACTCCGGAAGAGGATGTGCCGTTGACGCCCAAAGATCTCGCCTATGGCTTCTATCGGGATGAAAAAATCGACGTCGATGGCCTGGTGCGAGAGCAGATCTTCCTGGCGCTCCCGTTTCGCTGGTTGTGTGCGCCGAGCTGCCGAGGCTTGTGTCCCCAGTGTGGTATCGATTTGAACAAAGAGAGTTGCTCCTGCGCCGAAGAGACGGTGGCGCCCTATTGGAGCGCGCTCCGCGATTTGAAGAGATCGATGTGACGTGGAGGAAGGAACGATATGGCCAATCCCAAACGACGACATTCGCGATCGCGTCGTGGCAAACGTCGGGCGCATGATGCCCTGCGAGCGCCCACGATCACCGAGTGTCCCAATTGCCACGAACCGGTTCCACCGCATCGCGTCTGCCCCAAATGCGGTTTTTACAAAGGCCGACGGGTGATCGAAATCGAAGAAGAATAGCGTCCCATGACGAGAATCGTCCTTGATGCCATGGGGGGGGATCATGCGCCCCGAAGCGAGGTGGAGGGCGCCATCCAGGCCGTGCGCCAGCTCGATGTAGAAGTGTTGCTGGTCGGTCCCCGCGATCGGGTGCGCGCGGAGCTGGAACGCCAGGGCGGCACCGAGGAGCGCGCCATCCGACTCATCGATGCCCCCGAGATCATCGCTATGGACGAACCCCTGTTTCAGGCCATTCGCCGCAAGCACAATTCCACCATTCGCGTGGGCATGCGCCTGGTGCGCGAGGGCTTGGCCGATGGCTTCGTCAGTGCCGGTAATACCGGCGCCATCATGGCCATCGCCAAGATGGTCATCAAACCCCTGGGGCAGATCGATCGACCGGCGCTCGCCGCCGTCCTGCCCACTCTCAGCGGCCGCTGGACCATCCTGCTCGATGTGGGCGCCAATGCCGAGTGCAAGCCGGTCCACTTGCTTCAGTTCGCTCTGATGGGAGATATTTTCGCCCGCACGATCATGGGCGTGGAGTCTCCATCGGTGGGATTGATCTCCATCGGCGAGGAGCAGTTGAAGGGTAATGAGCTGACCCGCGAAGCCTATCAACTCCTGAGAAAATCGAATCTCCGATTCGTGGGCAACGTGGAGGGACAAGAGATCTACCGGGGGCGCGTCGACGTCATCGTCTGCGACGGATTCACCGGGAACGTCATCTTGAAGGTGAGCGAAGGCTTGCCGCCATTCCTGTTCAAGGTGCTGGAGGAGGAACTCCTGAGTCACGCGCAAACCGAGATGGGCGCGCTCTTGTCGCGGTCCGCCCTGGAGAAGATCAAGCGGCGGTTCGGCTACGAGGCGTTCGGCGGAGCACCACTGCTCGGCGTCAAGAACGTGGTGGTCATCAGTCATGGCCGGTCCACCGGTCGCGCCATCCAGAATGCCATCCGGGTGGCCGCTGAGCTCTGCCAGAAGCGGGTTCCGAGCCGCATCGAACGGGAAATGGAGAAGTTGGATCAGAAGTCCATACTGTTGCCAGAGGGAGCCCCATCATGAGTCCATTGAACGCTGCCATCATCGGAACCGGCCACGCGCTGCCGGAGAACGTGCTCACCAATGATCAACTGGAGAAGATGGTCGATACCTCGGATGAATGGATCGTGACCCGGACGGGCATTCGCCAGCGACACATCGCGGGCCCGGGCGAGTACACGTCGCTGTTTGCCACCGCCGCCGCCCGTCGGGCGCTGGATATGGCCGGGGTCGATCCGGCGGAGTTGGATATGATCATCTGCGCCACCGTCTGCCCGGATATGATGTTGCCCGCCACCGCCTGTTTCATTCAATCAGCGCTCGGCGCCAAGCGCGCCGCTGCCTATGATATGGCCGCGGCCTGCTCTGGCTTCCTCTACGGGCTCACCGTGGCCGAAGGCGTCATCAAATCGGGGCGCTGTCGGACGGTCCTGTTGATCGGCGCCGAGCTTCTCAGTCGCTACGTCGATTACACCGATCGATCCACCTGCGTCATCTTCGGCGATGGCGCGGGCGCAGCCGTCATTCGGGCCACCGAGGCACCCAAGGGTATCCTGGCGGCGCGCATTCGCAGCGATGGCACTCTGGCCGACTACCTCTATACGCCGGGCGGCGGCACGCGCTATCCGGCGTCCGAAGAGACGGTCAAGAAGAGGCTCCATTACATCAAGATGCGAGGTAATGAGCTGTTCAAGGTGGCCGTGCGCAATTTGACGCAGATCAGCCGGGAGGCCCTCGATGAACTGAAGATGGCGCCCAACGATATCGATCTGTTCCTCCCCCATCAAGCCAATCAGCGCATCACCGAGGCGGTGACGGCGCGATTGGGGATCGACCCGGCGAGAGTGTATTCCAACATCGATCGCATCGGGAATACGTCGTCGGCATCCATTCCCATCGGATTGGACGAATGCGTGCGCGCCGGGCGGGTTCGCCCCGGCGATACGATCATGATGGCCAGTTTCGGCGCCGGCGTCACCTACGGCGCCGTCATCATGAGGTGGTGAGTCTATGATCGATTTGACGGAACGGGTGGCCATAGTGACCGGCGCTTCGCGAGGCATTGGCCGGGATACGGCTCTGGCGCTGGCACGGGCGGGCGCCGACCTCGTCCTTCTGGCTCGGAGCGAAGATCGGTTGCGAGTCGTCGCCGAAGAGATCGAGCAACTGGGGCGACGAGCCTTGCCGCTGAAAGCCGACGTCACCGTCGCCGAACAAGTGACCGCTGCAGTGACGGAGGCCAAGCGCCAGTACGGTCGGATTGACGTCCTGGTCAACAATGCCGGCATCACGCGCGATGGATTACTCCTGCGCATGAAGCGGGAGGATTGGAACGCCGTCATTGAGACGAATCTGACCAGCGTCTATCTCTGTTGTCAGGCCGTGCTGCCGCATATGCTCCGGGCGCGGTATGGTCGGATCATCAACATCACGTCGGTGCTCGGACAGATGGGCAACGCCGGGCAGACCAACTATGCCGCCTCCAAGGCGGGCATCATCGGGTTCACCAAAGCGCTGGCCCGGGAAGTCGCCTCGCGAAATATCACCGTCAACGCCATTGCGCCCGGATTCATCGAGACGGCCATGACCGAGGCGCTCGACGAGAAGCGGCGGCAGGAGCTCATCGCCTCCATCCCCCTGGGACGGGTGGGAGAAGGACGCGATGTCGCCGCCGGCGTCGTCTTTCTCGCTTCGGAAGCGGCCGGCTACATCACCGGTCAGGTGTTGAACATCAACGGGGGCATTTACATGTGAAACTGCTTGCTCGCTGTGGAATCGTCGAATAGAATGACATACCTAATTTTCCGTGGAGGGTAGACAATGACAAAGGAATCGATCGAGGAAAAGGTCAAAGAGATCATCGTCGAAGAATTGGGCGTCGATGAGGCCGAAGTGACGCCCAATGCGCGGTTTGTCGATGACCTGGGAGCCGATTCGCTGGATACGGTGGAATTGGTCATGCGATTCGAAGAGGAATTCGGCATCGAGATCCCCGACGAGGACGCCGAGAAGATTCTCAGCGTCCGCGATGCCATCGAGTATATCGAACAACATCAAAAATAATCAGCCTCAGATCAGGGAGGAGAGCATTGCATTGAACGAGAAGCGACGGGTCGTCATCACCGGGATTGGACTGGTCAGTGCCCTCGGGCTGACGCGGGAGGAGACCTGGCGAGGGCTCCTGGAGGGCCAGAGCGGCGTCGATTACATCACCCGCTTCGATGCCTCCGATTTCCCCGTGCGATTCGCCGCCGAGGTCAAGAATTTCGATCCGCTCAAATTCGTCGAACGGAAAGAAGCCAAGAAAATGGATGCCTTCATCCACTACGCCTTGGCCGCGGCCGAGGAGGCTGTCGCCGATGCTGGTCTGAGCATCGAACCGGACTGGGCCCATCGGGTGGGGACGTACATCGCTTCGGGCATCGGCGGCTTCTCGGTCATCGAGCGGGAGCACGAGAAATTCTTGCGCGGCGGCCCGGGGCGCATCTCGCCGTTCTTCATTCCCGCCAGCATCATCAATCTGGCCGCCGGCCAGGTCTCCATCCGATTCAACGCCAAGGGACCCAATTGCGCGGCGGCCACGGCCTGCTCGGCGGGCGCTCACGCCATCGGCGATTCCTTCCGCCTGATTCAACGTGGCGATGCCGACGTCATGATCTGTGGCGGCAGCGAGGCGGCGGTCACGCCCATGGGCGTGGGTGGATTCGCCGCCATGCGGGCGCTCTCCCGTCGCAACGATGATCCGGCGCGCGCCTCGCGGCCTTTCGATCGGGATCGAGACGGCTTCGTCATCGGCGAGGGAGCGGGCATCCTCATCCTCGAGGACCTGGAGCGCGCCCGGGCGCGCGGCGCTAAAATCTACGCCGAGATCGTCGGCTACGGCATGTCGGCCGACGCCTTCCATATCACCCAACCGGCCGAAGGGGGCGAGGGGGCCGTCGCCGCCATGCGCAACGCCCTTCGCGACGCCAACATCGCGCCCGACGAGGTCGATTACATCAACGCCCACGGCACCTCGACCAAGTATAATGATCGGATCGAAACTGAGGCCATCAAACAGGTGTTCGGCGAGCACGCTTATCGATTGGCCATCAGTTCGACCAAGTCGATGACCGGTCACCTGCTGGGCGCGGCGGGAGGACTGGAGGGCGGCATCTCGGCGCTGGTCATCGATCGACAGGTGATCCCACCGACCATCAACTACGAGACGCCCGATCCCGACTGCGATCTCGATTATGTCCCCAACGAGGCGCGTCCGGCATCCGTCCGATACGCCCTCTCCAATTCGTTCGGATTCGGAGGGACCAATGTGGCGTTGCTATTCAAACGATACCAAGAGTGACGATGAGCGACCGGACCGCTCGCCGGGACCGCCCGACGCGCGGCTCATCGTCGACCGTTCATCGTCTCTGAGTCGGAGGAGATCATGAATATCATCGTCTGTCTCAAACAAGTCCCCAGTCGCGAATCGATTCTCCGGGTGAATGCCGATGGGACCTGGGTGGATGAGCAGGACCTGAGCTGGGAAATCAACGAGCCCGACGTCTACGCACTGGAAGAAGCACTGCGACTCAAAGAGCGATTCGGCGGGGAAGTGATCATCTGCTCGGTGGGGCCGGCTCGCGTTCAACAAGCCATCCGGGAGGCGTTCGCCAAAGGCGCCGATCGGGGCATTCATTTGAATGATCCGGCTTTCGAACGGCTGGATGCCTATAATACGGCGCGGGTCATCGCCGAAGCTATCAAAGGGGAATCATACGATTTGATCCTCACCGGCCTTCAGTCGGACGATTTCGGGTTCGCCCAGACCGGCGTCATCTTGGCCGAATTGTTGGGCATTCCTCATACCACCATCGTCATGGAGATCCACATCCTGGACGGCAAGGTCAAAGTCAAGCGCGAGTTGGAGGCGGGATGGTTTCAGTGGATCGAACTGCCGTTGCCCGCCGTATTGACCATTCAATCGGGCATCAACCATCCGCGCTATGCGACCTTGAAGGGCATCATGGGCGCCAAGAAGAAGCCCATCCGGACGCTCGGCCGGGATGATCTCCATCTCGGTGAGGCGCTCCTGAATCTCCAGCAGGTCGAGAAGGTCTACATTCCCCAGAAGACCAAGGAGACGCAACTCCTGGAGGGAAGCCCCGAGGAGGTGGCCGCGCAATTGGTCGAAAAACTCAAACACGAAGCCAAGGTGATTTGATATGGGACGAGGAATTCTGGTCATTGCTGAACATATCGAAGGTCGACTCAATCCCACCACCTGGGAAGCCCTTCGCGCCGGTCAATTATTGACCGATGCCCTCGGCGGACCGCTCTGGGTGGCCGTGCTCGGCAAGGACCTCTCGGCGCTCACCGCGGCGTTCTCCGATAAGCGTTGCGATGAGCTGCTCCTGCTCGAACACGAGTTGCTGGCCACCTACACGCCCGAGGGCACGACGCTGGCCCTCCGGCCACTGATCGAGGCGCGCCAGCCGCAGATGGTCATCATGAGTCATACCTATCAGGTGCGCGACTTCGCGCCCAAATTGGCGGCGGCGCTGGGACGCGGGTTCATCAGCGATTGCATCGGCTATCGATTGGAGGATGGCCATCCCGTCTTCATTCGTCAGATCTTTCAAGGGAAAATGAACGCCGACGTGCGCGTTCAAGGCGATCCCCCCTATTTTGTCAGCTTCCAGGCCGGCGCCTTTCGGGGCGACGAAGTGGAGACGAGCACTCCGGGGCCGACGATCACGCCGGTGGAGGTCTCCCTCGACCCCTCAGCGATTCGCACCCATCCCATGGAGCGCTTTCGCGAAGCCAAGCAGGCGGTCGATCTCACCCAGGCCGAGATCATTGTGGCTATCGGTCGCGGCATCAAGAGCGCCGATAATATTCCCCTGGCCCAGGAGTTGGCCGAAGTGCTGGGCGCCGAGCTGGCCGCCTCGCGGCCCATCTGCGATAACGAGTGGTTGCCCATGGATCGGCAGATCGGTAGTTCCGGCCAGACCGTGGCGCCCAAGTTGTATATCGCCCTGGGGATCTCCGGCGCCATTCAGCATATCGTCGGCATGAAGGGATCGAAAACCATCGTGGCCATCAATAAAGATCCCGAAGCGCCCATCTTCGATATCGCCGATTACGGCATCGTGGGAGATCTGTTCGAAGTGGTCCCGGCGCTGATCAAAAAACTCCGCGAGGTGAAAGAGGAGCACTGAACCGTCCGATGGCCGGTCAGCCACCATCGATGGCTCTCGGCGGGGGGCGCGACGGGTCGCCATCGCAGCGCTCTGCCCGGGGCATGGCGATCGACCGCGTCGAACTCTTCCGCCAGGTCTACGAGCTGGCCGATCTGTCGATCTATCCGGCGCGCGATCGCTGGCTCATCAAAGGGGCAGGCCTCCTCTTCTACGGATTGATCGCGCTCATCGGTCGGACCGTCCGATGGACGATCGTCGATTGGCATCATTATGAAGCGCTTCGGCGATCGGGGCAGCGCATCATCTACGCCTTCTGGCATAATCGGGTTTTCCTGGCGACGTGGTTCTGGCGGCAGCGGGGCATCGTCGTCATGACCAGTCCCAGTTTCGATGGGGAGTATATCGCCCGCTTCATTCAACGATTCGGATATGGGGCGGCGCGCGGTTCGTCCGGTCGGGCGGCCACTCGAGCCTTCCGGCAAATGGTCGCCTGCCTCGATTTCGGGGTGGACGTGGCGTTCACCATCGATGGCCCGCGTGGACCGCGCTACGTCGCCAAACCGGGCGCCGTTCGATTGGCCATGCGGACGGGAGCGGCCATCCTGCCATTTCACATCTCCGCCGAGCACTACTGGGAAGTCAACAGTTGGGATGGGTTCCAGATTCCGCGTCCGTTCACCCGGGCCGTCCTCCTGCTCGGTCGGCCCATCTGCGTGCCGGCTGAGGGCTCTCCTCTGGAGATTGCCGGGCGGCAAAGGGAGCTCCAGGCCACGCTCGAGGACCTCCGTCGACGCGGTGATCGATGGTGGGCAAAGTGAGCCGGAGGTGAGTGGATCGTGGGAAATGGCGAGGAAGAGGAAATGACCATCAAGCCCCGGAGCTGGTCTCCGGGGTCGGTGACTTCCTCCCTAGCTGCCAAGTGACGGCTCCCCACAGGCAAGCTGTGGGGCTTCCCGGAGAGGGGGGAGGATAGCTCGTCCCACTAGCTGCCAAGTGACGGCTCCCCGCTGTCAAGCAGCGGGGTTTCTCCAGGCCGCGGAGCTGGTCTCCGGGGTCGGTGACTTGGTCAGCTAGTTGACCGGCGCGGCACCTTCCCTATGAAAGCCCCGGAGCTCGACTCCGGGGATGGTTACGTTACCGCTCGGTGAGCTGTCACTTGAGATCTCCCCACAGGCAAGCTGTGGGGCTTCCCGGAGAGGGGGGAGGATAGCTCGTCCCACTAGCTGCCAAGTGACGGCTCCCCGCTGTCAAGCAGCGGGGTTTCTCCAGGCCGCGGAGCTGGTCTCCGGGGTCGGTGACTTGCCCGCTAGTTCACGCGCCATTCACCCCACTTCCAAAAGCCCCGGGGCTCGACTCCGGGGATGGTTACGTTACCGCTCGGTGAGCTGTCACTTGAGATCTCCCCCCCAGGCAAGCTATGGGGAGGTCCAAGGGGAGGGGTAAGCCGCCTCCCTAGCCAAGTGGCGGCTCCCCCCGGCAAGCTGTGAGGCTTCCCCAAGCCCCGGAGCTGGTCTCCGGGGTCGGTGACTTGCCCGCTAGTTCACGCGCCATTCCCCCCACTTCCGAAAGCCCCGGAGCTCGGCTCCGGGGATGGTTACTTTTTCGCTAGGATTTCGGACGGCAGAACACACGCTACCATGCGCGACCTGAGAGGGGATTCGCCTCCATCCAGCGAAACTCTACTTTCAAGCCTGAAATGAGTTGTTTCAGGCCTGAAACCTCTTTGAAACGATCAGGCGCTCTTCCAGCCCTCTCTCTGCGAACGCAAAGGTTGTGATTACATGAGATTGAGTCCAAATACCGGGTTCGTCTCACTTTTGGTTCGCGTTTGGAACAAGCATTGCACCGTGTTGCGGTGGACCAGTGAATGCGAGGTGAAGGGAATGAGAGATCGAACGAGAAATGGAGGGACAGTGAGATGATCAGTTCAACCGGAGAGCAACCGGCCGCCACCTGGAAGCGGCTCAATCCCCATCTGATGAATCCGCGCGCGCAGATGTTCGAAGAGCAACTCTCGGCGCGCATCGTCGGTCAACAGCGCGCCGTCAAAGCGATGGTCGGCCTCTACCAGCTCTATCTGGCGGGTATGACGCCACCCCATCGGCCTATCGGGACGCTCTTGTTTCTCGGTCCCACCGGGACGGGGAAGACGCGAGTGGTGGAAGCGGCCGCCGAAGTGCTGTTTGGTGATCCATTCGCCATGATCAAAGTGGACTGCGCCGAATTTCAGCACAGTCACGAAATCGCCAAGCTCATCGGATCGCCACCGGGATACCTCGGTCATCGAGAGACCGAACCAGCGCTCACCCAAGAGCAACTCGATCGCTTTCAGACGCCGGAGAATCAGCTCACGCTGGTCCTGTTCGACGAGATCGAGAAGGCCTCCGACAGCCTGTGGATGCTCCTGCTGGGCATTCTGGATAAGGCGACCTTGACCCTCGGCGATAATCGCAAAGTGGACTTTTCGCGTTGCATCATCTGCATGACCTCCAACCTGGGAGCTAAGGAGATCGACTCGCTGGTGTCGGCGCGCATCGGTTTCTCTCCCGCCGACGGGCCGGTCGATGCTGGCGAGCGAACCGATGAGAAGATTTATCGCACCGCGCTGGCGGCAGCGCGCCGGAAGTTCACCCCCGAATTCATGAATCGGATTGATAAGGTGGTCGTCTTCCGCCCGCTGCGCGAGGATGACCTCAAAGCCATTCTCGATCTGGAACTCAATCGCATCGAGGAACGGCTCCTGCAGCGCTTCGGGCGACCAATTCGCTTGAGATACACGCCGAGCGCCAAGCGATTCCTCCTGGAGGAGGGAAAAGATCTTCGCTATGGTGCTCGCCACATCAAGCGGGCTATCGAGCGATTCGTCGTCTTCCCGCTGGCCAATTTAATCGCCACCGGCCAGCTCCATGGAGGCGACGAAATCCTGGTGGACGCCGATGCGCTCAACCCCGATTTGAGTTTCACCAAGATCAGAGAAGCGAAGTCCTCCTCAGCCTCAGCTTCGTATGGGAATTCGCACTCCGAGATTCATTCGTTCATCACTCAGTCAGTCCCCGTTGGCTGAACAGCGGGAACGGTAATAGTCCACAGATTGGCGCCGAAACGGCGGGATTTTCACAGATCAAGGAAGAATCGGTGGTGATCTCGCTGTTGGCTGTGTGAATTCGAACCGGGGGCCGGAGACGGGGGACCGGGCTTCGGTCGGTTCCCAGCACACGGGTTGGCCGGACCGGGGACTGGAGACGGGGGACCGGGCTTCGGTCGGTTCCCAGCACACGGATGGACACCGATCTTGGAGAAGCCCCGCAGCTCGTCGGCGGGGAGGGGTCACTTGTCGGCTAGTGAGGCGGCTTACTCCTCCCCTTAGAAGCCCCGCAGCTCGTCGGCGGGGAGGGGTCAGGTGAGGGCTTGAGTAGCGGTCATGTAACGATCCCCGGAGGCCAGCTCCGGGGCTTTCGGGAGTGGAGTGAATGGCGCATGGACTAGCGGGCAAGTCAGGGACCCCGGAGGCCAGCTCCGGGGCTTGGGAACCCCCGCGGCTCGTCGGCGGGGAGGACTCGCGTTAGCCGCTAGTCACGGGACGTTCGCCACTCTCCCAAGGAAACCCCGCAGCTCGTCGGTGGGGAGGCGTCAGGTGAGGGCTTGAGTAGCGGTCATGTAACGATCCCCGGAGGCCAGCTCCGGGGCTTTCGGGAGTGGAGTGAATGGCGCATGGACTAGCGGGCAAGTCAGGGACCCCGGAGGCCAGCTCCGGGGCTTGGGAAGCCCCGCAGCTCGTTGGTGGGGAGACCTCAGGTGACAGCTCGTCAGGCGAGACCCGCCCCCATCCCGAGAAGCCCCGCAGCTCGTCTGCGGGGAGGGGTCACTTGTCGGCTAGTGAGGCGGCTTACTCCTCCCCTTAGAAGCCCCGCAGCTCGTCGGCGGGGAGGGGTCACTTGTCGGCTAGTGAGGCGGCTCATCTCTCCTCCCCGAGAAGCCCCGCAGCTCGTCTGCGGGGAGGCGTCACTTGCCAGCTAGTGTCCGGGGCCTAGACACGGATGGAATGACATGGCTCTCGACCTTGCCGGGCGGGAGACCCGGTCTCCAGTCTTCGGTCTCCGGTCGGTTCCCAGCTATGTCGATCCCGCTTTTTGCCGTGCCCATCTGTGGGCCATTTCTCAACGCCTGACGGTTGCTTTGCTCGATTGCTTGATTTATCTTTAGCACCCTGATAAGCCGATGACCAGGAGGTAGGTGATGAACCGAAACAAGCAGCGATGGCTCAGTCTGGCATTATTGTCCCTCTTCGGATTTCAGGCCACGGTGACCGTTCCCGCGTGGGCGGCGCAACAGGGCACGGATCAGCAGGAGACGAGCCGATCGGAGATCGCTCCACCGGGCGAATATATCATCGGGCCGGGAGATGTGCTCTCCATCCGCGTCTTTCAACAGCCGGACCTGAGCGGCGATGTGCGCGTCTCGGCCACCGGGTATATTCGATTACTGTTCATGGATGAGCCCATCAAAGCGGCCGGGTATACTGAATGGGAACTCGCCGATCTGCTGGAGGAGAAGCTTCAGACGCTGCTGCGTCATCCGCGCGTCTCCGTTCAGGTGAAGGAAGGCCGCCAGGAAGTCGCCTACATCCTGGGTGCCGTGCAAAGCCCCAAAGCCGTCCCAGTGAAAGCCGAGACGCGGCTCCTCAATCTCATCGCTGCGGCTGGCGGATTGAGCGAGCGCGCGGGCAACGTGGCCTACATCCTCCGCGCCAGCGTCTGGTCGACCGATCAGACGCCGGAAGAGGAGGTCAAACTGAGTTCGGTGATGGAGATCGTTGACCTCCGCCAGATGATGCAAGGACATGTGGAGTTGAACAAGCGCATCTATCCCGGCGACGTCGTCACTGTCGCCGAAGTCGATAAAGTGTTCGTCGGCGGGAGCGTCAATAAACCCGATGCCTTCGAGCTTCGCGGCGAACTCACGCTCACCCAGGCGATCACTTTGGCCGGGGGCACCAAGCCGCAAGCCAAGAAGAGCAAAGTGACCATCGTGCGACAGGAACCGGGCAAAACCGAACTCACCGAGCTCACCGTAGACCTGGGCAAGATTCAAAAAGATCCCAGTAAGGATATCAAGCTGCAACCCAACGATGTCGTCTTCGTTCCTTCCTCGACGATGAAGAATGTCGGTCTGGCCGTCCTCAACGCCTTCGCCGTTCAGGCGGCTTTGCTCCCGCTGTTCATCATCCGCATACGACGATGAGAGACGGAGAGGTGGTCATCAATCTGGAGGCTCCCTGGAAGCGCGGCGCACTCCTGGTGCTGATGGGCCTTCTCCTCATTGGTGGCTTTCACCAGATCGTCCGCCGGGTGCGCATCACCCACCTGGCCTATGCCGTCAATGACATTGAGCGGCTTCGCGCCGTATTGAAATTGAACCCGCATCGCGCGGCGACGCATATTCGACTGGGTCTCTACCGGCTCTACGATCCGTTTCTCTATGATCCGGTGGCGGCGCGGCGTCATCTGGAACGCGCCGTGCAACTGGAGCCCTTCCAGGCCCGAGCCTGGTGGACGCTGGCGCGCGCCTATGAGCAACAAGGCGACCTGGACCGCGCCGAGCGCGCCTACCGGACGAGTATCGCATTAGCGCCGCATCACTTTTATCCTCACTGGATGTACGCCAATTTTCTCCTCCGACGGGGATTCGCCGAGCGCGCCTTCCAGGAGTTTCGTCAGGTGGCGGAGATTTTTCCCGGCGCCATGGGCAGTATCTGTCAGTTCATCTGGGAGACGACCGGCGGCGATGCGACGGCTCTGGTTCGCTTCGGTCAGGAGATCCAGTCGGACGAAGCGCGCGATCGACTCTGTCGCTGTTTGATGGGGCGCAAACAGTACCTGGCGGCCACCGACGTGTGGCACCGGATGACGCCCGGTTCGACGGCCAAAGCGACGACGGGACGGGCATTGATCGCCGCACTTCAAAGAGAAGGCGATTGGGCGTTGGCGCATCGCCTCTGGCGGGAACTGGTGCGGGAAGAGCAAGGGGATGTCTCTGCCGACGATCTGGCGTTCTGGAATGGCGACTTCGAGTTGGAGCCCTCGGCCAATGGATTCGGTTGGACGATTCGCAGTTCGGCGGCGGTTCGCGCGCGACTGGACGTTCTGGAGCACCACCGGGGGAGGCGTTCGCTGCTGCTGGAATTCACCCGGCACGAATGGGTCCGGTTCGAAGGAGTGAGTCACATCCTCTGGGTTGAACCCTCCCGGTGGTATCGCCTGGAATTCTTCTACAAGGGGAGCGATCTCCCCGAAGTGACCGGTCTCTCGGTCATCCTCAGCGACCTGGAAGCGCCCCGACGATTCACCGTGCAGTCTCGGCCGCTCGGCCCTCAGCGCCGGTGGACGCCAGAAGTGATCGTCTTCCAGACGCCCCCGGAGACGCGCCTGGTGCGACTGCAAATCGTGCGCCGGCCGGTCGGCGAGCTTTATGATTATATCGAGGGGCGCGTCTGGTTCGATTCCTTTCGCCTGCGACCGCTGGAGGCCGGCCCGCTGGCGAATGGCGGCCGAGGAGGTTCATAGGAGTCAGCCATGACCACATGGGCCGCAGGGCAGAGGATGAAGAAGACGGGCGAGCTGACCGCTCGCACTACGTTCTCGAGGGAGTCGTTCATGGCGCACCCGAGCCACATCGAGAGGAGGAAAAGAGCCTGTTGGAGGATCTTCGCGTTCTCTCTCGCCTCTGCGGTGATTTTCGAAGGAGCCACTCATGGTGCACGGGGGCCACATCGAAGGGATGAAAACGCGTAGCGCAAGCGGGCAGCTTGCGCCACCCTTACTCTCGAGGGAATCCCTCATGGCCTTGCCAGCCACGCGGAGGGAATGAAAAGAGAACGTCGGTCGTCCGTCATCGGTCGCCCGTCGTCCATTTTCGGAGGAGAAAACGCATGGAAACGGCCAAGACGCTCGATCGCCGATCGGAAACCGCGCCCTCGGCAGAGGCCGAGGCTACAGTGCCCACCATCATCATTGAACCCTCTCGAGGGTGGGTCTCACTCAAGTTGCGCGAGCTGTGGGAATATCGCGAGCTGCTCTATTTTCTCACCTGGCGGGATGTGAAAGTGCGCTATAAACAGACGGTGCTCGGCGCCGCTTGGGCCATCATTCAGCCGTTTTTCACCATGGTGGTGTTCAGTCTGTTCTTCGGCAAACTGGCTAAGATTCCATCCGATGGCGTCCCTTATCCCATCTTCAGCTACGCGGCGTTGGTCCCCTGGAATTTCTTCGCTCACGGATTGAGTCAGTCGTCCAACAGTCTGGTGGGCAGTTCCAACCTCATCAAGAAGGTCTATTTCCCCCGACTGGTGGTGCCCATCTCCAGCGTCTTATCGGGCGTGGTCGATTTCTGTCTGGCGTTCATCGTCTTGCTGGGGATGATGCTCTATTTCGGCATTATGCCCACCTGGAAGGTGATCTGGTTGCCGTTGCTGCTCCTGTTGGCCTTGGTGACGTCGTTGGGCGTTGGGCTCTGGCTCTCGGCGTTGAACGTCCAGTTTCGCGATGTGCGCTATACGGTGCCGTTTCTCACCCAGTTCTGGTTGTTCGCCACGCCTATCGCCTATCCGAGCAGCTTATTGCCCGAGCCGTGGCGCACGGTGTATGGGATCAATCCCATGGTCGGCGTGGTGGAGGGATTCCGGTGGGCGCTCCTGGGCACCGAGACGGCTCCCGGGCCGATGATCATCGTCTCCTCGCTGATGGCGCTGTTGCTGCTCGTCGGAGGAGCGTTCTATTTCCGGCGGATGGAGAAGACGTTCGCCGACGTGGTGTGATCCCTTTCTCACCGAGAGTTGATCATGGCCTTTCGATTTCAGCGACTGGAGATTCCCGATCTCATCCTCATCGAACCGCAGCGATTCCATGATCGTCGCGGATATTTCATGGAGGCGTACAAACGCTCGGCGTTCGCCGCTCAGGGAATTTCGGTGACCTTCGTCCAGGATAATTGTGCCCACTCTTTGCGTGGCGTGCTTCGCGGATTGCATTATCAGAAGCGGCCGCGGGCGCAGGGCAAATTGATCATGGTGCTGAGCGGCGAGATCTTCGACGTGGCCGTCGATATTCGGCGAGGATCGCCCACCTATGGTCGGCCGGTGAGCGTCGTTCTCTCTTCGGAGAATGGGCGGATGCTGTACATTCCGCCGGGGTTCGCTCACGGTTACTGCGTGTTGAGCGAATCGGCCGACGTGTTCTATAAGGTGACCGAGGAATATGCTCCCGAGCTGGACCGTGGGATACGCTGGAATGATCCTCAGATCGGCATTCACTGGCCGATCGATGACCCCATTCTTTCTCCCAAAGATGCTCAACTCCCCCTGCTCGACCAGGCCGATCACGATTTCGTGTATGAGCCGTGATCGATCGGCGACGCTGTCTGATAGGCGAGTTCCTCTGCGTCGAGCCATAATGGGGTCGCTCGGTGATTGGGAGAGCGGTGCTCTTCGATTGGGGGATGAGCCTCCCGACAAGCCGACAAGTGAACCTCCCTGCGGGCGAGCCACGGGGTTTCTCGAGGTGAGGGGAGAGGGACCCTCTCACTAGCTGACAATGTGAGTCCTCCCCGCTGACGAGCCGCGGGGCTTCCCCGAGAGAGTGGCGAACGTCCCGTGACGAGCGGTTAACCCGACCCCTCCCCGCCGACCAGCCGCAGGGCTTCTGACGCCAAGCCCCGGTGCTGGAGGCCAGAGTGGCGGCGTCGGGACCTCCTCATTGAGTGCGTTCATCCTCACGCCAAGCCCCGGAGCTGGTCTCCGGGGTCCGCTGATCTGATCAGCTAGTCCCTGCTGCCCCCCATTGTTTGAAAGCCCCGGAGCTGGTCTCCGGGGATCGTTACTTCCCCGCTATGAGCTGCCACCTGACGCCTCCCCGCCGACGAGCCGCGGGGTTTCCTCGAGAGAGTGGCGAACGTCCCGTGACGAGCGGTTAACCCGACCCCTCCCCGCCGACCAGCCGCAGGGCTTCTTGAAGATTTGCGTCCATCCGTGTGCTGGAACCGACCTGAGGCCGATACGCCCGGTCCCCCGTCCTCGATCTCCCGTCCGGCAAGCCCGATCCCCCGTCTCCGGTCGCCGGTTCTAACCAAGCCCGATGCCTCGGTCTCCCGTCTCCGGTCCAATATGGGTCATTTCATCCGTATCCAAGCCCCGGTGCTCGCCCCCGGGGATCGTTACGTTGCCCGCTGATGTGGCCCCTCCAATGAACTCTTCACCGATGGAACCGATCGCGGAATCAGGGGTGCCCCGACATTTTCTCGATGGGTTCGAAAAAAACGCCTCAACCCTCTTCGGTGACCGAATTGGAGTCACTTCACCCATCGGTGGCGCGACCATCTGTGGCTTCGATGGCTCTGGTCACCGAGTTCTGCCAATGATGCCAATGCCCGAATTTCTCTTCCAGAATGCGCCGGCCCTCACCCGGCGCCGTCAATCCCATCGCCTCCAAATCGGCGTCCACCATGATGCGCACCAATTCCCGGAATCCCACTTTCGGCACCCAATGCAATTTCTCGCGCGCCTTGGCCGGATTGGCCACCAGATGATCCACCTCCAGAGGTCGAAAATATCGCCGATCGATCTCCACGTACTCGCGCCAGTCCAGTCCCACATAGGAGAAGGCTTCTTCCACGAACTCCTTGACGGTGTGCGCCTCGCCGGTGCCGAGCACGTAATCATCGGGCTCGTCTTGCTGCAGAATGCGCCACATCACTTCCACATACTCGGGCGCGTATCCCCAATCGCGTCGCGCCTCGAGATTCCCCAGGTAGAGTTTCGGCTGCTTGTCGGTGAGGATGAGCGCCACCCCCCGGGTGATCTTCCGGGTGACGAACGTCTCGCCCCGCCGCGGCCCCTCATGATTGAACAAGATCCCGTTACAGGCGAACAATCCATAGCCTTCGCGGTAAATCCGCGTCATCCAGTACGCGTACACTTTCGCCGCCGCATAGGGACTACGCGGGCGAAACGGCGTGGTCTCATCCTGAGGCGGCGGCGCCGAACCGAACATCTCTGAACTCGATGCCTGATAGAAGCGCGCGCGACTCCCACTGCGCCGCAGCGCCTCCAGAATGCGGCTAGTCCCTAATCCGGTGATGTCGCCGGTGTACTCGGGCATCTCGAAGCTCACTTTGACGTGACTCTGCGCCGCCAGATGGTAAACCTCATCGGGCTCCAGCTCGTAGATGAGGTGCGTCAACCATTCGGTGCTCCCCAGATCGCCGTAATGGAGGAAGAGCCGCGCTCCCGGTTCGTGCGGATCTTGATAGATGTGATCGATGCGACCGGTATTGAACGTGCTCGCCCGGCGAATGAGCCCATGCACCTCATAGCCTTTGGAGAGGAGGAGTTCGGCCAGGTACGATCCATCCTGACCGGTGATGCCGGTGATCAATGCCCGCTTCATACCGTTTCGCTCCTCTGTTCGAAGTTTGTCGTGAGCCGATGCGTCTTCATGCGCCACCACCTATGCTAAGTTTCCGGCACTCGCTCCCATCCTTGAACGCGCCCATCGAGTAGAACGATGATGGGTGCCTCCCCAATTCGCCGTTCGGCCCCTTCGGTTAAGCGCTCTCCGGCGACAGCGGCGATGGCTCGATAACCGGCCCGCTGTAATAATGCGGCGCGGTGGCGCGCCCGTTCAACATCAGTTCGATCGATTACGGCTGAAACTTCCATAACAATCCAAACTTCCGGCTGATCCGGTCGCCGGCGCATTTGTCCCCGCAGCAACACGTCCACGCGCATCAGTTCTTCAACTTCAGACTCGCTCAATCGCGCTTCTAACTCTTCCCGCAAACTCTCCGGCGCCACCGCGTTGACCGGCCACAACCAGCGGCCCATGTAAGCTCCCGGTCTTTGTTCATATCTCCGTTGCAGCTCCCGCCCGTACAGCAGACCAACTCGATCTACCAGCCGCTCGCTGACGAGCTCCAACCGCTCCAGCCGTTCTTCGTGGCGTCGGGCGACCTCCACCAACTCGCGAATCTGCTCCTCGACGCGCTCCAGTCGCTCTTCGACGCCGGCCAATCGTTCTTCGTGGCGTCGGGCGACCTCCACCAACTCGCGAATCTGCTCTTCGACGCGCTCCAGTCGCTCTTCGGCCCGCTCCAATCGCTCTTCGACGCGCTCCAG
>JALSQX010000066.1 GCA_026985075.1 Blastocatellia bacterium | reverse complement strand
AGGTCGAAGCCTGGGTTGAAGCGCGCAATGCCACGCAAGCCATCGTGAGTTGGCAGTTTACCACGGCAGACGCTCGACGCAAGCTCCATCGCCTATACCCTCAATAATCACTGTGGTAAAGTACTAGATATAAGCGCAGATGGTGCAGATTCGCACAGACCTCGCCCATGAAATTGCATACGTTACAAATGAGGGGTGAGCAAGAAGTCACAACGACTGCAGCGACTTATTCTCTCGGCATCGACGTGGTTCCGGTCGAGAGAGCGCGTGGAGAAGCAATCTCTCTTCTATATGAATGTCAGCCAACCTTCGGGGACATCTTTCCGACCGGAGACAATGGCAAAAAATTCCTCCTGGAGTTGCTCGGTAATGGGTCCACGTCGACCATTACCAATTTGGATTTTATCCACGCTCCTGATAGGGGTGATTTCTACCGCCGTACCGGTGAAAAAAAGCTCGTCGGCAATATAGAGCATTTCTCTTGGGATCATGTGCTCCTTCACCTCAAACCCCAGGCTCTCACATAACTTTATCACTGTGTCTCGCGTAATGCCGGGCAGGATACAAGAAGCGAGAGGGGGCGTGTAGAGAGTGCCTTTGAGGACGAGAAAAATATTTTCTGCCGTGCCTTCACTCACATGTCCGGAGGCATCAAGCGCAATTCCTTCGGCGAAGCCATTAGCAACCGCCTCCATTTTTATAAGCTGAGAATTCATATAGTTGGCGGCCGATTTCGCTATCGGGGGAAGGGTATTAGGGGCCATTCGAGTCCAACTGGACACACATGCATCCACACCTTGTTCCAACGCCCCAGCTCCTAGGTATTGGCCCCATTCCCAACACGCCACATATAGGTCGACCGGATTAGGGAGCGGGTTCACACCAAAGGCTCCATAACCCCGGAATACAATGGGACGAATATAACAAGCGCCCATCCTGTTCACTCTCACCAGTTCAACACATGCCTGCATGAGTTCATCAAGCGAATAAGGCAGTGGTGTGCGATAAATGTGACATGAACGGATCAGCCGGTGGAGGTGTTCCCTTAAGCGGAAGATGGCTAGCCCTCTCCCTGTCTCGTAACATCGGATCCCTTCGAATAGAGCCGAAGCATAATGGACAACATGTGACATCACATGAATTCTCGCTTCATTCCAGTCAATGAACGCCCCATTATGCCAAATTTTTTCGCCCGTTTTGATCGACATGACCACAGCCTCCCTAAGAGTTTTCAGCGATCAGTGTAAAGTAGAGGCCTCACAGAAATCAACGAGATTGAACACCCTAACCTCAATGAGCAACCATGAATCTTCTTTTAAATGTCACATTCGTAGGAGACCACGAGGGAAGGGTAACGTTCATGCTCACTCCAACAGAGGGGCAGAAGTAGACTGAAGATTTTGAAATGAATTCTGGCTTTCAGGTCAGCACCTCCTCGTACACGGCCATCATGCGGTCGCCCATGCGCTCGCGCGTGAATTCCCGATGGACGCGCCGGCGTCCACCGCCTCCTAATCTCAGACGCAACTCCGAATGGGCGAGGAGCAACCGAATGGCCCGCACCAACGCACCGACATCTTTGGGTGGGACGATCAGTCCCGTCTCACCATCGCGATTGACCCAGGGCACGCCCGATGGAAGATTCGTACTGACTACCGGCTTCCCACAGGCCATAGCCTCTAACTGGACGATGCCAAACGCTTCGCTACGATGCGTGGAGGGAAGAACGAAGACATCGCACGCATGATAATAAGCGGGCAAGTGCTCCGGCGAACGCTCGCCCAATAACGCGATCTTGCCTCCCAATCCATCCTCTTCGATCTTCTGCTGAACCCTCCCTCGTAGCGGCCCATCGCCGATCACCAACAGGCGCGCCGGAATTCGTCGCATCGCCTCGATGAGGTACTCCAGCCCTTTGTAATACACCAATCGCCCGACGAATAACAGCAGCGGCTCGCCATATCGACGACGAATGTCGCGCGCGCGCGCCGCCCACCGCTCTTCATCCTGGAACGGCCGCGTATCGATCCCGAAAGGAACGATCGCGCACTTGTGGCGAAACGGCGCCAGCGTCGGCCAGTGATCGAGCGGCGCGGGCGAACCCACGATAATACGATCGGCCCGTCGAAGCGCCCTCATCAAGAAAGGATGATAGGCCTGGGCCAGAGCCCGCTGGCGGACGATCTCGCTGTGGAAGGAGATGACCAGTTTGCTCCGCGGTCGGACGGCCAGATAAGATAAGACGGCCAAAGGATTCGGCTCGTGGAGATGAATGATGTCCGCCTCACAGGCTCTCATGAGCTGAGGGAACGTCGGACAAAGAGACGTTGACGCCACCATGCCCCAACTCCCCGCTCGCGTCACGCGAATCCCTTCGATCGTCTCTCGCCGAGTCACCGGTGACGTATTGGCCACCAGAACGCGCACGTCAACGCGATCGCGAATGGCGAGACAGAGATGGCGCAGGACCGTTTCCATGCCACCCGGATACGGGTAATAAAATTTTCCCACTTGTAGAACTTTCATCGCTGATCAGCGATCGACCGCCAGCGCTCGATCGTCCTCGTCTATTGTGCCGGACGGCCACAGTGATTCGTAAAGTCGTTGAATGCGCCTCACCTGTTCGGCCAGCGAGAAGCGCTCCTCGACGCGCCGCCGCCCAGCCCTCCCCAACCGCTCTCGTTCATCGGCATCGTTCAAGAGCCGTAAGATCATGTCGGCCAATCGCTCAACATCACCGGGAGTGACGAGGAGTCCGTTGACGTCATGTTCTACGATCTCCGGCACGCCGCCCGCACGACTGGCAATCACTGGCTTCCCACAGGCCATCGCTTCGACGAGCACGCGCCCAAACGGTTCCGGTTCTATCGAGGCATGGACGACGATATCCAGTCCACCGATGACACGGGCCACATCTCGGCAAAAGCCGGTGAATCGGACTCGCCCATGGAGTCCGGCCTCCCGGACCCACTCTTCCAGTCGACGCCGATACCCCCGGTGTCCATCGGTATCGTAAATCTCATCGCCCACAATCCAGAATTGGACGTTCTCCAGCCTCTCGCTCACCCGTCGCGCGGCTTCCAAAAAAACACCATGCCCCTTCCAGGGAGCCAGCACACCGATCATCCCCACATGGTACGACCCGCCCTCGGCGCTCCTCCGAATCGGCGAAAACCTCTGGAGATCGACGCCGTTATACACGACGACGACATTGGGATCAGGACCGAGATCGTCGGCCACGGCTCGCGAATTGGCGATCACCAGAGAGGGAACCATACCGGCCACACACCGATAGAGTCGATGAAATCGACGCCCCCCGATGAAATCGTGAACGTGCCAGATGATGGGAACGTGGAGTACCGGCTTCAACAGCGCCGAGAGCAAGTGGGCTTTGATGCCGTGGGCATGGATGATGGCGACGCCCTCGTCCTGGACGATGCGGCTGAGCGCTTGCCCTCCTTGGAGCGCGCGAGACAGGGCCGGACTGACCCGGAGATAGTCGCGCCACCGGCTGTATCGTCCCAGCTTCAACAGAGGCGCGAACGCTTCGATCAATCGAACGTCGATGCCCGCCTCTCTCAAGCTCTCGGCGAGAGGCCCCTCCTTGGGCAGAGCCACCACGGGTTGGAATCGATGGCGATCCAGATGCGTCACCACATCATAGAGCACCCACTCGGCACCGCCCAGATGCGCAGATGGATTGAGGTAGAGGATTTTGATCATGCGTCTCCAGCATGAAGGCGACGATACACGGCGAATGTCTTTCGTGCCGTTTCCGCCCAACTGAACCGGATGGCGCGCGCCCGGCCCCGCTCGATCAATCGAGCCCTGAGAGGGGCATCCTCCAGGAGCGAGGCGACCACTTCGGCCTGTCGCTCTGGATCGGTCGGCGGAACGAACAGACCGGCATCACCGACGATCTCTCGGAACGCGCCGATATCAGACGCCACGACGGGCGTGCCCGCCGCCATCGCTTCCAGAGTCGGCATGCCGAAACCCTCGTAGGTCGAGGGGAGCAGGAGTACATCCGCCGCCCGATAGGCACATATCAATTCGCGCATCGACACGCGAGATCGCTGACGGATGCGCCCATTCAGGCCGAGTCGATCAATGAACCGCTCTTGATCCGACGTGAATCGGCCACCGATCTGGAGCATATAAGCATCCACGCCCATCTCTGTGACCAGCCGCTCGATCGCCCTCAACAACGAAGGGATATTCTTCCGTCGGTCGCACGTCCCTACATGGAGCACGAGCGCCGCCGATGAGGGAACGGCCAATGATCGTCGATACTCCCGCACCGTCGCTTCATCAATCGGCTGAAAGAAGATGTCATCGACGCCCATATGAATGACCGAAATGTGAGAGGCCGGATAGCCGGTGCGTTGCATCAACTCCCACCGAGTCCACGCCGAATTCACGATGAGCCATCGAGCGCGCAGCGCGTACTCCATGACCCAACGGAGCAAGCGAGCCCGCCCCAACTGGCGCAACGTGCGCGCTGGCTCGTCCATGAGGTGGAAAGGATAAAGGTCGTGCACGGTCACGATGGTGCGCTCCGGATCGAGGACGCGCAATAAGTGTCCATACGAGTGATCCAGCACATGGTTGATGTCGCCTTGAAATGCCCGCGCCGCGCGCGGATAAACGACATATCGAGAGTAGAACCGATCGTTGAGAACTCGCTTGAAATAGGGAATGCGCAGATAGCGATCGAGCCATTGAGACGGCTCCACCCGCGCCCACCGGATCTCACATTGATCGGCGACCAGCGGCAACCAGGCTCTCAGCCGGTGGGCATACCGATCCATGCTCTTCCAATTCTCGATGGCCAGATCGGGAAACAGAGAGATGCGCATCATCCCGCTCCTCGTTTCGCTCTCGATCGCACTCCGGTCGCTCGATCAGCATCTCCGACGACCTCATCGACGAGCGCCTTCACCTTTTCGGCTAAGACGCGATAATCGAATCGCTCCAGCGCCAGAGCGCGATGAGCCGCGCCGGTTTGGAGTTTGCTCCGCGCCCGCACAATCTCTCGAATACGCTCGGCCAGCCGCCGGGGGTAGTCCGCATCCTTGACGCCCTCATAAGCCACCAGCATCTCCTCATCGAGGATGAGCGCCGCTTCGCCGACGGCGCTGGCCAGAATATAGCGACCGCAGGCCAGGTAGAGAGGGAGTTTCCCCGTCGTCCTCACCTGACCGACCAGGTCGTTGGTTTGCGTCGAGAGACACACATCGATGAGGTTGAGATAAGCGGGCAACGCCTCATAAGGCACGCGCCCGATAAACACGATCTTCTCCTCGATCCCGTACCGACGACAGCGCACTTTGAGCCGAGAGACGCCCGAACCATCGCCGATGAGCACGCCCTTGACCGGCTCATCCTTGAGCCAGCGCAACACCTCGACTAACTCCCAACCGTATCCCATATCCCACCGCTCATTCCAGGTCAACGTCCCGACCAATCCAACGGTCAAAACGCCATCCAGGCCATATTGCCGCCGCAACTCGGCGACATCGAGCGGCCGGAAACGATCGGTCTCCACGCCATCGGGAATCACTTCCACGCGATCGATCCCTCGGGCGCGAAGCCACGCCTTATGGCGCGTGCCCCGAACGACGAGATGATCGGCGACGTTCAGCGAGAGCCGTTCTAACCATTCGGTCAATTTCAATCCCAGCCGGCTCCTCGTCCCCATGGACCGGGCCAGCTCGGTGATCACATCACCGGTGTCGATGATGAGGCGCGCCCGCGTCGGCCACTTGTAGAGGGTCGCGGCGAGTACTCCCGAATATCCCATATCAACCACGTAGACGAGCCGCGGACGGCGCCGACACAGATGGACGATGAATCGCAACAGCGAGCGGAGCTTGTGCCGGGATCGATAGAGGAGATGCACTTCATAGTGATCGTTCAATCGTTCGGCGAAGGCGCGAGCCCGAACGCCCAAGGCACTCGCCCTGGTTCCATTGACCAGAAAGGTCACTCCGGGCCGATGCTGCTTCTCTTCTAACGCCCGCCGGTAGACGGCCATCGTCTCCTCAGCCACGCGATCCCAGGTGTAGGCCTCGATCTTCCGCCGCGCCGCCCTTCCCAAACGCTCTCTGAGCGGGGCATCGGTGACGAGCCGACGGAGGGCCAGAGCCCATTGTTCGACGTCAGCGGACTCATCGACGAGAATCCCTTCTTGGCCGGGGACGATGAGTTCGGCCGCCCCGGCCGCCCGACTGGTGATGACCGGCAGTCCCATGGCCATGGCCTCGGTGATGACCATCCCAAAGGCATCGTAGAAGGTGGGGAAGAAGAACACATCGGCGACGGCATAGATCCGCTCGATCTGGTCGGTCGGCGGCGCGAAGACGACGCGATGACTCACGCCCATTCGGGCAGCCCATCGCCGATATGGATCGAGCGGCGAGCGCGAGATCAAAAGCAAAGAGACGTTCTCGGCCCGAGCGATCGCCTCGATGGCCACCATCGCTCCTTTCTGCAAGTCGCCGACGAAGAGAGCCACAAAATCCGTCCCGGTGAATCCCAGTTCCTTTCGCATCCCCGCTCGATAGCGATGACGTTGTCGCGGATGGAAACGATCGAGATCCACGCCATGATGAATGACGGTCACCTCTGACGTCCGCTGATAGCACGCTGCCAGATCCCGCCGCACCCGCTCGGATACAGCGATGACCTGAGGCGAGCGGTGCGGTCGGTAGATTGCTCGCTCCAATCGGCATCCTAACGCCCGGAACACGCGCTGGGACCAACGGAGCCCACCCTGGTGCTCGGCCTGTGCGGCGAACCATCCTCCTAAGCAAATATGCGCCGTCACGACATCCGGGCACCAACAGGACGCCCCTTGCGCATGAACGATATCAAATCCCCTGCCCACTCTCAGCGTGGCCAGGGGTAAGAACGAGAGGATGGTGGTCAACGATGAGATGCGCCACGCCGGAACGCGATGGTACCGGATGGCTTCATGAAGTGGGCCATCGAAGCGGTTGGCGAACACGTGCACTTCGTGCTCGCCGGCGAAGCGCTCGGCTAACTCGGCGACATAGCGACTATGTCCGCCAGTTTTATGATAATCGTGAACGACGAGAGCAATTTTCATGTCGGCGACACATCCGCCGGATGGTGAATTGGCCCGACGACCACGCGCCGATATGGCCGATGGGAGAGAAGATGGACGCCACGCGCGATCCGCACGGCCCGCAATTTGAACAAGGCTCCCAGGAAAAACCACCACAGCAATCCATGGGGGATGCCCAGGAAAGGCGATCCCACCAGCGTCGTCATGCCCACCATCACCGCACTTCCGAAAACGGCCAAGGCGATATCTTCCGAGGAGCTGGCGCGCAGGACGCGAAGCGCACGATGGGCTCCCCGAACGGCCGTGAACAAGATGAACGCCAAGAGGAGCAGGCCCACAATCCCCATCTCCACCATGGCGCGACCGAAGTCACCATCGGAAAAGATGAGATGCAGTTCCGGGTAGCGTTGGAGCAGGAAGAAGGGAACGCCGTGTCCGGTCACACCGAGTCCATGTCCCAGGGGAGCCTCCATAATCGCCCGCCAGCCAGTGGTGAGCGGGTTCAGCAGTCGGCCGAGAATGACGTTGAGATGCATGAGCGTGGCGAATCGTTCCGCGGCTCGACCTTGCGTCAACCCGATGCCCAGTTGAATGCCCAAGAAGATGAGCGTCAGGACGGTCATATAATTGCGAAATCGCCGCTTGTACCAGCAGAGGATGATCACGCCGATGAGCATCATGATCAGCGCGGCGCGGGTCCCCGTCAGGACCAGGCTGGTGACCATGGGAACGATAGCCAGCATGAGCAGCCGCTGCTCTCTTCGCCTGACGCGCCCACCCAACGCCAAGGTCATGGCGATGAAACTGGCGTAGGCCATCATCGTTCCAAAAGCGCCGGCCGAAACGAACGTGGAAAAAATGCGAAACTCGACCTCGCCCTCTTCGGTCACATAGGTGGCGAACCGATGGCGCTCGGCCATGACCGGGCTCTGGCCGATGATGTGCTCGATGCCCACGGCATACTGATAGACGCCATAGAGGCCGGAGATCATGGCCAAGCCGACGACCAGCCACAAATAGGCGCGCACCTGTCGGGACGATTTGATGAGGTCGTATCCAAAGAGAAAAGCCAACGACGACACGCACCATCCACGAAACGCGGAAAGACTCACCAGCAGGGGCACCTGAGGGAAGAACATATACACGAAACAAACGGCATAAAACAGCATCAACGGTCGCGTCAACGGCGTCCCGGGGAGCGTCAGGCGTCGCACCCGGTCGGTCCCCGTCAACCAGAAGAACAGGGTTAAGGCCAACCCAATATCGAAGAGAAAGTAGCTGAGGGGGGAGGGATAATGATCCTTGATGTAGGCGAGGAAGAATCCAATCGTAATCGTGCCCATGAGCGTGGCATGGGCGAGCCGATTCTCGGGAAAGAGCGATCCGAACCACGTGGGCTTCGTGCGTCGCGAACGTCTCAATCTCATCCTCGTTCCATGTCCTCCCTCGGTCGGTGAGAGACCGTTCATATCACCGGAGGGCCGCTTCTCTCCGGCTGTCGGACGAGTCCTTCGCTTTCACTCCTACGGCCCACAGATTGAAGGCCAAGTAGCGCGTCAATCGGCATGCGCGAGCCAGGCGCTTGGTCCAGCCTCTGTCGATGGTGAACGCATAATCCGCCCACTTCGTCTCAAATGCCGCCAGGACATCCAACACACTCTCCCGGGAATGAAGATTGCAATGGCCGGCCAGGCGCGCTTCGCCCTCCCAGGTGACCACGGCGGGCACGGGCTGCCGGCGCCATCGGGCGATCAACCGCTTGACGTGCTGTCCATAGCGGATGAACTCTCGCGTGGGCCCGGTATGAATGACCAATCGCCCTCCCGGTTTCAACAAGCGATGACACTGTCGCATGAGCGGCCTTAATCGCTCCTCGGAAATGTGTTCGACGAGATCGAGCATCAGGATGCAATCGAATTGATTCGGCGTGAATCCCAGGTTGATCGCATCCATCTGAACGATGGCCGTCGCAGCGCGCACATTGAATTTGTCGAGTAACTGCCGGGCGAGACGAACGGCATGCGGACTGAAATCCACCCCAATAACCTGCGCGCCTCTCAGCGCACAGGCCAGCACCATCTCTCCCCGGCCACAACCGATATCCAGGACGCGCTGGTCGGGCTCGATCTGAGCGAGCGCGAGCGCCCGTCGACGAATGGGATCGAGGTGCCATCCGTCGAACGTCTCAAACTGCTCGTGTCCACCGCACTGCGTGCGATAGTATTGCTCACTATAGAATTCCGGTCCCGCTTCCCGAAACATCGTTCATGACTCCAAGACCGAACGAAACGCCGCCTCGACTCTTCGGATCATGGCGCGACGACTGAAATGGGTGGCCACCCGCTGGCGCGCGGCCCGTCCCAGTCTCCGGCGCAACGACGGACTCTCGATCAGCATGAGAATCGCCCGGCTCAACGCCCGCTCATCATCGGGCGCGACGAGCCATCCCGATTCGCCGTGGACGACGACCTCGCCGGGCCCACCGACGTCGGTCACCACGACCGGTTTGCCCGCCGCCATGGCCTCGATGATGGATACGCCAAACGACTCGGGTGCCGTAGCCGGATGAACGACCAGATCGACGGCTGGCCAGATGGCCGTCACATCCCGGCAGAATCCCGCGAACAGGACATTTTTCTGAAGGTCCAATGTGGCCACGAGCCGTTTCAATTCCCGCTCGTATCCTCGATCCAAGCCGTACATTTCACTCCCCACGAGCAAGACCATCACATTTGGATGTCGCTGGCAAACCTCGGCGGCGGCGCGAATCAACACGGCCTGCCCCTTCCCCGGTTGGAATCGCCCAATGCACGCGACGACGGTGGCTCGAGGATGGAGACCGAGTCTCTCCGATACGATCCGGCGATGGGCCGCCGAGAGCATCTGATCGGGCACGAGCTCCACACCGGGATGGATCACCTTCAGTCGCCCTCCATTCGCTCCGTACACTTCGGCGTGGCGGCGAGCGGCAATGTGGGAACTGGTGATGATGAGCCTGGCTGGAATGCGAGACGCAATGCGATCGACCCAGTTCTTCGCCGACGCGATTCCGTGTTGCCACCAGATGGCCTTCACACCGGCTCGCCACGCCGCCAGCCCACCGTAGATGTGACCATATCCGAGCGAGCTGACGACCAGGCGAATACCTTCACCGAGGATGAACTGTCGCCCCGTTTGGACCGTGCGCCAGACATTCGCCAGATCGCGCAACCGCGTGATGGGCGTGAGAAAGACGTCGATCCCCTTGGCCCGCATCTCCTCGACGAGCGATCCCGGTCGAAGGAACCACGCCATGGGCTGGAATCGCCTCCGATCCAGATGTTCGGCGAGCGTGCAGAAAACGGTTTCAGCGCCACCGCGCTCGCCGACGGGAAAGACGAGCAAGATCTTGTCAGGCGTCGTGGCCAT
The DNA here is from genome assembly GCA_026985075.1 of Blastocatellia bacterium. GTDB lineage: Bacteria > Acidobacteriota > Blastocatellia > HR10 > J050 > J050. The sequence goes on along the minus strand of JALSQX010000066.1, from coordinate 77,879 downwards.
CATTGTTCAATAGCCTGAGCAATCGATCGGTCACCACCGACCAACTGAACTCTGTGCGATAGAGATCCCAACCTCCCATTCCGACTCGATGACGCCGCTCGGGATCATCAACCAAGGCGAGCACCTGGGCAACGAACGCCGCCTTATCTCCAACCGGTGATAAGGCCAAGGCCGCGCGGCGGGCGAGCACCGGATCGGTTCCCGGTCCCACTGTGGCGACGACCGGTATCCGATGGCTGAGCGCGGCCATCAATGAACTCCGACGACTGGAAACGCCATCAATGAGTGGCAGGAGAAAAAGATCAATCGCCGAAAGATAGCGAGACACCTCCTCGGCGCTCAGATATCCGGTACCCAGAACCCGTTCGCGCCACGAAGCATCAATCCCATTCAGCGCTCTCAGCAATTCACTGGGAGTCGGTCCAATGCACAGCAGTCGGGCGCGATGACCACGGGCCAGGAGAGCCTGAAGACTCTCGCCGAGATAATCGATGAGCTTGGAGTCATGCAACGTACCGAAAAATCCGAGCAGGATTTCATCAGGAGCCACTCCCAGCTGGCGACGAAGGGAAACTCTCTCTGGCGGACTCATCGGTACTGGAGGGATATTGGATGGCGTGGGGAGATGATGAAAGCACGAGCGACGGAAGGGAAACAGATGCGCCAACCGGCGTCGCCAAACCTCCGTCGAGACGCCGACGTGCCGGGCCGCCAGGATGCTCATCGCCAGCATGAGTCGTTGAATCACGGCGGCGAGCAACCGCCGAGGAGCGAGAGACCAGGGGAGGTACAGCTCGTGAATGAGGAGGACGATGGCCCCCGCTCGCCGACGCCACCACCAGAGGAGGAGTGGGAGGGCGAGATTGATTCCGCCCCGACCGTACATATGAGGAACATATTGCACCAGCAGCCAATCGGGACGCATTTCGGCGAGCACCTGTTTGAGTATGGCTCTCCCCGGCCAATCCCACCGCGGGATGCGACGCATGACGCGGACGCCGTTGATGGTCTCCGCTTCTTTTCCCCGACGCGAGGTGATGACGATGACCTCCACGTGCGCAGCCAGATGCGCGGCCAGCGCCGCTGTATGGTCGGCCAGCCCGCTGCGATCGGGAGGGAACTCTGGACACAGGATCGCTACTCTCAGCATACGACGCGCTCGCCTCCATCACGAGGCCGTGGGGTCAGAGGACGCGGCGCGGAAGCCGATCACCACGCCTCCCCCACCGGGACGGCGTCCGAGCCTCGCCAGGTGCTCGCGCTCTCACCCTCGCCTTGCGCTCTCGCCTGGTATCTTCGGGCATGAATCCGAGTCATCTCGCTCCTTCACTGACCGCCATGGAACCTCCGCGAGGAGCCACCGCCGATCCTCATTCTCTCAGATCGATTCCACCCGGTCAACGTTCATCGACCCGTTGGTTGACGCTCCCATCGCCTCGGCGTAGATCTGCAGAAGCGCGTCCAGGTGCCGCTCGATACTGAATTGCTGAACGGCTAAGGCGCGCGCCCGACGCCCCATGTCTCGGCGGAGTGCGGCATCGACCAGCAACCGCTCAATCGCCGCCGCCAGCCGCGAGACATCGCGGGCGGGAATGAGGAATCCATTCTGCCCGTCCTTCAACCACTCGGCAACTCCCCCGACATCGAAAGCGATGACCGGCTTGCCGTAGGCCATCGCTTCGACGCCCACCATGCCGAATGGCTCGGGCCAGACCGAGGGCACCACCACGACCCGCGCTCGTCGATAGAAGTCTCCGAGCCGACGGCGATCAACCCATCCGGCGAATTCGACCTGGTGGTCGGGAGAGAGCCGCTCGGCTCTCTCCTTCAGTGCGGCGAGCAAAGGGCCGTCACCCACGAAGACGGCGCGACAAGGAGTGCCGAGGCGTTCTAAAGCGGCCAGCAACACCTGTGGCCCTTTCGCTTCATAGAGGCGTCCGACGAACAGCACAATCGCCTCGCCGGCGGGCGATTCCGGCTTCGCCGCTCCATCCCGCCCGACGTCGACGCCGATCGGATTCACGGCAATATGGCTTGGGGCGAGACCCACGCGAATCAATTCGCGCCTCATGTACTGACTGGCGACGATGAGCTTGGAAAGCCTGGGAGCCACATCCAGCCAGCGACGCACGGCCATAACCTGAGCGACGAGGTGCCCGGGATGTCGACGACCACATCGATGCCGATAGGGCGCGATGAGACAGTGGAGACCGAACGGGCGCGAACATCGCTTTTCTTCGCGGCGATAGAACTTCCCATCGCCGGGACAGAAGTGGCCGCTGTGGGTGTGGACGAACTGAATCGTCGGCCTCAATTCCACCAGCAGATGCAACACGGTGGGATCGTCTAACCGATGCACCTGAATGACGTCTGGATCAATGGCCTCCACGGTGCGTCGAATGCGCTCGCCGCGCTCCACGAGGCTCACCTGGCAGCGCCCGAGACAATCCAGATGAACTTCTTCCCTTGCCGGAGCGTGGAACTCCCTCCCCGTCTTCACCGCATACAAGACGGCGACCTCCACGCCGCGCCGCCAGAGGTGCTCCGAGATCTCATCGATGTAGTATTCGGCTCCACCCACCGACGCATAATATTGATTGACGTGCAACACCTTCATGGGCGATGTCGATTCATGGCGAGACCTTCAGGCCATCTGACCGGCAGACGGTCGTTCGAGTGACATCGCGCACCAAACTGCGCTCTCCGATGATTCGAGCATCATAGACTGCTTTGCCCAATGCCACCAGCGCCCGCCCGAACGCCACCAGCAGGGATGGAGGATCGAGAACATTGGCACGGTTGATCACGTGCTGGCGCAGGAGCCGATAGATGGGAATCAGACTATGAGGTGTGGGAAAGTGCTTGGCATAGAAATAAAATTTCGGACGCAGCTCCTCCACTTCGGGGATCCGCCGATGGGCTCTCTCGACGCGGCAGCCTCCGCGGGGAGCGACCAGATGATGGATGCCCGCTCGCGGATCGTGAATGATCTTCCCACCCGCTCGATGAATGCGCCAGCCAAAATCATAATCGGCATGATAGTCGTAGCGCCCGTAGTTCTCGTCGAATCCTCCCACCCGGAGGGCCACGGCTCGGCGGACCGAGCAGTTGCCTGCGGGCAGGAGAATTTTCTCCGTTCGGAAAGCGAGATTCGGCGGGACATCCATCCAGCTCAAAGGCCCTCGCCGGGCTGGAGCGGGCCGTTGTCTGACCGGCGGTAACGGCACTCCCCTCTCTGACCAGATCGCGCCGGCCACGGCAGCGATGGTCTCGTCTCGATAATTCTCCAGATGGGCGCGAACGAAGTCCCTCTCCACTGCCACATCATCGTCTATGAAAATCAAAACGTCGCCCGTCGCCTCGAGAATGCCACGATTACGCGCTCGCGAGGCGCTCGGCGCTCCCTGTGGGACGAGACGAATCTTTCCCGCGGCGACGAGATGATGGAGGAAGGCCTCGGTCTCCGGCTCATGGCGTGGCGTCTGATCGATGACCAGAATTTCATCCGCCGGTCGATCTTGTTCCAGCACGTACTGGAGCGTCTGACAGAGAATCGCCTCCCGCCCATAGGTTGGAATGATAATCGACACCCGCAGCGCGTTCATCTCCCCTTCACCCGCTCTCCTGGAACGGCCTCATTCTACTTCTTCTCTTGACCGGCGTCAAATACCTTGATCCTCCGTCGAGCGTGATCCGTTGAGCGGGCAGAGCTCGTCGAGGACCGAGGCCAACGTCCTGGTCAAGCGAAGGCGATGAAAGCGCGCGATGACCTCCTCCCGAGGGTGGTAATACTGGTGATGAACGAGGGATCCATCGGTCGCCAGGCTCCTGAGAATCCGGGCGAGTCCATCGATATCCCGCGGCTCCACGGCCCACCCCACGCCAGCCTCACGGATGAGTTGGGTGGCGATGCCCTGGGGCGCGATGGCCAGTATAGGTCGACGGGCATACATGTATTCGAAGAGCTTGCCCGGATACCACTTGCGCCCCCCTTCGTTATCCACAATGAGCAGGAGAAGCAGATCGGCCCGGCACATGCGTTCGATGGCTCGGCGATGAGGTACTCTCGGCTCGATGCGAACGCAATCATCGAGCCGGTGGCGTTTCACAAACGCGATCTGAGACGAAGGTAAGCCGCCGACGAATTCCACGCGGAGGCCTCGCCTTCTCTCGTCGGGGGTGAGCCGCATGAGCGCTTCGAGAAGTGGTCGCGCGGCGTCTCCCCAGACGAGACCGGTATGGACGAGCCGAAGTGGAGCGGAAGAATCCGCCGAAGACGTGAGGGATGCGCCGAGACTGGGGAAATCATCCGGATCGTAGCCATTGGTGATGGCGCGACACTTGCCGGCACAGCTCGGTTCCAGCGTCTGGAAATCGCGCGCCATGGCCGGGTGGACGCAGATGAGGCGATCGGCGTGTCGAAGAATCCACCGTTCTACATGAGCATCCAGTCGATCGCGCAGAGTGGGCTCGCCTTTGACCGCCCACATCGTCCAGTAATCGCGGAAATCGACAATCAGCGGACGGCCGAGCTTCCACTTCAACATGAGGCCCAGCAGAGCCGTCGTCCACGGGCTCACGGAGACGAAAATGGCCTCCACCCGATGTCGCCTGGCCCACCGAAGACAGGCCGGCAAGGCGCGAAAATTCCAATAAAAGAAGACGTCCCCCAGGGGAGCGAGCGCCGCGTGAAACAGGCTCCGGGCCAATCGATAGGCGGGGGGCCGGGGACGGCGATCCCGGGCGATCTCGGTGAGCGTCGCGACGCCGTCTTGGATCCTCGACCGGTGACGCCGGACCAATCGATGAAGCGTCACGGCGGGATTGAACGGCGGCAGCCGGAGAATGGGCGTCTGCTCCGGGATGTCCTCTAACAGCGCGGCATCCAGTGGATGCTCTTGATGTACGCGACGCCAATCGAGCGTCACGACCACCGGTCGCCAACCGAAGCGAGGGAGATACTTGACGAATTTCGCATTGCGATACGTGCCGCTGCTGTTGAGCGGCGGGAAATCGAGCGCGATATAAAGAAGCGCGCGCTTCATGATCGGGCGCAGAGTCGAGAGGGTGAGGACGAGCCGCGGCGTTCATCGACGATCCGTCGCTCGCCCATCACGTCGATTGAAAATCAACGTCAGCCAGCTCCTGGTAGAGGTACGCGCAACTGATGATGCCTTGATGATAATTCTCCAGATTGAGCTTCTCATTCGGCGCATGCGAGTTTTCGTCAGGCAACCCGAACCCGAGCAAGATGCAGGGACGCTGCAGAATCCCATAAATGGTTCCCACAAACGGGATGGATCCTCCTTCGCGAATGAACACCGCCTGGCGGCCAAAACCTTTCTCCAAAGCTCGAATGGCCGCCTGAAAAGCCGGATGCTCGTAGGAGGCCAGGAATCCCACTCCCGTGGAACATTTTCGGACGGTCACGCGCACTGTCGGCGGAGCGATGCGGCGAACATAGTCTTCGAACAGCCCGGCGATCTCATCCGGATCCTGGTTGGGGACGAGCCGCATGCTCACTTTGGCCAGGGCTCGAGCGGGAATGATCGTTTTCTCGCCCTCACCCGTATGGCCACTGACGAGGCCATTGACATCCAACGTGGGCCGCGCCCAGAGCCGCTCGAGCATCGTGAAGCCCTCTTCGCCGAATGGCGCCGGTGCTCCCGTCAACTGGAAATAGGCCTGCTCATCGAATGGGAGGCGTGCCAGATTTTGCCGCTCCTGTTCGCTGATCGGCACGACCTTATCGTAGAAACCGGGGATCGTCACGCGACCGCGTTCGTCTTTGAGGCGAGCGATGATCTCACAGAGCACATTGGCGGGATTGGCGACAATGCCTCCGAACGATCCCGAGTGCAGATCGGTGGTCGGGCCCTGCACTTCGATCTCCATGTAGGTCAATCCCCGAAGCCCATAACAAATGGAAGGAATGCCGCGATCCAACATCGGCGTATCGGAGATGATGACCACATCGGCCCGCAGGAGATCCTTGTGCTGGCGAAGGAACTCTTCCAGATGGAGACTTCCGATCTCCTCCTCGCCTTCGGCAATGAATTTCACATTCACCGGGAGTCGCCCTTCGTTCTGAAGCCAGGCCTCCACCGCTTTCAGGTGGATATACAACTGCCCCTTGTCATCGACCGTGCCACGGCCATAGAGTTCCCCGTGTCGAATCTCCGGTTGGAACGGAGGCGTGATCCACGCCTCCAGGGGCTCGACAGGCTGCACGTCATAGTGACCGTAAATGAGAACGGTGGGTTTCCCTGGCGCTTCCACCCACTCGCCATACACGACCGGATGTCCCGGCGTGGGCATGATCCGAGCGCGACGGAGCCCCGCTCGGAGCATGTGCTCCTTCAGGACCTCGGCGCACCGTCGGACGTGAGGCGTATGCTCGCGGCTACTGCTGATGCTGGGAATCTTGACAATATCGATGAGTTCGTCAATATACCGTTGTCGATGAGCGTTAATATACCGAATGATTTTTTCCATGCGTCCTCTTCTCCCCCACAAAACACATCACCATAACACTTGAGACCGAGGAAGACAAGCGGTCGACCAATGGGCGGCGATCACAGAACAGAGTCACCCTGCGGGTCTGTACCCCAAGAATTGATCCTCATCCCTCGAAGCCCAAACGGACGAAGGACCGACCGCCGAGTTCCTCTCGACCCCCCGCAAATCCTTGTTCATCTTGACAATTCCCGGGTTGAAGGATAGCTTTGTAGTTTTGGCTGGAATCATTGAAGCGCGATATGTTTGACGTACTCTCGGACAAGTTGAGGCGGGTCATACGAGACCTTCGCGGTCAAGGGAAGGTCACCGAAGAACACATCCAGGCCGCGATGCGCGAGATTCGTATCGCGCTGCTGGAAGCCGACGTCAACTATAAGGTCGTCAAGCACTTCATCGATCGCGTCAAGGAGAAGGCGCTGGGGCAGGAGGTACTCGGCTCGCTGTCGCCCGGTCAGCACGTCATCAAGATCGTTTACGATGAGCTGGTGCAGATGCTGGGCGGCACGTCCACGCAACTGCTGTTCACGGCGCGGACTCCCAACGTCATCATGCTCGTCGGCCTTCAAGGCTCGGGAAAAACGACGACGGCGGGGAAGCTGGCTCACTATCTTGCCCAACGCGGTCGGAATCCTTTGCTTCTCTCTACCGATGTCTATCGACCGGCTGCCCGCGAGCAACTGGCCATCATCGCTCGCCAGATTCATCGTCCCATCTATGAGGACGGTGACTGCCATGATCCTTTGGAACTCTGTCGCCGAGCGCGCGCCCACGCCGAATTGACTGGATTCGACACCTTGCTGATCGACACCGCCGGCCGGTTGCATATCGACGAGGCGCTGATGGAAGAATTGGAACAGATCAAGCGCGAGATGCGCCCCATTGAGGTCCTCTTCGTCGCCGATGCCATGACCGGCCAAGATGCCGTCAACAGCGCCGATCAATTTCATCGGCGAGTGGGCATCTCCGGCGTCATTCTGACCAAGATGGACGGCGATGCGCGTGGAGGGGCAGCCCTGTCGATCAAAGCCGTCACCGGGCAACCGATCAAGTTCATCGGCGTGGGCGAGAAATACGATGCATTGGAACTCTTTTATCCCGATCGCATCGCCTCGCGCATCCTCGGCATGGGGGATGTGCTGACCATGGTGGAGAAAGTCCAGGCGCAGGTCGATGAGCAAGAGGCGAAGCGCCTGGAAGAAAAACTGCGCAAGAACGCGTTCACTCTGGAGGATTTCCGCGATCAACTGCGCCTGGCCAAGCGCTTGGGTTCATTGGGGAAGTTCCTGGAATTCTTGCCCGCCGACCTGCTGAAGATGGTGGGTCTGGACCGGCTCACGCCCGAGCACATGGCGATGATCGATGACCAATTGAAGCGCACCGAAGCAATCATCAACTCCATGACGCCTCAAGAACGCGTCAACGATCGGATCATCAACGGGAGTCGCCGCAAGCGCATTGCTCGAGGGAGTGGCACGTCGGTGGAAGATGTGAATCAACTGTTGAAGCAGTATCGCCAGATGCGCGAGATGATGAAACATATCGCTGCCGGACAATGGCCGGGCATGGGGGCGCTCGCCCAGCAGACCAATAAGCGCCGGAAACCTCGACACAAGAGGAAGAGGAGGAGAAGAGGATGAGCTCTCCGGCCAGCCGAAGAGAGCCGGAGGGGACGGCGTGGGGGTAAAAAAGAGTTGGAAAATTTGCCATATCACCATATAATAGGAGGGTAAAGCGTTGTTAGCCATAAAATTGATGAGGATGGGAGCGAAGAAGCGACCGTTCTACCGAATTGTGGTGGCGGAGAAACGATCGAGGCGAGATGGGAGGTTCGTCGAGATGCTCGGTTATTACGACCCGGGCAAGGATCCCGCCGAGATCAACATCGATCAGGAGCGGGTGCAATTTTGGATGCAACGAGGCGCTCAACCGACCGATACCGTGCGCCAGTTGCTGCGGCGGCATGAGAGAACGACGCCTTGACCTGTGCCGTGGTCGGACGTGGATGATGTCTCGCCTGGAGATCGAGCCGGTGTGAGCGACTCCGCTGCTGAGATATGGGAAATCAGCGAACTCAGCTCGCTATGATTCCGAAGACGGATCAACGTCAATCAAGGGGGGCACGACGATGAACGAAGAGGGCACACCGATCAAAGACACCACCCCGGAAGGAAAAGGGACGTCCATGAGAGAGTTGATCGAGTTGATCGCCAAGGCGCTGGTCGATAATCCAGATCAAGTGGAGGTGAAGGAGATCGAGGGGCAGGCAACGACGGTGCTCGAGCTCCGAGTGGCCCGGTCTGATTTGGGCAAGGTCATCGGCAAGCAGGGTCGGACGGCGCGAGCCATCCGGACGATACTGAGTGCGGCGGGCATGAAACTGAAAAAGCGATTCTTGCTCGAGATCATCGAATGAGCGAATGAGGAGTCCATCACTGTCCCAAGAGGGAGATTCCTTTTCTCCGCCCCAGTCGGAACTCTTTGCCATTGCCCGCCTCACCAAGACGCGAGGCCTCCGGGGGGAGGTCGTGGCTCACCTTTTAACCGATCATCCTGAGCGTTTCGCCAAGCTGCATCAGGTTTATGTGCAGCGGCCGGATGGCGAATTGGTGGTCCTCCAACTGGAACATCATTGGTTCCATCAAGGACGCGCCATCCTGAAGTTCGTCGGATATGACACTATTGAACAGGCTCAGCAGTTGGTGGGTGGCATCGTCAAGATCAGCCGGGACGAGTTGGTCGATTTGCAGGAGGACGAATATTTTCACTTCCAACTGATCGGCTGTCAGGTGGTCACCAGAAGCGGCACGCCCATCGGCACGGTGACTGAGATCATGGAGACGACGGGAACGCCGTTACTTGTCGTCCACGATGAACACGGGCGGGAGCACCTCATCCCATTTGCCAAGGCCATCTGCCTGGACGTGGATGTCGAAGCCAAGCGCATCCGGATCGATCCTCCCGAAGGATTACTGGAGTTGTGACGGGCGTCGTGAAAGGACATCGGTGCTCTTCGTCTCGCGGAATACGATGAGGGGCTCCGGCCGCCACCCTGTTTCATACAATGCGATTTGATGTCTTGACCATCTTCCCCGGCATGTTCCGCGGCCCGCTGCAGTATAGCATCCTCAAGCGCGCCCAAGACCGGGGCCTCATTCAGATTCACATTCACGACTTGCGGGACTATGCCACGGACAAACACCGGATGGTCGATGACCGTCCCTTCGGGGGTGGTGCGGGGATGGTCTTCAAACCCGAGCCCATCTTCCAGGCCGTGGAAACGCTCATTGGGGGTCGGTCCGTACCGGCCTCGACGGCGATCATCTTACTCTCGCCCCAGGGGCGCGTCTTCCATCAACGAGAGGCCGAACGGTTGTCTCGCATGGAGCGTCTCATCCTCATCTGTGGTCGCTATGAAGGCGTCGACGAACGGGTCGCCGAGCATCTGGCCACCGATGAAATCTCCATCGGCGACTATATCCTCTCCGGCGGCGAGATCCCGGCCATGGTCATCATCGATGCCGTGACGCGGTTGCTGCCCGGCGCGCTCGGCCATCACGCCTCGGCTCAGCGGGATTCGTTCGCCGAAGGGATCCTCGATTATCCCCAGTACACTCGTCCGGCCGAGTTTCGTGGTCTCAAGGTCCCGGAGGTCCTCCTCAGTGGCCATCATGCTGAGATCGAGCGGTGGCGCCGACGCAAAGCGCTGGAGAAGACGCTGCGCGTGCGTCCCGATTTACTGGCTCGGGCTCATCTCAACGAACGCGATCGCGCCTTGCTCGAAGAGATCAAAAAGCAACAGGCACCAACCGCGAATGGCGATCGACCGACCGACAAACCAACCGCCTGATCGGGAGAACGACGCGCATCGCCCGCTTGATGCTCCACCTCCCCGCCCGGACGCCTTATGGTAGTAACGAGCGATCATCCGGGTAGCTCTCTCTCAGGCCACGCGTGGTGAAATTCCATCTCTCCGCACCGAAGAGTGTGATATGATTATGAGGCACGAACATGACCTGGGAGAGTTGAACGGTGGCAAAGCTCAAAACACAACTGAAGCGGCTCCACGAGCTACTCCATCCCCTGCTCGTCGAGGTGGAGATGGCCATCGACACGGAGACGTACCCGGACTGGAGCGTGGTCAAGACGAACTTATTGGAGGCCCTGGAGATCGTGCGCAAACTCGAGCGCGACCAGCTGTGGAGATCGCTCAATAAATAACCCGTCAGAGATGATGAAGCCATCGATGAACACATTCGCCCTGTTCCTCCTGCTCTGCGCGGCGAGCGCATTGCCGGCCTGTGCGGGGGCGCCATCGAGCCACGGGGAACGGGCCGCTCAAAAGAGCGACGAAGCCGACCGGGCGGCCATTCGCGCCGTGTTGGACCAGCAAGTGGATGCCTGGAACCGGGGTGATCTGGAAGGATTCATGCGCGGATACTGGTCGTCGAACGAGCTGACGTTCTTCTCCGGGGGAACGAAATTGCGCGGGTGGCGAGCGACGCTCCAGCGCTATCGGCGTCAATATCACGCCGAAGGTCAGCCCATGGGACATCTCCAATTTCTGGATCTGGACATTCAACTGCTCGGACCCCGGAGCGCTCTGGTGCGCGGCGAATGGAGGCTGGACAGGCCCCCGAAGCCAATGAGTGGATTGTTCACGCTGATCTTCAGGAAAACGCCACAGGGATGGAAGATCATCCACGATCATACCAGCCGTCGATGAGCGAACCTCTGGCCGCTACAGGCCGCCCTCCTCGTCCGAGAAGGGCGGCATCGCCCGCTCGGGTTCACCAAGCAGAGGGCGTCACCGTTCGATCGTCACGCGCTCGATGATCACGGGCTTCAGCGGCCGGTCACGGGCGTCACGAGGCACATTGGCGATTTTCTCCACGACCTCCTGCCCTTCGACGACCTGTCCAAAAATCGTGTGACGCTGATCGAGCCACGGCGTGGGGGCGACGGTGATGAAGAACTGACTCCCATTGGTATTGGGACCGGAATTGGCCATGGCCACCCGTCCCGGCCGATCGAACCTGAGATCGGGCACGATCTCGTCTTCGAATTGATAACCAGGACCGCCCGTCCCATTCCCCAACGGATCTCCCCCCTGAATCATGAACTGGGGAATGACGCGATGGAAGGTGAGACCGTCATAGAATCGCCGCTTCACTTTCTGTCCCGTCCGCGGATCGGTCCACGGCTTCGTTCCCTCGGCGAGTCCAACGAAGTTCTCGACCGTCTTCGGCGTCTTGTCCGGGAAGAGTTCGAACTTGATGCGCCCCATACTGGTCTCCAAAACCGCGTACATGTGATGATCCGTCATGAACTTCTCCCTGAGGAGGTCCACTCCCCCAAATTCGGTCGCCCACACGCCGAGGAGGACGAGAAAGACGCCCCAGATGATCACATATCGAGAACGCCCCTGCCACCAGCGGCCGGATTGATCGGAGGCGGGCCGCGATCGCCCAGAACGCCTGCGTCGTTGCCGGTTTTTCTTCCGTCGCACCTTCTTGCTCATCGACGGCCGGCCTCCTTTTGAGCCGATGATTTCGACTGGTCGATGGGAACGCGCTTGATCGTCACCTTGCGCATGATGACCGGCTTGAGCGGTCGATCAGTCCGGGGATCGGTCGGGACGCGAGCAATTCTCCTGACCACGCTCATCCCCTTCACGACCTGACCGAAGATCGTGTATTTCCCATTGAGCTTGGGTAGCGCCCTCAGCGTGATGAAGAACTGACTCCCATTGGTATTGGGACCGGAATTGGCCATGGCCACCCGTCCCGGCCGATCGAACCTGAGATCGGGCACGATTTCGTCTTCGAATTTATATCCGGGTCCCCCTCGGCCATTGCCCAGCGGATCGCCTCCCTGGATGACGAAATCACGGATCACACGGTGAAAAGTCAACCCATCGTAAAACCGCTTCTTCTGTCGCCGTCGCGTCAGCGGATGCGTCCACCACTTCTTCCCTTCGGCCAGCTCCACGAAATTGGCCACCGTCTTCGGTGCTTTGTCAGGAAAGAGCTCGAACTCGAACGTGCCCATATTGGTCTCGATGGTGGCGTAGAGCTTCACACCCTCGTATGATTCCTCAGCCGCCTTTTTCTTCTCTGGTGCCACCTTTTCTTTCACCGGAGAGGGAGCCTCCGCCACTTTTGTCTTCTCTCCGCCAGTGTTGCACCCCATCGCGCCGAGGAGCAGGAGCGAAAGAGCCAGAAGACCGGCATATGTTCTCATGATTGGAGTTCCTCCTTCTCTCTTGGCTTACACGCACCACCGTGATGTCTCGCCTTACCTGGCTTTATGACTCGGGTGCCAATCATACCTCATGGATTCCCGGCGTGTCCATGGTCACCCCTGACGTTTACACCCCCTCCGATGACTAGGCGAGGCAATCGAGGGACGCCACTGGCTGGATACACCGCTCCCTCCTGCGCGGCGAGCTCCTCCCGAGCACCTCCTCAACGGGGCTTCCCTCTCATTCCGATGAGCACAATGCTGCCCAACGTTCGATGACGTCCTCCGAGGCGAAGCGCGACCAAGAGACAGCCACCAGCCGTGATCGGAACGAGGTGAGGTGAAAATGAACGATCCGATGGACGCGATCACCATCGGATCACGGGGAATTCCTACATTCTCATGTCACGAGATTCCGGAGGCCGCTTCCCACCAACACCACTCCTGGCCGTTTATCGAGCGGCGCGGGCGCGCTGGATGCGCCGAAGGAATTCATCGGCCTTGAGGTAACCGACCACTCGCGCCTCCTCAACTTCGCGCCCTTGAGCATCGAGAAAGATGATGGTGGGCACACCGCTCACGTTGAACTGCCGGCGCAATCGCTCGGCCTCCGGCGATTCGTACTGGGTCATATCCACCTTGACCATCACAAACGGCTCGGTCGCTTCAATGACCCGCTCATCGCTGAATGTGAATCGATCCAGTTCGCGGCAAGGAATGCACCAATCGGCGTAGAAATCCAGAATGACCGGCTTCCCCTCCCGCCGGGCCTGCTCCAGCACCGCCGGATCATAATGCTGCCACGTGATGGCCGCGGCCGGGGTTCGCGGCATGATGGCGAAAGCGCCAATGAGCAGACACATGACGCCCACCGTCTTCTTCAGCCAGTAAAAGACGCGACCGCCGGTACTGCTCTTCTCTATCCAGCCGAGGTAAATTCCGGCCACCACGGCGAGGGCGAATACGGCCCAGGGCACGAGCGCATCCGGTAATAAGGGAGCGACGAAATAGAGCGCGAGCCCGATCAACAAAAAACCGAACAACCGCTCGACCCAGATCATCCAGACGCCCGACTTAGGCAGTTTCTTCAATCCCCCGGAGAATGTCCCCAGCACCACATAGGGTGCTCCCAATCCCAACGAGAGGAAGAAGAACATCCAGAATCCCAACCAGGGGTTCCCGGTCGCTCCCACATAGGTGAGCAGCCCAATGGTGATCGGTCCCACACAGGGAGCAGCCACAATCCCGACCACCAGTCCCATACTCAACGCCCCCACCAGACCGCCACCAGACTGCCCCGACACTTTCGCCATGAGGAATTGCGGCGGCCGAATGTGATAGACGCCGAATAGGCTCAACGCCAGCAGAATCATGATCCCGGCAATGCCCATGAGGACCCACGGATTCTGAAGGAAGGCGCCGAACATCTGCCCGGTGAGAGCGGCCACGACGCCCAACGTCGAATAGGTGATGGCGATGCCGAGCAGATACATGAGCGCCAGCACGAATACGCGCGACGTCCGGCCTTCGCTCTGATGACTGAAATAGCCCAGAGTGATGGGAATCATCGGATAGACGCACGGCGTCAGATTCAATCCCAACCCGAGCACGAAGATGGAGAGCAGCGTCAACAATAATCCCTGCTCTTCCATCAACTGAGCGATGCGGCTCGGGCTGCTCTCCGCTTCCCCAGCCGACGTCTCACCGGGCGGTATCGTCAGACCACCGGCACCAAAAATATCCGTATGAATCGGTCGACTGGGCTGATCCAACCCGACAATGCGTATGGGAATGGTCACCGGGAGCCGAACCGGCGCCAGGCACATCTGATCATTGCACGCCTGATATTGAAGCATCCCCTTGATGACTATCTCTCCCGGCGACACGTCGCGGGAGACGGTCACGGGAAAGCGCATGATGATGCGCCCCTGATAGACATCCAATTCCTGATCGGCGAACGCAAACCTCAGTCGAGCAGGTTTGGGATACTGAATCTCGCCGAAGGTGAGCCCCTGGACCGGCTCGAGCGTCAGTTCGGTGGGAATCAGGTACTCCAGCGTCGGTCGATGGGCATTGATATGCCAACCCTCCTTCAATTCGGCGATCACCGCGGCTTGAAAGGCGCTGCCAGGGTGCACGTTATCCACCGAGAGCACCACCCGCGTCTTCACCAGATCCTTTCCCGCCGTCAATTGAGCGTCGACGCCCCCCACGAGTATCAGATACCCGACAAGAGCGGCGCCCATTATTCCCATCTTCATCATCTTCTTCCTCCCTCGCATCGACACGGCGTTAAGTATAAAACGCCACATTCGATAAGTGTAGGATGGAAAAGCGTAACACGTGGAGAAGAGGAGGTAAAAAACTGTAAAGCGAGAGACCTCACACGCACATGTCGCCCCCAGGCCCGCACCGGGGGCGTCATGAAATGAGCGGAAGAGGCGGTTGCCATTGGTGATCATCGCTCGATGCCCCCACGCACTTGATCAAAGGCGCTGATGCTCTACTCGTAACTCAATGCCCGGACCGCATCTTGATTGGCTGCCGCGAAAGCTGGATAGAGCGCTCCCAGCAGTCCGCTGGAGAGACCAATGACCATAGCGAGGACCAACTCTCTGGGCTCGATGGCGACGGTCATGTCCATTGTTCTTTGCAAGACGAGTTTCGTCACCAGTGAAATAACAACCCCCACGCCCACTCCCAGCAAGCTGAGAAGAAACGCTTCCTTCTCGATGACGCTGATGATGAACGCGCGAGAGGCGCCCAAACTCTTCAAGATACCGATCTCCCGGGTGCGCTCTTTGACCGCCGTGTACATGGTCAACAGAATGACCAGCACGCCAATGACGGCTTCCAGTCCGACGACGACGTCCAGAAAGGCATTGATCGCCGTCGTCCCTCTCGAGTAGATGACGGGCAGATCGCGCGTCAAGAGCACTTGCCGATCGGGGAATTGCTCGTGAATGCGCCGGGCCACAGCCTCTTCTTCTTCTGGACGCTCGCACTTGACCAGGAAGGCCGAACATTTATTGGACAGACCGGTATACTCCTGGAGCTTCTCCAGCGAGACTTTTATCCGCGGACCGCTCTCCGGCGTATAGATGCCCACAACCCGAAACGGACGACCGAACACCTCGATATGATCGTTGACCTCGATATGATGTGACTGGGCGTAAACGATGTCGACGATCGCTTCATCGGCCTCTTTGTGAAACATCCGCCCCCGAACGAAAACGATCCCGCTGATCTCCTGATAGCCCATCTCAGGAATGCCCTCGATGATCCGCAGACCGAAGCCGGTCTGCGACGAGACGGAGTATTGCCCCACAGGAACGACCGCCTTGACGCCTTCGACTTCGGCCAGGGCGGCCGCGTCTTCGATGGGCAACAGGAGAGAGGTCCAGGTCCGTAAGCCGAGCGATCCGGACTCGCGCACCATGATCTCCGCGCCCACATTGGCCTCTCGCTCGGCGCGCCTTTTGATCATTCCCTGCACCATCCCGATGGTCAGTAACGTCAGGCAAACGCCCAAGGCGACGCCGATGATGCTGATGATCGTCCGCGTGGGTCGATGCTTGAGATTAGCCAGTACTAACTGATCCATAACCGAAATCCGCGTTCACTCCCGATCCCGAGCGCCGGGACGCTGCTCCCGGGCGACGAACTCACTGCGCGACGCGCTTCCCCACGTCATATCAGCTCATCAATGGGCACATACTCCAGGCCTTGTGATTCGGCCACAGCCGGATGCGTCACATGTCCACCGAACGTATTCACTCCCGCTTTCAGTCCCGGATCTGTTTGGATTGCCTCTTTCAGCCCGAGCGTTGCCAGCTTGAGGGCATAGGGCAACGTGACGTTGGTCAACGCAAAAGTGGACGTGCGGGGCACGGCCCCGGGCATGTTGGCCACGCAATAATGAACGACATCATCTACGATGAAGGTGGGATGGGTATGCGTGGTCGGACGCGAGGTCTCGACACATCCTCCCTGATCGACGGCCACATCGACGATCACCGCCCCTTTATGCATGGAGGTGAGCATCTGACGGGTGATCAGCTTGGGGGCCGCCGCTCCCGGGATGAGGACGGCCCCGATCACCAGGTCGGCATTCTCGATGGCATTCCAGATGTTATAGGTGTTAGACACCAGCGTGCGAATGTGATTGCCGAAAATATCATCCAGATATCGGAGTCGCTCCATATTCCGATCGATGACCGTCACCTGAGCGCCCATACCAATGGCGACCTTGGCGGCATTCGATCCGACGACGCCCCCGCCGATGATGACCACTTTCGCCGGCAAGACCCCAGGAATGCCTCCGAGCAGTACGCCGCGCCCCCCGTTGGGCTTCTCCAGATAGGCGGCCCCCACCTGGACGGACATCCGCCCGGCCACTTCGCTCATGGGCACCAGCAGGGGAAGGTGTCCGTGCTCGTCGGTGATCGTTTCGTAAGCGATGCCGGTCACTTTTTTCTCCAATAACGTCCGCGTCAGCGTAGGGGCGGGAGCCAGATGCAAATAGGTGAACAGGATGTGCCCCTCGCGCAACCGCTCGTATTCCGGTTCAATGGGTTCTTTGACCTTGATCATCATCTCCGACCGCGCCCAGACTTCGTCGGGATCGTCGACGATGATGGCGCCGGCGCTCACGTACTCCTCATCCATAATGCCACTGCCCTCGCCCGCTCCGCGTTCGACCAAAACGGTATGCCCCTCATCTCTCAAGGCCTTCACGCCAGCCGGCACGAGACCGACGCGATATTCGCTATCTTTGATCTCTTTGACGACACCAATGATCATAGAGATGGCCTCCTCCTCGTCACCAGACGCGAGGAGGCGGAAGGAAACGGAGGACGCCCCTTCACGCCCGCCGGCTTCCCTCGACGCCCCCACGCCTTGCGGTCACTGAGAAACCTCCACAGTATCAATCTGGGCTCGCTGCAGCGTCCCACTATAATCGATGTATACGGCTTTCCATTCGGAGAAAATGTCCAGTGCCTGGACGCCCGCTTCCCGATGTCCATTGCCCGTTTCCTTCATTCCGCCGAACGGAAGATGCGTCTCGGCACCGATGGTCGGCGCGTTGACGTAGAAGATGCCCGTCTCAACATCTCGCATGGCCCGGAACGCTTTGTTCACGTCCTGCGTGTAGATCGAGGCCGAGAGCCCATAGCGAACGTGATTGGCGATGTGGATGGCTTCGTCTAGCGACTGACACGGGATGACGGAGACGACGGGACCGAATATCTCCTCGCGGGCGATGACCATCTCCGGATGCACGTCGGCGAAGATGGTGGGCTCCAGGAAGTATCCATGAGCATATTTGCCCCGGGTCAGGCGCTGGCCTCCACACACCAATTTGGCCCCATCGCGCTTTCGACCGATCTCGATATAATGCATGACCGTCTCGAGTTGCTGTTCGCTGACCACGGGTCCCATCTCCGTGCGCTCGTCCAGACCATTGCCGATGCGGAGCGCCCGGGCTCGTTCGGCGAACGCTGTGAGGAATTTCCGGTACACTTTTTTGTGGACGATCATCCGACTGGCCGCCGTACACCGTTGACCGGTGGTGCCGAATCCGCCCCAAATGGCCCCATCCAGGGCCAATTCCAGGTTGGCATCATCCATGATGATGATCGGATTCTTGCCTCCCATTTCCAGGCTACATCGCTTGAACGTTGGCGCGCACGCTTCGGAGACCTTTCGTCCCACTTCCGTGGAGCCGGTGAACGAGACGAGTTTCACTCCCGGATGCTCGATCAACGGCGTCCCCACTTCCGAGCCGGAACCGGTGACCACGTTGACGACGCCGGGCGGAATCCCCACTGCTTCACATGCCCGGGCCAGGTTAATCATGGAGAGCGGCGTATAGGTTGCCGGTTTCATCACCACCGTATTTCCGCAAAGGAGGGCGGGCATGAGCTTCCAGGCGGGAATAGCCATCGGGAAATTCCATGGCGTGATGATGGCACAGACGCCCAACGGAACGCGCACTGACATGGCGAATTTATTGGGCAGCTCCGATGGCGTCGTCTGTCCATACAGGCGGCGGCCTTCACCGGCAGTGAAGAAGGTGATGTCGATCGCCTCTTGAACATCCCCACGAGTCTCTTTGAGAATCTTTCCCATCTCCCGAGTCATCTCCCGGGCGTAGGCTTCCTTTCGTTCGATGAGCAACTGTCCCAGGGCGTATAACAGTTCACCGCGTTTGGGGGCGGGCACTAATCGCCATTTCTCGTAGGCCTCTTCGGCGGCGGCGACGGCACGATCGACATCTTCGGCCGTGGACTGCGGGAAGAGGCCGATCAGTTCACGGGTATCGGCGGGATTCCGATTCTCGAAAAATTCTCCTGTGACTGACGAGACCCACTGCCCGCCGATGTAATTGTAGTATTTCGTTGCTTTCACTTTAGCTTTCGCTTTGGCCATAGCTCCTCCTCCACTGAAAACGAGCCACCGAGACGTTCGGTGGAATCGGAATGGTTCGACCCCTCGCTCGACGGCTCTCGTGGTTCGATGTCCCCCTCACCGCTCGGCGCGGGCGCGCGCGCCCACACACTTCTCCGGTGAGAGCCTCCCAACCGAGTCGTTGAGTCGGGGTTCGGCATTGAACATTCCATCCTCATCGTCACTTCGACCCGCCGCCCATCGAGAACTGATCATGTGACGAAGACGCCTCATCGCTCATTTTGCCTGTTGATGGCACACCGTGCAACTGAATCGCTCATCCATCCAGGCCTGGGGATGGCGCGCCGAGATCGGCTTCACCACCTCGGCCTGTCTCGGATCATGACACTGCAAACACTCCATCCGCGTCTCGGCCGCTTGATGTTCGGGGTTCGCCGGCATGGGCGGCGGCGTCCGGCGTCCATATTTGGAGAGCGCGATGAAAAACAAAATGACGACGATCACGCCTATGACAAAGATCCAATCGGCTCGCTTCATCACCATCGGCTTTGCTCCATTCCGCACGGGTTAGGCAATTTATCAGAGAGCCGAGGAGACTGTCAAGAAATCCGGCGACCGCGCGCCACGGCGCGCTCTCGGATATGGGAGCGAGAATCTTCGGACGGGAGTTTACAATCCATCGCCGATGATGGATACTTACACGGGAATGGTCAAAGGCGCCAAACAGTATCCCATATCCCGCGGCGCGTTGAGGACAAACGACCGATGAGAACGCGCATCTAACGAGGCGAGGGGCAGCGTGGGATGAGGATCGATAAACCTATCGTGAAGGAGGTTCGCCATGATCAGATCGGGTAGATATGACATCCGGTTCGTCGCTCTTCCCTTGTTGGTTGCCGCGAGCGCAGCGCTGTTTTTCTCTCCTCGGGGAGCCGCCTCTTCGCAACGATCGATCGTTCCCGAAGGGACGGTCCTGGCATTGAGAATGGAGACCTACCTCAGTTCCAAGACGGCCAGCGTCGGCGATCGATTCACGGCGACGGTCATTCGAGACGTCACCGTCAATAGCCGCGTGGTCATCCCAGTGGGCAGTCGAGTGGAAGGACATGTCACCTCGGTTCAGCGGGCCCGGCGACTGAGTCGACCGGGCACGATCGCCGTTGATTTCGATCGACTCGTTCTTCCCGATGGACGCATTTATCGCCTCTACGGCGAATTGACGCCGCTCGATCCCAAACAGCGGAAGAAGATCGAAGAAGAGAGTCGCATCAAGGGTGGTTCAGCCAGGAAACGAACCATTGTCTTCATTGGTGGTGGCGCCGGTGTGGGCGCCGTCATTGGAGCGATTGCCGGAGGAGGCAAGGGAGCCGCCGCCGGCGCGGGCGTGGGGGCGGCCATTGGTGCCGCGGGCGCTATCCTCACCAAAGGGCGCGAAGCGGTCATCGAGCCGGGGACGGAGTTCGGCCTGGAATTGCTCCAACGACTGGATCTCTCCCCATCGAGAGGATCGTCGTCCAACGCTCTCTCCTCGCCGGGGATGCTCCGGCGGGCGCAGCGCCTGTTTCGAGAACTCGGATACTATGACGGTCCCATTGATGGCCTCTATGGTCCACGGACGCATCGCGCGTTGCGCGACTATCAGCTCGATCATGATCTCCCGGTGACCGGAAGGCTCGACGAGCCGACGGCTCGTCGGTTGGGTCTCCTCTCGACGTCGGCGACGAGCCCACCGGCGAAGAGCCGCACGATACGGGTGCTGAGCGCCTATGCTGAGCGCCTGTCGGATCAGAGCGTTCGCGTCGTCGTGGATACGGAAGCCCCGACTGGAGGGTGGCAAACTTACGGTGAGCATTCCCTGGTCAACGATACCATTCACGTGTGGGTGCGAGGGATTCCTCCCACCGGCCCGGCCACCCAAGTGATCACCCGGAGCAAAGTGGAAGTGACCGTACCCTACGCTCCGGCCGCCGTCCGTACCGTCGTGGTTCATGGAGCCGATCGCGATCTCACCATCACCGTCGCCGAGGCGAGCGGCGCGCGGATCAGTCGCGCCGCTTCAGTAGGAAACAAAATGGATGCCTTGATGACGCGGTACCTGCGGGCCATCGACGTTCGCCTCATCGGTGATCGATTGATCTTCGATGCGGACCGGGATTATACGGCCGATGAGATCGATCTCCTCCTCTCGCTCCACACGCTGAACCAGTTGGCGCACGGGTATCTTCACGTCGTGTCGGCCATCACTGATGACGCGGTCCAGCGTCGCGCCGCCCAGCTTTTACTCGATCAGGTCGAGCGCGTCGACCAGCGATTCGACCGGGCTCGCATCCCGAAGCGCGATGAACTCATCAAGGAGTGGCGAGCGCTCGAGGATGACTTTCGCCAGATCGCCTTGACTCACGGGCTGGAACTCGCTCAGCGAAGGCGCTGAAATGGCTTCGCCTCCCCTACGGATTCTCCGTGTGCGGAGAACCCCCACGACCGCACTGCGTCGATTGGACTCGATAGAAGAGTGGCGCAACCGTTGACTATCGACCGTCGGGACTCGCCGCGCGCTCCCGGATCAGGCTTTTGATCACGAACCAGGTATTGGCTGGGCGTTCGGCGAGCCGCCGCATGAAATACGGACACCAATCGCGACCGAACGGAAGATAAATGCGGAGAGGATATCCTTCCTCCACGAGCTGACCTTGCAGATCGCGCCGAATGCCATACACCATCTGGAACTCGTACTCCTCGGGCGTCAACTGGCGCTCGCCGATCAACCGCTTGGCCTCGGCCAACAGCGTCTCATCGTGCGTCGCGATGGCCGCCCGGCAAGGCGGTTGTAACAGGCGATCCAAGAGCCGCCGATAGTTCTCGTCGACGTCGGCCTTGCGTTGATAGGCGACCGATCGGGGTTCGCGGTAGGCGCCCTTGACGAGTCGAATCTTGACGCGCACCGCCTTCAATCGCTCCAAATCCCGCTCAGTTCGGTAGAGATAGGCTTGAAGTGCGACGCCGATGTTCGATCGGTGTTGGCCGAGCGAAGCGACGATGTTCACTGTATCCTCCGTATACGCGGACTCCTCCATATCCACTTCCACGACGTTATTGAACGCAGTGGCCCGCTCCACGATGGCCTCCAGCAGTTGCCGACACAAATCCCGATCGAAGGCTAACCCCAGTTGCGTGAGTTTAACGGAGATATTTCCACGGAGGCGATGTGCATGGATGGTCTCCAACATGAGCTTGTAATTCTCGGCGGCGGCATTCGCCTCGCTCTCGCTGCGGACGTGCTCGCCGAGGTGGTTGAGACTCACCAGGCGATTCTGCGCGTTCAATCGCGCGGCGACGGCCAGCACTTCATCCATCGTTTCACCGGGGATGAACCGCTGAGCGAATCCCAGGGACATGCCCTTTCGGGCGATGAAATTGGTGATCGTCGGTTTGGTGGAGAGAAAAAAGATGAAATCTCGTGCGACGCCCATACGCCCTCCCGTGGCGATGAGGTGACGGCGCCCCGGAGCGCGCCGCCACCTCGCTCAGACTGCGCATTCCAGACATCACTGGCGAATCCCCGCTTCTTTGAGCATCCGCTCGCGCTTGGCCTTGAACTCCGTCCCCGGCTTCCACTGGGGATACGCGTCCTCGTTGGCCACGCGATAGCCGACCTCAAAGAGGAGGTGAAGATCCTCGATCGCTCCGCTCAAATCCCAGTGAGGATCGTATTCGTCCGAGGGTTTATGGTAGTTCTCGGCCGTGTACTTCTCTCGCATGCGCAATCCCCATCCGGCGGGCCGGCCGATGTAGTCGACGCCGGGATCCGTATACAGTGCAGGCACGCCTTGTTTGGCGAAATTGAAATGATCCGAGCGATAGAAGAACCCTTTCTCCGGTTCTGGATCGGGCCGCACCACGCGACCCTGCTCCCGAGCGACGGCCTGAACGAGATCGTCGAGCGTAGAATTACCGTAACCGATGATGGTGATGTCCCGCGTTCGACCAAGCACGTTCAGTCCATCCATATTAATGGCCGCCACCGTCTTGACCAGCGGATAGACCGGATGCTCAGCGTAATAGCGAGAACCCAGTAGACCTTGTTCCTCTGCCGTCACGGCCAGAAAGAGGATCGAGCGCCGGGGTGGCGTCTCCAGTTGGGCGAACGCCTCGGCCAGCTCCAATAATCCGGCCACGCCACTGGCATTATCCACGGCGCCGTTATAAATCTGATCGCCCTTGAGCGAAGGATCTCTCCCCAGATGATCCCAATGAGCCATATAGACGACGATCTCATCCTTCAATCGGGCATCGCTCCCTTCCAGCTTGGCGATGACATTATGAGAGTCCACCGTGCGGAGCTGATTGGTGATCGAGATGGTTGCTTGGATGCCCAAAGGGACAGGGCGAAACTGGCGACTGATGGCCTTTTTCTTGAGTGCGTCCAGATCCTGGCCCGCCCATCGGAATAATTTCCTCGCACTCTCGATGGTCAGCCACCCTTCAACGGCACATCGTGACATATTCTTATCGGGCGCGACGAGGTCGAACTGCTCGCCACTCCAACTGCCACTGACCACCTCCCACGGATAACCAGCCGGTCCGGTCTCATGGATGATGAAACAGGCCGCCGCTCCCTTCTGGGCAGCGATCTCATACTTATAGGTCCACCGCCCGTAATACGTCATGGCTTTTCCACCGAACATTTTCTCGTCGAGTTTGGACGGATCGTGAGGATCGGGAATTGGAGGATCATTGACCAGCATGATGAGCGTCTTGCCTTTCACGTCCAATCCCTTGTAGTCATCCCAATCGAATTCGGGCGCGACGACACCATACCCGACGAAGACGACCTCCGAATGGTCAATACCCGTCTCCTCAACCACGCGCTTGGTCCAGGCCATGAACTCATCGCCGTAATGGAAGGCGATCCGCTGCGATCCCTTGTTGAATGTGAGTTGCATATGGGGGTCGGCGGTGATGCCGACGAGGGGGACGTTCTGGAAATAACTCCCGTCAGGATTTCCCGGTTGCAATCCGAACTTCTTGAATTGATCGGCGAGATAGGTGATGGTCAGCTCTTCGCCTCGCGAGCCCGGCAGCCGACCTTCGAACTCATCGGAGGCGAGCGTCTGAATATGCCTGGCGAGATTTTCTGCCGAGAGGCTCTTCAGGCCGGCCTCGGGCGGGCTCGGCTGCTTGATGGTGGGCGATTCCACCCTGGCACAAGAGATGAACGCCACCGTCATGAAGAACCAACCCCAGGTCAACAGTTTTCGTTTCATGGCGTGGCCTCCTCAAAATGAATTGCATGTGAGCCGGGGGATAGTATAGGGGATAACGATCGAAGCGACAATATCTGACAGAACCGCGGGAGCGGCCAATGAACGCGGGAGCGTCGATGTCGCGTGCCATCATCGCCTGGAGCCACCGTCCGATGAAATCGGTTCTCCTTCACCGAGGAGAATGCGATGCCTGCGGATCACGGTCTGGTCCTTGAGGTTCTCCCGCGTTCTCCTTCACCGAGGAGAATGCGATGCCCTCTGGCAGCAATACGCCCGGGCGTTCGGCAATCAGCCGGGCGTCCAATGAGCGTTCGGGAGCGTTACGCCGGTGGCGCGCTCCGGGTCACAGGAGTGAGGGCTTCATCGCGCGGATGGCCACGAGTTCGCCGCGATGGGCATCGAGGGGATGTGGGATGCTCTGGAGACCGGCAAGAGGCCGATTCTCCATCCTCACCGATCTTCAGCCGGTGACCGCTCGGAGAGGATGGGTTCACCCGGCTTTTGGACGTTGCCGAGGTGGATTGAAAGAGTCACTCCCGACCCAAGAGCCGTGAACCACAGTTTTTCCCCGGCTGACGAGAACGCAGTGTGGATCGGGATAGGGGCGTGCCCCCCGATGCTCGTCTCAGCCTCAGCGTGAATCAGCATCGCCCGCCGGTTGCCGGCGACGACGAGGAGAGGCGAGGCGGGCTCGCCTCTCCTCCGGAGGGATCACGCGATGCGAGGCGATGTCCGCGTGATGAGTTGCCGCTCGGCCAGCGGTTTCATCCGTCTGAACGCTGGCCGGCCAGGGCGAATGTGGGTGGGCGGTACTTCTGGGGGTGAGATGAACATCCACGGCCTTGGGGCCCACGGCGCACCATACACCTCGATAGGAGAAGAGAACCTGTGATGCCGGCGCGCGCGCCTCTCCAATGTAGCAGTGACCGTCATCTCATGTCCCTCGCGGACGATGCGAATCTCTACCGGACCCTCCTCCTTGCGCCGGATGATCCGGGCCGCGTCGCTGGGATCTTCCACCGTCTGGCCGTCGATGGCGATGAT
Organism: Blastocatellia bacterium; assembly: GCA_026985075.1. Classification (GTDB taxonomy): domain Bacteria; phylum Acidobacteriota; class Blastocatellia; order HR10; family J050; genus J050. The sequence continues at coordinate 52,401 of JALSQX010000066.1, read as the reverse complement.
CACGTCACCGGCTTTGAGACCAGCGCGGTCGGCAGGAGAATCCTTCCGCACCGAAGTGATCAGGGCCCCGGAGCGGTCCTTCAGGCCGAAATATTCAGCCAACTGCGGCGTCAGGCTCTGCAAGGTGACGCCCAATCGCCCCCGGTGGCTGACCATCATGAGCGTATCCCAATCGAGGCTCCTCAATGCCCGCCCGGCGTGCTCCAGGCTTTCACCGATGAGCCCTTCGATGTCTGCACGCCACTTCTCCCTCCACGCGGATCGCTTATCCAGCGTGGCGGTGAGCTCCATGTGGCGGCCATCGCGGAATATGCCCAATCGCACCGTCCGACCGGGCGGCGTTTCTCTGATGAGGCGTCGAAGTTGGACGGCGCTTTCAACGGGCGTTCCATTCCACGTGAGGATGACGTCGTCTTTTTTCAGACCCGCTCGCTCGGCCGGGCTGTCGGGGACGACATGGACGACCAGTGCCCCTCGCTCTTCGGGCAACCCAAGCCGCCGGACCGTTTCTGCCGTGACCTCCTCGGGAGAGATGCCCAGAAAACTCTGTCCACCCCAAGCCCAGACGTGGACGAAGCATCCTCCACGCTCCTGGCCCTCCTGGTCCTGATCCTCAGCTCGGCCATCACCGACCATGCCAACCAGGGTGATGATCAACGCCGGAATGGTGAGGTATGCCCACAGGTTTTTCCTCATAACTGGCCTCCCTTTCATATCATCTGCATGTTCGCTTCTCGCTTTTTATGAACGCTGAATCTGGCGAGAGGTTCCGGGTTTTGGGCGCTCGCATCGAGCGAGTGCCGACTGAGGACCTACTCGCATGGGTGGACTGGCCAGAAGATCTCCCAATCAGGAACCAGGAGATCACGCGATCGGGCGGAAGCTCAGGATCTCCACCGACGTACCGTCACCAACCGGTGGGACGAGATCGGCGAAGTCGCCCGTCGGGCCAGCGCATGGCTCCAGCGGTCCGCGGATGGGAACCGGCGCTGGCCGCCAGCGGCCCTGATGCGCTCGAACGGGGGGAGCGCACAGAGGGGCTCCCCTCCAGGTCGCCGGGCGGAAGCGTTCTTCGCCACTTGGCATAAGACCCAAAGTGCCCACGCAAGGTGGGGGTATGCTCGGCGTCCTCCGAGGACCGACCGGGGAAGCGGCGTTTCCAGATTTTCGGACAAATGTCCGAAAACTTGGATGATCCCTCGAGCGACGGTCTTGCTTTTGGGAAGGCAACGCCTTATGATAATGGAAGTTAGTTTTCCGAGCCAGATATGGTACGCTATTTGCAATACCGAATGGTGTGGCCTAAGGTGCCATCGCAATATCGTAGAGGAGGCGACACACTATGAGATACTTGGCATCAGTGGTTATCGTTCTGTTCGCGGTGACCGTGACGGCGCTCGGCCAAGCGACGACCTCGCGCCTGGACGGTACGGTCAAAGACCCCACCGGCGCCGCCATTCCGGGCGCGACCGTCACGCTCACCAACATTGAAACGGGGGCCACGAGTACCACGACGACGAGCGAGTTGGGCGTGTACGTCTTCCCCCAAGTGCCTGCAGGATATTACCGAGTGACGGCCCAAGCCCCGGGGTTCAAGAAGATGGTCGTGGATAACGTCAAGGTCGATGTGGGCATCCCGACGACGGTGAATTTCACCCTCGAGGTGGGTGAATTGACCGAAGTGGTGGAAGTGACGGCCAGCGAAGGTCAGGCTCTGATCAACACCGTCAACGCGGAGTTGAACACCATTGTGACTCGGCGACAAATTCTCGATCTCCCGCTCAATGGCCGCAATCCGCTCCAACTGGCCGGATTACAGGCTGGCGTGACGACGAACACCACAGTTCGGGAGGCCTCCATCAACGGGTTGCGCGGCAGTTACACTAATGTGACCCAGGATGGGATCAACATTCAGGACAATCTGGTGCGCACCGACAGTCTCTTTGGCATCACCGCCCCCAGCGTCGATGACACGGCGGAGTTCAGCATCACCACGGCCAATGCCGGAGAGAACTCGGGCATCGGCGCCGTCCAGGTGCGGCTGGTCACTCCTTCGGGGGGGAACGAATATCATGGGAGCGTGTTCTGGTTCCATCGCAATACGGCGCTCAACGCCAACAGCTTCTTCAACAATGCGGCCGGCGAGCCACGGGAAGTGCTCATTCGCAATCAGTTTGGCGGCCGCATCGGCGGACCCATCTTCAAGGACAAACTGTTCTTCTTCACCTGGTACGAAGGAACGCGGGAGGCCGCCACCGCTTCGCGCATCCGCACGGTGCTCACCGATCAGGCGCGCCGGGGCATTTTCCGCTATCGCGATGAATCGACTGGTGAAATTCAGCAGGTGAACCTCTTCGAGCTGGCCGGCGTCAATGCCGATCCGGTCATCAGCGAACTCATCGCGCTCACTCCCCTACCCAATGATTTCGGCATCGGCGACGGATTGAATACCGCCGGGTTCCGATTCAACAGCGGCGCCAGTTCGGATGACAATCTGTGGGGATTCCGGGTGGATTACGAGATGAGGCAGGATCATCATTTCGAGGCCATCTTCCGGCAGTTTCACTCCAACTTCCCCAACGACGTGTTCAATGACATCGGCGAGAAATTCCCCGGTCTTCCCGGCGGCGGGCAGCGATCGCTTCGGCAATTGGGCTCGTTCGCCTGGCGAGCGACGTGGACGCCGACCATGACCAACGAACTGCGTTTCGGCTTCCAGCGCGCCCCGGTGGAGTTCTTCAACGCCGAGAAGTTCGAGAACGGCTACAAGCTGGCTTTCCCCATCACCACCAATCCCATTCAGAACTTCTCGCCGCAGGGCCGAACGACGCCCGTCTACGAACTCATCGACAATGCCACCTGGCTGGTCGGGAATCACAACATCCGCTTCGGCGGTCACGTGCGATGGGTGAGCTCCGACCTGTTCAACGAATTCGGCATCATCCCCACCTACGCACTCGGGTTCGGTGGCGGCAGCCAGAATCCCATCTCCCAGAGCCAATTCCCCGGTCGCATCTCGTCGACCGATTTCGAGCGCGCCTCGGACATCATGGCGTTGCTCGGCGGATTCCTGGAGACGGCGAGCCAGACGTTCAACGTGACCACGCGAACCTCCGGTTTCGTTCCTGGAGCGCGCGAACAGCGCGTCTTCAAGCAACGGTTTTTGAGCTTCTATGGTGGCGACACCTGGCGGCTGCGTCCCAACTTCACCCTCAACTTCGGTCTGCGCTGGGAATGGCACACCGTGCCCACGGTGGCTGATGGACTGGGCGTCCTCCCCGTCGGCGGCGTGGAAGGCGTTCTCGATCCCAACGGATTCATCGACTTCGCCGGCGAAGGGACGGGGCGCTCCTTCTTCAACAATGATCTGGACAATTTTGCTCCCAACATCAGTCTGGCGTGGGATCCGTTCGGAGACGGTCGAACGTCGATTCGCGCCGGCTATGCCATCAGTTACGTGGTGGACAGCGATTTCACCTCAGTGCGTAATGCTCTGCTGGCCAATGGAGGGCTCTCTCAGGATATCACCATCACGGTCTCCGGTCGGGTGAGCGAAGGATTGCCGTCCATTCCCACTCCCGAATTTCGCATGCCCCTGTTCGCCGCCGAACAGATCAAGTTGGATCCCACCAGCGGCCTTTACACCATCAATCCCAATCTCCAGGTCCCTTATGTCCAGCAATGGACGCTGTCCATCGAACGAGAGATCTTCCGCGACACGAGCTTCGAGATCCGCTATGTGGGCAATCGCGGCACCCAGTTATTCCGCGCCATCGATCTCAATCAGATGAGGCTCCCGCCCGAGTACCTGAGCGACATCCGCTTGCTCCAGGCCGAACTGATGAAGGATCGCGATGGCGATGGACAGCCGGATAATCGCATCCCGTTGAGTCGATCTTTCCTCCAATCGCTCCAGGTCTTCTCGCAACTGGCCAACCTGGGACGCACATTGCTGGCCAACTCCACTGTCCAGACATTGATCGCCAACGGAGAAGCCGGCGAATTGGTCTTCTTCATGATGCTCAATCGGAACAGCGTCTTCGCCACCGAGGGCGTTCGCATCCCGGCCACTATCGGTCCGGATTTCTTCTATCCCAACCCCAATATCCTGTTCGGCGACGTATTGGGCAACTTCTCCTGGTCGACCTATCACGCGCTGCAGGCGGAAATCCGCCGACGATTGAGCCAGGGCCTTTACTTCCAAGCCAATTACACCTTCGGCAAAGCGTTGACCAACGTCGGTGGGAATACGCAACATAATTTCGATGCCTTTCTGGACATTTTCCGACCGCAGTTGGAGAAGCGCCGACCGAGCTACGATGTGACCCATACGTTCAATGCCAATTTCATCTACGAGCTTCCCTTCGGGCCCGGGCGCCGATTCTGGAGCGGCACCAAGGGATTTCTGGGGCGGATGCTGGAAGGGTGGCAGATCAACGGTCTCCTGAACTGGCGCAGTGGCGCGCCCATCTCCATCATATCCGGTCGCGGGACGTTCAATCGCCGAGGGCGCTCCGACACCAACACGGCGATTCTGAAAGGACTGACCATTCAGCAACTGGACGAGATGACCGGAGACTTCCGCCTCCCCGATGGAACGCCGGTCCTGTTCGATCCCCGCTTGATCGATTTCACCGTCGATGAGAACGGTCGCGTCGTCATCCGCGGAGCGAATCCGGAATTCTTCCAGCATCCCGGACTGGCCGAGGTCGGCACGTTGGGATTGACGGCGGTCAGCGGACCCGGCTTCTTCAACATGGACTTCAGCCTGCTGAAGCGAACCACGCTGCGCGAGTCGGTGAATCTGGAGTTCCGCGCCGAGTTCTTCAATATCTTCAACCACACCAATTGGGCCGTGGGATTCTTCCGAGACGCCTTCGGTAACGTGTCGGAGAATATCTCCAGTCCGAACTTCGGGCGCATCGTCGCGACATATGATCCTCGGATCATCCAGTTTGCCTTCCGGGTGAACTTCTGATGAGGAACCGGGAGCGAGGAGTTTGGCCCTACGCTCCTCGCTCCTGATGTTTCAACAATGTGAGGAGGGAACGCTCATGCATCGTCGCCACTCAATCCCGGTCGTCATCTGCTCGATTCTCGCCCTCTGGCCACTGGCCATTGGAGCCGGGGGGCAGGAGCCGAACGAGAAACAACAGGCCCCGGTCACGCTCGGCGCCGCCGAGGTTGTCGTCGACGTCATCGTCACCGATAAGAAGAATCGCCCCATCACCGATCTCAAGCCGGAAGATTTCGAGGTCTATGAAGACGGCGTCAAACAATCCATCAAGTCCATTCGATTGGTGACCGCCGCCGAAGGCCCGACGGCGAGAGCGGAAACAGAAGGCGCAGCGAAACCCGGCGCGGCTCAACCTGCGCCCCCGCCCGTCGTTGCCCGCCGACCCGTTCATCTCATCGCGCTCGTCTTCGACAACCTCTCCATGAGCCTGCAGAGTCGCACCTTCGCGCGCCGCGCCGCTCTCGATTATGTCGATCGCATGGCCGAGAATGATCAAGTGGCCATCTTCGGTATCGACCGGCGGTTGTTTCTCGTTCAACCGTTCACCGGCGACAAGAAGGCGTTGAAACGAGCGGTGAATCAAGCGACCAGCGGGACGTCGCGTCAATTTGCGTCCAGCGCCGATGCCGTCGCCCGCCTTCTGCAATCGGGGTCGGGAGAAGGCGCGCCGCCTTCGGTGCGTCTGGCCGCTGCCGAGGCTTACACGCCGAGCCCCGACGAGAACCTCGGCGCGGCCATCGAGGCGGTCCTCCTGAGCACGTTTCGCAGCTTCGAAGCCTTCGAGCGCGAAGCACAAGCCCGTGCCACCGTCCTGGCGCTGCTCTCCATCATTCGCGGTCAGCAGCGGCTCCCCGGGCGGAAGACGCTCATCTTCTTCTCCGAAGGATTCTCGCTGCCCAGCAATCTCTGGCCGCAATTTCAGTCGGTGGTCGGCGCGGCGAATCAGGCCAACGTGGCCATCTATACGATCGATGCTGCCGGCCTGCGCATCGAGAGCCAGGAAGAACGGGTGAGCCGTGAACTGTCGGCGTTGGCCGAAGCCCGAGCGCGAGGAGCCGATCCCACTCACGTCGAGGGAGGCGAGTCCATGCTCGGTCGCGCTGAGAGCCTGGGACGCATGAACACTGAAAGCGTGCTCATCGAGCTGGCCGAAGCCACCGGCGGATTGTCCATCCGTCATACCAACGATCTGCGATCCGGTCTACGCCGCATCGATGAAGACATGCGAAGCTACTATCTTCTGACCTATGCGCCGACCAATCAAACGTTCGATGGGCGATTCCGCACGATTCAGGTCAAAGTGAACCGGCCGGGCGCCCGGGTACGAGCACGCGCCGGTTATTTCGCTCTGCGCACTGCCGAGGCGACGCCGGTGTTCGCCTTCGAACGACCGCTCCTGGAACTCCTCTTCACGGCTTCGCCCCCTCGCGACTTCGCACTCCAAATGGGAGCGCTCCACTTCCCTGCCCCAGGCCAGGGGACGAAGGCGTCGGTCATCGCACAAATTCCCGCTGACATCGTCGATTTCGCACTGGCCGCGGCCGAGACCCCAAAGGCCAAGAAGAAAAAGAAGAAAAAAGCCGCGCCTCGGGGAAACGTCTATGTCGGCGAACTCGACGTTCTGGCGCTGGTCAAAGATGCGCGCGGCGTCGTGGTCGGCAAGCTCGGCCAACGCTATCAACTGCGCGCAGCGAGCGAGCGATTGGAAGAGATGAAGAAATCGAACATCATCTTCTATCGCTCGTTGGATCTCCGGCCAGGCGCCTATCAGGTCGAGATCGCCGCCCGCGATGCCCGCTCCGGGCGAGCCAGCGTGACCCGCACGACGCTTCATGTACCCGCTCCCTCGTCATCGGCACTGCGCCTGAGCAGCATCATTCCCACCCGGGGTGGAGAGCCACTCCGACCGCAAGAACGCGACGCGAACAATCCGTTCCACTTCGGTCAAACGGTGATCATGCCCAATTTGACGCGAACGTTCAGCAAGTCGGACGAGCAGATGATGTTTTACTTCGTCGTGCAAGCGCGACCCGGAGCCACGGTCCAAGCCAAAGTGGAATTCCTCCAGCAGGGACAAGTCCTCGCCCAAGCGCCAGGAACGCTCCCGGCACCCGATGAGCGAGGGCGGATTCCATTCCTGGCCACGTTCCCGGTGACGCCATTCCCGGCGGGCCATTACGATGTGCGCGTCACGGTGACTGATGGCACCCATCGGGCGTCAGAACACACCTCGTTCACCATCGTCCAGTGAGCAATCGCACCACCAGGAGCGACGTCGAGACTGTTTGCCGAGCTGACCTGATCCCCTGAGTGGAGTCCACCCCATGTCGAGCGGCGGGAGCATCTACGAACAGGTCTCGGGGTTCATCTTCGGATCAGTGACGCTCGCCCACGATGAGCCCCAAGCGCGATGTTTCTCCGCGGGCGAGTTGTGAGGTGAGGGATGGCCCTCTGGAGTAGTGGCCGAGGCGAGCCCTCCTCACTGACCTGCCGCGCGATTTCCCCAAAGCCCTGGAGCTCACCTCCGGAGTCCCTGGCGCTCGTCAGCTTTGGGGATCACTGTGATCCTGTAAAGAAGGCTCTCCGCCTCCCTGTGCGTGCCCGCATGCAGACAGGCGCCCTCTCGCACTGCTCCTCCAGCTCTTTTAGTGGATCAAAAGGTCGATCGTCTCAAGACGGGCGCCCTAACAGGCGTTCCTCTGATTGCTTGTGCATATGGCCGGTCTCTCTATGGAGTGCCAATGCAAGGCCTTCCCCTAGAACGAGGGGATAGCCCGCGCCTGGCGAGAGGATAGTTATGACCTGAACCCAATGACTAGATTTCTCTGTGGCTCCCCGCGATCTCCAGACCGCTCGGCTGAGAACAGGCGCTCCAATCGCACCGACGGAGAAGAAAGTCCTTGACAGTGAGAGATTTTCGGATGTACATTCGCACTTGTGAATATCAAAAGGTGTGAGGAAGATTCGATGACGGGAGAGCAAAAGATTCTCGCCAAGCTGCAGCGCTTATCCGAGCGTGATCGCGAGCAACTCCTCCGCCAGATCGATCAGTGGATCGAACACCTGACTGCCTCGGAACCCGTGGATGAGAAACAGGCGATGGCCGTGGTCGAAACGACGTGGGCGAGTATCTCCCTGGATGAGGAGACACTTCGTTGGATAGCGGAAGATAAAGAACTCGAATATGACGTTGACTGAGCTTTCGGACGGTGACCGCGTTTTTATCGACGCCAACATCTTTGTTTACCATTTCGGTGGGCGATCTGTGGAATGCAACCTGAATCTGCGAAAACCGTCTTCGGTGAACTTCTCACAGATGTATACGAATCGATCCATCACCTGATCATGATCGAAGCTCCATGAGCGGAGAAAAGCCAGCATTCTCCCAGCATGCTTCTGGAGGAATTGTGCCCAGGCCTGCTCCAGCGATTCCGGTGGATGAGCCATCCTCTCGACGTCGGACGGTTGTTCCACTGCCCCGATCGATCGGTCGGCGACGGGCGCGAACCTCCGATGAGATGAGAGCGAGTCACCAGCCCCAACCGGCTCGCGCCCCTCATCGCCTCTCGGTATGCTCAACATAGCCGTTGGAACTGACATGGGTTCGACTCCTCCCTTCACGGACAGGTCTCCATTAGAAATAGACGTATTTTTCGATAAAAAACGATTCACCCCTCGAAAATTTCTTCAATTGGTTGAGAACAGAGGATAGGGGATCGTGCGATGGTGGAGTCGGCGGACAACGCCTTCACTCACGAAGAAACATCGGCGATTGCTCGATCAGCTCATCTTATGACTCGCCACTGCATTCCCCATCTCTACTTGGCATCGTCTTTGGGTTCGATGTAGAACCGGCGGTATTGCACTTCTAATTGCTTATTATCCGGTTTCCCGTCGCCATTGACATCGACGAGCACGGTGATCTTGTGTTTCTTTCCTTTCTTTCGCGGCGTCGACGGGCTGTAACCGAGCACATATTGATGGCGCATCATCGTGGAGATGGAATCCAGCACCGAGGGCAAGGCTCCTTGAAATCGCACGCTGTAAAATCGGCCGCCAGAGGATTCGGCGAAAGTGCGTAGCGCATTCTGGGCCTGAAGGAAGGTCAATCGCTGAGGCCCGGAGAGATAGGGTTCGGCCAGAATATAAGCCAGCTCGCCCACGCCGATGATGTAGATGGGCACGCCGGCATTGGCCACGATTTTGCGCGCCTGGTCATAGTTGATCCGGCTGAACGTATCGATGCCGGTAGCGATCAACAAGACCGAGGTGCGCCCTTTCACCTGAGCCAGGCCGCCGTATTCCTCTCCATCGACCGTCCCCCCTTCCAGGACGAACTTCAACGCATCGTAGAGATTGGCCTCGCTGAACGCCGGCAGATTGCGAATGAGAATATTGACCGCGTTGAGCAACTCGCCGGGATTGCTGGTGAAATCGACCAGCACTTTGGGACGAATATCGAAAGCCACGATGGCGATATAATCGCCCGGCTTCACGAACCGCGTGACGAAGATGCCCGCCGGATTGATAACCTCATAGCGAATCCACTGGATGATGCGGCTGTACTCGATGAGCATGACCATGGTCAATGGAGCTTCTTCGCCGGCGAAGGTGACGATCTCTTGCCGGACGTTGTCCTCGTAAACGGCGAAGTTCTCCTTCTTCAGCTTGGTGAACAGATTGCCCTTCTTATCGAAGACGACCACGGGTACGGTCACCAATTTGGCCTCCAGTTGGATAGCCTGTTCGGATGGCGCCTCGACCACCGGCGGCTTCTTTTTCCGTTGAGTGGCCGGTTTCTTCTCTCCACTTTGCTCGGCCGCCTTCGGTCGTGGGCGTCGCTCCGGACGACGGCCGGCCTGCGGCACGAGCGCGAGATTCTCCCAGGCCCCCGTCACTCGAGGAGGTGGAATGACCAACCCGATGAACACAATGGCCCCGAACAAAAGATACCCAAGTCGTGTGCGCATCCTGTGTTTCGCCATCATGACTACATGGTATCAGGAACCCGGTCGGACAGCAAGCAAGGCGACTAGCAACAACGCGGTTTCATGCGTCGGAGAAGAGTCCCCGGTCCTCATGGAACCGTCGCTCAATCGGAGCCGATGAACATCGAGAATGGCCGCATGAAATGCGAGCCTCGAAACGCGCGCTTCGCCGTTCGGCGTCAGGAGACCTTTCTCTCCCCATCCGTGGCGTCCTCATCATGAGGGCGACCGAGAACGCCATTACAAGTTTTTACCCCGCTCCGGTTTACCTCGTTTCGAGCATCGTCTACAATGAAGGAGGACCTCAAGCCGGGAACCATACGGGATGGGGGAGAGGGATGAGGGCAGTGGTTGATGATGGATAGATGGTTCGAGTTTCTATTCAAATACCAACCCATCGTCTTTCGCCGTGGTGAGATCGCTTTCGCCTCCGGGCTCTCCACCGAATGGATAGTGCTCTTGCTGGTGGGATTGTTGATCCTCGCGTTTCTCAGCTACTCCCGGACAGGGACGCCCCTCCCCACCAGAACGAAATTCGGCCTGATCGCGCTTCGGACGGGATTGCTCTGGATGCTCTTCGTTTGCCTGCTTCAGCCGGTGATTCGCCTCTCGGTCGTCATCCCTCAGCGCAGCTTCGTCGCTCTGCTGGCCGACGATTCACAGAGCATGAGTATTGCCGATGAAGCTGATGGGCGACGCATCGATGTGGTGCAACGGCTATTGAGCGCATCAAGTGCGTTTCATCAACGACTCAATGAGAAGTTCAAACTCCGCCTCTATGCCTTCTCCCGGAAAGCTCGTCGAGATCCGACCCTCTCTCTTACGGCGTCGGGCGAGGGGACCGACCTGGCTGCCGCCATCGAAACAGCGCTCGATGATTTTCGCGGTCTTCCCCTGTCGGCCATTGTGCTCATGAGCGATGGAGCGAACACAGTGAACGCCGATTTCCTCCCGCTCATCAACACGCTCAAGGCGCGTCGCGTCCCGCTTTATATCGTGGGTCTCGGTCGGGCGCATTTCGATCGCGATATCGAACTCGCTAAAGTCGACCTCCCGCGATCCATCCTCCAGGGTTCCACTATCAGGGCGAGTCTCACCATCAAGAGTGATCGAGTTCGACGCGCACGCGTACTCGTCCAGGAAGGAGAGCGTACCATCCGGTCGCGGATGGTCGAACTCCCTCATGGGCACCAGGTGCAACCGATCACCATCGATTTCACTCCCGCTGGTGCGGGATTGAAGCGCTATACGTTCGTCGTCGAACCGCTGCCTGACGAACTCATCGATGAGAATAATCGACGCGAGGCGATGGTGATGGTCCGCGACGCCCATCCCCGAATTCTCTACGTGGAAGGGGAACCGCGCTGGGAATATGGAAAACTGCGAGCAGCTCTCAACGAGGAGAAGAACGTGACGCTCACCTCACTCCTGCGCACGGCCAAGAACAAGTATTATCGACAGGGCGTCGAGACGCCTGATGAACTGGCCGATGGATTCCCACAAACCAAAGAGGATCTCTTCCGCTTCAAGGGCCTCATCCTGGGGAGCGTGGAAGCGACCTTCTTCTCCTTCGAGCAATTGAAGAATATCGAAGCGTTCGTCGCCGAACGAGGCGGCGGGTTCCTCATGCTCGGCGGGCGACGGGCGTTTTCCGCCGGTGGCTATGCGACCACGCCTATTGCCGACCTGCTGCCCATCTATCTGAACGACCAAGCGCCCGCTGCCGCGCTACGGCGCGTACATCCTCGGCTGACGTTCAATGGAACGCTTCACGCCATCACGCGACTCAGCGACGATGCGGTCATGAATGCCGAGATATGGAACGCCTTGCCAGCGGTGACCGTACGCGAGGTTCCCTCCGGCGTGAAGCCGGGAGCCATCATTCTCCTCGAAGGGCGCTCGGATCACGGGCCGCCCGTCCCTCTGCTCGTCTATCAGCGTTATGGTCGCGGGCGCAGTCTGGCGTTCATGGCCGAAGATTCCTGGCGTTGGCAAATGCAACGACCGTTCGAAGATCAGTCGCACGAGCGTTTCTGGAAGCAACTGCTGCGCTACCTGGTCAATGAAGCGCCCGATCCGGTGATGGTCACCACCGATCGCGATGCTTATGATCTCGGCGACGTCGTGCGCATACGCGCCGACGTTTACAGTCGCGCGTTCCATCCGCTTCGCGATGCCACGGTCACGGCCCGCATCAGCGCACCGAACGGAAGGCGAGATATCGTCCAACTCGAATGGACGCCCGAAGGCGGAGGTTACGTCGGCGAGTGGACGTCGCGGGAACGCGGCATTCACCGCTTAGAGGTCACGGCCCAACGCCAGGGAGACATCATCGGTCGCGCCCACGCCGGGTTCATCGTCGGCGATGTCCATCGCGAATTCCGTGACGCCGAGCAGCATGTTGACTTCCTCCGCCGATTAGCCGAGGAAACCGGTGGACGGTATTACACGTCGGAGACGGCGCATCGGCTGCCCGAGGAGATCGTCTATCAGGAGAATGCTGCGTCCATGCGCATCACCAAAGAGTTGTGGGACATGCCGATCAATTTCTTGGTGCTCATCGGGCTGGCCAGCCTGGAATGGCTGTTGAGGAAACGACATCGATTACCATGATGGGATTATCCGGCATCATCCGTTGTTCGTTGTTCGTCACGATGTGTCTCTCATTCGTGATCACCGCCCCCTCTCAACGAACGGCGGATCGAGGACCAGGGACACCCGACCGATTCGCCGTCATCATCGAGGGCGTGGGCGGCGACCCCCTCTATGCTCAACGCTTCCGAAATTGGACCGACGCCATGGTCGATCTGCTCCGCGGCCAATTGGAGTTTGCCGAAGATCACCTCTTCTATCTCACGAGCTCGCCATCTGACACGACGAGAGCGAACACCGCCCGCGCGACGGCGATCGAGGTCCGATCGACGTTCGAGCGACTCAAGACTATGGTGAAGCCGGGCGATCTCGTCTTCGTCTTTCTCGTCGGCCACGGGAGCTTCGATGGTCAACAGGCCAAGTTCAATCTCTCGGGACCCGATTTGACCGCCGAGGATTTCGACCGTTTATTGGACGCGCTGCCCACCGACACCGTCATCCTGGTGAATGCGGCCAGCGCCAGCGGCGCGTTCATCAAACCGCTGAGCCAACCGGGACGTATTGTGATCACGGCGACGCGAAGTGGCTATGAGCGCAACGCCACGCGATTTGCCGAATTCTTCATCGAGGCCTTCAAGGCGGATCAGGCCGATACGGACAAAAACCAACGCATTTCCCTGTTGGAAGCCTTCATTTATGCCACCAGGATGACGGCCGAATGGTATAAGCGACGAGGCATTCTCGCCACCGAACACGCTATGCTCGACGATAATGGTGATCAGGTCGGCCACCAGGACGCCACAGAAGGCGATGGCCGGTTGGCTCGAACGATGTATCTTGACGCTCGCCCATCAGCAGAGGCCGTTGATGATCCCATTCTCCAGCAGTTGCTGGATGAGAAAGAACAACTGGAGCGCGCCATTGAAGCCCTGAAGGCGCGGAAGGCGGAAATGTCACCGACCGCTTACGACGCCCAATTGGAAAAACTCCTCGTTCGACTGGCCCGCGTGAACCAGTCGATCAAGGCGCGACAGAAACGATGACCAGCCGATTTCATCATCGCCGAGGATGGCCAACATTAAGCTGGCTCTCGCCTCCCGCGAGACTCATCGGCATGCTGCTCGTGGTGAGTCTCTCCATCATCTGCTCGTCCAGTGGGCGCGTTGAGGGTCAATCCACTGCTCGCGGTTGGGAATATGTGAACCGCGGTCAATATCGGGAAGCGATCCGCGTGTTCACCGCCATCCTCCAAGCGGACCCGGATCACCAGCAGGCACAGCAAGGCCTGCTTCGCGTTTACCTGGAGACCGGTCAATACGAGAAGGCCGAAAGGGCCGTGGCGCAATTTCTCGCTCGTCATCCCGATCGCGCGGCGCTCAGGAATCAGCGCGGCGAACTCTATCTCATCCTCGGTCGCTACGAAGATGCTCTCGTGGAGTTTCAACGAGCGGCGAGAGAAGGAAGCGGCGCGGACGCGTTGCGAGCCACGCTCAATGCCGGCCTCGCGCTCACGACGTTGGGTCGGATGGAAGAAGCCCAAACGCAGTTTCAGAAACTCGTCGCCTCTTACAACAGTCGACGCGTCATCCGCGCCGACGAGCTCACGTTGATCGCTCAGGCGCTGGCTCACGTGGAGCGCTATCATGAGGCCAATGAGCTTTACCTGGACGCCATCGAACGTGATCCCACGTATATTGATGCCTATCTTTGTGCCGGCGAATTGTACATCGAGAAATATAACTATGCCGAAGCGGCGAGCTTTTTCCGCGATGCCTTGAAGATCAATCCTCACAGTGCGCGAGCCCATCTGGGATTGGCCCGGAGTCGCCGCATCGATGGAGGCCCGATGGTCTGGCAGGCTCTGGAACGCGCGCTGAACATCAATCCGCATCTGGTGGACGCGTACACGCTGAAAGCCGCGCTTCACCTGGAAGCCGATCAATTCCGGGAAGCCCGAGATGCCCTCCAGCGCGCCCTCAGCATCAATCCGCGATCACTGGAAGCCCATGCCTTGCGGGCGGTGGCCGATTATTTACAAAATCGCCCGGACGCCTTGCAGCAGGACATCGCAACGGTTCTGCGCATCAATCCACGCTATGGCCAACTCTATCACACGCTGGCCGAATTCGCCGTCATTCATCGCCGCTATCACCGCGCCGTTGAATTCGCGCGGCGGGCCATTGAGCTTTCACCTCGCTTGTGGAACGCATATGCCACGCTGGGGATCAATTTGTTGCGTATTGGCCAAGAGCGCGAAGGCCGCCGGATACTGGAACGAGCGTTCCAAGGCGATCCGTTCAACCTGTGGACCAAGAATACGCTCGATCTCCTGGACCGCATGCGCCAGTATCGGGAGACGATCAGTCAACACTTCCTCATCAAGATGGCGCCCGAGGAGAGCGATGTGCTCGGACCGTATCTCGTCTCGTTGCTGGAAGAAGCCTATCGGACGTTGACGGTCAGATATCGATTCACGCCGCGCAGTCCGATCATTTGCGAAGTCTTCCCCCATCACGCCGACTTCGCCGTTCGCACCGTGGGCTTGCCGGGGCTGGGAGCGCTGGGCGTCTGTTTCGGCCCGGTCATCGCCATGGATTCTCCGGCCGCCCGTCCCGCCGGTCACTTCAATTGGGGGAGCACGGCCTGGCACGAATTCGTTCACGTGATCACGCTTCAGATGACCGATTACAAGATTCCTCGCTGGTTCTCCGAAGGCCTCTCCGTTTACGAAGAGCGGCGAGCGCGACCCGGGTGGGGCGACGATTGGACGATCGGCTCACTGAAAGCATTCGTGGATGGGCGATTCGTTCCCATCGCCGAATTGGATGGCGCCTTTCTCCGACCGTCATCGCCGGAGGCGCTGGCGCTGGCCTATTTCCAGGCCTCGCTCATATGCGCATTCATCGATGAACGATTCGGCTTCCCGGCAATCCTGAAACTGCTAGAGGCATATAAACAGAATGCCACGACGGAGGAGGCGCTCGCGCGCGTGCTGGGGATGAATGCCGAAGAATTCGATCGCGCCTTTCGCGCTTATGTCGATGAAATAACGGCCAGCTATCGGCGCGCGCTGGACTTCGATGTTCTGGGTCCGTCACATCGGACAGTGACCGAAGGCGCTTTGCGCCGCATGTTGGTGAAGAACCCGGAGAGTTTCTTCGCTCATTGGCGACTGGGGCTGCTGTATCGGCGTCGAGGCGACATCGCCAGAGCCATCGAACATCTTCAACGAGCGATCGAGCTATTCCCTTACTACACCGGCGAGGAGAACCCTTATTGGGTATTGGCCGAGCTCCATGAGCAGCGCGGGGAGCGCCGGCAGGCCATCGCCGTTCTTCAGCGACTGGTCGATATCGATGAGACGAATGTCCCGGCGCATAATCGACTGGCCTGGCTCCTCGCCGAGGAAGGTGATGTCGAGCGCACTGCGGCGATGCTGCAACGGTGCGTCTTCATCGATCCCTTCGATGCGGAATGGCATCTTCGTGCCGGTCAATTCTATTTGGAACACGACCAGCCCGTCCGAGCGGAACGCGAGTTTCGCGTCCTGCTGGCGCTTCGGCCGGTGGATCGCGCCGCGCCGTATTACTATCTGGCCAGAGCTCTTCTGGCTCAAGGCCGGCGGGCGGAAGCCAAGCGAGCCGTCCTCCGCTCATTAGAGATTGCGCCCTGGTTCGAAAAAGCGCAAAATCTCTTACTGGAGTTGACCGGGCAGAGAGGAGATCAATGATGGGGCGAGAGAGGACAATCATCACCAGCATGGGAGCGATGGTGTTGCTCTTCATCATGGGCACGGCGCGCGGTCAGAGTGATCGCGTAGATGACACGACTCGGTTCACGTTTGCGCGCATCAAGTACAGCGGACCATTGGTCGGCCGGGCGACCTTGTTCGGGCAGGGGCTTCCACCCTGGGCGCACGATTATCCGCGCGGTGGCCGCCATCTGATGAAAATCGTGACCGAACTGACCAGCATCGAAGCCGATCCCGATGAAGTCATCCTCACGTTCGATGATCCGCGACTATTCGATTATCCCTTCGCTTACCTCTGCGAAGTCGGCTTCATGCAACTCAGCGATGCCGAGATCAAGGGCTTACGAGAATACCTGCTGCGCGGCGGTTTTCTCATCGTGGACGATTTTCGTGGTCGCTGGGCGCTCGACAATTTGCGCGAACATTTGCATCGAGCGTTCCCCGAATATGAGCTGGAAGAACTGGACATCTCTCACCCGATATTCAACTGTTTCTTCAACATCGAGACGCTCGATGTTGTACCGCCATATGGGGGTGGGATTCCGAAATTCTACGGACTCTCGGACGCGCACGGACGGCTCATGATGGTGGTCAATTACAACAACGATATCAGCGAGTACTGGGAGTGGTCCGATGATCCCTTCCTCCCCATCGAAGAGACGAACCAGGCGTACAAATTCGGCGTGAACTACATCATCTACGCACTCACGCATTAACGAGGAGAGCGCATGGCTGTCAGAGAAGACGAACTGTTGGATAAACTCACCGGAGCGCGGGAGCGGATTCTGCGCGAGATCCGGAAAGTCATCGTGGGTCAGGATGAGGTGATCGAACAGGTGCTCATCGCCCTGTTTGTCGGCGGCAACGCCTTGATCACCGGCGTTCCTGGTTTGGCCAAGACGTTGCTCATTAAAACGCTGGCCAACGTGTTGGATTTGACGTTCAAACGCATTCAATTCACACCCGATCTCATGCCCAGCGACATCACCGGCACGGAGGTTCTGGAAGAAGATCTGGCCACCGGCCGCCGCACATTGCGATTCATCAAAGGGCCGATCTTCGCCAACATCATTCTGGCCGATGAGATCAATCGCACGCCACCGAAAACCCAGGCGGCGTTGCTGGAAGCGATGCAAGAGGGTCACGTCACCGTGCAGGGCGAGACGTATCAGTTGCCGCAACCGTTCTTCGTGCTGGCTACGCAAAACCCCATCGAACTGGAAGGCACCTATCCGCTACCCGAGGCGCAACTGGATCGCTTCATGTTCAACATCAAGATCGATTACTTGCCCGAGGAGCAGGAGATTCAGGTCGTGAATGCGACCACCGCCCCTCAAGATGTGGCATTCGAGCCGGTGGCCTCGGGCGAGGACATTCTCGGATTTCAGCGCCTCGTGCGTCAGGTCCCCGTGGCCGAATCGGTGACGCGCTACGCCGTCAAACTGGTGAGCGCTTCTCGTCCCCACATGGATGGCGCGCCGGAATTCATTCGTCGATGGGTGAATTGGGGAGCGAGCCTGCGTGCCTCACAATTCCTGATTCTGGGCGGCAAGGCCCGCGCCATCATGAATGGACGATATAACGTCTCCTGCGAAGATGTCCGCGCGCTGGCCCATCCGGTCCTTCGGCACCGCATCCTGCTCAACTTTCACGCCGAATCCGAACAGGTGAACGTGGACGATGTCATCAGTCGATTATTGGAAGCGGTTCCACCGCCGACATCGGGATTGTGATGAGCGCATCTGTTGCACCGCCCGGACCACGCCATCAGGAGAATGGTGATGCGTCGCGAGCCCAACACTCCTCGATGGCCCGTCGGCCCGCTATTCGTGGCTGATGATGGCGATGATCGCCCGGCGTCGTCGCCGGGCGGACACGAATCGCCTCGCTGGCTTGAGCAGTGAATGACATGAACACACGCGCTTCATCGAAGACGCGCTTTCTGTTGCCCGATGTGTTGGCCAGAATTCGCTCGCTCGATCTTCTGGCGCGCACGGTCGTCGAGGGATTCATCGCCGGGTTGCATCGCTCTCCCTACCTGGGCTTCAGCACGGATTTCGCCGAATATCGTCCTTACATGCCCGGCGATGATCTGAGGGCCCTGGACTGGAAACTCCTCGGGCGCACGGATCGCTATTACGTCAAAAAGTTCGAAGGGGAGACCAACACGCACTGCACGCTGGTCGTCGACGCCAGCGCATCGATGGCGTACGGTTCGGGGACATTGACCAAGCATGAGTACGCCTGCTATCTGGCGGCCTCGCTCGCTTACCTGGCTCACCGTCAGCAGGATGGCGTTGGACTCATCACCTTCGCCGATGGTCTCCTGGAACACATTCCCGCCCGGCAACGTCCGGGACACCTCCAGGCCGTGTTGACGGCCATCGACAGAATGACGCCGAAGATGGGAACCGATGTGAGTCAGACGCTTCACGCGGTGGCCGAAGTGATCAAGAAAAGAGGCATCATCGTCGTCATCTCCGATCTCTATGGCCCGCCGGACGAACTGATGACGGGACTGAAACATCTGCGCTTTCGCGGGCACGATGTCATCGTCTTTCACGTGCTGGATGAAGCCGAACTCACCTTCCCTTTTGCCGACCCCGTGGACATGGAAGATCTGGAGACGGGTGAACGCCTGCACGTCGTGCCCGAGTATCTGCGAGAGGAATACCTGAAGCTCATCCGAGCGCACATTCGCACGCTCAAGAACGAATGTGGTCGAGCGGAGATCGACTACACGCTCGTTCACACCTCGCAACCGCTCGATTGGGCTCTTTTCGCCTATCTCTCGCGACGAGCCAAGATTCATTGAGACGACCGTTCATGCTCGGGATCTCGACGCGCTCAATGTGATTGGAAGACGAGGAGTGGTGATCGACATGCTGAATTTCAATCCATTGATCAACGACCCTGGCCACTGTGGAGGGTGCCGCGACATGTTGAACGGGGGACTCTCGCTGAGGAACATCGCCGGGGAATGTCGATATGGAGGAGAACCTCTTCTCCATTCGGGCGCGAGAACGGTCGGTGAAGGATAGCCATGTCATTTCTGAATCCCTGGTTCCTCATTGGTGCTCTTTCGTTGGTCATTCCCGTGATCGTCCATCTGGTGCGGCGTGAACGGGCCAGGCGCACCCCCTTCCCCTCGCTGCTCTTCCTTCGCCAGATCCCTCAGAAATCCGTGCGGCGACGACGATTGCGGCACCTGTTGCTGCTGGTCATGCGCTGTCTGGCCCTGTTGCTGCTCGTTCTGGCCTTCGCCCGACCATTCACCCCTGAGCTCGCTGAAACCGGCACCGCAGAGCGCGGACGAAATCTGGTCATTGTGCTCGATACGTCCTACAGCATGCAATATGGTGATCGTTTCGATCGCGCTCGGCGAGAAGCCCGATCGGTGATCGCCTCGGCTCATCCCGAGGATCGCATTGCCCTGATGACATTCTCCGAGGGATATGAGCTCGTGCGACCACTCAGCGAGCATCACGAGCCATTGCTCTCCGATCTCAACGAGATTCGCCCGACCCTGCGCGCCACAGACTATGGACAGGCGTTACGCGGCGCCGAAAGCGTGCTCGCCGAAGCCGAAGGACGAGAGAATGTGATCGTTCTCATCTCCGATTTCCAGGCCTCCGGGTGGGATCGGACGCGCGATCCATTTCCGCTGAACGGTCGATTGATACCCATTGATGTGGCCCGCGATGAGAGCACGAATCTCGCCTGCACGGATATTGGGCTGAGTCCCGTCGTGTACGCGCCGAAGTACGAAGAGTCTTTGCTGGTCAAAATCACCAACTTCAGCGATCAACGGCAATCGACGCGCGTCCGCTTGTGGCTCAATGGTCATCCGATAGGTGAACATCGCCTCGAACTCGATGCCCGAGCGAGTCGCGTCGTCGAATTCACCGGATTCGCGCTTCTGGAGGGCAGCAATCGCGGCATCATCGAGATCGATGACGATGCTCTGTCGGTGGATAATCGTTTCTTCTTCGTCATCGAGAAAGCCGATCCTCTGGCCGTGCTCGGTCTGGAGTCGATGCGTGGTGAGAGCTTCTATCTGGAGCAAGCGTTGGCCGTGAGCCGGAATCATCCCTACGCGCTCCTGGTGAAACCGGCGGGGCGCGCTTCTCCCGCCGATCTGGAACGGGCGAACATCGTCATTCTGAACGATGTCCCGCAAATGAGCGAAGCGATGATCTCGCGGCTCACCCGATGGGTGGAGCGGGGAGGCGGCCTCCTCGTCGCCCTCGGTCGCCGGGTGACGGCGAAGACGTTCAACCGGGCATTCGCCCGCCTGTCGCCAGCGCGCCTGGAAGGACGCGTGGGTCCGAATCGCGCGTTCGAACTCCTGGCTCAATTTGATGCCCGACATCCGATTTTCGCGCCCTTCGCCGGCCCTCGCAGCGGGAATTTCTCCCAGGTGAGATTCTACGGACATATCCGAGCCGCGGCGAAAGAGGCATCGACGGTGCTGGCGCACCTGAGCAGCGGTGATCCCCTTCTCGTCGAGCAATCGCTCGGCAGGGGTCGCGTGGTGCTCTTCACGTCGAGTCTGGACACGAGCTGGAACGATTTACCGCTCTCGCCGATGTACGTGCCGCTCATTCATCAATTGCTCGGCTCGCTTCATCCGGTGGACATGCGGGGATGGTATGTGCTCGGGGAAGCGATTCGCATTCCACAGGCGACCTCCCAGATGCCGGTTCCGGTGGATACTCCGAGCGAGCGACGATTGCAACCTGGCGACGGTCTATCTCCCGATGGAACGGTATTCGTCGCTGGCGAGCAGGGATTCTATCGCCTCCGCACGGATGAGGGAGAGCGGTATATCGCCGTCAACGTTGATGTTCGAGAGTCGAATTTGCAGAAGTTGAATGTGGAGGAACTGGTGACCGCATTCGGTGGGCCATCGGAAGCCCCCACGGAAAGACGCGAGGCGATATCGTCCTCTTCGCTCACCGAAGAGCGACCGAGGGGACGAACATTCGAGTGGCCGCTGTTGGTCGCGGCAATCGTCCTCTTCATCGCTGAGGGGATGGGAGCGAAGTGGTTGAGAGAGCGGACGACGGCTTCCGACTCTTCGATCCTGGAAGCGAAACCCGGCGCGGCGATATCGAGCCGCGCACTGTGAGGTTGAAATGAGTGAGAGACTGATGAACGCGAGCAGTGAGCGAATCACCCTGAGAGCATTCCTGCGAGCCGCCCGCTGGCGATGGCGCGTCGCCGTCATCCTCAAGGGATTGGCGATGAGCCTGACAATTGGTGGCCTCGCCTTCTTTGGTTCGGCGGCCCTGGCCGATCATTTTCGCTATACCGAACCATGGATTCTCGGCCTGCGCATCGCCTCGCTGGCCATCTTCGCGCTGGCGCTGGGATTCTTTCTCTTCAAACCCTTGTCGAAACGAATCCCCGACGTGCGCATGGCGCGATTCATCGAAGAGAGGCACCGCGGGCTGCACGATCGATTGGTGACGGCTGCGGAATTCGCCGAGCGCGACGAGCGCCTTCACACGCCGCTCGTCCATCGCCTCGTCCGCGATGCCGCTGAGCGCATCGCATCGGTGAACCTCGATGCGGTGACCTCCCGGCGACGCCTCCGGCTCTATGGCGGCGCGTTGCTCGTGCTCCTCGGCCTTTTCGGATGGCTATTTATGGCCGGCCCCCGGCCGCTGCTCACCGGCCTCGCTAAACTCTACGCGCCCTGGAGCGAGGCGGCGGGCATCTCTCCATACACCATCACGGTCACCCCAGGCGACGCGCGCGTGCCTCAGGGCGCTGATCAAGTGATCGGAGCCCGGTTGCACGGGTTTCACGCTGAACGCGTTGATCTCTATCTCAAACGGCCAGACCACCCCACCTGGATTCGTCAACCCATGGACCTCGACGAGGAGGCGCAGGCCTATCGTTTCATGTTGTTCAATCTTCAGCAAGATGTCACTTACTATGTGCAAGCCGATCACATCCGTTCGCCCGCTTTCACCATCACCGTCGCCGAACTCGCCTGGGTTGATCAGATCGACCTCACCTATCAATTCCCGCCCTATACTCATCGACCGGCCAGAACTGTCGAAAACGGCGGCGATATCGTGGCCATCAAAGGGACGCGCGTCACAGTCCTCGCCACCCTCACGCGACCGGCGGAGGCGGCGACGCTGGTTCTCCACGATGGCCAGCGCCGGGAGATGAAGCCGGTCGGACCAACTCAGTTCGTTGGAGAGATCATCGTTCGGAGCACGACGACGTATCGAATCGATTTGACGTCGGCTGGCGAAACGTACGCCGGCTCGAACGTGTACGACATCACTGCCGTGGATGATCGAGCGCCGACGGTCACCATAGAGAAGCCGGGACGCGACGTGAAGGCGACGAGCATCCAGGAAGTGTTCACCCAAGCGCGAGCTGAAGACGATAATGGGATCGCGACGTTGGAACTCCACTTCTCCATCAATGGCGGAGATGAACAGACGGTGACACTCTATCGCGCTCGCCGCGCCGCTCCCCAGCGCATCACCGGGACGCATACGTTCTTCCTGGAGGAATTCCATCTTCAACCCGGCGATGTGATCAGCTATTACGCTATGGCCCGGGATAACAACAAGGTTTCGGGGCCCGGCGTGGGGATGAGCGATATATATTTCCTTCAGATTCGTCCTTTCGAACGCACGTATCGACAGGCGCAACAGAACGTGGGGCCTCAGGGCGGTGAGGGGAGCAACAGCGCGTTGACGCAGCGACAGAAGGAGATCATCGCCGCCACCTGGCGCGTCATTCGCGAACGCCCGACCTCCACGCCGGAAGAATTCGCCGAAAATATGGACACGATCGCGCTCGGCCAAGATCGATTGCGAGAGGACACCGAAGCGCTGGTCGGGCGCATTCGCCGCCGGTTAGGCATGTCGCTGGATGAGATGACCGAATTCAAACGACTGGCCGATTATCTGGAGCAAGCCGCCGAATACATGAAAGCGGCCTTGACCGAATTGAAGGCGCGCCAACCGAAATCGGCTCTTCGACCCGAACAACGAGCTCTCCAGCAGCTCATGCGCGCCGATACCGTCTTCCGGGAGATTCAGGTCGCTTTTGCCGCCAACGCCCAGGGGAGCGGCGACCGCGCCGAGGCCGAAGATCTCGCCGACCTCTTCGAGTTGGAACTGGATCGCATGAAGAATCAATACGAGACGCTCCAACGCGATCGGGGCGAGCGGCAGAGTCGAGCGCTGGACGAGGCGCTGCGCAAACTGAAGCAACTGGCCGAGCGACAGCAGCAGCTCGCTGAGCAACAGATGCGACAGTCGCTCACCGGAGGGCCACCTCGCCAGCAGGGCGGCGCCGAGCAGCAACGGCAGCTCATGGAAGAAGCCGAGAAGCTGGCGCGCCAACTCGAACGCCTCTCTCGTCAGCGACGCGATGAACGCCTCGCCGATATCAGCCGTCAATTGCAACAAGCGGCCGAACAGATGCGACGCGCCCAACAATCGGGGAATCCCGCCGAGGCAGCGGCTCGCCGTTTACAGGCTGCAGAACAACTGGAAGCGGCCCGTCGCCAGCTGGAGGCCAATCAGCGAGCGTTCGATCAACAAGCCATCGAACAACTCCGCCAGCGGGCATCGATGTTGATCGAGCGACAGCAGGAGATCGTCAAAGAAGTGGATGCGCTCTGGCATTCGAGAAGGTCTGCTGACCAACAGCGCCAACTCGCGAGAAAACATCAGGTGGAACGACGCAAAGAATCATTGGCTGAACAGGTAGAAGGCCTGGAGCAAGACCTGGAAGCGACCGCACGCCGTCTCGGGCGAGAGCGCCAATCGGTGAAGGAGCGGTTGAGAGAGGCCATCCAAGCTATTCGGCGAAATCGCCTCCCCGATAAGATCCGTCAGGGGAATCGACTGTTAGAGAACGAATGGTATGATCAGGCTCGTCAACGAGAGCGGGACATCGAAGAGGATTTGAGCGAGGTCGCGCGAGCCTTACAAACCGCCCGCGGAGATACGCTCGCCCGCAGCGAGATCGAGCGGCTCCAGGAAGCGCTCCGTCGTACGCGTCGATTCATCGATGATCTGGAATCGCTTCACCGCCGATTGCGAGAGCAGGCACAACAAGCGGCGGAGCGTCCACCGGATCGTCGCCACGGAGAGCAAGGGCCACCATCGTCCACGCAACAACGCCAAGCTCAAGCGAGGGCAGACCGTCCAGACGAGGCCTCCACCCAGTCGAACCGCCCGCCCCGCGGAGATGAACGCCTCCGCTCCAGGCCATTCAGCGATCGGGAGAGTGAGATTTTCCCCACGTCAGAGGGGCGCCCGCCGATCGGGGGAGATCGTCGGCAGCTCCGACACGAGTTGCGCCAACGATGGCGCGACGCCGAAGCCCTCCGGCGAGATCTCGGCGATGAGTTCGCCGATGAGATAGACGCGCTCATGAGACGATTGCGGCAACTCGATGATCGACGACTGCTGAACGATCCGGAAGAGATCGCCCGGCTCAAGCAACAATTGATCGATCCGCTCCGACGATTGGAGCACGAGTTGATGCGCCGACTGGAGCTGGCATCCGGGCGCGGGCCGATGCTCGCTGACGAGACGAGCGTTCCCCAAGCCTATCGGAAACTCGTGGAGGAATATTACCGGCGTCTGGCCAAGAAAAAGCGTCGCGGCATCCACTGACGGCGCGGCGGAGAATGACTGTCACCTTGCGACGGTTTACCGCCCGACGCGTCCGCTAAAGATGGGCGAACACGGTATGTCGCTCCTCTCCCTTCAGACACGCCGAGCGCGGGAAGCCGGCTGGGAGCAGCAGCATGTCTTGCGCCTTGAGTGACGCTCCGATTCACTCCCCCGAATGCTTCATCTGTGGCGGCTCTGCTCCGCTCGCCAACTCCTTCTGTGAAGAGGAACGCACGAACTCCTCCGGGTCCACGGGGCGATCGTGAATGCGGACTTCGTAATGTACATGGGCGCCGGTCGAACGTCCGGTACGGCCGACGCGTCCGAGCAACTGTCCGCGGCGCACGGCCTCGCCCACTTTCACCCGAATGCGAGACAGATGCCCATAGAAGGTCCGCAATCCGCGCCCATGATCCACCACCACCAGCTTCCCGTATCCTCCGCGATATCCGGCATAAATGACCACACCATCGGCCGTCGCCCTCACCGGGCGGCCGGGGAGCGAGGCAATATCAATGCCCGCATGAAATTCGTATCCAGAGCCAAAGGGGTTGCGTCGGAGACCGAAGCCAGAGGTCACGTGGCCATGGGCGGGCCATCCGATGGGCGTCGTTCGCGCTCTCTCCGCCCAGAGGTTTTCTCGCAACAGTTTGAGGTGAGCCGCCACGCGATCCAACTCGCTGGCGAACGACTCCAGCTCGCTCGGACCACCCATCCCGGCCTCTCGCTTCTCCGCCTCCGAGTCCATGGCGACATCCAGATTCAATCCCATCTCTCCGGCCAACTGGCGCAATCGGGCCGATTCCGCCTCGATGGACGTCAACCGCGACTGTAACGTCTGAAGGACCGCGGCGTGCTCTTGCCTCAAATTCTGGTTCTCCCCCCGCACTCGGTAATAGTCGATGAAAAACCCGACCTGCAAAAAGGTGTACAGTGCTCCTACGATAACGCTCAGATAGAGGTGCCAACGCCGAATGATCACTTTCTGAAACCGCGCATCGGCAGCCGATGCAATGATCAGCGTATAGCACCGTTTATCGCCGTCCATATGACTATCTCCTCACACAAAAAGAAATCGTTAATGACCGTCTTGATATCGAACGGAATAAATCCCGTAGACGACTCCTGTACGAAAATGGTTGCTCGCTCCTTTTCTCGAATACCTTCTCGAAATTCAAAGGGGATTATAGCTCGATGACCGTCCGATGTCCACATTATCCGGGCCATCCGATGGGCCCATCAGGCGTGGACGAAGACCTCGCTCGCCGCCATCGTTTCCTCGCCGACCCGGGGAAACCGGCTCCCAGGTCACGGGCATTCGAAGGTCCTATCGTCCGAATGGTCCACCGCGATGAATGGGCGCGACTCTTCCTGCCGTTGGGGGAACGAAGCATCACCGGTCGGACTCTGGAGTTCGCCACCAGAGATCGTTGCGCTCCTCACCGTGGGGAGGAACCAGCGCCCGGCGCGCCCGACCGAGGGTGGTGACGAGGGTGCCATTTTTGAGCTACACTCTAGGCCCGAATCATGGCCGATCCAAACGTCGAACGTCCACTCCACATCTTCATTTCGGTTCGAGACCGCACGGTCAAAGGAGTGGTGGCCATGTTTCTCCGTCAGTTCGTGGTCATGCCGGTCGGCCTGCTGGCCACCATCGTGCTGGCGCGCCTCCTCCATCCGGACGATTTCGGCATCTATGCCATCGCCAATTTCTGGATTTACCTCATCATTGGATTTCGCGATCTGGGTTTCGGCGCCGCGCTCATTCAACAGAGGGCCGAACCCGCGCGGGAGGAGTGGAACACCATGTTCACCTTCCAATGCGCCGTGGTATTCATCACCGTCGTCGGACTCTATGTTCTCGCTCCCTCCCTCGCTCACTCCTATCGACTGGACCCGCGCATGGTCTGGGTCATCCGCGGGCTCTCGCTCATCCTGCTCATCGGCTTACTCGGATCGGTGCCCAACGTCATGCTGGAGCGCCGATTGGCCTATGAGACGATTGCCCGCATTGAAGTGGCGGCGATGCTCACTTTCCATCTCTCAGCCGTCGGTCTGGCGTTGTTGGGATTCGGCGTGTGGAGCTTCATCGACGCGGCCATCGCCAGTGAGACCCTCCGCGCCCTCCTCCTCTTTCGGAGATCCGGGTGGCGACCCGGCTTCGCCTGGAAAGGCGTCTTCCTCAAATCGGCACTGAGATTCGGCAGCCTCTACCAGCTCGGTGGATTGACCTCATTGCTGCGTGACAACATTGCGCCTCTTCTGGCCGGACCGTTGTTCGGTCCGACGGCCGTCGGGTACCTGAAGTGGGCCGAGCGCACGACGTACTTGACGAGTCAAGTATTCACTCAGATTGCGACGCGGGTGAGCTTCCCCTCCCTCTCCCGACTGCAAGACCATCGAGAAGAGATGGGACGGGCTGTGGAGAAGATGCTCCGCTATCTCATGCTGACCACCACTCCCGCGCTCGCGGTGGCCGCCGCTCTCATCCCATGGATCATCCATTTCGTATTCACCGACAAGTGGCAGCCAGCCATCATCGCCTACTATTGGCTCACGCTGCGCATGATGGGAGGGAACATCACCACGCCGTTCATCGGCGTGCTCAACGCGCTCGGTCGCGTGACGGCGAGCTTGCGCATCCTGATGGTGTGGACGGGCATCGATTGGATACTGGCACTGGCCCTCACACCTCTGCTCGGGTTCAACGGTGTGGCCGTGGCCTACGCCATCGGCGTCGTTGTCCCCGTCGTCTGGTTGCTCGGCCAGATTCGTGCCATCGCCCGGTTGGATTTGAGGTATACGGTTGGCCGCCCTCTTCTGGCGGGCCTCATCGTTGGCGCGGCAGCCCGGATGGTGGGGCGCGGGATCACCGATCTTCTCTCTCTGATCGTGGTGGCCCTGCTCGGCCTTTTCCTCTATCCTCTGGTTATGGCGATGATCGAAGGTCACCGCTTCCTCGGCGAACTGCGACGGGAGGCGCAACTGGTCAAACGCGCCATCTCGTCCAAATCCACCGAGTGGGAAGGGCCATGAGCGCGCCACCCGGTGCAGGCACATCAAAACGATGAGCTGGAGATCATGAATCGTCTCACCTATGATCAGCCCATTGAACGAGCGCGTCAAGCCGACACCCATTGGCGCGAAGCCGATTATCTGGCCAGACGGGTCTTGCTCGCCGATCTGCGGGCCTCTCGGCAGTTCGCGCGCGGTCGATTGCTCGATGTCGGATGCGGCAATAAACCCTACGCGCATCTCTTCGGTCCATATGTCCAGAGTTACATCGGCGTGGACCCGGATCCCGACCACAGTCGACCGGATGTGGCCGCCGACGTTCTCCATCTGCCGTTCGCTCCCGCTACGTTCGATACCGTTCTGGCCACTCAGGTCCTCGAACACGTTCCCCAACCCGATCACATGCTGAAGGAGGTGAGTCGCGTGCTGAAACCCGGTGGCCATCTCATCCTCACTGCTCCTCAATACTGGCCGCTTCATGAAATCCCTCACGATTACTACCGATTCACGCAATTCGGCCTGCGCCATCTCATTCACACCAGTGGGCTCACTCTCCTCTCCATCAAGAGGGAAGGGACGGCGTGGACGTTGATCGGACAGGCCCTGTGCCATGTCTTGCAGAACCGCCGTGGATGGCATCGATTGATCCCACTTGTCAATCTCCTGTTCGGTTTCTTCGATCGACGGTGTACCGATCCACGAGATACGATCAACTATCTGGTCGTGGCTCGCAAACCCTCTCCTGAAGACGCCATCCAAGAGTAACCTCGAGAGAGGATCACGGACGTGAGACGCCTCGACTCAAACCAGGAATTCGCGCACTACGGGAAGCGATGACTTCCAGAACAGCTCATCGGGCGCTTCGATCACAATGCGCCCTCGAGAGAGGAGGAGGATTTTGGTGTTGTAGAGGCAGAACCCCTCGCTCTCCTTCCGGAATCGTACTTTCCCATCGGGCGTTCGCTCGTACATCCCCGAGCAGAGATAACGAACTTCATCCATTTTCTGCGTCACATAGAGCGAGGTGGTTCCGTTCAGATCGCGCAGTTGCATAATCAACCGCAAGATCTTCCGTTCGGTCACTGGATCGAGACCGGCACACGGCGAGTCATAGAGGGCGATACGGGGGTTCCCCACCAGAGCCCGCGCGACCGCCGTCCGTCGACTCATCCCTCCGGAGAGCTCGGCGGGCATCATATCGATGGCGTGTTCCATATCGATCAACCGGAGCACGCGCCGGACCTTCTCCCTGACCACTTCTGGATCTTCTCCTTGCTCCAGCAACCGATATCCCACATTCTCCCACACCGGCAGCGAGGTGAACAAGGCATCCTCCTGGAACACGACGCCAATCTGTTTGCGCAATTGAAACAGCTCGGACTCCGGCATGGCCGTGATCTCTTGTCCCTCAATGAAAATCTGCCCCTCATCGGGTTTGAGCAAGCCAACGGCGAGACGAAGGATCGTCGATTTGCCCGAACCGACCAAGCCCAGAATGATGCGCATTTCCCCGGGAGGAACGACGAAACTCACATCATCCAGAACCGGCGCATCCTCGAAGCGAATGGAGACATGACGAAACTCAATGGCCGGGGTGAGCGAGGCCCTGTGATGTGCATCGATGGTCATATCGGATTATGAGGGTCGCGATCGACTCAGTTCTTCGATGAACTGACGAGGAACCTTTTTGGCCAAGTAAATGTGCCCCTCTGGCCGATAGAAGCGGGTCCCCGCCTGCTGCGCTTCTCGAGCGCGAATCCTGAGAATCACCGGATGGCGACTCCGCCGTCGCCCGACCTCATAGGCATCCTGAGGAGTGACGGAGAGATGCACGTACTGCCGTTCCATGGGAAGCAATCCCTCGACGCGAATGCGATTGAGCGAAGCTGGACTGGTGCCGTGATAGAGATAGTCGGGGGGGTCCACTTCCGGATAGGTGATCCGTTGCGGGAGACTATGCCCATAAAGAGCGCGAATGCGCTCGCGATTGATTTCAAATCGCCGTTTCTCCTGCTGTCGGACAACCTCCAGGATGTCTTCGCGCGTCACCCGTCTCCATCGCGGACTGGATCGGATCGCCCGAATGAGATCCTCGATAGAGGCGTATCCTTGATCGTCCAGTTCCACGCCGAATTGATCGGCGCGATGCCGAAGGATCAAGGCCATGAATCGACTGAGTTGAACCCACCCCGGAGATGGCCGTTGCGTCATGATGTCTCACCCACTATGCTCAATTTCTTTCCTCCGTCTCGTCGGAATCGATGTCAGATAATAGGGAACTCTCTTCCGCTCTGTAAAGACCAGCGGGTGCGCGAGGAACACACGGGTGGAGCGGCCGAGAAGGCGAACATCTTCGATGATGACTCGACCGCGCGCCCTCTCCGTGCTGCCCTCGCTGACGAGGTCGAGGAGAGGACTTCATGGTGCGCCAACCAGGCGCTGACCGAATCACGCTCGCGGGGATCACTCTACCCTCCCTCCAGAACGCACGGGAATGAGAGCAACGTCCTGAGGCGTGGGCTTCGGGTTCTCACATCATACGCCTTCGGGGCGACCAGCTTCCGCCCGGTGCGCCGAGAATACTATGGCACGCATTGTCAGGGGGTCCATCCTGGGTGTAGAATCTCGGCTCGCACTGCCCGCATTGGGATCATGACACCACGCCCGGTTCGGAGCGGTGGCCGCCGAACGGGCGGATGGATCGATGAACCGAGGAGTGATGCTCTTCGCGGGCATCTCTCCATAGATCATCACAAGGAGGAGCATCAATGAAACGATCATGGCTCTATGTCATCGTCAGCTTGCTCTTGCTCTGGGGAATCGCGTTGCCCTCCTGGGCTCAACAGGAACGCCCCTCGGCGGGGATGAAACCTCCGAGGTCCGGAATTCGCGCCGAACTCCTCACCGATCTGGAGACGTTGGAGAAGAAGCTGGTGGGTTTGGCCGAAGCCATGCCCGAAGAGAAGTACACCTGGCGGCCAGCCGAAGGAGTGCGATCGGTGAGCGAAGTCTACATGCACATAGCTGGCGCTAACTTCTTCTTCCCCCGCCTGGTCGGCGTCGAGCCGCCCCCCGGCGCGACTCGGGGATTGGAGAAGATCACCGAGAAGACCAAAGTGGTGGAGACATTGAAGCGCTCGCTTCATCACGTGCGTCAGGCCATCCTGAACACACCGGACGCCGATCTGGATAAGCCGGTGAAGATGTTCGGTCGGGATACGACCGTTCGCGCTGTCCTCATCGCGCTCATCACCCACATGCACGAACATCTCGGTCAATCCATCGCTTACGCTCGAATGAACGGCGTGGTGCCGCCATGGACGGCAGCGCGGCAGTCCAGATAGTCATCGCCGCCGATCCTCGGTTCGCCTGGGGGGAACACTCGTCGACACCGCTTCGGCCCTCCCCGAGAGGGCGCTCGAAGTGATGACATCCACCGGGCACAGACTCGGACCATCGATGAGGTCCCCGGCAGAAGCCGGCGAGGAACGTCAACGCCGCCATCGATATCCCTGGCCAGAGCCGCGTCATCCTTCATGCTCAGCGCATGCTCTCGGTAGCCTGCGCCTGAACGGCGGTCACAGCGATGGCATCGACGATGTCTTCGGCCCGGCACCCGCGGGAGAGATCATTAGCCGGCTTTTGCAGGCCTTGAAGAATTGGACCGATGGCCGTCGCTCCGGCCAGGCGCTCGGTCAGCTTATAGGCGATGTTCCCGGCATCCAGATTGGGGAAAATGAGCACGTTGGCGCGACCGGCGACGCTCGAGCCGGGAGCCTTCTTCTCGCCCACGGCGGGAACCAAGGCGGCGTCAGCCTGCAATTCGCCGTCGATGAGCAGATCCGGCGCTCGGGCGCGGGCTGTTTTGGTCGCTTCGATCACCTTATCGACCAATCGATGCCGGGCACTCCCCTTGGTGGAAAAAGAGAGCATGGCCACGCGCGGTTCCACGCCTAATAAGACGCGCGCGCTGTGCGCCGAGGCCAGAGCGATTTCGGCCAACTCTGACGGGGAGGGATCAACGACCACCCCACAATCGGCGTAGATGAGAGCGCCCTGAGCGCCATAGGTCGGCGTGGGCAATGCCATGATGAAAAAGCTGGAGACGAGACGGAATCCTTCTCGCACACCGATGATCTGAATGGCCGCCCGGACCGTCTCCGCCGTCGTGTGCGTGGCGCCAGCCACCGATCCATCGGCTTGCCCTTGACGAACCATCATGTTGCCGAAATAGAGTGGATCAAGCATCTGACGGCGAGCTTCGTCGGGCGTGATGCCCTTAGCCCGTCGCAGTTCGTAATAGAGCCGCGCGTACTCGTCGAGATCCCTGGATCGAGCTGGGTCGACGATGGGCACGTGGTGGAGGTCCACTCCCAATTGACCGGCTTTCTGACGGATTACCTCTTCGCGGCCGATCAACGTCACCCGAGCGATCTTCCCGGCCACACAAGCGGCCGCGGCGCGCAACGTCCGTTCGTCTTCGCCTTCGGGGAGAACGATGCGCTGGGGACGAGCGCGGGCGCGTTGCCTGATACGATCGAGGATGTTCATAGGCTCATCTGATCAGGAAATCCAACCTTGCCACGAGGCTCGACATTTGTCAACGGCTCCGGTTGCCGAGAGGTGGACTCCAAACGCAGCATGCGCTCTCGGGCCACGAGGGGTCGAGTGAAGTTTTTGTTGGCATTTTTTTCGCCTCTTGGTATAATGTTTACCAGCAGTTGCGGCGTTTAGGAATTTATGAAAGCTAGGGGGTACTGAGTTGTGATGATACTGTGTGTGTGAATCTCATCGCCAGAGAGCGTTAGGCTCCAATGCGGAGACGGCTTGTGCGTCACGACGGTTGGTGAGCCAGGGCGAACGGAGGGAGTCACGTTCTGCATTCTCACTCCTCCTCTCTCGCCCCATTGGCCGCTCCCACAAGAGCCGAATCGTTGGTGAGGAGTCAGGAACCTTAGTTGAGGAGGAGGTAGTCAATGGAAGGCGCACGACGACTTGAAACATTCTTCACACTCTCAGACCTGATCGACTCCGGTCGATTTCAACGAGCCGAGAAGCTCATCAAGACTGATCCGCCCGAGGGCTCCTTGGGGCTCATCTACCAAGCGGAAGTCCACACCTACTTCGGTCGCCTGGACGAGGCGGGCGAGCTATTGGAGCGAATCCAACCGCGGGATCTGGCCATCGATGAAGCCGCTCGCTATGCGTTGGCTCGAGGCGAATGGTACTACTGGCGGTTCGAGTATGAGCCCGCCGAACAGCACTTTCGCATGGCCGAGCAGATGTACCGGTTCATCGATGATGAGTTCGGATTGGCCAAGACGCTCTACAATCTGGGGCGACTGAAGCGTCGCGAAGCGAAGTTCGAGGCAGCTCAACAACTGCTCCATCACGCCCTGAACCTGATGAGCGATCACCGAGGCGAGAAGAAAGAGTTTCTCCAGGCCTTGCTCGAGTTCAACCTTGGCGTGTGTGCCCATCAACTCGGCCAGCTCGATGCGGCTACCGAGCTCTACTCCTCGGCAATGGTCGTTCTCAACAAACTCGAACGAGGCATCTACTATGGAGCTGCCTTGAATAGCTTCGGGACGCTCCTTCGGCGGATGGGGAAATATGAAGAGGCCTTCTCGATGATCAAGGAGGCGGTCAGCATTTTCGAGCAGTTCGCCTCGTTCGAGCAACTGGCCAACGCCATGAATAACCTGGCCCTGACGCTGGTCCGGTTAGAGCAATATGAGGCCGCCGAAGCCATTCTGCAGGAGAGTGGCGAGCTCTATCAGCGGGTGGGGAATATCGCCGGCAGTTCCATTCACCTGGAGACGTTTGCCGAACTCTATCTCCAGAGCGGAGCGCTCCATAAGGCGGAGAAATATGCTTCTCAGGCCATTCAGCAAGCCGACCTCTCGCACAACGAGTTCGTCAAGGCCGAAGCCCTCATTACCCTGGGGCGCATCGAGATCAAGCGGAACGACTTCTATGCGGCGGCCAAAGTGCTGAAGGAAGCCCTGGAGATCAGCCAGAGACTCAACAGCAAGATGCTCCAGACGGCAGCCCAGCTCTATCTAGCCGAGTGCGAACTCCCTACGGCGCCCGTCAAGGCGCAACAGCGCCTCACCCAGGTCAGAGAGGCTCTGGAATCCTACCACGACGTCCAATTGCAGCAGGAACTGGAGCGCATTCGCCAACGGGCCAAGGGTGAACGACTGAAGATCACCGCCGATAATAAGCTCATCATCGACGGGCACTTCCTGCCCAACTGGTACGCTGCTAAGGAGGCCTTGGAAACGTTCCTGTTGAAGAATGCTCTTCGGCAGTCAGAAGGCAATCTGACCAAGGCGGGGAAGATCCTGGGCATCACCAAGGTGCACGTGCACGATAAGAAGAAACAGTACGGGCTGTAACCGCGCGCTGCCCGCTCAAAACCGCCCAGTTCCCTGTCACATCCCTCATAGCGGTCCATCGCCCGGGCCAAATGATGGTGTTTTGCCCCGCGCCTTCCACTAGGAAACGCGTCGACGGCAGGGATCCGACTCCCGTACGACTCCGCCACTATCGCTCCAACTCAATGTAAACGAACACGTTTACTCTCGTGCCCTTTTATGATACAATGGCCGTGTTAGGAAATGCTAAACAAAATAAAAATGTCAGAATATACGAACACACGGAGGTGCAACGATGAAAAAATTGATCGTTTTCCTGATGCCAGTCTATCTGTTGCTGTCATCCTGGGCGCCCATTGCCTTGGCCGGCGATGGGCATACGGGTCATCGAATTGTGATGCCCGCCTTTGAGAAACTGATTTACCTCCTGATGGTGTTAGATACGCTCATCCACACCATCTGAGAAACGAGAACAACCGTTCACCCAAGGGAGCCTCGTCGGTTAGGTTGTCACCGAATGCGCGTCGGTGTAAGAGTCAGGACTGACCGCACCCGAGCCTCGGCTCCCTTCGGTAAAAAGCAATTCCTCCCGAGCGACTCTGGATGTCCAGCCTCGATGGCTCGAC
Organism: Blastocatellia bacterium; assembly: GCA_026985075.1. Lineage (GTDB taxonomy): Bacteria > Acidobacteriota > Blastocatellia > HR10 > J050 > J050. The sequence continues at coordinate 17,369 of JALSQX010000066.1, read as the reverse complement.
CGGAGGCGAGGGGTGGGGTGTACCCCTCAATAGAGTTCCACTTCACGGACTGGATTTTCACAGCCATCGGGCTCTCCCAAGAGATTCATCGTAAGGTTATTGATCGTCATCGTCACCCACCAGGTGTGGCACACCAGCCAGCTATCCAGAGCACCGTCCGGTGGCCAGTGTGAATCCATGACGGAGTCTCACGCGCCGCCTCCGACGCCATTTGGCCAGTGGCCTGGCGGGATTCTCCGGGTCCGAGGCGTTGCCACATGAAGGTGAGCGTCATCCGTCACCCTCGCGCCTGCGCCGCGTACAGAGAACACCCTGCCCCCATAAGTAAAATCAACTCGCCGGCTAGGTAAAACTACGAGTAGTCTTGAAGAGCTGTTTTTGATATACTAGCGAACGCTCAGTGTATGGCGAGGAAGAGGTCAGTTCAGAACGACGCAGAGAGCCATCAGGAGGGATGAATGAAAACAATGAGGAGGCGGGCAGGTTGGTGGATGGGAGGGACCAGACATCTCCCTTCACGCCGAAGAGAAGCGGCGTCCTTGGCCAGGGCCTGGTGGATCTTCCTGGTGTTCACGCTCATGATGAGCGGAGGTCGCGCCAGCCTCGCTGATCCGGCCTCGGTCCTGGAATTTCCTGTCGGACACTTTTTCATTAACAGGCCTGCTGTGGGCGACCTGGATGGGGATGGAACGCCAGAGGTTATAGCCACAGCCATTGGAGCCGGGCGATCCGGACTTGAGGTCGCCATGACCGGGATTGTTACGGTGATCGATGTCGATCGAGCCGTCTCCGGTCATTGGCCAGTGGTGACCGAAAGTCAGGTCGGATCTCTCCCGCCGACGGCGCCCACCGTCGCCGATCTGGATGGCGATGCCCGCGCCGAAGTGATCTTCGGGCATGGATCGATTCTCTACGTGTTTCGCGGCGACGGACAACTCCGGTGGCAACACCAGGTGGATGGCGTTTTCCAGGCCAAACCCCTGGCCTGTGATCTCGACGGAGATGGTCGCATGGAGATCATCGCACCCGCCGATGAGTTCCTGGGACGGGCCAAGATCTATCTCTGGCGATGGAATGGAACGCCCTATCCGGGATCTCCAATTGAGTTGGAGGAATTCTTCGCTTCATCGCCCGCCATGTACCACCATGGCCACCGAATCCTGTTGGCCGTAGGCGCAGGGAACGGATTCACGAGACCGGAGGGCTCGCTCTACCTGTTCGCCTTCGAGCAGGGCGGGTGGCGACTCCAGTGGCAGCGCCGTATCGGCGCCCATCCGATCGCTCGACCGGTGTTCGCCGATGTGAATCACGATGGAGCGATCGAGATCGTTGGCGGCACCTACACGCCTTCGGTCTACATCGTCAGCGCCCAGGATGGCGCTCCCGCGCCCGGATGGCCACAGTCGGTCGGAGGACCGGTGTTCACCTCTCCCATAGTCGTTTCCGATGGAGAGCGCACGCTCGTAGTCGCCTTCGCGCTGGATGGCGTGCTCACTGCCTGGGATCAACGGGGGCTCCTCCGTTGGACGCTAGCCGTTGAGCCGAGTGCCATCGATGCCCTCACCCTTCTGGATTTGAACGGTGATGATCGCCCGGAACTCCTCCTCGGCACTCAGGGAGGCGTGACGGCGGTGACGCTGGATGGGTCCATCGTGAAACACTGGGAGTTGGGCGATTACTGGATGACGGGGACTCTCCTGGTCAGGTTGACCGAGCGCGCGCCGGTCAGTCTCGTCTTCGGCGGCGTCAATAATATCACCGAGGAAGCCAAGCTTTTCATCCTCAACCCCTGAAGGGGAATCCCTCTCTCGCCTCAAGTGCGCGATGACCGAAGAGCTACTCCTCCCCGGACACGGCTGCGTAGACATCTAATCGCCCTCGACCGAGAAGCCCACGATAATCCGGATTGAGATCGTCGATATCGACGGCGGCATTCTCTATGGCCTTGACCGGATCTCGACTGCCCGCCGACATGATCAAGGCAATTGCTCCCGATATGAAAGCCGTCGAAAAGGATGTTCCATCTCCGGTCGCATACCCGCCGCCGGGATAGGCACTGACGATATGAACCCCAGGAGCGCTCACATTGATGTGGAACCCGTAGTTGGAGAAGAGCGCTTTATGATCCTCGAGATCAGTTGAAGCGACGGCGACGACCTGATTGTCGGAGGCCGGGTACTGAGCGACATCGGCATCTTCATTGCCCGCCGAAGCGACCAGGATGGCTCGGCTCCGGGCGTAGTTGATCGCTCCTCGAATGGCCTGCGGTTGATCGACGGTGCCAAAACTGAGATTGACGATGTCGGCCCCATGATGGGCGGCGAAACGGATGGCTCGGGCGATGTCGACTGTCGTGCCTCTCCCATCGGGGCCAAAGGCCCTGATGGGCATGATGGTGACGCCGGGAGCAATGAGAGTGATCAATCCGGCGACCATGGTTCCATGTCCGAAGCCCTCGCCGCCTCCGACTTCCGATGGATCGTCGTCATCGTCCACGAAGTCATATCCCTCACCGACGTTGGCGAGCTCCGGGTGCGTGGCATCAACGCCAGTATCGATGACGGCCACGACGATGCCGCTCCCGTCGGCGATGAGTTGAGCTTCCGTCACCCTCATGATGTCCAGCGCTGCTTGTTCCCTGAAATGTCCCCCTGCTCCATCTCCATCGACATGAATGATCGTCCGAGGGTTCACTTCCGGAAGCTCGAAAAAGCGATTGGGCTCGGCCGATCGCACCTCGCGATCTCGCGTCAACTGCCGGATAACCTCGGGCACCGTCCGGTCATCGGGAATGCCCATCAGCCAGAAATGCTCGTCGATAGCTTCGATGACCTCCAGGCCGTGTCGTTGGGCAATCCGGGCCGGATCACCCATGGGAGCCAGTTGGACGATGACCATCCCTCGCTCGTAGTCCTCGGCGCCCTGAGCAAGAACAGGACCATTGAGGTTCGTCGAACGCTCTGCCCAAGGGAACGGGGTGAGACCAGCGATGAGCGCCAGAATGATCAAGCGCATCCAGAACGTGCTCGTTCGTCTCGTTGATGCAGTCATCGGTTCAATCCTCCTCGGGCGAGGGACGAATGAAGGATCTCTTCCCTCGCTCAACCGGACGGTCGACGCGACTCCGCCTCATACTGGAGCCCCCGTCAAAATGAACGGCGCCCAATAATAGGGATGGGGGTATCGCCGTTTGATTTCAAGTTGGGCGCGTCGCAACGCCGCCCGCTTGTCAAGTCCCCGGCGCAATCCGCGATAAAAATGTTTCATCAACTCCGCCGTCGATCGATCATTGACGACCCATAGGCTCATCACCAGCGAAGCGGCTCCCGCCGAGAGAAATCCGCGCATGAGGCCGAGTAATTCGTCTCCGGGCGCGACCTCGTTCAATCCCGACTCGCACGCGCTGAGAGTCACCAACCCGGCTTTCAGACGAAGATGAGCAATATCATAGACGCTCACCGGACCATCGGCGAACGTCAATGCCGAAAACATCGGATGATCGCGGCGAAATATGGCGTGAGAGGCAATGTGCACTATCCGGGCCCCGCCCAGAGGCGTTTTCACGTGCTCAAACTGCGCCGCTTCACCGATGAACACTTGGGCCTCGGGCCACATGGACCGGACGGCGGCCACTTCCTCCTGGATGAACGGCGTCGATTCATCGGGCACGCCGATGATCACGGTCGGACCATCGGCTTTCAGTTCTCCGGCGTCCTCCAGACATAAAGTGTAGATACGAGCGCTCGGCGCGTAGGAGAGCTCATGTCTCTCGATGAGATACCGTTGACCATCATGCAACGCGTGGAAAGGAACGTAATGCAGCACGCCATGAGGAACCAGGACGATCTTTTTCCCCTCAATGAGATGGGCGAGAGGTTCGATCAAGGCCGCGTAGAGCTCTCCGAGACACCAATTGGTGAATCTGGTGATATTCTCCCAGTGGGCGACGACGAATCTCCGACCGAGAGCAAACTTGTCGATACAAAATGTGAACTGTTGCAGGAGGGACGAAATGGCTGCTGCCGATCCGAGATCCTGGAGAACGTGCATCCGCTCGTCGTCCAGGAGGAACACCATCACCCGATCATCGACGAGAAAGTATTCGATCAACACTTCGTCCTCGGCCAGACATCGGCGCACGTCGCTCACTGTGGGTCCGGGGATGGGAGCCAGCGGGAGCGAGCGGTTCGCGCGAACGGAGAAGTGACGGGACACCTTCGCCAACTCTCGTTCCCGCCGACGGGCCGCGGCCCGTAACCGTTTCAGGAGCGAACGGGATCGGTCTCCCGCTCGGGTCTCGTGATCATGGATGCGGCTATAGATCCAGTTCAGCTCTTCTCGAAGTCTCACCCACTCTCGCTGCCCCGGCGCGTCAGCTTGTCGGGCATCGCGCTCGACCGCAATCAATTGATCGACGAGCGCGCGGGACTTGGCCGACTCTACGTAGCGGAAGGCCTCTTCCGCTTTCTCCGCTGTTTCTTCGCCGAGGCACAGTCGCACCAGATCCTGATAGACGACCACTTTGTCCCTCAAAAACAGGCGCTTGAATTCATCCACTCGGATATGATGTTGCAACTCTTCCAGGTAGGTGATCGCTCGAAGATAGCTCTGGTAGGCCCGGCGGCGCTTCCCCATGCGCTCCAGCGCCTCACCCAGCAAACTCCAACAGTGGTATTGGAGCCAGGGGACATCCAGGTTCTTCAGTCTCTTCAGCGCCCCGCGGCAGAGTTCCCCGGCGGTGACCGGATCACCGGACAAGAGCTTGGATCGAGCCAGTTGCACCGTGGCCCAGGCCGCTTTCGTCGCCAGACCCCGGCGGGCAAAGAGGCGTTGGGCTTCCCGGCACAACGGCTCGACCCGAGTCCAGTCCCGGCGATGAATGAACACGTCGCTCAAATAGACATTGGTCAGCGCCACCAGAACGGCATTCCCTTCGGCGAGAAAGCGCCGACGAGCCCGCTCCAGCTCCCGTTGGGCCACACTCCACTCACCGGCATGGGCATGAGCGATTCCCAGATACATTCTCGCCTTGGCCATCTCATGGGGCATATGGAGAGCTTCGAAGGCCTCGGCGGCGAGCTGCGCCGATTCGATGGCATCTTCGTAGGCATTCAACTGTAAGTACACCTCGGTCACATCCAATGCGCACCAGGCTTCTTGAGTGCGGTCGCCCAACTGGCGCGCGCGCGCGCTGACCTTGGCGAATAGTTCGAGGCTCTCTTGAAACCGACCACATTGAGCGTATAGCCAGGCCACGGTGTAATCCGTTTCGTTGACCAGCAAAGGCATATCCAGCTTTTGATATATCCGCCGAGCTTCTCGATAAAGGCGAAGCGCCCGCTGGAAGTCGTTCAGATGAGTATATTGAATGGCGGCATTGAAGCTGACCGAGGCGAGGCCGAATTCGAAGTGGTGGGCGCGATAGATCTCTCGAGCGCGGTCGTAGTAGTCCAGAGCCTCGCGATAGCGATCCAGACGATGATAGAGGCTGCCGATGTTCTCCCAGGTTTGCCCGAGCAGGACGAGTTCACCATGCTGCTGGAACACGGCGGCGGCCCGCGCGGCTTCCTCCAGAGCGCGCCGCTCATCGCCCAGATACATGAGGACGCCGAGCTTCGCTCGGGCAATGCGCGCCGCCTGGATATCTTCATTGAGACGGCGATATATCGTCTCTGCGCGCTCGTAGGCGGTGAGGGCATCGCGATACCGCCCGGAGAAATGCAAGGCCAGCGCCAGAGCGTGCTCGGCCAACGCTTCCGCTCGGGGATCACTGACTAAGGCCGCTGCGGCTTGCGTCATCTCAGCCAGCTTCGCCGCCCGATGAATATCGACGCGAATGAGATAAGCCACCTTCTCTTTGAGCAATCGAATGAGGTTCACCGTGAGCAGTCCTCGACACGACATCAACAAAGCGCTGCACTCGCTCCCCAGGCAGCGCTGCGTCAACTCCTCGACCAGCCGTTCTTCATTCCACTCTCGGGGAGCCGTCGGGGCGCAAGCGATTGATGCTGATGGACTGATCGTCTGCATCATGTCAATACTCGGACAACGTGAGATCGAGGTTGATGATATCCACGGCCTCATCGGACAGAGTGATCCGCAACTCGTAGATGCCCTCCGGGATCTCATCGAGGCGAAACCAACCGAAGGGATTGGCCGTGGCCACCGCCACCACGCGATGATGCTTGGTGAGATCAATTCGCGCGCCAGCCACCCTGGCTAGCGTGCCATCAATGGGATTGGTCTGACCAGTGAGACGAACCGATCCGGGAGATTGACCGGGCGCCACGCAGAGGTCGATATCAACCTCACCAGCGCGATAAAGCATGTGCCGAGATGTCTGCCGGGCGGGGCGATAGCCTGGCAGAGCACATTGAGCCAGGCTATCGAAGACCAGGAGCCCCAGGACGTGCTTCATCCCACCGGGACGCGATTCTGCTTCCCCCCAGTCGAACAGAGCGAGCGCCTGTTGCCGAAGCCACTCGGGAGGGCTCCGGAGATCCCATTGGTCAGCACATCGACGCACGTCTTCGATCTGCCGAAGTCGCGTCGGACAGGACCGACATTCCACATCCAGATGAATCTGGAGGCGGCGCCTCTCTCGATCGGGCAGGAGGCCGCGAGAAAAGGCGAGAAGTTGTTCGACTGGAGGACATCTCATGTGATCCCCATCCCTCGTCAGTCGTTCATTCCCGAGCCTGAACGGTGGTCTCGCTCGAACGAGCATACGAGCGACTCGCCGATGGCGTCCGTCCCATCATCGCTCGAACGGTCGCCCGGCGTTCACGCTCGACGTCTCACGGTGACCCGCTCATTGTCATTCCGTCTCACCACCCCAGCTTGGCGAGCACATTGAGGAGCTTTCTCAGACAGCGATTCCGCTTCGGCCCGATGGTTGACACCGACAGTCCCATCTCCTCGGCGAGGCGCTGGTAGGACCACTCTTCCTCAAAAAACAGCCGCGTCAACAGGCGACGGCATGGTTCATCCATCATGGAGAGGGCCCGATGGATCAACTGCTGCTTCTCCAGGGTCTGCACCACATCGTCGGGGAGGGGCGATTCATCAACCTTATCGGCCAGTTCACCCTCCACATCGTCCAGCCGAATGGGCCACTGGCGATGCCGCCGCTTGACGCGCATACACTCGTGAATAGTCACTGCCGTCAGCCAGGAACTGAGCTTCGTCCAATCCCTCAACTCGGACAAACTCTCCAGAAGCGCGAGCATGACCGACTGATACACATCGGCGACATCCTCGGGAGACAGCCGGGACTTCCAGGCGATAGAATACACCAGGCCACTGTAGCGATCGACCAACGCGGCCCACGCCTCTCGATCTCCTTGCAGACACCGCTCGATCAACCGGGCGTCATCGAGACGCCTCAGCGGCCCAGCCGACTGGTCAAAGCGAGGACGGGCCTTCGGCGTCTCCGGAGGCGACTCTGATGAGGCCCTCACGCCGGAGACGGGAAGCCATAGGGCGATGGGCCGCCGCTCGCCCGGCGCAGCTCGATGAACGAGGGACGATGCCGCACAAGTGAGCTTATCGCCGATGGCCGAACGCATAGTTCTGCTCCTCACACCAAGCGTCGAGAGGCTTGGAACAAAGAATGGTGCAAGTTTCATACCGCTGGAGGCGAGGAAGCCCCGGAGCATCTCGCACATAACGCAATCGGCTCATAATCATGGGGTTACCTCATATCAGGAGATCGACGTGGAGGAGCATACCGGCCACCTGCGCGCAAAGAGGTGTTCCCATTTGCAACATATTTTTCGCTATTGAAAAAGGAAACCGGGTATGCCGGTCCAACGGGTGGTCAGCCCATGTCCGGGACTCGGCATACCCGATTCGTCGAGGTCGCCAGGAGCTCAAGCTCACTGGCTGGTCATGGAGGGTCAGACAACAGAGATGAGAAAAAGTGTTCCCACTCAACCCGACGTTGGGCAGGACCCTGCGGAATGTCATGCAGTGCCTGATGGCGATCCGACGTTCCCCAGCGAAAAGGTTGAGCAATGGTATCCCCAGCGCCAGCCGAGGACACCATTGCGGAGGCACCGCGACTCTCGTCGCGTGGGGGCTCCATCAGGCGAAGTCTGAGATCGCTCATGGTACAGCGCTCCACTAGGGAATCGATTCCGGATCGATCAACTGGATGGTCCCCAGTAATCGGCCACCCCCGGAGACCGTCTGGCCACTGGAGTTTCTCGGCGCATTTCCGGAACGAGCACTCTTGAGTCGGCTCTGTACGAACCGCCCGTATAGGATTCTCCCGTTCATTCGCTCGACGAAGAAGCTGGCGATGTTCGCCACCTGGAACTCCGCCCTCCCCTGGGAGGGGGCAAAGAGAACGCTGTACATGGGAATGGGAATGATGCGCGGGCTCTCGTTCATGGGAAAGTCATCGCTGATCACCACCCAATTTCCCGAACTGTTCTGAACCATCCGAGCTGTGGGATCTTGGGCGATCAAGGCCTCGACGCCCGACTGGGTGGGCCCAATCATATTTCCCGGCTCGGTCTCCAGGATGTCGCCCACCTGAATGAATCCCGGATAGCCATAAATGATGTTCTCCTCGTAGGCGTCGGCACCGCGTTGCCCCAGTGCTGCCGGTCCAAAATTGCCGGGCGTCAACCAGCGGTCGACTTTGAGTCCGATCAACTGGCCATCCACGTCGCGCGGCGCGATCAATCCAGTCACCGTGCTACAGTCACCCATCGTGCTCAAATCCCAGCCGTCGAACGCCGGGTCGTAAGGAGAGGTGTAATGATCCGACTCAACCCGAACTCCCATCCACTCGTGCGGATAATCCTTGAATGCCCCATGCGGTGGGTTGTTGATGGACTGGTCATTGGGCGGCACACAAAGAGGTCCATGCCCGAATTGATCCAACACGGCGAACGGACGCAGGCCACCTCCACCGATGGCCGGCATGATCCTGGCTGCTGCCACCACGTGCACATCGACCGTTGCTATTCCCAGTGCTCGCATGAAGAATGTCTCGGCCGGACGCGTCACCTCAACCTTGATCGTGTCTCCGGTAGGGAAACTGATCTCGCCGGGATCTAATCTGAGCGGACGGTGGCCGACCATGTTCCGGGCAGCATATTCGATGGCCAATTGCTTCGCCCGGCCATTCTCGGAAAAATTGCCCGGATCCGCTAACAACCCCTGGGCGCCAGCCAAGGCGGCAGCGTCGACAGCATTTTGTATCTGGTTCCTGAATGTGAACACATACCCCAGGTCGACCGCGAGTCCCACAGCCCCTAAGAGCATCACCACTCCCGAGGCGATGAGAACGAGGACCGTACCCTGTTCGCGTTGCCCTGATTCTCTCATAGACCCTCCCTTTCGATCCCCCCAGCGAAGCTCACGGTGCATGAGTCCGGATCCGCGCCCCGTATCGCCCACACGGATGGCTTCACCGGTCGATTGACCGGCGACGGTGATCCCATTGCCCATCAACCGGTCGAGCGCATCATCCACCGATCGAACTGAGAACTCGCATCTCGAGCTCCCATCTTCCTCCTCCGAGTTCACGCTGACGACGAGATGAGGCCGGGTGTGGCCATGCGATCACTGTTGACGAAAATGCCCACCCCGCCCGGCGCCTGGAAGAGACGCCCCATTCCTGTACCTTGATGCCCCACTTTTATATGGGACGCGAAGAGGCCAAAAAATTCACCGGGGACCAAATTTTTCTTGGAGATCAGCGAGACAATGAACGCTCTCCGAAGTGACGAGGAGAAGGCTCAGGGGGCATGCACCAACAATGATCCTCTCGCATCTCCAACAGTTCGAGCACCGCTTGCTGGCTGACGCCTCATCCGCGACGATGAATGTCCGTCGCGCAAGCGGCTGGCCAGCGTCCTATCTTCTTTACGGAAATCGAAAAACGGGCCGCGCACATCCGGCCCTTGCCGGAAGGACGAGCACCAGTGGTCCCCCGGGCGAGGGGTTCATGGAGAAGCCGGGAGACGTCCGCTCGACGTGAGCCAGCAGGGAGAGGTGGCTACTGGCGTGAATCATGGCTCCATCCAGTCGGACTATTCGGATGGGGGCTTCCCCGCGATACGCACTGTGCGGAGGAGTTAACGACTCGGCGAAAGGCCGATCCGGCGCACGATCCTCGACGGGTGATACGATCGGAATGTCGAGTGATTCGGTGACCGATCCAACCAGCATTGGGCCGGGGAGGGGAGTGGTCTGGTTGGATGGTCACCATGGTGTCAGCGTCATCTGGCCGTGGCCAAGAAAATGGCCGAGGGCACTGGGGCACCGTCCAACGCTGCCGAGAAGACGATCTCGCCGTTATCATTCATGGCCAGCCCGAAGAACCTGGAGAAGCGACTGTCGTCCTGGCCGGGCACCGGGTGACCACTGAGGGCCACGGCGGCCATCCGGCCGTCGCCGACGAAGAAGATGCCCCGACCCAATCCTCCCCAACCGGCGATGACGATGACTTCTCCGGCTTCGTTGACGGCGACCTGACCAAACTCCCGGAACGGTTGCCCCTCCGTCCCGGGCGCCACATCTCCCGACAAGAGAATCGGCTGGATCACCTCGCCGTCCGTGGCAAACAGACCGCCCCCGCCCTCGGAGAATTGGCTGGTGAAGACGACCAATCCTCGATCGTTCACCATCACGCTCTCGAAGGTCTCAAATGTCGCGCTACTCGTGCCCGGAGCCGATTGCCCGCTGACAGCGAGCGCGCGGAGGCGATTGCCGGAAGAGGAATACAGGCCCTGGCGACCATCCTCCAGTTCGGCCACGAACACGACCTGTCCGGCCTCGTTGATCCACAGGTCGTGTCCGAGGAAAGAGAGGAACCGACCGCCGCCAGGCGCTCGCGTCCCTTCGCTGGCGATGAGGCGCACTCGGCCATTGACGATCAGGCCGATGCCCTCTCGGACGTCACCTCTGTCGACGATGAATCCCGTGAATGCAATAGTGCCGCTTTCGTTCATGCGAACGCCCTCGAAATCGACGATCGAAGCGGGGGCTTCCTCATCGATCAGAATGACGGCCTCCAGTCCCCCAGGCGACGCCCGGAACAGTCCGACGTCAGCAGAATCACCGGATAATGTCGCCACCACGGCAATCTCCTGCTCACCAGTCAGTGAGGTCCGGCCGCCGATGACGTTTTCCAGCTTCCCGATCACGCTCCCGCTGGCGCCGGGGACCGATTGACTGGGAACGGCCAGCGATGTGATCGTCGCCCCCTGAAGCAGATACATCCCCTTCCCGCTACCGGTCACCAAGCCGCTGAAGGCCACCGCGCCGTCGTCATTGAGCGCGACATCGCCGCCCAGGCGCAGACGAGATGGAAGAGGCACGGGCATCTGAGAAGTCACCACAGCCCTCAGGCGACGCTCCTCGACCAGATAAATGCCCGTGGTCGTCGGCCTCCTCGTCTCGCCGACGAAGGCCACGCCGCCTCGAGCATTCACTGCGGTTGCTCCTCGGGGGATGAAGCGTCGCGCGAAGCCCCCGGTCACCTGGCGCTCGGAGAACGCGACCAGATCCAACCGCCCTTCAGAGAATACAAAGAGACCCTGGGCCTGCTCCTCGAAAGTCACCGGAAAAGCGAACGTGCCGGCCAGATTGCTGGAGATGGACGAGAATTCCAGAATCCTCTTCCCTCCGGCGGCGGCGATGGGACGTCCACCCAGAACGACGGCGGCGAGCTCTCCATCGATGACGCTGAAGATTCCTCCACCGGCCATTCCACCACCCAAAGCGAACCCTTCGAAGGCGATATCACCATCTTCGGTGATGAGCCGCGCATTACTGAGCCGACTGAACCGAATCCCGCCCGTCCCAGGCGCGACTTGTCCGGTCAACACGACCGGTTCGAGCGCTCCATTCCGATAGAGGAAGATGCCCGACGAAGCGCTCCCATTGCGCACGCTGCCTTGAATGAGCATCGTTCCATTATTGGCCAGCGATCGGACGGCGGCAGCGGCAAACGTCCCGCCATCGGTTCCCGGCGCTTCCTGACGAGGAATGGCAATGGGCTCGATCGCCTGATTCACCACCAGAAATGCGCCCGTCTCGGTATTGCGAAACCGACCGGTGAACGCGATCTCCCGATCGTCATTGATGAACACATCGGGAAAATCCTGGAAATTGGCGAACACCGGCCCGGGAACGCGATCTCCCGAGAAGACGAGCGGAGTGATCTCGCCGGAAGCTCGAGCATAGAGGAACAGGCCCACTCCATCTCGCGCACCATATATGGAGGCGGCGAAGGCGATATCTCCTCCTCCGTTCACGGCCAGGGCGGTGAACTCATCGAAGAATACCCCAGGGAGTTGGGCGACGGCCATCGTCGACAGGGCGACGGGCATGAGTTCTCCTTCCCAGAAGAGGTACAGGCCCGAATGATCGCCAGCGATGAAGGCGAGATCGCCCCGAGCATTCATGGCTATGGCGCCGTAACCACTCAATGGAACCTCGGCGGGTCCTGGTTGACCGGTAGAGACGATCGGCCGGAGGACGAATGGACCGGATTGTTGCCCCCATACCGTAGTCTGGATCTTCACTCCTCCCACGAGGAGGAGGATGAACAATGTGAGAGATCTTCGCCTGATCATCATGACCACTCCCACTGAACAGATTTTCCTTCTATGGCAAACCAGGGATCGCCGGTGGGAACCGGCGCGTGCCGGCTGAAGCCACGCTGCGCCTCAGTTGGTGTTCGCCGTCGCCACTCGGCGCCTTCTCCCTGCGCCCGGCTCACCGATCGCAAGGAATCCAGGGCTCGTTGATCTTTCGGTCTCGCCCGATCAAGGTGATTTGGCTGGGCATCAACGAAGCGATGAGCGGGATGACCGGTTGATAAGGATAATCGACGCGTACTTCCACCATATCGCACGGTCCGCCTGGGCCCGCCTGCCAACTGCTTCCGTTGTCCCGACTGCTCCGTACGGTGATGATCGCTTCGTCGCCGTGAACGAGGTGATCGGTCGCTTCCCGCACGGCGGCCTCGATGAGATCGGGACGAGTTCCCTCTCGCTCACCGCGCCCGGTGGAGGCGACCTGAGCGCCGCGTCGGGCTGCGTGCTGCACGGTCACATAGGCGAAGAAGAGCCGTCCCATCTCGACGACACCAAACATCAGCAAGAGCAAGACAGGAACCACCAACGCCATTTCCACCAACGATTGCCCGCAGGTGCGCCCATCTGATGGTGAAACGGCGACGTGTCGCTTTTCCCCATATCGCATAGTCCCCTCCGCCGATTACAGCAGTCGGAAGCCCAACTGTCGCCCGATCAGATCGAACATCTCCTCGATGTCACGAGGCGTGGGGGCATCGAAATAGTGATCGTCGGTTCCCGGCGTGGACGAAGCAACTGATTGCAACAGTTGAATGTCCACGTAATCGGAATTCCCGTAGCGGATGACGAAGATCTCGATGCCGTAGTCCTCCTTGGCGATGGTCGCTTGATTGAGCATCTCCTGATCGAGGCAACCGAAATCCTCACAGGTACAATCGGTCACCGGTGGGCTCTGTCCCCAGTAGGCATTGCGCCGGTACGGGGATCGCGGATCTTCTCGGGGATCCCAAGCGTACGGTCCGCCGCAGGTACCGTCTTCATTATCGCCATCGGTGAGCAGGATCATCACCTTGCGGAATTGACTCGACGGCCCACCCTGTTCGTAGGGATACTCGGGCGTGAGCACGTGACGGCCCCACTTGATTCCTTCGGCGATGATCGTCCCCGAACCCATCCCCTGGGCGTACATCTGATTGATGGCTCGTTTGATCTGTCGCTTGTTGTAAGAGAGCCCCAAGATGGGCGGCAGGGCGTCGAAACAGGACTTCCAATAGGGATTCCTGGTCCCGTCGGCGTTGCGGCACCCGGGTGGGAGACCGTCGGCCCAATCATCGATCCGCACCTTGCTTCGGAAGGGCACCAATCCGACTTTGACCGATGGCGCTCCTCCACTGGGCATCATCAAATCCACCAGTTTCTTCGCCGCGTTCCGCACCCGTCGGATCGGTTCGCCCCTCATACTGCCGGTATTATCGATGACCAGGACGACTTCCAGATCATTGAATCCGGCACAAGCAGAAGCCGAAACTGAACGCGAACTGATGCCCAACGCCCCAATGAACATCATAGGCACATCCACCTGAGCAGCGACGCACACACTGCGAACTTCCGTACCGGGAGAGATGTCCGTGATGAAGGCTTCCGGATAGTTGGTGACCAAATACTCGGTCACGGCGTTGGACACAATGCCATTGGCCAGATCGGGATCATCGACCAGATGGAGCGATCCGGCCAGCGCTGCGGCATCAACGGCCGCCTGCAATCGGGCCTGAGCGGCGTACAAGCGCCCCATATCGACGGCCAATCCACCCATGCCGAGCAGTACCGGCAAAGCGACAGCCACGGCCACCAGCGCCTGCCCGCGCATGCGCGCACGCCGCCGGAGCTCACGGGATGGGCATGGTCGTCCTCGCTCTGAGGATGAACGGGTCCGGGAGCACATCCCGAAGAAACGGCGCATTGGTAAAAATGAACCGATATTCATAATCCACCTCCACAGTGACAGTGTCATCTCCAAAACTATCGCGACCATAAGAGACCTGAGTGGTGAGACGAGACGGCTGGAGTCGCGGGCTCGCAATACCTTGGACGAGCCCCTGGACGTCGGCCGATGGACCTTCGCGAACGACCAGCCGGACTCCCTCCCGACTGGCTTCCACGACGGTCATATAGGCGACAATGGCGTTCCCGATCTCGACCACGCCCAGCAGAAGCGTAAGCGTCATGGGGAGCAATAGAGCGAGTTCGATGAGGGCATGGCCCTTCTGGCGAGGTTTCTCTCTCATGTCTGACCCTCCCATATGAGACCCTTCCACCACACGCCATCGAGCGAGTGAATGAAAGGCTCCCACCAATACGTTCACGGGAACGAAAAGCGGTGACCAGCCGCTCACTTGAATCACGTTCCCGCAGTAAGCTTTTGCAAGAACTGTGCCATTCGCCCCTCCTCCCGCCGATTCAGGCCCGGCTCACAACTCGCTATAAAACAATAAGTTACGGGAGAAACGCGGGCCCACCATCCCGACCGGATCGTCGTTGCTGCCGTTTCCTTTTCCATTTCGAAATGAGCATTTCAGTTTCATTGAGACGTTTTTTTCAAAGGCGACCTGAGGCAACACCATCGACGGAGGGAGAATGGCCTTACGAGGCATCATGCACTTTATGAGATACCTTCCCGGAGCCAACCCGGTGGATGTGATTCCATCATGCCATATCGAGGGGAGAAATGCTATTGGCAATGTTATTGAAGTGGTCTTGAAATATTACTGAACGTCCTCCCACCAAAGCCCCAAGCATGTCAGCACTTGCTCGTGAACCCGCATCTGCCGCAGACGATGAACGCGAACCAGTGCAGATACCCTCTTGTAGCACGGTCTCTTTGCCGTGAGGAGTCGAAGCTGTGATTTCTCCCGATCACCACGCGCGCCCGCCAGCTTCCGCATCAGCGAGTCTCTTTCCCGAGAAACCTCAGTACTTCTTCAACCGGTGTCCGCGGAGCAACGCAGGGAGGGCCTTCATCTTATCCAGCCAGGAGGGAGAGGTCAATTTCCCGGCGATTTCGACGAGCAGGTGATAAAGTTGTTGCGAGTACCCGAACCACCAGAAATCCTTCACACCGGCCCATCGATTCACGTGAATATGTTCGATAGTCACCAGCTCGTTCAATCCCCACCTGGAATGGGTCCGTCCGATGCCACTCCGCTTGACGCCGCCCCACGGCGTTTGTGGGAGAGCATGGGTATAGGCGCACTCGTTGATCATGACCGTTCCCGCCTCCAGTCGCGCCGCCAGTTTCTTCCCCCGCCGGATATCCCTGGTCCACACCGACGCTGTCAATCCATAGGGCGTGTCGTTGGCCAATCGGATGGCTTCCTCCTCGGTCTTGAACGTCATGATAGGGAGCACCGGTCCGAACGTTTCTTCGCGCATGATGGAGAAGGTATGGTCTACGCCGATGAGCACGGTAGGCTGGAAGTAGAGGCCATCGAGCCGACGGTGGCGCTGGCCGCCACACAGCACGGTAGCCCCGCGGGCGACGGCTTCGCGGACCTGCTCCTCGACGATGCGCAACTGGCGCTCATTGGTCAGGGCGCCGATATCGGTATCCAGGCGTTCGGGGGCCCCTTGAGATAATCGCCTGGTCTTTTCGACCACCCGGGCGATGAATGCCTCGGCGATCGCCTCGTCCACATAACACCGTTCCACGGAAGCGCAGATTTGCCCGGCATTGGAGAATGCGCCCCAGACGGCGGCGCTCGCCGCCACGTCGATGTCGGCGTCCCGGCAAACGATCATGGGATCTTTCCCGCCCAACTCCAGGACGACGGGGGTCAGATGCTTGGCCGCCGCCATCATGACCTGGCGACCGGTCGACACGCTGCCAGTGAACAGGATCTTGTTTACTCCGGCTTCACACAAAGCCGCGCCCGTCGTTCCATCGCCGGGGACGACGTTCAATGTCCCTTCGGGCAATCCGGCCCGGGTGAAAATCTCGCCGATGGCCAATCCGGTCAGCGGCGTATACTCGCTCGGTTTCAGCACCACTGTATTCCCAGCCATGAGCGCCATGACGATTTCGCCCATGGGAATGGTGAACGGGAAATTCCATGGCGAGATGATGCCGATGACACCCAGCGGCTTGTACGCCACGTAGGATGATCGCCCCATGAGATTATATTTCCCCAGGCGAATGCGCTCGGGGCGAAGCCACTTCTCCGTCATGCGGGCGTAGTAGGTCATCAAATCAAGCACGGGCATGACATCGGCCGCCAGGGCCTCGGTTTTCGGCTTCCCCGTCTCTCGATAGATGATGGAGACGATCTCATCGAGATGGTCGAGAATGTACTGACGGGCGCGAAGGACGATTCGTCCCCGTTCGCGAAAAGAGCGCGCCGCCCAGGGCCCGAAGGCCGCCCGAGCGCGGGCCACTGCGTGACGCACCTCCTCGGGAGAATTGATGGGGATTTCGGCCAGCGTCTCTCCAGTAGCTGGATTCACCGAGGAGATGGTTCTCTGGACAACCGTTCGCCGTTCATTCACACGCTCATCGATACGCTTCATGATGTCCTCCATTGGCCTCTGCGCATGCGTCACTGAAGAAAAGAGTACACCATGGCTGGCTCCAGGAGAAGGGATGAGGCTATCGATTCGTGCCTTCTCCACAAGCGATGGAGGGCCATTCGCTTCTCCGGCATACTCGCAAAGGATACTCAATGGCCATCTCTTTTTGCATGAAACCTGAGACGCGCCAAGCACGGTCATTAGGAGACGTGACTCCGCCGATACAGTACTTCCGTCACGCGTCGGCAA
>JALSQX010000065.1 GCA_026985075.1 Blastocatellia bacterium | reverse complement strand
GACCACCCGCAGGCGTCGAAGGCAAAGAAAAGGAGAATTATTTTTATTGAATGTATTTTTTGAGGGAATGAGGCTACTACCGTAACAGAGGCGATTTGTCTAATGGGAGGCTTACATGAGACACGAGCACGGGAGCAAGAGTATCTGGGTCACAGGGGCGTTGATCGTCGTCTCACTCGTGGCCACGACATTGATTCACCAATCGACAATCGGGGGTCGGGCACAAGTGACAACGATTACTGTGGATACCACCAGCGACGTGGCCGATTTCGGTGGGGCGCAACACATCGGGGATTTGCCGGGACCGGACGGCGTCGTCTCGCTTCGCGAAGCGATCATCGCGGCGAATAACACGCCAGGTTCCGAGACCATCGCTTTCAACATTCCAACGAGCGATCCGGGATTCAATGGCACATTCTTCACCATCCGCGTGGAGAACACCCCGCCACTGACTCTATCCGATAATGGCATCACGATCGACGGCACCACACAGACGGCGTTCACCGGTGATACCGATCCCAATGGTCCGGAGGTTCATCTCTCGACGATTCCGCCGCTGGCCAACCTCAATGGCTTGACCATCGACTCGGATCATAACGCTGTGATTGGGCTTGGTGGCTTCATCAATTTTCGCTATGGCATCGAACTCAACGGCAGCGACAATGAAGTGAGCGGGTGCTTCATTGATAGTCTGAGCGCGGGCATCCACATTACGGGCAGCAACAACACCATTGGCGGACTCGCTCCAGATGCTTCCAATTTCATCAGTAGCGGCGGTAATGGCATTTGGATCAGATTCGCTTCGGCCACTGGCAACGTTATACAGGGAAACACGATCACTGGAAACCACACCAACGGCATCGATATCGAGGAAGGAGCTTCGGGCAACATCATTGGGGGTACGACCGAGGAAGCGCGCAACGTCATTCATAGCAATGGGCATCTGGATGGCGAGCTCAATCCAGTGGGATCACAAATTTCGCTCGCTGGCGATAACAATGTCGTGCAAGGCAACTACCTCGGCGTTGATGAGACGGGGACACAGGATGTGAGCGGCTCAGCGCGATCGGGCATCAGCATCACCGGATCGTTCAATACTATCGGCGGCATGGAACCGGGAGCGGGCAATGTCATCTCCGGGCATGGCTTCACGCCTCGAGGAGCTCGAGAGGGCATCAACATCATCGGTGGCACGGGCAACATCATTCAGGGGAATTTCATCGGCACGGACGCCAGTGGTACGGTGGCTTTGCCCAACGAAAGCGGGATCGTCATCCGCGTATTTCTGGCCAGCAATACGCCACACGATGTCACCATTGGAGGAACGGCTCCTGGCGCGGCGAATGTCATCGCGTTCAATGAGGAGGGCGGTCTCGCGATGACCGGTTTTGGCACCAGCCAGCCAACCGGCATCACCATCTCCGGCAACTCCATCTTTGACAATGGCGAACTGGGCATCGACCTGGGTGGCGACGGGGTGACGCCTAACGATGCCGGCGACAGCGATACCGGTGCGAATAATCTGCAAAATTTCCCCGTATTGACCTCGGCGACGAACAGCAACAGCACGACCATCGAAGGCGCGTTGAACAGCACCCCCAACATGAGCTTCACCCTGGAATTCTTCTCCAATGCTGTTTGCGATCCCTCCCATCACGGCGAAGGAGAGAACTTCCTCGGTTCGACCACAGTGAGTACCGACGAGAGCGGCGATGCGAGTTTTACGGTCACCTTCACAGAGACGGTTCCCTCAGGTCATTTCATCACGGCGACGGCCACCGATCCCGACGGCAACACCTCGGAATTCTCACCCTGCATTGAAGTGGGAAATCCGTCATCCGCCGCGTGCTCGCTCGATCCGGCGATGGCGACCAATCCGGTGGATACGGACCACACGGTGACGGTGACCGTCATGGAAGGAGGAACTCCGGCTCCCGGCGTGACGGTGACTTTCGACGTGACGGCCGGGCCGAATGTTGGTACAAGTGGAACGGCGATGACCGATGCGAACGGCCAAGCGAGCTTCACCTATACGAGCAATGGACAGACGGGGACCGACACCATTGAAGCGAGTGGCGCGGTCAACGGGGCCTCCTTCTCCTGCACGGCCACGAAAACGTGGGCCATACCGGCTTCGATCACCGTCATCGCACCCAACGGAGGCGAGATGTGGCGAATCGGATCGGAAGCGACGATCCAGTGGAGTACGTCCGGTCAGCTCCCCACCATCGACAACGTGACGATCCACCTCTCGCGCGATGGTGGAGCGACTTTCCAAACCATCGTTGCTAGCACGCCGAATGATGGATCACATTCCTGGTCGGTGACCGGTCCAGTAACGACTGAAGCCATGATAAAAGTTTTGGATGCTCTCGACGCGACGATTTGGGATGTCAGCGATGGCACCTTCGTCATCGAAGAGAATGCACCACCGCCGCCGCCTCCGGGGAATTGTGCAGCCACGACAGCCGTCGAAGGCACGCCGAATGCCGCCAACACGTTGGAACTGCTCCATCATTTCCGCGACGAAGTGCTGAGTCAAAGCGCGCGAGGGCGACAATTCATCGAGCAATTCAACCGGTTCTCGTCCGAAGCCGTGAATCTACTCCTCTTCAATCCCGAATTGTTGCTGGCGACTCAAGCGACGTTGCAACGATTCATCCCGACCATTCGTTCGCTGGTAGAGAGGAGGTGGGCGTCTGTCACCCAAAGCGACGTGATCGAGATGGAGCGTTTGCTCGACGCCTTCCGGGCGGTGAGTAGCCCAACGCTACGGCGAGTGCTCGATCAATGGAAGCGCGATCTACGCGATCCGACAGTACAGCGAGAATTTGGTATTCGGATACAATGAATCCGTACCTTGTTCTCTCGAGATGTCGCCGATGGGAGAGGTATTAATCTATTCTTGCGCTTCGATCCAACCAGAATCCAACATACGCGATGACGCCACCGGCGATGAAGGGGATCGCGGGAACGCCGCCCACGATCCACCCGACGATCAAAGCGGCCACAATGGTGAATATGAGAACGGTCCCGACTTCAGGGGTACGGAATCCGATTCGTTCGAGAGCGAGAAACAGAGCGCCGGTCACGATGAGATCACCCATGCCGATGATCGGGACGCTCTCACCATCAATTGGACTGAAAACGGCCAAGTACGGAAGCACCTCGCTGCTCCCGCGATACTGATCCAACAGGTGGCGAGTCAGGCCGCCGGAGAACGAGAGGACGTCTGCCACGGCCGCCGCCACGCAAAAAGTGACGACTGCCCCTTTGTTTTTCAACAGGCTACCCAACATGAAGGCACCGGCGATGGCGACCAGCAGAACGCCTGCATCTGAGAGCCAGAGGGATCCGGGGCGCGCCCAGAGGAGGATGGCATAGCTCGCCACACTACCTGCCAGGAGGAGGGTGCGGAGTTGAGGCTCGCGCGTCCTGAGCAGTCGCAGCCCGACAAACACAGCGCATGAGCTCCCCACCGTCACACTGAGGGCTACCGCCATGGGAATTCCCTACGGGCGTCGAGCGGATGTATCGCATGCCGCTCGTCACGTCACACTGAGGGCTACCGCCATGGGAATTCCCTACTTTAGAACGCCATGTTGATTGGTCATGAAAGTGAGCGCGTCCGTCTTCACGACGGCGGAGAGGCAGAAGGACCCCTATCGGCCCAGGCGCTGCCACATGCGCCTCTCGAAGCGATCGATCGGTTCCCAGAGGACACAGTCGTGAATCTCGGGCTGACGATCTGGCCGGCTCGCACGGAGCCAGTGAGCCAACGCTGTCCTCTCTCAGCCGGGATGGGCAATGATCCCGGCTACGATATGAGCCAGAGCGAAGAAAGCCATGGTGGCAACGATGATCAGTGACAACACCACGGCGAGCGGCAAGCCCCACCAGTCGCCCACCAGGGCGTAGTCGATTCCCAGCATCACAAGGAGCAAGATCGCTATCCCCACGAATCGATGACGGAGAGTGGCTATCGGCATGGCCATCGCACAGAGTAGAGCCAACGCGTACAGGGCGAGGTTCCCTTTTTGCACCACAGGCGTATACACGGACTGGTCGACGGTCAGTCCGCCTTGCTGGATGGCGCTCAGCCATGCACCGAAGAATCGCGCCGCGTACCAAGCCAGAAAAAGACCAAATAGGACCCGACCGGTTCGACCCAGCGGCCCCGGCCTCGCCAGGCTGGATGAACTGAGCCGACTGCTCTCCATGACACTCATAGGTCACCCCCGAGCACTATACGAACAAGGGACGAGGTGGGTTCCCGGCATCACTGTCCCGGTGATGACTTCACATCCCTTCCTATACGAACAACCCATGGGCTTGTGGCATCAGACGCTCGAGATCGAATGGATCACTACACTGGGCCACGTATTATTCTCTCCTTGTATATCGGCCGCTAAATGAGCACGCCGGTCCATGACGCTCATGACCGTGATCTTCCAGGACTCGACCTGGTTGCGGCCGAACACGAATCTGAGGCGACAGGGGCCATCCGAATACGTCGCGTGCCTGAGATCTTGAAACACCAGGTCACCACTTATTTCTCCAGTGCATCCGCTGGCCGTTGCCACCAGAATATCGAAACGAGCCGATTGGTCATCAATCTGCTCGATATGCAATGTCCCCGTATCGTGCTCATAGCGACCGGATATCTCAGTCCAGAGCGTCTTGGTGGTCTTCTCAGCGCCCATCGGTCTCCAGACGATTTGAGGCACAGTCCACTCAGCTAAAACATCTGACGGAGGCAGCTCCCCCACCCGGCCCCGCCCAGTCTCCTGATGTAACATTATCTGCCGAAGGAACCGGACAAAATACCTTTCCCGATAGCTCCTCCATGCCAGCCGAGCAATGGCGCGGGGGACGACCGCGGTAAACCTCGTTGAAGGATATGCCCAGAGCGGGGCCAAATTCGTTGCGGATGTGAGAACTCTCTACGACCACTGAGAAGATGTGAGATCCGCTGGGGTCAGGGTGAATCGTCAACACCGTCTCATCTCCTCGCTTTACAGTGAGGGCAGTGTACGCTTCCCCCTCAGTGGTGCGCGCCTCCCGGATGACCTCATATTCAGGAAAAGCGGCATTGATAGCCCGCTGACTGAATGGAGTCGAAGCCGTCAAGGTCCCGACTCCGCGGACGGAGATGGTGATGCCAGTTGCCATCGCAGTTCGATTATGACTTCGGGTATCGGTCCGCTCCTGGCGTCCTATCATGAACACCAGTATGATGGCCCACAGGACATTTGGCGCAGTCGGATGAGTTGTGTTTCATGATATCTCGCCCCCACATTTTTGACCGAGGGTTCATTCCCTCGCTCACTCTCCCATGTGCTTCGCTGCCGGCGTCAAACGCTGCCTTCGAGCGCCGCCCGCGCGCTCTATAGCCGTGTCCGCCGAGTTCCCAGAAGGGAATTCCCGGCTCGGCGGACGACGAAAACCAAGTGGGCCTCGCCCGTTGCTCACACTCAAGCTCCACCCAGCAACCGAAAAATACTGTGAACGATCTGCCCGTATCCTTTGTGCACGTATAATCCAAATTGAGCGACACAAGAATAGGCCAGGGCAAACTGGGCGACGACCCATATCCCAACAGCGAATTGACTGATGCTGATGACGCCGATGCCAAACTGCGAAATATTGATGAAACCAATGCCAAACTGACCAACAGCGACGATCCCTTTGGCGACGACCGGCTTTCGGTCAGGCCGGTATTTGAAAGAGATGTGAATGAGCGGAAGCGATCCGATTGCCGTTCGGCTCTTATATTCGAAGCCCCAGCCCTCCCATTTGTCCTTCCAGGGATAAGGCGCACCGCAGTTGGGGCAGGAAATGGCTTGTTCGCTCACTTGGTGCCGACATTCTCGACAAGGTTTCATAGGTGATCTCCTCACGCTTGCTCGCGGCTGACGGTCAGCGACGAGCAAGACTCAGGAATGCTCATGATGGCTTCACCCACGGCTTCCATCGGGGAATCCAACGCGGCACATGCGCCGCATACGCCACCCACTCGGAACCGAACTGCCGGGCGAGTCTCGGCTCTTCATAAAGCACCACTCGAAGGTGGAAGGCTATACCTAGACCGAGGAGGTAAATGGCGAGGAGCGGAGATCCCACCGCGAGCCCCCAGCCCGCAATGATCATCAACACGCTCACATACATGGGATTCCTCATGAATCGGTAAGGCCCATTGATGACCAACTGCTCGGGTGGCGCCCATGGGGCCAGCGTTCCCTCCCCGGCAACATGAAAATCACGGACGCACCACAGAAAACCGATCAATCCCACGAACAAGACGATGAACCCAGCTTTCACCCCGTCTTTCCGCCAGGGATCGAGATTCACCAAAATATAAGGAACGAGCCCGGCCACGATGCCGGGTAATGCGAGAACGGCCAAGATTGCTTTCCATACCATCGCGCCTCTCACGCCAGGACTCACTCGTCGCAACGAAGCGTCGCTCGGATATATCGACACATGAGTTGATCTTCGTACTCGTCACTTCCACAGAGCAGCACTCTTGCCGGCCTGCTCTCTGTCGAAGAATTCATTCAGATATTCTTCCACATTCGTATAACCGTCTCCGTCCAGATCACCGTTGCCATCTTCCGGGTTGTCAGGATCGAGTCCACGAGCGCGCGCCCACGCATCGTGGCGTACCATCATGATCGTTATCGGCAGGCGCTGTGCCCGGATTCATCGTCGGATATCCACTGACGTCCACCGGTGAATCAATAAGGTACCGGCTCTGTGGCGCGCATCTTCGACGGTTCTCACGTCCACCGGATCGCGCGCCGGTATGATGGCTCCCACCTCGGGCAAGAGCACGTCGACCAGCCGGGAAGCGTCATCGACGGTGATTCCCGAAGGAGGCACAACTGGGAAGGATGAGAGCATGTAATCGCTCGACCGTCCAGTGACGCTCATCCCCTCATCCCCCTCGTTGGTTGGCCGGTGAGGTCCGATATTCCCCTTCGGGTAGAGCTGCGCGATTGTACTGCGACCGCCGGATGGTTGACATCTTTTCTTTCTGCCCCGGCTTCATCTTCGCCTCCTTCAAATTCCAATCTACCGAACTGCCCCACCTGTCGGCATTACACGGATTCATACGCTCGGCCACCATCGCTTGACCCGACTGCAGTATGCCGCGTATTCCTTTCCGAAAGCTCGCCGCAGAGTGGGCTCCTCATACCACACTACGAAGAGGTGTGCGGCAAAAAAGAAGAAACCCGTATAAACCAGGAGCGCCCACGACCCATAGAAGAGCGCTGCGCCAGCCAGGGTGAGTCCTGCCCCCAGGTACATAGGATTCCGCAGGAAGCGGTAAGGCCCTTGAATCACCAGGCGACGAGGCGGGTCGAAGGGTGCTGGAGTGCCCCTCCCACTGGATGCGAAAGCGAATATGCACCACAGAGCGATCACAGCCCCAGCAGTCCCAATCACCATCCCGGCCACCTGCTGGACTTCAATCGACGCAGGGCGAACAATGCCCGACCAGGACAAGAGGCGGGCCGGCAAGTAAATGAGCACGAGACCAGTGAACAGCGCGGCATAAATGATCGCACGAATGAGGATCAACATCTTCATTTCTCGCGCGCTCGGATTTGTCGATCTGGCGCATCACGCTACCTCGCGCGTGTTACGGGAGCAGCAAGTCGAGCACAGCAAAAACCGTCTCCTGCAGGTAGAATTGGATGGTAGCCTCCAATGTGGGCATGCGCCGCCAGCAGCAATGAGTCACGGGAAGTGACGAACAATATTCTCTCAATGTGAGCGGCGAACAAGAACGATGAGTTCCTTCGCTCGCTCATCCCGTCATCCTCAACGAACACTGCTCATGGGCGTGAAGTGCCCAGTACACTCTCGAGTTTCATTCTCGCCCACTCATCCATTCTTCCACTCTACCCGGACAGCGTTCGTTCATGCAGCTCCTTCCATGGTGTCCATGATGCGTTGGCCAAACTCGGATTGCTGCTTTTGAATCCGTTCAACGAGCATCTCCCAGGGTGCGCCGAAGAGCATCGGCGCGAAATCACCAATCGATATCGTGTTCGAGAGAGCCCGCAACTGGCGATGGGGGATCCCAGGATAACTCCGAAATCGTCAGCTGATTGGGCGACCTCTCAAGCCGAACCAATTCCCCTCAAGATCGACGAAGATGGCAAACGGTCCCCAAGGCATCTCCTGGGGTGGCTGCGTGAACTGCACGCCGCGCTCGCGCATTTCTTCGTAGGTTTTTTGCACATCGTCGCATTCGAACACGATCGAAGGTTTTCGTTCCGCCCAATCCTCCATCATCGACTTCGGATAAATCACCAGACATGATTCCGCGCCAGGCGGACCGACTTCGATCCAACGTGCTTGCGGACCCATTGGTTTGTCACGATGTACTTGGAACCCCACTTGTTTCGTCCAGAACTCCACAGCTTTCTGCTGGTCGTCGACATAAACAGCAGTTGTCGCAATTTTCTTGATCATGTGGTACGCCTCCTCAGTGATCTGATTTCGCCTGATGGGTTGACCATACGCGGCAGACAGCCGTCGGCGTCACCAGCTGGTCATACCGCCTATTTCGGGGAGCATGCCGATGAACAGCTCTCATGGTCTCCAGGTCGCGCCTCAGCGCGCCGGAAGAATGAGTCACGCCGACGGCTGAGTCCGGTCGTCGTAGCCACCGAGCACCAGCACCTCTGCAGCGGAGATGAGAGTGGCGAGAGCGAACATCTGCGGTCCGGTGCAACGCCCTGCTAGTCGAGCCTCTTCTGAGCGCGTTTTCTGAAAATCGATGTCCCACAATCGACACACCGCCACGCCGAATCATCCCCAGAGACAATACATCCTCCAAATACAATTCGACCCGCATCCAGGTCATTCTTCAGTTCCTCAGGGAGGTCTGGCGGGGGCAATCCATATAGAATTCTTGCGATGCGACCCGAACCGCATGCAGGACATTTACGTGGCTTTCTCTTGGATTCATATCTCTTCATCTTTGTGCCGGCTCATGCTATAGAGATTACGAGCGAATGCTCCAGGTGACCGCCCGAGGTAGCGTCATAGTCGGGCCCCCATCCAGACATGAGTATTCGCCAGTAATGTGATCTACTCGGGCGGCATCGCTCGACGTACGACTACGCATCGGTAGGTGAGCGGGAGACCAACCTGCATCTGATGTGCCTGATCGATGAGCAGCCCCTGAATGCGCCTTTTCATGGCCGGCCATGGATGACGGCCTCTCTCAAGCGAGAAGGCTACGCCGTCAACCATAAGCGGGTGCAACGTCTGATGCGGATCACGCATTTGCCGGCCACTCGTCCAAAACGAAAGGCGGACGTGGCCGGCCCGGGTCACAAGATCACTCCGTACCTCCTCTACAACTTGGACGTCACGCATTCTCATCAGATCTGGAGCGCCAATATCGCGTACGTCCCGATGCCGCATGGCGTCACCCATCTAGTGGTCATCCTCGATTGATCCGGCCACCGCAGGCGGCGGTGACCAGCACAGCGCATCCGTCTCCGTTCACTTGACCACCAGCGATCAGGTGAACGACCCGGCTCACCTGCGGGCGCCAGAGGCGACCTCCAGGTGCAGCAGTTTGTTAGATAGTCTCTGTGTATCCCACTCGATAGCGTTGCAAACTCCAAGTGACGAGTCCGACAATCAATGTTGTGACGGCGAGATCAAGCAGTCCGGCGCTGCCTCTTGAGCCAATTGCCCACTGAGCGTCGACGTGCTGGAAATCAAAGGGCCCGTGAGTCAGGTCGATCGTCCCGCTACCAAGGAATAACCACACCGACAGATTCTTGCTGACGTGCCAGATTGCAGATACCCACAAACTCCCGGTCATCACGAAGGCGAGTGCGAAGCCGATCCCGTCCGCGAAGAGAACTGCCATGTCGATTAAGGAACGTCCACTGTGCGCCGCCGCGAATACCAACGCGCTCATGCCAATGGCAACCGCGGGACCCGTCCGACGACGGAGTTCGGACACCAGGGCGCCGCGAAAGATGAGTTCCTCAAAGAGGACGAACGCCGTCTTGACTGCTATGCTCGCAATAGCCATCGCAATCCATTGACCGGAAAGTGGCCCGGCCAGCGTGATGTGAGCCCACCCGCCCAACACACCGATCAGGGGGACGAGCACGACAGTCGCAATACCAGCGCCAGCCCCAATGAGAATGAGAGCAAGCGACGGCGTGCGCGAAAACCACCCCCCCATCAGGGTAGCGAGCGGAAAGGTGCCCGGTTCACGCACTCGCACGACAGCGCTGACCAAAGCTCCCAAACCAGCCATGAGCGCGATTGCTCGGACGATTGCCATGGTGAGAGAACAATGTCAAGGCTGCCCAACGAACTGGCGATAATCTGCCGGCCACTGACCGCCCATGATAAGGCGATCGAGTCGTCGCAAGGAGGCTCCAAATATCGCTCGCGCTATGGTCGGTGAGCTTCATCGCCTTGTTGGGTGGCGAGCCGCTCCAGTTCCTCTCTTGCCTGAGTCACGTCGAATTTCCGGAACGGATTTACCGCCCGATCGACAAATCGGGGGAAGCGGCGCCCAAGCCAGTAGAGACCGGCCTCCGCGAGCACTGAATCGACAAAGTCCCAATCAATCAGCCCATGAGCACGACGGAGATCGAGGAGGTGCTTCTCTTCGTCTGCGGTTGGCACAGCCCTCGAATTCTTCCATGCGAGGTACCAAAGGAGCTTTGGAATCAATGCCAACTCCGGCGGACCGGCGCGAAAACGAATTCCTGCCCACTCGAGTTGACGAACCCGTTCCAGCACCCGAGACGGAATGGCTACGGTCAGGCCAGCTCCCAAGAAGAATTCCATCAAACCACCTCGGACACTGAACTGGGCGAGATCGATCAGGCCTTCGGGCGTGTTGATGTGCATGAATCCGGTGCAGGGCACAAGTAGGAGAGCGGACCGGGAAGTGCCAACAACTGCCACCTCACGTAGCCGAAGGATGCGCAGGCGACCCGCTGCCTCGAATTCGGCTCTTCGCTGTTCAAACAGATCGACCGAGATACCAACGTCGACGTCGTGCTTGGGCACTCGATAATGTGGAAGGAGAGGGAGAAACGAGAGGGAGCCGCTTATGAAGTAGTCCTGCGACTCGCGGACGATGCCGAGAAAGCACTCAAGAGTTCCAGCAATACTCATCGCCCGACCCCGACCGCCCGCGCTATGCGTAACCCGCGGGCCGAACGGGCATGGAGCTTGCGGAAGCCAGCCATGCCGGTTCGGTCTGGCCACGCTCGATCGCCTATCACACGGACGCCCTCCCGCCGTTTCGGGGATCGCAGAATCTGCGCCGGACCCCGATTGAATGTGAACGCGCCCGGTATTCGATCTCATGGTGCTCGGCTCAAGCGGTCAGATCGTGGAAACAGCTTCAGAATCCGGAGAGGCCAGATGGTGAATCCGTCGATCCACGCATGGGGCATCAGCGGAAGCACGCGTCCGGGGCGCCGGCAGTGGGTGTTACACAGCCGCCCACATTCGCACTGGGTGAAATACCGCTGGCGCGAGACCCAAACTCTGGAAGGCCACAGTGACCACGAATGCGCCAATCACAACCGCCAGCACCTTGACGAGCAAGCGGCCTAATCATGGTGCTGCGAGACCACTACCCACGACCACCCCGCAATGCCTAACTCCACTGTTTGACCGATAAACCATCCCACGAGCAGGAGAGGTGCCGCTGTTGAGATCGAAAGCAACCCTAACGTGCATGCGCCTCACGAAAGCGCCCCTATCTGAACCCCGACAATCGCACCTCGACGCAACCCTGTAGGCTAAGTTTCGCCATTAACCATATCAACAAGATCGCAAGACCGAGAGGGGACAGATAGCCGATCGGAATGAATGCAAAGGCCCGTTCCGGTGGGAGCAGGAATGGACTTGATCTAACATACAAATCGGCGAGTACACCAGCGTGCAAGAAGACATCAAATCCAATCATGGATAACCAAACCAACATAGTAACCTTCACATATCTGCCGAGCGAACGTCTCTGCTCCAGGCCATGCATACCAAACAATGACTTCCGCATTCCCTCTAACCGCTTTAGGGTAGATAACGGGGTGGCGAGTGAACGATTTGCGGTTCAGCGACGGTCGAGGGCCACCCGCCGCAACCGCTCACCTCCAGGTTCTCACGATCGTACTATGGAAGTGCGAGTTCATAAACCACCGGAATCGCTCCTTTGTACTTTCGCGTTGCTGCATACGGATCTGCGAACAGGCCCGCTTCGACCAACTTTCGATTGGTGATGCCGAACAAGTAGTGCCAGATCATGGTGAACCCCTCTGAGAACGGCACTCCAGAGCGCAAGAAGCTGAGGTCCCTCAACTCTCCCTTGATACTCTCATAGTTTTCGGCCAGCCATCGTTCCATCACCTGACGACCGATCGCCAGGATCTTTCTCGCTAAAGCCTCATCGCGTTTGGTCAGTATGGGGATCTTTGCTCGGTATATCCCATCATGCTCAGTGATGTAATCGAGCACCATGAGCACATGCAGTAATACCTTGGTCTCGCCCTCTTTCGCTCCTGCCGCCCGCGCCAGATCGGCGCTCGACTTCTCACCATCCCGTAGCGCCAACATGATGCGTCCCAACTGGTATCCGATGCGCTGAAATGACGCGGCCAGGAGTTCCTGGAGAGCCACTTTCAACGTGTCGGGGTAGGATGGAGGAAGGTCGGGAACTCGCCAGAGCAAATCCGGAAGCATGAATCGAGGCAATGAGTGATGGTCACCGAACGATGTCAGATGAACGCCATCATACGTAGCATTATGACTGCCCCAGTAGATCTTCTCCAGCGATATCTTGGCCACCTCCTCGGCGACAGGTACATATGTTCCGTCGGGTCTCTGCTCTGTCGTCTTGCGGTATCCCTTGTCAGCCGTCAGGTTCAATCCGTCCCAATCCAGTGAGGCGCAACCGAGGAGAAAGTACGCCACGGCCTTGGGATCCACTCCCGGCGCATCGTAAGCGCGTAGAGCCTCTTCGATCTCCTTGCGCCGGGTCAAAATGGCCGCCGCCAATGATTCCGCATAGCGCTCGCTCGTATCTCGGATGCGTTTTACATCGGCTGCCGTGAAGAGCGCGAAATTCAGAACGTATCGCTCGCCCTCACGTCGGATCAACCGCAAGGCCAGCAGATCCGCGATGCGCACAGCGGAACCCTCCATGGCTACACGCGCCACATCTCGTTCCTGAGGACCTCTGGCGAGCTTGAGCAAGAATTTCTGCACGGCGATGTCGCTCATCACTTCGTAGTAGCAGGGTTTTTTGTCACATGACGATGAACCTACAATGCTGTAACGTAGCAACGGCTCCTGGCGAGCTATGACATTGTCCCGTCGAGCTGAGCTAGTCCCCACCGCACAGAGCACTGCTGCTCCGAGGAAGAGGGTATAGATGATGAGCTTGCTATTCACCTTTAATCCTCTTTCGTGAGTACGCCTAACGCCTCACATCAGCAGTCAGCAAAAGGCTGCGCCTTTTGCTGATCCGACGGCGTGCGCTTGTCAGCAGTCAATTCTACTCTGTCAGTGCTTTCTCAGGCATGAGATACCACAGCACAATCGCCACCAGAAATAGAGCTGGGACGTCACCCAGAAGGTTTGTCCGGTCAGTCTCATCGACGATCGCTTGGACCAACATTATTCCACCATGAACAATACTCGACCAAATTGTGAACCATATAAGACTCGCATGAGCTAAAGGATCTTTCGCAGCCCGAATCAGAAAAACTCCCAAAGTAGCGTAAACACCTATAATCATCTGCTCGTACTCGGGTTGCCGTGGCGTTCAACCCCAACCCGAAGGCCACACCCACATCATAGATTCCTGCAATGAAAATGACGCCGACCACTATCAGAGCAATTTTCAAATACTTGAGCTTTTGTTCTTGTTGCATGTGATTCCTCCTCTCGTGGTTTCAGAGACTGCTAACGGCGCGCTCCGGCGCGCCGCTTATCGCTGGCGTCAGCCGCCCGCCGACAGACCGAGCGCAACTTCGCCACCCCCGACGATCAACAACGAAACGATCGACAATTACCGCCGCCCAAGGTGGGTCGGCTGCACGCACTGTTGGGCGGCGAACTCCTAACTCGCCATTCCCATAACAACAACTATCAACACCAATAAACCGTTGGCTAGTCCATGCGCGATCACGGCCGGCCATGTATTCTTGAGTCTCTGTGCAACAAAAGAGAGAGCCAGACTGCCCGGCAATATCGCGAGAAGATTCCAGGGCGTAAACGAGTGAAACCCGGTCCATAACAATCCGTGAATGAGCCAGGTCCAATTGCCGTGCACCAACTCCTGACGAGGCAAGATGTAGCCCCGCCACCAAAGCTCTTCACCGAAGGTGGCGATCACCAAGGAGCCGAGCACCACCGGGAGTATCCACCAGTTGCCCGCGAGCGATAATCCCAAGAACTCCGTCGGGAGTGAGGCGCCGGTTGGCCCACCCGGAGCAGATGGCCTCAGTTCAGTTGGCCAATAATCGGGGGGCGCGAGGAGGCTGAACGATGACAACCAGCGAGCCGTGAAAGAAAGGATGGCCACAGACAGGAACATGAACAGCGTCAGGCCGATTGCCCAGAGCCAAGCCTCGCCATCCATCTTGTTGAGCCTGAAACGCATCTTGAAGCCGGGCCAGGAGATGACATTCCCCTCGCGCCGATAAGCGATGATGGATGCCGCGAGCAGCGCAAGCATAGGGATAGTCGCATAAACCAGAAGGTAGTTGAAGAAGATGGAGACGCCGCGGGCGGCCAAAAGGGGCATGACCACATGAATAATGATGATCATCACTGCAGCCGGAATGCCGAAGTAAAGCAGGGCGGGCCAAATGGACAACGGTCTGATGTTGTTACCGTTTGTCATGTTCGCTTATGCCCAGATTGACGCTCTACGACGATCGCCGCCCACCGGCGTGCGAGATAAGCCGCCGCGCCGGCTTGAGGTGGAGACCCACGCACAGGTCTTCATCGAGACCAAGGGGGCGAAGCCGGCGAAGCTGGGGTCGGCTTCCTTGAGCAGATAGGCGGCCGGTCTGGCCCGCCGGTCCGCTCAATAGGAATCTCACACGTCGATGAGTAGTAAGCAAGGCGCGCCGCTTATTGACTTCGGCATCAGCGGCGGCGCGTAGCGCCGTCTGCTGCACGCCGGGTTGGGCACGCCCAGCCCTGCCGGTGGAAGGCACCCCGCCCACAAACGCTACTCAGACACGCCGGGCTTGGAGCCACGGAACGGCGACACTTCACCACCCACCTCAGCTCCACGGCCAGTCTTGCGCCTTGCAGTGGGCTATGAATGGCCGGTCTCACTACGTGCGCCACCCGCTACGCGGCGGGCGAACCAACTTGCCTGCTGGGGAGGCACCCCACTGGGCACAACCTGGCGAGCAAAGCGACTTTCGGGTAGAGCCGCCATCCCCTGCTTTCCACGCTTGGCGACCCGCATGGCGGGCGAGGCCAACTCGCCCGATCGATGCCTATCGACTTCTGTCTATGTGCTCAGCAGGCCGTCAAAACCACCACCACCATCGTGACCGGACGGCAAAGACGCCTGCGATTGCAAAACCACCACCCCGCGTGCCCAACGGCACGCGGATGAGCCGCGGGACGGGTACAGCACCAAAACCAGGCGATGAGACAGGCTGACAGGCGATCTCAACCTCATGAAAAGGCGCAACCAGCCCGGTCGGCTCCATCGGCATGTTAGGCGGAAAGCCTCTTGAGGAAGCAGTAGACTCAACTGAGGCGCTGTCACTATAGGTTGCTTTACCTATTCGTCTTCGTCGCGCATCACTTGGCGCACTTTGGCGATGACTTCTTCTGACACCGTCTCCAAGTTGTGGACAGCTTTAGCATGGGCTGCGACCTGTTTCAACGCCTCTTCCTCTGTCTCGGCTCGCACCACGCCATCGCAGTCAAAGCCAAGGTCTCTACAACAAACCACTTTTGTCATCTCAGACCTCCCTCACCTATAGGTTATGTGTGGCCTTCTACAAGCTCATTCCTCATTGCTCGGCCAATAGGTAAACATGCGGTCATGTTCAACCACAAGTTGCACCAAGACGTTCGGCATCGCGAATCCTGCCGGCTTGCCCTCAATATCGGCCGCACTCAGACCCCGCGACTTGGCAGACATCCCTGAGAGATAAATCCTGGCTCCGCCAGCCCGCCTTCGGCGGGCCGGTCGGCTGCAAACACTTGTTGGGCTTCGCTACCCCGGTAGCTTTGCCGCCAGAACATCAACCCTCTCAATAGACGGCGGAGCGGAGAAAAGTTCGCCGGCCTTTGCCATGAGTGTGGCAGCGACCTTGCCCGCGAGGTGAGCTTGACGACCCGCCTCATCGGGGAACGCATCAAAGATACCGAACGTGGATGGCCCAAGACGAATGCCGAACCACGCGGTCGTAGCGGGCTCCTCCTGAACGAGTGGAAGGCCGTCGAGCAGAAACTGCTCTACTTCTTTCTCCTTCCCAGGCTTAGCTTCGAGACGCACAAATAGTGCTACTTTAACCATAACGTATCTCCTTTAGTTACGGGCGCATCGCGATACGCCCCATTCTTGTGAAGCCCAACGGCCAAGCTCAGCCGCCCGCCAAGGCGTCAGCGGAGGCGGGGCAGCTACAGTGGATGTGAGCCGCCACCACTGCTTGTCCTGGTCTTCTGGCTCAGAAAGAAGGTTCTCCCTATTTCTCTTGACCATCCCAAGGCACTCTGCGGC
Organism: Blastocatellia bacterium; assembly: GCA_026985075.1. Lineage (GTDB taxonomy): Bacteria > Acidobacteriota > Blastocatellia > HR10 > J050 > J050. The sequence continues at coordinate 21,590 of JALSQX010000065.1, read as the reverse complement.
ATCAAAGGTTTGAATGTTCCCAAAACCTGCTGATGCCAAAGCAGACTGGATCTCCGATCCGGTGTAACATCGCTGCAGAAGCGCTACATCAAAGCAGTGCCATGAAGCTCCTTCTGATCGAAACACAGTGATAGCCGTTCGCTCCACCCTCTCTTCTTCGTTAAAACTCGCCCGGACATCGCAAACATGGTCGTCTTCTACAATTCCCAGAGAGCCCCACCAGCGAGCTTTATACCCTTCTGCCATATTCAGGTCAAAGAGGAACAGGCCACCTTGTTGCAGACATGCATGTACATTTCGGAAGACGTCGCTCAAATCTTCCAGGCTCACAACGCCAAGCTATCTAAAGTGGATCCCATTGTCAAGACAAAACATCGGCTAATTTAAGTTACGGACGTTGGCGAAAGAGACCTCCGCATTGGTGGAGGCTAATGACGTGGGAGATAAGCTGCTGTGCTTTTTCCGACTCCCGGGGAATGGGAGATATGGAGGTGGACCCAACCCGCCCTCTCCCCGGTACTGGCTTCAGAAATCTTTCGTTTGCCTTTGTGCATTCTGAATCTTGCTGTCACCACTTTTTTTATGGCCAGGCCGAGGTCGTTGATGTCCTAACGCCAACATCAGCGGCAGTTGATAGGTAATGGTGGTCGTCGGGTTGAACGGATTGAGGTAATTCTGATGCGATCGAAATTGCTCCGGAATCGTACCAGTCTCATCAGCCACGGAAGAAACCGGGGACTGGGCGTATTTCAGCAGGACAATATGATTAAAACCAACGCGAGAGAAAACGTTTGCATTTCCGGCCACAACAATTTCCCCCGATTCAGAGACCGCTAAGTCAATGGGAAAATCTCGGGTCGGTGCATCATAGGAAGTGACCCACAGTTCATCACCATCCGGACTATATTTAATGATTATCATGTCCAGTGCGAAACCCGCGAAGTCCAGGCCGCTCGAGCCGGCAAGATAGACGTTGCCGCTTGAATCGAGAGCAATGCTGCTGACGCTCTCCTGCGAGCCGGAGAGTGCGCCGGCGAACCGCTGAACCCACTGTTCGTTGCCAGCGCTGTCATACTTGACCGTGCCGAGGTCAAAGGTGAAGGATGAGCTGTTGTAGTAGGTGCCCGTCACGTAAACATTGCCGGATGCATCGACGGCGATGGCCTCCGGGACGTTTGTTGTTGGTTCTTCCCAGCGCGCTACCCAGAGTTGCTGGCCCGCGGCGTCGTATTTTATGGTTGCAAAATCCTCACCGGTATTGACGCCCCTGCTCAGGGCCGCAACATAGACGCTGCCATGCCGGTCGACCGCCAAATCCACCGCGTTGTCGAAGTCAGAAGGCCCTGTGCCAGGAAGATTGTCGTAACGGGCCGACCACACGACCTGACCGTTTGGGTTGTATTTTGTGACCAGCACATCCGTATCGGAATTTTCACGGATGCTTCCGGCAACAACGATGTTGCAGCAATCTTCCAGCTTCATCGCATTGCCGCCATCCACCACCCATTTCAGCGCACCGTTGGGGTCGTACTTGAGTGTCTCTTGCCGGCCGCCGACGATGACGTTGCCGTTGCCATCCACAGCGATGCTGTGGGCGCCGCTGCTCGCCTGGATGGGGTGGTGAACCGCCCACTGCTGCTCTCCCGCAGCGTTGTATTTGACGGTGGTGATGGCGTATCCCGCACCTTTGGTTTTTCCGGTCACATAAACATTGCCGTCGTTATCCAGGGCAACAGCCGAGGCGGCGTCTGCGTCTTGCGCCCGATCGTATTGCGCGGTCCATTGCAATTCGCCGGCTGCGTTATATTTTGCCGTCAGGTAATCGGAACGTTCATCGTTGCCGATGCGCCCGGCGAGATAAATATGGCCGGTGCTGTCCACGGCCATGGCATGGACGCTGGCCGCATTGGCGCCGGGACCGTTGTGACGTGCAATCCAATCTTGAACCGGAGCCCCGGAACTCAGACGATATTTGACGACAGTGAAATCATCGCCTGTGCCGCTCGCCCGGCTGGTGCCGGCCACAAAGAGATGCACGCCCTGGCGCAGCAGGTTCATGAAGCCGATGCCCTCAGCAATATCCTGGTCATCGGACGGGCCATTATAGGTTTGCGCCCATTGTTGCTGTCCCGAGGCGTTGTATTTCACGGTTACAAAATCTTGCCCGGTGGCAGAATGGGACGAATAACCGGTGACGTAAACATCCCCGTTACTCGTCACCAATAAGTCGTGGGCTATATCGGCGTCATTGCTTTCGCCGTTGAACAGCGCCCGCCACTGTAGTTTACCGGTCGCGTCGTATTTCAACGTCGCATAGTCCGTCCGGATGGCGTCATCGGAATTATCATATCCGGTCAAGTAAAGATTGTTGGCATGATCAATGACGAGTTTACTGAGAAGACCTTTTCCCGGCGGTTGAATGATCTGTTGGATGCTCCCCTCGTTGCGTTCATATTTCAGCAGCAAAAAGCCGCCGGTTTTTCCCCCGAGCACGAAAATGCCGTCCTCCCCGTCGAAGGCGATATCGACGCCATGGGCACCATCGCTGCCCGTACCGTAGCCGGTCACCCAAGATTCCTTGCCCTGCGGATCGTATTGCACCGTGAGGAAGTTGGTGATTTGTGAATCGCTGAAACCGGTCACATACACATTGCCGTCGCTGTCCGCAGTGATGGCCGTGGCCTCATCGCGGGCGCTCTTGTTATCCAGAATATTCTCCCAGACCAGCGCGCCGTCGAGGCTGAATTTCACAGTCAAATAGTTATCCGCCGCCTTGCCGGTGACCACCACGCCGTCTGCGAGCAGAACCATGTCGTTGGGATAATCGGAAGCATCGGGCGGGTAGTCCGAGGTGGTGGGGTGGTTATAGCGCGTAGCCCATTGCTGCTGCCCGGTGGCGTTGTATTTGACTACCACGATGTCGTAGCCCGTAATGTCGTCTCCCTGGCTGATGCCGGCCACGTAAACATTGCCCTCGAAATCGTACGCCACGCCGATGGCCATATCTTCGCCGCCCACGGGTCCGTCATATCGTGCCGACCACAACTCGTTGCCGCTGAGGTTGTAGCAGACGGTGAGAAAATCAAACATACCCGTTGGGGAGGAGCTGTAGCCAGTCACATAAACCCGTCGGCGCAGCGGATTTGTGGCCATGTCGGTCACCACATCGATTCCCGGCGCAGAATTCAACCCGAGGTGCTGAACCCATTCCAGAATGACGTCACAGGGTTCGGAGTAATCTCTGGTGGGAGGTATGAAAGCCTTTCCAGTTCCGGAGATATTCAGATATTTATCGCTTCCTTTTGACCAAAATGGCACCCCATGCCTTTGTAGAAAAAACCATGAAGATTCGAAGTCGACTTGCCGGGAGCTTTGCAAAAGACCGGGCTGAATTTTGAGGAATAAAAAGATGATCACCATTGGAATAAGGCGTTTCATGACATGACCTCCTTCATGAATAATGCTGAACAAGACAAAGCTGGAGATTGATCTCTACCCCTTTGTCGAATTTGCTTGAGGAATTTTTTGGGAACATGAACACCTTTCTTCAAGAGGCTCAGACTTATTTGAAAGAGCCCATCCAGCGACATCTGGCCAAGATCGAGATGCTCCACCAGCAGGATCTAAAAGAGAGTTTCGGCCAGGTTTATTTGCCATCAGCGTTAGAAAGGAAATATCGTAACACCAACCGAGAGTGGGGCTGGCAGTAGGTGTTTCCTGGCTCCAAGCACTCGGTCGGGAGTTGTGTGGAAACACCATCTGGCCGCATCGGTTCTGCAGCAGGCTGTCAAGCGAGCCATCCGCGCCGTGGGCCTCACCAAGCTTGGCAGTTATCATATCTTTCGCCACAGTTTTGCCACCCATCTGTTGGAAGCCGGATACGATATTCGCACTGTGCCAGAACTGATTGGACATAAAGACGTGAGCACGACCATGATCCATACCCATGTCATGAACTGAGGAGGCCGAGGCCGTGCGCAGTCCGATAGATCTGCTTTGAACACTCTTTGAGTTTCCTCGCCTTTTGCCTGACAGATCCACTGCTACCTCAGATAAGCTGCCGCTATGGCGAGTTTTTCCACCAGGCTTGCTGTCCGTCGCCTGCTATCAACCAACTGCTCATCGGCCAAAGATTGATTGTCCCACTGCAGTCCTTGTCACATCAACGTCCACTCTCGAGAAGGATCAGGACACTCCCCGGTGCATCCTCTCAACCACTGCGCGAGATCAACCATGTTGGTGGATCAAATCCCCCACCGAAGTCAATATGATATGAAGTGGAAGCTCGCGTTCCCGAAAATGAATGGGAGGATGAGGGAAGGTGAAGCCAGTCCGCTCTGCATGAGGCGAGCGGCCGTTTCGCGTACCGGCTTCCTGGAATAAGCAGATTGCCTCGGTGTAGTGGGCACCGCTATTGACTTTTGTCAGGCGAAAGGAACAGCCCGGCACACCAACAGGGCGGGGCCGAGCGCGCCTGTCTGTTTCATTGCCGAGGGTGGGCTGCCTGCACGGGAGTCCCTTGGCGGGCTTGCGCCCGGTTTTGGATTCTCTCTCGAAGCCCCTCCGGTCGACTCGTTCACTGCAAAAGGCGAAGCTCAATTATGAGCACAATAACTTATGAGGCGCAGCATGTAAGTCCCGTCCATTCTTCGACGGTCAGCAGGTGGCTTCGAGCGTCCCTGGCAGCCAAAACATCCCGGACGGTAACAGAGCCCATATTGGCGGGAGGATTCAACCAGAACAAAGCCGACTCCTTTTTGATGAATTCCTGCATCAAGTGGTCGCCTGCTGTTGACTCACGCTACACTCCAAAACCAAGTACAAGCCGATGAGATGCACCGCAACCGACTGAATGCTTTGCGGCGATGGCCCGCCCGCATGCTGAACGGTATAGGCGTCGACCGTCAGCCTATGATTTCTCATATACGTCACATCAGCGAATTCGTGGGCCAACACCTCTCCAAACGCCGCCCAGTAGCCCGGCGAGGATTCCAGGTAGCAATGCACCAGCCCATCTACGTCCCGGACCAGAGCTCCGCATGAAAACCATCGCGTCTCTTTCACGGCTTGTTCAGTCTTTTATGCCTGATGCTCGACGTCGAACCGGCGGCCACCCCATCTTCTACCAAGCGATCCAAGGGAACGTTTCCCATCCGGCATCGACGATGGCCGACATCCTGCACCTTACCTGCATGGCGAGATCCACGGCAGCCTTCCAGACATGGTCTTGAACGTGTTCCAGAATCAGATCTCATCTCGCCATAAGGCAGAGGTCGCCCCAACCGCAGCCTCGGATGCCCGCCGCAGAGTGAACTTGAGGGTCACGACCATTCCGACCAATACCGCACTAACCTGCAGTAAAGAACGGCCACCAACCACCAATGGTATTTTCGCTCACGTTGAAGGATCGCCACGCCTCACCCAGCCCGCGAGATGGGGCGAAAACCCCACCAACCCACGATGCCCCCCATCCTTCCAGGATGGCCAGCAAGATGGCGGTCAATCGAAGAAGCATCCCCCAACCACCTGTCGGTACTCTGGAGATGTTGTCTACGCCGGGATCGAGAAAATGGTGATACACCCCAAAAATCAACGCCCCGAACATGGATGCGGTGAGAGCGAGCGCTCCCGTGCGGCGATACGGCGCCCACACCAGCACTCCCGCAACGACCGGAGTCGCCATGATGACCGATACGATGAAGGCATTTTGAAGCCATGACATGTTGACGGCGAGCGTCATGTGAGCCCAGGCGTGCCAAAAGACCACGACGGCGTGAATCCCTACCGTCACCGTGATGCACACGACTGCCGTAACAACAGTCATTTTGCACGGTCGTGCTTTCGCTATACGACTCCCTCGACCGTCCAGTTCGCCACGATCTGATCAATGCCTTCTCTGAAGGTTGGGAAACGGGGCGTCCATCCAAAGTCGCGGCGAACCCGGGCGTTTGAAGTTCGCGAGGAGGTGGTGAAGAAATCGACGGCATACGATCCCGCCACCAGACGCGCCAGCCAGGCCGGGACCTGCCATGGCCGCGGGGCGGCCAGACGCTCGGCGAAGTAATCCAGGAATTCCCGCACGCTCACCGCCTGGTCGTCCACGAGATGCCAGATTCCGCTGCACGGGGCGGCAGCGGCGGTCACAAAGGCGCTGGCGGCATCGTCCAGATGAAGAATAGCCCACACGGCATCTCCGTGGCCGATGACAGGCAAACGGCGCGCTCGAAGACTCTCAGCGAAAAATCTCGTATGGGCGGCATCCGCGCTGTAGAACCAGCCACATCGCAGCACTGAGACGTTGAAGCCGTATTTCTCGCCGGCTTCGTGCGTGATGTTCTCACCATCGAATGCCGAGCGTGAGAGCTGATCCGGCTGCGCGGGGGCATCTTCGTCGAAAAACGAACCGTCGGCTGGCCGGGCGACCCAGATCACGCTTTGCTGCAAATAAAGCTTTGCCCCCATCTTTGCCGCACAGGTGGCCAGTGCTTCTGTGCCTTCGCGGCGAATCCGGTCATTCATCTCCCAGTCTCTGGCGCGAGGCCTCGTCTTAACAGGAATAGAGGTGGCCGCATGGATGATGACGTCACACCCTTCCGCGCCGCGAGCCAGCGCGCCGGCGTCGAACAGCTCAGCACGATGAGGCTCGCCACCTGAAGCGATCACGGTTTGCTCACCGACCGGACTGCGCACCAGACCGACCACCGAATCCCCGCGAGCACAAAATAATTTTACGAGGCGTCGCCCGAGCACGCCGGTTGCACCGGTAATGAAGACTCTCATATCGTCCTCCGCTTGTTTCTGATGCTCTCCTGAGCTTGTCCAATGGGGTGCGAGACAAGAGTCTGTGCGAAAACCTGTGGCGCAGACATCTGAGTCTGCATGACATGCCGACACATGGCAGGCTGGAAGGCCTGCGCTACTTCGGACACGCTCGCTGAGTCTCGCCTCAACCAAAGGGGCGAAGCTAACGAGACCCAGCTTGACTTCATGGAGTGAGAGGCGGCACTTCAACACTAACTGCTAGTGAAAATCTCACACGTCGACCGAACAGTGCGATGCGCATGCGCTCCAGTGCGGGATTAGCCACAGGCCTTCGAGAACCAAGACTCCTTCTCCACTGCGGTACGTAAGGGTGTCTGCACGAAGCTAGGGGCACGCCGGATATATTCCGCCGCCTTAGCCTTGCCTTCGGCCGTTAAAGCTCTGAGATGAGACAGTGCGGCCTCCACCGAGAACGGGCGCTTCGTCTTTTCCTGGAAGTTACTCTTCAAAGCCGTCCAAATCACAACGTCAAGTCCTTTTTCCCGAGCCCAGGATACAATTGTGTCATGAGTTGTGGAGAAATCTTGTCGCTCCGCTTGTTGAGCAACGTCGATCCGCCCGATGTTTTTTAAAGTCGTACCTTCACGACATCGAAGATCACATACGGCATCATCCGGATTAACGCGCTTGCTGAGGCACCATGCCACAGTAGTAGGAGTCCCGTGCTTCTCATCGATGACCAATGTGAGGGCGCCGGAGCGCGAAGTTGAGATGCGGGAAAACTCGATCTTGAGCGTTGGTCCATCAGATTGCCAAACCTCGTGCCACTGATCAAAGTCCGGGCGGTTGTCCCATAGGAGGGACCCCCAACCAAGGATGGCGATTTTCATGTGGATATCCTCCAGTAGCTCATAGTTGATTGAGCGGCGCAGAAACTGCGTTTGCTCCAAGCCGTGGTCAGGCTGATTGTCCGCTTCCTGCTCGATTGTCTTTCTCTCGATGGCCAAGGTCGAGTGCCACTCTCTGCACGGCGCGGTCCCCGGGCTGTTATTCCTGCTCGGGCGATTTGCTGTTCTTGATGATGTAGACCACTTTGCCGATGATCTCCTCTCGCGCGAGTTCTCGCTCGGACGCTCCTTCCGAAATCCAAACGCTGTCACCCTCGATACGGGATATGCTCCGCAGAACCGTCTCGCCATCGCGGTGGTACGCCACGATGTCTCCCGGCCCGAAATCCAGGCTGTCGCTCTTGAGCACGACGAGCCGCTCCCCGCGTTGGACGTGGGGTTCCAGCGCATCACTGGGCACCGGATAAATATCCACCAGCGCGACTGCCACAATGATCCCGGAAATGACGAGCAACACCACGGTTCCGCCGACAAAACCAGCAACCCAGAGGAATGGCCGAGATACCCCGGCTGGCACGGTGGCCAGAAGGGGTTCGGGCGGTTCGGTTCTGCGCGTGCGTGCCCAAAAGATCGGGAATGCCGCACAGAACGCCACGGCAGCAAGAGCCATGAGCACGTGAACCGCCGAGTCGGGCGGGTCGTGATACAGGTACGACACGCTGAATGCCATTATGTTGTTCGCCATGTGGGCGAGCATTGCCGGAACCGTCGAAGCGGTGCGGATGACGAGCGTTCCAAACACCACCCCAAGAAACAGTGCCGGCAGGAAAATCCACGGATTGGCGTGGTAGATGGCAAAGAGAAACGCCGTGATCAACACCGCCTGACGCGCGCCCTTTCGCCCGAGGAGGCCCTGAATCGCACCGCGGAAAAGCGTTTCTTCGCAGATTCCGGCCAGGAAAGCCCCACAGACGAGTATCACCAATAGTTGGGGCAACGTCCGTGGTTCCAGCCCGCTGATGCGCGGTGGTTCTCCCAGTACGGGCCGCAACAGCTCCCCAATCCCCGCCGCCACGCCCCAAGCAGTCATCCCCACGGCGATGCTCAGCGCCGCCGTGATGGGGGATACCGCGCGCCATCCGAGGGCCTCCATGACGGGCAGTCGCTTCCGGCGAACGAACAGGACCGCCGGTAACAGGATCAGGACGACTTCGGTGATCGCCAGTCCGACGGGGATCGAGATCAGTTGCAGTACAGATCCGATCGACAATACCAGGAGCCAGCTCACACCGAACAGGATATACGCCTGACCGCTTCGTCGATTGACTGGCGTTCTCGCTTGTTCCGCTCCCCGGGGTTCGCTCATCTCCATGCCCCCCTATGTGTCATGCGTAGACGTTGGATTGAGGCGCGTCGCCGCTCATAAACGCCTCCAGGAGCGCCATGTCCCTCGGAGACATCATTGTCAGCGGCTGAACAACATGTCAGATATGCGGCACCCCGACTCGAGGTGGAGATGCGTGGAACGTGTGTTTCCCTCAACCCAGGGAGCGAGGCCGACGGAGTTGGGATCGGCTTCACTGAACAGAGAGGTGCCGCGGCGACGGGCTGCCCAATGGGATCTCTCACGCGGATCGAGCGGCGCGCCGCTTATCAGAGCGGCGAGCGGAGTAGAGCGAGTCCCACTACTCATTAGGAGGTCTCTTCTCCCGCCAGCCGTAAGATCCGCCGTTTCACATCTTTTGAAAGCCACATCCCCGCTTTTACAAGCCGTTCCACATAAGGAACCAATCGCTCGGTTAATCCCGCCTCTTTAGCCTCGAGCAGCACCTTCAACATGCCCCATACTTGCAAACCTGCCGTTTGCACCACCATCCTTAAATGTCTCCAGGCCACGCCTCCAGTCCACCACAAACTAGAGGAGGTTTTGAAACGATCTCTGGAAGGTTGAATGGACCTTCGCTTAGTTGGGCCGTTTCCGCCGCTTGGTTGTCCATTGGGATCGGGACATCACCATGTATCGAGTCTTCCTTCATGTCGCCTGCCCGCTCATCACTCTGAGAGAGTCATGAAAGTGCTCCCAGAACAGAAGCGCAACAGAGCGGCGCTCGGCAGGAAGCGCCGGTTAATCCGTCTGCCGCTCGAACCAGGCCCTGACTATGCTTTTGAACCCAGCTTGCCTATTCGCATACTGCCTCACGCGATGCCCATTTGCTCCCGATGGATGGGGAAATTCCAGTAAGCAGCGATCGGAAATCAGCAGTCCCTCATCGATCAACATCTGCAGAGCCGCAGACACGCTTTTGCCGAGAGGGATGATGAGCGCACTGCCGGTGCGTTTCAGTTCTTCGGCCAGGACTTCTCTCACGTATCCGCGAAGTACCGGTGTCTTCAGTAAATGAGGTTTATGACCAGTGTAGTTCCGCCCGCCCACAAAGACCGGATAACGAATGGCAGATGTTGTATGCAGCAAATCTCGATGCTCGCTGAAAAGCAGCGCACTCGACGCGATACCTAGAGCTTTGGGAAGCTCTACTCCGTCTAGCATCTCGATGAGATTCTTTCGCATGGAACCGGCGAAACTGGCCTGGCGCTTGGCATAGGCGCAAATTTCGCTGGGGTCCATTCCTCGTTGTAATCCCTGCTGAGCACAACGATAGGCAATCTCCATTTGCGTCCAACCCGGCGTAATCCCCATCAAGATGATCTTCGCTTCTTCATTCACGTAATCAAAGGGCGCATAGTAGATCTCGATTTCTTTCTCTTTGTGCAGCAAAAATGTGGAGACCAGCAAGTCGTCTTTGGTCAGTATATCGCGGGTCGGGAGCGCAGCAATGTATGAAGCAAATATCCCGAATAGTTCACTCATCATCGCCAGGATGCTTGTTCGCATTCGTAGGTTCTGAACTGATGGCCGGGTTCAGTCAGCCGCAAGCATGCCAATTGCAGTCAGTGTGCGGGGTGTTCGTTGCTCCGGAGAGCGTCATCAAAGCCGTCGATTTTCCGCCAGTCGTTTTTCGAGAGCTTGCAAACGTTTCTCAATCTCCGCGATCTTCTCAATAGCATCTTGGAGCGTAAGAATGCATAATCGTCCCGCTGGCTCGCCAGCAAGAAGAGAACGCATTTTCTGTCTAAACTCTTCATCGGCGTATAACTGTCTTGCTTGTCGGCGTATATTGCTCCTGCTGCGTAAGGCAGGATCGAGCATATCGAAAGCCACCAGTTCGGCAGCCTCCAGAACCGAGCGCTCTTTGAATTCAGGATGCTCCCACCACCGCACCTCGGTCACGTAATCGGGATTCAACCCCACCGCAGAGGTACCCACAGTAATGCTGCTATCACGGGCGACAAGATGTTGGATGATACGACGTTGAAGCGCATCGGTTATGCCTACATATGCCACGTACACCCCTGGCCCACGTCCTCCATAGAGCGCATAAACAGCGGGTACATTTGGTAGCTCAGATATGGACGTGAGCATTCTCATTGGACATATGACTCCATAATAATCGGTTTAACGAATGGCTGCCCAGATCGCGGTCCATCGTTCCTCCAGATACTTCATGTAGTTGAATTCAAGGCCTGGAACGAACTGCTGGACACCTGTGGGAGGAGCTCCTCTCTTGTCCATTCCATACCGGTAAAGCTGATCTGGTGTTCGATCAACTCCAGGAGGAATGACCTCGACTCCCCACATCTCATTAATCTCCTGGGCCGAACGATTCCAGCGGGTGGGGACTTCAAAGGAGAACTCCGGCGCTGGGAAAAGCTCCAGGTATCGCTGTAGAAGTTGAGGGACATCGTGCACCTTAGGGGGCTCGCATCCGGTAGTGAGGATGCAGGCTTTCAGGAAGAGTTCCGTTGCATGATACAGACAGTAGCAGACGACGCTCGCCTGTGGCCATTCGAGTCGGGGTCCTGCTTCTCCAGCTCGTTCGCACAGAGTCATGGCCGCCTCAAGGTACGCACGGCACAACCTGTACAACCGCTCATGGGCTGACAATGCCTTGAACGTCGTGGAAAAGCCATTGACTCCCTTCCATCTCATATCACGCATAAATGGCTCACGGATGACGATGACTTTTTCACCAGCGCGCACGATCAGAGAGACATCCTCAAGTAGGCGCGGGTTAAGTAGTTTGCGAAGAAGCGACTTCACCAATGGAAGCGCATAAGCTCTCCGACGCAGGCGCGAGATTATCCCATGTAGCTTATGTTCATCGCCAGGCATTTCTAATCCTCAAACGAATTCTGGTTTTTATCTCTGCCGCTGAGATTATGGCGTTCCCTTCGATACGACAATAAGTGGCCTTCAACTTGTCGAAATGAAGCTTTATTTTCCAGGCTTTTTCGTTAATGAGCATAGACTTGGATGCTATAAGCATGCTGCAGCGTCCATCCGCGCCCAGGGTAGCAAAGTTACAGGACGATTACCACTTCACATAGTAATCGGATGCAGTTCATATACCTTGGCTAATTTGGCCGCGGCTTTGAGATCTCCCCTTCTCAAAGCATCCTTGATCTTATCTAACTTGTACGCCTCTTCTAGAGACAAGTACGGTGACCATTCAGTTTCATCCACGATGAGCTCGACATCCACCTCAGCCACATACTTACCCTTATGGATGAATTTTGTCTTTCGCTTCGTCATCATTTCTTTTCCTTCCTCCTCGTAAATGTTTCATCCCACAGATTGGGATCAGGGCGGTATGCGGTGACCAAGGCGGGTTGGCTCTGACCTTTTGGAATTCCCCGAACCACATGCACTGGACGACCTTCCTTATCTCGTTGCAAAACGAGAACACAAGCGCCTTTGGGATAATCCGGGTAATCCTCAACCAATATTGCACCGGGAACCCCCTCCACAATCCCTTTTGCCGTGAGGCCATCATGCGACAATTCATCGTAACCGTGCTCGGAAATCCGAATCACCTTCCTCCGAGCCAGCTCTTTGATTCTTTGCAACGTGTCACTCACACTCTATCAGCAGCGTCTTCTTCCTCCTCAACGACTAAGCTCACCCACTGCTATGGAGCGCAGCGGAGTAGCCGTCAGGTGGAGCATCTCGTCAGGCAATCATTGTCTTTGCGATCTACCTAAGCATTTAATCATACACGACCGGGAAAGGCCGCGCTTTTATTCAAAGTGGGGTGAACATATCTATCAATCACCATTGGACTTACAGCAAGACTAAATTATATGCCTGAAATACTTCGTGAGCAATCAGAGTTCCTCAATCACATCCGGCCGGCCACCTGCGCTAAGCATTACAGCATCCGAACCGAAGGGTTTTATGTCTGCCGAGTCTGATCATCTTCTTTCCTAGGAAACGTCATTCGGCGGACGAGAGTGAATGCGACGCGAGTCAATTTTTCTCACACCTCGCGGTGCATCTCCGGAAAGCCGGGTATGACATCCGAACTGTGCATGAACTCCTCGAGCATAAGGATGCGAGCGCGACCATGAGCTGCATGCAGGTCATGAACCAGAAAGGCAAGGTGTGCGCCGCCCTATCGATCTGCTTCGATCATTCTTCGAATTGACGGGCCCTTCCCAAACACGGGTCCAGAGCAATTCAAACAAGCTGCCGCCGTGACGGATCTCTCCGCTGGAATCGTCTTTCGGTTGTGCGTCCTTCCCCAACTCCGTCACCATCACGTTGCGATCGATCATTCCGCGTCGAGCTTCGTCCCATCGATTCCAAGCCGGTGCACTATTCGCCACGAACATGTACATGTCCCCATGGATACAATACCTCCTTGGAATCCTATCAAGACTCCAATACCCGAGTCAATCAAGATTCAGACATTCGAAAATTCCTCATCTCAGGAGGAAGAGGGTCACGGAGCGCGCTTCGGAGCATGGAGACAGGGCCTTCCCCTAACTCGATCCCATCTCGAATAGGACACAGATCGGCACAGCTCCAAGCGGGATGGACGCCGACCTCGGAGAAGCCCCGCAGCTCGTCTGCGGGGAGGCGTCAGTTGGGAGCTCAGATAGCGATGGAAGTAAGGATCTCCGGAGACCAGCTCCGGGACCTGAGGGGACCAAACCGGCGGCGAATGTCAAGAGAATGCCGTTGCACTGCCGTATAGTCATGCTGGTGAAGGTGGCGCAAGATGGCATCTTGCGCAACATCCCTTTCATCCTCGCCGTGTAGCCCGCAGAGCCATGAGCGACTTCTCCGTCTCTCGGCCGAGAGCATGACGTCTCCCCGCCGTCGAGCGACGAGGTCTCTCCTTTACACGCTCAGCGCCCACCAGTGAGATTCCAATACTCATTGCTAGCGAATCCGACGTCCTTAACCCTCCTGTCGTCGGACCGGGCGATCAACCTTGACCCGTTTGCGAATGACCGAGTATGATGAGTCACGCCTTCTCGGCGCACATCGCGTGATGAAGGAACGAGGAGCACGCCAAGGAGAAATCCCTATGCGGACCCGAACCTACACGATCCCTCCAGATCATACCCAATGGGCGATCCCGGTATCGGACGCCACCACTATTTTCAACTGGGATTACGATGGTGGTCGCGAGTCACTGCTCAAGCTGTACGAGAAAGGAAAAGCCAAACAATGGAACGCCAGCCAGCGTATCGACTGGTCCCCCGACGTCGATCCATCCAATCCTCTCGGTTTCCCCGATGTCTTCGTGCCCATCTATGGCTCGGACGTCTGGGACAAGCTGACCGAAAAAGAAAAAGGGCGCGTTCGTCGGCACCTGGACGCCTGGCGCTTCTCGCAATTCCTCCACGGCGAACAAGGAGCACTCATCTGCGCCGCCAAGATTGTTCAGACCGTCCCCGATCTGGATGCCAAATTCTATGCGGCGACGCAGGTCGTCGATGAAGCCCGGCACGTGGAAGTCTACGCGCGGTACCTCAGCGAAAAGCTACAACTCTTCTATCCCATCAATCCACATCTCAAGACGTTGCTCGATCAGGCCATCACCGATGCCCGTTGGGATTTCACCTATCTGGCCATGCAGGTCATCATCGAAGGATTGGCCTTAGCCGCGTTCGGCACCATCCGCGATCTGGCCACCGAACCGCTCGGTCGAGCCATCACCGCTTACGTTATGGAAGATGAAGCGCGCCACGTGGCTTTCGGTCGACTCGCTCTGCGCGATTATTATCCTCATCTCACGCAAAAAGAGCGCGACGAACGGGAAGAATTCGCCGTGGACGCCTGCTACCTCATGCGCGATCGTTTTCTGGGTGAAGAAGTGTGGGAGACGCTGGGTCTGGATACCAGAGCCTGCGTCGCCTACGTTCGCCAATCGGCGCTCATGCGGGAATATCAAAAGCGATTGTTCACCCGCATCGTGCCCACGTTGAAAGATATCGGTCTGTGGGGACCGCGCATCCAGAAGGCATTCGCCGATATGGGCGTCATTGACTTCGCCAAAGTGAATATCGAAGAGCTCATCCAAGCCGACGAGAAAGTGGCCATCGAATTCGACGAGCGACGCGCGGCCATGACCGAAGTTGACGAGCAGCCATAGGCGGTCCAGCTCAGAGTATCGTCCTCCCGGTCTTCGCCCGATGTCATGAGAACGCCAATCATCGATTCCCCCGATGACGCTCCTCAAGCTGCGCCCTCAAAACACATCTTTCTCCTTGAAATATCCGTGTTCGATATGATAGATGATTCCCTACCCCCGACGATGTCCCGAAGGAGTGACCTATGGCTTGGCGAGTCACACCGAGGGGGCGAAAAGGAAGTCGGGGGAATGGAACGCAAGATGCCATCTTGCGCCACTCGCTATGAAGGAGGTGTGCCAAATGAAACGCGTTGTGCTCCTCGCATTCATCATATGTCTCGCCTGCACGACTCTTCAAGCACAGCAAGCCAATGAGGGCAAATCGCCGATCACGCTCATCAAAGCCGGTCGCCTGCTCGATGTGAAACGAGGACGCCTGCTCGAGGATCAAGCCATTCTCATCGAAGGCGAGCGCATCAAAGAGGTTGGGCCGGCCGACGTCGTTCAACCGCACGCGCCTGAGGATGCCCGAGTGATCGACCTCGGTCAGGCCACCGTGCTGCCCGGCCTCATCGATTGCCACGATCATCTGACGGGAGATCCGGAACATGCGGGTTATGCGGCGCTGGGCATCTCGGTTCCTCGCCGAGCGCTCATCGGAGCGAGGAACGCCCGTCGGACGTTGGAGGCCGGATTCACCACCGTGCGCAACGTCGGAGCCGCCGGTTACGCCGATGTCGCCCTCCGCGACGCCATCAATGACGGGGATATCATCGGGCCGCGCCTGCTCGTCTCTGGACCGGCGCTGGGCATCACCGGCGGACACTGCGACGTCAATCTGCTGGCGCCCGAATTCGATTACACAGCCCAAGGCGTGGCCGATGGACCGTGGGCGGCGCGCGCTAAGGTTCGCGAAGTCGTCAAGTATGGCGCCGACCTCATCAAAATCTGCGCCACCGGCGGCGTGCTCTCCAAGGGCGATCAACCGGGAACCCAGCAATACACGCTCGAAGAAATGCGCGCCATCGTCGAGGAAGCACATAAGCTGGGACGAAAAGTCGCCGCTCACGCTCATGGCGCAGAAGGGATCAAAGCGGCCATTCGCGCCGGCGTCGATTCCATCGAGCACGCCAGCCTGATCGACGACGAAGGCATCGAGCTGGCCAAACAGTATGGGACCTACCTAGTCATGGACATCTATAACGATGACTTCATCCTTCAGCACGGCAAGGAAGTGGGCATGCTCGAAGAGTCGCTGGAGAAAGAGCGACAGATCGGCCAATTGCAACGGGACAATTTCGCCCGCGCCGTCAAAGCCGGCGTCAAGATGGCCTTCGGCACCGATGGCGGCGTGTACCCGCATGGAGATAATGCCAAACAGTTCGCCTACATGGTGAAGTATGGCATGACGCCGCTGGACGCTATTCGCGCGGCGACCATCAACGCTGCCGATCTCCTGGGATGGTCCGACCGCGTCGGCTCACTGGAATCGGGGAAGTTTGCCGATCTCATCGCCGTGGAAGGCAATCCGTTGGAGGACATCACCGAGCTGGAGCGCGTGAAATTCGTCATGAAGGGAGGGATCGTCATCAAAAATGAATTCCAGCGGTGAACACAATGGCAAATGCCGCTCCCACCCTTGTCCCGGAATGGCTCTCCAGGTGCGAACCGAACGTCAGATGCATTACAGAACAACTCCATCGAATTCGACCATACTCATGACGCCATGTCGAGCGAGGAGGAAAACGAGCATGACCAAACACGCGCGCCGATGCGCTACCGGATGGGTCGTCCTGCTGCTGATTCTCTCTGCAGGATGGTCACAGAGAGACGGGGAACGATCCGATCATCGGACGACAGCGATACCCGATTCGGCCCATGAGATCTGCCCCTTGCTCGTGGGCGAGCGGGTTCCTCCGGTCACCTTGAAGACGGTCGATGGTCGCCCGTTCGATTTGAGGGCGGCCATTGCCCGGAAACCGACCGTGCTCATCTTCTACCGTGGCGGCTGGTGACCCTATTGCAATCTGCAGTTGGGTCAACTGCGCAACATCGAATCTCAGCTCATCGCCCTGGGCTATCAACTCATCGCCGTCAGCGCCGATCGCCCGGAGAGGCTGCGCCAGAGCATTCAGAAACACCAGCTCCGCTATCAGCTCCTCTCCGACAGTCAGATGACGGCGGCGCGTGCCTTCGGCCTCGCCTATAAGGTCGATGATCGGACGGTCGAGCGATACAGGAAACTGGGCATCGATCTCGAAGAGGCATCGGGAGAGAAGCATCATTTGTTGCCCGTCCCGGCGGCCTTCGTCATCCGGACCGATGGCACCATCGCCTTCGAGTACATCAACCCGAATTACAAGGTGCGCGTCGATCCCGACGTCTTGTTAACGGCGGCCAAGGCGGCGCTCAATAAGTGAACGATAACGGTGTCGCGCGCGCCCGATGCATCGATGCAGAATGAAACAACCGATCATCCAAGTCGACGCCTTCACCGATAAGCCGTTCACCGGCAATCCGGCGGCCGTGTGTCTCCTCACCGAACCGCGCGACGAGCGCTGGATGCAGAACGTCGCCCGGGAGATGAACCTCTCGGAGACGGCCTTCTTACGTCGGCAGGGAGACGGATTTCAGCTTCGTTGGTTCACGCCGACGACCGAAGTGGATCTCTGTGGCCACGCCACGCTGGCCAGCGCTCATGTCCTGTGGGAAGAGGGCCACATCGAGTCAGACCAGCCGGCCCGGTTTTATACGCGCAGCGGCCTTCTGACCGCCGTGCGGAAGGGCGATTGGATCGAGATGGATTTCCCCGCCGAGCCCGAACGGCCGACCACAGCGCCCCCCGAACTCATCGAAGCGCTGGGCGTCGTGCCCGAGTACGTGGGCCGGAATCGATTCGACTACCTGGTGAGCGTGGCGTCCGAAGATGTCGTGCGGAGTCTGAACCCGGATTTCGCCTTGCTGAAGACGATCCCCGTTCGCGGCATCATCGTCACCGCCCCGGCTTCGTCCGAGGCCTATGATTTCGTTTCCCGCTTCTTCGCTCCCCGGGTGGGTGTCGATGAAGATCCGGTCACTGGTTCGGCGCATTGTTGTCTCGGTCCCTTCTGGAGCGAACGACTGCAGAAGAACGCGCTCATCGGGTATCAAGCCTCGGCGCGCGGTGGTGTGGTGCGCGTCGACGTCAAAGGCGACCGCGTCATCCTCGGTGGGCAGGCGGTCACCGTCCTGCGCGGGGAACTGGAGGATGTCCTGGTAGAGAACGCAAAATAATACTCCTCCTCGCGCCCCACTGTGAGAAGACCGTACGATGAATGAGGCGTCGAGGAGGAGAAACGCTTTCATCCATGCATCTCTCGGAGAGGGCATTTCGGTTCTCTCTGCCGAGATGAACCAAGGAGAGGTCTCATGCCCGTCATTCGCACACCTGATGAACGATTCGATGCTCTGCCCGATTTTCCCTTCGCGCCCCACTACGTTGAGATCGAGGGATTGCGCGTCCATTACGTGGATGAGGGAGAAGGAGAGATCATCCTCTGTCTCCACGGCGAACCGACCTGGTCATTCCTCTATCGAAAGATGATCCCATCGCTCTCGGCGCATCACCGCGCGCTGGCGATGGACTTCATCGGTTTTGGGCGCTCGGATAAGTTCACCGAGCAGAGCGAATATTCATTTCACATGCATCGCGATACGCTGGTGAATTTCATTGAGACGCTGGGACTCAGTGAGATCACGTTGGTGGTACATGATTGGGGCGGTCTCATCGGACTCACCGTGGCCAGCGAGATGCCGGATCGGTTTGCGCGCCTGGTGATCATGAATACCGGCCTGCCGACGGGCGAACGGGCCATGCCGGAGGCTTTCTTCGCCTGGCGGCGGTTCGTCGAGCGGACGCCCGATCTCCCGATCGGAGAGGTGATTCGCCGAGGCACGGTGAGTGGCGATGGCATTCCCGCCGACGTCATCGCCGGTTACGAAGCGCCGTTCCCCGACGCCTCGTACAAAGCCGGAGCGAGGGCCTGGCCGCTTCTCGTCCCCATTCGTCCCGATGATCCCGGCGCCGCCGAGATGCGACGCGCGCGCGCCGTCCTCTCTCAATGGGAGAAACCAACGCTGGTCGTGTTCTCCGACAGCGATCCCATCACCCGGGGCGGGGATCGCTTCTTCCGCCAGCTCATCCCCGCCGCCCGAAATGAACCCGAGATCGTGATCGAAGGCGCCGGTCACTTCCTTCAGGAAGATAAGGGCGAAGAGATCGCGCAACACATTCTGGCGTTCATGGCTCGATCGCCCGACCATACATGAAGCGCCGAGCGAAGACGCCCTTGCATCTGGACGCGCTTCGATCAGGTGGAGGAGATCGAAGCGCCAGGAGTCCCGAGTCCGATTGGGCAAGCCTCCACTCCCCTTCACCGTGTGATCAGGCCGTGGCCGATCTCTCACTGTCGCCGTCGAGCGACGACGCTTGCTCGGAGTCGATCCCCAGGCGTACAATGAATGGCGGGTAAGGAGGCGAGGCCATGAATCTGTGGACGGTCGCAACATTGGTGTTCATCCTCAACTTGCCATTTGGTTATTGGCGATCGCGAGTCAGGAAATTCTCCACCCAATGGTTTCTCGCCATCCACCTGCCGGTTCCCTTCGTCATCCTCCTGCGCATCTTTTCTGGACTGGGCTGGCGATTCATCACATTTCCCATTCTCATCGGCGCCTTCTTCCTCGGCCAATTGATCGGTGCTCGCCTGCCTCGTTGGCTCAACAGAGATCGTCATCCCCGAGAAGAGTGATCCGGGAGGGCGCCGGGAAGAGGCGTCTTTCATCTCTCCGACGCCTCCCGATCCCCGGTGGGAGCGTTCGAGCGACACTCTGCTTGATCCACGATGTTCCCTCCCCGCCGCATGCATGCCGATTCGCCATGGTCACTCGACAGCAACGAGAGCCTCTCGACCCTCGCCATCGTCGCCGCCCTGCGACATCGCGCCAGGAGAGACCAGTGCGACCCAGAGAAGAGGCGGAACCGATTCTCAGTCGAAGAGTTACGATGCTCGCCCATGTACTCGCGCGGAATCATCGAGAATCATCGGGTGAAAAAGCTATCTCCTTGTATTTCTGCATCCTGCCGACCTGATGTCCATCTCCGACCACCTCCCTGACACGAAATGGCACGGCGCTTGCACAATGAGTGCACCCGGAGGGTGGTGATGAGGAGATCAATGTATCAGGCACGGCGCTCTCGACCAGGATATGGCCAGGAGTCCGCCTGCTACGACTCCAGGCCTCTCTTCCCGTCGTCAACGCGAGACTTCGGAGCCGCTCCGGCTCGACGCATCCGATGGTGGCTTTGGTCGAGCGCGCCTTTGGCCGCCGAGGTCACGACGGCGAACGTGAGTGCCCCGATGGGAACTCCCCACCCGAAACGATGGGCGAACGCGCTTTCGCTCCTCGTCCTCCCTCCAAACCTCGTCAAATCTCAGAAAAAGTGTATGAAGGAGAAAGCGGTATGAACACGAATCGCACCACTGTCCTGCTCTTGGTCATCATCATGTCCACGAGTCTCATCCTGACCCTCGTGCGCCCACTGGCGGCCGAGGGACGAGAGCATTACATGGCTGTCCCCAGTCTGCCGGTCGTGTACGATGGAGCCAAGGTGCAGGTTGGGTTACAACTTCCCAATGGGAATTGGGAAACCCGCACGCTCAGCCAGCGTCTGCCCTGTTTGGGGAAGATCTCGGTCTCGGTTCCGATCTTCTCCTCAGCCGAAGTTGCCCTCTCCGGCTCCGAGCCGGAATGGCAGGAGGTGTCGGTGACATTCGAAGATCTCGGGCAAACGCTGTCCACTTCGGTTCTCGTCGTGCCGGAAGACTGGCCCATCACTGACATGCAGTTGAACGTCCCCGTCACGGGTCGAAGCTTTCAGATCGAATCACCGATGTCTTCTCCGGTAGCCGTCATCGAACTTGTCGGCGCCACGCCCGTTCGCGTTGAGTTGCCCCGGATGACCCGTCAGATAGCGAGTCTGCTCTTCGGCATGTTCAACGGCGGGGAGTCTCTGGATCTGGACGGTGCGCTGGAGCAAGCCGAGATCCCCAACGTCCGCGTTCGATGGATTCCGGTATCTGATGAGGGTCTCGCCGAGTTCGTCTCTCCCGATCCGAATATGCCTCCCGAGCTCGAGGAACAACTGGGTAGTAAAGAGCGCATTCGCGTGCGGGTCGTGGGAGCCGGTTCCCTCAGACTCATTCCATAGAGTCCGATTCCCCTCGCTGATCATTGAGTGTGAGAAGCGAGGGGGATCTTCCGTTCGGAACGCCGCCAACGAGAGCTCTGTGGCGAAGCCGCATCGACGTTGAGCGAGAGGTGCACATGGTCTATTCGTATGCGAGGATAGGGGCGCGGATTGTCGCGACGGGAGCGTGCATACCGGAGCGGGTGGTGAAGAATTCGGAGATTATGGGTTTAGAGGGGTCGGATGGATCGATACGGCGGTTATTGGGGG
>JALSQX010000064.1 GCA_026985075.1 Blastocatellia bacterium | reverse complement strand
GACAAGGTGTTCGGTGGCTGGTACATCTCCGGCATTTTCACCGCCAACAGCGGATTGCCGCTCTGCGTCGCCCAAGGTGGCGGCGTGTGGGGCGGGGGTTCGTTCAACACGCAATGCGCCATTCCGGTGAGCAAGCCGCGTTTCGGTAATTCGGTGCACTCGGGCGTGGCCGGCTCGGGAGGCGTTGGCACGACCGGCGATCCGGCTCAGGGTGGGAGCGGGCTGAATCTGTTTGCCGATCCCGAAGCCGTGTTCAACAACTTCCGCCGCGCGCTCATCAGCCAGGATCGCCGCGATGGGCGGGGTGTGCTCCGTGGGCAGGCGCGGTGGAACATGGACCTCTCGCTGGGGAAACGCACGATGATCACTGAGACGGTGGCCGTTCGCTTCTCGTTCGATTTCGCCAACGTCTTCAATCACGTGGAATTCGAGGACCCTGATCTCACGTTGCAGAACCCATCGACGTTCGGCGTGTTGCGGTCCCAGTTCAACCAGCCGCGATTCATTCAGTTCGGATTGCGATTCGAATTCTGACCGGTGGGGCGGATTCGCCCTCGGGGCGAATCCGCCCACAGTCATATCGACCTTCGGGATGAACACGCGATCGCATGATGCGCGAACGGAGATCCCAGGTGTGGCACTGAGTTGGGGCCGTCTTCGTGTCCAGAGGCGCGGTGGGGTTCAGAACAGCCAGCCGCTCTTCTCCTCTTCGTCCTCTTCGCCCCGCCGAAGCTTATTGACGTAGAGGTGGGCCTGTCGGGTTGGTTCGGGAATGCGATATCCCTTGACGCATCGTAGCACCAAGGCGAGGGCGCTCTCCAGGTCCACGCGATGGCCGGGCGAAACGAAGATCGGACTGGTGTGATCTTTGGTCCGCAAGGCGGCGCCCACCACTTCAGCCCGGTCGATGAGCGGCGTCGCGCTGCCCGCTTGCGGGGCGGGCTCTTCATACTCTCCCACCAGGACACTCTTGGCGCAGCCCACCGATGGGAGATCGAGCCACAAACCGATATGGCAAGCCAGACCGAAACGCCGCGGATGCGCGAGCCCCTGACCATCCAACAGAAGGGCATCGGGTCGGACGGAGAGTTGCTCCCAGGCTCGGAGCACGGCTGGCGCCTCCCGGAAGGAGAGCAGGCCAGGAATGTAGGGGAACGTCGTCTCCTCGACCACGCCCGCCTTGGCGACCGTGGTGAGTGTGGGAAGCTCCAGGACGACGATGGCCGCGAAGACGCGATTCGATCCCTTATCAAACGAGACATCGGCTCCGGCCACCAGCGCGATATTCTCCAGCGGGCAGGGTTCCAGGATGATGGACCCACGCAATTGCTGTTGAATCTCAATGGCCTCTTTAGGAGAAACGTCCCATCGATGAAGTGGCTCACGCGTCATGAGTCGGTCCTCCCCATCACCTGAGAGATGTCGCCACCAGCCTCAGGAAAAACGTCGCCCACTGGGATGGGAAAAGGAGAGCGGCCCCGTTGCTGGCCCGAGTGAACGAGCCAGCGCTCATCATCCCGGTGGGGATAATCGGTTCGATAATGACTGCCTCGGCTCTCCCGACGGAAGAGGGCGGCGCGCGCGATGAGCTGCGCCACGGTGAGGAAATTCCGCGTGACGTCGTCGCTCGCTGGCGAGTCGAGTCCCTCCAGCAGGGCGAGCGCCTGCTGCAATTCTCTCCCCGAGCGAATGAGGCCGACCTTCTGCCACATCGCCTCCCGCACGCGCTGGACGATCTGATCCGGCACTCGCCATGAGGCGCGCTCATCGCAGCGGTGCGCGAGGCGGCCAAGGGATGGCCGCTCCCACCCATCTTCTTTAGCCGCCTGGGCCGCCCTCGCGCCGAAGACGAGTCCCTCGAGCAATGAATTACTGGCCAGCCGATTGGCCCCGTGAATCCCCGAACAGGCGACCTCTCCGGCGGCATAGAGTCCCGGGATGGACGTGCGACCGAACACATCGGTGCGAACGCCGCCCATAATGTAGTGCGCGGCCGGACTCACCGGGATGAGGTCCCGCGCGATGTCCAAGTTATATTTCAGACACGTCCGGTAGATGCGCGGGAATCGCCGCTTGAGGAATGAGGCCCCCAAATGCCTGACGTCCAGGAACACGGTCGCCGTTCCCGTCCGCTCCATCTCGCTGATGATGGCGCGGGCGACCACATCGCGAGGCGCCATCTCGGCCCTCGGATGATACCGCGGCATGAACGCCTCGCCGCGACTGTTGCGGAGGCGTCCTCCTTCTCCCCGCATGGCTTCGGACAGGAGAAATCGGGGCGCGCCCGGCAGATTCAAGGCGGTGGGATGAAATTGGACGAATTCCATGTCGGCGACGAGCGCTCCGGCGCGATAGGCCATGGCGATCCCGTCGCCGGTGGCCACATCGGGATTGGTCGTCTGGGCGAAAACCTGTCCCGCTCCTCCCGTGGCCAGAATGACGGCCCGAGCCACCATGGCGTGACATTCCCCGGTGATCGTATCCACGTATCGGACGCCCAGGCAACGACGGTCATCGGTGAGCAGTTGGAGGCTCAGGGCGTGTTGCCTGACCTGAACTCCGTCGACACGGCGCAGACGACCGAGCATGGTACGCACGATCTCCCGGCCGGTGGAATCCCCCCGCGCATGGAGAATGCGTCGCCGCGAATGAGCGGCTTCCTGTCCCAACTCCAGTTGATCGCCCACGCGATCGAACCGGGCGCCCCAGCCGATGAGTTCCTCGATATATGTCGGTCCCTCCTCCACCAACACTTTGACGGGGTCCGGATCGCATAATCCCGCGCCCGCCCGCAACGTGTCCTCGTAATGGAGGCTGATGTCATCGTCATCGCTCATCACCACGGCCACGCCGCCTTGAGCGTATTCGGTACTGGATTGGGTCACTCGCTCCTTGGTGAGGACGACGATCTCGCCATGGCCAACGAGTTCCAGGGTGGCCCGAAGACCGGCAATACCGCTCCCAATGACGATATAATCGACTCGTTCCACAAGCACTCCAGGTGGCTCGATCGGGGTCGCGTGCTCCAATGAGCACACGAGGGATCACGAGCCCTCCTCCTTCCAGGAACGGCGCCTCTCAGCCCGGTGAACGCGACTCGGGGACCGGACACCCCCGGGGCTCAGTCGGCACTGGCTTCTTTGGCCGCTTCAGTGGTAGCGGGGACGACCTCTTCCCGTCGAGGAAGACCGAGCGTCTCGCGGAGCTGATTCTCGATAGCCAAGGCGATCTCGGGATGCTCCTTCAAGAAGACGCGGGCGTTCTCTCGCCCCTGGCCGAGCCGCTCACCTTGATACGAATACCACGAGCCGCTCTTCTCAATGACTTTGCGGCTGACGCCCAAATCGATCAGTTCGCCCTCTCGGGAGATCCCTTCGCCGTAGATGATATCGAATTCGGCTTCCTTGAATGGCGGGGCGACCTTGTTCTTGACCACTTTGGCCTTGGTCCGGTTGCCGACGACGTTCCCTCCATCCTTGATCGAGCCGATGCGGCGAATATCGATGCGGAGACTGGCATAGAACTTCAGCGCTCGTCCTCCGGTAGTCGTCTCCGGATTGCCGAACATGACCCCGATCTTCTCCCGGACCTGATTGATGAAGATGAGCGCCGTACGCGATTTGTAGACGCTGCCTGCCAATTTCCTCAGCGCCTGAGACATGAGTCGCGCCTGCAGACCCGGCAACGAGTCTCCCATCTCCCCTTCCAGCTCGGCGCGGGGGACCAAGGCGGCGACTGAATCGACGACCACGACATCGATGCCTCCGGAACGGACGAGCGCTTCGGCGATCTCCAGCGCCTGCTCGCCACTATCGGGCTGAGAAACGAGCAGATCGGCCACTTTCACGCCCAGCCGCTCGGCATACCCAGCATCCAGGGCGTGTTCGGCGTCAATGTAGGCGGCCACGCCCCCCTGGCGCTGCGCTTCGGCGACCACGTGCAATGCCAATGTCGTTTTTCCTCCTGCTTCCGGGCCGTAGATCTCGGTGACGCGTCCACGAGGAATCCCCCCCACGCCAATGGCCGCATCCAGGCTCAAACTGGTGGTGGAGATGGCGGGGATATCCTCGACCTTGGTGTCGCCCAATCGCATGACTGTGCCCTTGCCGAACTGTTTCTCGATCTGGCTCAGGGCGATTTCGATGGCTTTGTTTCTCTTTTCAATGTCCGTCATGGTTTCTTCCTCTCATGACTCGTAGATGTAAAATCCCCGTCCCGTTTTCAATCCCAACCAACCGGCATCGACATACTGTTGGAGGAGAGGACAGGGACGATACTTGGGATCTTTGAATCCCTCGTAAAGGACGTTCATGATGGCCAGACAGACATCCAGGCCGATGAAGTCCGCCAATTGGAGTGGGCCCATGGGATGGTTCATGCCCAGTTTCATCACCTCGTCGATGGCCTCGACCGTCCCAATGCCTTCGTAGAGCGCGAAGATTGCTTCATTGATCATCGGCATGAGGACGCGGTTGGAGACGAATCCCGGAGCATCCCTGACCTCCACCGGACGCTTGCCGAGCTTCTCGGCCATCGCCTTGACGAGGGCAAATGATGCTTCGGCAGTCGCCATCCCACGAATGATCTCGACGAGCTTCATGATGGGCACCGGATTCATGAAATGCATGCCGATGACTTTCTCCGGCCGTCGGGTGGCGGCGCCCAGTTTGGTGATGGAGATCGACGAGGTGTTGGTGGCCAAGACGACTTCCGGTCGAGTGATCTCATCCAGTTGCTGAAACACGCGTCGTTTGACCTCCACATCCTCTACCACCGCTTCCACCACGAAGTCGGCCTCGCTCAGGGATGTCAATTCGGAAGTCGTTCGAATCCGTTCCAGAACCCGTTGCTTCTCTTCCTCGGTCAATCGCTGTTTGTTCACTTCGCGGGAGAGACCGCGATCAATCGTCTGCATAGCCCTGGTGAGGGCATCGGCGGCGATATCGCAGAGGAGGACGGCGAATCCCGCGCGGGCGGCCACGTGCGCGATCCCACTCCCCATGGTGCCCGCGCCGACGATGCCCACGGTTTTGATTCCCTTTAGCTCGGACATGCCTCCCCTCGACGAATAGTCACCAACACGTTCACTTCTCATCCACCATTCGGGGCTGAGGTAACCGGTTCAGCGCCACGGCACCCTGCAGACCGTCCACCATCCCCATGACGTTCAACTGTCGTTCGAAGGTGCCAGTAGCCGTTCCCACCTCAGGCAAGATCACATCACTCGTTCCCCATCGGAAACCAAGCGAAAGCTGATTGTACCAGCAATTCCTTGACCAAGACAAGATAGGCACGGCGAAGGTCTCTCTCACTCCCAGCGTCCGGGAATCGACGTTTCACACTTCGGACAGGCTCCATTCCGGATACGATACTGCACGACGTGAAAACCGAATCGCTCGATGAGCAATTCCCCACAGTGATGACAGTAGGTATTCTCGTATCGGCCCACCTGGCCGGGAAGGTTCCCCGCATAGACGTATCGGAGTCCCTCACTGTAGCCGATCTCGGCCGCGCGAATCAGTGTGCTCACCGGTGTATTGTCTGGATCGGTCATCTTGTAATCCTTATGGAAGGCGGTGACGTGCCAGGGAATGTCCGTCGAGATGGATGCGATGAATCGGGCCATGTCCCGCAACTCCTCGTCAGAATCGTTGAAGCCAGGGACGACCAGGGTGACGATCTCCATCCAGAAGCCGCGCTCGTGGACCATGACGATGGTGTCCAGGACGTTCTGAAGGACGCCGCCCAGTTTTCGATAGCTGCGATCGCGGAACGACTTCAAATCGATCTTGTAGAGATCGGTCCACGGCCGGATGTAATCCAGCACCTCCGGAGTACCATTGCCATTAGAGACGTAGCCGGTCACCAGCCCCTGCGATTTCGCCACCTTGAAGATGGCCACTGCCCATTCGCTGGTGATGAGCGGCTCGTTGTAACTGCTCACCACGAGTCGGGCGCCTTGTTCCCGAGCCATGTTGACCATCCCTTCCGGCGTGATCTTCATCGGCGGCGCAACGGCTCGTGGATCACGAAGGGCTTGACTGGTGATCCAATTCTGACAATAGGAGCAGTGATAGTCGCAGCCCAACATACCGAAGGTGAGGGCCAATGACCCCGGATAGGCGTGAAAGAACGGTTTCTTCTCCACCGGATCCGTATGCAGAGCGGCTACGTATCCATAGGGGACATACAACGTCCCATCCTCGTTGTAGCGCACCCGGCAAATGCCATCCAATCCCGGCAGGATGACGCACCGGTGACCACAGGCGAAACACCGCACTCGATTATTAGGAAGTTTTTCATACAGCTCACCCTCGCGGGTGAACGTTTTGAGTATCTCCTTCAGGGAAACACCGGCAACGGCCATCGCTCTCACCTCCGTATCATTGTAACAAACTCCGGCCCGAAGGGGAAATCCGACGACACCGCTCGGGAAGTTGACTCCTGAGAAGAGGGCGCGACGGACGGGCATCGAGGTTCGGCCTTGGTGCCAGCATCACTCGGTCCCGTTCATCACCTGGTCGAGCACCCGGCTGAGATCCTGGAGCTTGTAGGGCTTGGCCACCACTCCCCGGAAACCATAACGGCCATATTCGGCCATGATGGGATCATTGGAATACCCGCTGGAGACGATCACGCGAGCCTGAGGATCGAATTCCAGTAATTTTTTGATGGCCTCCCGGCCGCCCATCCCCCCGCGCACCGTGAGATCCATGATCACCACATCGTAGGGCTCACCTCGCTCCTTCTTTTCGCGATACAGCCTGATCGCTTCATTTCCATCCCGGGCCACGTCCACCTCATATCCAAGACAGGCCAACATCTGACTCCCCACGTCTCGAATGATGGCCTCATCATCCATGAGGAGCACGTGGCCGCGCCCGACCGGAGCTTCTTCGCGGGATGTGACTTCCGGCGGGAGTGGCTTCTCCGACGCCGGGAGATAGATGGTGAACGTGGTGCCCGCGCCCAACGTCGACTCCACGGCGATATGGCCTCCATGCCGTTTGATGATCGAATACGCCGTCGCCAACCCCAAACCGCTCCCCTTCTGCTTCGTGGTGAAGAACGGATCGAACACCTTGGAGAGATGTTCCTCTGGAATGCCCACGCCCTGATCGGTGAACGTGACCTTGACGTACCGGCCTGGAGGAAGGGGTAAATCTCCCTCTGAGGATACGGTGACGTTTTCCGCCCGGATGCGTAACACGCCCCCCTCGGGCATCGCTTGATCGGCATTGATGATGAGATTCTGGATCACCTGACTCATCTGGCCTTCGTCCACCTCGACCGGCCACAGATCGTCGGGCAACCTCACATCGCAGCGGACGTTCGAGCCCCGCAGGGCGAACTCCGCCGTATCGCCGATCAGATGCGCGATGGACGCCGTCTCTTTGATGGGCGCACCTCCCTTGGCGAAGGTGAGCAATTGTTGTGTGAGATCCCGCGCCCGGAGAGTGGCCTTCTCCGCCGCCTCCAGGCGCTCATTGATTTGATCGCCGGGCGAAACGGCCATACGCGCCAGCGAGAGGTTCCCGAGAATGCCCATGAGCAGGTTGTTGAAGTCGTGAGCGATGCCTCCGGCCAATACGCTCAGAGACTCCAGCTTCTGCGCTTTGAGCAATTCCTCCTCCATCCGCTTATGCTCGGTGATATCGATCATCAATCCGCGGATTTGTCGGATCGCCCCCTGATCAGCGCGAACCACGCGAACGATGTTCCGAATCCAGACGATCCGACCATCGGCGGCCACCGCCCGGTACTCGATCTCATGGTGCTGCCCCTGACGAGCGGCGGCGAGGAAGGCGTTGATCACCGCCTCGCGATCATCGGGATGAACGTGGTGAATCCAGAAGTCCTTCTCCGTCAACCATCGTTCCACGGGAAAACCGAGGATGTCTCGAGCCCGCTCACTGACGAAGGTGAACCGCATCGTCTGCGGATCGCCCTCCCACACGATGGCATCGACGCCCTCGACGAGATCGCGATACCGCTCCTCGCTCTCGCGAAGCGCCGCCTCGGCCCGACGGCGCTCGGCCGTCTCCAAGGCCAGGGACACGAAATCGGCCACCGATGCGGCGAAATCCTGTTCTTCGAGCGTCCACTCTCGCTTCGCCCCCGTATGCTCGTGACAGACGATGCCGACGATCTGACCGTGCAACCGAACCGGCACGTCCAGCATGGAGGTGATCCCATACGGCTCCAGATACTCCTCGGTGAACTCGTTGGTGCGAGAATCCTCACGAACATCATCGGCGGCGATGGTGCGGCTCTCTTCCAGGGCGGCAAAATATCGCGGATAGCGCGAGGCCTCCAACCGCATGCCGCGTTCGTGTCTGTTCTGACTCAATAAGTAGAGATCCTGACACTGAATGGCACTCCGGTGCTCGTCGAAGAGCCAGATGCCGACCCGCTCGACGCCGAGCGTCCGGGCGTCGATCTCCGTGATGGTCTTCAACGCCGAGTCCAGGTCGGCGACATCCATCTTGGCCAGCTCCAGTAATGCCTGTTGATGCCGGGTGACCTGCTCGATGCGCCACCGCCATTGCTCTTCGGCGCGCTTCCGCTCCGTGATATCTCGCGCGATACCCTGAACGCTCACCGGTCGATCTCCCTCGTAGATGAGCCGCGTGTTCACTTCCACCCAGACGGGCGTTCCCTCTTTGGTGTAGGTGAGCAGCTCGTAGGGACCGGTTCGCTCCACTCCGGCCAGTTTCTTGCGCAAATTCTCCAGGGCCACCGGGAGGTAGCGCGGATCGATGATCTCCCTGATGTTCTTCCCCACAATCTCGTCACGACGATAGTGATAGGTTCTCATGGCGGCGGCATTGGCCGAGGTGAGATTTCCCTCCAAATCGTGGGTGTAGATGATGTCGTTGGCATTTTCGACCAGATCACGATACCGCTCCTCGCTCTGGCGAAGCGCGATCTCCGCCTCCTTTCGTTCGGTGATATCGGTGATGACGCCCTGCACGCCGATGAGCTGCCCCTCCTGGAGAATAGGCCGACTGGAACTCCTCACCCAGCGCACCTCGCCGCTCTTGGCGACGACCCGGAATTCGAGAGGCTCCACCACTCCCGCGCAGGTTCTCTCAAAACTCTCCATCAAGAGCGCGCGATCATCGGGATGAACGAATTCCACGAAGGATCGACCGATGACCTCGGAGGGGGAATGGCCGCTGACCTGTTCAATCATGGGACTGATATAGGTGATCCTCCCGCGAGCATCGACCGAGAAGATCACGTCGTTGATATTCTCCACTAATTCTCGGTACCTTTCTTCCGACTCGCGGAGAGCCAATTCCGCCTGCTTCCGCTCAATGGCCATGGCCACCTGTGAGGAAACGAACATGAGGATCTCTTTCTCTTTCTCGGTGAACCGAACGCCCTCGCTGTAACTCTGAACGACCAACACTCCTATGGTGCGCTCTTTGACCTTCAACGGCACCCCCAACCAATCGATGGAGTGGGTGCCGATGAGTTCCACCTCCCCCTTGCTGACCAGTTCAGCGAACACGTGGGGTGAAGCCAACAACGGTTGGCCCGTTCGCAGGACGTACTCGGTCAATCCCTTCCCCGGCTTCTTCGGCGCTGGCCGCGGATCGTACTGATCGACGAAATAAGGAAAACTGATCAAGCCGGTTCGTTCATCCTGGAGCGCGATGTAGAAGTTCTCCGCGGGCATGAGCTCGCTGATGATGTCGTGGATGAGGCGAAACAGATCATCGAGGTTCTGCGCCGTATGGGCGGCTTCCGAGATCTTATAGATCGACGCCTGGATGCGCTCGGCCCGCTTCAATTCGGTGATGTCCTTGGCGACGGCCAGGAGACAGGGTTTCCCTTCCAACTCGATGATCTCCGCCGACAACAGGCCCACCCGTATCTCGCCGGACTTTCGGCGAAAGGAGAACTCCAAATTACGAACCGTCCCTCGCTCCTTCAACGATCGGACCATGCGCTCCCGATCTTTCGTATCGACCCAGATGCCCAGCTCGAGCGCCGTTCGACCGATGATCTCCTCGCGCCGGTATCCGCTGACCTGCAAGAATCCCTCATTGACTTCCAGATAGCGACCTTCCTCCAGCGTGCTCAGCGAGATGGCATCCGGACTGGCGCGGAAGGCCTTCACATATTTTTCTTCTAGGACGCGCCGAGCTTCTTCGGCGCGCTTCCGCTCCGTGATGTCCCGCGCGATGGCCAAAATGTGGGTCTCTCGTCCCCACCGGGTGTGGATCGCGATGTTGAATTCGAACGCGGGGGAGATGCCCGATGCAGCCTGTAATCGGGCTTCGCAGAGGACGGGCGTCTGCTCCTGCGCCGCCTGCCGAAGGGCCTCCGCCACCACCGACCGATCAGCAGGATGGAGGAGAGCATCCAGAGGCTTCCCCACCCACTCCTCCCGCGCGTATCCGAGTTCCCGTTCGAATGCTGGATTCAGAGAGGTGATCACCCTGTTCACCGGATCGAGCGTGAAGATGATCTCCGGCGAGGCCTCCACCAGACTCCGATACTGCGCCTCACTCCGGCGAAGCGCCTCTTCCATCCGCTTCTGCTCGGTGATATCGCGCTGAGTCCCCCAGGCGCGCACCAGGCGACCGTTCTCAACAATGCCGATCAAATTGTTGAGGAACACGCGCTCGTTCCCGCGCACGTCCCGCTCATAGGATTCGGCGTCGGTGAGACGAAATCCCTGGCGAATGAAACGTCGCAAATAGTCGATATTGCGCTCGTCGCTGGGAGGGAGCAGGTCTTTCAGAGGAGTCCCGAGCAATTCTTCGCCACGATCCATCCCGTACATTCGGGCCATGGCGTCATTGCACTCGACCAGCGTTCCCATCGCGTATATCCGGTCGATGATATCCTGCTCATCGAGATCGATGGGTATGGGCTCGGCGGCCTCGAAACACCAGATCCCCTCCGAGCTGTTCTCGATGAACGCCCGATAGCGTTCTTCGGATTTGGCCAGGCGCTCTTTGGCCTGCCGGAGGTCAGCTTCCACCATCTCCAGCTCGGCCAGACGGCGACGAAGATCGAACAGTTCCTTGGTGACCGATTCGTCGGCTCGCTCTTTACGCTTCCCCATGAAGCCTCCGAAAAGCTCCGCTCGCTGTAGGACTTATGGGGCTCCGATCGTTCGAATGCCCTGTCGGATCACACCGCTAGTGATAGAAGACCAGGTCCGTCTTTTCACATCCACGCTCATTGGTCTCTCTCGTTCGGCGAGCTCCCGGCCGATCACGGTCTGACGCCCCTCAACCCGTATCTCTCATCACCATCATGCCATGTTCTCACGCGTTCGTCAAGCATGAGCTCGAGCCAGCGTCATGGTGGTCGGAGTCGCGCGAACCCGGCGTGATGTGTGATGTTCCCTTCCCTTGCCAGCCGGTCACCGGTGGATTAAAAATGGAGATGAACGTTCAGATCGAGGAGGTATGCCATGCATCGAAGGACAATGTGGCTGATGATTGCGGCCGTTGCCTGTGGAGGTTTCAGTTCCCCGGCCTTCGGCCAACGCTCACCCGATATTGTGACGACTCGGGAGATGAATCGCATCAACTGGATGGAATTCCGAGACGTCGTTCCGGCAAAAATCAACACCGTCATTTTACCGACCGGCACGCTCGAGCCTCACGGGGTCATCGCGAATGGAGCCGATAATATCGCGCCTCTGGCTATTGCTCGACGGATCGCCCGGGACGTCAACGCCCTCATCGCCCCGACACTCCCTTATGGCGTCACCGGCAGCATGAGTAATTATCCCGGCGCGTTTCAAATTAGCGAGAAGGCGTATCGACCGTTCGTCACCGACATCCTCGAGGGATTGGTGGCCAATGGGTTCAAGAACATCATCATCATGAATGGGCATGGAGGACCGCAAACGGCGATCTTGCAATCGGTCGCCGCCCAGGTGGCCAATGCTCATCGTGGCGTGCGTACGCTGGTCATCAACTGGTGGTCGGTCACCGCCGACATCATGAACGAGGTGTTCGGTCAGAACGGAGGTCACGCCGGGATCAATGAGACGGCGTTCATTCAAGCCATCGATCCCACTCTCGTCCATCCGGAGCGGTACACTCGCGATCTGGCCATTGCTTATCCCAAACCGGGAACCTGGGCGGCGACGCCATTCCCGGCCTCCATCGGCCTCTACGAGGAAGGAGAGGGATACCCCGATTTCGATGAGAAGAAGGCCAAGGTCTACTTCGATCGCGTCACCGAGGCGATTGCCGATCTCATCAAGGACATCATCAAGCGCTGGGACGCGGCCGGCCTGTGAACGAGGCGTTCAGCCAGAACGCTCAGAGTGTGCCCTGAAGCGATGAGCAGGGGACCGGACCCCGGAGCGGAGGCGACTCATGAACTATCTGGATCAACTCAACGAACGGCAACGAGAAGCCGTGATGAATGTGGAGGGACCGCTGCTCGTCGTAGCGGGCGCGGGCTCGGGCAAAACGCGGGTCATCACATATCGCGTCGCTTACCTGATCGATCAGGTGGGCGTTGATCCCCGACAGATTCTGGCTGTCACCTTCACCAACAAAGCCGCCGAAGAGATGCGAGAGCGCGTCGGGCAGTTACTCGATAGTCGATCATTTCCCGAACTCCCTCTCATCTGCACGTTTCACAGCTTTTGCCTGCGTCTCCTGCGCGCGCATATCGCGGCTCATCCCTCGGGCTATACGCGGCACTTCTCCATCTACGATGATGATGATAGCCTGCGGGCAATCAAAGTGGCGATGAAAGAACTTCAATTGAACGAGCGCCTGCTGTCGCCGCGCACCGTCCAGGCCGTGATCAGCCAGGCGAAGAATCGAGGTCTGACTGCTGCCGCATACCGCGCTCGGGCGCGACGGGAGGGCGATCCTCAGAAAGAAGCCATCGGGCAGATCTTCCAGTGGTATGAACGGCATCTCCGCGCCACCAATGCGCTGGATTTCGATGACCTGCTGCTCAAAGCGGTGGAATTACTTCGCTCCCAGAGATCGCTTCGCCAACAGTATAGCGAGCGATTCCGTCATATCCTCATCGATGAGTACCAGGATACCAATCATCCGCAGTTTGAACTCACGCGCCTGCTCGCCGAACGACATCAGAACCTCTGCGTCGTCGGTGACCCCGATCAATCCATTTACCGGTTCCGCGGAGCGGATATTCATAATATCATCGACTTCAAGACGCACTTCCCGCACGCCAAGGTGGTCACGCTGGAGCAGAATTACCGCTCCACCCAGCGAATTCTCGCCGTGGCCAACAGCCTCATCAGCCATAACACCCAGCGACCGGAGAAGTCTTTGCGAACCGAAAACGAACCGGGACATCCGGTGGCCCTCTATCAGGCGGAAACCGGCGAGGAGGAGGCCCACTTCGTCGTCGAGACGATCAAAGATCTCCTTCACCGATCCGATCGTCAGCGGCCACTTCGGGTCGCCGTCCTCTATCGGACCAACGCCCAATCCCGCTTGTTCGAGGAAGCCTGTCGCCGAGAGGGTCTCGCCTTCAACATCGTGGGCGGTTTCTCGTTTTACAAGCGGGCCGAAATCCGCGACATCATCGCTTATCTGAAGCTGGCTCTCAACCATCGAGACGCCGAGAGCTTCCGGCGCATCATCAATGTGCCTCCCAGAGGCATCGGCAAGAAGACGATGGAGGTCATGGAATCCATGGCCAAAGAGCGTCATCTCTCCCTCTGGGAGGCTCTGACCGAACTCCTCGCCGAGCGCGCTGTGCCGGCCCGAACGCTCCATCGACTGCAACACTTCAAAGATCTTGTGGAGCGATTAGGCCAACTGGTCGAAACCGGGAGCGTCGCAGACGTCGTGCGCGCCACTCTGGAAGAGACGGGATACACGCAATTCCTCCAGGACAAGATGCAAACCGGTGCCGACGCCCTGGACGCCGAGAATCGATTGGCCAATCTGCAAGAACTGATGAGCGCGGCGGTGGAAGCCGAAGAACGAGGGGAGACGCTCAGAGAATTCATCGATCACGCGGCTCTGGTCTCCGATGCTGACGAATACAACCCCGAAGCACCGGTCACCCTCATGACGGTACACAGCGCCAAAGGACTGGAGTTCCCCGTCGTCTTCATTGTGGGATTGGAAGAAGGCCTGTTCCCGCACGCCCGGTCTCGACATGATCGCGCCGAACTGGAGGAAGAACGTCGGCTCTGCTATGTCGCGATCACCCGCGCACAAAAACGACTCTATTTGACGTTCGCCCGCTACCGACGCCTGCGTGGAGAGATCACGCCGACCGAACCCTCTCGATTCCTCAAGGAGATCCCGCTCGATGACCTGGAAGATTTGTCAGCGACCCCGCGTCGAGCTCGCCTCCAGCCGGCGTCCCTGGCCCCGCCTCCCCCAGCGCCCAAACCGAGACGACCATTCCCGGGCAAGACCTACAACACGGTGGAGAGCCTTCGAGAATTCTTCCAGCAGAGAGGGCTTTCCACCGACCCACAACCTTCGGCTCGCGATGAGAGAACCGGCCGGCGCTCAAGATCGTTCCGCCCCGGAACGCGCGTGCGCCACCGTCAATATGGCACCGGGCGCGTACTCAAACGGGAGCCCACAAGCAACGGGGTCAAACTCACCATTCAATTCCCCGGGTTCGGCATCCGGAAGATGATCGAACACATCGCCGAACTGGAAGAACTATAATATCGCCCGACGCCCGGGACGAAATCCGCTCGCTGGTCGCATCAGTGGGTTTGTCGAGCGCTCAGCCGGTTGATGAATTCGCGAATCTTGGCGAAATAGGCGGCACCCCCGATCACATAGGTATTGTTATGGTCGGCCCCCTCAATCGCATAGAATTCCTTCGGATCGTTCGCCGCCGCAAACAGCTTCCGACCGAGTTCATAAGGGACCACCTCATCGGCCGTGCCGTGGATGATGAGAACGGGAATGTACAGCTTGCCGATCTTCTCGACCGAATCGAACCGGACGCCGAGAACGAGATGAACGGGGAGCAACGGGATGACGCGTCTGGCCATCTCCTTGGCCGAGGTGAACGTCGACTCCAGGATCAATCCGGCGACCGGGCGTCGACAAGCCAGATCGACGGCCACTGCTCCACCCAGGCTGCGCCCGAAGAGGATGATCTGCTCGGGCTCGACGTGCTTTGTGGAGATGAGAAATTCATAAGCCGCGCGAGCATCTCGATACAGGCCCGGTTCATCGGGGCGACCTTCGCTTCGCCCATAACCACGATAATCGAAAATGAGCACGTTCACCTTCACCTCATCGCGCAACATCACGATGTTCTCCAGTCGGTGAGTGAGATTGCCCGCATTCCCATGACACCAGAGGAGAACCTGACGGGTCCCCGGTTGATGAACCCACCAGCCATGTAATGTCACTCCATCTTCGGTCGTGAAGAAGCAATCTTCGACCGGGAGACCGAATTCTCGTGGCTCCCAGAAGCCCTCCGGATACCTGACCGGGAAGTAGATCATGGCATTCTCCATGAGTCGAAGGGTGAGCATGAACGCCAGGATGACTCCGGCGACGATGAGCGCCCACTGCATCCACTGGCTCATCATCAGGTCAGGGAGCAACCGAACCAACACCCGGGATGGAGGAGATGACCCTCATCACCCACGGATCCTCACTCTCAGGGCATCGGTCTATTGAACGGGAACGATCTCGTCCTCTTTATACGTGAACCGGGGAACGCCATCCACTTTGTGGATTTTGGTCTCCACGACTTTCAACGTACCATCCACCCGCTTCATCCAGAAGTCCAGATCGTACGTTTTGCCCGTCTCCGTATCCTTGAAATCGGTGCAGGCGAAGTACGTTTTCCCTTTGATGATGCTCACGTTGTCGTGTACTTTGACGAACTTCAGTTTCAAATCCCGTCCGGTCTTCTCATCGTGAAAGGGGAAGATACCCCCGTTCTTCTCGGTGACCGCAGTGATATGGTTGAGAATGCCCTGCCGAATCATCTCGGCAGTCACCACTCCCGATTTTTCTCCGGGATGTTCTTTGGCGCGACTCCCCGGGTGTTCTTTGGCCTGGCTGCCGGGATGTTCCTGGGCGGGCTTCCCCGGATGCTCCTGAGCGACTGCCAGACCGAGACCAAAAGCCGCCAAGATGACACAAACAAAGACTCGTGACGTGATCGTGTTCATAGATTCCTCCCCTCCGTACAAGCTTTCACGCAACTTCCGGTGAGTTCAAAAGCATACCAACCCGGTGGCCGGGCGTCAACGAGCGAGGTCTCTCAGAGATGAACGCCCCCAAGGACGCCGATGCAACTCGCCACAACCGCCATCGGTTCGGCACCAGTGGGAATGGGGGAGGGTTTCTGGAGGCGCGCCACATCGGATCGTCACGCTCTCGACGACGGATCGACGCCCCGAGATCGGAAGGGGATGTTGACCGGGCCGGATGGGCTCGTTTACAATAGTTCTGCTCATCGAGCGCGAAAGGAATAATCAGATCGAGGAGCCACCCCATGATTGAAAAAATCGAAGAACTCCTGGGAGACGAAGCCGAAGATTTGCTCCAGTATCGATGCCGAACGATTCCCAAAGAATCGCTTCATTTGCCCGGCCCCGATTTCGTCGATCGCGTCTCTGTTGCCTCTGACCGACCGCCGGCCGTTCTCCGGAATCTCCAGTTGATGTTCAATACCGGGCGTTTGGCCGGGACGGGTTATCTCTCCATTCTGCCCGTCGACCAGGGCATCGAACACTCGGCGGGCGCGTCGTTCGCGCCCAATCCCCTGTATTTCGATCCGGAGAATATCGTCAAGCTGGCCATCGAAGGGGGCTGCAACGCTGTCGCCTCGACGCTGGGCGTGCTGGGGGCGGTGGCTCGAAAATACGCCCATAAGATCCCCTTCATTGTGAAACTGAATCACAACGAACTGCTCACCTATCCCAATCGCTACGATCAAACGCTGTTTGCCAGCGTCGAGCAAGCCTTTCACATGGGGGCCGTGGGCGTGGGCGCGACGATCTATTTTGGGTCGCCGGAATCGCGGCGCCAGATCGAGGAGATCAGCCAGGCCTTCGAGCGCGCGCATGAACTGGGGATGGTATGCATCCTCTGGTGTTACCTGCGCAATTCGGCCTTCAAGACGCGAGAGGCCGATTATCATCTGGCCGCCGATCTCACCGGCCAGGCGAACCATCTCGGCGTAACCATTCAGGCCGATATCGTCAAACAGAAGCAGCCGGAGAATAACGGTGGCTTTCGCGCTCTGCGATTCGGCAAAACGCACGATAAGGTGTACACGGAACTCACCTCGAATCACCCTATCGATCTGACGCGCTATCAGGTAGTCAACTGTTATATGGGGCGAGCCGGGTTGATCAATTCGGGCGGCCCATCGGGCAAAGACGACTTCGCGCAAGCCGTGCGCACGGCGGTGATCAACAAGCGCGCCGGTGGCATGGGGCTCATCTCCGGCCGGAAGGCCTTTCAACGCCCGATGGATGAAGGCGTGCGCCTACTTCACGCTATTCAGGACGTCTACCTGTGCAAAGAGGTCACCATCGCCTGAGCCGTCCACCGGCCCGTGACGAGAACAACGAGAGGCGGTCCCTGCTCCCCTGACCGCCCTCATCCGATGAGACGACCGTCGACCGCTGAGCATCGAGTTCGTCGCGTCGGGCAACGAGCGGCAACTGCTCCCTCGATCACAGCTTATAGCCGAATCGCCGCAGGATCTCATGTCGGGCTTGCACCTCGTCAGGTCCTTCGACGCCCTTGGGCGAAGAGCCATCGACGACGCCGAGGACGGCCCGCCCCTGCTCGGTCTCGGCGACGATGACCTCCACGGGATTGGCCGTCGCACAATGGATGGTGCACACCTCCTGGCACTGTTTGATGGCATTCAAGAAATTGATGGGATAGGCGTCCTTCAACAGGATGACGAAGGTGTGACCGGCGGCGATGGCTTGGGCGTTTCTGGTTGCCGTCTGCTGTAATGTTTCGTCGTTGCCCGTCACCCGAATGAGACACGGTCCGGATGATTCGGCGAACGCGATGCCGAATTTCACCTGAGGTGAAATCCCGACCATGATCTCGTGAAGGTCTTCCACGGTTTTGATGAAATGACTGTGTCCGATGATGATGTTACAATCGGCGGGAATGTCCACTTTGACCACTTTCAGTTCCATAACTCACCCCCTCCCAGGTGCAGTGTCCCCTGCGAGAAGCCGTTGATCGTCAAGCCATCGATGACCATCGCTCGGTACCTCCTCGGCCCTCCCGCGAGCTCGTAGTCTCCATCGGTCGTGGCCAGCGTGAGCCCATGAGTGGCGGAGCCGGCGACCGAGGAGAGGCTAGCCCGGCGGTCACGGCTCGTCGACGAGAGCTCACTGCTCATGGCCATCGAACGCCTCTTTATTGACGACATAAGGCATCTTCCTGGGATCGCCTCCATAATGTCCCTCGATCACATCGATGAGCCCCTGAATGCACCGTCCGGCCATACCCACATGGGGATCGGTGCTCAACCGGGTAGCCCGGCCGGCGCTGGCAAAATGGGGATACTTGCGGAGCTTATGCTCTAATCGCGGGTCGCGGAGTGGACTGTCCATCGGCAAGGGCTCCATCTCGAAGACGTCCAACGCGGCTCCGGCGATCCAGTCTTCCAGTAGCGCCCGCGCCAGGGCCTGCTCGTCGACGACCGGGCCGCGAGACGTATTGATGAGGTAGGCCGTCGGTTTCATCAACTTCAGCTCTCGCTCGCCGATGAGATGGTACGTGGGGGTCGGGCCATCGCCGGGCATGATGAGGGGAACGTGGAGGCTGACAAAGTCGGCCTCGGATAACGCCCGATCGAAGGCGACATACTCGATGCGCTGTTGCCGCCCCGACAGGCCCTCCCGGTGACGGACCTCGGC
The DNA here is from genome assembly GCA_026985075.1 of Blastocatellia bacterium. Classification (GTDB taxonomy): domain Bacteria; phylum Acidobacteriota; class Blastocatellia; order HR10; family J050; genus J050. The sequence continues at coordinate 19,457 of JALSQX010000064.1, read as the reverse complement.
CACGCGCCGGAGGCGCTCGATGAAGTCCTCATCCGGATAGGCATCATAACAGAGGATATCCATGTCGAACCCCAGGCATTTTTTGGCCATCGCCTTGCCGATGCGGCCGGTGCCGATGACGGCGATGGTTCGGCCAGTGACCTCATCGCCGAGAAAGGGAAGATAGGGATGCCACGTCTTCCACTTCCCCTCATCGACCAGCTTCTCCGCCGAATAGAGCTTCCGGGCGACGGCCCCCATGATGAAGAAAGCGAACTCGGCCGTCGTCTCGGTCAGCACTTCGGCGGTGTTGGTGAAGGGAATCTTGTATTTGTTGGCCGCTCGACGATCGATATTGTCCACGCCCACGGCATACTGAGCAATGACTTTCAGCGTCCCGGCGCCCGCCGCGATGACCTCCTCGTCGATGGGATCGCGGAGCGTGGTGATCAGGGCATCGATCCCGCTCTTCACCTTCTCGATGATGAGGTCCTTCGGTGGTGGCGTGGGTTCGGGATACACCTCCACCTCATAGCCACGACGGCGCAGCACGTCGATGGCCTCCTGGCCGATATCACAGGTCGCAAACACGCGCACCGGTTTCTTTCTTTCCATCAAACCACCTCCCCGATGAAGTGCGGAACCAGCAGGCAACGTCGAGCTCGATCCGCTTTGAATCGGAGATCCTCTGTGGATCTCGACCGGTTCCGTGGCGTTGGGCCTCATCATGGTGACGGGCGCGCCTTGGCCAACGCCCCAGCCATGCGATCGAGCGCTTTACCGATATTCTCAATGGAGTTGGCATAGGAGAACCGCAAATACCCCTCTCCATAGCTCCCGAAGGCCGTTCCCGAGAGGCAGGCCACTCCCGCTTCCTCCAACAGATAGTCGGCCAGCGGCTTGCTCTTCCATCCCGTGGCGGTGATATTGGGGAAGACATAGAAGGCCCCTCGCGGCATGACGCAGGACATCCCGTCAATCGCGTTCAACCCATTCACGATGAAATCGCGTCGTCGTTGAAATTCGGCCACCATATCTCGGACCTCATCGCCCTCGTCCCGCAAGGCCGTGATGCCCGCCAACTGAGTGAACGTCGCCGTACAGGAGTTACTGTTGGTTTGCAATCGAGCGATCTGTTGAGCCAATGCTTTGGGCATGATGCCATATCCCAGCCGCCACCCGGTCATGGCGTACGTTTTCGAAAAGCCGTCCAGGATGATGGTCTGCTCGAGCATGCCGGGCACCTGAGCGATCGAGAAATGCTCTCCCTCGTAGAGAATGCGACTGTAGATTTCGTCGCTGAGTATGGGAACGCCATAGTGGGCTGCGGCTCGACCGATCTCCATCATGGCCTCCCGGGGGATGATCCCTCCGGTGGGATTATGCGGCGTGTTCAGGATGATCAGCTTGGTCTTATTGCTGATTCTCCTCACCAACTCGTCGACGTCCAGGACGAACCCTTCTTCTTCGATCAATCGAATGGGAATCGGCTTCCCGCCCAGATAGTTGATCATCGACTCGTAGATCGGGAAGCCGGGATTCGGATAGATCACCTCATCGCCGGGATCCACCAGGGCGAGCAGGGTGAAAAATATAATGGGCTTGGCGCCGGGCGTCACGACGACATTCTCCGGCTCGACGCGAACGCCCCGTCGCCGAAGGCAATCTTCGGCAATGGCCTCGCGCAGTTCGGGCAGTCCGGCAGAAGGTCCATAGTGATGGGCCCCCCGCTGCAAAGCGCGGATGCACGCCTGGACGATGTAATCCGGTGTGTTGAAATCCGGCTCTCCGATCTCCAGATGGATGACGTCCCTCCCTCGAGCTTCCAGTGCTCGCGCTCGGACGAGGACTTCGAAAGCGGTTTCGGTTCCCAACCGGGGCATTCTCTCTGAGAGTTTCATGAATCCCTTCCTCCTCCTTCCCTGATCTGACACCACCGACTATGTTCAGTCCCAGAAGAGCTGTGGCTCTCGGCTCGCCTGGTGGCCGAACCAGACTCACCTCTCGGGGTGATTCGGCCACTCTCCCCTCTCCAGGGAGGGCCTTATCATAACGCATCTTGCCCTGGTCATCCACCCCTGAGGGCCCGATGATTCCCTCTTCCCCTCACTGGTTCCATGTTGTAGGATATGGTGTTTGAACGCCATCATGCCGAGGATCTGTTGAACGATTATGAAGCGAGCATGGATCTCAGAGGTCGCTCACCACGTGGGCGAAGACGTCATCATCAAGGGATGGTTGTACAACAAGCGCTCCAGCGGGAAGATCATGTTCCCTCAGATCAGAGACGGAACGGGCATCATTCAAGGCGTCGTCGTCAAGTCGGCCGTCCCGGAGTCGGTATGGGAAGATTTCGATCGCCTCACGCAAGAGTCGGCGATCATCGTGCGCGGGAGAGTGCGCCAGGACGAGCGCGCGCCCGGTGGTTATGAACTCGATGTCACCGGATTGGAGGTCGTCCATCTCGCCGAACCCTATCCGATCACCAAGAAGGAACATGGTATCGAATTCCTGCTCGATCACCGCCATCTCTGGCTTCGATCGCGAAAACAGCATGCCATCATGCTCGTGCGCCACGAGGTGATCCGAGCGGTTCGAGACTTCTTCGACGATCGTGGCTTCGTTCTCTGCGACACGCCAATTTTCACCCCCGCCGCCTGCGAAGGGACGACGACGCTCTTCGAAGTCGATTACTTCGGCGACGAGAAGGCGTACCTGACACAATCAGGTCAACTGTACAACGAGGCGACGGCGGCCGCCTTCGGACGCACCTACTGCTTCGGTCCGACGTTCCGAGCGGAGAGATCGAAGACGCGACGCCACCTCACGGAATTCTGGATGGTGGAGCCAGAGATCGCTTACGCCACCCTGGACGATATCATGGAGCTGGCCGAGGAGTTGATCATGGCCGTGGTCGAGCGCGTCCTGGAGCGGCGGCGGCCTCAACTGGACGTGTTGGAACGGGACACGTCCAAACTGGAGGCCATCGAGCGACCGTTCCCCCGCCTTCATTATGACGAAGCCGTGAGGCGGCTTCACCAGGGCGGCCTGGAATTCCAGTGGGGCGACGATTTCGGCTCGCCGCACGAGACGTATCTCTCCGAGCAATTCGATCGACCGGTCATGGTGCATCGCTATCCGGCAGCGGTCAAGGCATTTTACATGGAGCCCGATCCCGAGCGGCCCGAACTCGCCCTCTGCGTCGACGTCCTGGCCCCCGAAGGGTATGGCGAGATCATTGGCGGCGGACAACGGATCGCTTCGCTCTCCTTGCTCAAGCAGCGCATCGAAGAACACCATCTCCCCGAAGAGGCGTTCGATTGGTATCTGGACCTCCGCCGCTATGGATCGGTCCCGCATGCCGGATTCGGCATGGGCATCGAACGGTGTGTGGCCTGGTTGTGCGGCCTCGCTCATGTCCGGGAAGCGATTCCCTTCCCGCGCACGCTCTATCGGTTGAAGCCGTGAGCGCCGAGTGAGAGGAACGACGACGAGCGATGTCCCGACTCACTGACAAGATCGTGTGCATTTTCGGCAACTCCCGTTGTTCGGCCGAGGCCGAGGAATACCGACACGCCGAGCGCCTCGGCCATCTCCTCGGTCGCGCGGGAGCGATCGTCTGCACCGGCGGATACGATGGCGTCATGGAAGCGGCGAGTCGCGGGGCACGACGGGCGGGTGGTGTGGTCATTGGCGTGACCGTGGACATCTTTGACGAGCCGCCCAATCGATACGTGACTCGGGAGATCCGCGTCCCCAATCTCTTCGCTCGTCTCAAGACGATGGCTGAGCTGGCCGACGGATTCGTGGGACTTCGGGGGGGCATCGGGACGATCACCGAAGTGGCATTCATGTGGAACCTGCTCGTCCTCAGGTGGTTCTCATCGCCGACGCCCTTCCTGCTCATCGGGACGCCCTGGCGGCGGGTCGTCCGAGCGTGGGCCCGCCACCTGGCCGTCGATGGACGCGATCTCCCGCACGTCGTCATCGTCGATTCGGCCGAACAGGCTTTCGATCACCTCTGCCGGGCATGGCCCGAGAGGCGATCGCTCCTCTCAACATGATGGTGGAAACGAACCCATTTCCATCGCCCCGTCCAGCCACCGAGGATGTGCGTCCTCATCGCGCGTTCGCTCGGCGGTTCCGACGGAGGACGGGACTGGACCTGGTCACCGTCATCGAACGCATGCTGGCCGAAGCCGATCTCCATCCTGGAGATCGAGTCCTGGACATCGCCTCCCAAGATGTCACGCTGGCCCTTCGGATGGTCGCTCGCGTTCATCCCGGTCAGGTCACGTGCCTCTGTCCCATTGAGGAGATCCTCGAGCAGGCCTACAGGCAGGCTCAGACGGCGGGTCTCGAGGAGTTCATCGACTGGCGCATCGCCGCCGTCGAAGACCTTCCCTTTCCCGATCAGACGTTCGACGTGCTGACCTGCGGCTCATCGTTCCGCTTGCTCGATGGCCGCGCTTTCATCACTGAAGCCCATCGCGTGCTCGCCCCTGGCGGACGGTTGCTCATTGCCGAGGCCACCGTTCCCCATTCCCGGTTCAATGATTGGCGGCTGGTCTGGCGCGCGCTCTATCATCAATACGTGAGAAAAGATCGAGCCGAAGCGGCGGCCGAATTTTATTCGGCCGATGAACTGGCCCAGATGCTCGTCGATGCCGGTTTCCAACCCATCATCATCCGAGGACTCCAGAGACCGTGGACGACGCACTCCTGGGTCTTTTCTCTGATCAAAGCGATCCGACCATGACGACGACAACCACCGACAAACAGATTCGCATCATCGGCGTTCCCATGGATCTCGGCGCCGATCGCCGAGGCGTGGATATGGGTCCCTCGGCCATCCGCATGGCCGATCTCCAGAAACGACTGGCGCGACTGGGGTACGAGGTCATTGACCGGGGCGATGTCCCCGTCCCCATCCCCGAAGTCCTCTCGATGACCCATCCTCGCGCCAAGTACCTGCCCGAAGTCACTCAGGCCAACCAGCGATTGGCCGACCGCGTCGAAGCCATCCTCGATGAGGGCGCCATCCCGCTGGTGCTCGGAGGCGATCAATCGATCTCCGTGGGCACGATCGCCGGCGTGGCGGCGTTTTATCGGCGGCGCGGCCAGAACGTGGGCGTCATCTGGTTTGACGCTCACGCCGATATGAATACGCCGGAGACGACGCCCTCGGGGAATATTCACGGCATGCCTTATGCCGCTTCATTAGGGATGGGTCCGCGGGAACTCACTCACCTGAAGGGATTCGCCCCCAAACTGGATGCTCGCGCCTGCGCGCTCATCGGCGTCCGGAGCATCGATGATCTGGAGCGAGAGAACGTCCGATCGAGCGGGCTCCGGGTGTTCACCATGCGCGATATCGACGAGCGCGGCATCCGGGCGGTCATGGAAGAGGCCCTCGCCATAGCCACGACGGGGACGGCCGGCCTGTTGGTGAGTTTGGATATGGACTTCATCGACCCCACCTACGCTCCAGGTGTGGGTACGCCGGTCGTCGGCGGGGCGACGTATCGCGAGGCTCATCTGGCTATGGAGATGATCGCTGACAGCCGGCGGGTTATCGCCATAGAAGTCGTCGAAGTCAATCCCATTCTGGACACGCGAAATCAGACTGGCGCGTTGGCCGTGGAACTCATTCTCTCGGCCTTCGGCCAGCGCATCCTATGAACCGGCGATCACCGAGCGAGGAGGACGACATTGACTGAGAAACTTCGCGTGGGCGTCATCTTTGGCGGTCGATCCGGCGAACACGAGGTCTCGCTCATCTCCGCCGGATCGATCATCCGCGCCATGGATCGGCGCAAATATGAGGTCATCCCCATCGCCATCGATAAGGACGGACATTGGCTTCCGCCGAGTGAAGCCCGACGCCTGCTCCCCAGAGGGACGCTCCCCTCCCTGCCGCGCTGGATGACCGATCGCCGCGCGACCGAGATCATCCTTCCCGGCGATGCTCAATTGGGCGGATTGCTGACCTTCGATTCTGGCATGCACCTCATCAAGCGGATGCCGCTCGACGTCGTCTTCCCCGTGCTCCACGGCCCCTATGGTGAGGATGGCACCATCCAAGGATTACTGGAACTGGCCGACATCCCTTACGTTGGTTGCGGCGTACTGGCATCGGCCGTGGGCATGGACAAGGACATGATGAAACGGCTGTTTCGCCAGGCTGGCTTGTCAGTGGTCGACTACTTGGCCATCGAGAGGAGCGTCTGGCGAAAGCGCCCGGCGGCCATCATCGGACGCATTCTGCGAAAGATGGGCCTCCCCGTGTTCGTCAAACCGGCCAACCTCGGTTCTTCGGTGGGAATCACCAAGGTCAAGGAGGGAAGCGCCTTGAAAGACGCTATCGAGCTGGCCGCCGAATTCGATCGCAAGATCCTCATCGAAGAGGCCATCGAGGGCCGCGAAATCGAGGTCAGCGTCCTGGGCAACGACGCGCCCATGGCCAGCCTCCCCGGCGAGATCATCCCCGGCGCTGAGTTTTACGATTACACGGACAAGTACATCAACGATGCCGCCCAGCTCATCATCCCGGCCAAACTCCCCGCCCGCCTCACCGCCAAGCTCCAACGATGGGCGATTCGGGCATTCCAGGCCATCGATGGATCGGGCATGGCCCGCGTGGATTTCTTCATTGAGCGCCGAACGGGCCGCCTGCTGGTCAACGAGATCAATACCATCCCCGGGTTCACCAGCATCAGCATGTACCCGAAACTCTGGGAAGCGAGTGGTATTCGCTATCCCGAGCTCATCGACCGACTGATCGAGTTGGCGCTGGAGCGCCACCGAGAGAAATCCAGACGCCGCCTCACCCTCTGACCAGGCACGGACTCCCACTGAGGGAAACGTCGGCGCGGAGTCATGGCGTTCGATATGCGGTGGGAGCGACCACGGTGACCCCCGACCGGGCCACCGTCACGCTGAGGGGGCGTTGCTTGGCCTTCGATTGACGAGCGGGAAGAGCGACGCCTAAAACGTAGTGGGCGCTCAAATGACGAGCGAGCTGTTCCAGGTGCCTCTCCAGATCCTTGTCGACGCGATACACTCGAGCGCCGGTGACGCCGGAGAGCGCTTGCAGAAAGCCATTCTTTCGCCCGTATGCCTGAATGACGTAGATGCTCACCAGATCCCGACTGGCCATCAGAAGCAGCTGCTTCTTGGTCACGCGATGGCTTCCTCGATCCAGACCGTCAGTGACGAGAATGAGCGCCGTCCGTACCCGCTCGCCCGATTCTCGAAGCTCATCTAAAGCCAGAGGGAGGGCATCAATGAGCCAGGTCACCTCGATCCGTTCCCGGGTGAGCTGAAGCTCCCTGATGGCTCGCTTGACGCGATCCACGTTGACCGAAAAATCGGTCTCCACGAACGGATCTCGCGTGAACGACACCAGGGCGATCTCATCGTACCTGCCGAAGGAAGAGACGAAATCTAAGAGCGCCGTCTGGAGGCGCGCAAACGCTCGCCGCATGCTTCCGCTGGTGTCCACCATTATCATGACCCGTAGAGGGGTCGTCGGTTTGATGAACCGCTGAATCGCCAGGGGAACCCCATCCTGGGAAACCCGGAAATCTGACGCCGAGAGATCTCTTACCGGCCGGCCACGCGCATCCCAGACGCTCACGTTCACCCGGATCAATCGGTCGGTCTCCGAATCGACAGCAGGAGATGTCGTCCTCGAAGCGAACGGGGCGGGCGTCAGGAGGCCGGCCAGAAGGACGAGCATGAGGGTCACGGTGACAGAAGCGCGCATGACGTTCTCGATTCGACCACCTAAGATGGAAGATTCGTCGGCATCAGAAGAGTCGCGAGGGCTCGACGGAGATGACCAGAGGCCGCCGATGACGATAGATGGACAGAGCGATTTTCCCCGACGATCGAGAGAATTGATGAAGCCGTTCCACCAGATCGCGTTCATTGGCTACCGGCTCACCATTGACGGCGACGATGACGTCACCGGCGCGCAGGCCCACCTGTCCGGCGGGGCGCGTCATCGTCACCTCGGTGACGAGCACGCCGCCCGTCCCCGGAACGCCGAAGAACGTCCTCAGTTGGTCGGTCAACGACTCGACCTTGAGCCCCCAGCGAAGCAATCGACCGGCGGGCGTCCCCACGGTCGTTCTCTGCACCCGAGCTCGCTCATCGCCCGCCGCTCGTTCGAGGGCCGGAGTCCGCCCGAAGCGATTGGCTCGGGTGAGCGCTCGGGCGAACCCGCTCGGCCGCGGGGCGATCCGAAGCGTGAGCTGGTGAACGGCCTCATCCCGCAAGATCTCCAGTCGCACCTCTGAACCTACCGGGAGCGGCGAGGTGAGCGCGGCCAGTTGACCGAGCGTCTTGACCAGTTGCCCGTTCACCCGGCGAATGAAGTCCCCCGGCCGCACGCCGGCGCGCTCGGCCGGGCTATTGGGGAAGACGTCTTTCACCCGGAGGCGGGCTTTCCCCGCTGCGTGGGGACTGAATTGTTGCTTGACTGCCGCATTGGATAACTGTTCGACCCGGATGCCCAACCACCCTCGTCGACGCTCATTCTGCAAGAGGAGGCGCTCGGCCATGGCTCGCAATTGGTCAATGGACTTCACCACGCCCATGGCCGGCCCGAGAAACTCCATCAGGCCAACGACCTGTCCCCTCTTGTTCAGGACCACGCTCTCGCCGAATACGGTGGATCGATCGAGCTTCAACTCGACGACGTTCACATCGCCGGAGCGCGCCCGACCCGTCCCGCCTCGAGGAGTAATGCGCACGCTATCTTCCACAATGCGAAGGCCGAGGGGTTCATTCGCTCGCTGAATGGGGATGGGGCCAACGAGCTTTTTCGCGGCGGGTGCCCGCGATGCTCGAGAATCACTCTCAGCGCGAGCGGCGATGTGATCCGGGACCTGAAACAACAATCGCACCTGCTCGCCCTGTTGCGAAGGAGTGAACGTCGAGGCGAACGCCGGTGGTTTGACGGCCAGATCAGGGACTTCCAATACGCTATATCCGGTGGTGGGATCGTAAGCGACCACCGATGGCTTGAGCCGTCGCCCATCCCCGGTGATGACCGTTATCGCCTCTGGTTTCGGTCGAATGGGGACGCCCAGTTTATCCTTGAAATTAGCCAACCGCACGAGAATGCGCCCCGATGGCCCGATGACGAGGCCGGAGGTCACATTGGTGATGGCCTGAGAGCGGGATGTTGCTTTATTCAAAGGTGAAACGAGGAATCCCTTGGCGCGCAACTGGTCGATGACATCTTTCACGCTCAATGTGTGCACGACGGTCACGAGCCAGGGAACGGCGCGGCGCCCGGAGGCTCCTTCCTCGACGGCCTTGGCGTGCGGCGTCGCTTGTTGAGCCCCGGCCGGTACGGCGATGGCGAGAAGGACGATCATCACCCTCCACAGCATAGGTCGGCCTCCGTCAAAACACATTCTCCGTCCCCTTCTCGGACATGCTCAGGGAGAGCGTCGCCGGTTTGGCTTCCGCTCCGACGACGACAGAAGGCAGTCTCACCAATCGTTCCTCGCGCCCCGATGGCTCGCGAATCAGGAGGAGAATCGGAGAATTCTCCGAACCCCCCAACAGCCAGGGTTCCTGGGGAACTGCTTCCTCGCCCAGCGCCAGGGAAGCTCGTCCTTCCCGAAGGGAGGGCGATGAGTGACCGGACTCCCGAGGCGGTGGGCTGGGCATCGCCGGTCGCGCGGCCACCACTTCCATCTTTTTCGGCACCTCCAGGGATTCCCGTTCAGGCTGGGCCGGCGCACGGACCAGTGATGGCCCTGGTCGCGATGAAGAACTCGGTTCCGGACGGTTCATGATGATCACTGCGGCGACGGCCATCACCAGCATCGCGGCAAGAGGGAGCGCATAGCGCAGGTCGCCGAACCGCCACCACGCCGAGGAGCCGGTTCGCACTGCCTCGAGGCGACGTTGCAGTTGCCGATTGAAATCAGCGGGAACGGGAATCTCCGGCTCGGACCGGAGCAAAGCGGTGAGCCGCTGCAGTTCCGTCGCATACTGCCGACAAGGAGCACAGCGAGCCAGGTGCTCGGCGATGGACTGAGGCGGATCACAGGTTGGATCGTACTGTTGTTTCACCTGCTCACAACGCATGGCTCTGATCCTCCCCCTCAAAGATGGGCTCGCAACTTCTCCCGGAGTAACCGTCTCGCCCGATTGATCCGCGATTTCACCGTGCCGAGGGGTAACCGCAGAACTTCGGCGATGCGCTCATATTCCAGCCCCTCGATGTCTCGGAGGATGAGGGCGGCTCGGTATTTCTCCGGGAGCGAGGCGACGGCGCGCCTCACCATCTGTCGCCGTTCATCCTCGATGAGCGCGCCCTCCGGAAGTGGACGGTGATCGGGCACATCCAGTTCAGCACCTTCCTCGGCGCCTTCTGGCGGGGCGAAGAACGAAACCAGCGAGACCAACCGCCACCGCTTACGCCGACGCAACTCGCTGATGGCCAGATTAGTGGCGATCCGATAAATGTAGGTGGAAAACCGGTGATCGGCACGGTAGCGATGAGCGCTGGTGAAGACGCGGATGAATGTCTCCTGGGCTAGATCAATGGCCATATCGTAATCGTTCAGCATACGCGTGAGATAGTTGGTGATCGGCGTCCGATAGCGCTGAACCAGCTCATAGAATGCAGCCTCATCCCCTCGTCGGGTCGCTTCCATCAGTTCATGATCATCCAGCGCCCCATAGCGGGGACTCACGACCTCCCCGAGGGGGGCCTGGCAACTCACCGCCTCCATAGCCACAGGCGCGTCTCCCTCACGATATCGATGACCCATTGGCTTACACGACTTCCCGGCTTCGAGGTTCCAGAAAGTCTTCTCCTTTCACTCCGGCCTGGTCGATCAATGAATGCGCTGACTGGACGTCTCGGCGCTCCGGACCGATTGGTCGATGATGCCCACCGGCAACAAGCGCTCGGCAAATAAATGCGAATCGACCAGCGTTTGAACGACATAGTTCCCCTCAACGGGGAAGGTGACATTGGCGAAGATGGTCACGTTGTCCGCATACCCATTGGCATGGACCTGAAAGCTGGACGGGCGCGAGGCGACGATGACTTGCGCACGGTCGGGCGACAAGATGCGCACCTCGGTCAGATATTGCCCTTCCCCGCGCCAATGATTGAGGACGGCGAACTTGATAATGGTCACCGGAAGCTGGGGAACAAAAACTCCATAGAACACGCCGACGAGGGTGAGCTTGTTCCCCGCCTCCAGCCGCACATCATCGCACAAGATGGTGTATTCCAATTCAATATTGGCGCTCAATGGATGCACGCGCTCTTTCATCTCTTCCACCCCATCATCCATAAAGCTGGCGGGCCTTGAACTCTGACTCCTGGCGCGTGCCGTCGGGCATGATCGTGATCAACGTGCCCACCAGTGAACCGTCCTTGATCTCTCCCCGAAAACGAAGCGTCTTCTGGCCTGCGCGAACGGTGAAGCGAACCTGGTAGCCGGAGATGGTCCCCCGAAGTCGGTAGCGCCGCCCCGTCTCTCCTCCCTCGAACAGCGTGAACGTCCCTCGAAGGGTTCCATCCTCCCTGACCAATCGAATATTGGCGCCAACCAGCCCGTTTCGACTCGGACTCCACTTCACGTTGGAATATCTGAGCACGGTGGGACCCGTCACATTCTCCTGCTGAGCCCGAACGACGAACCACATCGCACCCATCATCGCACCCACGATCATACCACCGACCAGATATTTTCCCATCTTCTTCATTGGCGCATTCCTCCTTGTCCATAATTTTTCTGGATTCCCCGCTAATCATAACATATTTCTCGTCGATGTGGCTTGTCTGAAGGGGAGAAATTCTGTCATAATCATCCCGATGTTGGCGAGGAAGCTGAGGGTTACTGTCATCGTCGTCCTGACGCTGGGGAACGTCATCGTGCATGGACAGAGTGGTCGCTGGCGCCATCCCGTTCCACGAACTCGCGACGGTCAGGTCCAACAGCAGGAACCGGATGTCATCTCCCTGGAGGCGACCGAGGTCCTCGTCCCGGTCACCGTGCGGAATCGCTACGGCCGCCCCATTCCCGGCCTGACCAAGGACGATTTCATCCTCTACGAAGACGGCGTCCGCCAGGAGATCACCGGATTTGATACTGAATCCGTCCCTGCGGCCATCGTCATGCTCATCGATGTCTCGGGAAGCGTCCGCACGGAGATCAACAACATCCGCCTGTCAGCACTGACCCTCATCGATCAACTGAGGCCGCAAGATCGCGCCTGCATCATTCAATTCAACGACCGCGTCCGCGTCATTCAGGACTGGACGTCGGACAAGCTCCGCCTCCAACGCGCTCTGATGACTCTGCCGGCGACGGGCGCCACGGCGTTCTATAATGCCCTGTATACGGCGGCCGAGAAACTCTCCCGGGTGAAAGGACGTCGAACGATCATCGCCTTTACCGATGGCGTGGACACGTATCGCGGTCAGGTCCCCCAAACCCGCGGACGACGAGAAAAACCCATGCCTCCGAAGAGCCCTGCCGAAGCCTTCGAAGCCATTCGACGCGCCGAGGCGAGCGTCTATGTGATCAGCAAGACGCGCGCCATTCGCGATTATCTGATCGGACGCCGGGCGCCCTCGTTCCTGAGGCCAATCGATCCTCGCGACCCCTACATCCAATACTATCTTCAGGCGCTCGATCGAGCCGAGCAATGGCTCGCCATGCTGGCCGAACGCACCGGCGGCGAAATCTACTTCCCTCGAAACCAATCGGAATTGAAGGACGTTTACAGCGATATCGCCGAAGAGTTGAATACGCAATACGTCCTGCGCTACGTCCCCAAAAACACGAACTTCGACGGCCGCTTCCGACGAATTCGCGTGGTCACTGGCAACCCTGCCTATATCGCCCGCGCGCGCGAAGGATACTACGCCGTGAGACGGTGAAGCCGAATTGATGCGGCTTGACAGATGAGCGGAGGTTCAGAGATACTTTCCTTCTGTGGACACGAGAAATCGGAGGTATTGGCGTTAATGTGAATCGGCGGCTCGATGTTTTGACAATTGAGGACTACGGAGGGGTGCGAGAGCGGTCGAATCGGGCGGTTTGCTAAACCGTTGAGGGTGTAAAAGCCCTCCGTGGGTTCGAATCCCACCCCCTCCGCCAGCCTCATTCCGGGATCGAGCGACGTCAACCAACGGTTCATACCAATCACTCGGGTGTCGCCAATCGGTTCGCGACTTCGGTGACTAACTCCCAGATGAAAACGGCAGAGATCCGCGTTCGGTTCGCCCCTTCTCCTACCGGCTATCTGCACGTCGGAGGAGCGAGGACAGCATTATTCAACTGGCTGTTTGCTCGCAAGCATCGTGGGACGTTCATCCTGCGGATCGAAGATACCGACGTCGAGCGGTCCTCCGAGGATATGGTCGAGGGAATCTTAGACGGGCTGCGATGGTTGGAGTTGGACTGGGATGAAGGCCCGTATTTCCAATCGCAGCGGCTGATGCTCTACCGCCAGCGGGCTCAAGCTCTCGTCCAATCCGGCGATGCCTACTACTGCTTTTGCTCACCCGAAGAGTTGGCCGCCAAACGGCAACGCGCCGGCGCCGATCCCAGTCGCTGGCAATACGATCGGAGTTGCCGCTCCCTTCCCCAGGAGGTAGTGAGGGCGAAACTCCAAGCTGGTGTGCCCCGGGCGATCCGGTTCAAGGTCCCCCTGGATGGAAGCACGATCTTTGAGGATCGCGTCTACGGGCGTATTGAAGTTCACAATCGAGATATCGAGGATTTCGTGTTGCTCCGCTCTGACGGACACCCGACGTATCATTTGAGCGTCGTGGTGGATGACGCCGACATGGGCATCAGCCACATCATTCGCGGAGCCGATCACCTCTCCAATACGCCCAAACAGGTGCTCCTCTATCGGGCCTTCGGTCTGGACCTTCCCGTTTTCGCGCATCTGCCGCTCATCCTGGGACCGGATCGATCCCGACTCTCCAAACGCCATGGCGCGACCAGCGTGACGGCCTATCGGGAGATGGGCTTCGTGCCCGCGGCGCTGAGGAATTTTCTGGCTCTCCTCGGTTGGTCGCCGGGCGACACCAAGCAGGAAATATTCTCCACCGAAGAACTCATCGAGCGCTTCTCGCTGGACGCCATCAGCAAGTCCAACGCCGTGTTCGATTTCGAGAAGGCGCTGTGGATGAACGGGCAATACCTGCGGGCGATGTCCGCCGAACAGCTCGAGCCGCTCGTTCGAGAGGAATTGAAGAAGGCCGGTCTCTGGAGAGAAGAACTGGCGGGCGAAAAACGCGCCTGGTTCCTCCACCTCATCGATCTGCTCAAAGTCCGCGCCCGCACGTTGACGTATTTCGTCGAGGCGGGCCGGCCATATCTCTCGGACGAATATCCCATCGAACCCAAGGCGATGAAAAACCTCCGTCATCCACAACTGCGAGAACTCCTCCCCGAACTGGCCCACCGCTTCGAGCAACTCCATCCGTTCACCTTGGAGACGACCGAGCGCGTGCTCAGGGAGTTAGCCGCCGAGCGAGGCGTGAAAGCCGGCCTCCTCATCAACGCCGTCCGGGCGGCGCTCACCGGAAGCGCCGTCACCCCGGGTATCTTCGACGTCATCGTCGCCGTCGGTCAAGAACGAACCGTCCATCGCCTGCGCCGCGCTGTGGATTGGATCGACGAGGCCGAAGCGCGAGCCCGGTGACGCCGTGTGAACCGAATCGTCAGGATGTTCCGCTTCTCCCATCATTTTGGGATGATCTCCCGGCGCTGCGTTCGCCGAAGGCCAACGAGAGAACGCTCACCGGAAGCGCCGCGGCGAGCGTCCGAGGACCGGATCGCCTCATCGCCCGGCAGGACGCCTCGATGGGCAGAAGCGCGGAAACCCTCATTGATCGGCGATCGCTGAACAACTCATCAGAATGTGCTACCATGAAAAAGATGGGACCGGACAGAGGCAAGAAGCTTGACGAGATGAAGGCGACGGCAGGGACTCCCTCGACTGATTTCATCCGCCAGATCATCGAAGAGGACCTGAGGACCAACAAGTACGGGGGGCGCGTTCACACCCGATTCCCCCCAGAGCCCAATGGCTACCTCCACATCGGACACGCCAAATCCATCTGCCTCAATTTTGGTGTGGCGGAGGAATACGGGGGACTCTGCAACCTCCGGTTCGATGATACCAATCCCACCAAGGAAGACGTCGAGTACGTGGAATCGATCAAACGGGACATTCGCTGGCTGGGATTCGATTGGGGTGACCGGGAGTTCTACGCTTCGGACTACTTCGATCAGCTCTACGAGTACGCCGTCCAGCTCATCAAGTTGGGAAAGGCGTACGTCGACAGCTTGAGCCCCGAAGAGATTCGACAATACCGGGGCACCCTGACCGAGCCGGGAAGAGAGAGTCCCTATCGGAATCGGTCGGTGGAAGAGAATCTGGAACTGTTCGAGCGGATGCGCGCCGGGGAATTCAAAGATGGCGAGCACGTCCTCCGCGCCAAGATCGACATGGCGTCCCCCAACATCGTCATGCGAGATCCCATCCTCTATCGCATTCGACACGTGCCCCACCACCGGACGGGGACCAGGTGGTGCATCTATCCGATGTACGATTTCGCTCACTGTATCTCGGATTCCATCGAAGGCATCACCCACTCGCTCTGCACGCTGGAGTTCGAGAATAACCGTGCGCTCTATGACTGGATTCTCGATCAACTCGGTCTCTATCACCCACAGCAGATCGAATTCGCTCGACTCAACCTGAGCTATACGGTGTTGAGCAAGCGAAAGCTGCTGGAGTTAGTGGAACGAGGAATCGTCAACGGCTGGGACGATCCACGGATGCCGACCATTTCGGGATTACGGCGCCGGGGCTATACGCCGGAAGCCATTCGTGACTTCTGCGAACGCATCGGAGTGGCCAAGAAGGAGAATCTCGTGGACATCGCCCTGCTCGAGCATTGCCTCCGGGAAGATCTCAATCGACGCGCCCCGCGAGCCATGGCCGTGCTCCGCCCCCTCCGAGTCGTTCTCGTCAATTATCCCGAAGATCGCGTCGAGGAACTCCAAGCGGTGAACAACCCTGAAGACCCCGGCATGGGCACGCGCAAGGTGCCCTTCTCCCGCGTGCTGTATATCGAACGGGACGACTTTCGCGAAGATCCGCCGAAGAAGTTCTTCCGCCTCGCTCCCGGTCGGGAAGTCCGATTGCGCTATGCCTACATCATCAAATGCGTCGACGTGATCAAAGACCAACGGACCGGGGAGATCCTCGAGCTGCGATGTACGTACGATCCGGAGACGGGCCTCGGTCCGACGCCGCCGGGACGGAGAGTCAAAGGGACGATCCACTGGGTATCGGCGGCGCATGCGCTCCCGGCTGAAGTTCGCCTCTACGATCGGTTGTTCATCAAGGAGAATCCCAACGAGGTCGAGGAGGGCAAGGATTGGCTGGATTACGTGAATCCGAAATCGCTCGAAGTTCTGACCTCCTGTCGCGTCGAGCCGAGTCTGGCCACGGCCTCGCCAGGCGATCACTATCAGTTTGAGCGACTCGGTTACTTCTGCGTTGATCCTGACTCAGCTCCGGGAGGGCTCGTGTTCAATCGGGCCGTTCCTCTTCGAGACACCTGGGCCAAGATCGAGAAAGCTGAACAGAGGGGATCGCCGTGACATTGGACATCGGCGGCCGCAAGACCCACTCTCGGAGTGGAGATGATAATGCTTCACCTCCCGAGAAGCACCGATCAGAGCCGACCATGGTGAATTTGCGAACCCGCGAACGAAGGTGGTATAGTACTCCTGCGAACGCTATCTTGGGAAAGGGATAGAATCATGTCCGGACATTCGAAATGGCATCAGATTCGGCATAAAAAGAGCGCGGCCGATGCCAAGCGGGGCAAACTGTTCAATAAGCTCATCCGCGAGATCACGGTGGCTGCGCGAGCAGGAGGCGATCCGGATACCAATCCTCGCCTTCGCAAAGCCATCGCCGACGCCAAAGCCGCCAATATGCCCCAGGACACCATTCAGCGGGCCATCGATCGGGGCACCGGGAAACTCGAGGGCGCGCGCCTGGAAGAGGTTTCCTACGAAGGATATGGGCCCGGCGGCGTGGCCGTACTGGTCGAAGCGGTCACCGATAATAAGACGCGGACCGTCTCGGAAATTCGTCATATCTTCTCCAAGTACAACGGCAATCTGGGCGAAACCGGCTGTGTGGCCTGGATGTTCGAAACGAAAGGGTATCTCACGTTCAGTAAATCTTCCGTCTCGGAAGAGCAGATCTACGATGTGGCCATCGAAGCCGGAGCTGAAGATGTGCGCGAGGACGAAGACAACTACGAGGTCATCACCGCGCCGGAGCATTTTGAGACTGTGCTGGAGAAGGTCAAAGCGGCGGGACTGGAACCGGTGACGGCGACGATCACCAAGCTGCCGAAATCCTTCGTCAAGCTGGAGGGCAAAGACGCCGAAACGATGCTCAAATTGTGGGAGGCCCTGGAAGAGCACGATGACGTTCAACATGTCTATGCCAATTTCGACATCCCGGCCGAACAACTGGAAGCGGCAGCGATGGGCGAGTGATGGAGAGGGCCCCTGGCGATGTGAAACGACCTCACGGGTCGACGGACTCATTCTACTTCCCTCTCGGGAGGATTGATGCCCCCAGTTGATCTCCACCCCGAGGATGATCCCTGACAACAGGGCGTGTGTGAGGCGTTCATCGTCGACGCGGAGAGCGATCTGCAGAGGAATCGCTCGCGTACTGATGTCCGTCACACAGGGTGAAACGTGAAGTAGCGCACGTTGACAACTTGCGCCACCCTCCATTGAACAAGTCCACTGATGACTGAAGAGATTCATCCCTTCATCAGCGAATCTGTGCCAATTCATTGAAGGAGGAACGGGCTGAGAGTGGAGCGCTCATCGCCAACTAGGAGAGCAATCTTTGAAGGTCGATTTCTAATCCCGGAAAGCAGGTTGGTCGAAACGTCTCCCCGGCGGCCGCACTGGCGGTACAAAGGTAGCCGTCCGGCTGAGCGACGAATTCTTCCAAGGTGAGCGCATTGGGATCGGCCAGCCAGTAGAACGGGACGCCGGCGGCAAGATACGCCTTGAACTTGGTCACCCGATCTCTGGCCACCGTGTGCGGCGAGATGATCTCCACGACGAGATCGGGAGTGCCATGAATCTTGCCCGTCTCTTCGTCGTGTCGATCCGCGTGTTCGCGAGCCAGATAGACGATATCCGGCGAATAGATACGATCTTCGCTGAGGAAAACATCGATTTGAATCCAGACGGCGCCCAGATTCTGATCGCTCACGTATTGATCGAGGATGGCGCTCAAGCGCATGAGCATCTTCTGGTGCCGAGAGTGCGGTCTCACCACGCGAATCGCTTCCCCCTGTTCAAACTCATAATCGGGTGGACCTTCTGGAAAGGCCAGAAACTCCTCCCTTCGCATGTTCCGTGTCAATGAAGGAGCCCCTTTGCTGACGTCCATCGAGCCTCTCTCCGCGATGACTCGCGATTCATCCTAACACACGGTCGCCTCCTCGGTCAAAGGGGTGAGCAGAATGGCTCTCGTCGAGTGGAAGCCGATCAGCCTGAAGGACGACATGAAAGGACATGAGACTCACGCCGGGAAAGATTTTCGCAGTGCGATGAAATAAGGGCCGTGAGGTTATATGAAGTCGGCATGTCCCTCCGGTTTGTAAGGAGGGGTTCAATACGCCATCAGCCGGGATTGTCCGCCCAAGCGCCTATAGCGCAAGGCATCCTGACTATGCCGGTCCCACCTCGAAGCACTGGCAGAAACCGGGAGCCCGAGATCCTCGCTACGACCGTGCGAAGATTCACGAACTGGACTTGGACGCCTCGGTAAACGCTCGGGAAAGGCCGATCAACGTCAGCAGCCACAACGAATTTTTCTCCTTGGGGGTATCGCCCCCTGAAGGCTCACAGAGAGCGAGGCTCAAACGTTGCCACCGACCACATACATCGGATAATAGTCGGCGGCGATTTTCAGGACTTGGGCTGGATCTCACAGCCGGTGAATCTCATCCAGCACAATCCTCCTTTCTCTTTCTCTCAGACGGTCCAGGAACGATTCCGGATCATCCAACATGCGCCGCATTCGAGGCAGCTCACCGTCAAAGCACTCAACATCCCCCAGGCTCTGACAACGATACGTCTTCCCTACTCGTCGTGCTCCGGAGAGCCAGGCAACTGATCATCTTGGCTAAGCCTGCTCGATCGTCTTCTTCCACAATTCCCCGTGTACCATACGCCATCGGTTTAACACAAGGTGTCGCCATATGCTCGCATTTAGACGATCACCATGGGTAACGCGTTACCCACCGGTGTGTAATCCGTTACCCACTCGGCCTTTCGCTGTAAGCCAAACTTCATCTGAGAGTTACACGAAAACCCTTGATTTCCGGTCCCGACCTGTGGGTAATGCGTTAC
>JALSQX010000063.1 GCA_026985075.1 Blastocatellia bacterium | reverse complement strand
GGCATAAACGGCCGCCGATCCCCCTCCCCATAGGGAAACAGCAACCCCACATTCCCCCGATGCACCGCCAAAACCCCTCCCCGGGGCCCCGCATACCCCACCACCACATCCAATACCCCATCCTCATCCACATCGCCCGCCGCCAGCGCCCGCGGCACCACCACGGCCTGCTCCATCACCTGCCGCAACCCTGCCGGCCCGGCATACTCGGCCTCCACCTCCACCCCATCCCGCAAATTCACCCACGGACGCCCCCGCCCGGCCGCCACCACAACCACACCCCCGGTCGCCTCAACCCTCACACCAATCCCCACTTCCTTCATCACCGCACCCACCATCACCACCATCAAGGTGAGCACTGTCAGGTGAATGACGCCCTGCTTTGTAAGGTGAATGACTCCCCGCTTCCTAAGGTGAATGACACTATGCCTCATCGCTTCCCCCTTCGCCCATAGCGCAAGGCCAACGCCTCACACTACGGCCATGATTTCGTAGACCATCCGACCGTGGGGAGTCCAAATCGTGAGGTTGATCCCGTGTCGTCGTAACTGAGAGGAAATCCTACAGTACAGCCTGCATCAACAAGGTCCAGTCACTGGCGGTTCGCACCCTGCTACCGGCTTTCCGCAAGGCCTTCACCGCCACCAGATCGCCGTGGGAGAACCTCCTCACCGGCGTCCACCGACCAAGGCAACGCTCATCGGCGTGCATCCTGACTGCCAGCCGTGATTTGAGCCCCTCACTATTACCGCAGTAGGTGGCCTTTATAATACCTCTCATTCCCTTCACAACGTCACTACACATAATAGACATACTCGGTATTGGTGTCAAGAAATTTTTTTGGTAGAAAAATTTTTGGACATTCTCCGGTAGAGGGTATAGCCCTGCAGAAGAGCCGCCGACCGGAGGAGACGACGCTGATATCCTGATCTTCCATCTCATTCGGCGCATCCCATACCGGTCACCATCATTGACCCTTCCAGAGGGCACGTGCCACAATGATACCTGATGGATCCGGTCATCGAACAACTGCGCCACCTTCTCGATCCGGATCGGGTTCTGTCCGAGCCCGATGAACTGATCGTCTACGAATCGGATGCCGTCACCTATCATAAACGCCGACCACGAGCGGTCGTCTTCCCCGAATCCCGCGAGGAAGTCGCCGCCGTCGTCAGGTTTCTCTCCGAACGCGGGATTCCCTTTCTTCCTCGAGGGGCGGGAACCGGGCTGAGTGGGGGAGCTGTGCCCTCTCCCGAGAGCGTCATCATCGAGCTGGCGCGAATGAACCGCATCCTGGAGATCGATTACGAGAATCAACGGGCCGTCGTCGAACCGGGCGTCATCAACGTCCACCTCTCCCAAGCCGTCGCCGATGCCGGCTACTTCTATGCCCCCGATCCATCGAGCCAGACGGCCTGCACCATCGGTGGGAACGTCGCCGAGAACTCCGGTGGGCCGCACTGCCTCAAATACGGAATGACCACCAATCACATTCTGGGACTGGAAGTCGTTTTGCCCGACGGGGAGATCGTCCAACTCGGCGGCGATGGTGCCGACGCGCTCGGCTATGACCTCCGCGGTTTGTTCATCGGCTCGGAAGGCATGTTCGGGATCGCCACCAGGATCACCGTCCGATTGCTCCGCTGTCCGCCCACGGTTGAGACTTTGCTCGCCGACTTCATGACGATCGAAGCGGCGACCCACACCGTCTCAGAGATCATCGCCGCCGGCATCATTCCGGCCGCTCTGGAGATGATGGACAAGGCCACCATCGGCCTCGTGGAAGCCTCGATCTTCGCCGCCGGATATCCGACCGACGCCGCCGCCGTGCTGATCATCGAACTGGATGGACTGGAGCCGGCTGTCGTGCGCGATGTGGCTCGGGTGATCGACATTTGCCGAGCTCATGGAGCGCGAGAGGTGCGGGTGGCACAGAATGAGACGGAACGAGCGCGATTCTGGGCCGGTCGGAAAGGGGCGTTCGGCGCCATGGGACGGTTGAGCCCCGATTTGATGATTCAAGATGCCGTCATTCCTCGCAGTAAGCTCCCGCGCGTGCTCAGTCAGATCTACCGCATTGCCGAACACTATGGTTTGCAGGTAGCCAACGTGTTTCACGCTGGTGACGGGAATCTCCATCCCAACATCCCTTACGATGGACGCGACCCGGAGATGCTCGAGCGCGTCAAACGGGCCAGCCGGGAGATCATGGAACTCTGCGTCCGGGAAGGAGGTTCGATCACCGGTGAGCACGGCGTGGGGTTGGACAAGATCGATTACATGCCATTGATCTTCAGCGATGCCGATCTAGAGGCGATGGTTCGGGTGCGTCGATGTTTCGACCCTCGAGGCCTCTGCAATCCCGGCAAAGTCATTCCCATTCGTCGCTGTAGGGCCTTTTGAACCAGTATCATCGACTGTCGAGGCGCGGTCGGGCGTCGCGATGAGAGGCTGAACATGTATAACGAACTGGAAGCGATTGTCGGGAAAGAGTGGGTCCGTCCGGGAAACGCGACGCCGGAATACACGGTCGATGGCGTCGTCCCCGATGTGGTGCTCTTTCCCGGCTCAGCGGATGAGGTGGCCGAGGTCCTCCGCCGAGCCCATGAAGCGCGATGGATCGTCGCCCCGGCGGGATTCGGGACCGGACTGGATCTGGGCAATCCCCTGGCCAAAGTCGATGTGGTCATTTCCACGCGGCGGCTCGATCGCGTGCTCGAACACGAACCGGCCGACTTGACCGTCAGTGTGGAAGCCGGCTGTTCATTGGCCACCTTCAACGAGATCATCGGCGAACACGGGCAATGGCTGCCGCTGAATCCTCCGAGACCGGAGCAGGCGACGTTGGGGGCCATTGCCGCCGTTGAAGATTTCGGGTCACTTCGCCTGGGATTCGGCCTCACGCGCGATTACGTCATCGGCTTGACCATCGTGCAGGCTGACGGAACGATCATCAAGAGTGGGGGGCGCGTGGTGAAAAATGTCGCCGGTTACGATCTCAACAAGCTGTTTGTCGGCAGCCACGGGACGCTGGGCATCATCACTCAACTCAATTTCAAACTGCGTCCTCGACCGGAGGTGGATTCAACCTATGCGCTCTCGGGCGGCGCTCTCGCCCGTCTGGAGGAGGCGGCCCGCGAGCTCGTTCGATCCGAACTCGCGCCGGTGGCGCTCAATCTCTTGCCCGCCGGGACGGTTCGACGATGCTGGCCATCTTCGCCGGTTGACGGGTCCGTTCTGCTCGTGCGATTCATGGATTTGGAGCCCGTCGTGCAGTATCAAGCAGACCAACTCCAGCAACGGGTCGCCAGGCTCGGCTTGGACGTCTCGACGGTGGGCGCCGAAACGGCGATGGCCCTCTGGCGGGCCATCGATGATTTCCCCGTCGATGGCGGCGACGTCACGGTGCGCATGAGCGTACCTCGATCAGAGGCGTTCTCGATGGTTGGCCTCATTGAGCGCACCCTGAGCGCCGCCGATGACGTCCAGGTCATCGCCTGCGTCGGCGATGGGACGATCTGGGTTTCGGCATCGTATGAGGACACGGAGTTCACCCGCTCTCGGCTCGTCGCTTCACTGAAGGCGCTGCGTCGAGAGTGCGAGCGTCGGCGCGGCCATCTCATCCTCTATCGAGCGCCTCGCGCCGTAAAGCGCGAGCTCGATGTCTGGGGCGAAGTGGGGGCGACGGCCGGGCTCATGCGGGCGCTCAAACAGCAATTCGATCCCCATGGCATTCTGAATCCGGGGCGATTCGTCGCCGGGATCTGAAAGAGGATCGCCGGGTCGCCGTTCCCGAGAGACGTCGATGCCTCTCGCCGGGCTGACCCGGCGTCGAGCGGAAGAGCTATGGAGAAACCTTCGCTGGTCCGAGAGTTGAAAGCCGAAGCCGATAAGTTGCTGGCCTGCGTTCACTGTGGATTGTGCTTACCGCACTGTCCGACGTATGCCGCCCTTGGCGATGAAAACGATTCGCCGCGCGGCCGACTCTATCTCATGCGCGCGGTGGCCGAGGGGCGTCTCTCGCCCGATTCCCGCGCGTTCGTCCGTCACCTCGATCTCTGTCTCGGTTGTCGCGCCTGTGAAACGGTCTGTCCATCCGGCGTCCATTACGGGCATCTCCTGGAAATAGCGCGATGGGACATCGTCCGGCTGGCTGCGACGCCTGATCGCGGACTCACCCGAGTGACGCGTTTCGTCCTCAACCACCTGTTCACCTCACCCCGTCGATTACGCCTCGTGCTGGGGTTCGTCCGCCGGCTGCGCGATCGCGGACTCATCGAGCTTCTGCTGGAGAGCGGGCTGCTCGCCTCGCTCCCCGGGCGCGTCCGCAAAGGATTGGCCATGGTGCTGGCCACGCAACCCTCCGGCCCACCAGTGGCCGCGTCATCGGCGACGCATTCTCACGGAGGGTCCACCCGGGTCGCTCTGTTTGCCGGTTGCGTCGTTCGCGAGCTTTTCGCTCACACCAACCAGGCCACCGAGCGAGTCCTCGTCGAGCACGGATGTGACGTCGATGATCCCCCCGATCAGGTTTGCTGTGGCGCGCTCCACGCCCACGCCGGTGAGAGAGAGACGGCGCAGCGATTGGCGCGCCGGAACGTCGAGATATTCGAGAGAGGAGATTACGACGCCATCATCGTCAATGCCGCCGGCTGCGGCGCTATGCTGAAAGAATACCCTGCTCTCCTGGCCGATGATGCGGCCTACCGCCAACGAGCCGAGGCGTTCAGCGCTCGCGTCAAGGACATCTGCGAATTCCTCATCGAACGTGGATTCCGGCCGGGTCCTCGACCGTTGCATGTGCGCGTCACGTATGATGCTCCCTGCCACCTCTACCACGCTCAACGGATCACAGACGCGCCGATCGCGCTCATCACACAACTTCCCGGAGTGGAGTTCGTGCCATTGCCCCACGCCGAGATGTGTTGCGGCAGTGGGGGCATATACAACCTCATGCACCCGGAGCTGGCCGATGACATCCTGGCCAGGAAACTGGAGGCCATTCGATCCACTGGCGCCGACATCGTGCTCACCGGAAACGCCGGTTGTCTCATGCACATCGGCAGTGGAGCACGACTGGCGGGTTTCTCGTTCACTCTCCTGCACCCGGTGGAACTGATCGCTCAAACGTATTGACCGAGGAACGCGGGCGTTCCGTTCATTCCACCGTCACCGACTTGGCCAGATTGCGCGGTTGATCGACATCGCATCCACGACGAACGCCGATGTGATAGGCCAGCAATTGCAGCGGCACGATGGACAGGATGGGAGAGAGCCACTCGGTGGTTGGAGGGACTTCGATCACGTGATCGGCGATTTCTCGCGCTTCCCGGTCGCCCTCGTTCACCACGGCAATGACAACGCCATCGCGAGCCTTCACTTCCACCATGTTGGAGAGCGTCTTCTCGTAGCGGATGCGCGAGGCTGGCGACTGCGGATCATAAGGATTCACCACCACCACCGGCAGTTCTTCGTCGATGAGAGCGTTGGGACCATGTTTCATCTCTCCCGCCGGATATCCCTCGGCGTGAATATAGCTGATCTCCTTCAATTTCAATGCGCCCTCCAGCGCGATGGGATAATTCACGCCGCGGCCGAGATAGAGGGCATCCTGGCAACGGAAGAATTCGCGGGCCAGCTCATCCATCTGATCATCGCTGCCCAGAACGGCTTCCAGTTTGATGGGCAATTCCTGCAGGTGTTGAAGGAGCTCGCGCGAGCGTTGGCGATCGATGGTGCCCCGGATATCGGCCAGATAGACGGCCAATAGATAGAGGGCGGCCAGTTGGGTGGTGAACGTCTTGGTCGAGGCCACTCCAATTTCGGGACCGGCGTGGGTGTAGATCGTCCCGTGCACCTCGCGCGTCAATGTGGAACCCTGGACATTGCAAATACCCATCACGCGCGCCCCGCGATCGAGCGCACCACGCACGGCGGCGAGCGTGTCGGCCGTCTCGCCCGATTGGGAGATGGCCAGGACGAGCGTATGGTCGCCGATCAACGGCGAGCGATACCGGAACTCGCTGGCATAGTCTACGTAGACGGGAATCCGGGCGATGTCTTCGATCACGTATTTTCCGACCAGCGCGGCATGATAGCTGGTGCCACAGGCGACGATCATCAGGTCGCGAAGCTGGCGAAATTCTTCCTCCGAGATGTCCAGTTCGTCCAGATAGACCCGTCCCGTTTCCAGCGACAGACGATCCTTGACCGTATCGCGGACGGCGCGCGGTTGCTCGTAAATCTCCTTGAGCATGAAGTGCTTGAAGCCGCCCTTCTCGGCCATGATGGGGTCCCAGGTGATC
This sequence comes from Blastocatellia bacterium, assembly GCA_026985075.1. GTDB lineage: Bacteria > Acidobacteriota > Blastocatellia > HR10 > J050 > J050. The sequence goes on along the minus strand of JALSQX010000063.1, from coordinate 32,082 downwards.
CGTTGCAGCGAAGGGGTCACCGGATTCCCCTGAAAGTCAGTCACCCGCACGCCCTGGCGAGTGAGCACAGCCATCTCTCCATCGCCCAGGAAGAACACATCCCGCGTGTGATAGAGCACGGCGGGCACATCCGAGGCGACGAAATACTCGTTGTTGCCCACGCCGATGACCACGGGCGGCCCTTGCCGTACGGCGATGATCGTATCGGCCGTGTCGGCCGAGAGAATGGCCAGGGCGAAAATGCCCTGCAAATCCCGAGCCGCCGCTCGCACCGCCTCTTCTAAGGCCATGCCCTCCCGCCGGTACTGCTCGATCAGGTGAGCGATCACTTCCGTGTCCGTCTCCGTCACGAAGCGATGATCCTGTTGCTGCAACGATTTTTTGATCGGCAGGTAATTCTCGATGATCCCGTTATGGACGACGACCAGTTGACCGCTGCAATCACGATGAGGATGAGCGTTCTCCTCGGTGGGCCGACCGTGAGTCGCCCAGCGCGTATGACCGATGCCGAACGACCCATCCATGGGATGCAATCGAATGGTCTCTTCCAGGTTGCGGAGCTTCCCCGCCGCGCGACGAATCTCCAGTCTTCCCCCATCATCGACCACGGCGATGCCCGCCGAGTCGTATCCGCGATACTCCAGGCGCTTCAATCCCTCCAGGATGACGGGGACGATCTGCTTATCTCCAACATAGCCGATGATCCCACACATAACGATGTCAGTTTATCATGGAGAACGAAGCCTTGTCAGCCTTTTTTCCACCATCGCTGCCGGGTAGAGGTGGCTCGAGGCCATCGCTCTCGCCGTTGGCTCGAGGTCGGTGAGGACGACCATGGCCATCCCCGGACACGGCCTTGCTAAGCTCCCTGCCAGCGCGCCCTCACCCGACGAGAGCGCTCACTCGATGAGATAGGCTCGGAGAACCTTGTGCACCGCCCGAATCACATCGTCCACGTCCTGATCATTCATCGCCGGCGTCAGCGGGAGCGAGAGAATATGCTCTCCCACCTGGAGAGCCTCAGGGAAATCCTCCGGGCGGTGATGATATTTCTCTCGATAGTAGGGATGGGTGTGGAGCGCCCGATAGTGCAATGCGGCACCGATATTCTCGGCCCGAAGCGCTTCGATGATGGCGTTGCGATGCACGCGAAAGCGACCCGGCTCGAGGATGAGAACGTAGAGATGAAGGGCGTGGCGATCGCCATCGGATGGGCGCGGCTGAGTCCTCACCGGCAAATCGGCGAAGGCTTCATCGTAGCGCCGCGCAATCTTCTCGCGCGCGTCCAGGAACGATTCCAGTTTGGGCAACTGCGCCAGACCCAAGGCGGCAGCCAGGTCGGGCATATTGTACTTGAAACCGGGCTCGATGACATCGCTGGGCATGAATCGCCGCGTTTGAAATCGCTGCCAGGCATCATGACGGAGCCCATGGAGCCGGAGTCGACGCAATCGCTCATCGATCGTCGGATCACTGGTGGTCACCATGCCCCCTTCGGCGGTGGTCACATTCTTGTTGGCGTAAAAACTGAAGCAGGTGAAGGCACTCAATGAACCGATCATCCGACCCCGGTATCGCGCGCCCAACGCATGAGCGGCATCCTCGATGACGATGAGCCGGTGCTCGGCGGCCAATCGACCGATCTCATCCATGGGACAGGGCAAGCCGCCAAAATGAACCGGTACGATCGCCCGGGTGCGCGGCGTGAGGGCGTCGGCGATGCGCTGCGGATCGATATTCAACGTGCGACGATCGATATCCACGAAGACGGGGCGAGCGCCCACATGCTCGATGGCGTTCGCCGTGGCCGCGAACGTCAATGGCGTGGTGATGATCTCATCGCCGGGACCGATGCCGGCGACGATCAAACTCAGATGGAGGGCCGATGAACAGGAGTTGACGGCGACGGCATACCTCGCGCCGACGAGCTGGGCGAATGCTCGTTCGAATCGATGCGTCTTGGGGCCCGTTCCGATCCATCCCGAGCGCAGCGTATCGACGACCTCGGCGATCTCCTCCTCGCCCAGACAGGGTGCACCGAACGGCAAAAACGTGGACCGCACCGGTGGTCCCCCTTCAATGGCTAATTTCTCTCTCGGAGCCATGTCCTCCGTCAATAGGCATAACGCAAATCGCCGACTTGCGCAACATCACTCTCGCTCCTCGTGGCAGGCCCGCGAGATCATGAGCAACTCCCCCGAAAATGTGGCGTAAGATGCCATGTTGCACCACGTCACTTTGATACTCCTTCGAAAAGAGTTCGGTTTCACCCGCTCTGGCCCGCGGATTCAGGGATGACTTCGATGAAAAGAGCGCGCGCGCAGGCCGCCGAAGCGCGCCTCCGGAGTTCCTCACGCTCGCCAGCGATCTCCCCTCACATGTCTCACCCCCATGCCCCGAAGTTCGCTCCCGGGAATAGCCGCGCTCCTCTCGGCGTCACGCCCACGTCCCTCTGAAGAGGACGTGGAGCGTAAGCAGGACCGCTCACGCTCCATTTCATGGTTCGCAGCGGGCTGGTGACCTCCGAGTAACGTTCGCGATCACTTAACCAGCTAGCCGCGTGTCGATGGCTCCCAGAAACTGAGTGGCGCGCAAGAAGTATTCTTCCCACGCCGTCCGGTAAGCGTTCAGCTTGTCCAGCGTCGCCTGACTGGGCGTCGTCCCCTGTTGAACGAGCAGAATGAAGGCGACGCGAAACACGCGCTGCGCGTGGCGATAATCGGGCACGCGCGGACCGTTGGCGGCGATGATGTCATCGATGGTCACCGTGCGGCGACGACCGCGGATGGTGACGTCCCGGCGCGGTGGAAATCGACGCATGCGCATGGGATCGGCGACGTCCGGATCGACGATGACGAAGGTGTCTTGCACTTCTTCGGGGGCGCGCAATCCCATCAGGTATTGATCGAGCTGGCTATAGCCGTCGATGAGCTCATTGCTCGGCGTGCTGAACAGGCCGTCGCCCAGATCCCGCCACACATTGCCTTCCATCGACGATGATCGGGGAGCGCCGAATTGACTGAACGCATTGGTGCTCTCGGTGTTGAAGAAAAAGCTCCAATGAGCCAGTTGGCGGCCAAGAAGCAGCGTGGGGTCGTCGCCGGGGAACTCGACGAAAGCGAGCCACCGATGCCCTTGCTCCTGACCGAGGATGGAGAGCGCCGAGTTGAGTCCGAGAAAGCGGCGGGTCGGCGATGGCGGGTAGGCGCGAACGATGTTATTGAGCACGAGCAAGCCCTGTAATCGACCGTCGCTGCCGAAGCTGCTGGCCCGATCGAAAACGGGCACGCCGATGCCCTCGGCGTCGTTCCGCGCTCCCAAATAGAAGGCGAACGCGCCGCCGAGATCAAAATCAAAGTCCGTCCAGATGTACACGAAATCGTATCGATCCTCGTGCGTCTCGTAGAACACTTCGGGCACCTGCAATACGTCGACTTGAGCGATGTCACGGAAGACCTCCAGGATGGCATTCCCCAACGCCTCGGCAGGAGGATCGCTCAAGTCGATGGCGTTCTGCCGCGAGGTGCGCCCCGGCGAAATACCCACCAATCCCGATTCACTGCGCACGCGAAGATAGCCGATGGTGATTTCCCCCGTATCGCGGAGGGTCACCTGGAAGGTGTTGAACAATCCGGTGCCAAACGTCGGGATGTTCCGATACGTGACGACCAATCGATCGGGTAATTGCTTGACGAAAATGCCCGCCGTCGGCGATCGATTCACGCGACTGGGATCGAGATCCTGCCAGAGAGCCGCGATGCGCGGTCCGATGAGGAAACGCGTCACGTTGATCTCGGGGCGAAAATCGCCTCGACGGAACGTGAGGTATCCGTTGGTGCCGACGAAGATCTTATCGTAGGTGCGCCCATAGAAGGTGAAGGCGAATCCATCCTGGAAATCCACCTGAGCGAAGCCATCGTCTGCAGGAGCTTGACCGCCACGGAAGGTCGTGATTTTGGTTCCCAGATCATCGTCGAAATCGACCTCGTCGATGAAACGAACTTCGTACTCCTGATCGGTCACCGGCGTGAAGACCACCGTCGATCGATTGAGATCGAACGGGTTGGCGGGCAGAATCAACCGCCCATCATCTTCGATGACGGCGATGTCCCCAATATCGGCGCGGAGCGCCGCTTGTTTCTGCGGCGTTATACCCCGCTGACGGAGCCGCGCCAATCGCTGGAGATTCCGTTCGTGACGAAGCTTCTCTTCGAGATACCGTTTCTCGAGGCTCCCATCAATGGTCGTGCCACAAACGAACGTCTCGCCGCCGAGTTGAGCGAGTTTCTCAGCTCGATAGCGGGCGGTCACGTCAGCCTCCTGGTGACTGCTTCCAGGAAACGAGCCAACCAGTGGCGCGCGGGCGAAAACGGAAACAACGATCACCAACAGAAAAGTTGCACATACGAGAAGCCGTTCAGATCGAGTCATCAATCCTCCTCCATGGTGAGTTTCGGATTACAGGTATTCATCGGGGGTGATCAGAGCAGTCGAACACTCGCCAGGCGGTCCAGGAGCGATCGACGTGCTTCTTCAGTGACATACGGAACCGAGATTATAGCTCGACGTCGGATGTGGAGCAACAGATGGGCCACCGAGCGGCGCGGGGATTCCCCCGGGAGCCCAGCTCCATGCTGCCTTCAGCCGGGAGAGAACATGGCCGCTGGGGCTCGGTTGCCCCGGGGGGGAGGGCAACCGGCCCAGCGGCCCGTCCTTGAAGGAGGAGGTGAATGTCTGCGGGGTCGTCAGTGGGCTAACCCGTCAGCTCACTAACGGTTGCCCCATGTGTCTTCTCTTCTTTCACGCCGTGAGTCATGCAAATGATGTGCCACGCCATGACAGCCCGTGTCGAAATGCTGGAACCAACTCTCACTGAGCGGGTTAGCGCGATGGCCAGAGAACGCCGCAGCCGGGATGCGCCCTCTTGGCGCGTCTCAACTCTGGGGTGACCATTACATCGGTGAAAAGCTCTTTTCACCACCTCTGCCGCCGGTCAGGCCATGGCGGCGAAGGCGTCGAGGATCGTCCTCTCTTCATCGGGACGAACCGTGCGAAGATCGAGCACGACCCGATCGTCCTCGATGCGCGCCAGAATGGGCGGATCGTGCGCGCGCAATCTCTGCTCGACGGCATCGGCGGGAAACGAAGGAACGTCCACGGCGATGAGCACCGTCTCCACCCGGGCATCGGGTGCCGTGCCGCCGCCAGGCACCGACGCGCCGGGGCGAAGATGGAACCGGATGTGCGGACAGAGCCGACGTCCCCTCCGGATGAATCGTCGCGCTCGCCGACGCAATGCATCCACCGGTGATCGTAGCATGGAGAGCACGGGCACCTCGGTCTCTGCGCGACCGGAATAGTAGAGTCGCAGCGTCGCCTCCAACGCGGCCAGCGTGAGCTTGTCGGGACGGACCGTCCGCATCAACGGATTCCGCCGCAGTCGATCGACGAGCGCTCGTTCGCCAACGATCACGCCCGCCTGAGGACCGCCGAGCAGTTTATCGCCACTGAACGAACAGAGGCTCACGCCAGCCCTCAGCGAGTCTTGAACGCGCGGCTCATCGTGAATGCCCCAGGCACTCACATCCACCAGGCAGCCGCCTCCCAGATCATGATAACACGGCAGCCCGTACTGGCGACCCAAGCGCACTAATTCGTCCAACGGCGGCTGTTCGGTGAATCCGGTAATACGGAAGTTGCTCTGATGGACGCGCAACAACAAGCGGGTGTTCTCATTGATCGCGTTCTCATAATCGCTGAGGCGAGTGCGGTTGGTGGTCCCCACTTCGCGAAGGATGGCCCCCGATTTGGCCATGATGTCGGGGATGCGAAACGAGCCGCCGATCTCCACCAGCTCGCCGCGAGAGACGATCACCTCTCCTCCTTCGGCCAGCGTGTTCAGCGTCAACAAGACGGCGGCAGCGCAATTATTCACCACCAGGGCCGCTTGGCAGCCGAGCAGTTCGACGAGCCATCTCTCGCAATGAACATCGCGGCGGCCACGCCGTCCCTCCGACAGGTCATATTCCAGATTGGCGTAGTGCCGGGCCACATCGACCATCGCTTCCACGGCCTCCTCGGCCAATGGCGCGCGACCCAGATTAGTATGAATGACCACGCCGGTGGCATTGATCAGGCGCCGAAGCGAGGGTTGATGAACGAGAGCGATGTGGTCACGAAGGCGGCGCACGATCTCGGGAACGATCGTCTCGCCGGGATGATTCCACCGCCCCTCCTGGATATCCTTCCGCAGATCGTCCAAAATCCGCCGCAAATGATCGCGCAGTCGCGCGCGGTCCATCCGCTCGGTGAACCGGGCGATCGCCGGCTCGTTGAGCAACGCTTCTACCGAAGGGATGGCGCGCAGAAGTTGCCGTGTCTCGTCCTGTCCGCTCATCGATTCACCATCGGGCGAGGTTCATCGGATCGAAAAGTGACGTCGAAGGCTTCTGGATGCCATCACGGCCGTGGCGGACTCTGCACTTGAATGCGCACGGTGAACGCGCCGGAATTATCATCCAGGTTGTCTTCGTTCACCATCAAGAAGAGCCGGCCACTCCGCTCGGCCACCAATTCGGCGGCGCGCCCGATGAAGATGAAATCGTCATTATCATCGCCGATGACGGCGATGAGTCCGCCGGTCGGGCGATTGGGGATCATCTTCCCCGGATCAGCAATATTGACGCCTTCAGGGCCCGAGGTCAGTGACGGAGAGAGATTCACCCGCCCGCTGGCCGCGAATCGAATACGATCGCCCGCGGAGATATCCAGGCCGGAATCAGTCCACACGTCTCGGGCGGGTACGTTGACTGTCACCTCGCGGAACCGGGGAAGCGGCACGTTGATCGGCTTCCTCTCTGGTGGCGCGATCTCGGTCGGTTCACCTCCAGGCGCGCCGGAGACGTTCCTTCCTGATTCCACCGTTTCCTTCACGGGAATGGTTCGTGCCGGTTGCGTCACTTGAGTCACTGACTGACGATCCCGGGCGACGTCCGACGTCGCTGGCGGAGATGATGGACGCGCCACCGCCGGTGACTCGGTTGGCGCGCGCACCGATGAGGAACGTTGGGATCGGGAAGACGCCGGGGACGTCGAGGCCGCGCTGGTCCGCCTGACTAACGCCGGCTCACTCCCGGATGTCACTGCCGACCGAGCCGGTGCTTCCGTCACCGAGCGCGTCGATGGGCGCGGGACGGATGCCGAGCGCGCCCGCTCGACCGGTGTCGCCTCAGCGCGGACAGTCGTTGAGCGGACGTCGCGTCGAGGCGCCGGCGAGATCATCCCTTGTTGTTGCTCGCCGACGGATGTCTTCGCCTCCACGAACTCGATCCGATCGACGTCGTTGACGTGAATCATGGCCCGACTCAACGTGCCGGGAATCACGATGGTGAAGATGCCATTTTCGAAGCGAACGACGAGACCGTGAAGAATCGAGCCGTTCTTCAGGTGGATGGTATCTGTTGGCGTCGAGCCTTGCCCGGCGAAAACTGGAGGCGCAATCGATCCGACGGCTCCCGCGCCGGATGCCAGGAACGCGAGCAGAAGGAACCCGCCCATGAAGCCGTATATGTATCGCCGTCGGCGCATCATGTGATTTTCCCCCTGGTGATGTCCTTCCGTCAACACGTTTACCATACCAAAAATCCAGGGTCAGAGTAAAGAGGATTGAACGGAACGCCTCGCATCAGCCAGACGCTGGGAGCCCGAAGGCACAAGGGGACGCTGACGGCGGCGAGAACCTCATCGATTCGCTTCGCTCTCCGAGTTCTGTGAGGCTCCAGAAGTGGGAGTGCGATCATGAGCTGCACGAGCTGACACCTGACCCTCCCCGCCAGCGAGCCGCGGGGCTTCCCCGGAGGAGGACATATCCCTTGGGACGAGCCGACACCGTGATATCTCCCCACGGACCAGCCATGGAGCTCCTCCGCTTCAGGCCCCGGAGCCGGTCTCCGGAATGCGAGGGGCTTCCCTGTGAGAGAGGGAAGAACGACAGCTTCGGCAGACGCCGAGCCCACAGAACGGGGGCTTCCCTGTGAGAGAGGGAAGAACCCTCGAAACGAGCCGACACCGCGACTTCCCCCCGCCGTCAAGCGGCGAGGCCTCTCCGCTTCAAGCCCCGCAGCTCGTCTCCGGGGTCTGGTGACGTGTGTGAGCTAGTTCACGACGCGCTCACTTCATTCGGGAAAGCCCCGCAGCTCGCCTCCGGGAATCGTTACTTCCTTCGCTCCCTCGCCGACAAGCTGGGGGCTCCCTCTGCTCGGCAGGCATCACCTCTCTGGCAACGAAGAGTGAGATGTGCTAGTCTAGCTCCTGCATCACTTGGAGGGAGGCATGAAATTGATCACGACGTCGTCGACGCACGATCGATTACTCCTGCTCGCTTTGGTTTGGTTCTGGCTCTCGGTCTGGACCGGGAATGCATCGGCTCAGGTCATGGATGCCGTCGGCGATCACGACAATCAAGCCGATATCGTCGAAATCGACGCCATGCCCACGCCGGATGGATCGGGCATGCGCATGCGCCTGACCTATGCTGCCCCCATCCAGCCCCCTCTGGTCGGCTACGTGTTCATCGATGTAGATCGTGATCCCACGACCGGCGCCCCCACAGTCTCGCCCGTCCCGGGCATCGATGCTCTGGTCAAGTACACGCTCACCGATACGGGTCGTGGTCTCCAGGTCCGCGTCGAGGTGTCCACCGCTTCAGGCATGCAGATTTTCTTCCCTCCCAAGACTGACAAGATGCGATTCAAAGTCGATGGAAATGTGATCCGCATCGGCCTCCTCGGCGAGTTATTCGGTGGGGTGTCGGTCTTCGATTTCTTCGTGGCCACCGATACGGGGGAGGTGGGCGACACCGTATTCGATCGCGTTCCCGACTTCGGCGTGATCGACTATGCCGGTGGCTCGGCGCAATGGAAAGTTCCCCAACCGGGCGACGACTCCATCGATCTCGTCGTCTCCGATGCCCTTCAGGAGGTGAGTTTCCCTGATTTGGCCACTGTGACTCTTCGCGTCATCGGCGATCGCCTGGATATCATGCTCTCCTACAATCATGATCTCGATGATCGCCGACTCTTCCCGCGCAACGGCCAGATCATCGGTCAGATCTACCTGGACGGCGACCGCCGGCTGGCCACCGGGTTTGCCAACGGAGGGCTCTCGCCGCCGCTGATGGGAGCCGACGAGGTCATTCGATTCACCATCCATCCTCAGCGTCCCCTGGCTCCAGTGTTGATCCGGCGACCATCTGCTCGCCAGCAACCGGTAGAACTCGGATTCGGGCTGGCCTTCGCCAACGACTGCATGGCCTGGCGTCAAGGCCGCAACGTGCATTTCCAGATGCCCCTCTCCCTCCTCGCTCATCCGATGGCGAACGCCTTCTTCCGCGTCGACAGCCTCCTGACGAGCACACGCGAGATCGACGCTCTCCCCGACGATGGCGCGCTCGTCCTCGGAGAGAAACGGGTCCAAGCGCCGTTCCGTTGCGATACCGAACCGGTCGACGCGCGCCCTGAATCGGAGCCCAACCCACAGGAGATGGCCCTCATCGGCGCCCGCGCTTGTCTCTCCTTTTCCCAGGGAGAGAATGGCGACATCGTGCTCCTCAGCATTGATTACACGCGGCTGTCACCCAATCCGGCCACAGTCACCACCAACGTGTATCTGGATAGCGATCAAGATCCGCTCACCGGCTCGCCCGTATCCAATGCTGATACGACAATTGGCGCCGATTACGTTCTCACCTTCTCCGCTCAGCGGTCTTTCCCCAACGCGCCCTTGTCCATTCGCGTCGAACTCCAGGAAAGTGACGGACGGCCGCTTGAGATCGAACAGCTCATCCACTTCGACTTCGGTCAACCGGGATTGGTGACCGTGAGCCTTCCTCTGAGTCTCCTTGACGATGATGACGGAAACATGGATATCATGATCGAGACTCGCGACGAGGAGTCCCGGCTGGAGATTCTTCCGGCGCGCGGGCTCATCCGGCTCCGTCGAAACTGAACGGGCATTCGATCACGCGGCTCCTGAAGGAGCACCGCGAACGAGCTGGTCATAATGACTCCTCCCCGCCGTCCAGCCGCGGGGCTTCCCTGTGGAGGGAGGTACTTCGAACTAGCTGACACCTGACTCCTCCCCGCCGTCCAGCGGCGGGGCTTCCCTGCGGAAAGAAGAACGTCTCGAACTAGCCGACTCTCTGACTCCTCCCCACAGACAAGCTGTGGGGTTTCCTCGTGGAAAAGGAGCACGGCAAATGAGCTGGTCATAATGACTCCTCCCCGCGGACGAGCCGCGAGGCTTCCCAAAGCGGAGAAAAATCCCTCCGGACTGGCTGACAAGCGATCCCTCTCCGCCGACCAGCGGCGGGGCTTCATTGTGTGAGGAGAGGGCGTTGGACTAGCTGACATCGTGACGTCTCCCCGCGGGCAAGCGGCGAGGCTTCCCCCTGGTGTGAAGCGACCTTGAGAGAAGCAATCTCCGTGACTCCCCCCGCCGTCCTGCCAGGGAGCTTCTCCGCTTCAAGCCCCGGAGCTCGCCTCCGGGGTCTGGTGACGTTGTCAGCTACTCTCACCCGCCTCCCCCCTTGAATGCCCCGGAGCTCGCCTCCGGGGATCGTTACTTCCATCGCTCCCTGAGCGCCCAACTGACTCCTCCCCACCGCCCTGCCGCGAGGGTTCCCCCTGGTGTGAAGCGACCCCCACCAGCAAGCTGCGGTGTGTCCTCCTCATGCGAAGTAACCTTTGGAAGAAGCTACTGACCCTCCCTGCCGGCAAGCGATAGGGTTTCTCCGCTTCATCTCACGAAACCCGCCAGCCCTCCTCGCCTGACGCTCTCATCTCTGAATAGCACCTTCAGCGGACGACGTCTCTATCCCCGGCACGATCCTCGGAGTACCCGGCCGGGGCGCGCTCCCGTGTGTTCCCCGTCCTCGACGACGAATGTTCCATTGACGAGAACATGAACGATTCCCACCGGATACTGATGCGGATTCTGGAACGTGGCTCGATCTCTCACCGTCCGCGCATCGAAGATGACCAGATCGGCCTTCATGCCCCGAGCGATGCGCCCGCGATCCACGATGCCCGCTTGATCGGCGGGCATGCTGGTCATCTTCCTGATGGCTGTTGGCAGATCGAAGAGCTTCCGCTCGCGCACATACACTCCGAGTACGCGCGGGCAGGTTCCATAAGACCGCGGGTGCGGCCGGGTGCGCGCCGCCGGACCCACGGGAGCCATGCTCGATCCGTCCGATCCGATCATCACCAGCGGATGCCGGAGGACCATCTCCACGTTCTGAGGGCTCATCCCGTGTCCGATGAATGAGACGGCGCCGCGCTCCTCCTCGATCAACCGCAATAAAGCGTCTACGGGCTCCACGCGCCACCGGTCGGCGATCTCCACCAGATTCTTTCCCACCGTCCACTGATTCGCCGTCGTCTGAACGCGACTGATCACGATGAGCTTGTAATCTCCAGGATCGCTTTCCACCCGCGCTTCGACCTCCTTACGGATGCGCGCCCGCGCCGAGGGCTGACGCAAGCGCTCGACGATGGCCGCCGCTCCTCCCTCCCGCGCCCACGCTTCCAGGAAGATGGTCAGACCGGTGGAATAGGCCGTATAGGGGTAGGCATCGGCGAGCACGTTCACCCCATCCTTGCGCGCCGATTCGATGAGCTCGATGGCCGCGCGCTGTTTCCTCCAGTTCGGTCGTCCGGCAGCCTTCAGATGAGAGACCTCCACTCGCACGCCGGTCTGTCGGCCAATGTCGATCGCTTCGTCGATGGCTTCCAGGAGCGCCGCTTCCTCATTGCGAATGTGCGAAGCATAGAAACCACCGCGCCGCGCTACGACCCGCGCCATGGCCACGATCTCTTCGGTCGGCGTATATTGGCCAGGGGTGTACTCCAGGCCGGTGGAGAGCCCGAGCGCTCCCTGCTCCATGCCCTCCTCGACGGCTCTGAGAATGACGCGCAACTCATCGGCGGTGAGCGGACGGTCGACCAATCCGATGAGATTCTGACGCAATGTCCCCTGACCGAGCAACAACGCCTGATTGATGGAGATGCCCACTTCCTCCAGTCGCTCGAAATACGAAGCGACATCGGTCCAGGACGCGTCCAGACCCGTTCGCTCTCGCCAGGCGCGCCGCCGCTCGTCGGCTCTGACGCCCACCAGTGGGGCCGCCGAAGACCCGCAGTTACCGGTGATTTCGGTCGTGATGCCCTGCCGCACGCGGCTGTCGGCCGTGGGATAGGCCAGAATTTGACCGTCCGAGTGCGTGTGGATGTCGATGAATCCGGGCGCGACATACAATCCGGTCACATCGACGGCGCGTCGACCCTGGGAAGCGGCGATCTCGCCGATGGCCGCGATGGTATCGCCGCGGGTACCGAGATCGGCGCGCCAGGCCGGACCACCGGTGCCATCGAGGATCGTCCCGCCCTTGATGACCACATCGAATGACGGCGTCACTTCAATCCACGGCCAGCGAGATGACGCCGTTCCCACGAGAGCAAAGGCACTTTGCTTGAGAAACGTTCGACGACGCATGAGTCCCCCTTTCGAACAGAGAGTGTGGCGCAAGATGCCATCTTGCGCCATCTCACTTTCGCTCTTCCTGGCGAGCCTGATGCTACTCTCTCCGAGCGCCCAGGAAGCGCTCGAAGAATTCAGCCGCCCGACGATAAGCCCGCAGCCAACTCTCGTAGCGCAAGAACCCGTGCACTTCGTCGGGGAACACGAGAACCTCTACGTGCACGTTCCGCTCGCGCAACCGCTGGACCAGATCGACGGTCTGCCCGAACAGCACATTGCGATCGTCATCGCCGTGAATCAGCAGCACGGGAGAACTCCACGACGCCAGATCGGCCACCGGTGACGACTGATAGGCGAGATCGAGATCGCGCTTCTCCAATCCCCATCCGCCGCCCGGCGAGAAGTCCGTCGCCCGGAACGCCCAATCGTGAACGCCGTGCAAATCGACGCCGGCGGCGAACAGATCGGAATCGCGAGCCAGCCCGAGCGCCGTCAGGTATCCCCCATACGATCCGCCCCAGAGGCCGATGCGATCGGGATCGACCTCCGGCCGATGACGCAGATAGAGCCCGGCGGCGACGATGTCCTGATACTCGGACGCTCCCCGCGGCCCTTGATGCGGAGCCTGACGGAACGCCCGGCCATAGCCGATGCCCGATCGGTAATTGACCGAGAGAACGATCATTCCCTTGCTGACCAGATATTGATTCATGGCGTAGGCATTGGCGTAATAGCCCATGTAGTGCCATCCGAGAAGCATTTGGCGGATGGGCCCACCATGCATGAAGATGACCGCCGGTCGGCGATCGCCGGGTTTGGCTCCCCGCGGCAGGAAGAGCTGGCCGTGAATCTCCCATCCGTCGGCGGCGCGGAAGGTCACCGGTTGCGGCGCGACGAGTTGCTTCTCGGGGAAAGCTTCAGGGAGTCGTTGCGGCGCAATGAGGCGGGGCCGCCCGCCGGCGGTCGCGATGAGGCTCACTGCCGGCGGTCGCGTGGCCGTGGCAGCGAGGAACGCCACATGCTCTCCATCGGCCAAGACCACGGGATAGGTCTCGATGCCCGTCCCCGCCGTCAATCGAACCGGCGATCCCCCTCCAGTGGGGACTTTCCAGATGTGCCGCCGATCGATGTCGCCTCGATTGCTGCTGTAGTAGAGGACGGTTCCATTGACGGAGAGACTGCTCTGTTCGGCGATGCTCTCGCCGGGCGTGAGATCGATCGGCGAGCCGCCGGATGCCGAAATGGCGTAAATGTGGAGCCACCCTTCGTGCTCGGAGTAGAACAACAGTCGATCATCGCTCGCCCAGCGGAGCGGTTCACCGGGATAATATTGAGCGAATCCGCCATCCCGACCCGGCGAATGCCAGATCTCGCTTCCTCGTCCCGTCTCTACGTCAACGACCCAGATGGCGAAAGGATATCCGGTGACCAGACTGCGTCGCTCGTGCTTGCGCCGGCCGGGCATGCGCATGAACGCCAACCGGCGACCATCGGGCGACCAGGCGGGCAGCATATCGCGATCGACGCTGGGTTCCATCCAGCGAATGCGCTGCTCCCGGAGATCGTAAACGCCGATGAAACTGTGATCGCCTCGATCGCTCACAAAGGCGACGCGCCGACCATCGGGCGACCAGCGCGGCGACCCATTCCGACCGCGCGCTCTGAAGAGCGGCTCCAATTTCCCCTCAGCATTCGTCTCGGGCGGAACGAGCGGGAGCTGATAAATCTGCCCTCGTCGGATGAAGACCAGGCGATCGCCACTCGGCGCAATGACCGGGTGATGACCTTCGGCCAGCTTCCAGGGCGCTCCTCCGCTGGTTCTGATCGCCCAGATGGCCTGTTCGGCGCCTCGTGGATCGCTGGTCGGATTGGGAATCTCGCCGGCGCGATTGGGATTTCCTCCGCGCACGTAGACCAGAATCGATCCATCGGGCGTCAACTGCAGATCGCTCAATTCCTGGCCATCGTCCTGGCGATAGTCAGTGAGGCGCACCGGCGCGAAGTCCGGTGCCGCCGCCGTCCAGATGTTGCGCACGCCGCGTTCGTTGAACACCCAGGCGATGCGATTGGCGCGCCGCGCTGCTACCAGATGCGTCGGAAAAGGCGCGCTGAGGACATCCTCCAGAGTGAACGATTGACCCCGAGCGGCGCTCGATCCCATCAATCCGAACGCCGTCACCAGAATCACGTAACGAATGAATCGATCCCAGTGGAAGTGATACCTCATCATCATCCACCTCCTTCGAAAATAGACGACGGACGACCGATGACGGACGACCGACGTTCCCTTTTCATTCCCTCAGTGTTGATCGGCGTCTTTTCCGGTGATCCGCCGAAGATGACGGACGACCGACGTTCTCTTTTCACTCCCTCAGTGTGGCTTGCAAGGCCATGAGAGACTCCTCCGAAGATGTGGCGCAAGATGTCATCTCGCGCTACTTCATTCTCATCGTTCATGGCGCGGGCGAGCTCATGGATGATTCTCTGACCATCAATGACCTCTCCGTCACCGGGATGCCGTGCGCCCCCTCACCGCACCGGGATGGGAAACACGGGCAAGTTCTCGTGTCCTTCGGCATCGACCGATTGCACGGCGAAGAAATAATTATCCTTGGAATAGGGCAACGTCACCTCGGTGGTGTCGCCGACGAAGATCTTGCGCTGCCAGATGGGACTGGTCGTCTCCCGCATGAGGACGTAATATCCGGCCGGAGCGCGGCCCGCAGGCGGCTGCCATCGCAAGGTCGTCTTGTTGGTCAAGCCGCGCACCACGATGCCCACCGAGCGCGGCGCGCCCGGCGCCATGGCCAGATTGGCCAGGACGGCCAGATTGACCCGGGCCACTTGAGCAGCGTAGGCGAAGTCGACGAATTCGGGCAAATCGCCATACTGAACGCCGTCTTCGACGCGGACATCCTGATGCTGATGGCGAAAGTCTTCGTTCATCTCCGAGAGGCGCACCGCCGTGAATCCCAGTCGACTGAACGGCGTATGATCGCCTCCGCGGAGGAAGCGATCGCGACGATAGATCATGACCACGTTCATCTGATCGACGTATCGCTCGCCCACCTCCTTGATGTAACGGGCCAATTGCCGCGCCGGACTATCATTCTCGCCCCCGGTCGCGCGAATGCGCCGAAGGAAGGCCTCGGCATTGGCCGCCGGAATGCCCTCGCTGAACACGCGCAGATGAGTGTTATCCCGGAGATTCGTCTCGCTGGAGAGGGTGTTTCCCACGATGTCATTGGTGATCATGGCGACCACGTTCCACCCCTCCCGCTTGGCGTGCTCGGCCAGATGGCGAGACCCATAGAGTCCCTGCTCTTCGCCGGCGACGGCGGCGAAAATGATGGTGGCAGGAAACCGTCGGCGACTCATGATGCGGGCCAGTTCCATGACCACCGCCGTTCCCGAACCATCATCGTTGGCTCCGGGAGCGAAGCTGGTGGTGTCCATGGCATCGGAGGCGCGCGAGTCATAATGCCCGCTGACGATGAGCACGCGATCGTCCTTGGGATCGCTTCCCGGCAGCCGAGCGAGCACGTTTTTCATCTCCACGCGATGAGGAATGCGCCGACCATCTGGCTCCACCACGAAGGGATCGAATTCCACCTGCAGGCGACCACCGGAAGCTTCGGCGTATCGCTCGAACTCCGCCTTGATCCACCGGCGCGCCGCACCGATGCCCCGCTCGTCGCTCTCGGTCTCGCTGAGCGAATGACGAGTGTGAAAACGCACCAGCCTGCGAATGGTCGCTTCGATGCGCTCGGCCGAGACCTCATTGATCATGGCGACGATGGCCGGGTCGCGCTTCTGAATGACCGTCTGCGCGCGCATCGGCGACCGTGCCGATCCCCAGAGCATACTTCCCACCACGAAAAGACCCAGCATGGCTATCCAAGACCGGTTCCTCATCCAACGTTCAACGGCTCTCTTATGAACATGCATATCTTCAGCCTCCTGTAAGGAAAGGGGTGGTGCAAGCTGTCAGCTTGCGTTATTCCATTTTCGTCGCTCGGCGTGCGCAAGAGCTCATGGGCGATTCCCCGGAAAAGTCACCGCAAAGGACGTGGAGAACGCCAGGAAAAGACGCTCTCGGGCTCCGGCGATCTCGGTGGTTTCATTCCCCCGTTCGGGTGAACGATTCCCGAGAAAGGGATGGGATGACGTGAGCGGCCTGCTCGCCTCTTCCCATCCCCGAACCACTCGGTCAACGGCTCGCTCCCTTCACGTAGGTATCGAACCACCGGAGCACGCGTTTCATGAAATCGATCTGATGCTCGCGCTCGGCCAGCCCGTGCCCTTCGCGGGGATAGATGACGAACTCGTATGGCGTCTGATCAAGGATGCGGAGCGCCGTGTAGATCTCCCACGCCTGGCCGATGGGCACGCGCTCATCCTCAGCGCCGTGAGCGATGAGCAGGGCCGTTTTGCTCTGTTTGATGTACTTCATCGGCGAAGCATTCCACATCTCCTCCAGGTGATCGTACGGACGCTCGAATCCCCAGTGGACGAGCGTGTTCTCCATGGGAATGTCGCTCGTGCCGAGGAAAGAAACCCAGTTGGTGATTCCGGCGAAATCGATGGCCGCCTTGAAATGCTCCGAATACCGTGTCGCCGCCAACGCCGAGAAGTAGCCGCCATAAGAGCCGCCTCCCATGCCGACGCGCGATTTATCGACCAGGCCTAATTCATCGGCCAGATAAGCGATGCCCGCGAGCACATCGCGGAATTCGGCGCCGCCGAGATCCTTCTGATCTTTCTTGGAATACGCGACGCCGCGGCCCGTGCTGCCACGATAATTGGGCCAGAAGACGACGTAGCCGTGAGCGGCGAGCAATTGTCCCCAGCGAATGTAGTAGGTGTTCCAGCCATCGAGGACGGCGGCTTCCGGTCCTCCGTGCACGCTCACGATGAGCGGATAGCGTCGTCCTTCTTGATATCCCACCGGCTTCATGACCAGCCCGGTGATGGTGGTTCCGTCGTCAGCTTGATATTCGATGGTGAATTGATCGGCCAGCTCCAGTTCGTCGAGGATGGGATTATTGTTCGTCAATCGACGCGGCTCGTCCCTGCCAGCCAGATAAAAGACCTCCGAGGGATGAACCGGCGTGCTGCCGGCGAATGCGGCGGCGCGATGGTCGGCGTCGAAGCTCAGCGCCGAGAACACCGGGCGACTGCTCAACAGGAGCTCTCTCCGTCCCGTGCTGACGTCCAGGCGATAGGCGCGCGTCGCCGTCTTTTCGATGCCGATCATGGCGATGGTCTCATCGTCCAGCCAGTGGAACCAGATGACCGAGCCCTGATAATCGGTGGTGAGATTGCGCTTCCCTTGACCATCCCGGCGCGCGATGAACACGTTCTGCGCCGATGGATCGTGGATATCGACGGCGCCCAGCCAGGCGATGCGCCGACCGTTCGGCGAGTAGGCCACGTGGCTCAACTTCCCTTCGGTGGGCACGACGACCTCGGCGCGACCGCCGGCGGCGGAGATGCGATAGATCTTCTGATACATGTAGGTGTGATCGGTGAGCGGCGTTTGACTGGCGGTGAAGATCACTTCTCGACCATCGGGCGACCAGTCGAATCCGGTCACGTGGAGATTCTCATCGGTGAGCAATCGCGTCTCTCGGGTTCCCAGATCGTGAATGTAGAGGCGCAGATACTTGAAATCCTGGCCGACGACGCGCCAGTCCCGGCCTTTCCTCTTGTTCTCTTCCTCTTCGGGAGTGGGAGCGTCCCGGCGCGTGAAGGCGATGAGCTGCTCATCGGGAGAGAAGGCATAATTGGCGATGCTGTGCTTTTCCGACGTGAGCGGTTGCGCTTCGCCGCCATCGATGCGGATGGTGTAGATCCGCTGAGTCTTCTTCCCTCGGCGACTGAGGAAAGCGATCCGCTTGCTGTCCTTGAACCAATGTATGGAGCGGGCATTGTATTCCCTGGCCGTCAAGGGATGGGGATCTTTCCCTTCGGTATCCACCAGCCAGAGCTGATAATGGTAGCCGCCGGGTTTTTCGCCCTCCTGGCGCGGCGAACGCACGACGTAGGCGATCCACTGGCCATCGGGAGAGAGGGCCACTTCGGTGACCAGTTTCATGGAAGCGACGATCTCCGGCGTGATGGTGCGATTGGCCGGAGCGGCGGCAATGGCCAGGCTGAGACTCACCAGCCAGAAGAGAGTGAGTGGCATGAGCGCTCTTCGTTTCATGATGCCCTCCTCGAGTTGAAGTCGATGGTCATGAGAGGGTTCCCCAGCTCGCGCCGACTACTCAGCCTGCGATCGACGGTTCAACCTGCCATTGGCCATCGGCGCGCCGAGCATGAGATTGAGCTATGCTCGCCTGATCGGTGTCTTGAAGAAGCGTGCTGCCCCGGCGCACCGACCATAATGGTGGGTTGAACGCGATCTCATGACGTTGGGGGAACCACATGGAGGCAAAAAATACACTACCGGGGTGGACAAGTCCAGAGCGAGATCAAGGCGCATTCAACTCTCCAGACGTGCGAGGCTCTGAAGGGATGCTATGAGAGCGCCCTTGAACACTCGCCCGTCACCGCTGACAAAGTAACCATCCCCGGAGTCCAGCTCCGGGGCTTTCCTGAATGTGGAACGCGCCGGGGACGAGCTGGCACGTAACCATCCCCGGAGTCCAGCTCCGGGGCTTTCCTGAATGTGGAACGCGCCGGGGACGAGCTGGCACGTCACGGACCCCGGGGACAAGCCCCAGAGCCTGGAGGGAAACCCCGCCGCTCGTCCGCGGGGAAACGTCATGATGTCACCTCGTCCAAAGAGCTGCATGCCATCTCCCAGAAACCCCGCCGCTCGCCGGCGGGGAGGAGTCACGGTGCCAGCTCGCTCGAGACACCTCTCCCCACAGGGAAACCCCGCCGCCAGTCGGCGGGGAGGAATCAGGTGCCAGCTAGCAGAGAGGCCAATATTCCATCTTCCCAGAAGCCCCGCCGCTCGCCGGCGGGGAGGAGTCAATTGAACGCTACATGGCCAGCTCATTCACTGCATCTTCCCACCCGCGAAGCCCGCCGTTACTCCTCACAATGAGACATATGTCCCACTTCTTTTGCGACAACTGTCCTTGAAACACCGTTCCCGGAGAGAGTAGAACCTCCCTGCCACGAGGCACTTTTCACGACGTGATTTGATCATGCCTCCTCCAACGAGGAGGAACACAAGGAGGCGACCATGATACGCAGACGAACGACATTCATCAAATTGCCTATCATGGGATGCCTGGCCATCATATCGTTCATGCTCACCACGACCCGTTCCGTCACCTCGCAATCGACGGGACCACCTTACGATCTGGCTCATCCTGGATGCCTGGCATGCCATGACAAGATCGAGAACATTCACACCAGAGTCCAAATCCCCTGCACGTTTTGTCACGGTGGTGACTATTCCACCGATGACAAAGAGAAAGCCCACGTCCAACCCACGCTCCCGGTGATCATGGACAACACCACGCCACCGCTGGATTACGATCTTCCCTACCAGCAATTCGTCAATCCGTCGAATTTGCGCGTGGTGGATCGCACCTGCGGCATCTGTCACGTCATGCAAGTCGATTGGGTGAAGAAGAGCCTGATGGCCACCACCGCCGGTCATCACGCCGGAGGGCTCTATCAAAATGGCGTGGTCGATACCAAGACGCCGATCTACGGGAATTTCGCCATTCGCGATGATGATGGTGACGTCCCCACGGAGAGGGGCGCGGTGGAGGAATTGCGCGATCTCATCGAATATGATCCCACGCTCGACCAATCGCTCGTCTCGACGCACTATCGAGCGGTTCCCGGTCAAGCCTGTGCGCGCTGCCATCTCTGGACGCGCGGCAAGGGGTATCGCGGCGCTGAGGACGTCGATGGAACCTATCGCGCCGACGGATGCGCCGCCTGTCACATGATCTACGCCGATGATGGTCGCTCCCAGAGCGCCGATGCCTCCATCGATCATCAGGAGCAGGGCCATCCGCTCGTCCATCGCATCACCCGAGCCATTCCCACCGGCCAGTGCCTGCATTGTCATCATCGCGGAGCGCGCATCGGATTGAGCTTCACCGGACGAGCGCAGATGCCGCCGCGCCTCCCCGCCGGACCCGGCGTTCCCGGCACGACCGATGTGAAGTTCAACAACAATTATCACTACACCGACCCGGCCACCAATCCCCCTGACATTCACCGCGAGAGAGGGCTGCACTGCATCGATTGTCACACCGAAGCCGGCGTCATGGGCGATGGGAACATCTACGGGCACATGGATCAGGCGACCAAGATCGAATGCCGCACGTGCCATGGCGTTCCCTGGCAGGAAGGAACGCTCATCGATGCCGATGGGAAACCGTTATGGAACGCCCATCGGCAGAGCGATGGAACGGTCGTGCTCACCTCCAAGGTGGATGGTCGCCAGCATCTCATCCCCCAGGTCAAAGACATCGTCGATCCGAACTCTCCCCGCTTCAATCCGCGAGCGGCGGCGGCGATGAACGCCAATCACTTGAAGCCGCAAGGAGGTCTGGAGTGTTATGCCTGTCATGCCGCCTGGATGCCCAATTGCTTCGGTTGTCACTTCGAGCGCGATGAGCGCCAGACGGGCATCAATCTCATCACGCGGAAAGAGGAAGTGGGGAAGGTGAGGACGAGTGACAAGGTCTACGTCTCGTTGAAGCACTTCGCCATCGGCTACAACGCCGAAGGGAGAGTGTCGCCCTACATTGTCGGCTGCCAACCGATTGCTGACGTGACCGCGCCCGATGGAACGAAGAAGCTGAATTTCGTCATGCCGGCCACGGTCAACGGCCTCTCCGGTCTGGCGCTCAATCCGGTCAATCCGCACACCATCCGATCGGTCGGCGAAGTGCGCACCTGCGCCGAGTGCCATCGATCGCCGCCCTCGTTGGGTTTGGGATCGGGCAATTATTCGCTGGCCCGCACGTATGCGTTCGCCGCGGGCCCGGACGGCATTCTCGTCTTCGATCGCTGGACCGATCCGCGATCGCCCCGATTGGTTGATGAGCTTCCTGCCGGCCATCCTCTCGCCGTGGCGATCACGCCCAACGTCGTCTCGGGCCGGGCCGACTATCTCTATGTTGCTTCGGGGCGATCGGGATTGTTCGTCTTCGATCTGCGCCAGGGAATCCCCGATGCTCCCGCGGCCGTGATTGATGATATCGAGGCCATCGACGTCAGCCGAGCCGCCGATTATCTCTACGTCGTGGTCAGGGGCGTGGGTATCAACATCTACAGCACCGAGGATGCCCGCCATCCCGAAATGGTGACTACCGTCCCCATCCCCACGGCCCGACGCGCCGTTCCCTGGGGCATTCACCTGTTCGTGGCCGCCGGCGAGGCGGGCCTGGTTGTTGTGGACATTTCCGATCATCACGCGCCGCGCATCGCCGGGGGATTGAGCGGGATCAAGGCGGTGGACGTTCGCTTATACGCTCATCATCAGATCGGCCCGGCGTTTGCCGCTCGCGCTTACGTGGCCGATCCCGACTTCGGCGTGCGTATCATCGATCTGCTCCCGGAGTTCTCTTCGCCGAAGCTGGTGGGCGGTCTTCCTCTGCCGGGTGCCGCGGCCCTGGATACCTACACGCGCTGGCTGGTCACTGATGGCGTCACGCCCTCGCGCGAGCATGATTATCTCTATGTAGCCGCGGGCGCATCCGGCCTCCACGTTTTCGACATCACGCAACCGGACGACATCGTAGAGGTCGCTGCTCTGACCGATCTCGGGGGGCGAGCGCTGGATGTGGACGTCGCCAGTCAAATGAATCCACCGGGCGTAGACGATTATGCGCTCATCGCCAATAGCGATGCCGGTCTGCAGGTCGTCGATGTCACCGATCCGCGTCATCCCGCGCTGGTGGCGACGGTGGGTTCAGCGGGCGTCTCGCGCGTGGTGGTGGAAGTCCAGCAAATGGATCGGTTCATCGATGAACAGGGACATTTGCTGAAGGAGAATTCTCATCCTGGAGCGCGAGCATTATCGCGAGAGGACATCGTCCGCATCCTCAGCGCCGACATCAGCGTGGACCGGTTGGCGAGCAAAGCCGCCGGACACGGGAGGCGGACGGTCGAGCATTGACGATGGGGAATGACGCTCGTCTCCCGCTGATGGTGAACTCGGGATCATCGAGCCGGGGAGAGTGACGGCTCGAGAGGAACGGTGCGTGGCGGCCGGTTCGTGAGTCTTGGTCGGTTGACGAGTTGGCAGGTCGGCACGGTGCGAAGCGCGCGCCATCCGACCTGCCGACTCCGCATCGAATCCCTCTCTGTCCGTCTCGCCCAACAGCCACAGATGGACACAGCGAACGGCGGGATCTTCACCGATCTTCTCCCATTTTTTCACCCGTGCACATCCCGCTTTTTCCGTGTCCATCTGTGGCCTGTTTCTTCTCTGCCTGTCTGCGGGCTCATTCCCGGCGCCGAATCAACTTACAATGCAAGAGAGAAACTCCTAATCCTCCTCGGCAAACTCGACCAGTTCTGGCTGAGCCTCGGCATGGGATAGCGCTCCCCGCTCCTCAGCCCGCTCCAGTTTCATCCTATGGAGGGTATCGAGTTCTTCTCTGAGTCGCTGAATCTTGCCAACAGCGTCTTCGATGTTACTTTTGGCATGACCGGTCTGGCGCTCGCTCTTCTGAATACTCTCTTCCACCTCGCTCAGGAGTTGACTCAGCCGATTCAGGGAGTTGAGCACTCTTTGGGCCTGGCGCTCGATCTGCTTGCCCTGAAAAGCGACGACCACGGCGCTCAGGTAGGCGAAGAGGGAGTTCGGACTGACCGGCAAGACCTTCTTCTCCATGGCGTAGCCCACGGTGTCCCGGCTTATCCCGGGACTGAGCACCTCGAAATAAACCCTCTCGCTCGGTATGAACATGAACGCAAAATCCAGGGTTCCCTTATCGGGTCGGATGTACTTGGAACTGATCTCGTCCACTCGGAGCCGGAAATCTTTGATGAACTCCCTCATGGCCTTGTTCCTCTCCTGATCGTTGTCTGCCTCCCAGGCCCGGCGAAGATTTTGCAGGGGGAATTTGGAGTCGATAGGGAGCCACTTATCATCCCCAACCCTCACTGCCGCATCAACGAGGTTGCCGGCAATGTTGTACTGGAGTTCAAACATAGATTGGGGCAGCACATCCCGGAGAATATGGCCCAGTATCTTCTCTCCGAACTCCCCGATCGCCTTGGGACTCCCCAGAGCCCGCTCCAGGCCCCTGGTGATGCGTTCGAGTTCGCTCTGAGCCTTGCCCAACTCGCCAAGCTGTTGTCCCAACTGCTGGATCATCTCGCCGGTGCCGGAGAGCTTCTCGGTCACCTGCCGGCTGATCTGCTCGATTTGCTCAAGGAGCGACTGCCGCAGTCGATCGATGAGTTGTCGGCTCTGCTCATCCGATTCGCCAATGGACTGCTGAAACCGACTGATGGTGTTTTCGATCTGGGTCCTGAAGTCGGCCAGCTTCTGCTCCACTTCGCGTCGCACCTCGGTCGACTGCCTCTCACCTCGCTCCAGTTGCTTCTCGGAAGAGTCAACGACTTTCTCGTCGATTCTGGCGATGTCCTCCCGAAGCCTCTTCAACTCCCAGGAGAGGTCCGGCGAAGCCGCCAGCCGGCCTCCCAGTCGGAATCCGATCAGGAGGCCGATGAGGAGAAAGACGGAGACGACGATCACCCAAAGCAGTGTGGATTCCATCGTGCCCTCCTTATGGATTCAGATTGTACAGGCTATCCAGATCGATGCGGAGTTCATATCGACCTGCGATATTCTGACCCACTTCAGCGCACTGGCGCAATTCTCTCTGCAGCGAGTCCCGGACACCCACTTGAGATCAGTGAGTCTCGGTGATCTTCTTATCCGCTTCGGTCAGCTTGAGGTAGTCACCCACCTCTCTGGCCGCCAGCACGAGCCCGGCCAGAGGGAACACCTCTGCTTTGGCCCGGGCCACGTCTCCATCGAGGCCAAAGGCATCGGCCAGGCGCCAGACGACGGAGAGGACGATCCCCACGATCACGGCTTGTGTTTCCGGATCGGCCTTGGGGAGTTGGTCCTGGATCATCTTGTGCAACTGGCCCAGCGCTTTTCGAGCCGCGGGGCTGAGCAGAAACGGTAACATGCTGTTCATAGCTCCTCTCACCTCCTCAATGGATGATCAGGGCGACCACGACCGGCCACGCCACTGGGGTGAGCAGAACCAGCGCGACCGCTCTGGCATTCTCCTCATCGAGTGCTCCGCATAGTCCGGCGGCGGCGATGCTGATGCCATGGGAGACGAGGAAGAGACGGGTCGGGAGAATCTTCCACCGCCCACCTATGTCATTCTTCGTGGTGGGTGAGCAGATATAGATGGGTCGGGGGATCTTCCACCGCCTACCTCCAGCCTTACCGTCGCCGTCGTATATTTCGCTCATCAGCATCACCTCCTTCCTTTCATTTCATTATCATCGGTGCTCATCCCGCTCTTTCTGTATCCATCTGTGGCCTATTTCTTCTGTGCCTACCGGTGAACGTTTCCGAGATCATTGAGAGTGAGCCGGGAGATGAAGCATCTGCGACCTATTTCTTCTGCGCCTATCTGTGGACTCCTCCCCTGCTCCCGTCACGGCAAGCCCTGAACCCCTGCTCCACAGCCCACGGATGGCACAGCTAATGGCAGGGTTTTCACAGATTTTGCCGTTTTCATCAGTGCTCATCCCGCTTTCCCCGTATCCATCTGTGGGCCAATTTGCTGCGCCGGAACGTATCGCCCCGACGAAGGGCGTCGCCATCCTCTCTGAAGCGAGTCCTGAATTCCCACATGCGCGGCACAGTCGCGCGGCCAGTTACGAGAGATTGACGTAGTCGCGTATGATGAGTTCACCCGTATCCACAGCATGGCCGACGATCGATCCGGCTTCGAGCTGGTTTGCCCGAATGATCGATGCCGCTCTGATTTCGATCGAATTGGCGAAAATCTTCCTGGCGCGTATAGCGCTTCCACGATCCAGAATGAGTCTTTCAGTGTGCATTCGCTCGACTTCGACAAGTCCGCCATCGACGACGATGGCCTCGCTGATAATCGTCTCGGCATCAACTATGGCTCGGCAGATATGCACCAGGCGTCCCCCAGCA
Source organism: Blastocatellia bacterium (assembly GCA_026985075.1). Classification (GTDB taxonomy): domain Bacteria; phylum Acidobacteriota; class Blastocatellia; order HR10; family J050; genus J050. Next base: position 6,416 of record JALSQX010000063.1, on the reverse strand, counting down.
AGGCAGGTTGCATGCACGTTGCCCGGCTTGCGGTAGACAAAACCGATGGAGTTAGCCTCAACGTGTTCGGCATCGATCCGACCGGTGAACACCACCGGAGCGGTGGCCATGATGATCTTCGCCTCGACTGCTCCGGTGATCGTCACCAGATCGCCGAACGGGTTAGAAATGTACACGAAGTCATCGTGTACGTCTTCGGCATAGCTCGTTGTCTCTATATGCATAGTCTTCACCTTCCTTCTTTACTTGGTCGTCAGTTGAGCTCGTCAGATTTGTTCAGATAAATGAGAAGATCACCGCTCTGGATGGCGTTCGACCTGAGATCGCGTTCGGCAGAGATGAGCGCGACAATCGGCTCTTTCTCTGCTACGCGCTCGACATCCTCGTCGCTCACGCCTAACGCATCTGCGATACGTCCGACGACATAGACAACGAGAGCCGTAATAAGGCCCTTCGTTTCCGGCGTTGCATCGCGAAAGTGATCGTTGACCAGTTGCTTGAGAATGCCGAGTGCTTCGCGGTTGTGCTTGTTTTCCAGAATGCGATCGATGATTCCCTTATTCGTCATTTTTCAGCACCTCCTTTCTCATGAGAATTACGATGCCGACGGGCCACGTCGCTCCGATGAGGAAAGCCATGGCTACGCGCCGTGGCGTTAACCGTTCCGGCGACAGCGTGAGCGCGATGGCAGTGACGACCAATCCGATCTGGATATATCCGGCGATGTAATCACGAATGTTCTCGGTCATCGCACCTCCTTCGGTGGAAGGTATCTCACGGTTTGGATGCCGCCATCAACCACCAACCACCATCCCGGAAGTTGGTAGAATTCCTTCTTTCGTATCGCCGTCCCATGTATGAGCACCGGTGGCATCTTGAGTATGCCGGGAACGAGCGCCGGATGACGAATGAGCCGCTCGGCATCGTACTTGTTAAGGCAGTTTGGACACCGCGCATCGTGGCCGCGTATTTTCGGCTTTGTCTCTACGGCATTCTTCACCGTCTGGTACGAATGTGTACGCAACTGTCTCGTCGCGGTAACGAGCGCCTGGTGAGCCGACAGTTGCGCGTAACCATGCAGCCAGTATCCGGTCGTCTTCTCGATGACGACGAAGTACTTGTGGTCGAGCAGGACAAGATAGAAGTCAAATTCATCCAGTCGCTCGTCGATGAAGGCGAACGATACCGGTATGGCGAGCACAGGCGTCTCCCCAATCGGAGCAGAGCCGCTGCCTTCCTTGTCAATGCGTCTTACCTTCGCGCGAGAAGAGCACTCGCCCGGTGCGATGCCCCTATCTCGAAGAGCATGCACTATTCGCGTATCGTTGCCTCCCATGACTTCCCGGACTTCCACGCCGACGACATCGCTCCGCCTATAGCGGTCGCCATCCTCTCTGAAGCGAGTCCTGAATTCCCACTTGTTGTGGGAATCGTACGCGCCTTGTTGATGCAAGGCGTCGCAATCCTCTCTGAAGCGAGTCCTGAATTCCCACCCGGGCTCTCATACTACTCGGCATCCTGAAGACCATCGGAGCACCCGACGAGTCGCAATCCTCTCTGAAGCGAGTCCTGAATTCCCACTTGCGTTGAGTACAATATTGTCGTGAAAAAAATCAAAGGGAGGTGACGGTCGCAATCCTCTCTGAAGCGAGTCCTGAATTCCCACTCGAGGGCCGACTCACGGCCAGCTTCGTCTTTCAATTTACCGTCGCAATCCTCTCTGAAGCGAGTCCTGAATTCCCACGCAGTGAGACTGCCATCGTGGGCATCTTTGCCCACGGTGTGTCGCAATCCTCTCTGAAGCGAGTCCTGAATTCCCACAGAGTAGAAAAAGCAAGGCACCATTAACCACATTTCTCAGGTCGCAATCCTCTCTGAAGCGAGTCCTGAATTCCCACGTACAGATTACATCAAGCTACCCCATCGGGGTCAAAAAGACGTCGCAATCCTCTCTGAAGCGAGTCCTGAATTCCCACAAGTGAGTCTGAATTATCTACGTCGTTATTATCACTAGTCGCAATCCTCTCTGAAGCGAGTCCTGAATTCCCACAGCGCCGTCGATGAGTCAAAACTGTTCACAACAGAGCTGGTCGCAATCCTCTCTGAAGCGAGTCCTGAATTCCCACAAGCCCACCACTCTGGACGATGGAGCGGATGCCATCGTAGGGTCGCAATCCTCTCTGAAGCGAGTCCTGAATTCCCACCGCACAGTTTGTGTTTCAACTCATAGTGGGAATCGTTCGGTCGCAATCCTCTCTGAAGCGAGTCCTGAATTCCCACCGCATTGGCATGACGAAGTCCCCCACCGACTCGTTGTCGGTGGTCGCAATCCTCTCTGAAGCGAGTCCTGAATTCCCACTCGCGTCGAGGTCCATGGCTACTACGAGGCAATGTTACCGTCGCAATCCTCTCTGAAGCGAGTCCTGAATTCCCACGCACGTTGTGTGGGACAGAGTATGTCCCACACGGGAAATTCGTCGCAATCCTCTCTGAAGCGAGTCCTGAATTCCCACGGTAGGTTAGACGCAAACTTCTGCTTCCAGTTTGCTGTGGGTCGCAATCCTCTCTGAAGCGAGTCCTGAATTCCCACCCCCCACCCGACCCCGGCTCTCGCTCGCTCGGGAGCCGTCGCAATCCTCTCTGAAGCGAGTCCTGAATTCCCACGGTAGAGATGACACACGAAGAATTGCGAGAGCGATTAGGTCGCAATCCTCTCTGAAGCGAGTCCTGAATTCCCACTTCCTTCCCCGTCCGTGGGGTTCTCCACCGGACGGGGAAGGTCGCAATCCTCTCTGAAGCGAGTCCTGAATTCCCACTTGCGAGAGCGATTAGAAGAGCTGCCCGAGGACGAACGGTCGCAATCCTCTCTGAAGCGAGTCCTGAATTCCCACTAGTCGAGTCGCCTTCAGCTCAACTCACTTCCCTGGGGAGTCGCAATCCTCTCTGAAGCGAGTCCTGAATTCCCACTAGTCGAGTCGCCTTCAGCTCAACTCACTTCCCTGGGGAGTCGCAATCCTCTCTGAAGCGAGTCCTGAATTCCCACCGGCGATGACACACAATGAGTTACGTGAGCGGATTTTAGGGTCGCAATCCTCTCTGAAGCGAGTCCTGAATTCCCACGCGTGGGACGGAGTCTCTGTCCCACACAGTTTGCAAACTGGTCGCAATCCTCTCTGAAGCGAGTCCTGAATTCCCACAGCACTCGAAGAGATTTCCCAAACGTCGATCAGAATATGTCGCAATCCTCTCTGAAGCGAGTCCTGAATTCCCACGCGCGCCGTCAAAGCGCTTTACTCTGATGAGCTGAAGGTCGCAATCCTCTCTGAAGCGAGTCCTGAATTCCCACGTGATGATATGATGTTTATTCCTGATGGATTAAGACAGTGTTGCAATCCTCTCTGAAGCGAGTCCTGAATTCCCACTTGATCAAGTGATACGTATTATGGAGTCTGAGGGTTCGGGTCGCAATCCTCTCTGAAGCGAGTCCTGAATTCCCACCTTAAGTGGCGACAAGAAGTTAGATTGGAGGATCGGCAAGTTGCAATCCTCTCTGAAGCGAGTCCTGAATTCCCACATTTTTTTTGATGGTGGGTTGGCGCAAATTTACCTGGGTCGCAATCCTCTCTGAAGCGAGTCCTGAATTCCCACCAATTTTGTTTTCCAGTTTGTTGTTGGAATTATCCATGCTGTCGCAATCCTCTCTGAAGCGAGTCCTGAATTCCCACCTCCCAGGGGATTTTTTTTTGCCTAGCGCCAGACCGCTAGGCGTCGCAATCCTCTCTGAAGCGAGTCCTGAATTCCCACGGACTTACTTCCCGAGGACGAGAGAGCCGCCGTTACGTCTGTCGCAATCCTCTCTGAAGCGAGTCCTGAATTCCCACGCTGTCCTGCAATCCTGGGAAGCAGAGGGCAAGTTGTGTCGCAATCCTCTCTGAAGCGAGTCCTGAATTCCCACAGGCAGATGGATAAAGGACTCCGAATTTACTTCGGGGTCCGTCGCAATCCTCTCTGAAGCGAGTCCTGAATTCCCACATGCTCGTCTTCCAGCTAGTGGTGGGAGTTGTTAGGACACTGTCGCAATCCTCTCTGAAGCGAGTCCTGAATTCCCACGGGTGAAGGGAGGTAGCATGATAGTAAAAATCCAATCGAGCTGTCGCAATCCTCTCTGAAGCGAGTCCTGAATTCCCACACCACAGAACCCCGACCGTCGGGGCCCGGAGCCGGAGCGTCGCAATCCTCTCTGAAGCGAGTCCTGAATTCCCACCTACCGGAGGACGAAAGGGCGGCGGTTTTATCGCTCTATTGTCGCAATCCTCTCTGAAGCGAGTCCTGAATTCCCACGGCAAACTCACGCCCGCGTTCGTCTTCCAATTCGTTGTGTCGCAATCCTCTCTGAAGCGAGTCCTGAATTCCCACGGCGTGGGACGGAGTCACTGTCCCACACAGTTTGCAAACTGGTCGCAATCCTCTCTGAAGCGAGTCCTGAATTCCCACGCCCTCAACTCCCCGGAGAGTCCTCGGCTCTCCGGGGATGTCGCAATCCTCTCTGAAGCGAGTCCTGAATTCCCACGCTAGGGGATAGACCACAGAGAGTCTATATCTGTGACCGTCGCAATCCTCTCTGAAGCGAGTCCTGAATTCCCACGTCCTCACGCTCATCTAACGATGGTTTCGGTCCGAGTACCGGTCGCAATCCTCTCTGAAGCGAGTCCTGAATTCCCACGATCCCCATCTCAAGGTGAAGGAGGTGAATCATGATTAGTCGCAATCCTCTCTGAAGCGAGTCCTGAATTCCCACTAGTTGTGAACATTGTGTTCGTTCTGTTGAAGCAAGGGGCGTCGCAATCCTCTCTGAAGCGAGTCCTGAATTCCCACCAAGGGGCAATCCTTGGACCCCGACCGGCGTCGTTGGATTGTCGCAATCCTCTCTGAAGCGAGTCCTGAATTCCCACTATGCGCCAGAGCTGAAGGCGCTTTATAACTAGTAGCGGTCGCAATCCTCTCTGAAGCGAGTCCTGAATTCCCACCTGCTACGAGAGACGGGCCTCCAAAAGCGGAGATGCCGAGTCGCAATCCTCTCTGAAGCGAGTCCTGAATTCCCACCCTCTACGAGATCGACGTGGAGGGGGTCTTGCAGCGGCGCTCGGTCGCAATCCTCTCTGAAGCGAGTCCTGAATTCCCACTTTCCGGCATCGGTCATGAGGGGACGGATATCGGTCATACCGGTCGCAATCCTCTCTGAAGCGAGTCCTGAATTCCCACTGCCCCGGAACTGAGGGCACTCTACAACTAGACAACTAGCGTGTCGCAATCCTCTCTGAAGCGAGTCCTGAATTCCCACAGGTCAAACGGGAGATCGCCAACAAAGTCGCGGCGCGCTTAAGTCGCAATCCTCTCTGAAGCGAGTCCTGAATTCCCACCTGCTACGAGAGACGGGCCTCCAAAAGCGGAGATGCCGAGTCGCAATCCTCTCTGAAGCGAGTCCTGAATTCCCACCCTCTACGAGATCGACGTGGAGGGGGTCTTGCAGCGGCGCTCGGTCGCAATCCTCTCTGAAGCGAGTCCTGAATTCCCACTTTCCGGCATCGGTCATGAGGGGACGGATATCGGTCATACCGGTCGCAATCCTCTCTGAAGCGAGTCCTGAATTCCCACTACACGCCGTCTGACGACGTGCTCGAAGAAGCAGACGAAGTCGCAATCCTCTCTGAAGCGAGTCCTGAATTCCCACGCACAATCTCTTAATATTCTTCGGAGTCCTCCACGGGGCGTCGCAATCCTCTCTGAAGCGAGTCCTGAATTCCCACGTGAGGGTCGACTTTGTGCTCAGTTTGTGTTCCAGTTCGTGTCGCAATCCTCTCTGAAGCGAGTCCTGAATTCCCACCATGATTAAGCGGTGGTCTAGCTTTGCTGACTCTTACGGTCGCAATCCTCTCTGAAGCGAGTCCTGAATTCCCACCCGAACGCTTCAACGTCCTAGCCGAAGCCATGATTAAGCGTCGCAATCCTCTCTGAAGCGAGTCCTGAATTCCCACGTCTCCCACCCAATACTAGGGGAGTACTGGGAGCATCGTGTCGCAATCCTCTCTGAAGCGAGTCCTGAATTCCCACCAATGTTCACCGCAAACTGAAATACGAATTGGGCTGAGTCGCAATCCTCTCTGAAGCGAGTCCTGAATTCCCACATAATGGGAGCGTGAAAAATCTTGATGGAGGTGAAGAGATATGACGTCGCAATCCTCTCTGAAGCGAGTCCTGAATTCCCACTCGTTTTTCAATTTACAATTGGACTAGTACTTTACCACAGTGATTATTGAGGGTATAGGCGATGGAGCTTGCGTCGAGCGTCTGCCGTGGTAAACTGCCAACTCACGATGGCTTGCGTGGCATTGCGCGCTTCAACCCAGGCTTCGACC
>JALSQX010000062.1 GCA_026985075.1 Blastocatellia bacterium | reverse complement strand
CAGCGCATTCTTCGCGGAGAGCTGTTGGACAGCGAGGGGAGGATTCATCCTGATGCGGTGGAGAGGCTGAGGCGGGTGATTGGGCGGCTGGAAGACCTGATCGATGGCGGGAAGATCTCGGCAAACTGGAGTGGGAGTGATGAACAATGGGGGTGAGAGGGATGGGTGTTGAACAAAGGCTCGCCTCTGATCCTGGAATCCGAGCGCGATCACATCGCGCTCCACACCGCAGGTACTGAACGGAAGCCAGTCTCCGATCCCCTGCGATGTGCTCGTCAGAAGTCAGTCAGTTGCGCTGGTGGAGATGGAGGGGATCTTGGGGAGAAAACGAGCGGGGTCTCGAAGGCTCCTGGCCAGCATTCGCTCATTGAACGCCAGGGTGGGGGGAGAGGGTGACGAAGGCAAGAGATCGCCGCCGACCTGAGTGGCAGAATGAGGAGGGATAGAGACGATGCGAATCGATGAAGTCGATGGCAGAGTGCGTGACCTGATTTGGACGTTGATCGTCGGTTCGACAGAATCGTTGAGGCCGTATCATCCGTCCCTGGCCAAGGCGCTCGTCTACATAGCGCATCACGTTCAAGAGAAGATCAGCCTGCCAGAGCTCAGTTCTCGGGCGTGCGCCTCCGAGGCTCATCTCCGCCGGTTGTTTCGCGAGGAGCTCGGATTGAGCCCCTGGCACTTCCTCGCTCTGCTCCGCGTGGAAAGGTCAAAGCTGCTCATGATGGACCGTCAGCTCTCCATAACCGACGTGTGTTTCCGGAGTGGATTCACCAATCTCCGCTCGTTCGAGCGCACGTTCAAACGGTGGACGGGCTGCACGCCGAAGCAGTACCGAATGAAGCTATGGCAGCAACGGAAAAGATGAAGGAATCGCTTGGCGATGATCGCCATTGTCGTCCATATGATCGTTTCCGTCGCCAAGATGAGCGAAAGAGTCGAGACGAAGAGAGCGAATCGGGGGTAAACTGGTGGTGATAAATCGATGGAAGGGGAGGATGAGCGATATGGCTCTCGCACGTCGACTGGACTTAATACCCGGAACGCTCTATGAGCGAGCCTGCGGCGGGCGTGGTCCAGTCCACGCTCGCGCGTCGCCCGTGATTGACCCCGGAACGCTCTATGGGCGAGCCTGTGATGGGCGTGGGGCATTGTGTGAGAGAGATTACTGATCCAGCTTGATAAATATCAGAATGACCTTGATCTCGACCAAGGTCAAGAGCCAAAGGCTGGGGTAGATATATGGATAAGGCGAAGCAGCTCGGAGAATCTGGAGGAATCTTGGGGAGGCTAGGATGGGCAGGGTAGTGACTAAGAAGAATATCGGTTTTTATCTCACTATTGCGGCCACTTTTGTGGTCAACGGTCTTATTCTCGGACATCTCTTCAGCAACTATGACTTTTTATCGGTATTCAGAGCCACGCCTCCTCCGGAGGAAAAACACCTTCATTTGAATTATGGGCAACCACTCCCACCTTTCTCTGGTATGACCATAACAGGAGAGACGATTGATACTGACTTCATCCATGGGAAGTGGGCATTGATCTTTTACTTTGAGCGTTATCCGGTCACCGATTTTTTACGCTATTGTGAGGTACTGTCCCAGAAATATGGAAGTTCAGGGCTGCAGCCAGTGGGCATTACACGAGTTGTAACCAAAGAATTAGAGCATCTTCTAGACAACCAACCTATTTCTTATCCTGTGATTGTTGACTCGAAGAATCACCTGAGAAATCTCTTGCATTTTCGGTACCACCGCTATGGACTCTTGTTCGTTGATCCAAGTGGTGTGATTCGATTGTCACTTAATCGTCTGATGACGCCCAACGACCTTCGCCAATTAGTGGAGAGATATCTCGTAGGCTCTATCAATTATGAGATTGAGCAAGATTGGGTCATTAAGTTACAACCGGGAGATTTGCTTCCACCGTACAGGCTCATTGATGTGAAACGGGGTACCCGGTTGACATTGCAGGATTTAGAACTGATCAGTAGCACGATCATCTTCTTCACCGCTCATTGCCCGTCCTGTCGATTGCCGGAGTATTTACACCAGCTTGCCATGATGGAGCGATCCGCGTCGCTCGAGGCGCAGCGCCTGTACTTTATCTTCAGCCGACGGTTCTCCCTTCGTGAACTGATCGATCAGATGGAGGATCTCACTGTCACTTTGGATATCTATCTCGCTGAAGAGGAGTTTGAGGTTCTGGGATCACCCTATGTCACCAGAGCGCCAGCTTGGGCAGAGGTGATCGTCATCATGACGGATGAGAATAGCAGAGTTCGAGCCATTGAGCCATTAGACCGCTGGCTGGCGGAGTTTCAAAAGGAGTGAGTGGGATGAAGGGTAAACGCCGGTTGTGGTCAATCATAAGCATGACGGTCCTCACAGTGGCTCTCATCACTTCGATAACTGTGAAGGAACGATCGTCTTTGCTCCATGATATTGATCGTGGCGAGGATAACGATATGGTTCTATCGGATTCCCGGAATGCTCATACGAGATCATCGCAAGAGAAGGAAAAGATCGTCACGACTTATCGAAAGGTGCTCTTATTCGAAGGGTTCAGATTTGACATTCCAAAGTTCGTTCGTCGTGACCGCGAAGGGAACTATTATGTGTTGGATCAGAACAATCATCGGATTTGTGTCTTCGATCCCTCCGAAAAATTTAGATTCCAGATCGGCCGGTTGGGGCAAGGTCCAGAGGATTTGAACCACCCAACCGGATTCGTGATAGGCAGAGATGGTCGGCTTTACGTTAGAGATGCGGATAATCTTCGCATACAGATCTTTGATCAGCAGGGACATCGGGTGGCGGGATTCCAATCGCCTCTTAAAACTCCCTCAATGGCAGTCAATTCTCATGGTGAAATCTTCCTCAACCATCCGACAAAGGGGCATCTTATTTCCGTCTACTCGAGCGAGGGTGAACTCCGCAGACAATTCGGTGATTTGATCAGCATGTCGCGAGCCTACCCAGGATATTCTGATGATGAGAAATATCGCCGGTTACTCAGCCGTGTGATGATGGATATGGATGAGGAGGATAACCTCTATGTGGCGTATCTCTTTGCTCCGATCATCCAGAAATACGATGCCTCTGGAAAATTGGTATGGGAGCAAAGACTGGAGGGTCCATTCATTGACTTCCTTACGAAGATATTCTGGGCTGAAATGAAACATCGCACTGGTGAAAAACAGAAACTCAGAGCCCCATTCACGATGAGTATTGATGGGGTTCAAATGGCTGTGATTTGTAAGAGCATTGCCGTAGACAGGACGACTAATCGAATCTTCGTTCTGTTGGGTTTCGCTGATATTATTTATGTCGCTGATGGGGTGACCGGCAGGAAAATCGAACTCATCAGTCAAAAGAAAGGAGAAATCGGACGCGGTTCATTGTGGACTTTAACGGTCAACAATGGAACCTTGTATGGAACGCGCTGGGCGAGGGCGAGATGTTATCGACTTGTTGTATCCAGCACTGATCCACAAAGGAGGTGAACCATCATGGTAAGAAAAATTCTTGTCTCATTAGCGATCGTTTTGACGCTCTCAACAGTTGGACTTGTGAGTATGGCAGTAGTGACTGATGTTCCTCCCCGTGTCTACGCCGATGGTTGCCAGGCGTCCTGTTGCGGAGAAACGAGTTGTAGCGGTAGTGGTGAGTGTGTCTGTTCCTGTACCTGTGACACGTGTACCTGCGAACCGACTGGAGGTGGGGATGGAGAAGGAATGGGTATATGGGATTGGATCCAGATCGGGATTAGCATCATTGATGTTATCACATGATCGGGCGGTTTCTGTATTTCGCTGCCTCTTGAGGGAAGGAAATGGCACCCTCGCGACAGCGGGTTCTTCAAAGTCTTAGGGGTAACCGTTGGTGACGCCATCGGCGATTCCCAGCTAAGGGGTGGGATGAGTACAGCAAGTTAGAGCCAGCAAGATTGGTTCACCGTTCTTATTGCGCGGGACACATGCAGGCCATTCCGCAGAGGTGCTGGTTCGCAACTCATCCTGATCATGCGATATGAAATTGGCTGCATATTCGCCGATCTGGTTTCAAGCAAACTCCACTGGATGAGGTTCTAAGGCGCCGGCGAGAAGGATGATGTTCCATCAGTTGGCTACGTGAGTTGTAGCACTCCATATGGCAAGGGAATCGCTCATGGGCAATGGCGCGTCGTCGCTACACCGAAAGGATGAACATGGTAATGAGACACGGATGAACGAGGATGCGGCAGATTAGACCGCTGGCTGGCGGAGTTTCAAAAGGAGTGAGTGGGATGAAGGGTAAACGCCAGTTATGGATAATAGTGGGGATAGGAGCATTTGTTTCTCTTCTTCTCGCTCTCATAGCGATGGAGAGACGCCCACCCAAGACCAGTGTCGGATTCCTGTTCTCAAATACTGCATCGACAAATGCTCAGCCGCGTCAGAAAAAGGAGACGAAAGTCAATATTTACCGGAAGGTTCGACTCTTCAACGGATTTGAGTTCGATCATCCCCAGCATCTTCGCCGCGACCGCCGGGGGAATTACTATGTCGTGGATAAGAATAATCACCGAGTGTGTGTCTTCGACCCATCTGAGAACTTCAAATTCCAAATTGGCCAATTGGGACAGGGGCCGGAGGATCTCAATCATCCTGGTCCACTGGTGCTCGGACCTCATGGGTGGCTTTATGTAGGAGATTCGGATAATTTTCGTACCCAGATCTTCGACCAATCAGGTCATCGTATAGGAGGATTTCACTCTCCTCTTATATCTCCTGATCTGGTAGTGAATTCACGCGGCGAGATCTTTCTCAATCATCCTACACGGGGTCGCCTGATCTCCGTCTACTCAAGCGAAGGAAAATTGCTGAGGCAATTCGGTGATCTCATGAGCCTATCGCATGCGTATCCCGGGCACCCTGATGACGAGAAATACCAGGTGCCGCTCAGTCGTGTGGTTATGGACATAGATGAAGGGGACAATCTCTACGTGGCGTACCTCTTCGCTCCTATCATTCAAAAATACGACGCGGCCGGAAACCTCCTTTGGGAGAGGAACTTAAAGGGGCCGCTCATTGAAATTCTCACAAAGTCATTTTGGCAGGTGCTCAAGCCTGATCCGGCCATGGAAACGTTTGAGGCCGAGACTACCATGAATATCGATGGCATTCAAATGGCCGTCATATGTAATGACATTGCTGTGAACGCGAAGACAAGTCAGATTTTAATCCTTCTTGGGGCGGCCGATATCATTTACGTTGCTGATAGAGCTGGTGAAAAACTTGGGCTTCTCCGCCAGGAGAAGATCGAAAGCGGTTCTCTGTGGACGTTAACGAGCAATGGTGGAATCCTGTATGCGACTGATACATCGAGTTGTTATCGGCTTCTTGTAGCTAATTCGTTCAGGAGGTAAAATCATGCTGAGAAAGATCACTCTTTCATTAGCAATCGCTAGAGAAAGCGGTGAGTGGCGGTACTGTTTGAGGACAGGAGCTACATGGAGGTAGTGCGAGTGTCCATCTGATGTGTCACATTAAACTAGATAACGCGTCCTGACATGGTGAACGGTCACCTCAGGTGATCGGGATCTGCTCTGATATCTACCGGACTTCGCACCTAATTCGTAACTCATGCCACAAAGCGTTCCTTGATCACAACAACAGTGATACGCTTTCTCTACAAGCGACTGATTCTAAATATGATCGAGTTCCGCTTGCTCGGCGCGGTGTTACTGGTGTTTTTGCTTTTTGGCCTGAGCAGCATTAATGGCAAGCAGGTGTATCGGCGAGAGTTGAATAACCTGAATGAACAGCGGCTGATCCATCAAGCCAAGCTCAGACGGGCTCGAGTGTATCGGCAGGTGATCTTACAGATGCTTCGCCAGCCCACGCCTTTGAGTATCCTTGTGTCGGGTGTGGGTGGGCGATATGGGAATATCGCTCAATTGGGCGGAAAATTCATGGTTGATTTTCCCGATGATCCACGAACTCAGAAAATCCTAACGTTGACTCCAACCAATCTGTTTCTTTCGAAGTTGCTAGACTTGGATTTCTCACAGCTCGTCCTCCTGTTTTTTTCATTATTGGTGATCTTCCTCACCCATGATGTGATCTGTGGAGAACGAGAACAGGGGCTACTGAAACTATGTCTCTCCTACAGTGTGTCACGACATCAGCTCCTATTAGGAGAATACAGCGGTGTACTTATTAGCTTGATGCTGCCCCTTGTATTCATGATGTTCCTGTGGCTAATGATTTTACATATTCCTCCCGTCGTCTCGTTATCTGCTTCCGAGGTCATCCGGTTAGTCATTATTTGGGGATTAACGCTCTTCTTTCTTTCCGGATTGATATTTCTCGGCTTGTGGATTTCGGCGCAGGCCCGAAGCTCTGCAACGAGTTTGGCCGTGTTGCTCGTCATTTGGGTTGGGTTAGTGATTGTGTATCCCAATTCCATTCCTACGCTTGCCCGACGACTGGCTCCCACTTATGGGATTCTAGATAAAGCCTTTTTCCAGTCGTGGACGCCCCGGCGCAGTGAGGACACCTGGAGGCGCTTATCGACTCAGGCCCTTGTAGCCGAGCGCCTCCGCATGCTTGCTCCTTCCACTGCATACATACGCGCAGCGAGGGTGATGGCCCAGACGGATATCGGCACTCACATTCGGTTTGTTAATCAGGCACGCCTTTTAAACGCGCGATTGATGAGTTGGCAAGAGAAAAAATTACGACGTTATCCGGGACGGGATGTCCGATTTGAACCGATTCCATTAGATATTAGTGGACTCCCGGCGGCTGAGTATCAGCCTGAGAGTATCGCGCAATCTCTGCACCGCATTTTCCCTGACATCGTCTTGCTGGTGATTTTTAATCTGTCCTGCTGGTGGGGCGCGTTACGAGCGCTCAACAGGTGTCCAGTGACCGAGTGAATCGCAGGTGAGGGAAATCCATGCTCGGGCTTATCATCAAGAAAGAGGTCCTGAAGCGACTCTATGATCTTCGATTTTTCCTACTTTTGAGCGTATCATTAGGATTGGTCGGCATCTCGACATGGGCATCCATCGACGAGTTAGCAGTTCGGCGCGAAAGCTATCGATATCTTCGCTACCATGCTCGTGAGCGGACGAATTTGGATCACGCATTCATAGTTAAACCGCCCAATCTATTCATGTTCATTCGCGATGGCGAACAGGATCTTCCAAATCTTATGAAGATCGAGCCTCATATTTTACATTATGTTCAGAATACTGACACGAGCGAACAGTCGCTATTACGCGATGCGCCGTCGTTTGATTGGGTTTTCCTTATCACTTATGTATATAGTTTCTTGGCCATTCTCATCACCTATGACACTGTTGTAGGGGAGAAGGAGTCGGGGACGTTGAGACAGATGCTCTCTAACGCTTGCTCTCGCTCCATTGTCATACTCGGGAGCTTCATCGGGAACATTATCATGATTTGGGTTCCGTTAGTCATCTCCTGCTTGTTGGGGATGTTGTTGATTCTTCTGAATGACCACGTTCAATTGGACTCGGAAGGATGGATAAAAATTGGGTTGGTGATTCTTTTATCGGCTCAATTCATCTTGGTTATGGGCGGCATTGGATTGTTGACATCGACGTTCTTCGAACGAGCCTCAACAGCATTGGTGGCTTCTTTGTTGGTATGGGTTTGCTTGGTCATTGTGATACCCGGTGCAGCACGACTGCTCGTGGAGGGTTGGTATCCCGTCCCTTCACTCAAAGAATTACAAAATCAATTAGAAGCAGCTAGGCGCATGAAGTTCAGCGCTACGGGCCTTTCTGGACAGGCGATTTGGGACATTGTTACCATGCCTGGACTCACTGAGACACAAAAGCAGAAGCGACTGGCGGCGCTACAAGCTGAGACATATGCCCGTCATGAACAGGCTATTGAGACGTTTGCTATTACCACCGGTAAGATCTTGGCTGCTTACTCAGCGAAACTCATGCATCAAGCGGAAATGGTGCGGTTGTTGAGCCGCCTCTCTCCAGCCGCCACGTATCAGTATGCAATCGACACAATATTACCTGCGGGGGTCGTACGCCATCGCCAATTTCTCTCCTCGGCAGAGCGGTTTTTGAATACATATACGGACATCGTCCAATCACTTCGACGGCGGTTCAGAGACCAGGCAGATGTCCGTGGTGGCTGGACGCAAATCACTTATCATGGCGTCACCTATCGACTCAATAGTATCGAGAGCATATCGTACGCAAATGTTCCATTCAATCGAGAGCTCCTGCCGGAGTTCCGTATGCTCACATCCAATTTCTTTCAAAGCATTCAACACGCTCTCTTAGATATATGTGTTCTGGGATTGCTCGGAGCGCTGACCTTTGTTCTCGCTCTTGTACTCTTTCTGCGCTATGACATTCGATAAGGACATTGGTCATTGCTCAATGTGAGGAGCTTTCTAGCCACGAGTTTCCATTGTTTCGGCACGGCATTTCGTGATCTCAAGTCAGACAAAGGGAACTCATTTTCCAGTCCTAGTACAATGTTTCCATGATGGTATGGCATATAACTGATAGATTTTGTATATTGTGTTCCGACTCCACCAAATTAGACGAAGGAGGAACCCTCATGCCCCGTCCCAGTCAAAGAGCAGGCTTCAGCTTTCCGAGCAGGAGCTTCGAGAGTGAAGACGAATTAGTCGTTCTCGTCAGGAACGCCATGTGCGCGTGGAGCGGGCGCCGATGCGGTGAGCTTATTATTCGGGTGAAACGGTCACGAATATAACCAGACACTGTAAGCCCCATCGGTCCCGGGAGGAACGTCCCGTTGACCGGGCCTTAAGGTGTGGTGCCTTGGCGTCTTGGGATGATCTGCCCCGGCCTGGTAAACCGGCAAGGATTTCACCTCACGCCCGCGCCTGGATCTGGTCGCTCGCCGGTCAGAAACCTAAAGACTTAGGGTATGCGGCTGAGTGGTGGACGACCGCCTTACTGGCTCAGCATGTGCGGACCCATGGTCAGGAGGTGGGCTATCCCGAGCTGGCCAAGCCGGCTCACAGCACCGTGTCCAAAATTTTACGCCAGGCTGAGGTTCGTCCTCATCAGATTCGCTATGATGTGGAGCGGCGTGATCCGGACTTTGAAAGCAAGATGGTGCAGGTATTGCATATTCATCGGGAGGTCGCCCTCTTACGGGCTGCCCTTGAAGATCGGCCAGAACAGACCGTTGTCCTGCTCTCTTATGACGAGAAATCGGGTATCCAGGCGATTCAAACTGTGAGTCCGGATCGGCCACCGGTACCGGGTCAACACCCCACTTTCAAAAGAGATTATGAATACAAACGTCTGGGCACCGTCTCGGTGTTAGCTTCCATTGATCTGGTAATCGGACACGTGCATGGGCAAGGGGCCGATCGCCATCGGAGTGAAGAATTCGTCGAACACTCAAACATTTAGACGCCTTCTATCCCCAACAGGTGAAAATCAAAATGATCCTGGATCATCATTCGGTGCATACCTCCAAAGACACTCAGGCCTATCTCCAGAGTGTGCCGAATCGCTTCGAGTTCATCTTCACTCGCACTCATGGTTCCTGGTTAAGTCTCATCGAGACGTTTTCAGTAAACTATCCCGGTGTCTTTTAAATAGGGATTCGAGTGGACTCCATCGAAGAACTCGAAAAGCGCCTTCTCGCTCATCTCGATGAATGCAATGACATGCCCACTGTCTTTAAATGGAATTACAAATGAGACGAAATAGAGAAGGCTAATTGATATGCCATGTTATTATGGAAACGATGCACCAGGACAGCGAGGAGTCGGACATCTTCATCACTCTCCGGCGCCGAGGACCTGGTGCCGGTCCTGAACGACGACGGCTCGCGCTGGACCGAGATCTGCACAGTCGATGGCAAGACGACCTATCGCATCCATCGCTATCGCCCGCGCATCGAGGTGCGAGAGCAGCACCGGGTGACCTCGTGCCCGAAGGCTTTCAGTCTCATGGGAGTATGAGCGAACCGGGACAGATCATGATCGCGCTGGCGCCACCAGTTGTGTCGCCCTTGCCGACGCGCCCGGCTGAAGGGGAATGCCAATGACCATCATCTCATCGAGACATAGTCATCCAATACTACAATGGCGATCCCCTCGGCCTTCAGCTTACGCAGTTGGCCGTCGTTGGTGATGAAGGCTTCGGCTTTCTCACCAAGAGCTGTGGCTATAAGCAGCGCATCCGGTGTTCGCAAGCGATACTGACCTCGCAACCGAGCCGCTTCTTTGGCCACATCGTAATGTGGGGGTATGAGAACCACGTGGGGCAAAGATCGGATGAAGCGTTCAAACACAGCGACTCGATTGCGCTGCTTCTCAGCAAAGGGTTTGACCAATAGCTCCGTCACAGAAATCGTGGAGAGGATGGCCGTATGTGATCCAGCAGCGATGGCCGTAAAGACTATCTCAGTGAGAACTGAGTAAGGTTCGATATCCTCCAAATGGTAGATAAGGATAGAACTATCGAGCCCTACTTTGGTGAACCTGTTCAGTTCCTTGACGAACTTCGCCCGCTTCACTCCCACGATTGACGCTCCTTGTTCAGATAGCGGGCGACCGCTTGGTGGGTTTTCCCCCACGTCCCTTTGAGTATCCCTCGAGTGGCTCGAGCGTACTGTTCCGGCCGCGTCAAGATCACTCGCCCCTCCTCAAGTGTCATGAGCAGCTCATCACCCTCCTCGACGCCCAATGCTTGACGGATCTCCTTGGGGATCACAAGTTGTCCTTTTTTGCTCAGTCTTACCGATTTGACTATTGTCATACGTTCCCTCCTGAAGTTTGATTATAAGTAGTTCGTAGGAATTATGCAACGGTTTGAAGAAGCGCAGCTTGTGAGGGGAGAGGGAAACGGATGGCGATGAACCCATCCAAGCTCGCATCCGCCCGACCCCACTCCCCACCGTCGTCACGGCTCAGCCCATCCCCTGGCTCCTGCCCGCAGCTCACCGATCACCGCCCCCTGACCACGGACTCTGCATATTCATGCATGGGAAGCAGCCTCAATCCGTCAATTTTTTGTTCCGCCCCACATCTTCATGTAGTTGTGAACGCCTTCCGACTGGCCTATAGTGGAATCGCGGAAGCTGATATTGGGAGACAGGTGGCGTCGTGAAAAAGAGTGGGCGAGGCAAAAACAAGGAGGACGGGAGACGCTGAATGTTGCTACATGTGGTCGAATACAGTGGCATGGTCATTCCCACGTATGAGGTGTTGCGGCTGCTGGTTTTTGTGGCGGCTCTCTGGCTTGGCGTCTCCCTGACCGAGCGCGCGGATATTCGGAGAGACATCCCCATGCATTTCGGCCTTTTTACACTGCTGGTGGGAGTCGCTTCACCAAAGTTCTATCTGTTTCTCCGGGTGCGGGATCTCTCACATGTCCTTTGTGTCGGCGGTGGCGTCTATTATGGATTGACTCTCGGCATACTCCTCGCTCTCTGGTATATGCTGCTTGTAAGGATGGGGACATTAATCCATGGCGCAAGCACCACACTGCGAGGATGAACATGGAGTGTCCGTGGTCCGTCGTTTGATTCACGATGACATGAATCATCACAGAAGGAAGAGAAAGACTCCGCGTCCATCTGCGTCCTTGACAATTATGTCCCTAGGGAGTCTCCCATGGCCTGGGGCCACACCGCAAGGATGAAAATGAATGTTCGAGGCATGTCGCGTAAGCTGGCAGCTTGCGCCACCTTCTATTTTCGAGGGAGACGTGATGATCATGCGCACGGTGATATTTCTCTCCGCGGCGTGCTGCGGCTTGGCGGTGGTCAGCGTATGGAGACCCGTTTTACATGAGGCTGCGTGCTCACGGCCGATTGCCGAGGAGAAATTCACGCCGTATTGCTGAGGCCCAGGCGATATAACACTCTTCGGCACTTACCCTTTTACATTGACGTGGACAGTTTTCGCTGTGACTTTATCTCATCGTTGTGACATGGAGACTTTAGCAAGGGGTCTCTTATGAGCCGGCCGTTTCACTGGCGAGACAGTGGTGAGTGAGCATACCTCTTATCATTAGGCCAGGAAGCTCATCTTATGGACTCAGTCGGATGACCGAACCCTCGCTTCCACTCACTGAGAGACAGGGGGTCTTCCTCAAACCTTCATCGTGACCAAGAATGGATTTAACGGTCTCAAATCTGAGCAAAAGGTTCTCTTCGGTCGAGCGTCGATATGAGCATTTTGATCGATGGGAGCATGATGAGCTCGCTTGAGTCCCATCGCCTCGGTCGGATACAATAGTAAGAAGCGAACAGAAAATGACGCTTTCCATTCGAGGGAAACTCACGCTCTGGTATTTGGCCATTCTGACCATCGTCCTCATTGGATATGGCATCGCCATCTACACTTATCTCTCGACCAGCTTGCTGGGATTAATCGATGCGTCGTTGCGCGAGCACGTCGTCTTGTTGGAGAAGCAGCTCTGGGCCGCACAGAGAGGCGAGGAGATCCCCGAAGAATCGACCGGTCGACTGGTGATCAAACCGCAGTTCGTAGAACTCATCGATCCGCAGGGCCACGTCACCGATATGGCCATTCGCTCGGAAGAATATCGGTTAGATGTGAATATCGCTACGCTGGAGCGCGTGCGCCAGAGTTCGACGCCGATCATAGAAGACGAGACGACCGAAGACGGTCGGCCCCTTCGGGTGGCTACCTGGCGCGTGCTGGATGAACACGGTCACATCGATTACTTCATTCGCGCCGGTTACGGTATCGAAGATATTCATCGCACACAGCGAGAAGTATGGCTGCTCCTCATTCTCTCCATTCCAGTGATTCTGCTCCTGGCCAGCTTTGGCGGGCGATTGCTGGCCGATAAGGCCCTCAAGCCGGTGGATGAACTCGTCCGGGCCGCCCGGACGATTGGCGCCAAGAATCTCAGCGAGCGCGTCACCGTCCCAAATACCCGGGACGAGTTAGCGCGCCTGGCTGAGACATTCAATCAGATGATCGCTCGGCTGGAGACGGCGTTCGAGCGCGAACGCCGATTCACCGAGGATGCTTCTCATGAACTCCGCACGCCGCTGGCCGTATTGCGCAGCGAGATCGAGGTCGCCCTGCAACGAGACCGTCCCGCCGAGGAATACAAGCTGGTGCTTCAGCGCTGCCTGGAGGAGTTGCTCCGATTGAACAAGTTGGTGGATGATCTGCTCTTGCTCGCCCGGTCCGAAACCGGTCAGTTGCGATTAGAACGAGCGCCGGTGAATCTTCATGCTCTCTGCCAGGAGATGGTCGATTATGTTCATCCTCTGGCCGAAGAGCACAAACTCCAATTGGAAATGAGCGCCGATCGGGAATCCATCACCGTTCGCGGCGATGCCCGACGATTGAAAGAACTCATGCTGAATCTCCTGGACAATGCGATTAAATATACGCCCGCGGGCGGACGCATTCGAGTGTGCGTCAAGCGTCAGAGCGAGATGGCCGTGGTCGAGGTGGCGGATACCGGTTGTGGCATTCCCGCCGAAGATCTCCCGCATATCTTCGACCGCTTCTATCGACGGCGGCGCGCCTCCGATGGACAGACAACGGGATTCGGATTGGGATTAGCCATTTGTAAATGGATTGTGGAGGCGCACGGTGGGGCTATTGCCGTGCATAGCGGGCCGGGACGAGGAACGCGCGTTACGTTTCACCTTCCAACGCTCACCGAAGAGTGAATGCCCTGGAGCGTTCGATGCGTTGCGGAGAATATATCCGAGGGCGTCGTCCGTGGCGCGCCCGAGCCACATCACAGGGATGAACAGAGCCTGTTGGAGGATCTCTGCGTTCTCTGTGGTGATTTTCGAAGGAGAATCATCGATGGCCCCGAAGCTTCGAGATCTCACGCCACCGAGTGAGTCGCCTGACGACGGTGGACGTGATCAACCAATCGACAATACGCGCACACCTCGGCCGTGGTCGGTTGACCGCATTTTTGGCAGGGCGTGAGCTTCGATTGTTCCGGCGCAGAGAATCGTTCCCTGACCCTGAAGAAGCCGTCGAGGAATCGGCGCTTCGTCCCTGGCGAATGATGCTCGAGTTCGTTGAGCATACCTTTGTGATAGAGCGAGGTTGCTCCTACAGCAAAGGGGCATTCCTCGCGAACGTATCGAATATGGTTGACGAGGGCGTAGACGGTCGTCTGTTTCTCGGTGAAATAGACGAACGGCTTGACTTTCTTCCGCAAACCATCGCGCTCCTCAAGGACGGGATACTGGCGGGCCAGATACTCCTCGTCCCATCGCAATGTATTCGCAAAGAGCACGGCGGCTTCGTCATCGAGATTATGGCCGGTAGCGATGACATCATAATCGGCCTCTAACGACATTCGGTTCATGAAATACCGCTTGACTAATCCACACCCAGAGCAGGCGACGCGGCGCGTGAGCTCTTTGATCTCCGGCACGGAGGCACCGACTTCTTCGGCAACGCTCACCGTATGAAGCGTCCGATGAAGCCGTTCGGCGAGTTTCATGCAGGCCTGTTTCGATTTCTCCGAATACCCGAAGCCTCCGTCGATCCCCAAATCGATGTATAACCCATCGGCGTCGTAACTCAGCTCGGTCAACGCATGCCACAGCGCCAGGCTATCCTTGCCACCGGAGACGGCGACCAGAACGCGATCCCGTCGGGTGAACATGTTGAATTTTTTGATCGTTCGCTCCGTGTGTTCCAGAAACCAGGGAGCATAGCATTGCTGGCAGAGAGCCAGCCGATGCTCGGGCATATAGATGATCGCTTTTTGGCGGCACTTGCGGCACTTCATCATTCGCCCCTCCGGTGAAGCATCATTCTTTCAACATCCTCGCTCCCCATTCTTCTCTACCAGTTCCCGGGTTTCTCGCCGCCCCGCCTGAGATGACGCGCACTAATTCAACGTCATCGCCGACGTCTAACATCTCATCTTCGGTCACGATCTCGTCGTTTTTGACGACGACGACCGTTTCCGGCAAGATGTTCAATTCTTCGAGTAACTTCCTCGCCGGCATCCGGCGGTCGAATTCATACTCCTTCTCTCCGTATCGCACTTTCATGAGCTCGCTCGATCCCCGCCCAGGGAGGCTATCGCGCCACGAGGAGTGAGGGAAGCATCGGCGCGGGTGGTCTTACAGCCGGTGCAGCGACGCGCCTTGAAGATTCTGCTTCTCGGCATGATAGGAGCTTCGCACCAACGGTCCCGCTTCCACGTTCAAAAAGCCCATGGCCTCCCCCAGGCGCTTCAACTCCTGGAATTCGCTCGGATGGTAATAGCGCACCACTGGCAGGTGCGCCATGGTGGGTCGGAGATACTGTCCGATGGTCAGGAAATCGCAGTCCACGAATCGAAGATCGCGCATCGTCTGGATGAGTTCCTCCCAGGTCTCGCCCAATCCCACCATGATGCCCGACTTGGTCGGGATGTCGGGATGAAGATGCTTGGCGTTGGCCAGAACCTGCAATGATCGCTCGTATCGAGCCGTGCGCCGTACCAGCTTTTGAAGTCGCGCAACCGTTTCAATATTATGATTGAGCACATCGGGTTCGGCGTCCATGACGATTTGGAGCGCTCGAACGGAGCCCCGGAAATCCGGAATGAGAACCTCTACGCGGCAGTCCGGGCGGCGTCGGCGAATGGCTCGAATGGTTTCGGCAAAAATCGAGGCTCCTCCATCAGGAAGGTCATCCCGAGCCACCGACGTGATCACCACATAATGGAGATCCAGCGCATCGACGGCTGCGGCCACGCGCTCGGGCTCTTCCTGATCATACTCGGTGGGTTTTCCACTGGGCACAGCGCAGAACCCGCACCGGCGCGTACACGTGTTCCCCAGGATCATGAATGTCGCTGTTCCCGCCTCCCAGCACTCACCGATATTCGGGCAGCGCGCGCTCTCACAGACGGTGTGCAATCTCAGCCCCCGGGCCAGCCGCTTCAATCGCACATAGTTCGACCCTCCGGGGAACTTGACCTTCAACCATTCGGGTTTCGGTGAACGCTCCGACATAAAATCAAAAGATACGGAATCCAGTAGTGAGAATCAATGCTCCCTCTTCTTTTTCGAGGCCAGGAACTGCCGGGCGACGATGCGCGTATGCGCGGCCAATTTGCGCCACACACTGTCCATCGGCTTCACCGCCAGTGGATCGGGCACGACCTTGAAGTAGGTCTCGGCAGGGTGAGGAAACGGTTCCCAATCTCGCATGGGCGCATTGACATCCTGTTTCACGCCGAAGCGAAAGCGGTCGGCGTCGAGCGCCGCGCGCTCCAGAAAGACCAGGTATTCCGTCCCCGGCAGGAATGCCGCCGTGTTCATCTCCAGGGGATGAGCCGGCGGTCCGGGAACGTAGACCATAAGGGTATCCTCAGGATAGAATGTACGACGGGGCTTGTCGGGATTCTTTGACGGTTTCTGGAAGAGGACCTCCTTGATCGTCAATCGGTACACCGTTCCATAGGTATATCGGGTCCGACGCCGGATGGCCGCCGCCCCCCGCTCTTCCCGCTCTCGTTGATATTTGACCATGTTGATGATCGGATAATACGCTTGGGCGACGGCGAGGACGACCAGATCGCTCTTCTTGAGGAGATCTCGAATTTGTCTCTGCCGCCGCTTGCTTTGCGATGGGACAGGGAAACTGAGCCCGAAGAGGAGGAAGACGACGAGCCCCAATTGGACGCCGATTCGGATGCCTCTCTGGAGATCTCGCACCGAAGCGCGTCGGTTCTTCGACTCCATGCCGGTCGGTGCGCTCAGATTGCGCCTCTCGTTCGCCGGAGAGGCTCGGTGACGCTCCTTTGCCATCTCGAACGGGACCATAGTCATTTCATAACTTCGCCGAGTACGTCGAGGTGTCATAGTACCGCTCGACGTCCACCAATTTCAACTGGCCGACGGCCTCCTCTATGTCCACCAGTGAAAGCCGGCATGCCGGGGCGATGCCCGTGGAACTGACCATCTTTCCGAAGGCGCCGTCTTTCACCGCCTCGACCGCCGCCGCTCCGTAAAATCGACCCATGAGCCGATCGATGGCACTCGGTGGACCGCCACGCTGGGCATGACCCAAGATGACGGCCCGGGAATCGTAGGGCGTGTCCTTCCGGATGCGCTCGGACAGGACCGCTCCAATGCCCCCCAGACGGGCGTGTCCGAAAGCATCTCGCTCATCGTCGATCGTGACCAGTTCCTCATCCACGGCGGTGGCACCTTCAGCCACCACAATCACCGCATATCGCGGATAGCGTCGATCCCGCGCCCCCAGGCTCAAGCGAGCGTCCAGAAGTTCGTAGAGTCGCTCATAGCGAAAGGGACATTCGGGAATGAGGACCATCATGGCACCACCGGCCGTCGCACTCCACAGGGCCAGATGACCGGCATGTCGGCCCATGACCTCGACGACCTGAACCCAGTGATGAGAGCCGGCTGGCGTTCGCACGCGCTCGATGATATCGACGCAGTTCCTCATCGCCGTATCGAACCCCAGGGTGTAGTCCGTACCGGAGAGGTCATTGTCAATCGTCTTCGGCACACCAACGATGGGCACGCCTTTCTTGAATAGCTTCAGGGCAACACCCAATGTGTCTTCCCCGCCCATGGCGATGAGCGCATCGAGCCCCAGGCGGTCGATGTTTTTGATGACCTCATCAGAGCGATCGATAGGCTCGCCGCCCCCCGGCGGTTTCATGCGGAATGGATTCGTGCGTGAGGAGCCAATATTCGTGCCGCCATCTCGATCCCATCGACGTACCATGTGGGGTTCGAGGACGAGCGTCTCTTCACAATATCCATCCAGGAGCCCCTGCCAGCCGTCATAAATGCCGACCACCGTGATGCCCAGCTCGGCCGCTTTGTACACGACGGCTTTCAGGGCCGGATTCAATCCCGGCGCATCCCCACCCCCGGTCAAGACGCCAATGGTGCGAATGGTCATAACATTACCCTCCCCGAATGCATCTGCTAATCAACAAGTATACCTCGTCTAGCCGTGGTAGGGGCAAGCCCATATTGGTCTCATCGAGAAAAGCGCTCGGACGGCCGCGCTGGAACTCGGCGTAACTCCCCGGGCTCAATTCGCCCGCTGCCGGGACTCATTATTCGGGAAGCGCGTACTTTTCGCCATCCTTCGCACCGATCTTGTTGCTGAACGAGGGCCACTCGGTTACCCTTGTCTATTATTTTAAACATGCTGAGTAAATGATAGTAAACCATTATCGTCTTCGTTGAATCTAATCTGACGTGACACGAGTTTTTGACTGGAAGAGAGGAGGACACATGAAGCGAATCGGCATCTTTGTTTTCATCGGGTTGATAGTGGTGATGGGAGGGTGGCCCGTTCGGGGCGCTCAGCAATCGGTGATCCCCATGCCGGAGCGTTCACAGCGATATCGAGGACTGCGATTTCATCCACGGCGCATTCTGGTGAAATATCGCGGCGCATCGCGCGTCCGTCGAGTGTGGTTGAGGCGAGGGGAACAGGTGCTGGAGAAGTTGCGGGTACTGAGCCAAGATCCCCGTGTAGAATTCGCCGAACCGGACTTGATATTGACGGTGGTCAGAGCCCCGGATGATGAGCGGGTTGGTGAATTATGGGGCATGGAAGCCATTCGGGCTTTTGACGCTTGGGAGGTGACGACGGGGAGCGAAAATGTCGTTATCGCCGTCATCGATACGGGCGTAGATTACACCCACCCTGACCTGGCCGATAACATGTGGCGCAACCTGGGCGAGATTCCCAATAATGGGGAAGACGACGATGGCAATGGATTCGTGGATGACTATTACGGTTGGAATGCCGAAGCCGATAATGGTGATCCCATGGACGATAACGATCATGGAACGCATGTAGCCGGCACGATTGGAGCGGTGGGCAATAATAGCCTCGGTGTCGCTGGCGTCAACTGGCGAGTGAAGATCATGGCGTTGAAATTTCTCAGCGCCGATGGATCTGGATTTCTCTCGGATGCTGTCGAGGCCATCGACTATGCGATCTTGATGAAGGAACGAGGCGTCAATATCGTAGCCATCAATGCCAGTTGGGGAAGCGCCGGATTCTCATTCTCGCTTCGGCAGGCTATTGATCGCGCCACGTCGGCGGGGATTTTATTTGTCGCGGCAGCGGGCAACGATGGCGCGTCCACTCGGTTCTATCCGGCGGCCTATCAGAGCGCTCTGGGGGTTGCGGCGTTGGATCGGGATGGTACGCATCTGGCCGATTTCTCCAATTTCGGCGACTGGGTCGATGTCGCGGCCCCCGGTCGGTCCATTCTGAGCACGATTCCTGGCCATCGGTATGCGCGATTCAGCGGCACATCGATGGCGGCGCCTCATGTGACGGGCTTGGCCGGTTTGGTCGCGTCGGTGGCGCATTTGTCGGTGACCGAACTGCGCCAGGTGATTCGCCAAGGTGTTCGCGTGATACCGACGCTCGATGGATTGGTGGCGACTGGTGGGGTGATTGATGCCGCCGAGACCCTCAATCTCGTCGGCGCCGAGCCTCCTCCAGACGGTGAACCACCCGTGGCCAACGACGACAGCATTACGACCTCCGAAGACACGGCTGTGACGATCGACGTGATGGCCAACGATGTCGATGGAGATGGGACTCTCGATCCTACGACGCTGGCTATTGTGCGTCGGCCCGAGCATGGGCGCGCCGCCATCCAGAGCGACGGAACGATCCGGTATACGCCAGCCGCAGATTTCGCCGGCACGGACCAGTTTCAGTACACCGTTCAGGATGATGATGGAATGACCTCTAATGCGGCCGTCGTCACGATCACTGTCACCGCGGTCAATGATCCCCCAACGGCCCGCGATGATGAGGCGACGACCTCGGAGAATACTTCTGTGGTCATCGAGGTCACCGCCAACGATGACGATATCGATGGGCGCATTGACCGAGCGACGGTGACGCTGGTGAGTCCTCCGGACCATGGGAACGTCGACGTCAGAAGTGATGGGACGGTGATGTACGTGCCGGCGACCAACTTCACCGGGAGGGACCGGTTCCGATATGCTGTTCGAGATGATGAGGGGGCGCTCTCCAATGAAGCCACCGTCACGGTGACGGTCACAGAGAGCGATGAGTCACCACCCCCAGGCGAGAATCATCCACCCACGGTCACCATCTCGACGAGCGCGCGCGTCGTGGCGGCGGGATACGAAGTCATGCTCGTGGCCCACGTCACCGACCCCGATGGAGATGTTGTGCAGTATCAGTGGTTCACCACGGCGGGCCGATTGCGTGACCGGGGAGATCGCGCATTCCTGGACACAGCGGACATCCGTTCCACCTCTCCTCAGCCGTTGAAGGTTCGGGTGGGCGTGCGCGTCGATGATGGACGAGGTGGGCGCGCGGAGGCTGTGGCCGCCGTCACCGTCATTCCTGCTGGCCCTCCCGCCAAATTCAGCGTGAAGGTCGATCCTCCCTCTGCCTCCATGCGGCGGGGACGGAAGAAATTCCGCATCGAGATTATCCCCGAGGCCAATTATCAAGCTGGTGAGGTGAGACTCGAACCCATGATCATGAACGGAGCCGGTGAGATCTATGCGGTCATCTCCATGAGCCGCCGGAAAAAGATGCCCAATGCGGCGGTGATGTATGTCACGCTGAGAACATCGCGACCGAGTACGTCGGAATATCGGCTTCGCGTTCATGGGATGGACGGTATGGGCGGCGAGACATTCTCCAACATCGTCACGATCACCGTTCCTGGACCGTGAGGCTGAAGAAACGATCTCTTTGCCTTCGCCTCTGGCCGAGGAGCAGGGACAAGTGGCGTGGTGTGATAGACCGGCCCCTCAGCCCGTCATTCGCCGCCCGTCACTTGTCACCTGCTTTCCATAGAGTATGTTGCCGTTGGAGTGACGCGGACGGGATGAGAGGCAAGAAATCTTCTCCGTCAGTCGGTGGGCACAGTTGAGTCTCTGTTCGGACTGGGGAAGAGGTTCTCATGACTTGGTCTCTTCTACGGATGAGTGGCCGGCGAGTGCCGTTCGGAGGGCCTCGAGAGTGAGGGGCTTTTTGATGACGCATTCGACGCCGTATTCGCTCAACTGCTCGGCATCGAGCTGGACCGGCCAACCGGTGACGAGAATGATTCTGGCCTGCGGCAGGTGGGCTCGCACACGTTGGGCGAGTTCTAACCCGTTGATGCCGGGCATTCCCAAATCGGTGATGATCAGGTCGAAGGCCTCTTCGGCACACTGAGTGAGCGCTTGGTCGGCGCTCGTCACCGAACAAGACGTATGGCCGAGCTGAGAGAGCATGCCGGTGATCGTCTGACAGACACTGATCTCGTCGTCCACGACTAAGATCTTCATGTTCTGATCCCCCGAGAGCGAGGGAGCGTATCACAGGTCGCGCCGTGTTCTCAACTGCTTTTGGCGTGTTTTCACTTGTGGTGGAAAAATTCGTTGCAGTATAATGCTGCTTCCTTCGAATTCGAGGTGAACGAGCGATCGAGGTCTAATGTATGGAGATCATCAATCCACCAGGATGGACGCCACCCAAAGGCTATAACAATGGGGTGAAGACGACCGCCGGTCAATGGGTCTTCATCGCCGGGCAAGTCGCCTGGGATGAGCGCGAACGCATTGTGGGCGGAGATGATTTTGCCGCTCAATTCGATCGGGCTCTGGCCAATGTCTTGACCGTGCTCCAGGAAGCGGGGGGCAAACCGAGCGATCTGGTCAAGCTGACCATCTTCGTCACCGATAAACAAGCTTACATTGAGGCCCGATCGAAGATTGGTCAGGCTTACCGCCAGCGCATGGGTAAGCATTATCCGGCGATGACGCTCGTCGAGGTCAAGGATTTGTTAGAGGAAGGGGCTCTCGTCGAGATTGAGGGAATCGCCGTCATCGAATGAGTTTCGACCATTGAAGGATCGAGGGTCCTCTCCGTCAGGAGATATGACCGAAGGGTCACTCATGGCGTGGTGAGCCACGCCGAGGGGTGACAATGGATTCTCAGGGAATGGAGCGCAAGAGGCCATCTTGCGCCACACTTTATTTTTCGAGGGAGATGAATCATGGCGTCATCCATCATGCCTCAGCCCGAGCATTTCCTCTACCGTGAAGAGAACGGGGTGGCGACGATCACCCTGAATCGACCCGATACGCTCAATTCACTCACCTTCGAGGTCTATGCCGAATTGCGCGATACGTTCCGGGCACTCCAAACGCGCGATGCCGTCCGCGTGGTCGTGATCACCGGCAGGGGACGTGGCTTCTGTTCCGGGGGCGACGTTCATAGCATCATCGGCGAGCTGTTCAAACGGGATATGCGTGGTATTTTGGACTTCACGCGCATGACCGGCGCGTTGGTGAGAAACATTCGTGCTCTCCGAAAACCGGTCATTGCCTCGCTCAATGGGACGACGGCTGGTGCTGGGGCCGTCATCGCCTTGGCCTGCGATTTGCGTATTGCTTCGGAGAAGGCCAAGATCGCGTTCCTGTTCGTGAAGGTCGGACTGAGTGGAGCTGACATGGGCGCCGTGTATCTCCTGCCCCGGGTCATTGGGCTCAGTCGGGCGACGGAGTTGCTCTATACGGGCGATTTCATCAGCGCTCAGCAGGCCTATGAGTACGGTCTTTACAATCGGGTCGTCAAGCATGAGGATTTGGAGAAGGAGACACAAGCCTGGGCCGAGAAACTGGCTCAGGGTCCCGCTTTCTCCATTGGCATGACGAAGGAGATGCTCAATCGAGAGTTGCACATGGATCTGGATGCGGCGCTGGAAGCCGAGGCTCAAGCCCAGGCCCTCTGTATGTTCAATCCCGACTTCCGGGAGGCTTACGAGGCTTTCCTCGAGAAGCGGGAGCCCCAATTCAATCGGCGATGAATCATGGAACCACTCCCTTTCTTCACCGAGAAACACCAGGAGCTGGAATCGGCCGTTCGCCAGTTCGCCGAGCGCGACGTCGCGCCCCGCGCCGTCGAAGACGAACATGAGGAAGCGCGCGCCCGAGAACTCGTTCGGCTCATGGCCTCGGCGGGCTTGTTGCGCCACGTCGTCCCGGAAGCCTATGGTGGTTTCTCGCCCCGCCTTGATGTTCGTTCGTTGTGCCTCATTCGCGATGGACTCGCTTATGTTTCTGGATTGGCCGACACCATGTTCGCCATGCAGGGCTTGGGGAGTTACCCCATCACGCTGGCCGGAAGCGAGGCGCTCAAACGGCGATACCTGCCGTCCGTGGCCCGAGGGGAGGCGATTGCTGCCTTCGCGTTGACTGAGCCAGAGGCGGGCTCGGATGTCTCGGCGATTCAGATGACGGCCAACCGAACAGACGATCACTATGAGCTCAACGGGATCAAGACGTTCATTTCCAATGCTGGACTGGCCGATTTCTATGTCGTATTTGCCAAGACCGATCCGGATCAAGGACATCGCGGCCTCTCGGCGTTCGTCGTCGAGGCGTCGACTCCCGGTTTCGCGCTTGATGAGGCATTGAAGCTCATCGCGCCGCACCCCATCGGTCGGGTGAAGTTCGAGCGGTGTCGCATTCCCCGCGACCATCTTCTCGGTGAGGAGGGACAAGGATTCAAAATCGCCATGCAGACGCTCGACGTATTTCGATCGACGGTGGCGGCGGCGGCCATTGGTATGGCTCGACGAGCCTTGGATGAGGCGTTGGCGTACAGCCAGCGCCGCGTACAATTCGGGCGACCATTGGCTGAGTTTCAGGGCATTCAGTTCAAGCTGGCCGAGATGGCGACCGAATTAGAAGCGGCTCGATTGTTAGTATATCGCGCCGCCTGGAAGAAGGATCGAGGGGCGACGCGAGTGACGCGGGAATCGTCGATGGCCAAGTTTTACGCCACCGAAGTAGCCCAGCGCATCATCGATCAAGCGGTGCAAATTCACGGAGGCCAGGGGGTGGTGCGAGGGACGGTGGTCGAGCGCCTCTATCGAGAGATTCGCGCGCTGCGGATTTACGAAGGAACGTCGGAAATTCAGCGGGTGGTCATCGCCAGAGAGTTGCTCAAAGGTTCGTGAACATCTCGGATGCTCCAGGCGAACTCCCGGTTCGTCGAGGGGCATCGAGGATATTCCTCCATGGGGGGTCGGAGGGTAAAGTTATGGGCAATCCATATCGGCCAGCATTGACCTACGGAGACTATCTCAAGGTACCCGAATTATTGCAACTGCAGGTCTGTTTGTCGGATCCGCCTCACCACGACGAGTTACAGTTCATCATTGTGCATCAGGTGTACGAACTCTGGTTCAAACTCATGTTGCACGAGATCGATGAGATCATCGACCGACTCCGCCGCGATGATCTGAAGACGGCCGTTCGACTGATGCGACGCGTCATCGAGATCCAGAGGGTCTTACTCCAGCAAATCGAGGTTCTGGAGACGATGCGTCCGCAGGATTTTCTGGAATTCCGGAACAACCTCAAACCGGCTAGTGGATTTCAATCCTGGCAGTTCCGCGAATTAGAATTCGTCTCCGGGCTGAAGGATGAATCTTTCCTCGAACATCATCGACACGATGCTGTGGCTTTCGAGCGCCTCCGGAAGCGGTGGCGGGAGCCGTCGCTCCGGGACGTCTTCTTCGAGGTCTTGCGGCGTCACGGATTTCGGATTCCGGAGGGCAGCCATTTCGACGAACAGGGATACGAGCAGTGCCTGAACGAGCTGTTGAAGATCCATGAGGCCCCGGATGAGCACGTCGACCTCTACCAACTCTGCGAGGCGCTCATCGACTATGATGAGCATTTTTGCCTCTGGCGCGACCGTCACGTTCGCATGGTCGAACGGGTGATCGGATACAAGCGAGGGACCGGCGGCAGTGAAGGTGTCCCCTACTTGAAGCGCACGCTGGAGAGGAAATTCTTTCCCGAACTGTGGGCCGTGCGGACCCATCTCGGCGAGGGAACCTATTGACATCATTGAAGGCGCTGTTGCGGGGAGGACGTGAAGTGGCGGCGGATCGTGCGACGGGGCGGCATAGAAGACGTCCTCAGCGAGATGGGGGAATCAACAATTCAATGACCGGAGGTGAAAGGACCATGGATGAGCTCTTAGAATGGCGGAAGGAGTTTCCCATCTTGGAGAACACGGTCTATATGATCAGTCACAGCTTGGGCGCGATGCCGCGTCGGGTATATGATCGACTCCGTGAGTATGCCGATGTCTGGGCGAGTCGGGGCATCCGTGCTTGGGAGGAGGGGTGGTGGGAGATGCCCGTGACGACGGGGAATCTGTTGGCCCGCATCATCGGCGCGCGTCCCGGCGAAGTGGTCATGCATCAGAATGTCTCTGTGGGCGTGGCGCTCGTCCTCTCCTGTTTCGACTTCACGGGCCGGCGCAATAAGATCGTGTATACCGATATGGAATTCCCCTCGGTCATGTATGTGTGCGAAGCGTTCTCCGGCTATGGGGCGCGGAGCGAGGTGGTGGCCTCCGAGGACGGTCTGTCGGTGCCGATGGAAAAGATCCTGGCGGCCATTGATGAGGAGACACAAGTGGTCGTGATCTCGCACGTCTTCTTCAAGAGTGCCGCCATTGTGGACCCCAAACCGATCGTCGAACGGGCACATGAGGTGGGGGCGAAAGTCCTCCTGGATGCCTATCAGTCGGTGGGGACCGTGCCGATCGATGTCAAGGAGCTGGATGTCGATTTCCTCGTCGGCGGTTCGGTCAAGTGGCTGTGTGGCGGGCCGGGGGCCGGATATCTCTATGTGCGCCCCGATCTCTGGTCGCAGCTCGAACCGAAGGTGACGGGGTGGATGGCTCACGCCCGGCCATTCGCTTTTGAAATCGGGCCGATTGAATATGCTCGTGACATCCGGCGTTTCCTCCATGGTTCGCCGCATATCCCCGCCCTCTATGCGGCGCAAAGTGGCTATGAGATCATCGCCGAGGTGGGCGTCGACAAGATTCGCCAGAAATCCATACGGCAGACGAGCCGGCTCATTGAGTTGGCCGAAGAGCGAGGCTATCGGGTCAATACGCCGCGCGATCCCCACGCGCGTGGTGGCACGGTGGCCATTGACGTTCCTCACGCTCAAGCCGTGGCGGCGGAGTTGAATCGACGCGATGTGTTGGTCGACTATCGCCCGGGTGCCGGTATTCGGCTCGCTCCTCATTTTTACACCAAGGACGAGGAACTCGAACTGGCCATCCGCGAGATCGAGGCGATCCTGGAGACGAAGGCCTACGAGCGGCACCTCGCTGCCGGATGATCAGAATTTGCTTTGGCAGCGTGGAGATCGCGGGTCGAGGGCGCATTTTTCTCATCAATGGTTGAAGCCCTCCCTTGTCACGTGCCTCATAAGCCACGCCCGAGTCTGTCCCGTTGCTGGAGGGGAATTTCTCTGCGTCGACCAAAGCCGCCGTGCTCCTCATCCGACGTTGGCGGGTTTTCGGGAGGTGACTCGCGGACTGGAATTCACCACAATCGATGAGAAGGCCGTCGGTCGACGGCTCATCGCGTCAGGAGTGATGAGTGAGGCACAAAGAAAGGGATGGGCGCGCCCATCCCTCGCCGATCGCGTAGACATCGGCTCTCACGTTTAGGCGTTCATCGAGGCCAGGAACTGGGCGTTGTTCTTCGTCTTGCTGAGCTTATCCAGCATGAGTTGCATGGCCTCGACGTGCGACAGCGTCGCCAAGACCCGGCGCAAGACGATGACGCGCCTCAGCACCTCTGGCTCCAGCAGTAGTTCTTCCTTTCGCGTCCCTGATTTGAGGATGTTGATCGCCGGGAAGATTCGCTTATCCACCAGCTCTCGATCGAGGTGGATTTCCAGGTTTCCCGTCCCCTTGAATTCCTCGAAGATGACATCGTCCATTCGGGATCCCGTATCGATGAGGGCCGTGGCCAGGATCGTCAAGCTGCCCGAGTCTTCCAAGTTGCGCGCTGCGCCGAAGAAGCGTTTCGGCTGTTGCAGGGCCGTCGATTCCACGCCGCCCGACAGCGTCTTCCCCGAACGCTCGGAGATGGTATTGTGCGCTCGGGCCAGGCGGGTGAGCGAATCCAGCAGGATCACCACGTCGTGCCCGTACTCGACGAGTCGCTTGGCTTTCTCCAAGACCATGGCCGCGACGTGGACGTGTCGCTCGGCTGGTTCGTCGAACGTCGAGCTGATCACTTCGCCTTTGACGCGGCGCTCCCAATCGGTGACTTCCTCCGGTCGTTCATCAATCAGCAGGATGAACAGTTTCACTTCGGGATGATTGATCGTAATGGACGTGGCGATCGATTGCAGGAGCATCGTCTTCCCCGTCCGGGGAGGCGCCACAATGAGACCGCGCTGTCCTTTGCCAATGGGCATCAGCAAATCAATGACTCGACCCGTCAGGTTCTTCTGCGTCGTTTCCAGCCGGAACTGCTCTTCCGGATAGAGCGGAATGAGATCCTCAAAGGGCATGATCTCCAACCGCCTATCCGGCGGCTCATAGTTGACGGCATTGATCCTGACCAGAGCGAAGTACTCCTCGCCATCTCGGGGCGGCCGGCATTCCCCGGCCACGATATCGCCGGTGCGCAGCTTGAACCGGCGAATTTGCGATGGCGCGACGTAGATGTCCTCGGGACTGGGAAGATACGAGTTGTCCGGAGCCAGTAGGAACCCGTGACCTTGAGGGACAATCTCCAGTACGCCTTCGATGGGAATGATGGGCTCGCCTCGAGGTCCGAAGGTCATGGCCACTGGCTCTGACTCGCTACGTTTGGTTGGGTATGTTGTTTCAATCATAGTTCTAACTCACAAATGACTTGAGCTTACCGCTGACCTCGGGGTGTCGAAGCTTGGCCAGGGCTCGCGCTTCCAGTTGACGAATGCGCTCACGAGTAACTCCCAAACGCTTTCCGATTTCCTCCAGCGTGTGTTCCTCTTCGGCCGGATTCAACCCGAAACGCATGCGGATGATCGCCTCCTCCCGGGGCGTCAGGTGCTTGAGCGTATCATCGGTGATGCGCTTCAGATTCGTCCGAATGGCGGCCTCGTCCGGCGTCTGCGCCGCATCATCGGGGACGAGATGGCCCAACCGGACATCTTCGTCATCGAACATCGGCGTCTCCAACGAGACGGGAACCTGGGCGGCCTCCATCAGGTCGCGTAACTTCGCCGGTGGGACGCCGATTTCTTCGGCGATCTCCTTGAGCATCGGCTCGCGACCCAACCGTTCCTTCAGCTCCCGCGAGACTTGTTTGGCCTTCTCCAGGGTGTCGGTCACGTAAACGGGCAGCCGAATGGTTCGACTCTTATCGGAGATGGCCCGCCGAATGGCTTGTCGAATCCACCAAACAGCATAGGTGGAAAACTTGTAACCGCGTCGATAGTCGAATTTCTCCACGGCGCGCATGAGCCCAATATTCCCCTCCTGGATGAGATCCAGGAGCGGCAGGCCCAAATGCATATATCGCTTGGCAAAGGCGATGACCAGGCGCAGGTTGGCTTCGGTCAGAGCCTGCTTGGCCTGCTCGGCCTGTCGCTGCCCCCGACGAATGCGGTCCAGCGTGTGCTGGGGATCGACCAGCTCAGCTCCGTACTGCTGCCGCAATTGGTTGAGTCGCTTCCTGGCCGAGCGCAGCCGAGAGACTGCCTGTTTCTCGGTGCTCCGACCCTTGCTTCGCGCCCGAGCCCGTTCGGCCTTCTCGACCTCCTTTTCGGCAGCCGCGAGTTCCTTGCTCGCCTGCTCGATGGCCTTGATCAGCGTCTCCTGGTACGGGGAGGTGAAATTCACTTGCCGGATGAGCCGAGACATCTCGATCCAGATCTCGGCGAGCTGCCTGAGGGCGCGCCCCCGTTTGGGCGAGCGCTTGGGCATCGAACGGAGCTTTTCATACCGCCTGAGCGCCTTCTTGTAAAGCTGCTTCACTTGATGGAGAGTGTCCAGAAAGTGCGTTTTGATGGACTCCACCCCCTCCTCGGCAACGCCTTCAGTATCAATGACTTCGCGTATATCAGCGGATCCCTCTTTCAATTGCTCTCCGAGCTGGATGAGGGTTTCCACGCACACGGGCGACCGGGAGAGGGCTTTCCGCACCATCAGTTGACCGCGCTCAATCTGCTTGGCCAGTTCCACTTCCCCTTCCTGGGTCAACAGTGGTACGGCAGCGACCTGACGGAAGTACGTCTTGATGGAATCGAGTCCCTCGGCGTCGGCCTCCGTCTCTTCCAGGATCATGGCTTCCCGCTCGGCCAGAGACTCCTGATCCTCCTCAGGGAGAGCCAGTTCGCCTTCCAGGACATTTGGTTCGGCATATTCAATATTCAGTCCTTCAGCTTCCCGCTCGAAGCCCTCTTCCAGAGAGAGGTCTTCGAGCGGCACGTCAAAAGGTTCGTCAATCGTCTTCAGTAACGTGGTCATAGCGTATCCTATTACGGTGTGTAACCCTGAGTTGGTCTATAAATTTTGCTGTGGAATCCAACAGGTCCCTCCCCGTCCACGCTCATCTCCCCTTGCAACTCCGCACGACCCACTGACAAAACCCTTCAGGGATGAACCTACGCCGGATTCCTACAGCCGATTACTTGGATGCTCAACCTCGCACCCGGGTTCACTATCTTTCGGCTACAAACCACATAATGTACTGATTAGCGTTTCGTTTGTCAAGATATTTTATGCCGTTTCAAGACGTTAAGGATAAGTTTGGAGTATTCAATAAGTTAGAGTATGTCGGACGATGAGTGGATATTAGACATGCCCTCTCCTTTCGCGGGCAGGACTTGACGAGGATGTCGGCCCGGAGAGAACGTTAAAGGATGAGGCCATGCCCTTGGGGATCGGGATAACCCGCTTCTATAGAGCCCCGAAGACCCACCATCTTGTTCGCCGGGTTGCGTCTTCTCATCTCGGGCTGGCGAGCCACTTAAAAAGGTCTTGATTTTCATCAAGGGCTTGGATATATTTCAGCAATTGTACCAGGAAAAAGAGGTCAGTTGAATCTGGTGGGGTCCGTTTCCGGGACTTCCAGAAGGAGGTGATCAAAATATTCTGAGGTGTGAGAGAAAATGTCAATCGGCATCCATGTTCTCGGGGAGCTCTATGGAATTGACCGACAGACGCTCAGCTATGTAGAAAACATTGAGCCGCATATTTGGAAGGTGGTCCAAGAGTGCCACCTTAATGTTTTGACCAGCGCTTTTCACCAATTTCAACCTGTTGGAGTCACCGGTTTTTTTCTCCTGGCAGAGTCGCATCTGAGCATCCACACCTGGCCGGAGAAGTCATGTCTGGCCTTGGACATTTTTAGCTGCGGCTCTGCCGAACAAGCGGTGCGGGCTTTCGAAGCCATCGTGCGGGAACTCGCTCCAACTGAGGTTGATAGGAGGATTCTCGATCGAGGTCGATCATGGACAAGCCGGGCAGTTTCATCCTCAGCGCCGTACAGAGTGGTCGGCGAAGCCTGTGGCAGCTCCTGAGGGTTTGGCCCTATTCGATTAAGGAACTCGCCCAACAGCTCGAACGACTTCACGCCGAAGGGTGGATTCGGCCAACCGCTCAAGGTTGGAGCGAGATCGCACTGACAGAGGAAGGGAAACGACGGGCGGCGGAACGGCCGCTCGGGTTGGAGAATGTGTGTCCTCACTGCCAGGGCAAGGGCGTACAGGTTCCCTCGGACTGGACCAGTCGCTTTAATGACATTGTGCAGAACCGACCGTTGCCCGTGGCCAAATACGACCAGGGATTCATGCGCGCCGAGGATGCTGTCGCCCGGGTGGCCTTCATTCATCGCATGGGAGATCTCGCCCGGCGGGACCTCCTCCTCATCGGCGACGATGACCTGGTCAGCATCGCATTGGCCATCACAGGACTGGCCGGTCGGATTGCCGTCATCGATATTGATGATCGTCTCCAAGAATTCATCGAACGAGCCAACCGGGAGTATCAGTTTGATATCGAATTTCACCAGTTGGATCTCAGGCAGCCGCTCCCTCCGGAATTCCTCGCCCAGTTTGATACCTTCATCACTGATCCGGTGGAAACGCTCCCTGGCATCGAGTTGTTTCTCTCGCGGGCCGCTTCCAGTCTGCGCGGGCGAGATGCTGCTGGTTACTTCGGATTGACGACGCTAGAGGCTTCGCGACAGAAGTGGCACCACATTGAGTCCCTCCTTCTGCGCATGAACCTGGTCGTCACCGACATCTTGCGCGATTTCAGCAT
The DNA here is from genome assembly GCA_026985075.1 of Blastocatellia bacterium. Classification (GTDB taxonomy): domain Bacteria; phylum Acidobacteriota; class Blastocatellia; order HR10; family J050; genus J050. The sequence continues at coordinate 7,430 of JALSQX010000062.1, read as the reverse complement.
CTACCCGGAAAAAGAAAATCAGTGGGAGCAATTCTACACGACTTATGAGATGATGATCCTGTTCGGTGTAGAGGGGACATTGCCGGATTGCGATTGGTACCGATCATCGTTCATCCGAGTCGAAGCCATCGCCGAACCCCGGCCTACCATCGAAGGCACCTCTGAACTCTCCCTGGAAGAACTCTACCTGGACGATGAGACGGTCGCTTCGCCTCACCAGGAGAAGCATTGACCGGGACATCACCCCATTGCTTGAGAGTCCCCGCCTTTTCGGTTCCATCCCTTTCTCGGATGAGTCAGGCATCAAGCTCTTCTTCGTCCGTCGGATCATCCAGCCGAGCGGGCGCTCCTTTCCACCCACTGGATGCGTGAGACCCAGCGCCGGGAAGCGAGCCCTCACCAACGAGAGAAGGCCCAACCGGCCAGTGGCGATCCAAGAGAGAAGGTCATGAAGACTCACCTCCCCAGTCGTCGAGAGGTGGTCTCTCAGAGCCATGGACATGCCACGAAGTTCAGGGGATGAGCTTCAAGCGGGGTGAGATCTTTCGATTGGAGGCCAGAAGCTGGTCCTTGGTCAAGATCATATCCTCACGCCGTTCCCAAGCCAGTTCGAAATCGGGACCCATCGTAATGGCATCTTCCGGACAGGCCTCTTCACAGTAGCCGCAAAAAATGCATTTTCCATAATCGATATTGTAGACTTTGGCATAGCGCCGATCGACGCCGATGCGTTCCTCATAGGGACGAGGATCTTCGGCCGCTTCGATGTAGATGGCATCGGCCGGGCAGGCGATGGCGCACAGGTAGCACCCCACGCACTTTTCCTTTCCATTCTCGTCGAGATTCAGAATGTGGAGGCCACGGAAGCGCCGCTCAATGAGCACCGGCTCATCGGGATACTGAATCGTAATCCGGTTTTGGGGAATATGCTTGGCCGTCAACGCCAGTCCCTTCGCAATCGCCTTGATAACATTCAGTACGGCCATAGTGGTTGTTCCTCTCACTCAGAAATAGCCGTCATTATAGCAAAGAATGTCCGGGAGTGCGAGGGGTGGTTTCTTCCTCTCGTATTATGCTAAGGTTGTCTAGACGTGGTGAGGAATGACGAAGCCTCGGGTTCTGTAGATTTATGGAGCAATGTTCATCATGGTTCGAATCAGGCGGCGACAAGAGTCGAATCATGGTCTTATACGAGAGTATTGGGTTCGCTCCCCTCAGAGGGGACCATTTCTGGCCGTGGGGAGCGCAGAGAGGGCACGGGGGCGTTCGTTCAACCGGAGACCGGTCGAGATCGGGCGAGGCGATGGGGGGTGATGACCTCACAGCAGACCAGTGACCGGAGGTGGGAGAAGGGGTCGAAGAGCTTTTCAAAGATGTGGGTGGATGGAGCAAACGAGTCATCCAAGAGCGCGCGAAGGGAACGCGAGCAAAGTCCATCGGGAGCGCCTCTGCGGCTGGTGGTGACGGTTGATGCGAACGAGCTGATTGACTGACATGAAAGCGTCATAGTCGGGTCTTCCATGACCCTTTTGATGTGACGTTTGATGTGAGCGAACTATTTGATCGACATGTCGAAGATTCTCGATCGCCAGAATCTCATTGCTCGACGTCAGCAATGGCGCCGGCAGGGCCGACGTGTGGTGTTCACAAACGGCTGCTTCGACCTCATTCATCCGGGCCATGTGCGGTTTTTGCATCAGGCGCGCGCTCTGGGGGATGTCCTCATCGTGGCCATCAATAGTGATCGTTCGGTACGTCAGCTCAAAGGGCCGGGGCGCCCGATCTTGAATGAGGACGAGCGGTGCGAAGTGTTGGCGGCGTTGGAGGTCGTCGATGTAGTGACGGTGTTTGACGAACCCACGCCTCGCGACCTGATCGCCGTGCTTCTGCCCGATATTCTGGTCAAAGGCGGCGATTGGCCGCTCGATCAAATTGTCGGGCGGGAAGAGGTCGAAGCCGCGGGAGGGCGCGTTTATTCGCTTCCCTATCTTCGAGGATATTCCACGACCGAGATCATCAAGCGCATCCTCTCGCGGCACGATGTTCTCAAACGCGAATAGATCGTTCCTCCTCAGAACTGTTGGGTTGACCGCCATTCGCTTGGCCGATCTCGAGATCGCGTACGCATTCTGCTTCTCCACCGCCGGAGTCTTGCTATTTTTCGTCGTGGAACCCTGATTGTTGTCATTATTGATCTCTTGGCGGATCGGTATTCGATCCGATGAGGCTTTTCGTCGCAAAAAAAATGAGACTTTCTGTCGCGAAAAAGATGATTTCTGTCGCGACCGCGGAATTGGGATGCGAGTAAAATAATGCGCAGGATATTAATGGCAGGAGGATAGCGATGATGAAAAAGAGGTGGACTTTACCCGTAGTTCTAGTTTTCGCCTTTGCGACAGCAGTTCGAGCACAGAACTTATGTTGCGCGGATCTGGCGGGATGCACCAGCGCAGCGTGCTGTGGATCGCCAGGAACATAAGTTGGCTGTTCCATTGATTGCGAGAATGGCGCTTACATAAGCTGTCCCAGAAAAGAGGAAGGAAAAACGACCCCCATTCTACCGCCACCAGGTGAACCACAGCCGATAGCACGAATGGATCAGGAGGAGCAATTCAGAGTACTATACGAGGCCGCGATGCGATGGGCAGATCTGGACAAGGGGAGGTCGCAGCTGCTCCTCAGACTTGCCGGAAAACACCGTCGAGTCTTCGTAGTGAAAGCCGCTGGTCGTTGAGGTGATGAACTGCTGATTCTCCCTCTGATGTCGAACGCTCCAAAGCACGAGAAGCGATCTGTCTGATGCGACAGAACGGCGCGTATTTCTCCGGCTGAGTCGGGCAACGCTAGCTGGAGGAATACCCTGTGGAGGGTTAGATGAGAAGCCTATCCATGCTTGTGCTCTCGTTCATACTTGTGCAACCGTGGCAGCGGGAACTCCAGGAGTGGGCTTCGCTTTTCCTCGGCCAAGCAGAGCTCACACTGAACGAGGAGAGCCGACCGGCAAAGCTCGCCCACGGTGCCATCATCATAGCTGGATTGGTGAAAGATGTCGATCCTCAGCGGGCCGAGCGGCTCCTCCGCTTGGCGGCCAAGGTGCTCTCTCAGGTGAGATTTGAAGATCCATTCGAGCGCATGAGGAAGCAGGGAGTGAGGGTGAGTTTTCGCACGCCTTACGATTCCCTCGATCTGTGGAAGCAGTTACTCAGCCAGGCAGCTCGGCTGCAAACGGGTCTCGTGCGCGAGTTCATCGCCCAACTCAAATCCGACAAACGGTGGAAGAGCCGGTTGCTCGCCCACATAGGAAGGGCTCTCGATGATGAGGAGAGCTTGAGCGAGCTGACGATGATGAGTCTCGAATACGGGTTGTCTTCCTCCACCGTTGATATGCTCTTTCGCCTCAAGCGAAAAAATGCCGAGCGAGCCGATGCCATTTTCCGCTCGGCTCTGGCAGCAGCGGCGGCCCATGGCGATCTCGGTCAACTGTATTGGCTCGGGGCCTATGCGATTCCTGGTGTGAACCTTCCCAATCGTTTTCCTCTCGTCAACCCATCACCGCCCGATGCGGAGCTCAGTCGCCTCTTCATTCGAACGCTGGTAGACGCATTGGCTAGAGCCATATCGACGGCCGGGCAGATACCCGCTCATATCTACCGGGCTCTGGTCAACATCCGCCCCTATGCTGAGCAATTCGCTCCCGATACCTTGACCCGCATTGATGGCCTTTTGAGTCTGGTCGCGAGCCGACTCCCGGCCGCCGCCATCGCCGAAGCGGAACAACGGGATCTCGATCGCGTGACAGCCGCCGAAGAGAAGGTGAATACATTGATGAGAAGGGCAGAAGCGGCGAAGGACGATAAGACTCACGATGATCTGACGGCCCGCGCCGCCTTTGTTGCCGCCACGCATGAGGAGTACGATCGCGCTCTCTCAATAGCATCCAAAATCAAGGACAGAATGACGCGGCGGGAGATGGCGGACTTGATCAACCTGGAGGCCACCTCTCACTTCATTGGGGAGGAAGCCTTCGAGAGAGCCAAACGGTATGCCTTGGCCATTGAACATCCGGAAAGATTGGCCATCACCATTGCTCGCCTGATCGAAAAGTTCGACAAGCAGGATGAGCAACGCCTCTCGATCCTGATCATGCGCGCCCAAGCGAGATTAAACCGACTTCCGAGTAACGCCGGAAAGGCCCGGGCATTCCTCTGGCTGGCAAGCTCTGTTCTTCCCGTTGATGCGGCTCAGGGTCAGGCCATGCTCTGGCAGGCGATTCAGCTTTTCAATGCATCTCACGCCGATCTGAATGGGGCCGCCGAAGCCGCAATAAAAATAGACACTGAAGATTTCGCAACCGGGCGCGTAGTTGGCTCGTACGATCTCGCTCCAGTTGTGGTGAAAGCGTTCAGAGAGTTAGTGGACCAGGAACTCGAGATCGAGTCGAATCCTGAGCCCCAACAAGCTTCCCTGTTCGCGGTGAACTGGAAGAGCGCGGAAATCAGAGCCATCGCTCAAGCGGCAGTAGCCGCTGCTGTGTTGGAGAGATGCGAGCACCAGAGGGAACATTGATAGGTGTTCACCTTCATTGATCGTCCTGGAGAGCATCAGGCTCCGGGATAGAGTGAATACGCGCTGCCGTCTACGGAGATCAGAGTGGTGGCCTGGTGATCTCTGGCAGCCCTCGACTGGAGTTTCCACGTATAGCGTTCGCCGTGTCACTGTGGCCAGACATTAGGTATGTGCCGAGGTGGAAACCGAACTCGGTGGGAGCAGGTGGAGTGAATGGGGTCAGATGAGAGGCTTCATCGGAAAATGTGACTTCCACGGACGTCACCGGATCGCCAAATGCCCTTCGAAACGGCTCGTTCACCACCTCGCGAATCCGACCGGTAAGATCCGAGTGATGAGTTGGTTCACTCCCGGGAGCCACACATACATGCTGTCCTTCAGGATATCAAAATAAATGTCGGAGACCACCACACCAGGACCAGCAATGTTGAGCGGTGTAGAGTTCTCGGGAAAGAAAGAACGCAGCAAAGCCGATGTGAGCCATACGCCATCCGGAGAGAGTTGGCGAATCATCGGCCAGTCGAAACCGATACCCATCTGTTGCCAATCGTATCCCAGTACCCAGATATTTCCATCGCTGTCCAGCGCCATCTTCTTGACGACGAAGGGATCCGCCTTGATGATCCGCCTCAGGTCGCCGCTCTGAACATACTCCAGCAGAGCAGACGCATACTCGTTCTCCGTCCTTCGCACCGTGACGGCCACCAGGATAGATCCCCCGCTGGTGAGAACCACATCGCCCACCGACATGACCTCGGCCCCTGGAAAACTCCCCATCGGTGCAATCTGGCGCACGAGGTGCCCGCGCCAATCATAGATGAAGATCAGCGGGGGCTGCTCTCGCAATATGCGAATGAGGAACCCGTTCCTGTCCCACTTGAAAACCCCTGCCAGGTGTGAATCCCTAAGCCAAACTCGGAATAACCTGTGCGATTCAGTGGCCGGACCTATGGTCAGCTTCCTCTGCCCGGCCATTGTTCGACCTAACATACACAACACAAGAATCACGACCCAAAGGAAAGCTCTCTTCATCACTACTACCTCCGATGGTATTCTCGACATTATTTTACCAGAATCTTACTCTCCAAATGCGACAGAGAGTCTCATTGTTGCGACCAAAAGTCATTTCGCTCGTGTTCATGCCTGGCTCTGGTGTAATGGCTCAAATTCGAGGATACGGTGAGGGAGGGAAGACGCGCTTCGGTTGGATGGCATCTTCGGATCTCGGCCGGGGCTGGATTCGGGTGATCGATTGGCGCGTTGATCCGATGGCGACGCGGCTCGTCGGATTGACTCAACGAGGAGAGGCCGTGTGTTTGAGAGTAATCAGGTCTGGCGACGTTAAGATTGAATTGGCACCGATCAGCTATTGAATCGGTACGGGAGGTTCGTCATTCCATCGACCCCATGTGGGAAAGGAGAACGATGACCATGCGAAAGGTCCTGCTCATTCTTATTGCCATGTTCTTCATCTGGTCGCAACCATCTCAGGCCTTTCAAGGTGAAGCTCCGATGCTCATCGCGCCGATTATAAACAGAACACGGGTGCGACCGCTTGATGCTTCCTCCCACCTCATTGGAGCGTGGCTGCGGGCGTGGCAACGAGGCCGGAATCGTGCCCGATGTAGCGTTCACCGTACCTACGTTGGTTATGCTCCTATGGTCGTGGGGAACTGTTATCCATCATGGTGTGTGCAGACCCGGTGTATAGAGCCTGCCCCTGGAGAGCAATGTAATGAGGGACAAGTTCCATCGGGGGAGGTTTGCCAGTTTTGTCCTTGTGCGTCGGGAGAATCGGGGAACCGCTTTGAAAGGCCTTGCAGGCAACGCACGTAGAGTGGCTGGAGCCGGTCATGGCCTGTGAAGGAGAATGACGATGGCGTCTGTTGGTTGATTCTCCTCGGTTGAGCGAGCTTCCACAAGTGAATGGTGGACTCATTGCGAGTGTGTGAAGGTGGGCTCGACGTCAGGTGGCATTGTGGTCGTGATGGGTAATTATGAAGACGTGTCCATCGGGGAGCACCCTGGAGTGGGAGTGTAAGAGTATGGACTATACGCTCTTGGATACGCACTTCAGATTCTTTACATTACCATCCTCTCACGCACACCTTCCGGTTAGTGTGCCCAGTATTCGCGGAGAGGCTGACCTTGTTAGAGAGATCCTCGCGCGCTGTTCAAAACCTCAGCACCTTGGTATTCAGGGTGAGGTTATTCTGGAAACGATCACAAACTTCCATCAGCATTGACCGGGTGAGAGGGTGGTTGTAGAATGAGCGACAGGTCGGCATTGTGTGAAGTCCCTGTGAGCCGGCCAGTGAGATCAGCAGTATGAGTCGTCCCATGGCGTTGTTGTCGAGAGCGAGTAGCGAGGAGTGCACGTAGCTCACTAGGGGGATTAGTGTCCATTGGGGGAGCGAGGGTGAGCGCGCTCACATAACGGTCGGGTTGGCGAACCGGTGAGGGGGCGGCGGGGGGAGGGAGTGTGAAGAGGTCTCCATCGGAGGTGGAGCTGCTCATCGATGCCGTATTGGGCGGGCGCGTGGTGCGGTTAGACCGGTATCCCGAGGGGGTGCAGAGAGCCTGGGCCTATATGGTCGATCATCTGGCGGAGGCGGGGTTGACCATGGAGGAGGTGGCGGTTGAGGTGGGGGTGAGTCGGAGTCACTTGTTTCGGTTATTTGGCCAGGCGGTGGGGGTGAGTCCGAGGGTTTTTCTGGTCGGGTTGCGGGTGGGGTGGGCGAGGCGGTTATTGGGGGATCGTCGATACACGATCTCGGAGGTGGCGTGGGCGAGTGGGTTCAAGACGTTGCGGTCGTTTGAGCGGGCGTTCAAGCGGTGGGTGGGATGTGCGCCGCGGGCGTATC
>JALSQX010000061.1 GCA_026985075.1 Blastocatellia bacterium | reverse complement strand
GCCCTCCCCGGCCCCCATCCCGAGATTCTGGTAGCGAAGAGGGAGTTGGCCACTCAATGGCCCCATGAGACACAGCCAGGCCGCAACGCACAACGATGCAGCGGCCGCGCGAATGGTCAATGGAAACGCGTTTCCCTGAGTTGTATTCATCGCCGCTCCCTCCTTGCGAAACCGGTGTAGGTCAAAGGACGCACCCATCGATGGATGGACGACAGGCTCGAATCCAGATTCGTGATTGTTCATGGCAGAAGGAGGAACTCCAGTCCGTTGGAGGACGCGAAGGGAGGCGTCAAGGAGAAAAACTGACTGCGCACGAGAGTCCCGCCCAAAGCGGGGTATCGGATGGGGGCGAGGGCGGCGTAGCTGCCCATCCCGTCGAAGAGGATGGGAACCGTCGTGATGAGTTGCTGGGGCCCACCGTCGATGAGTACGGGCACCCCCGCCACCGACGTGTTCGCATCGAGGAGGCTGACCCCGAAAAAACCGAAGCCGCCGGGAGGCGCACCGTTGCACACGATGGCGCCCTGGGCGGGGTCGCCCGCCTGGGCCGGAAACCAGGTCTGGTTCAAGGTCTGCAAGCCCCCCAGTCCTTCCCCGTATCGCCGGGTGCCCCCGAAGGAATACACCCGCACCCCTCCGTTGTTGAGGGCGATGCTGGAATCGCCGATGGAGCAACCGACCTCCGGAAATCCGTCCCCGTTGAGGTCGCCCAGCCCCATGACGGAGCTCCCCAGCGCTTGACCCAGGTCGCCCTCCACATGAAACAAGGGGGAGAAATCGGCGCCCGAGTAGACGGTGAGGAATCCGAAATTGGCGAACATGCCCCCCACCGGGGGGTTGTCCCAACTCGGGGCCCCCGCCACGATGTCCGGAACTCCGTCCCCGTCGATGTCACCACAGCGGGACAACGTCGCTCCGAACCCATCCATGATCGCGGTCCCCACCAGAACGCCCATGAGACTCGCATCCGCTCCCGAATAGATCCGGATCGCTCCGTAACCTTCCCCGGGAGCCCCCACGGCGAAGTCCGACAGCCCGTCCCCATTCAGATCCCCCAAGCCATCCACGGAGTAGCCATACTGACTGGGCACTGGACCGAAGTAACCCATCGCGGGCAACGGCCCTTGTAAGGCATGGATGAGGCTGCCGTCGAGACCCGACAAGACGACTGCGGCCCCAGTCATCTGCGCCATCGATGCACTGGCGGGATAGGCGCTCGCCCCGACAATCATGTCATCCACCCCATCACCATTGACATCTCCCGCATTGCGCAAGATGCCGCCGAGGAAATCGGGGACGTGAGGAATGGCGTAGACAACGCTCAGGTCGGCACCGGAGTAGATCCGCAGCAACGTCGTCGCGTTGTCCGTGATGAGAACAGCAAGTTCGTCGATGCCATCACCGTTGAGATCGCCCATGTTGTCAATCTTGTAAAGCGAGACCGAGACAGTATTCGGCGTGCTGTGGATCAGGGCCCCGTCGCCCCCCGAAAAGACGAACAGCGTAGCGTTGTTCAAACCAGTGGCTATCGCCGCCACGTCATCATGCCCGTCCCCGTTCACGTCACCGGCATTGCAGACAGCGCTGCCGAGAAACTGTCCGATAGGCGACGACGGCATCGGCGTATAGAACGTCGCCAGTAGCGAACCATCACGGCCGGAGAAAGCCCGGACCGCGCCGTTGGCCGGCGCGAAGGTGGAGTCACGACGAACACCCACGAGATAGTCCCTGAATCCGTCTGCATCGATGTCGCCCCCTTGCCGAAGGTGTTGTGTGTCGCCCTCCCCGGCCCCCATCCCGAGATTCTGGTAGCGAAGAGGGAGTTGGCCACTCAATGGCCCCATGAGACACAGCCAGGCCGCAACGCACAACGATGCAGCCGCCGCGCGAAT
>JALSQX010000060.1 GCA_026985075.1 Blastocatellia bacterium | reverse complement strand
GTGGAGACGCATCATGGTTTCGTCTGCGCCAACGCCGGCGTGGATCAATCCAACGTGCCTGGGGAGTGCGTCTCGCTGCTTCCGGTCGATCCGGACGCATCGGCGGCGCGTCTTCGCCGCGCGCTCGAAGATCGCGCTGGCGTGGACGTGGCGGTGATCATCTCCGACACGTTTGGGCGCCCCTGGCGCCAGGGATTGACCGAAGTGGCTATCGGCGTGTCGGGACTGTCGCCCTTGCTCGACTATCGCGGTCGCCCGGACCGTCATGGGCAGGTCATGCAGGCCACGGTGGTGGCCATCGCCGATGAGTTGGCGTGCGCCGCCGGCCTGGTGTGTGGCAAAACGGCGGGTCTGCCCATCGCCCTCATTCGCGGTTTCCGTTATCCGGCCGGGGAAGGCTCGGCGCGATGGCTGATTCGCCCGGCAGAGAAAGATCTCTTCAGGTGAGGGGGTATGAAGATCGCCATTATCGGAGGAACGGGACAGGAAGCTTATGGACTGGCGCTGCGCCTGGCGCGCCTTGGCCAGGAGGTGCTCATCGGTTCGCGACAGCCGGCCAGAGCCGAACGCCGAGCGGCGGAAGTGCGTCACCATCTCGGAGAGTCGAGCGTTCGAGGTCTGGAGAATCGGGTGGCGGCTGAGGAGGCGGAGTGGGTCATTCTCACCGTCCCCTATGCCGCGCACCAGGCGACGCTCCACCACATCGCCGAAGCGCTCAAGGGCAAGATTCTCATCGATACGACCGTGCCATTGAATCCGCACAATGTTGGTCAGTTGGCGCGGCGTTCTGAGTTCTCGGCGGCGGAGGAGGCGCAACGGTTGTTAGGACCGGAGGCGCGCGTGGTGGCGGCGTTTCAGAACATCTCGGCACATGCGCTGGCCGATCTCCGCCGACCGATTGATTGCGATGTGCTCGTCTGTGGGGATGATGCGGAAGCCAAGGCCGAAGTCATGGCGCTGATCGCGCGGATGGAGATGCGGGCCTGGGATGTCGGTCCGTTGGGGATGGCGCGGTCGGTGGAAGCGATCACGCCGTTGCTCATCTCGCTCAATCGACGCTATCGCTCCAAGCGGGCGGGACTGCGCATCACCGGCCTCCGACCACAGGTGTCTTGAACTCTCGGCTCGTGTTATCTCGTTGATCAGACGTTGATCGCTCTTTTGAGAATAATGGCATCCGTCGTGGTGAGTACATAAGTGAATTCGAGTCTTGAGCTAGTCAGGCCGAGAGTGGTCCCATATGGCGGAGGTTGTTCTGTATCGTGAGTTTGAGCGTATCCCGTAATCACTAGCTATGAGCAGCCAAAGATCCGATCAATAATTGGTGTTCTCGCGTTACCAGAAAGATTCCATGAATGTTTGGACCATGGCAACTCATAAGTTAGTTGCGAAATTCTTTAGGAACTCCTTATTGTTCATGTTGAAATGAAGATGCGCACATCAGCTGGCAACTACGTGTTTTCGTGTGGTTGGGAGATTGTTTCTTACTTTTAAGGAGGTGGAGCAGCGATGGTGGCCAGAAAAAAGGATAAGGTCATGACGCTGGTTGATGCAGTACAACTCATTCACGATGGTGACATTATTGCCCTGCAAGGGATGGGGACGCAGATGAGTCCCCTAGCCCTCGTTCGAGAGATCATTCGCTCAAGAAAGCGCGACCTCACTGTCGTTATGGTAGTCGGTGGAATTGGGTTGGATTGGATGATTGCCGCTGGGTGTGTGCGTCGGGTGCTCGCCATCATCGTCAATCTGGACGAATTCGGGATGGCCAACGCGTTTCGCCGGGCAGTTGAGGCTGGCGAGATCGAAATGGAAGAGTACACTGAGCATCAACTCCTCTCCCGATTATCAGCCGGATCTAAGGGATTGCCATTTCTGGTCACTCGCTCGGGTCTAGGTGCTGATTTGATCAACATTCATCCGGAGACGACCAAGATTATCGAATGTCCGTTCACCGGTCAGAAGGTCATCGCCTGTCGGGCACTGGAGCCGGACGTGGCGATTTTGCACGCTCATCGGGCAGATCTCTATGGGAATGTCCAATTCTTTCCGAAACCGATCTGGACGGATGTGGATGTTTTCCCCCGCGCGGCTAAGAAGGTGATCGTGACGGTGGAAGAAATCGTGGAAAATGAGGAGATTAGGCGGACTCCCATTCATACGGGAATCCCATATTTTAAAGTTGATGCCGTAGTGGAAGTGCCCTATGGAGCGCACCCTTGTTCGCTCTATCCAAATTACAGTTTCGATCGCGTTTTATTTCAGGAGTATGCGACGATGTCCAGAACAGTGGAGGGCACGCGCCAGTTCTTGGACAAATATATTTTGGAGCCTGCATCCCACGCAGAGTATCTTCAGCGCGTCGGGGGAGCCGAGGCGCTGTTGCGAATTCGAAAATGGAGTTAAGCGATGACTCACTGCGCAGAGGATTACACGATTGATGAATTAATGGTAGTGACGCTTGCCCGACAATTCACCAACGATGATATCATCCTCAATGGAACAGTCTCCTTCATCCCCGTGGCCGCTATTTTGTTGGCACGAGAGACGCATGCACCAGGGCTGACTTGGGTGGCCGGGGCCGTGGGCGTCGATGCTCAGCCGGGATATCTCATGGGCAATACCCTCGATCCGACGATGTGGAAGAATTGTGTGATGTATTTGCCCCAGTGGGAAGACATGTGGTCCTACGTCCATCGTGGCACCCTGGAAACATTTTGTATTCGTGGCGCTCAGATTGACAAGTATGGTAACGTGAATAACACGGTCATTGGCGATTATTACCACCCGAAAGTGCGCCTTCCTGGATCGGCGGGCATGGGCGATATGGGATCGCTCGACAAGCGGATTTTCATTTGGTCGACGACCCACAACCGGCGGACATTCGTCGAGCGCGTTGATTTCCTGGGATGCGTAGGGTATCTAGACGGGGGCGATTCGCGGGAGCGATTGGGATTGAAGAACGGGCCTCAGTTGGTGGTCACCGACCTTGGCGTGATGGATTTCGAGCCGGAGAGCAAGCGCATGCGGCTCAAATCCGTCCATCGTGGTGTCACGGTGGAACACTTGCGAGAGCAGACGGGGTTTGAGCTGATCATCCCCGATGAGGTTCCGGAAACGCCGCCTCCCACTGAAAGGGAGATCCACCTTCTCCGAGATGTTATTGATCCCAGAGGTATGCGGAAACTAGAATTTCGTGGCGCTGGGAAAAGAGCGTCCAATGAGAAGTGAGAGCGGACAGGATGCCTCCCTGATTACTCTTGATCATCACTGGCCATGTCTCACTCGACACATGTTTTTGAGTCTCCTGAGGGCGAATCATGAGGCGCATTGAACTCGGTCTTCCAGGCGGAATCATGCCGCCATTCGAAAAGGTTATTCAACAGGCGCAGCGCGCCGAGACGGAAGGATATGACTCAGTGTGGTGGCCGTGCCATTTGATGGGCTGGCATCCCCGATCTATTTGGCGAACAGAGATCACAGAGTTGGCTCGCTATCAGAAGAGCGCGGATGTGTATTTCGATCCCATCGCCGCGATGGCTGCCGTTGGCGCCCACACGGAGCGAATTCGATTAGGAGTGGGTGTGACCGACGTCATTCGCAGACATCCGGCCATGCTAGCCCAATCCATTCTCACTCTTGATCATATCACTCGGGGACGCGTGATTCTCGGATTAGGGTCGGGCGAACAGTGCAATATCACGCCCTATGGACTCGATTTTCGCCGTCCCGTCTCCCGGCTCGAAGAGGGCTTAAAGATCATTCGCCTCCTTTGGGAGTCGAGGGGCGAACCGGTGAATTTCACGGGTCAGTTTTGGACACTCCAGGATGCCGTCCTCGGGCTAGAGCCATATGGGGAGCGATGTCCGCCGATTTGGATCGCCGCTCATGGTCCACGCATGCTCAAGATAACCGGCCGCTACGCCGATGGCTGGTTACCCACGATGATGGCGCCTGAAGAATATGCCGATAAGCTTAATGTCATCCGCCAGGCGGCGCGGGAAGCGGGTCGGGATCCTCAGGCTGTAACGCCGGGACTCCTAGCCTATGTCATCATCGATGAGGATCGCTCTATTATTCCAAAGCTGATGGATTCCATTCTGGTGAAGGGATTGTGTCTTCTACTGCCTGCAGAGGTCTTCACGCGATTTGGGTGTGAGCCTCCATTTGGGAAAGAAGCCGTAGGATTTCATGATTATATTCCCTCGCGATTTGGGTATGAGGAGGCACTGCGCGTCATTAATAAGGTTCCCCGCGAGGTGGTGGAGTATTACACGCTTCACGGAACGCCAGAGGACGTTGCCGAACAGCTTCAGGCCTTAGCTCAAGCTGGATTGCGGCACGTCGTGCTGTGGAATATTACGGCGTTTGCCGATTTATCAAAGGTGCGATCATCGTTTCAGTGTTTGAATCGCGTCAAGCAGATCCTAGACGAACCTGGATCCGAGCAGTAATCACGGACAATGGAACCATTGCGATTTCAAGTGGAGGAGGCGTGAAACTTCAAGGGAAACGAGCACTCGTCACCGGAGGAGCATCGGGAATCGGATTGGCTATCGTGCGGCGGTTTGTTCGAGAAGGAGCACAAGTCGTTATAGCGGATGTAAATGAGCAACAGGCTCATGATGTGGTCAATCAATTAACGGGGAGCATTGGCCTCACTATTGGCGATGTATCAAATCTAAAGGATGCTGAGCGAATGGTCAAAGAGGCTATCACGCAACTAGGCGGACTGGACATACTGGTCAATAACGCTGGGATAGAGACTTATGGCTCAGTGACCACAGCAAAAGATGATGAATGGGAGCGTCAGATTGCGGTCAATCTGAATGGCGTCTACCGAGTGAGTCGATTTGCCGTTCCCGAAATCATCAAGGCAGGCGGTGGCGCCATCATCAACGTGGGATCCATCGGCGGACTCGCTGCGGTGAAGGAATATTCGGCATATGGCGCATCCAAGGCGGCTGTAATTCAACTGACGCGTAGCATGGCGGCTGATTACGCGGAATACAATATTCGCGTCAACTGTGTATGTCCCGGTCCAGTGGATACGCCGATGTTGCGCCGCGCCTGTGAGCGGTTGGGTGGAGAGCGGGCCGATGAGATCAAGCAGATGTATGCCGATGCCACCATGCTCAAGCGCGTGGCGCGGCCCGAAGAGATCGCCGCCGCTGTGCTCTTCCTGGCCAGTGACGAATCCAGCTACATCACGGGCGTGGCTCTGCCGGTGGATGGCGGATTCACTGCTCAATGAGAGTGTAAGTGTAGGGGATGAGAGATGAGCATGCATGTTTCCAAGCAACTCGCTCACGCCTATTTTGATGCCATTAATAACACCCGGCTTGATGAGCTGGTGCAGCTCTTTGCTGAAGATGCCGAGCTTCATTTCCCTCTGATGGATCCTATTGTTGGACGTGCGGCCATCCGTCAATTCTATGAAGGCGTGTTGCAGTTTTATCCCAAACGCTTCGATGACGCCCGGCGATTCTTCTTCAGCCAAGATGGTGATGTCGCCGTCGAGATTCATTTCGAAGGCGTGACGGCAACCGGCAAAGAAGTCGTCTTCGATGCCGTTGACCTGTTTACGATCAGGGGTGGTCGGATCTATAAACTACAAATTTTTTACGATAGCGCCAAGGTGATGGAGATGATCGGCACGCTGCCTCAGCGCTGAGTCGGTGACCATTTAGGAATCAAGCGAAAGAACATTAGCTTGCCCACGTTGGCCCATACTATGGAGTGTCGCCATTCATCAATTATGTCAGAAACATACGATTGGCCCAGCATGACATACGGCGCGGCGTTAGATCGGATCGTGCGGATGTATCCCGATCGCGAATTGCTCATCTTTTATCGTGATGGGCAAAGTCGCCGATACCGGTCGTGCGAATTCTTGGACGAAGTCAATCAGCTAGCTCGCGGATTGCTGAAGCTCGGTGTGCAACCGGGTGATAAGGTGGCCTTGTGGCTAGCTAACCTCCCCGAATGTGCTGTAGCCGAGTTCGCTATCGCCAAGCTAGGAGCCGTGATGGTAGCCATTAACACTCGTTATAAAGTTCGTGAACTCGAGTATGTTCTTCGACAATCAGATGCCACAACGCTCATCATCATGGATCGGTTCCTTGATACTGATTATGAGGCTATGGTGCGTTTGATTTGTCCGGAACTCAATACCTGTCGGCCAGGGCAGCTTGAGTCGAAAGCCTTGCCACGGTTGAAACAGGTCATCACGCTCGGCGATGAAACTCCCGGTATGCTCACCTATCGAGACCTCCTCGCTCTGGGCGATGATCCGGCGTTGGTCGAGGCCTTGCAACGACGCGAAGCGAGCGTGGATCCCGATGATGTCGTGCTCATTCAATACACGTCGGGGACGACTGCGTTCCCCAAAGGAGCGATGCTTGGTCACGACCAGACGCTGCGCAATGCCTACATCATGGCGCGACGCACGGGCCTGGACGAAAATGATCGCGTACTCTCGGCCATGCCCATGTTCCATGTGGGGGGCTCGGTATGCGCCCTGTTGGGAACAATCACCTGTGGTTGCCCTCTCTATACGACGGCTACGTTCGATGCCAGTCTGACATTGCGCGTTATCGAAGAAGAAAGGATCACCTGCTACATTGGTATCGAGTCGATGTTCTACATGCTGCGCGAACACGAGGACTTTCATCGGCGGGATCGCTCGAGCTTATCCAAAGGGTGGACGACGGGCAGCGTGGAGATGCTCAAGATGGTGGCCGACGAAATCGGCATTGAACATGTAGTCTCTCTCTATGGCCTGTCCGAAGCATCGCCCAACGTCTCCATCGGCGATTGGCGGGATCCGCGGGAGAAGCGCCTGACGACCATGGGACGACCACAGCCGGGTGTGGAAGTGAAGATCATTGACCCGGCAACCGGTGAGCCGCAACCTGTAGGCCAGCCTGGGGAGATTTGCGTACAGGGGTACAACGTGATGAAAGGTTACTACAAGATGCCAGAAGAGACGACTCAGGCGATCGATCCCGAAGGCTGGCTCCATACCGGTGATCGAGGCGTGCTCGATGCCGATGGCTATCTGATCTGGTTGGGGCGCATCAAGGATACGCTCCGCGTAGGCGGTGAGAATGTCTCGGCTCTGGAAGTGGAAGATTTTCTCTTCGGGCATCCCAAGGTTGCTGCCGCCGCCGTAGTAGGTATCCCTGATGAGCGATTAGGAGAAGTGCCTATGGCGTTCATCAAACTGAAACCTGGGATGACGGCTACGCCAGAGGAGATCATCGCCTACTGTCGGAACCGCATCGCCAATTTCAAAGTGCCCCGCTACATCCGGTTCGTGAAAGAGTTTCCTATGACGGGTAGCGGAAAGATACAGAAATTCGTCCTCCGCGAGCAAGCGATGGCTGAGATGAAACAGTTGGGTCTCATTTAGAAGTCTGTCGTAGGCAGAGAGGCAGGCACTGCATGATGTCCGCGCAATAGATTCACGAGAAGGTTAGAGCAATCCTGTGGTAAAGGTCTTTTCGGAAATAGCCATCATATTGCGCTAACCTGAGTCAGGGTACGAAATATACGCTGGGATCGGATCGTTCAAGTGGCAGTGAATCTGGTTGGAGTTGCGATAGGAGGCCAACAGCATGATGCCGACGCGTGAAGTCTATTGGAATATTGACCACATCTGGTTGATGTATGTGCTCTTGGGGCCGACAATACTGGTTTTCTGCTATGGATGGTATCGGCGGTACAAACTGTGGAGGATGGGGCAGTCAGATATTAATCGCAGGCAACAGGTGAAGCAGCGGCTGATCGCCTTTGTTGTATATGTACTGGGCCACAAGCGGATGGTCAGGGAGAGCTATTCCGGATGGTCTCATTTTCTTCTGTTTTCCGGGTTCATTGTTTTGTTCATCGCCACGCTCGTGGTCATGGTTCACCAGGACTTCAGGCTTCACATCATGCAAGGGGCGTTTTACCTCGTTTTTCAATCGTTCATCGTAGATGTGTTTGGATTCCTTGCCATTATGGGAACGTTGATGTTGATGGGGAGGCGGTATGTCTCAAAACTAAATCGACTCCATTATAACACGCCGGAACGACCGGGAGCACGGCGGCAGAAGGCTTGGGAAGACGCGACACTACTCTTGCTCATTCTCCTCATTCTCATCACCGGTTTTCTTCTAGAAGGATTGAGGATCGCAGTGACACATGATCCTTGGGGGCGTTGGTCGCCGGTAGGTTGGGTATTAGCTGGTGGGATTGAGAAGTGGCTGCCTATTGAAGCCATGCGCTCAGCACATCGGTTTTTGTGGTGGTTCCATATGGCTATTGTCTATGGGTTCATCGCTTGGTTGCCCTACACAAAGTTGGCTCATATCTTCGCCTCTGCCGCCAATGTCTATTTTCGTTCACTGGAACCAGCGGGAGCCATGCTCAAACCCGTGGACATTGAAGCATCCGAGAGATTAGGGACAGCCTGGATTGAAGACTTCACGTGGAAAGACTTACTCGATCTGGATGCCTGTACTGAGTGTGGACGGTGTCAGCAAGAATGCCCAGCGACGGCGACGGCTAAGCCGTTGTCTCCGAAAACCTTGATACTGGATTTACGCGAAGCGCTCCATCGCCGGGCGGGGCAAGGAACTGGAGAGGGAGCTGGTTCCTTGGTGGGGACGTTCATCAGAGAGGAGACCCTTTGGTCTTGTACCACGTGTATGGCGTGCATGGAAGCCTGCCCCGTGTTCATAGAGCACATTCCCAAGATCGTGAACATGCGACGTTATCTGGTGATGGAGGAAGCGCGATGCCCGGACTTAATGGCTGATGCGCTCAAATCCCTCCAAGACCGCGGGCATCCGTTTCGAGGAACGACCAGTTCGCGCACCGATTGGTGCCAGGATCTCTCAGTAGCGCACATTTCAGAAGTTGCTAATCCTGACTACCTCCTGTGGGTCGGGTGTGCCTCAGCGTTGAATGATCGGAATCAAAGAGTCGTTCGAGCCTTGGCGCGCCTTCTCGACCGGGCGGGTATTCGCTATGGTATTCTTGGTCAACATGAGCGTTGCGTCGGGGATCCAGCTCGGCGAATTGGGCATGAGTACTTGTTTGAGCAAATCGTGCGAGAGAATATTCGGCAATTAGATCGGTATAGGGTCAGGAGGATCGTGACTCCCTGTCCCCATTGTTTTAACTGCTTTCGGCACGAGTATCCCCAGTTTGGAGGGCACTACGAGGTGGTGCATCACAGTCAGTTGCTCGCTGAGCTTGTGAGCGAAGGGCGGCTCACCCCCGAACCGATAATATCCAAGAGAATAACATACCATGATCCCTGTTATCTGGGGCGGTACAATGGCCTCTACGAAGAGCCGAGGCGGGTCATCCGTGCAGGCGCTACTGGTGGTATCAGAGAAATGAAAGCATGTCGAGAAAAGGCCTTCTGCTGTGGCGCTGGTGGTGGGTTGATGTGGACTGAGGAATTGGGTACGAGAATCAACCATGAACGGGTGACCCACGCCCTGGAAACGGGAGTTGATATTGTGGCCGTCTCTTGCCCATTTTGCATGATCATGTTGGAGGACGGTGCCAAAGCCAAGGCGGACGAGCGCTCGATGCAGGTTCTGGATATTGCAGAGATCTTGAGTCAAGCGCTCATACAACCTGAACGGGGATCATAGTTCAGCCTCCACTGGGCTATCTCCGGAAGCCCATTCCTTACAGGGAGTTGCGGTTAGGATCGCCTCATAGGCTTGCCCTCTCAGCCCCACTCTATATTCTTGAGCAACTCGACCCCTTATCAGATCACTTGACATGATGAGAGAGATGCGTTATTATACCAAACGGTTGTTTGGTAAGAAATAGCCTGTGGATGCGCGGGACGAGGGATCCCTGGCAAGATGCTCGTGGTGGGATGTTCATCGTTCGATTGGAAGTGCGGGCCGCTAAAGATCATTCTTTTGAACCGGTTGCTTAACCGGGATGGCGGCAGCCTGTCGATAAAGCGCGAGCAGTATATGCTCCCTCTTCATGACCTACTCTACCGGGCCAGCAGCGAGGCTGGTCGAGAGCATTCGGTGCCGCGATTGTCCTTTAATTAATGAATCTACGGGACTGGAGAATGCCCCATGCTGGGGGCCGCGAGTTATCTCATAGGTTGGGATTGCCGATGTTCTCAAATAGAGGGATCCTTTCGGTATCGCTCGGTCACTCAGACCATTTTTCAAATCCATTCAGTAGGAGGATTCGATCATGGGGAAAAAGCCAACAGGCCAAAGGGGAGTGTTCCCCTATCAGGGTCAATGGATCCATATCCTTTTGACCCTCATGATTGGGGGATTCATCTATGTGGTGAGTGTCGAGCCGGCTATGGCCCAGGGTGCCGTGACCACGGCGACGCTCGCCGGGGACGTGGCTGACGAGATGGGCGCGGCCATCGCTGGCGCCCGTGTCACCGTCAGGAATCAAAGAACCGGCTTGACACGTGAAACCGTGAGCGATAGCACCGGGCATTTCATCGTGTCGCAGTTGCCCGCCGGAGCCTATCAGGTGGATGTCGAGGCAGAGGGCTTCAAGAAGGTCGTCATCCGCGATGTGCAACTGGACGTGGGAGCCACTGAGTCGTTGAAGATCACCATGCAAGTGGGAGAGTTAGTGGAGAGCATTGATGTGAGTGCCGAAGCGGTAGAAACTCTGGAGACGACCAAGGCGGAGGTGAGTAATATCATCCAGGAAGTCCAAGTTCTCGAGTTACCATTGAATCAGCGCAGTTTCACCGCCTTGGTGACGCAACAACCTGGCTTGGTGAAGATGACGAGTGCCACGCCGCCCACAGTATTGGGGGCGGCGACGAACACAGGCTCCTATATCAGCGCCGGAGGCTTGATGGGTTCATCGGTTGCCTACTTGGTCGACGGGGTGAACTTCAGCAACGGCAACTTCACTGCGCCAGGCACGGCGGCGGCGGGCGACATGCCGGGAGTGGAAGCCATTCAAGAATTCAAGGTCATCACTCACTCCTTCAGCGCCGCCTATGGCGGTGCCGGGGGAGCAGTAGTGAGCTTTGCCACCCGTAGCGGCACCAACGAATTCCACGGCAGCGTCTACGAATTCTTGCGGAACGACATCTTCGATTCCCGAGCCTTCTTCGACCGGGAGAAGCCCCCCTTCCGACGCAATCAGTTTGGCGCGGCGATGGGCGGTCCCATCAAGCGGGACCGAACCTTTTTCTTCGCCAACTATGAGGGATTGCGACAGAGGTTGACGACCACGGAAATTGCCTTTGTCCCTAACGAATGTGCCCGTAATGGCGGATTGGGGGGGAGCTGCAACTTCCCCGTGTTTGGTCCGAACGGGGAGCCGGTAGCGATTTCTCCAGGCGTGCGTGCCATCCTCGATCTCTATCCGCTTCCCAATGGCGCTGATCTGGGGGGCGGCATTGCGGAACACCTCTTTCAAAATAGGCAACCCACGCGTCAGGACTTTGGTCTCGTGAATATCAATCATACGCTCACTGATAAGGATCAATTCCAGGCGCGTTATTCAATCACAGATGCTGATGCCCTAAGTGCATTCCATCTCCCCACGTTTGAGTTCTTGCGGACAGATCGCGTCCAGAATTGGCTCTTGAAGTGGACGCGGACCTTCTCCCCCAGCCTCGTTAATACGGCAAGCTTCAGTTACTTACGCTCGAACGTTTTCGCGGCGACCGAGCCAACAGTACCGCTCCGACCAGATCAATTTACTGGGAATCCAGCCCGGCAAACTATCGGCGTGATTTCGGTCGGCGGTGGGACAGCGGGAACGACAAGTGGCACGCTCACCTTGCTGGGAAACGATGACGCTAGCCCGTTCCATTTGGTGCGGAACAATTTCGTGCTCAATGATGATCTGGTTTACACGCACGAGAAACACTTACTGAAGTTTGGTATCATGGTGAACCGGTTCCAGTGGAACTGGAACTCGGCGGTTATCCCCGGAGGCAGCTATACCTTCCTCACCTTGAATGACTTCCTGGCGGCAAATCCAGCTGTCGTGATCATTCGTCGTGATGGAGCCGATGCCAGCTTTGGCGTGCGCACCACATTGGTGGCTTGGTATGTTGAAGATGCCTGGCGCGCCCTTCCCAATTTGACCATTACCTTGGGGTTGCGGCATGAATTTCAAGTTCCCATTCTTCGCGACGTTCACAATAAATTAGGGAATTGGCGACGGCCAGAGGACACGACGATTACGGTGGGAGAACCCTATCATAACTATTCACTCACTCAGTTCCAGCCGCGATTGGGAATTGCCTATGATCCGGTGGGTAACGGGAGGACAGTCATCCGGGCTGGGTTTGGCGTGTTCAATGAATTTCTTGGCTTCGAAGGTATAGGACAAGGTCAACTCCAGTGGAACGCTCCCGAGCCCGTGTTGAACACCTTCTTTGGAGCGCCCATTGCTCCGGGATTTCTACCGCAACTCCCATTCCCCACTTGTGACCGATGTACTGAGCCGACACCCTTCGTCGGGTTGGTCACTGGGCTGCTAGAACCGGTCAATTCGCCCACCTCACTACAATGGCATGTGGAAGTCGAACGGCAATTGCCGGGGAGGTTGACATTCACCGTCACCTATGCTGGTTCACAGTCGTATCACATCCCACGGAAGATTGAAGCCAATCATAACTTGCCCTGTGGCGTCGAGAACGGGCGACCGATCTTTCCGCCCGCCTGTGCCAGTGTGGGGACGGCAGCTCCGGCCATCAATAACATCGGGTTTTCATTGTACAGCAAGCGGTTCGATGCCAACGCCAATTACCATTCTCTCGCCTTCCAGGTGGCGCGCCGGTTCAGTAAGGGCCTGACCTTTCAATTCACCTACGCCTTCGCCAAAGCGCTGTCTGAATCCGACGCATTCAATTCTAATAACATCATTAGGGGTGTCGCTCAGGCAAGTCAGTTTCCACCCGATCGCCATCTCGATCGGTCAGAGTCGTTATTCAGCGTTCGACACCGTTCCACGTTGAATGTGGTTTACGAACTCCCCTTTGGCCGGGGGAGACGGTTCCTCTCTAGCGCCACTGGACTCACACAGGCCCTGTTAGGGGGATGGAATCTGACAGCCCTGGGCGAGTTCCGAAGTGGGTATCCGTTCTCCGTGTTAGCCGGTTTCGGGATCACCGGCGTGGGGGACAATATAGATTTTCCCGATCGCCCCAACATCTTGCGCTCGAATCCGGTGTTAGGAGGAGTGGAACGATACTTCGACCCTAAGGCGTTCGCCCTTCAGGATCCAGGACACCTGGGTGATGCTCCTCGAACGTCCGTACGTGGTCCCGGTTTCCATAACCTTGATTTGGGGCTCGTGAAGAAGTTCACCATTCGGGAGGGTACCGAACTCCACTTCCGCACCGAGTTCTTCAACATTCTCAATCATCCGAACTTCGCGCTGCCGTTCAATCAATTGTATGTGGGTGGTGTGCCCCAGTTCGACCACGTTCCCACACAAGCCGAACTGGATGCTTTACCTTGTAACCTGACGGCGGCCCAGGCACAGATCCATTCATGTAATCCGCAAGCGGGCAGGATTAGCGACACGGTGGGCACGCCCCGACAGATTCAGTTCAGTCTGAAATTGACATTCTGATCGGCAGCGCGTGCGAGAGGCTGCGAGGATATCAGAGGAGCGGGCTGTACACGAAGAACTCGCAAAAGTGAACAGCTTCAGAGACAACCAGCCTTCACTCCTCTGAGCCTAACCAGGGCGTTCACGGTTTTCATCCGCGAGCACGAGTGGGAGAGAGGTTGTCATCAGCCGAGGTGTATTAAGCTACCAGAGGAGGCTTGGTGCCCCTGATTCTCTGGGCTTAAAGACCGCGAAAGAAGATCCTATCAGTCCAAGATGAGGTGAGTTCTGACGTGGCAGGGAGTGAGTAGAAAAAAGTTTCCAAGACCCCATGAAGTCCACCCCCGCTTCTAGGAAACCGATGACTGAGGGTGAGATGCTGTATGTTTGTCCACGCGCAAGTTTCGCCCGATGGTGTGAATTCCGCAGCCGCACGAGGGGAGTTTTACAGGATTCACTCTCTGAGGATGTCGGTTCCGATGCTCTGTTCGTTATTTCCGAGAGACAGCGATGACCGATGACCCCACCGCTTGATTCCATGGAGGAGGTGAGGTTACACTCCTCTGGGTGAAACCTCACCTCCTTGGTGAATCGCTCTGCTGCTGGAGGTCTCGATATGAAATTCGGCCTGTTAGTCAACACCCAGGATCCCCCCGATGGGGCGCGGATTCCACACCTTTATGATGAGATCTTCGAGGAAGCCAAGTTGGCCGAGGCAGTTGGATTTGATGGCCTCTTCGTCCCTGAGCACCACATGATGCCTGATGGGTACCTATGTGCTCCGTTGTTGTTCTTGGCTGCCGTAGCGGCGCATACTGAGCGTCTGCGGTTGGGTACATCGATCATGCACCTGCCTGAGTGGCATCCTATCCACGTCGCTGAAGAAGTTGCCGTCCTCGATAATATCTCCAAAGGGCGTGTCATCTTGGGCGTGGGGTTGAATCTGAACGAGCCCGAGTTCAGGCTGTTTGGTATTTCCATGAAGGGTGTGGTGAAACGGTTCACCGAAGAGATCGAGATCTTGCGCCGGGCTTGGAGCGGTCAACCTTTCTCGTTCCAGGGCGAGTACTTTCAGCTTGAGAACGTGATGATCACCCCTCGTGTCATCCAGAAACCGCACCCACCCATTTGGATCGGTGCCATGAGTGAACCGGCGTTGAAGCGTGCTGGTCGATTGGGAACTGGCTGGGTATCGGATCCTTTGCACGTCATTCATGTGATGAAGGCCTGGGCGGAGATCTATCGCCAGTCGGCCGCCGAGCACGGGAATCAAGACAACGTCCAAGTCGTGCTGATTCGTGACGGTTGGGTCTCATACGACGAGAGGGAATTACGCGAAGTGTGGTGGCCCACGGTGCGAGACTATCATCTCTTTTACAAGAACTTGGGATTTTTCGAGTCCGGGCGATTCAATGCC
Organism: Blastocatellia bacterium; assembly: GCA_026985075.1. Lineage (GTDB taxonomy): Bacteria > Acidobacteriota > Blastocatellia > HR10 > J050 > J050. Next base: position 115,845 of record JALSQX010000060.1, on the reverse strand, counting down.
GATTGGGAGCCCTGGGTGCGTACCATCCGAGATGAAGAGTGGACCTACGATCGGATCGTGCCCGATCGGTTGATTGCGGGCACGCCCGCTCAGGTTGTGGATGAGATTGAGCGGTATCGCCGGGAAGTAGGGTGTGAGTATATCATTTTTTACTTCCGTCATCCCACCGGTCCTGATCACCGAGCCACGATGCGATGTATCGAGCTGTTTGGAAAGGAAGTGATTCCGCATTTCCATCAATGATGGTCGGCGCGCCAACCGGCCGCACCAGACGGAAGGAAGGGCAAGATGAGACTCCATTATTTGATCGATACCCATGGCGGACCCTACAATCGCCCCATTCCTACATCATCGGAAGTAGGAGCTTTCATCGATCAGCTCTTTCGTGAGGCGGAATTGGCCGAAGAAGTGGGATTCGATGCGCTACTCGTTCCTGAGCGACATGGGCGTACAGAGTGTTTCTTCCCCTCTTCGCTCATCCTGTTAGCCGCGTTAGCCATACGAACCAGCCGCGCCCGGATTGGGAGCTATATTCTCGTTTTGCCTTTGCACAATCCCATGCATGTAGCCGAGCAAGTCGCCCTGATTGATCAGATGTCTCGAGGACGGGTCATTTTTGGCATCGCGTCGGGATATCACTCCGGATACAGCCAAATGTTCGGCGTCCCCCATCATGAGCGAGGCCGACGGTTCGAGGAGGCGGTGGAAGTGATCAGGCGAGCGTGGACGGAAGAGAGATTTTCCTTCGATGGGGTGTTTTACCATTTCAAGGATGTGATGCTCACGCCTAAGCCGTATCAGCAGCCAATGCCTGAGTGGTGGGTTGGCGGGATGTTTCCCAAAACAATTGCCCGCGCGGGTCGGATTGGCGATGCCTGGTGTAGCGATCCATTCCCGCTGGATAAGAAGGTGTGGCTCGATCAGGTCAAGATTTATCGGGACGCGGCCAAGGCGGCGGGGCGTCGCTCCAAAGTGGTTCTCATGCGCGATGGGTGGGTGGCCCCCACCCGCCGGGAAGCCGAAGAGGTCTTTGGTCGCCTCGCCATTGAAGAGTGGTTGTTTTACTTTCGTTGGGGCATCCTGACTCACCACCCGGAATTCCAGTCAGAATCGGATTTCACCATCGAACGCGGAAGCAAGCACTTGGTTCTGGGCTCTCCGGAAGATTGCATCAAGCAGATTGAGATGTATGAGCGGGAGTATGGAGTCGATGAGATCGTGATGCGCTTTCGCTTGCCGGAAGGGCCGGCGTGGGACAAAGTACTGGACTGCATCAAACTGTTCGGCACGGAGGTCATCCCTCACTTTCACCAATAACAGATGTCTGTCAACCCGAGTGGTCAATGGCGCTTTGCTCGGGAATGCCAAAAGGGACGTATGGGAGTGATGCTTGAACGGAATGTGAACATCAAGATCCTTGACGATGATGGACCGGTATTCAAAGTCCTCGCCTCGTTGATCGATGTCGAGCATAGCTTTCATGCCGAAATGCTGGTAGATGTCATCAGCGGAAAGATTCAGGAGGTCACAGCCGATATGGCTAAACGACCCTATCCAACGCTCTGTCTCCGAGCGCTGGATCGTGTGGATCAACTCCAAGGGGAGGTGATTGGACGGGGCATCAATCGCCGCGTTGTCGAACTGGTGGGGAAAGATACCGGCTGCGCGCACCTCGTCGAACTCTTTCAATCAGCTATTCGCTTCGCGGCTATGTACCTGATCAATAAACGAACGGGCATGGATCCTCTGGGGGAACGAACATTATCCGAGCAAGAACATCGCGATAAGTGGATGCCCGTCCTCAAGAATACGTGTCAGGTTTTCCGGGGGAAGGAATCCGAACGGTAACTCTTTATGGCATTAGCCGCGCGAAGATTCAGCCCGCGCAGTGCCTATGGAGTTGTTATAAGTGAGATCGCGTTTACTCACAGCCGAAATTTCTGCCGAGGAGGATAAAATGCCAGCTGTGATGTTAAAGAAGATAGAGGAACTCTCCTCCGATATGAGAGAAATTGTCGAGACCTACGAAGCCTGGATTGGTGATACCGTGTTTGCCCGCGTTATGGCTCACATCCCGGAGGCGTTCAAAGCGTTCAACCGGTTCTATGAAGTGCTCTTGAACGGACAGATTGAACCCGAGATCAAGGAGTTGGCCCGGTTGAAGTTGGCGCAGTTGAATGATTGTCATTACTGAAAGGCCGCTAATCTCGCTTGGGCCAAGCGGAATAACATTCCTCAATGGAAGATTGACCAACTCGATGCCTATGAGCAGGGCGATTATTCACCACGCGAGAAAGCGGTTCTCAGAATGGCCGAGTTGATGGCGCATCGTTCTCGTGCATCCCTTGAAGGGAGCCTCCTTAAGCAGATGCAGCGACACTTCAGCGACAGTGAACTGGTGGAACTCGGCGTCTATTTCGCTCTCGTAACCGGGTTTCAGAGATTCAACGAGGTGTTTCAGATTTTCTACGCTTGTGAGGTGTGAGAGAGGTCAGCGAAAGCATCGCGGAGATAATCGAAGGAGGCCGAGAAAACGGTGACTATCAGAGGAGAACTCTTCTTGACAATAAAAAATCTTGCCTTTAACATACCAACCATTTGTTTGATATAACACACCATGATAGGGAAACTGAATCATATCGCCATCATAGTGGCCGACTTAGAGGAGGCCATCGAGCGCTTCCACCAACTTTTTGGTGCGCGCCTCATCGAACGGGAGTTCCTCGATGAATCACAGACTGACGTTGCCGTCCTTGATCTGAATGGCGTGCATCTGGAACTCCTGAGTTCACCTGACGAAACATCTCGGGTAGGTCGCATCTTAAGAGAGCGTGGAGAAGGAGTGCATCATCTTTCGTTCCACACGGATCACATCGAGGCCGAACTCGAACGATTACATCAGGAAGGTGTCCGGTTATTGGATGAGCGTCCGCGCCGGGGATTGCATAGTCGAAAAATTGCCTTTTTGGACCCGGCGTCCACAGGTGGCGTTCTGATCGAGCTGGTCGAGGAACCAGAATCGGATCACCAATAGGGAGAGAATGATGAGATGAAAGGAGTCATTGACGTTTGGTGCAATCCCTTTACGCCAGCGGGCATTAAGCATCTCTTCCTAGATAATGAAGAGGTCTACTTCATGATGGGCATCCAGTGGGGACGCCGGGCGAATATGAGAGGCTACGAGCCGGACGAGTTCATCGCGAAGATGGATGCGTTGGGTATTGAGAAAGTCTGTGTTCCCGCACTCAAGCAGGCCTTTTTTCGCAAGAACAAGATGGGGGCTGATTTTTCTTATGAGGACATTGCTGAGTTAGTGAACGCCTATCCCGATCGTATTATTGGATTAGCCGGCATCAATCCGTTCGAACGGATGGAAGGTGTGCGTAAGCTTGAGCGGGCTATCAAAGACTACGGATTTCGCGGGGCGCATATCCATCCCTATGGGTTCGGCATTCCCATTAACAGCGCCGAGTGGTATCCATTTTACGCCAAGTGCGCGGAATTGGACGTACCGGTGATGATTCAGACTGGACATTCGGCCGAATTCATGCCCAGTGCTTGTGGGCGCCCACTTCTCTTGGATGATATTGCCCTTTACTTTCCGGAGTTAAGACTGATCGGCGCACATACCGGTTGGCCTTGGGTGGAAGAATTGATCGCCTTGGCGTGGAAACATCCTAACGTCTACATCGCGGTGAGTGGTCATGCGCCGAAGTATTGGGATCAATCACTAGTGCATTTCATCAACTCCCGAGGCATTGGTAAGGTGATGTGGGGAACCGACTATCCCCTCATCCTTCACGAAGAAAGTCTAGAGCAAATCGAACAGTTAGAACTCAAACCACAGGCCAAGGAGGCGCTATTGCGTAATACGGCGGTGAGCGTCTTCAAATTCGAGGATAAGAACGGATCTTTGGAGGGCACGACGTAATGTCAGAGTACGCATTCTTACGAGTAGAGAAGCGAGGCGGGGTTGCGCGTGTAACCATTAAAAAGCCCCCCGTTAATGCTCTTGATAACGACCTCTACGATGAACTCGTGCGGGTGAGTGAACAGCTGGATGCTGATGAATCAACCCGGGTTATTGTCTTCCTCAGCGGCTTGGAAAAGATCTTCATGGCCGGAGCCGATATCAAACAGATGAAGAATTATCGGTTTGAACGCGAGTTTATCGAGCAGAAGATTGACACGGTTCACACCACATTCAATCGCATCGAACGCATTAGGAAACCTACACTTGCGGCGATCACCGGTCATGCATTGGGCGGTGGCTGTGAGTTTGTCCTCACTTTAGATTTTCGCTTCATGTCAACAGGTGAGCCGAGGATTGGATTACCGGAGATCAACCTGGGGATTATTCCTGGTGGAGGTGGAACGCAGAGACTGCCGCGGTTGATTGGACGAGAACGCGCGGCTGAGTTGATGATGACAGGCGAGCGATTAGACGCAACGCGCGCCGAACAGATTGGACTCGTCACGCGAGCCTGTCCCCCTGACAAGACGATTGAGGAAACTGTATCCTTCGCCGAGAGATTGGCCGGGCAAGCACCTGTTGCCTTGCAGGCGATCAAGCAGTGTTTGGTTGAATCATTCGATGTCGATTTGATGTTGGGGTTGCAGATGGAGAAGAAATACTGCACTAAGGCAGTCCTCTCTGAAGATGCGCGGGAAGGGATTTCCGCATTTTTGGAGAAGCGAGAGCCGCGATGGAAGGGACGATGACAAAAGTCAGTATCGTCGGAGTGGCGCAAACCCGGTTTGAGGAGCGCATAGCCTCGCTGGCTATCAATGAGCTCGTGTACATGGTCGTACGAGAGCTGCTTCATAAGACCGGCGTCTCGATGAAAGAGATCAGGAGCATTGTCACGGCATCACAGGATGCCTGGGATGGCCGGACGATTTCGGGAATGACGATCAACGAAGTGGTCGGAGGGTATTTAAATGCCGAGGCCAAAGTTGCTGCCGATGGCCTTCAAGCGCTGCTCTATGGAGCGGCACGAATCATGTCTGGCGAATACACGCTGACTCTTGTTGTGGCTCACTGCAAGGAGTCCGAGGGCACGCCGCATGCCATTACGAATCTGATGTTCGATCCTTTTACCCAACGCCACTTAGGATTAGACGATGTGACGGCGGCGGCCTTGCAAGCGCGGCGGTACATGAGGCTAAGAGGGCTCGCGGCTGAGGATATCGCCGCCGTAGCGGTGAAAAATCATCGGCATGCGAAGAAAAATCCCTTTGCGCAGCGAGCCGGGGATTTCACCATAACCGATGTTTTGAACTCGCCCATCCTCGCCGATCCTATCCACGAACTGGAAGCAGCTCCCCAGTCAGATGGAGCCTGTGCTCTCCTGTTGGCCAGCGAATCAAAGGCTCGAACCGTCACCGATCATCCCGTTTTTATCATTGGGATGGGGAATGCGACGGATGCCTATTGGACGGATCGAGAACTAGGAGAGGCGAAAGCCCTGCGCCAAGCCGCATCCCGAGCCTACCGTATGGCCGGCATTGAATATCCCGCGCATGAGATCGATGTGGCTGAAATCTCGGCCCGCTATGCCTACGAGGAGTTGATGGCTATGGAGGCACTCGGATTGAGCGAGGCCCCTCAAGATATGCTGGCTCGCGGAGATTGTGAGATCGGCGGACGGTTGCCCATCAATCCTTCTGGGGGACCGCTCTGTGGTAACCCGGTCACCGTGAGCGGATTGGTGCGCGTTGTGGAAGCTTATCTTCAATTGACTGACCAGGCTGGAGAGCATCAGGTTCACGGAGCACAAACTGCTCTGGCTCATGGGGCGGGCGGAATTTGTGGGCAGAATCAAAGTGTTGTTATTTTGCGACGCGAGTGAAGAATATGCCTAGACGAGTAGCCATCATTTCTACGGGACAGACGAAACATAGAGCGAAACGTCGTGATGTGAATGTCCGCGAGCTCATCACTGAAGCAGTCACCAGAGCATTGGAAGAGGCAGATATTCGCATGAAGGACATAGATGCCGTGGTGATCGGCAATATGGAGCCATTCGAGGGATTCTTGTTCCCCGAGCTCTGGGCTGTTGAAGGATGGGGGGGGTACTTGAAGCCGTCAGTGAAATTCAATACTGGAGGCACGGTGGGGACCACAACGGCCATCGCCGCATATTACTACGTGGCGAGCGGTATCTATGATGTCGTGTTGGCTATCGGCTTTGAAAAGCAATCGGAGGGACACACACAGACGGCGATCACCACCGTGGGAGATCCCATTTGGGAACGAGCGATCATGGCCGGTGCTGTCGGTAACTTCGCTGTTATGGCGAGCACATACATACATGACAGTGGAGTGACTGAGGAACAAGCAGCCAAGGTCGCCGTTAAAGCTCGACGGAATGCGTGCAACAATGAGTATGCTCATCTGCAGATGCCTGATATCACCGTTGAGGATGTGTTGAAGTCTCGCATGCTGGCCTACCCGGTCAAGTTGTTAGACATGTGCCCTCAGTCGGACGGGGCCTGTGCCGTCGTCTTCGCCGAAGAATCACGCGCCAAGCAGTTGGCTCCTCGACCAGCTTGGATTAAAGCTGTAGCGACGGCACATGAGCAGCAGTACATGGGAGATAGTCCGAAGCGGCTTGCGGCCATGCGGAGTCAAGTTGCTGCGTCACGGCGGGCTTATGCTTACGCGGGAATTACTAATCCGCGCAAGGAGCTCGACGTGGCTGAAATTTATGAGGTTGCCTCGTTCGCCGAACTGGCGATGTATGAGAATCTGGGATTTTGCGAGCGGGGCGAGGGCGGGAAACTCATCGATGCGGGTGTGACTGAGATGACAGGAGAATTACCGGTGAATCCTTCTGGTGGTGTACTGTCTACGAATCCAATTGGTGCCACGGCGCTCATTCGTGTGGCTGAGGCAGCCCTGCAGGTTATGGGTAAAGCGGGGAAACGTCAGATAGATGGCGTCCGGACAGCCTTAGCTACAGGATATGGTGGGAATGCCTGGACCGATGTGATGATTTTGAGTCGAGACCTATGACTAAAAAGGACGACGAGACACAACGAGTCCAATATCTCTTGGATATTGAATATCACTATGCCGCTGGTGAATTGGCGACCCGATTCTTCACCGAATTGAAAGAGGCTGGGCGTATCATGGGTATGCGTTGTTCTGGTTGCCACCGCGTGTATCTGCCGCCCCGCCCGGTCTGCGGGATCTGTTATAAGGAGTTGAAGGATTGGGTTCCTTTGAGCGATGAAGGGATTATTGTCGGCTGTACTGTGGTTCATCTTCCCTTCATTGACCCTATGACAGGTGAGCAGCGGCCTGTGCCCTATGGATTTGCCATTATCCGGCTCGATGGGGCCTCAACGAGTATTTATCACTTCGTGGATGAAACGGATGAAAAGAAACTGCGCGTGGGGCAACGCGTTAAAGCCGTCTTTCGTGAGCCGCGTACAGGCTCGCTGCATCACGACATTAAATACTTTCGCCTCGTAGGGAAATGAAATGGATGAATGGGTTGTGCATCAGAGGATTAAAATTCCCTTCATGTACACAGCAGGGCGAGCGTTGACTCGCTTCTTGGAAGGGCTGGCCCGAGGTGAGATCTGGGCCACCCGTTGCGCATCTTGTGGTCGAGTTTATCTTCCACCGCTCAATTTCTGCGGACGTTGCTGGCGGGGCATCGACAGGTGGTGTCAGTTACCTCCTCTGGGGGAACTGATAAGTTATACTATCATACAACGCCCCTTGCCCGAACATCCGGATCGTTCACCACTCATCTTAGGATTGATTCGACTTGACGGGGCCGATACGAATCTGGTGCATCTCATCGGTGACGTTGATCCCTCTGAGGTGGAGAGGGTCACCCGCGTTCGGGCTGTATGGCGCGATGAGCGTCCCGCGAGCATTCTTGCCATTTCTCACTTCGCTCCCCTCACATAGGCATCCGGGAAGAGGTTGTTATGGATTTCAGTCTCAGCGAAGAACAGCAACAGATCCGGAAAGCCGTGCGCGAGTTCGCTCAGCGGGAGATCGCACCTCATGTCATGGAGTACGATCAGCAGGAGCGGTTTCCCATCGAACTCGTCAAAGAGGCAGCTAAACACGGCTACATGGGAGGCGTGGTCCCACCCGAGTATGGTGGCGCTGGGCTCGATTATCTGACCTACACGCTCATCATCGAGGAAATCTCGCGCGTATGCCAAATCATCGGCTGCGCGCTCTCATTTCCCAGTGGCCTGGCGGGTTCGGCGATTTTGCGATATGGCACGGAGGAGCAGAAACGAAAATATCTTCGACCCCTGGCTCGCGGCGAGGCCTTCGCCGCCACTGGCGTGACTGAACCTGGCTCAGGAACTGATGTCGCCGCAATGCGTACGACGGCTCGGCGTGATGGGAATGAGTATGTCCTCAACGGGAGCAAAGCATGGATCAGTTTCCTCGATGTGGCCGATTGGGTATTGACGTTCGCCACGCTCGATCGTCGTCTCAAGCATAAAGGGATCTGTGCCTTCATTATCGAGCGGGATACGCCGGGCATGTCGTTCCACCCTTACAAGAATAAGCTGGGATTCCGTCCTCTCTGCACTGGCGATATCGTGTTTCAAGATTGCCGTGTGCCAGCGAAAAACCGCGTCGGGGCTGAAGGTGAGGGGTTTAAAGTGGCCATGTGTGCGGTCGAGAATGGTCGCTTGGGCGTCGCTGCGCGCGCTGTCGGGATGGCTCAGGCGTGCTTGGACGAGGTCATCACGTATGCCCGAGACCGGATCGTCTTCGATCAACCAATCGGGCGATTTCAGCTCATTCAATCAATGATCACTGACATGGTGACGGGAATCGAAAGTGCCCGGTTTCTCACCTATCGGCTCGCTTGGCTCAAAGATCAAGGGGTGGAGCGAGCGCGCCGAGAAGCATCCATTGCCAAGATGGTGGCCACGGATGTCGCTCTCATGGCCGCCACTCATGCCGTGCAGATCTTTGGCGCTTATGGCTGTTCACCCGAATACCCGGTCAGTCGGTACTATCGCGATGCCAAAGTCTTTCAGATCATTGAGGGAACTAATCAAATCCATCGCGCGCTGATTGCCGAATATACTCTCGGCTTTCGACAATAACCGTATCCGGAGGTCATCGATGGCTAAATACGATGTCGTCATCATTGGCGCTGGAGCTGCTGGATTGACCGCCGGCGCTTTGCTGGCTAAGCTGGGCAGGAAAGTCTTGATCGTGGATCGCGACAAGTATCTGGGGGGACGGGCTATGGCGATCCCTCACAATGGATATCGACTCAATCTGGGGGGGCACTTACTTGAAGACAGTGGCTCCGGGATCACGAAGATCTTCGAGTTTCTGGGCAAGAAGTTGGAGCATGGGACGGTGAATCGAGGACTCCCTTTTTGGGATAATCAATTGGGGAAGTGGCGCCCCATTCAGGAGCGCTATCAGGTCGATAAAGGAGAGTTGAAGAAGGTCATTACTATTCTTTGTGACATTGAGTTCGATCAACTCGATCAGTGGGATCACGCACCGCTGCGCCATTGGTTGTTGCAGCATACGCAGAGCGAGGGTGTCATCGAGTTGTTCGAATACGTGGCTATGGCTGAATGCCTGACCGAGCACTGGTACGATCACTCAGCTAGCGATAATCTCTATGTTCGCAAGATGCATTATCAGGAGAAACGAACTGCCGGTTATTCATTTTGGCCGGTGGGTGGTTGGGATGGGCTCTTTCAGACGCTCGCCGATTCGGTCGTGGAGAACGGATGCGAGATTCGCCTCCGGACGCAAGCCCAGCGAGTCATCATCGAGCGGGGACGCGTCGTGGGTGTGGCCTTGGAGCCGGTTGACAAGGCCATTCCCACCGAGGCGTTCAATTACGAGATCGTAGAGACGGAGTGCGTCATCTCTACCTTGCCAGTTTGGAACGTTCTCTCAGTAGTGCGCGAGCAAGATCTGCCCGATTGGTATGTGGCGCAGATCAAGACGCTAGCACAGGATCACTTCAAGGTATGCTGGCTTGGGTTTTATGTCGCGACGCACGAGCCGATCTATACGGGTACAGATCTGACCGAGTTGGCCGTCTGGTTCGAGGCACCCCATACTCGGTTGCCAGGTTGGGCGTTCTTGACCTCGGGCATGGATCCCTCGACGGCGCCCGATGGCTGCCATCTTTTCAACTGCGGATTTGCCTTCCAAGGGCTTCGCCGTCGCGAATGGATCGAGCAGAAGTTCGAGGAGGCGGAGAGAGACTTAGCCGTGATGTATCCGAAGACCTTCACGCCGAAGAATATCATTTGGAAGCGGCGTCATCTCGTGGGCAATCCACCATTCGGCGTGATTCAGAAGCCGTGCCTCGTGGGACGATACCGACCTGACTATGTGGTCCCCAACGTCGATGGGCTGTTGATGGCCTCCGAGACATTCCGCTCACGGGGTATCGGCGTCGACCGGGCGGCTCGAGCCGCCTTGACATGCGTGGAGCAAGTCATCGGACATCGACTTCCAGAATTTAAAGACTCATGGCATTACTGAGATGATCCCAGAACGCAAGAGCCTCATCATCGACGAACGCCAAGCCGCCGCCATGATCCGCGATGGCATGACCATCGCCATTGGCGGGTTCATCAATTCCAGTCATCCCATGGCCATCGTTCGCCAGATCATCAGGCGAGGTGTGAAAGATTTAACGGTCGTTGGGCCAGCCTCGGGAGGCTTGGACCTTGATCTCCTCATCGGAGCTGGCTGCGTGAAGAAGCTCGTGACGGCATACATGGGAGGCGAACACTATTGTCCCATCGCTCCGCTCTTCCGCGTTGCTGCTGAGCGAGGAGAAATCGATGTGTGGGAGTGTGACGAAGGAATGTTCTATTGTGCGCTCCGCGCGGCGGCTCAGGGCTTACCATTCACGCCCTGGAAAGCAGGTATTGGGACATCCTTTCCCCAAGTCAATCCCGACCTGAAGGTATTCACCGATCCGATTAACGGGGAACCATTGTTAGCTGTTCCTGCCATCAAGCCTGAAATAGCGCTCATCTATGCTGCCCACGCTGATCCCTATGGTAATGTTCAACATATCGGCACCGGGTTCGGCGATCGGGCCATGTGGCGGGCGGCCGGGAAAACAATCGTTCAAGTAGAAAAGATTATCCCTAATGAAGAAGTCCGGAAGAACCCGTTGGCCACATCGATTTACGGAGCCGATGCCATTGTCCGAGCTCCTTATGGTTCCCATCCATTCGCCGCTCCCGGCTATTATATTGAAGATGAGGAGCATATTCGTGAGTATGTAGCGGCTGCGAACGCCTATGCGAAGAAAGGAGATCGTCGTCCGTTTGAGGCGTATCTCCATAAGTACATCATGGAACCAGAGACGCACGCCGACTACCTCGAGGTCATCGGCATCAAGCGGCTTATTAGTCTTCACGAGTATTGATCGAAGATATGACGAAAGAATATGCCACCGATTTCACGACCAAAGAGTTAATAGCCTCATTCATCGCTCATCAAGTGCGTGATGGAGAACGTGTGGCTGTAGGTGCGGGCCTCCACGTGCCGCGGGCTGGAATCTTACTGGCCCATTTACTCTACTGCCCGAATGTCAGATTGTATGTGGTGATGACATTCACCAACCTTATCAAAGAACCCAAGATGGAACCGTTTTATACAGTGACCGATTTTCGCCCGGCCAAGTGGGCAGAGGCCTATGTCTTCCACGATGATTTCCAGGAGAACCCTCGATTGGTGTCGGATATGTTCGTGGTGGGCGCGTTGCAAATCGACAAGTACGGAAACTCCAATCTCATCGGCGTAGGAAAGGATTATAAGCGACTCGATTTCCGTGGGCCGGGGGCTGTAGGGACCCTTTCCATGGCCCACTACGTGGATCGCTACTATCTGTATGTCCAATCTCATGATCGGCGTATTTTCGTTGAGCAATGTGACTTCATCTCAACAATCGGTTGGGGAGAAGGGGGAGCTGATGGTCGCCGAAAGTTGGGTATTCCGGGCAATGGTCCTATCTATTGCATCACGCCGCTCTGTATTATGGATTTCGAGCCGACCTCTAAGAGAATGCGGCTCAAGTCTGTTCATCCTGGGGTTACCGTTGATCAGGTGGTGGAAAATACGGGATTTGAACTCATTGTTCCGGAATCGGTCCCTGAGACCGAGCCGCCGACGATCCACGAGATCCGCACGCTGCGGGAGCGGATCGACGTTGAGGGAATGTTGAGGCGTTGATGAATATGAAGCTCCTAGAACCCATCGAGGTGGGTGGTCTACATGTTAAGAACCGCATTGTGATGCCGCCCATGGGCATGGGTTACGCCCATGAAGATGGGACGGTCTCGGACCGGGTCATCAATTATTACGTGCGGCGAGCCCAGAGCGGCGTGGGAATGATTGTGGTGGAAAACTGTATCGTCGATCCGAATGTTCTCGGTGTGGGGCCTGAATTACGAATTCACGATGATCACTATATTGAGGGGTTGGCTAGGCTGGCGCGAGAGATTAAGAAGTATGGGGTAGTTGTAGGCATTCAGCTCAATCACATGGGACGTCAGACGACGCTGGGCACGCCCGTGGCACCATCCCCCATCCCTGTTTCACCCAAGGGACCGATTCCCAAGGTGTTAAGTGTGGACGAGATTCAGGATGTGGTGAGGGAGTTCGTTGCGGGTGCTTGGCGCGCTCGAGAGGCAGGCTTTGATTTTGTTGAAATTCATGGTGCTCATGGATATTTAGTGTGCGAATTTATGTCACCGATCTCAAATCAACGGGAGGACGAGTATGGGGGTTCGTTGGGAAATCGTATGAGGTTTCCGCTGGAGATCATCTATGGCATTCGAGAGACCATTGGTGAGGATTTTCCCATTCAGTTCAGATTGTCCGGGAGTGAGTATGTACCGGGCGGATTGACATTGGATGATGCTGTGGAGATCGCTCGAATTTTAGAAAGGGCAGGTGTGACTTCGCTCAGCGTGTCCGCGGGCAATTGGCAAACTTTGCACTATATCATGGCTCCGATGTTCATGCCCAAAGGGTATCTGGCTAATGATGCTGCCAGAATCAAGTCAGCGGTAAACATCCCTGTCATTGCGGTGGGTCGGTTGAATGATGTAGAGGTGGCCGAACGCGTCTTACGTGAAGGAAAGGCCGATATGATTGCCGTGGGGCGTGGTTTAATTGCCGACCCTGAGTGGGCTCAAAAAGTAAGAGAGAATCGGATCAAAGACATCAGACCTTGTATAGCTTGTAACTACTGTGTGGACTTCGTTTCCAGGGCATTGGAGGCCAAATGTACCGTCAATGCAGAATTGGGTGAGGAGTTCACCTTCGAGATTCTGCCCGCGCTCAAGCGAAAGCGCGTTGTTATTGTCGGAGGAGGACCAGCTGGTTTGGAGACGGCATGGGTGGCGGCACATCGAGGCCATGAAGTATTGCTGTTCGAAAAAGATAATCGACTGGGGGGTAAGCTTCATGTTTCAGCGGCCGCTCCTTCCAAGAAAGAGATCAATCGATTTACCGAGTATTTACTCCATCAAATTGCGAAATATCACATCAAAGTGGAGATGGGGGTGAATCTCACCCAGGACGAGCTTTTAGGGCTTGAGCCAGACGTCGTCGTCTTGGCAACGGGAAGTGTCCCGGTTGTCCCACCCATTCCGGGCCACGATCAGCCTCATGTGCATATTGCTGAAGATATTCTCCTCCGACGGGTAGCGGTGGGTCGCCAGGTCGTAGTGGTTGGCGGTGGGGGGACGGGATGTGATGTGGTTGAGCAATTGATTCATGATGGGCATCAGGTTACAATCATTGAGCTCCTATCCCATATTGGGAGGGGACTTGAGGCGATTACCCGTCGATGGTTGTATTATGAATTCCGAAAGGCGGGAGTGAATATTTTGACGAAGCACAAGGTGATGCGCGTGAAGGAGACTGCTGTGGTCGCCACTGACAAACACGGGCACGAGCGGCACATTCACTGTGATTCTGTCGTGCTCGCCATGGGATATCGCCCGAGTGATGATCTGGCGTTTTGTGAGGAGGAAACATTTCCTGTGAAAGTCTATCGTGTTGGCGATTGTGCTCGAATTGGTACGATATTAGATGCTGTCAGTCAAGGGGCGCATCTCGCTGCGAAGCTATAAGTTCAAAAGTGTGCATTTCTGGGACGGAGAGAGCAGCGAGGTATCCTGAGGAAGCGTAGGAATGCCCTCTTTCATGATTCAGGACATCGCCTTGTGGCGAAGGATAAATGAGCCCTATAAGGTCAGGCATCGATGCAGTGAGGAACGCCTGAGCCAATGCTTCGCGACTTAAGCAATTATAACAGGAGGTTGATAGGTGGTCCGAGTAAAAGAGCAAGGAAAAGAAAACGCCTCAGAGACGCGTGATCGACTCGCAGAAATTTTGGACGCGGCTGCTGAGTTATTTTACAAACAGGGTTATCATGCTACTACCGTCCAGGATGTTGCTGATCAAGTAGGAATGCTGAAGGGATCCCTCTACTACTATATTAAGTCTAAGGAAGATTTGCTTTACGCGACCTTGGAACAGGTTATCACGCGGGGCGATGATTATCTCGTCCACAAATTGGCTGGAAGCAAAAATCCGGTGGATAAACTGCGCCTTGCCATGGAAGCTGAGATCGAGTACATCATTCAGAATCAAGTGACCGTTGGGCTTTTCCTTCATGAATTCCATGTATTATCCAGTCAAAGGCGGCGCCGCATCCTGGCCAAGATGCGCCAGTTCGAAAATCGTATTGTGGCCATCATTGAGGAAGGACAAGCCGCTGGTCAATTCATCGATGTCAATCCTCGATTGGCTGTCTACGGGATCCTGGGAATGTGTAATTGGATTTACCGGTGGTACCGGCGTTCCCGAGGGATGAGTCTAGACGAGATTAAATCCGTGTTCACGCGCATGGTCCTAGAGGGGATGGTTAAGGCATAAGGAATAGGGAAGTCCGTTAAGTCCAACTCGCCATTAAAACTCGGTCAGTGCCATCGTAGTAAAGGGGAGGTTCAGTGTATATGTCCATCTACGTGGTCATCGGAGGTGTGTTATGGTAACTAGCGCGTCTGAGTGGGGAACAGTAAATTCGGGTCAACTCAACTTCGATTTGGGCAAGGAGAAAGAATTTCTCCGGCAGAATATTCGTGAGTTTGTCGAGCGCGAGTGTCCGAGAGAATATGTACGAGAACTCGATGAAAAGGAAGAGTATCCGGAGCGTGTCTGGAAAAAGCTCGCCGAGTATGGGTTCTTGCAGATCCCCATCGAAGAGCGATATGGGGGCGTTGGTGGGGACATCGTTGATATGGTCATCGTAACCGAGGAGTTGGCTCGACGCAGCGGGGCCATTGGGTTAGTCTTTTTCATGTCAAGTTGTTTCGGTGCGAAAACACTTTCAGTTGGGGGGACTGAAGAACAGAAAAGAAAATACCTCCCCCAGCTTGCTGAGGGGAAGATCCGGTTCGCCATCTCGTTGACCGAGCCCGACGGAGGGACGGATGTAGCTGGGGCAATGAAAACACGGGCGGTGGAACGGGGAGACCATTTTGTCGTCAATGGCCAAAAGGTCTGGACGACGGCAGCGAAGGAATCTGATTATTTGATTCTCTTTGCGCGCACCAATGAACGGAGTCAGAAAAGGATTGATGGTATCTCTGTCTTCCTGGTGGACAGCAAAAGTCCTGGCATCAGCATGCGCAAACTCGAAAAAATCGGCATTCGAGCCACTCCGTCGTACGAGGTTTTTTATGATAACGTGCGTGTGCCTAAGGAGAATCTTATCGGTGAACGTGATAAAGGGATGTACCAGATGTTCCCCATGTTGAATAACGAACGTATCCTCACGGCAGCTCTCTGTCTTGGAGAGGCCCAAGCGGCATTTGAGGATGCCCTGACCTATGCTAAAGAGCGATATGCGTTTGAGCGCCCCATTGGGCAGTTCCAGGCCATTCAACATAAGCTCTCGTGGATGCGCACTAAAGTAGAACTGGCCCGGCTCATCACCTACAAGGCGGCTTGGCTCCAATCACTGGGAAGAGACTGCGCTATTGAAGCTAATATGGCCAAACTGGTAGCCGCTAATTTTGCCTGTGAAGTTGCCGATATGGGGATGCAGATTCTGGGAGGATACTGTTACAGCCGCGAGTATGACATGCAACGGTACTGGCGCGATTGTCGGTTACATAAAGTAGGACCTGTCTCTGATGAAATGGTGCTCAATTTTATCGGCGAAAAACTGGGTCTTCCACGGAGTTATTGATTTATGGGAACATTACGCGATCGAGTGGCCATCGTTACCGGTTCGGGCCGTGGCATTGGGCGGGCGACAGTATTGAAACTTGCCTCATTGGGAGCCCGCGTTGTTATCAACGATGTGGATGAAGAGCCGGCTCGCGAAGTTGAGCAACGTGTGCGAGTCCAAGGGGGGGAGTCTTTGGTGACCCTGGGGAATGTCGCTCGCCCCGAAGAAGCCAACGCGCTGATCCAGGTCGCGCTCCGAGAGTATGGTCGGCTTGATATTTTGGTCAACAATGCTGGAATTACACGGGATGCCATGATTCATCGCATGACGGATGAGGAGTATGATATGGTGATGGATGTGGTCCTGCGAGGCACGTTTAATTGCACGCGAGCGGCTGCCGGATATTTTCGCCGTGCGGCTAAACAAGATCGTGAGCGCGGGCTTCGCATCCACCGCAAGATCATCAACGTCACATCCATCGCGGGGATTCATGGGGCTGTGGGAAATGCCAATTATGCAGCGGCCAAGGCTGGCGTCATTGGCTTAACCAAAGCTGCGGCTCGAGAGTTAGCGCCTTTTCTCGTCAATGTGAATGCCGTGGCCCCTGGATTCATCGATACGCGACTCACGGCAGCGCGAGACGAAACAACATCTTCGAAGTTTGGTATCCCTGCTGCGGTGCGTGATCGCATCCTCGAACAAATGCCTTTTGGACGCGCGGGCACGCCAGAGGATGTAGCTCATGCTATTGCCTTCTTGGCCTCGCCAGAGGCCGATTTCATCACTGCTCAGGTATTGCAGATTGATGGAGGCTTGGAATTCATCAATGTGGTGGGTTAAATCTTCTCTTTATGTGGGGGTGTAATTATGCCTGAACTCAAGTTCGATCATGTGGCCTTCTTAGTCCGAGATTTAGATCGTGCAGTGAAAGACTATCAAGAAATCCTTCAGGTTCTCGATCCCGAGCAAGCCAAAAATATTGTTTGGGCCGAGGGTGAAGAGGGTGGATATAAACTTCGTTGGGCAACCTTCGTTAATCCTCATGGAACGTCGCTCCAGTTCTTCGAGAGTGAGAATCCGGCCGATCAAAAGTTGCTTGATAAGTATGGTGAGCGCGTTCATCACCTCGCCTTCACTTCCAGTGACATTAAACAAACGGTCAGAGATTTAGAGAAAGCAGGCATTCCGTTGACGAGTACAGAGTTGACTAATCCGAGCAATATCCCTTGGCTCAAATGGACATTCATCCCACCAAAGAAAGCTCATGGGGTTCTCATTGAGGTGGCCACTCGGTATAAGGTCGAGGGCGATCATTGGATACCACACCCAGAAAATGAATCTTGTGAGGAGTGAGGGCGGTTATGCCAGAGTCGGAAGTCCTCAAAGAGCGGTTCTTTGAACCTGAAATTGAGCTTATGCCTCGACGACAACTCGAGGCATTACGGCGGAAGAAATTACAGCGGCAGCTTCGCTATGCTTATGAGCGGTCTGAGTTCTATAGAGAGAAGTTCCGCGCTGCTGGTGCCCGACCCGAGGATATTCGCTCACTTGATGATCTGAGACAATTACCCATTTTTATTACGCCGGAGATTCACCGGGAGAGTCAGGAAGAATCTCATCGTCGTCTAGGTCACCCGTTTGGGATGTTTCTTTGTGCACCACTGGAGGACGTTATTTCAGTAGCCTCCACATCAGGGACCACAGGGGAACCGACGTTTTATGCTTTTACTCGTCATGATGTGGAGGTCACCAATCGTCTGTGGGTGCGAGGATTCTGGCGTGCCGGGATACGCCCAGGGGATACGGTGATGCAGGCATTTGGGCTCAGTATGTTTCTAGCCGGAGTGCCCATTGTGCGAGCATTGGAGTCTATAGGGGTGCGCGTCATTCCCTGTGGAGCCGAAGCTGGAAGCGAGCGCCTATTGAAACTCATCTGGTGGACGCGTCCCCGGGCGCTCCTTTGTACACCGTCTTATGCCGAGTATCTCATCGACGTCGCTCCCAGGATTTTGGGCAAGAATGTCGGAGATCTTGGTATTGAGATCATCTGTTGTGCTGGGGAGCCTGGGGCGGGGTTGCCAGAACTTCGCCGAAAAATAGAGGAGTCTTATGGAGCGCGCCTCTATGACATGTTGGGTGGTGCCCACGGCATTTTGAATATTTCATGTGACGCCCCTGAATACCAAGGAATGCACGTTCTTGGAGATGATTTCTCTGTCTCTTATGACTTAGTCGATCCCGAGACGAAAGCCCCCATACCTTTAGTTGATGGGGCCATTGGTGAGCGAGTGAAAACGTCTCTGGAATGGGAGGCACAACCACCAGTGAGATATTCTGTTGGAGATATTTATCAGATCTTCACCAAACCCTGTGTGTGTGGTCAACCTGGGCCGCGCATAAAGGTTTTGGGACGCATAGACGATCTGTTGATTGTCAAAGGTGTGAAAGTCTACCCAGCAGCAGTAAAGAACATCATCGAATCCTTCGCCCCACGCACGACGGGTGAACTCCGCATCGTTCTAAATGAACCTGGTCCGCGCGTCTCACCTCCTCTCAAGCTTCGGGTGGAATACCAATCCGGCCTCGAAAAGGATGCCGTGGAAATGCTCAAGCAGGATATTATTGAGGCTCTCCACCAACGATTGCGAGTCCGGCCGAAAGTGGACATGGTCCCGGAAGGGACATTTGAGCGGACTCGGCATAAGACAAAACTTATTGAATATCATCCCGAGTAAGTTCACGAACAATGAGTCGAAAAGATAAAACCACATCGCTGGAAGAAGTCATCAGACCCATTGAACATGGCAGTTGCGTGGCTATCGGTGGATTATCTTATTTTAACGCGCCCATGGCCTTGGTGCGGGAAATGATTCGTCAGCGAAAGCGAAACCTCGTTCTCGTCACCGCACCGGTGGCTGGCCTTCCGGTGGATATGCTCATTGGTGCAGGATGCGTGCGTCGCCTGATCTCTCCTTTTGTGACGCTGGAAGAGATGGGATTGGCGGTCAATTTCCGTCGAGCCGTCGAGAGGGGATCGCTGGATGTAATGGAAATTGGAGAGGCATTCCTCGCATTTGGATTAAAAGCCGGGGCCTCCGGATCTCCCTTTTATGCTTTACCCAGATGCTTCGCTGCGGCCGATATGGCTCGTGTGACGAGTGAATATCGTACGACTATAAACCCATTTACTGGAGAGATAGTCGTATGCGTGCCAGCCATTAACCCCGATTGGGTGTTGTTGCATGCGCAGCAAAGTGATCGATTTGGGAACCTCCGATATATGGGATCCGGCTTCTTAGATGCCCTGTTGGCGCGCGCCGGTCGCCGTGTGATTGCGAGTTGTGATGAGTTAATTCCTCATGAAATGGTTCGTTCTGAGCCTCGGGCAACAACTATTCCGGCGATGATGGTTGATCAAGTCGTTCCCATCCATGGTGGCGCCCACCCCACTTCTAGCCTGCCATTCTATGAGGTTGACCGGTCACATATCCGCTCCTATCTGAAATCTTCCAAGACCGAAGATGGATTTAGGGCGTACCTCGATCAGTTTGTTCTCTCAGTGCGTGAACCGGAGGAATATCTGAGCAAGGTGGGCGGTCTGAAAAAGCCCGAGCCGCTCCGCGTCAGAGAGGTTAAGTTGACTTCTCCGCCGTCAGTAGCCGAGGTGATCGTCACGGTACTCTCTCACATACTTGAAGATGGAGATATCGTAGGTGTCGGGACAGGGTGCTGGGAAGTCGCGGCTGGTGTTCGACTAGCTCAATTAACGCATGCTCCTAATCTTTCCTTCACGGTGGGAGGAACAGTGGCATTGAATTCACAGTTGACCGTCCTGCCGCTGTCTGTCAATTCACCGGAAACAATTCCAAGTGCAGAAGCAATTCTCGAGTTAGAACATTTGTTCGATTTAGAATTAAACGGGTCGTTTGATGTCATGTTTGTTAGCGGATTACAAATAGATCAATATGGAAACGTAAACTTGGCTTATGTGGGAGATCGGTCATCGCCCAAGCTCCGGGGACCAGGCAGCGCAGGGTTGGAATTCGCGCCTTGTGTGAAAAAGGTGGTGGCTTTCTTCCGCCATCACACTCGCCAGACATTTGTTGAACGAGTGGATTTCATCTCTGGCGTGGGCTACCTTGATGGACCACGGAGTCGTCGGCGGTTTGATCTCAATGAGGACACAGGACCTTTTTTAGTGGTGACGAATTTGGCAGTGTTGGATTTTGATCCTGTTTCAAAGCGCATGCGCCTTAAATCGGTTCACCCTGGGGTGAGCGCTGAAGAGGTGCAAAAGAATACGGGATTTGAACTCATCATCCCAGAGGAGATCGAAACCACTCCCTTGCCCACGGAGGAGGAATTACAGCTATTGCGAACACAGATAGACAAGGGGCATCTCCTTGAGACGTTGATATCTTAGACGGGAAAGGACAAAGTATGATTGGTATTACAGCGCATGCTGTGTATATTCCTCGTCATCGGATCAGCCGAGCGATGATCGCATCTGCTTTTGGCATGCGAGCGCTCACGGGGGAACGGACTGCCGTGAACTTTGATGAGGATTCGCTCACGCTCGCGACACATGCCGTCCAATGGGGGCTGAGGTACGTATCTTCTTGTCATGGCCTCTTTTTTGCCTCCACTACAGCTCCCTACTTGGAGAAACTGAATGCCGGCTTAATTGCGGCTGCCTGCGATCTTGATGATGGAATCACCGTGGCCGATTTTGGCGGGTCCGTGCGCTCGGGAACTATTGCTCTCAGTTGTGCTCTCGATAGTGTGGCCGCCTCAGATCTGACTAATATCGTTATCGCAGCTGCTGATGTAAGGGATGCACCTCCTGAATCCGTGGAGGAGCAAATTTTTGGGGATGCGGGAGCAGCCATCGTCGTTGGTCGCGATCGAGTCATTGCTAAGTACATAGGACGCGCTACAGTCTATGATGATTTTTTGGATATCGTCAGGCGAGACAAAGATGAGCGAGTAACATCCTTCGCGTCCAAATTCACTTTCCAGCGAGGATATCAGGAAGCCGTGATCAAAGCACTCTCCAAACTTCTGAAAGGGGTGGGACTCCGCCCCGAGGAGATTGACAAGCTTATCCTGCCGCCCGTCGATCGCGAATCTCATCTGAAACTTGCGGCTCAGGCTGGCTTCCAACCCAATCAGATTCAGAGAACGTTCTTCGAGCACATAGGTATAACTGGTAGCTCTATGCCATTCCTTCTGTTGAGTGCTGCTCTCGAAGAGGCGCGTCCCAATGATAAACTCCTGCTGGTGGGATACGGGGATGGCGCTGATGCCCTCCTTTTTGAGGTGACCGATCACATCGATCAATTTCAGGTTGATCATCCCATCGAAGAACAAGTGAGCTGGGCGATTCACTTCAAGTCCTATGAATTGTTTCGTAAGGCGAGAGAATTCTTTCGCCATCACGAAGACAATTTAGAGATTTCCAATATCCTGTATGGGAGAGAGGAGAGGCAGAACATTCGACTCTACGGCACGCAGTGCGAGGAGTGTGGCACGCGGCAATTCCCGATGACGCGTGTCTGTATCGCTTGCCGGAGTACAGAGAGTCTCAAAGAGGTTCGACTTGGGAGGCGGGGACGGGTGTTTACCTTTACGACTGATACTCTCACACCCTCCCCCATACCGCCAACGGTGATGGCTGTAGTTGATTTGGACGATGGTGGGCGGTTATATTTACAGATGACGGATATTGAGCCTGAATCGATCAGGATTGGCATGCCAGTCGAGTTGACTTTGAGACGTCTTAACGAAGGGAGAGGGATACACCACTATTATTGGAAATGTCGTCCGGAGGAGAGATAAATGGTTGAGAGTTTAAAGGATAAAGTTGCTATCGTAGGAGTTGGGTGTACGAAGTTTGGCGATCTATATGATCACAGCCTGCAGGACCTGATGGTAGAAGCTGCTCAGATGGCTTATGAAGATGCGGGCATTGATCCTGAGCTCATAGAAGCCGCTTGGCTGGGCACATTCTCTCCCGGGTTTGGTGGAGGGAAAGCGAGTATTACATTGGCTGATGCTCTGCGGCTATATGGTAAACCCATCACACGAGTGGAAAATTTCTGTGCTACTGGAACGGATGCCTTCCGTAATGCCTGCTTGGCTATAGCTGCTGGTCTCTATGAGATAGTGCTCGTGATCGGAGCTGAAAAGCTGAAAGATCGCCCCGTGCGAGGCCTCCGGCGAGAAGGGGTTCATCCTTATCTTGATGCTGGCTCCACGGCCCCCGGGATATTCGCCTTAGCGGCGAATCGGTACTTTCATGAGTTTAGTATGGATCGCCATGTGTTGGCCAAGGTGGCCGTGAAGAATCATCATAATGGCGCATTGAATCCGAAGGCACACTTCCAGAGGGAGGTGACTGAGGAGCAAGTACTCAACGCACCGATCATCGCTTATCCCTTTGGGTTGTATGATTGCTGTCCCACGACCGACGGCGCGGCAGCGGCCATTCTCTGTCGAGCTGACCGGGCTCGATCATTTCGTGATGATCCGGTTTTCGTGAAGGGCATTGGTTTGGCGGTCATGACGGGGAAACCATACTTTGATCCGACGTTCGATTATATCGGCTTTCGATCGACGAAACTAGCTGCCCAGCAGGCTTATGAGATGGCCGGCATCAAAAATCCAAGACAGGAGATAGATCTCGCAGAAGTACATGACTGCTTCACGTGGACTGAAATCACCAATTATGAGGATCTGGGTTTCTGTAAGAAGGGGGAAGGTCGCTACTTCATTGAGGAAGGGCATAGTACGCTGAAAGGAGATCTGCCGGTGAATCCCAGTGGTGGACTCAAGTCTTTTGGGCATCCCGTTGGGGCAAGTGGCGTGCGGATGATTTACGAGATTGTCACTCAGCTTCGTGGCCAAGCGGGGCCACGACAAGTACCCGGCGCCGAACTGGGACTCGTTCATAATCTCGGCGGACCAGGCTCAGTAGCGTGTGTCGTCATACTAGGACGATGAGGGGGCGCTTTGAGTCGTTCAGAATCGGCGTTTTCCTATGTGGGGTAGTGAGGTCAATGAAGAGGCGCTGAGGCGGAATTGATACGAGCCGAATCATTGCTCACAAGAGAGCCGACCGTGAACATTATGGCGCTTGACTTTATTCGCGCAGCAATACAGAACCACTACGACGGTGCAAAACACCCCCACTCACGGGGAACTGAAGCAACCTCCTGCTGGATCAACACCCTTCGAGAAGACGTTTGGCCCTGTTTTCGCTTCTAGTTAGAAACTGGCAAAGGAGAAGTGTATGCATGTTGTTGTTTGCTTGAAGCCGATCATCGATCCGGAAATACCACTGGCGGATTTTCGCATCGATCGAGAAAGCAAGCGGATAATCCAGGGCAATGCCAATCTGGTCACGAACATCTTTGATGAGAATGCGTTGGAAACTGCTCTTCAAATGCGCGAGCGGGCGGAAGGTGATATCCGCATCACGGCTATATCCATAGGCACGTCTTCATCAATTGACATATTACGGAGAGCGCTATCTCTGCGCGCCGACCAGGCTATTCTCATTAACAACGAAGGGATGCCAGAGCTCGATACATTCGCTACAGCTAAAATCTTAGCGGCGGCCCTACGCCGGTTGGCCCCCATTGACCTGATTCTCTGTGGTCGAGAAGCTGGGGATTGGCACGGTGGGCAGGTAGGATCCTTTCTAGCCGAAGAGTTGAGTTGGCCCTGTGCCACTTTTGTATCCCGGATCGATATTGATGGTGAGCACTTTATCATGCGTCGGCAAACCGATGATGGGTGGGAGGTCGTCAAGTGCCAAAGGCCGGCTATTGCAACAGTGACCAATGATGAAACGAACGTCCCTCGTATTCCCAAAGTGAGAGATAGTATGATGGCCTTTCGCAAGGAGATACCGATATGGAACATAATGGAATTGGGCATAGATGTCTCCGCTGTCAGGGATGCTCATGTGACCCTCCAACTCAGAGATATGTATATCCCGGAGGTGAACAAGAGATGCTCTTTCATTGAAGGAGAGGTGGGGAAAGAAAAAGCGATCCGATTACTGCATAAACTTAGAGAAATGCATATAATCTAAGATGAGGGGAGATCTTGGTTGACATGCAAAATGTGCTTGCCATCCTCGTACCGCGAGCTGACACCGTCGGTCGCGCAGAGAAGGAGGTGATGGGGGCGGCCCAACGATTAGCCTCGCAGTTGAATGGGCAATGGGCCGTTGCCTTGATCGCTCCCCGTGCTTGCGCCCTGAGCCGGCAAGTCTTAGTGTGTGGAGCTTCGAAGGTCTTTGTGGTTGATCACCCCGAGTTGGTTGAGTATTCGGCCGATCCTTATTTGAAGGCACTCGAGGGCGTGGTCGAGGTCGCGCATCCCCATGTGTGCATTTTTGCCGGCAACTCGATAGGTCTAGAATTAGCACCTCGGCTCGCCTATAGAATGAAATCGGCAATGGTGATCGACTGTACGGAATTGCAAGGTGTGAGTGGGGGCCATGTTCAGATAACGAAACCAGTCTATGGGGGTAAGGCGGAGACAATATTGGTGGCTCACAATCCTCCGGTTACCATATGCTTACGGCCGCGGAGTTTTGAACCACTGAATGCCGTCAGTGAAACTACTGGTGAAGTGCATCGACTCACCATTGAGATTGAGCCATCGTTACGGCGAACAAAGGTCATCGACCGAATCGTCGAAGAGTCAAGTGACGCGAAATTGGAGGAGGCCCGGATCATCGTCAGCGGCGGCAGAGGATTAGGGGGACCAGAGGGTTTCCTTTTGTTAAAGGAGTTGGCTGAGTTGCTCGGTGGTGCGGTTGGGGCGTCTCGGGCGGCCTGTGACGCCGGGTGGGCTCCAATGAGTTGGCAGATTGGTCAAACGGGGAAGAAAGTCGCTCCCGATCTTTATATCGCCGTTGGAATATCCGGTGCCAGTCAGCATTTGGTGGGGATCACGAGAGCCAAAACGATTGTGGCCATCAATACGGATCCCAAGGCGCCAATTTTCAAAGTCGCAGATATCGGCGTGGTGGAAGATTACCGAAGTGTCATCCCTGTTTTAATCGAAGAGCTAAAACAGGAAAGCAGTGCTTGATCATTGTGTGATGGCGAGATTCCCGCTCATTGGCATCGAGGAGAACGCTGATTCCATTCATCCGGTGGGACCTGAAGAGTGGTGGCGTGAGGCATGGTATTTTGAGTTTTTCGACCCCTCGGTCGGAATACAATTCCAGGTCTATCAGGGCGTGTTTCCCAACAGAGGAGTTGCTGATCTCACATGTTATGTTTTCGAAGGTGGAAACGTGCGTTACCGGTTCATGAAGATGGATTACACTATTCCACGTGATATTGGGAGTGAGCGTCTTTGTTTCGGACCACTGAAGCTGGACTTGATCGAGCCGTTTCACCGGTGGCGGTTGCGCTACGACAGTTCGGAGTTGCAGGGAGATTTATTATTCGAAGCGCTCCATGCTCCCTACAGTTGGGCTGAATCGAGGCTGTGGATGGAACGAACGAGATCGGGGGAACAAAGTCGGCATTTCGACCAGATGGGGCAATATCGGGGGTGGATTTGTTTGGATGGCGAACAGATCGAGATCTCGGCTCTAGGAATGCGCGACCATATGTGGGGGTGGGGTGCTCGGACTCAATTGCGAAGCTATATCATCCTTTGGTCGCCGTTCAGTCCAGATTTGGTCACCAATGCTGCGCTGTTCACCTTCATAGATGGTCGGCAACAGCTATATGGTTATGTTCATCAAGGCGCGAGTCGCACTGTTCTCCAATCAGCTCGCTTAGACATCACCTGGAGCGAGCGTCGCTGGAAATCCATCGAGATAGTGCGGGCCCTTCTGACGGATATTCGGGGACGCTCCGTTGAGCTTCGAGGCAGGCCTCTGGGAATCATCGATACATCTCATTGGTGGCTTCACCGCCATGACCACATGCTTTTCAGTATGGCAGAGTATGAATGCCGTGGATTGAAAGGATATGGATGTTTGAATTGGAGTTTCAGGACTGTCGATGACCGGCCGGATCTCCTTCAGTTCACCATTTGAAGATTGGGGTATGACTCTGCTGTTACACCGGGAGAGAGTGAATCAGCTCATTCACCTCTACGGCGAGAGCGTTCGCCGTTTTTTTCGCGAGCAACAAAGATCGAGGCAATTCTCCCCCCTTTTTAATCTCCCTGGACGATTGATTATAGGTAGCTATTGTTATTACGAACACATGTATGCGCTACTGCAGCGCATATGTCAACGAGTGACGCCAGAGCAACTGGGAATGAGGATGAAGCGACTGGGAGGACTGCCTAACTACATCAACTTGAATTCCCTTCTACTCGGGTACTTTAATGGTCGCCAACAAGCAATTTTGCGAGGTGAAGCAAGAGATGATGATCCAAGGGAGTTAGCGTTCATCCTCGATTTCTGGACTCGTGTGGTGCGCGCTTATCGAAATGACAGGAAACTACTACCTGACGAGGCCGGATTCACCATCCCGATATTGCCCCCTCGAGCGGTAGGCGAAGTGGCGGCTTGCTTGCATTCTGATTACAGCGATGATGAGCGTCGGTGGATTCGACGGACTATTGCAACGATTGAGCTATTCACGTTTGTTCTGAATGGGGAGGCACGTGTGGGTGTCTTTCACCATGGACCGTATGCACTCTCAGGGGGGGATCAACTGATCATCAAAGAGCTGGTAGGGCTTCAAGAAGACTTTTACTCTTGGACGGGGAAGGGAACTCGATTGCCATATGCGAATATCATCCGTGCAATGCGCGTTCACAATCTCCGGCTGCGGTTCGATCTCTTTGGAACACTTCGAACGGAACCTCGAGAATATGAGGGGTTGATTCGAGCACAAAACGTGTTCACCTTTTGTGATGGTATCATTCAGCCACTTTCCATCCATCAAATGCGGGCGACGGCTGAACGCGCTGGTGATATCCAAATAACGTTATATCGGACATTCATGGAGTGGAGTGATCGCCAACGCATCGAATATGGAGCCGAGCTGTATGCTAATCTGCTCAGAGCATTTGGTGATTTAGCCGGTCTCGATGGGGAGTTTCATCAAGAGGTGCGAGCGCGATTTCGAGAAACCACGATGAGGCATATTGAGGCGCTCGTTGAGGGAGAACCGCCTCTCATTCTTCAGCATATTGCTGAGACGGAAGGTCCGATTTACTATCCATTACGATGTCCATGAATTATGATATCGAACAGATAAATCAGTGCATCAAGTTGTTTTCTGAGAGTCAAAAAGCATTCATGCGTTCAGAGCGACGTGTATTGTTGAGATCCACCCTATTTGATGTGCCCCGACGATCCTCGCTGGGATGGGAGTGCGTGTATCAGACAGCCTATCCCTTGCTCAAGGAGTTGATCCAACGCATTTCACCCGAAGAGATCGGCTGGCGGATGAAGCGGTTGTGCTCCCGCCCCAATTACCTCACCTTGAGTATTCTCATGTGTAGTTATTTAGGTGCCCGCCAACAGCGACGGTTGGATCCAGGATGGATGTTGGAGACGTCAACGAGTGAAGAGGAAGATGAACAAATATGTTTCGTAGTCGATTTTTGGCGCCGCGTGGCTCGCAGCTACCGGAATGACGGATACCTCATGCCTATCGAGAATGCGCATCGGCAGCCCATCTTGCCGGAATCCATTGTCAAGATTGTCCGAGACTCTTTGACACCGAGCAGCCCAGAACGTTACGCGTTAGTGCGTCGTATGATGGCCACACTGGAAATCTACGCGTTCATTCTTCATGGCGAACAACGAGATGGGCTGTTTGCTCATGGTCCTTATGAGACGGAAGATGATGGGGTGATCGTTATTCGGGAGTTCACCGATCTACAGAATGACTATCTCCCCTGGGCGATGACCGAAACATGGAATCTCTATCCTCATCTCGCTGTAGCCTTGAGGCTTCGCGACGTGAATGTTCAATTCGACCTGTTTGGGGGTGTTCTCATCGATCCGCCCGACTATGCCTCTCGAGTGGTTGCCTGTGCTCTATTGAGATGCCGAGAAGATGGGAGCATCGTTCTCATTCCGGATGATGAGATTCCTGAGATCACGCGCCGAGCGGCGGAGGCGGAGAATGAGCTGTATTTGAAGGCCGCCCGTTGGACGCAGCGATACAAGATTGAATATGGGATCGACCTGTTTGCCAATCATATGAAGTCATTCTTCGATGTAGCTGGAGTAGATGCGGGTGAGCGGATACGCGCAACATTTCGAGCCGTCGGGCGACCAGTGGTTCAGCACATGTTGAAGCGGGGTGCGCTTCCTTCGATCTGGCAATTCATGGCCACCACCGAGGGGGATTTCTTCTCTCCGGTAAGCCGTGCTCCCTGAAAAGAGGCTATTAGTGCATAGGTGAAGGCGATGCATCAATATGGGAGAGGGCATTCTAAGTCGGTAAAGTTGATGCTCATTTCTATGGGGAGGGGGGAATCGTATTGATGGATTTCATTTGTGCGGTCGATATAGGGGGCACGTTCACCGACTGCATCGTCCGGGACTCGGCCGGCCACATCACGCTGGCCAAGAGTCCATCGACGCCGGATGATTTTTCGGAGGGGTTCTTCAATGCATTGGCTCAAGCTGCAACTCAAATGGGTTTAACGCTCGATGAGCTCCTATCGCGAACGCGTTTGCTGTTGCACGGGACGACCGTGGGAATCAATGCGTTGCTCGAACTGAAGGGAGCCAAGACAGGACTTATTACCACACGTGGCCATGGCGATGCGTTGTTAATCATGCGGTCGGTGGGGCGATCGGCAGGGCTGCCTATCGAGCGATTACTCCACGTGTCGCGCCATCGGAAACCATCGCCCCTGATCCCTCGCTCGCTCATCAAGGAAGTGAGTGAGCGGATCGATTGGCGAGGTGAGATTTTCTTACCCCTCAATCGCCAAGAGGCGCGTCAAGCCATTGAGGAGTTGCTCGCGGAGAACGTGGAAGCCATTGCGATCTCGTTCCTTTGGGGATTCGTCAATCCAGTGCATGAGATCGCTGTTCGCGAGATGGTGAGCCAAATGGCCCCAGACGTGTACGTGACCTGTGCCCATGAGCTCATTGCCAAACCCGGCGAGTACGAACGGACAGCGGCCACGGCGATTAACTGTTTCATTGGTCCTCAGATGTCGGGTTACATTCAGCGCGTCCAACAGCGCACGCGTACGCTTGGGTATAAGCGCCCCTTTTTGATCATGCAGGCTTCGGGTGGCGTGGCTACAGCCGATGAGATAATTCACAAGCCATTATTCACGATTGGCTCAGGTCCAGCAGGTGGCTTGATAGGGGCCCACTATCTGGCTGGCGTGCTCGGCCACACCAACGTGATTGCCACGGATGTGGGAGGAACCAGTTTCGATGTGGGTATTATCAGTCAGGGACGACCACTGATGGCTTCGGAGACGACTGTTAATCAATATACCTTCTTCATGCCTCGGCTGGATATCGAATCCATCGGCTCGGGAGGTGGTTCGATCATCTGGATTGATCCGTTAAGTCAGACGATGAAGGTAGGACCGGAATCAGCTGGTGCCGATCCAGGGCCGGCTTGTTACGGGCGAGGGAATCTCCGGCCGACGATCACCGATGCCGATGTCGTGCTCGGGTACTACAATCCGAACAATTTCCTGGGGGGTGCCTTACGACTGGATCGCGAGGCCGCCCTGCAGGCGATGCGCACGGTGGCTGATCCCTTGAGGATGGGTGTCGTTGAAGCAGCAGCCGGAGCAACTCAGATTGCCGAGTTCCAGATGGCCGAGCTCCTGCGGCAGATGACCGTGCAGCGTGGACTCGATCCTCGAGAGTTCGTCGTCTACGCCTACGGAGGAGCAGGCGGTGCTCATGCCGCGGCCTACGCGCGCGAATTAGGATGCCAGACGGTCGTCATCCCCTTGGGATCGATCGCCTCTACCTGGTCGGCCTTTGGCATTCAATCGGCTGACATTCTGCATGTCTACGAGACGTCCGAACTACTCATCGCTCCTTTCGATGTTGAACGTCTCAACCGGATCTTCTGTCAGCTAGAGTCTCGTGCTCGAGAACAGTTGCGAGAGGATCAGATCCCGGATGATCGGATAGAGTTGCAACGCTTTGTGGAAATGAAGTTCCGCCTCCAGATTCATCGCATCGAGATCCCCGTTCCTGGAGGGACGCTGACGGATCGAGATATGGAGGCGTTGGAAGCGACTTTCGTGCAGACATACGAGGCGCTTTATGGTCAGGGCTCAGCCTTCACCGAAGCGGGCATGGAGATCGGCGTCGTGCGGGTCATGGCTAGGGGAAAGATGGATATTCCTCCCATCAATCCACCTGAGCGGTTGGCTCGAGAGGCTTTCGTTGGTCGACGTGAGGTCTACTGGCGCGAGTATAACGGTCATCGATCAACGGCCATCTACGATGGTACGCGTCTACAACCGCATACCATCATCGAAGGACCGGCTATCGTCGAGATGCCTGTGACGACCATTGTCGTGCGACCTTATACAGTCGGGCGGATGGACGCCTATGGGAACTTCGTCATCGAGTTATGAACAAGTAGGAGGTCTCTCTCTATGGTGACCCATCCAGAGGCGATGACCGGTATCCGTTGGGATGGGCGGCAGTATCCGTACATCCCCCAGGAACCTCTGTGTGTCGATCCGGGATTGAAGTTGCATACGGAGACGGCCGAGTCCATCGATCCCATCACATATGAGGTGATTCGGCATGCGATGTGGAATATCAACGTCGAGCATGGGCATACCATCATGAAAGTCTCGGGATCGCCCATTTGTGCCTACGGACACGACTTCAACCCCTGTTTGCTCGATGAGCGTGGGAACTTCATTTTCTTTGGCCCCTTCCTCCAATATCTATCTTCGGCCACGAGTTCAGCCGTCAAGTGGACGTTGGAATATCGGTCCGGGAATCCGGGGATTGAGGATGGCGACATGTTCCTCACAAACGATCCCTGGATTGGGGCGACTCACCAGTTGGACGTGACGCTCATCGCTCCCGTATTCTGGCAGGGCGAACTCTTCTGTTGGGTTGGCAATACGCTCCATCAGTGGGATCTGGGTGGGACATCGCCTGGGGGATTCAACCCTGTGGCTCAAGATGTTTACTGGGAGGCTGGGTGCATCCCTCCCATCAAGATCGTCGAGCGCGGACGCCTGCGCAAAGATATAGAAGAAGAATACACACGTCGATCCCGTATGCCCGAACTCGTCGCCCTTGATCTGCGGGCCGAAATCGCCGGATGCTATGTGGCTCGAGAGCGCATCAAGCAACTGATCGATCGTTATGGTGCGGCCATCGTCAAAGGGGTGATGCGCAAGCTTCAGGATGATTCCGAACGGGCATTTGTCCGTCGATTGCACACGATTCCGGATGGGACGTGGCGCGAGGTGGGATGGATCGAACTGGCCCATCCCGAAGATCGACGCATCTATCGAAATTGTTTGACCCTCACCAAGCGCGGTGATCGCCTCATCTTCTCCAATCAGGGGACCGACTCTCAGGCGGGGACGCTCAACAGCACAATGATCGCTTGGAAGGGGGCGATCGCTTCTATGGTCTCAGCTCAAATGCTTTTCGATCAAATGTTCGTCGTCGAGGGAGCTTATCGACACATGGAGTTCGTCGCCGAGCCAGGAACGATTACTTGTGCGACCTTCCCCGCCGCCGTCAGTGCTGCGCCGGCCTTGACATTGCTCCAAACGATCGCCTTGGCTGGATTGGTCATTTCTAAGATGTTAGCCTGCTCGAGTGATGAACAGTTACGCACGGAAGTCCAGAGCTGTATGGGAGCACCCATGTATCCGATCGCCGCGATCAGTGGCATCAATCAACGCGGGGCTCCGTATACCTCTTTCCTCCTCGATCCGGTGGGAGCTGCCTTGGCCGGACTCGCCTGGCGGGATGGCGTCGATACGGGTGGTTGGCCCTGGGACTTGCAGAGTACAATGCCCAACGTCGAGGATAATGAGTGGTTCTATCCCATCCTCTATCTTTGGCGGCGCGAGTTGCCCGATTCGGGAGGAGCAGGGAAATTCCGTGGCGGCAATGCTGCCGAATTGGCATTCATCCCGCACGGGACGGATCAGATCACTCTGTTCACGGCTACGGGACATTGTGCTGTGCCGGGACCGGGCCTCTTCGGGGGATATCCGACGTCGACGACGCGCTATACATTGGTGCGCGGGGCATGCGTGAGCCAGCGTGCGAGAACCTCAGGGCAGTTACCGATTGGACTTCAGCATTTGGAAGGTCGAGTAGAATATCTCCCTCCGAAGGCATTTGGGGTCATTCAGCATCCGGATGATGTCTTTATCATGTCCTGGGCTTCGGCCGGTGGATATGGAGATCCCATCGAGCGTGATCCCGAACGCGTAGCGGTCGATGTTCGGCAGGGGAATGTTACCCAACAGTGGGCACGTAGAGCTTACGGAGTCGTTTTAACCGAGGAGGGAGAAGTCGACTGGACGAAGACCAAACACCTCCGTGATCGAATGCGCCGACAGCGAGTGGACAAGCCTAATTCGCCGGCGCGAGTGGATGGGACGAATAAGCAGATGGTGGCCGAGGGATTAGAGCTCATGGGGGAATACTTCTACTGTCGTCGATGTGGTCATCGCATTTCACCACTGAGCGAGAACTATAAGCTTCACTGCCGGCAAAAGAAGTTTCCCATTCAGGAAGCGAATCGGTACATCCTCGATCCTCGTACGTACCTCGATGACGAAGTCGAGTTCCGTCATTTCTATTGCCCCAGGTGCGGCCTGCTCATACAGACGGAGATTGCCCGACCAGCCGACGATCCGCTCTGGGATATCCAGCTGGTCGAGGGGGATAAGTGAACTCCGCCATCCATAGACTTCCCCCTTCGTGGGGCGGTCATTCTGAAAACGGGGAGGAATCCACGATGAATATCGGATTGATCCCCTATCGCAATGCCAAGCGATACCCCCATAAAGAGGCATTGGTCGATGCTAATGTGGGGAAGCGTATCACTTGGAAGGAGTTTAATCGCCGCATCAACCATTTAGCACACGCTTTCCTTGCCTATGGCTTAAAGAAGGGGGATCGAGTGGCTATCTATTCGAAGAATTGCATTGAGTATTTGGAAATCTTCTTCGCTGGTGCCAAAACGGGCATCATCATTCAACCACTGAATTGGCGCTTCACGCCCGATGAGATTGCCTATACAATCAACGATGGGAGCCCACGGGTGATTATCGTTCACGACCAATACAACGATACATTTACCGCTATTCGTTCTCAGCTCTCCTCGGTGGAATTTGCCATTGGTCTCGGCCATCGGAAGCTTGACATCAACTACGAAGAGTTCCTGAACCAAGGTCATCCTGACGAGCCTGAGACAATCACGCAGGTACAAGATGACGATGTCTACTTCATATGTTATACGGGCGGGACAACCGGCATTGCTAAGGGCGTGATGCTGACGCACAAGAATGCGCTGACCACGATCTTTAACATGACTGTGGCCGAGCGCATTCGACACGAGGACGTCTATCTCATCCTTGGGCAGATGTTTCACGTGGCCGTCCTCCTACCGCATGGATATCTCTTTCATGGGGCGAAAGTCGTGGTTCTCAACTTCGAACCACGCCGGACGTTAGAAGTAATTGAACAGGAACGCGTAACCAGTTTCTTGGCCATCTCCACCATGTTAAACTACCTATTGGACGTCCCCGATTTCAACCGTTTCGATCTGAGTAGCTTGCGGTTGATCAGCTATGGGGGTGGCCCCGTGGGCGTAGCCACGCTCATGCGAGCGATAGAGCGTTTCCCTGGTGTAGGATTTCTTCAGTATATGGGGCAAACAGAATTAGCCATCATGTGTGCTTGGCTGAGTCCAGAAGATCATGTGCGTGCCCTGGAGCAGAAAAACTATCGATTGCTCGAATCTTGCGGGCGAGAGGCAATCCTGTGCGACGTGCGGGTCGTCGACGAACAGGGGAACGATGTACCTAAAGACGGAAAGACAGTAGGCGAGATGATCGCCCGCGGCGATAATGTGATGAAAGGTTATTGGAATAGGCCCGAGTTAACTGCTGAGACAGTACGTCAGGGTTGGTGTTATATGGGCGATATGGCGGCTTGGGATGGGGAGGGTTATATGTATGTCGTGGATCGAAAGAAAGATATGATCGTATCGGGGGGAGAGAACATCTACAGTACAGTGGTTGAGGAGGCCATATATAAACATCCAGCAGTCAAGGAGTGTGCGGTTATCGGTGTACCCCACCCGGTATATGGAGAGACAGTCAAGGCGATCGTGGTGCTCAGGGAAGGATGCACAGCGACGGCAGAGGAGATCATCGAAGTGTGTCGACAGCACCTCGCTAGCTATATGAAACCAACATCGGTGGACTTCGTCGACGAGTTGCCCAAGGCGCCTACGGGGAAGGTGTTAAAACGCGTACTGCGAGAGAAATATTGGGCGGGACACAAACGTCGGGTTGGTGGTGTATGATGGGTGGGGAGGTCCACAAGAAGTCCGGATAGGGAACAATTCGTGTTTCAGGTTCCTGTGTGGAGTAGATTCATGGCAGGGAGGAGCATGACCAAGATTGGTCACGGAGAAATCACTTCAGGCAAGGGATGCACTGGGGTGCTCCGTTCGGTACAGAGCATTCAAGATGTTCTCGAGTTGATGCAGAAAGATCTGTCTGAGACTATCGTGTTTACGACCTCCGCTTCGGCTACAACCCTTACACCCATTTTCCCCAAAATCAAAGGAATTATCTGCACAGCGGGCGGACCAACGTCTCACTTGGCCATCGTCGCCCGGGAGTTTGGCTTACCGTGCGTCATGGGGAGTGAGATTCACTATGACGGTCAACTCGATGGTCAACGTGTTTCCTTCAATGACGAGGGTGAGATTTTCCTGGCAAGTCATGAGTAGACGGCGTACCAAGATTTATATTAACCTCAGCTTTCCCGAATTGGCCGCCGAGTACGCAGCGCTTCCTGTAGATGGCGTAGGCCTCATGCGGGCCGAATTTTTTGCCCTTTCGCTCGGTAAACATCCACGCCAATTGTTAGCCGAGGAGGGGAGTACGGCGTTTATTGAATGCTTCTCCACCGGATTAAAGAAAGTGGCCGAGGCGTTTTGGCCTCGACCGATCATTTATCGAACGTTGGATCTTAAGTCGAATGAATACCGAGGACTCATTGGTGGAGAGCGGTTCGAAGAGGAAGAAGAAAACCCCATGCTTGGTCTTCGTGGATGTACTCGCTATGTGAGAGATCCTGAATGCTTCCGACTCGAACTTCGAGCAATTAAACGAGCACGAGAAGCTGGATATAGTAATATTCAGTTGATGCTTCCTTTTGTTCGGTTCCCACGCGAATTGGAACAATGTCGTATACTCATCGAAGAGGAAGGGTTGTTGACTGACGGAATGGAGTTATGGATGATGGCCGAGGTACCATCGAATGTTTTTTTGATAGAGAAATTTCTACCGCTGGTGTCCGGCGTATCAATTGGATCGAATGACCTAACTCAATTAATCCTCGGCATTGATAGAGATAACCGAAGATTGGCGACAGAGTTTGATGAACGAGATGAGGCTGTGATGCTTGCTATGAGACAAATCGTTCAGGCGTGTCGGGCTTGGGGACGACCTGTATCGATTTGTGGGAATGCCCCTTCAAAGTACCCCGAACTGGCTGCTCAGTTAATTGAGTGGGGAATCACCTCGCTCTCCGTTTTCCCGGAAGTCTTCGAACGGACAGTGGATCTCGTTGAAAAGGTCGAAGCCCGGCTCGCCTCCGGCTGAAGAGGGGGTGGCATGTTCAAGCTACGCGAACAAGATGAGTACATTCATCCTATCGGGGAGGACCCTACCTGGCGTGAGGCTGTGTATTTTGATTGTTATGATCCGAGGACGGGTCTGGGGGCTTTAGGATATATGGGCGTGCATCCACGGTTGGAGATTGGCGATCAGATCTTCGCCATGTGGAAGGGAGATGTGTTAGTGGCAAAGTTCACTCGCTGGGATTTTAATATCCCCAGTGATATTGGTGAAGAGAGGTTTTCATTTGGACCCCTTCACTATTCTCCGCGAGTCCCGTTCCAGGAATGCGATTGGCGGTATGATGATGGATACTGCCGGTTGGATATCACATTCCAGGCCATTCATCAACCCTATTGTTGGTCAGAGTCCCATCCGATGTTCGCTCAAACCAACAGTCATCATTATGAACAACAAGGAACCTATAGGGGCACAGTCCGAATCGGAGCTAAGACCTATACGGTGTGTGGAGTGGGGACGCGCGATCATGCCTGGGGATGGGGAGCCCGAGAGGGAATCAAACGATGGATCTGGGCTTCGGGGCAGTTCCACGATGGATTGGCTTTTAATACGTTTCACGTCACGTTGGAAACCGATCACGATATCTTGTTTGGGTACATCTTTCAGGGCCATGAAAATGTCCTGTTGAAACAGTCCGTACTCGATCTCAAGTATGATAACACGTGGAAGAGACCCGATGGGATAGGGATCCACTTGATTGATCAAAGCGGGACCCATCTCGTTGTTGAAGGTCGGATCATCAACGTATTTGATATCTCATATCAAGAGCGAAACAAAAAGGGATTCCATTTCTTTTGCTTCACCGAATATACGTGGGGCACGTTGAAAGGATACGGCCAGAGCAATTATTATTTTGTAAATGATCTCCATCGTCCCCTTTCTTGGAAGATTGCGAATCAGATGATATAGTCCCTCTGTGAACGACTCTCACCTTCTCTATCCTCGAAAACAGAATCCACCGAGGACCTCGCCACATTACCATCCTGCATCCAATTTACTTCTACTCCCCTACAAATCTGAGCAGTAACCCACTAATAGGGATATTAGCTCCTAGTTAAGCTCACTGGACACCAGTACTGATCTATGGCAGATGGCTGGACGTGTGCATCTTATAACAGGTTATGCTTCTCGTTACCCGGCGGCGGCAGTAGCTCCATAGTGAATTGGTGCACGGGGGTGTTAAAGCAAGAAAGTAGAAGCAAGCCTTTGATAGCTAAGCCAGAAGGTTACCCGGTTCTTTCTCCCCCCACACCTTTGCCGTTTCCTATTCCGTTGGACGCATCTCCTGAACTACCTGATTCTTGACCTCATCGGCTTCCACCATGTCTCCAGTAACGTTCCTCACCACATCTACTGGCGCTTCCACGCGGGCGCGCAGGCCCAGATAGCACCCTAACCCTTCCTCTACCACTCTCACAACGCTGTCCTGTTTTCTCCCTTTTTAATCCCTGCTCATTTCGAAAGTATACCTGACGTTTAATTGCCATCGGGGCGCCTGGTAGAGCCTCTCTTCGTTGACATCGGGTGAGCCCTGTGTTAACGTCAGGCGTTGCTGTTTGAACGTCGCGGGTGCCCGGAGATCCAGAGGGCATAGAGGATTCCGGGATAATAGGGAAGTGGGTGAGAATCCCACACGGTCCCGCCACTGTGTTGTCCCGCATGAAGCCGCACGTATGCCACTGTTCGCGCGGCGAACGGGAAGGCGCGGCTTCTACCCGAGCGATTGATTCCTCGGGTCAGGGGCTCAGTCAGGAGACCTGCCCGTGGCAGAGGCGGATACTGGCGCGAGGCGACGCTGGGATGCCAAACCGAACCATCATCTGGACCGTCACGCTTCTCCTCCTCGTTTCGGGAGCCTGTTCCTCCAGTCGGCGACATGGGGACGAACGCGCCCTTCACATCGTTCGCGATGATCTGGGGCGATCGGTCGCCTGCGTCCGACGGCCGCGGCGACTCGTCTCGCTGGCGCCGAGCATCACCGAGATGGTGTTCGCCCTCGGGTTGGGAGCGCGGCTGGTCGGTGTGACGACCTTCTGCGATTACCCTCCGGAAGCGCGAACCATCACCAAGATCGGCGATACCATTCACCCCAGCCTGGAACGCATTCTCGCGCTGGAACCCGATCTGGTCATCGCCTCTCGAATCTCTCAATTAGAAGTCTTCGCCCACCGTCTCGAACAGGCCGGCGTTCCTCTCTACGTGGTGGATGCCCGTCGGTTGGATGATATTCCCCGGTCGATGAGACGGCTCGGCGACGTTCTCGGGGAGCCGGAGCGAGCGGCCACGGTGACGCGGGCTATGGAGGAACGCATGCGGGAGATCGAGCGGCGCCTGGCCGGTCGTCCTCGGCCGAGAACCTTGCTCGTCGTTCAGGCCGAACCGCTGATGGTGCCGGGAACGAAAACCTATCTCGCCGATCTCGTTCGTCGAGCGGGAGGCATTCCCCTGGGACCGGATGACCCCAGAGAAGGCGTCACCTACAGTCTGGAATCGGTCATCGCGGCGGCCCCCCAGGTGATCATCGTCCCGGAGAGCGGGGCGCGTCGGCGTCGTCTGGAGCATATTGACTGGCCGGGGCTGGCCGAGACCCCCGCCGCTCGCCGCGGGAGGGTCTATACGATGGACGCCAATCTCATCTTTCGTCCCGGCCCGCGCGTCGTCCAGGGACTGGCCATCGTCGCTGAGATCCTTCATCCCGAGGCCTTCGACCGAGAATCGGCTGTGAGCGCGGCGCATGTGAGTTCGGGGAGACGATGAACGAAGGAGAACGAGTGCACGAGAGGCTCGATCGGCGCTCCGGTCGTCCGGAATCCATTCTCGTCTTGACGCGCCACAAGCTCGTCGTGATCCTGGGGTCGCTCCTTGGCGCCCTGGCGCTGGTGATGGCCATCGCGCTCAACATGGGGAGCGAGCCCATCAGCGCCTCAGTGGTGTATCGTGTTCTCAAGGGCGCTCTCTGGGGTGAAGAGTCAGCGGCCCGATCGCCGGAAGCTCTCATCCTTCTCTCCATTCGGCTGCCGCGGATCATGCTCGGCGCAGTCACTGGAGCGGCTCTCTCCGTCGCCGGAGCGGTGCTCCAGGCGTTGCTCAGGAATCCGCTGGCCGAACCCTATGTGCTGGGCATCTCCAGTGGGGCGGCGCTGGGCGCCTTGCTAGCCCTGATCGCTCTGCCTGCAACGCTGCTCGCCCAGCCGGTGGCCGCTTTCATCGGAGCGCTGGTCACCATGACGCTCATCTATGCGATGAGTCGAACTCAGGTCGGTATGTCGACCGAACGACTCGTGCTGGCGGGGATCATCACCGCCTCATTCCTCTGGTCGGCGATCGCCGCGCTCCTGGCCATCATTCATGATCCTTCGTTGCGGGGAATCACTTTTTGGCTGATGGGCGATCTGAGCGGTGGCGGTCGCGGATTGCTGGGGCTGGTGGCGGTCGCCGTGGCCGTGGGAATTCTCGTCGCCGTCTTCCTCTCCAGGAGTTTGAACCTCCTCATGGTGGGAGAGGAGGACGCCTTCATGCTCGGTGTCGATGTCGAGCGCATCAAGACGACGGCCTACATCCTCGCTTCGCTGCTCACCGGCGTGGTCGTGGCGGTGAGCGGTTCGGTCGGATACGTGGGCCTCATCGTCCCTCATATGGTCCGTCTCGCCTGGGGTGGGGATAACCGCCTGGTTATTCCTGCAGCGGCCCTCGTGGGGGCGATGTTCGTCGTCTCGGCCGATACGGTGGCGCGGACGGTGATCGCGCCCCGGGAACTCCCCGTGGGGGCGGTGACCGCCCTGGTCGGTGCTCCCATGTTCGTCTACCTGCTCAGGAGATCACCGTAACCCGGGTCGGCGCCCCGCCCGGTGGAGGGCCACTGCGTACGGCGACCTATTGATCGTACGATGGAGATCAGCAAACAAGTGAGCACATCTTCGATCCCCTTGCTCGTGGCCAGGGACGTATGGTTTCGTTTCGATCGTCCGGTCCTCGCGGCCGTCTCTATTGAGTTCGAACGGGGAGAACTCGTGGCCTTGATCGGGCCAAATGGGTCGGGGAAGACGACTCTCTTGCGCCTGTTGCGGAATCGGCTTCGACCACAGCGGGGGCACGTGCTTCTCAAAGGGAAACCCATAGAGCGATACTCGCGAAAGGCGCTGGCTCGGACCATCGGATACGTCCTGCAAGATCATCGGGTGGGATTTCCTCTGACCGTGGCCGAGTACGTTCTTCAGGCGCGGTTCGCTCATACTCGAGGCTGGACCCTGGAGAGGAAGAAAGATGTAGAGGCCGCCCGCTGGGCCTTGCAGGTGACCAACACGGTCGAGTTCTGCAAGCGCCGCGTGGACGAACTCTCTGGGGGGGAGCGCCAACGAGTTATCCTGGCCAGGGCGCTGGCCGCTCAACCGGAGATTCTGCTGCTGGATGAACCAACGGCCAACATGGACCTAGCCTACCAGGTGGACATGCTCAGGCTCATCAGACGATTGACCAGGGAACGATCGTGGCTCTCGGTGTTCGTCACTCATGAGCTCAACCTGGCGGCCGAGTTCGCCGACCGTATTGTGTTGCTCAAGAGGGGCCAGATCCTCGGATGCGGTCCTCCACGAGCGGTCTTGACGCCAGAGAAGTTGCACGCAGCATTTGGCTGTGAGTTCCTCGTCGATATCAATCCCATCAGTGGCGCACCACGGGTGAGCCTATTGACGTGACGCCGTTTCCCGTCGGTCGCCGGGGAGGAGCTGGTCCCGGGAGAAGCATTTCTTATTTCCCATCCATCGCCGAGAGAGCTGGCCATGCCGTCACCGGTCGCGGGCCACGGCGGGCGAAAGGGTTGCCAACAGAAGAGATGACAGAGTGATTGGGGAGAGGATCGCCGTCTGAGACCGGGGGCGCGAGCGGGGCAACATGTTCTCCCCGTCCGGTTCGCGCACCGGAGAACAAAAAGCTCTTGACAATGGCGGTGAAAAGGTCTAAAATCAGACCTTACTGAGGAGACGAACGACGTGGTTCGCACCAGAAACAAGGCCAATATCAAGCCGATTTTTCACTCGGTGGCCGAAGCCATCGGGGCGGCCATCGCTCGAGGTGAACTCAAGGTCGGCGATAAGCTGCCGACCCAGCGCGAGTTGGGCGAACAGTTTGGCGCCAGTCGGGTGGTCATTCGGGAGGCTCTCCGTTACCTGGAGCAGCAGGGACTCATCATCATCAAGCGCGGCTATGGGGGAGGAACGTTTGTGGCGCAACCGACCAGTCGCCCGGTGAGAGAGTCGCTGGTCGCCCTGCTGCGAACGGGGGAGATCTCCATGCAGGATCTGGCTGAAGCGCGATCCATCTACGAGCCGGAGGTGGCGCGGCTGGCTGCCCTCCGGGCGACCGATGAGGAGTTAGCCGAGCTCGAAGAGGTGCTCCATCATCAGGAAGCGGCTCTGGGTTCGGGAAGTGCTCAGGAGGGATTCGATCTCCGTTTTCATCGCGTCGTGGCCAAGGCGACCAGGAATCCCGTCCTGGTGACGGCGATGAACGCCATCGTGCATATTCTGCTCACCGAGCTCAAACAGGAGCAGATGGAGTTGGATGACGTGGTCAGGCGGAGCATCGTCGATTTCCACAGGCGGATTTTGGAGGCGCTGCGACAGCGCGATCCTGACCAGGCGTACGAATTGATGGCCCGACACATCGCCGATGTTCAGCGTCGGCTGGCCCGGCTGGAGGTGGCCCAGCAGCGGCAGGTCAGAACCTCGCGGTGACCAGAGCCCTCGCCGATGGCGTCCGGTCTGATCGAGGGCTCCGGTTCTCGGTGGCACGAGATTCTCGTGATCTCAATACTAAGGAGGAACAGGACATGGTTGAAGCCGAACGAACGCGAACGCGTGAACGTGAACCGTTGGAAGAGAGCCCGTACGAGCTCCTCTACAAGAATCGCCAGGAGTTCCTGGAACGCCAGGAGAA
The DNA here is from genome assembly GCA_026985075.1 of Blastocatellia bacterium. GTDB lineage: Bacteria > Acidobacteriota > Blastocatellia > HR10 > J050 > J050. The sequence continues at coordinate 73,804 of JALSQX010000060.1, read as the reverse complement.
GGGGAAGATCGTCATCAAGCAGTCGGATCGGGAGTGGGATGTGAGCCGTCAGGGTCGATTGCTGTGGTTTCTCAACCCGCTCAAGTACAAAGATACGCCACTCCAGGATCGGTGTTTCTTCCTCCATGACATCCGGACGCACTCGGGCAAGCACGTCCATCAGGGGGGATTGGTCATCTTCGTCGTGGAAGGGAAAGGCTACTCGATCATCGACGGCGAACGGGTTGATTGGGAAGAAGGGGATTTGATCCTGTTGCCGGTCAAGCCGGGTGGCGTCGAGCATCAGCATTTCAATGCCCAGCCGGGGAAGCCATGCAAGTGGTTGGCGTCGATTCATCTTCCCATTTGGGACTGGGTGGCCAGCGAGATGACTCAGCGGGAGGTGGCTCCCGATTTCACCGGATGATGAGGAGGATGATGGACGATGAGCGAACAGAAGAAGATCAACTACTGGGAAGAGCTCTTTCGGCTTCGCGATGAAGATCGCGAGCGATTGAGGAAGGGGGTGAAAGTCATCCGCGGCAAGGATGTGCCCCTGGAGAATAACCGTCAGGGCCTCATGAAGTGGTACCTCCATCCGTCGATTCAGACCACCGCCCTGCGGTCACTCATCGTTTACGTTCAGGAAATTCCTCCGGGCAGCCGCAGCGGCCGCTTGCATACGCCGGGGGGCGAGTCCATCTATATCATCAAGGGGAAGGGACATACGATCATCGATGGTGTCCGCTACGATTGGGAGGCCGGCGATGCGCTCAATCTGCCGCTCAAACGCGATGGCATCGTCGTCCAGCACTTTAACGACGATCCCCACGAACCGGTCCGATTCGTCTCCACGTCGAACAACTGGGTCGATTGCGTGGGCGTGGATCGTGGGGCGGGCTTCGAACAACTGGAGAACTCGCCCGACTACAAGCCGGAGGAGGGATGAGCGTCGATGGAACTGAAGGCCGTCGTCGATTTCTATGTCAGTGACTACGCCGCCAGCAGCCGCTGTCAGGCGCTCCTGGACGCCGGGTGGATGCGATCTCATGGGTTGAAGACCGGCCAGATTGTGAGGCTGCGGACCGAGCGGAACCGAAGCGCTCTGGCGCGACTCATGGAGACGAGCGGGACGCCCGGCCATATTCAGTTGGATCGATTTCTTCGGCAGGCGCTCAAAGCTCGATTGAACGAAACGATTCGCATCGAGCCGGTCCACGTGGAGTCAGTGAAAAAGGTCGTCCTGCGACCGGCCATTGATGTCTCAACGGCTCACCATCTCCTTCCGCACATCAAAGCGACTCTCGTCAACAGCGAAGCTCCTCTCGATGTTGGCTCCATCGTCTATATCACCTTCCCCCGCTCGGTCGCAGGCACGACCTATGAAGTGGAGAGCATTTTCGATCGCGGTGGCGTCGTCACCGAGGAGACGGAGGTGGAACTCGCCTATCACGATGCCCATCTCCCCGAAGGGGCGTTCGATATCACGTTCGAAGATGTCGGCGGATTGGAGCGTCAGATGCGTCTGGTCCGCGAGTTGGTCCAGTTGCCCCTCCAGATGCCCTATATCTATCGGCAGTTGGGCATCAATCCTCCTCGGGGAATCATCTTCTACGGCCCCCCGGGAACGGGGAAGACCCATTTGGCCCGGGCCGTGGCCAACGAAGTCGAGGCGCGATTCTACTACATCAATGGGCCGGACATCATTGGCACCTATTCGGGCGAGACGGAAGGAAATCTCCGCCGCATGTTCAACGAGGCGGCGCACCACTCGCCATCGATTATTTTCATCGACGAGTTGGACGCTCTGGCGCCCAAGCGGGGGGAGACGGGCGCCCATTCGGACACGCGGGCGGTGACCCAACTGCTCGCTCTGATGGACGGGTTGAAGCGCGTCGATGGGGTGATCGTCATCGGCACGACCAACCGCGTCGATTCCATCGATCCGGCGCTCCGTCGGCCGGGTCGGTTCGATCGCGAGATCTTCTTCGGGCCGCCCGATCAGAAGGGGCGCCTGGAGATCTTGCAGATCCATACGCGGGAGATGCCCTTGTCAGCCGAGGCGCTTCAGTACCTGCCCGAATTGGCCAGAAATACGCATGGGTTCGTCGGCGCCGATTTGATGGAACTCTGTCGGGAGGCGGGTTTGAACGCCATGCGGCGGAGCGCATCGGCGCTGACCGATCCACGACGAGCGTTTCGTATTCAGGCCGAAGCCATCACGATCGAGAAGGCCGATTTTCAGATGGCCCGATCGCAAGTCCAGCCTTCGGCCTTGCGCGAGACGCTCATCACCGTTCCCGACGTGAGCTGGGAGGATATTGGTGGCCTGGAGGAGATCAAACAGCGATTGATCGAGCTCATCGAGAAACCGCTCCAGCATCCCGAGGCGTTCGCCGAGATGGGATTGCACGTTCGCTCGGGGATACTGCTTCATGGGCCGCCGGGGACAGGCAAGACGTTGCTCGCCAAGGCCATTGCCAATGAGTGTGGGATCAATTTCATTCCCGTGGAAGGCCCCGAGCTGTTCACCAAATGGTTGGGCGAAACCGAGGAGACGCTTCGTCAGATCTTCCGTATCGCTCGCCAGGTGGCGCCCTCCATCATCTTCTTCGATCAGCTCGATGCCGTGGCCTCCATTCGCGGTCAGTACACGGGCTCGAAGAGTACCGAGCGCGTCGTCAATCAATTGTTGGCCGAACTGGACGGCATCGAGCCCTTGAATAACGTGATCGTCATCGGCGCCACCAATCGCCTCAATCTCATCGATCCCTCGGTCTTGCGGCCCGGTCGGTTCGGGATTCATATCCTCGTGCCGTTGCCCGATGAGGAGGATCGCCGTCACATCTTGCGCATCAAACTGCGCGGCGCGCGCCTCAAGCCGGGACTCACTGTGGATATGATCTGCGATCAGTTGGCCCCTCGGACCGAGGGCTTTTCCGGAGCGGAACTCGATCATCTCTGTCAGGAGGCCAAGTTGTTGGCCTTGCGCGAGAACGAATATGCCGGAGCCGTGGAGATCGCGTTCACACACTTTGAGCGGGCATTGGAGCGCGTCGCGCCTTCAACCCCGCATCAAGAGGTGGGAATGACGGTGTGAGCAGCGGGCGATGGGAGATGTCATCGAAACTCTCCGGGGACACCTCGGAGACGGCTTCCGGGACTTCCAGGGAATCGCTCATGGGCACGGAGCGCACTACGAAGGGGAGAGATGATGAGGCGCGAGAGAGCTTCATGAGCCACTCATTTTCGCTGGAGTTGCCCATGACGCTGAGGAGCACGACGAATGGGCGAAACGCTCTCTTTGATCTCTCTTCGAGGGAGAGCGGGCTGTGGAGCGCGTCGGCTGATGACCTGACCCCAGCGTCTTCCCGCGTGCGTCAAGCCCCCCGGCGGCGCGCTCCCGCTCGTTCTCGCGGGCGACCGTTTCGTGAATCGGTGAGAGGGTGGTGCGAGCCCGCTCAGTCGATCGCGAGGCGATGGCGCCGGCGAGCCTGTTGTCCGATACTTTTTTGAGGAGGTGGACCTATGGCCGTGATCACGGATCAATTGCCAGAGAAATATCATAAAGCCATGCTGGGCTGGCAGGAGAAACACTTCAAGGATTTTCCTTATCTGCTCGAGCACTGGCAGGAGTTCTACAAGCAGTCGCCCTTTCAACTGGTCGCCAAACTGGGCGACCTGAAGTCGGAACTCATCGAGGTCGGCGCTCACGCCGGAAAACCCAAGTTCCGGCGAGCCAGCGACATGGACGAAGAGATGCGGGCGCAGATTCTGAAGATCATTCGCGCTCAGGCGAGCACCGAACTGGGGTCTATTCAGCAACACCGAGAATCGCTCCCCAAGGCTCAAGACCCGAAGATTCAGTTCGATGTGCTCCGGGTCATGGCCGAGGAGTTTCGTCATGGATACCAGATGATCTACTTGTTGGCCAAAGACGATTGGGGGGGAACCCGGGACGTGGCCGCCGATACGATCGACGAACTCCTCAGCATGGAGACGGGATCTCATGTGCTGGAGGCGTTCAACGTCTACTTCGACTCCTTCGTCGACAACATCGTCTTCGCCGCGCTCATCGATCGGGTGGGCAAGTACCAATTGACCATGCAGAGCGTCTCGGCCTATGCGCCCATGGCCCGGAGCATGGGGCCGATGCTCGTGGAGGAGTCGTTCCATCTGGCCACCGGGGTCAATCCCCTTCGACGATGGGTGGCCGAAGCGACGGCCGGCCGAGGGAATGTGAGCGTACCCAACATCCAGCGTCATATCAACAAGTGGTTGCCGCGGGGATTGGAGATGTTCGGCGATGAGCGCGGCGGACGCACCAATCTGGAGTTCGGTTTCAAGGACATGCTCAATAAAGAAGCCCAGGAGCGCTACTACCGGGAGGTGAAAGAGCAGGTCATCGATGTGTTGAATTACGAAATCTTGAAGGAGCGCCTCCCCAAGGTCAGCAAGGCGGAAGCCATCCGATTGGCCGATGAGATTCTCTCCACCGGTGAATCCAAGCGGGGGATCAAACCCGAAGATCTCATCTACCTGCCGGCGATGAGCTTCTATCGGCGGCGCGGGATCCACGCCTTCGAGATGAACGATGTGCACGGGCGGCCGATTCAGTCCTACGATGAATACGTTCGTCATCTGCGCACCGTGCTTCCGGAAGCCTATGTGACCGGACGGGATTTCAGTGCGTATCTGGAGAATCTTCGACGTCATCAAGGGGGCGAAGTGGTCGATGAGGGGCCGCTCCCATTCTACGGGTGAGGGGACAGCGCTTCATGAAAGCCGTTCGATTCCATCAGTATGGTGATGCGAGTGAGCTTCGCTATGAGACGGTGCCCGATCCCGAGCCGGTCGGGGATGAGGTGCTCATTCGCGTTCGCGCCTGCGGCGTCAACCATATCGATGTGATGGTGCGGAGCGGCGAGTTGCGCCTTCCCGGCCAACAGTCGCTCCCTCACATTCTCGGTATGGAAGTGGCTGGCGAGGTGGTCATGGTGGGTCCTCAGGTCAAGGCATTCCGTCCCGGAGACCGGGTGCTCGCCGCCGTGGTCACCTGTGGTCGCTGTCGGTTTTGTCGAGCGGGGTGGGAGCAACTTTGCGATGATCGGCGGATGCTCGGCACCCAGTTGCCCGGCGGGTATGCCGAGCAGGTGACGATCTCCGAGCGCGGCGTTCTGCCGATTCCCCCCGGACTCAGCTTCGAGGCCGCCGCCGCGTCCCGAACCTCGTTCGGAACGGCCTGGCACCTGCTCATCACCCGCGGTCGACTTCAGGCCGGAGAGACCGTGCTCATCAATTCGGCCAGTAGCGGGGTGGGGAGCGCGGGCCTGCAGATCGCCAAACTGGCCGGCGCCTTCGTCATCGCCACGACGAGCAGCGCAGAGAAAGCCGAGCGGCTCCGTGAACTCGGGGCCGATGTGGTCATCAATTACCGCGCTGAGGATGTGACCGCAGCGGTCTCCCGAGTGACCGGGGGGCGCGGCGTCGATTTCGTGTTCGATATGGTCGGCGGCGAGACGCTGACCAGGAGTCTCTCTCTCTTGACCAAGAGAGGACGCCTGGCCACCTGCGGAGCGGTGAGCGAGCGGCGGGCGACGGTGGATCTCATCTCCGTCTTTTTCCGGGAAATCGAGATCATCGGATCGACGGGATCGACTATGCAGGAAGTGGAGAGGGTCCTCCAACTGGTCAATGAGGGAAAGCTCAAACCGATCATCGATCGTCTGTTGCCGCTCTCTCAGGCGGCCGAGGCTCACCGGTTGATGGAGCAGGGAAGGCTGTTGGGCAAGATCGTACTGGTGCCGGACCGTCTCCTCGAAGAGTCGCCGGCTTCGACCCGCGCATCCTCTGTGAGGAGGTGAACCATGCAACACGATGTGGCCGTCTTTCATCAGGCGAAACAGCCATTGATCCTCGAATTGCAGTCGGTCCCCGAACCCGGAGAGGGCGAGGTGCTGCTCCGCATTCTGGCCAGCGGCGTCTGCGATACGGATTATCGGTTCTTCACGCTGGGCCTTCCCTGGATGCAGGAGCCTCTCATCCTGGGGCATCAGATTGCCGGGGTGGTGGAGAAAGTCGGCCAGGGCGTGACGTCGGTCGAGAAGGGCGATCACGTGATCGTGCATTTCGTGGTGAGTTGCGGTCAGTGTCCCTTGTGCCAGAAAGGACAGGATCATCTCTGTTTGAACTGGAAGGGCGTGGGCGCGCACCTTCCCGGCGGCTTCGCTCAGTACGTGGTCGTCCCCGAGCGCAACGTCATTCCCTATTCGGTGACCGCGCTCCCTCCGGAACAGGCGTCGCTCATTCCCTGCGGTTTAGGCACGCCCTATCGGGCCGTGAAACAAGCCAACATCCAGTCTGGCGAAGTCGTCCTCATCCAGCGGGCCTGGGTATGGGGATTGGCGACCATTCAGATGTGTCATCAGCTCGGCGCCCGAGCCGTGGTCATCGACGATGAGGAGCGGCGACTGGCCATCGCTCGGGAGCAGGGCGCTGACGGGACGATCGATGCCCGGTCCGAGGATCTGAAGCGCGCCCTGGACGACTACGCGCCGATCGGCGCCGATGTGGTCATTGATTTCACCGGCGATCCCCAATGGGTCAGTCGAGCGGCGACGCTCGTCCGTCGTGGTGGTCGCGTCGTCGTCGTTGGCCGCGCCGGATGCTTCGGCGAGGTGAAGGTGGATATCCTCACTGTCATGTTCGGAGAACTCGTTCTCACCGGCGCCTGCCTGGCCCGGCGAGACGAGGTCGAGGAGCTCACCCGTATGGCCGTCGAGGGCCAGTTTCAACTCGCTCCGTTGCTCACCCATCGGATCCAGTTGATCGAGATCAACGATGGATTGGCCATGTTGGAGCAACCGGAGACCCTCGGCGTGGTCATCGTTCCGTAATTCCTTTGTGGGAGGTGGATCATGATCGGTCAAGAAGGAATAGACGTGGCCGGATTGCGCCAGCAATTCTTCGGCGATATTCCCATCGACATCGAGCCCAACGATTTCGTCAAGCGATTGGATCTCCGCATCAGTGAAATCCTGGAAAAGTGGGTCGATGAGTATCTCACCAGCGGCGCCCTGGAGTCGCCCGAAGCCCAGCTTCACCTGGTCTATCTCTCGGGATGGGGTGAGTTGCGATCGGTGGATACGTTCGCCCGGCAAATCGAGCGAATGGGATACGCCGTCGATTATCCCGAGTTGAAACTCGGCGTCTGTCGTCAACTTCACGACGAGATGCGCCATTTCAAGCTCTATCGGAGTCTGGCGCTGAAGATGGGCGGGGAGGATCTTCTGGCTCAACAACCCCATCCCAGTTTCACCTATCAGTTCGATTACTGCGATCAGGTGTCCGAGGATCCGCTGGAGCTCGTGTTCAATTGTCAGTTCTGTTGCGAGAAATGGGCCGTACCACTGTTCACCAATCTCGCCAAGAAGGCGTATACGAACAAGAGCCTCAGTCGTCTCTTGACCGAGGAGATTCTTCCGGACGAGTACTTCCATATCGCCAACGGGCGACTGGCGGCGCGATTGCTGGCCAAGCGAGGCGAAGAGCAGCGCGATCGGATGCTCGATATCGCCGCCGCCATGATGGGCGTCAATCAAAAAGCCATTCAGATGGGGAGTATGTCCGCGATATGATGGGGCGAGCCCCACAGCGCGGGCCGAAAGATCCATCCCCGATGGGTCACTGAGTCATGATGTGGAGGCCGACCGGCACCGGTCGCGCACCGAGGAGGTGAGATATGCCGACACTGATTACGGGCGCCGGCCAAGTGGGGAGTTATGTGGCGCGAGCGTTGGTCGACAGAGGCGAGACTCCCGTACTCTTCGACGTGCACCCGCGCCGCGATGCCGTGGGAGAGATCGTCGATCTCCATCGCGTGAAGCTCCTGCGGGGGAGCGTCCTCGATATGACCGATCTCATCCACGTCATCAAGGAGGAGTCCATCGATCACATCATCCATACGGCGGCCATCCTGCCCACGCCCGACGCCAAGCCCCATCTCGCCGTTCAGGTCAACGTGATGGGATTGGTCAATGTGCTGGAGGCGGCGCGCGCTCTCGATGTTCGGCGCGTCGTGTATACGAGCTCCATCGTCCTTTACTATGGGGCCTATCCCAAGCATCCGCCCGCGGGGGCGATCACCGAAGAGGCTCCCGTCGATCGCATTCCGGGATTCTTCTATGGGACGACGAAGATCGCCGCCGAGTACGTGGGGCTGGATTACGCCGATGCGCTGGGCGTCGATTTCGTCGCGCCACGATTGGGACACGTCTGGGGGGTCTGGAGCGGAGCCTTCGGCGCGCCCATCTCCATCCTCCTCCATATGCTCGTCGAGGGGGCGCTCAACGGAGAAAAAGTGACCATCGATCAGCCGATGCTCGTGTGGGGGGGGCGAGAAGGATTCGTCCACGTCCGTAATGTGGCTCAGGCCCTCATCCGGGCGCGCGATGCTGAGAAGCTGGAGCACCGAACATTCAACATCACTGACGCTCGTCAATATGCCTTCTCCGAGTTTCTGGACGAGATCCGCAAGCATATCCCCGGGGCCGAATTCGAGGTCAAAGTCCCGTTGACCGGAGGATATGCGGGCACGGCGGCGGTCCTGGATCAACCGTATGATATCTCTCGGGCCAGGAGGGAACTGGGATACGAGCCCGAAGTCGACCTGGCCGAAGGCATCGCCGAATACATCCAGTGGGCGCGACGGAAGCGCTCGGCGACGAACAAGACATCATGAGCGGAGAGGATCCAAGAGACCGAGTGATCCCCAGCGATCCATCGGGAGCACTGACCGGAAGAGGCAGTGGAGTGACCGGTGTCGCCGTCTCGCTTCAGGTCACTCGGCGCGCCCAGGCGTTGCTCGAAGACCTCCAGCGGGAGCATGGTGAGGGGCTGCTGTTCATGATCAGCGGAGGGTGTTGCGATGCGACGTCACCGATGCTCCTCAAAGGCTTTCATCTCGGGTTGAGCGATCGACGCCTCGGGGAAGTGGAGGGAATCCCCGTGTACGCTTCGGAGGAGCAGGCGCGACGCCTTGGAGGCTATGAGCTGGTATTCGATGTCGTTGATGGGACGGGCGGCCACGGGTTCTCGTTGGAAGGCGCCCGACGGAAGCGGTTCGTTCTTCGTTCTCGACGACGGGCCGAGGAGTGAGAGGTGAGTGGGGGATGAAGGTTGAGACGGTCCAATATGTCAGCCAGGGAGAGCGCGTTCGGGCTCTCCTGTTCGTTTCCGATGAACGACCCCCCTTCCTGAGCGAGCCGGGAGGCTCCCTCAATGAGGGCCCGCTTCGGCGACCGGCCATCGTGCTCGCTCCAGGGCGCGATCGGGATGTGCGCGCCCTGGAATGGCTGGCGCGACCGCTCGCCGAGGCGGGCTTTCTCGTCTTGGGCACCCATTACCGGGACACCCAGACGCGGGTTCATCAGAGCGATATTGAAGACGTCAGCGCCGCCCTGTCATTCCTCATGAATCTGGAATCCGTCGATACGTCGCGCCTCGGATTGGTCGGGCATTCCCGGGGCGCCATCGCCGTGTTGAACGTCGCCGCCCGCCAGGAGCGGGTTGGGACGGTAGTCGCGCTCGCGCCGGTGACCGATCACGTTCGCTACGTGCGAGGGATGCAGCAGTACTCTCCGAGTCGGTACGAGGCGATGATCAGAATGCGCGGAGGAACGCCCGACGAAGTTCCCGACTATTATCGGGCCGTCTCGCCGATCCAATGGGCGGCCAACATCACGGCTCCCGTGCTTCTCATTCATGGGACGCTCGATCTGGTCGTTCCCATGGAACATTCTCAGTGGATGAAGGAGGCGCTGGAACGAGCGGGGCATCGGTCGGTTCGGTTGGAACTCCTCCCTCAGGTTGGTCATTTCTTCGAACGGAAGTTCAACGGATACGCGTTTGAGGACGTCATCTCACTCTGTCTGGACTGGCTGAGAGAGACGTTAGGGGTCTCCACGGTGAGCGAGAAGAGCGGTGGGGGAGGTTCCCCAGAGTGAGGCGATGGCCTCTCATCATGAAGACCATAAATGCTATCGAAAAGGAGAGAGACGTATGAGTGAACTGGTTGGATATCGTACTGTCGATGGAATCGCTATTTTGGAATTGAATGATCCGCCGGCCAATACCTATACTTACGAAATGATGCGTCAGCTGGACGAGGCGATTCTCACAGCTCGCATGGACACCGACGTTCACGTCCTCGTCATCCGGGGAGCTGGAGAGAAGTTTTTCTGTGCCGGCGCCAATATTGGCATGCTCTCCAAAGCGACGCCGGAGTTCAAGTACTATTTCTGCTTGCACGCCAACGAGACGCTGAATCGCCTCGAACAGACGCCCAAATTGGTCATCGCCGCGTTGAATGGACATACGGTGGGTGGCGGCCTGGAAATCGCTCTGGCCGCCGATCTTCGCATCGCCAAGAAGGATGCCGGGAAGATCGGCCTTCCCGAGGTCTCCCTCGGCGTACTGCCAGGGACCGGTGGGACGCAACGATTGGCGCGTGCCGTGGGCAAGTCCAAAGCGATTGAACTCATGACCACGGGACGGTTGATGAGCTTCGATGAGGCTAAGGAACTGGGTCTGGTCAACGAGGTGTTCGAAGGGGAGAATTTCTTCGATCAGGTCCTCGACTATGCGCGGCAGTTCACGCCGCCCAAGAAAGCCAGTCGGGCCGTGGGGCGCATCAAACGGGCCGTTCAATCGGGATTCGAAATGTCATTTGCCGATGGCCTGGCGCTGGAACGGGAGCTGCAGCAATTGCTCTTCCAGAGCGAAGACGCTGCCGAAGGACTCTCGGCCTATGTCGAGAAGCGACAGGCCAACTTCAAAGGTCGATAGCCGCGGGCCAGACGGTCTCGGCCCTGCTCCTGATGCTGAACGCGGAGGCGAATCAGAGGAGACATCAATGGACTTGAAGGGACGCGTCGCTTTGATCACTGGAGCGAGTAGTGGCATTGGACGGGCGACGGCATTGGCCCTCGGCGAGGCTGGCGTTCGTTTGGCCCTGGCCGCTCGCCGTCGGGACCGCCTGGCCACTCTCGCCGACCAGATTCGCGCTGGGGGCGGTGAAGCGCTCATCCTCCCCACCGATATGCGTGATGAAGAGACCGTCCGACAGATGGTCGCCGCCACTCATGAGCAGTTTGGGCGATTGGATATCCTCATCAATAATGCCGGCCTGGGGTGGTTCGGGGTCATCGCCGAGGGCAAGACGGCCGAGTGGCGCGAGATGCTGGAGACTAATCTCCTCGGGCTTCTCTGGGCCACGCGGGAAGCTCTTCGGCTGATGATCCCTCAGCGGAGCGGCCATATCGTCAATATCTCGTCGATAGCCGGGCGACGAACGCTGGCGGGGATGGGCGTCTACTCGGCGACGAAATTCGGCGTCATCGCCGTCTCGGAGGCGCTGCGTCAGGAAGTCTATGCTCATCGTATCCGCGTCACCGTCATTGAGCCGGGGATTGTGGAGACGGAATTCATCAATCGCATTCCCCCGCAGGCGATGGAGCGCTTTCGGGATGTGACGCCGCTCCAGGCCGAGGATGTGGCCCGCACGATCCTCTGGGCGCTCAGGCAACCGCTCCACGTCGATGTCTTCGAAGTCGTCGTCAGACCAACCAATCAGGGGGGACCATGAACAGCGTTTTTCTGGCCGGAGCCGTACGAACGCCCATCGGGAATTTCGGAGGGACGCTCAAAGAGTGGTCGGCCGCCGATTTGGCTGTGCCGGTGGCCAGGGAAGCCTTGGATCGCGCCGGTGCGAGCTTATCGGCCATCGAAGAAGTCATCTTCGGCTGCGCCCGTCAGGCGGGCGTCGGGCCCAATGTGGCCCGCCAGATCGCCGTGCGCGCCGGGTTGGATCAGTCCGTCCCCGCCTATACGGTCAATCGCGCCTGTGGCTCGGGCTTGCAAGCCATCATCGACGCCGCGCAGATGATTCTGGCCGGACGGGCGCGCGCCGTGCTCGTCGGCGGGACGGAATCGATGAGTCGCGTCCCCTATCTGGCTGACGGCGTGCGGTGGGGGAGGCGATTGGGGCACGCCGAACTGGTCGATGCCATGTATCGCGATGGGTTTCTCTGTCCCCTCTCCCAGATGCTCATGGGAGAGACGGCCGAGAAACTCGCCGGAATGTACGAGATTTCTCGCCGGGAGCAGGATGCATACGCCCTCCGATCTCACCGGCGGGCGGCGCAAGCGGCCCGAACCGGAGCCTTCGAGGATGAGCTCCTTCCGTTGGAGGTGGGACGTCCGGGAGATGAAGCGCGATGGCTGGATTTCGACGAGCACGTTCGTCCCGATACCTCCCTGGAGAAGCTCGCCAAACTGCCTCCCGTGTTCAAGCGCGATGGGACGGTGACGGCGGGGAATGCGTCCGGGATCACCGACGGCGCGGCGGCGCTCGTCGTCCTCTCCGAGGAGATGATCAAGGCCCCGGGCGTACAGCCTCAGGCGCGCCTCATCGACTGGACGATCGCCGCCGTCGATCCGTCGATCATGGGGATCGCGCCCGTCCCGGCCATCAACCGGCTCCTGGAGCGGCAGAAACTCCAATTGTCGGATATCGACCTCATCGAACTCAATGAAGCGTTCGCCGCTCAGGTCCTCGCTTGCGATCGGGAACTCCAATTCGACCACGACCGCCTGAACGTGCACGGCGGCGCCATCGCCTTGGGACATCCGATCGGGTGCACGGGCGCCCGGATCACGGTGACGCTCATTCATGCGCTTCGGCGGCGAGGCGGCAGACTGGGACTGGCCACGCTGTGCATCTCTGGCGGTCAAGGCATCGCGATGCTCATTGAGAACCTGCAATGACCACGTACACGCTGAGAGAACTGATGGTCGTGGCGGCCGCCCGGCAGATCGCCGATGAGCAGGTCGTCTTCGTCGGTATGCGCCTGCCGTTGCTCGGCTTTCTGTTGGCCAAGCGCACGCATGCTCCGCGGGCGATCGGCCTTTACGAAAATGGCGTCATTCGGGAGATCCCTTCGGCCGAGATGCTGTATACGATGAGCGATCCGCCCAACATCTATCGGGCCACTTCGTGCGCCGATATGCTGACGGTGATGGGATTGCTCCAGCAAGGGCGCGTGGATGTGGGATTCATTGGAGGCGCCGAAATCGATCGATTCGGAAACCTCAACACGACCGTGGTTCACGCCGACGGCCGCCGGCCGATTCGATTGCCGGGAAGCGGTGGAGCCTGCGATATCGCCTCTCTGGCGCATCGTCTCATCGCCATCATGGCGCACGAGAAACGCCGCTTCCGAGAGCGCGTCTCGTATGTCACCTCGCCAGGCTATGGAGAGGGAGGGGATTGGCGGTCGGCGGTGGGATTGCCGCGCGGCGGACCATCGGTGGTCATCACCGATAAAGCCATTCTGGAGTTCGATCCGGTGACCAAAGAAGCCGTCCTCTCCTCGGTGCACCCGGGCATCGGCGTGGATGACGTGCTGGCCCATACCGGATGGCCGCTTCGCGTCGCGGACGATCTCACCGAGACGCTTCCGCCAACTGAGGAGGAATTGCGCATCATTCGGGATCTCGATCCTCAGGGATTTTGGACGCGGTGAATGCCGATGGGGAAACGGATGACATTGACCGAAGCCATCGAACGGTTTGTGCCCGATGGGGCGAGCATCGTTATGGGCACGGCCATGGAGGCGCTCATTCCCTTCGCCGCCGGTCACGAAATCATACGGCAGAAGAAGCGGGATCTGACGCTCATCGGACCCATTTCCGATATTCTCTTCGATCAATTGATCGGCGCCGGTTGCGTCAAGAAAGTCGTCGCCGCGTGGGTGGGCAACGTGAGCGGGGGATCAGCCTATAACCTGCGACGGGCGGTCGAAGAGGGAACGCCACAGCCATTGGAGATGGAGGATCATACCAACTTCACCATCGCGCTCGGTCTGCACGCGGCTGCCCTCGGCGTTCCTTATCTGCCGGCGCGAACGGCCCTCGGCTCCGATATTCAGCGAGGGAATGATCACCTGCGGTCGACGATCTGTCCGTACACTGGCGATCGACTCATTGCCGTGCGAGCCATCGAACCGGACGTGGCCATCGTTCACGTTCAGCGAGCCGATGAGATGGGAAATTGTCACCTCTGGGGAAATCTGGGCGTGACCATTGATGCCGTGCGCGCCAGTCGACGCGTCATCATCACCGCCGAGGAGATCGTCCCGGCAGACGTCATTCTGAGTGATCCCAACCGAACGCTCATCCCCGGATTCCTCGTCACCGCCGTGGTGGAACAACCCTGGGGGGCCCATCCATCGCCGGTCGTGGGATACTATAATCGGGACAACGACTATTTTCACGAGTACCATCGGGAGACGAAGACGCGGGAGCAGTTTCACCGCTGGCTCCAGCGCTGGGTGCTGGGGGTGAGAGATCGGAGTCATTACCTGGAGCGCCTCGGTCCAGATCGCTGCGCGGCGCTGCGACCGCGGCGAAAGGCGCCCTCGGCTCCCGCCGAGTTCGGTTACTAAATTGCCCGAGGAGGTCACGTTCTATGGAAACACGCACGCCGACTCGCTCCATCGCCGTGCTCGGTGCCGGGACGATGGGTCGAGGCATTGCCCAAGTGGCGGCCATGGCCGGATATGCCGTCCGCCTCTACGATCTCAACGAGGAGATCCTCGATCGAGCGATGAAACATATCGAAGCAACGCTCGATGGAGGTATCCGGCGAGGAAAGGTCACCGAGGAAGAGAAGAGAGCGACGCTCTCGGCCATCGAGCCGACCGCGGATTTTCGACATGCCGTGGTCGACGCCGATCTGGTCATCGAAGCGGCGCCAGAGAAGCTCGCCCTCAAGCAAGACATCTTTCGCTCGCTCGACCAGAACTGTCCTCCGCAGACCATCCTGGCGACCAATACCTCTTCGCTCAGCGTGAAAGAGATCGCCGAAGCCACTCATCGTCCTCAGTCCGTTCTGGGGATGCATTTCTTCAATCCGCCACACATTATGAAACTCGTCGAGATCGTGCGCCACGATGGGACGGCCCCCGAGGTCGTCGACGTGGTCCTCGACGTGGCGCGGCGCATGAAGAAAGAGCCGATCGTCGTTCGAGACTTTCCTGGATTCGCCACCAGTCGATTGGGCGTGGCCCTGGGGTTGGAAGCCATGCGGATGGTCGAGCAAGGCGTGGCCAGCGTTGAAGATATCGACCGGGCGATGGAATTAGGGTACAACCATCCCATGGGCCCATTGCGGTTGGGCGATCTGGTGGGACTGGACGTTCGTTTGCACATCGCCGAGTACCTCTACGAGAAATTGGGCTCAGAAGTGTTCCGGCCTCCGGAGATTCTCAAGCGCATGGTCCGAGAAGGAAAGCTGGGGAAGAAGACCGGACAAGGCTTCTATCACTGGGAAGAGACCTAACGAGGAGGTGTTCCCATGCCATTGACGTTGGAACGAGCCAAGAAGATCATCGTCGCCTGCGAGAAGAAAGCCCAGGAGGTGGGCATTCCTATGGGGATCACCGTCGTCGATGCCAGCGGTCGGATGATCGCTTCGGTGCGCATGGACGGGACCTCGTGGATCGCGCCCGACGTCGCTCGGGCCAAGGCCTGTGCCGCCGCCGCCTTCGGGCAGCCGACGGCTGAGATGCGCGCCATGGCTCAAGCGCTCCCCGATTTCTTCGCCAGCTTGGCCAGTATCACCGGCGGAGAATTCGCCGCCGCCGCCGGTGGCGTCCCTATCAAAGAGGAGGGACGGGTGATCGGCGCCGTGGGCGTGGCCGGCGGTCCCCCGGACGTGGACGATGCCTGTGCTCGCGCCGGCGTCGAGGTGGCCGGGGAATAAAGTCCGACCTCGCCTGACGCCGATGTCCACTCCTTGAGAACCCCTCGCCGAGTTCGATGCGACCCCTCGAGCCGATGATCGGGCGGGAAGCGCGGTGAGCGGGTGACGCCCCGTTCGGGGAGGTCGTTCCCGCTGAGCGCTTTTTTGCCGCTCGCTGACGGCCCGTCGGAATCGCCCCTGGGGAGAGCGACGAGGGCCTGGGTCCGTCCTCCCTCCGGTTCACTCCACCGACGAATGGAAATTTTGTGACCCCCCTTGACATGGCGAGCACTTTGGTGTAACTTACGAATGGTCTGACCATAAACGTTAGTCCGCGAGGGCGTCGTGGGATCGAAAGCGAACTTACGATTGTTCAAGCCGGTACGAGCGGTGCGGCTCTCCGATGTCGTCGCCGATCGCATCCGCCAGCTCATCCTTCAGGGGCACATTGAGCCCGGGCATCGGCTCCCCTCCGAACGTCAATTGGCCGAGCGGTTTGGCACCAGCCGCGCCTGCATCCGAGAAGCGCTCCGCCAGCTCGAACAGCAGGGTATCGTCGAGATTCGCAAAGGTGCTCGCGGCGGCGCCTTCGTCACCCGCGTGGATGGAGAATCGCTGGCCAGTTCCCTCACCCTCCTGTTGAAATTGCGGCGGATTCCTATCGCGCAAGTGACTGAAGCGCGATTGGCCATTGAGCCGGTGATGGCTCGACGAGCCGCTCAGTATGCGCGCCCAGAGCTCATCGAGCAGATGGCTGCCGCCATCCAGGGCATGAAAGAGCACCTTGATTCCGAAGCCGAATTCGAGCAATACGATGACGCCTTTCATCACGCTCTCGGGCGAAGTCAGGGGAATCCGGTATTCGAGTTCTTGGCCATGGCGCTGCTGGAGGTCATTCGCGATGCGTTCTCCGGTATCGATTATGGGGTGGACAATCGTCGCCGGCTCATGCGGAGCCACGCCCGCGTATTCAAAGCCATCCAGCGAGGCGATGGCGTAGCCGCCGAACGAGCCATGGTGGCTCTCATCAAGGGGGCGAATCGCTGGCTCGCCCCATTCATTGCCTCCTCGGCTCCACCTGCATCGGGTGGGAATCTGGGGGAGGATTGACATGTCATTGACCACGTCGAAGGAGGTGAAGTGTATGCGGTATCGCGTCATTGGATATTTTGTTGGGCTCGCCTTGTGCGGAAGTTTGATTTCGGGACTCGTCCGCGGGCAGACCGTAGGAGCGGAATTGAGCGGAACGGTGCGCGACCCGGCGGGGGCCGTCGTCGCCGGGGCGCGGGTCGAGGCCCGGAACGTGAAAACGAATCGAACGGCCGAGGCGACGACCAATGAGAGTGGCCTCTATCGCCTCGGTCCATTGCCGCCCGGTCAGTATGAGCTCACCATCGAGGCGGAGGGGTTTCAGCCGTTGGTCATCAAGGATGTCGTGTTGACCGTCGGTCAAACGGCGACGCTGGATGCCACACTCCGCGTCGAGGCGTTGACCGAGGAGATCGAGGTGAGAGATACCGGCGTCGCCCTGGTGGAACCGACCAAGACGGAATTGAGCGAAGTCATCGATGAAGTGCGAATCACCGAGCTTCCCATCAATGGGCGTCAATTCATCGATTTCGCCCTGCTCACGCCGTCCACCGTGGTGGGGAAGGGGATCTCCTTTGGAGCCAGCTCTCCACTGCTCGAAGATGTGCCGCGATTGGCGTTCGGCGGCTTGTTCGAACAACATACCAACTTCATCGGATTGGATGGCGGCGATCACTCGGTCTCGCTGAACGGGTTGCAGCATATCGGACCTTCGCAAGATGCCGTCAAAGAGTTTCGCGTCCTGAGCAGTACCTATTCGCTGGAATATGGGCGCGTCATGGGGGGCATCGTCAACATCATCACCAAGAGTGGGGGGAACGATGTCCACGGAACCGTCTACTATTATCTGCGCAACGATGCTCTGGATGCCAAGAACATCCTCAGCGCGCCAGGGTTCAACGTTCTGCGACAGCATCAATTCGGCACCTCGGTCGGGGGACCGATCGTCAAAGATCGCTTCTTCTACTTTGGCAACTACGAAGGCCAGCGGCGAGCCGAGTCGCCTCAGTACAATAGTTTCATCCTGGACAACATTGAGGCCATCAATCGCGCCAAGGCGTCGCTCGGTCTGGGTCCGGAGATTCTCGAGCAGTTGCAGACGAAGAATTACGATTACTTCTTGATTCGCAACGATGCCCAGCTCAGTCCCGAACACGCCCTGTTCACGCGCTACAGTTTCGCCGATCAACGCAACGGCAACTTCCCCAGCGTCCCCGGGGGGATCGGTGGACCCTCGACGTTTCGCCAGAACGATGTCCGGAGTCAGTCGCTGATGGTCAATCTGACGTCGCTGCTGGGAACGGGATTGGTCAATCAGGGCTTCTTCCAGTATTCGCGAAAGGCGTTCACCAACATGCCGTTGACCTTCGAGCCCAATCTCGAGCTCCCCAATCTAGCCACCTTCGGCAAGCATATCGGTCCCGCCGATATGTATAAGGAGAATCGGTTCGAATTCAGCGATACGTTCAGCGTGATCTCCGGAGATCACGAGGTCAAGTTCGGATTCACGTTCGATCACATTCGAGACGATGTCCTCTGGTCGCTGACCATTCCCGGATTCGCCATTTTCACGCCGGAGAGCTTCTTGGGGCTCCCTCCCTTCAACCAAACGGTCCCGGTGTTCTTCGCCCTGGGCATCATCCGTGGCGAACCGTTCCCCACTCATGATTTGAATAAGTTGTTCCCCAACCAGGTGTACGAAGACGGCGCGCGCACAAAATACAATCACGAGATCTACGAATTTTTCGTTCAGGACCGCTGGCGATACAGGCAGCTGACGTTGACCTATGGCGTGCGGTACTACTTGGAGACGGTGGCCAATTTTGGCATCAACACGGACAAGAACAACTTCCAACCGCGGGTCGGCCTCTCGTATGGATTCGCCAATGGGAAAGGAGTGATCCGGGCGGGAGCGGGATTGTTCGTCGCGCCGCACTTCTGGTCGCGGCTGGTCAATCAGCGAACCTGCGTCGGAGGGGGAGCTGACATCATCGCCTTGTTCGATGCGCCGCGAGCCAGTTTCTTCAGCGAATCATCGACGCCCTGCGTCACGGCGAACGTGATCCCCGGCGTGTTCACCTCCAGTCTCGCCCTGCGTCAGTTCATCGAACAGGGACAATATCCCACCGGGCCGCTGGCCTTCAACGGGTTCACCAATCTGGTGAAAGATTTCCCCAACGCCTACGCCGAGCAATGGAGCCTGCAGGTGCAGTACGAGCTGTTGAAGGACCTGAGCGTGGGGATTGGATATCTGGGCGTTCACGGTCTGAAGATTCCCAGTGCGGGCATCCAACTCAACGCCGAGCCCATCGGGACGCTCCCCAGCGGGAAAATCTCCTACCGGCCGAAGTCGCCAGCGGCGGGGATCGTTCATATGGCCTTTCCCGGCGTCGATTCCGTCTATCATAGCGGCTTCGTCACTATCACCAAGCGCATGAGTCATGGATTCGCCTTGAACGTGAATTACACCTTCTCCAAGACGCTCGATTTCCCCACCGGGTTTACGTTCCGCGACCTCTTCCAGGATCCGCTGAACGCCCGGCTGGATTGGGCTCTGTCCAATCAACACGTCGGCCAGCGCTTCATCTTGACGTTCACTGGCGAAGCGCCCAAGCGGTGGTGGCTCACGCGGGGCTTCAAACTGGGCGTCATCGCCACGCTCCAAAGTCCTCGTTTCACGTCCATCTTCACCGGTTTCGATGCCAACGGTGACCTGGAGTTCGGGCCGGATCGCGTCGGCATCATCGGCCGGAACACCTATAAGGGCGATAGCTTCAAACAGATCGATCTGCGCCTGTCGCGGGACGTTCATCTCACCGAGCAGGTCGTCATCGAGCCGCTCATCGAGTTCTTCAATCTGTTCAATCGCCCCAACGTGACCGAGGTCAATACCGTTTACGGCGCTCCCGATTTCATTGGGCCGGTGCCGCAATACTTTCGCGATGGCATCGCTGGCGCCGTGCCCAGCTTCGGGCAACCGGCGGTGGCCGGACCGGCGCGCCAGATTCAGTTCGCTCTGCGCATCAACTTCTGAATGCCCGGGGACGAGGCGATGAGGCAACCGACGGAGTTGTGCACGGACGTCCTGGTCATCGGCGGTGGCATCGGCGGCTGTCGCGCCGCGTTGCGCGCGCGCGAGCTAGGCTGCGACGTCGTCCTCACCGAGAAAGCCGTCATCGGGCGTGCTGGGCCGATGACGTTCGTCCACAGCCAGTTCGCCCCCTGGCCACTCACCGATGAGGAGAAGCTCGTCTGGATGCGCGAGTTCGTCGAGGCCTCCAACTACCTGGCCGATCAGGAGTGGCTCGACGTGCTCCTCACCGAGGCTCCCTCTCGCATCGATGAACTCGTCAGGATGGGCGTGCCTTATGAACGCGATGCGGACGGTCGGCTCAAGTACACGACGAGTCGCGGCCATAAAGTCGGCAAGACGATCAACGTCGATGGCAAGGTGGTCATGGACATCCTGCGGCGCGAACTGAGGCGCCATGGCGTGCGCTTGCTGGAGAAAGTGATGATGACCGATCTGCTCACCTCCGACGGACGATATCCCACGGCCGGGGAGGTGAGCGGCGCCGTGGGGTTTCATGTCCGCACCGGCGAGCCATTGGTCATTCGCTCCAAGGCGGTCATTCTCAACACCGGACCGCTCTATCCCAAGATTCACTTCTCCTACATCGACGGCGTCACCGGCGAAGGACATCGCATGGCCTATCGGGCGGGCGCCGAGTTGGCCGGGATGGAATTCACGCAATACGCCTCATGGAGCTACTGGGAAGATACGTTCTCTTCGCCCGGCCAGGCCAAAATTCAGGGCATCGGCGCGAAGTTCATCAACGCCCGCGGCGAGGAGTTCATGTGGCGTTACGATCCGGAGTGGGGGAATCTGTCCAGCCTCTATCGCGTGGCTCGCGCCATCATCACCGAGAACATGGAAGGCCGCGGGCCCTGTTACGTGGACTTCCGTCACTGCCGGGAAGAGGATATCGAGATGCTCCTTCGCGTCGTGCCCACGCTCGATCTCGGTCTCCGGGAATTCGGCATCGATCTGAGGAAGCGACCGCTCAAAACGACGCCGTTCATGGCCATCGGCATGGGAACGAGCGGAGGCCTTCGCGTCGACACCTGGTCGCGCACCAACGTCTCGGGCTTGTATGCCTTGGGGACGTGCACCTGCCTGCCAGTGATCATGTCGGGTAATTCGGGCAGCGGGCACTCGACGTTCTCCAATGTGGGCGGGTATCGCGCCGGCGAGGATGCCGCCCGGCGGGCGCAACGGATGGAGCATCCGCCGGTGGACGGGTCGCAATTGAAGGAGGTCCTCGCCGAGATGCTCGCTCCGCTGGACCGACGAGGCCACACGCGCCCCGCCGATGTGTGGGCGGCCATTGGCGATGTGACCTGCGAATCCACATTTGCCCTGTTCAAGAATGCCGAGCGCATCGACAGGACGCGGCGTCTGGTCGGCGAGATCAAAGCGTTTCTGCTCCCTCGGATGAGCGCGCCCGACCCGCACGAGTTGGTCAAGGCCCTGGAAGCGCGCAGCTACGTGGAGATGGTCGAACTCTGTTGCCTGGCCTATGGTGCGCGAGAGGAGAGTCGCGGAGAGCATTTTCGCGCCGATTTCCCCTACCAGGACGATATCAACTGGTTGCGCTGGGTGGTCATCAAGCAGACGACCGACGGTCAGCCTCATATCTCGACGCCGGAGGTCCCCCTGGATCGTTATCCCATCCAGCCCGAAAAGCGCGAACGGAAACCGAGCCCGTTCTCCGTTCCCGAACCGTACCGGTAGGAGGTGAACGCGTGGCCATTGAGCGAATCGATTTCGATCTCTGCGATGGGTGCTGGGTCTGCGTCGAGAGTTGTCCGGCCGACGTCCTGCGCATGGCCCAGGTGGGCGAGGCGTGGGAGTCGATGGGCTGGAAAGCGATCATCGCCTATCCCCAGGAATGCCACGGCTGTAAGCTGTGCGTGCAGGATTGCCACGTCGACGCCATCACCGTCTCTCAGCGCGTCCCGTTACCCAAACCGTTTCAACCTCATGTGGGGTTGATCTTCTACGAGCCCCGCACCCATTGAGCGTCGACGGGGCTCATCATCGTCCCGTCGGTGACGGCGCCGGTCGGGGGCTTCTCTGAAAGGAGGTGACAGATCATGGGTCACACGTCGTGGTGGAATCGAGCTTTGGACCTCCTTCGGCAAGGGGATGTTCGACGGATCTTTGATGACCTTCCCGTGGGCGTGTCCGCCGATGAGTTCGTGTCCGCGCTGGGAGAACGACTGGACGCCATCATGAGCGAGGCCGCCGGGTTCATCGTCGAGCATCTGCCCTGGGATGCCGTGGAGACCCAGTTGAATACCTGCTATTTCAATGCCTGGGGCGAGATTCGCTCCGTCGATACGTTCGCCCGGCAGGTCGAGCGCATTGGCGCTCGCTATCCCGACCTCAAGCACGTCGTCGTTCAGCAGATGGCCGACGAGATGCGGCACTTCAAGCTGTATAACGCCGCCGCCGTGAAGATGGGAGGCCCTGAGGTCCTCAATACGTCACCGGAGGAGAAGGCCGGCTCACTCTATGAGATGTTCGCCTATTGCGATGAGCGTTGCTCCGATGATGTCCGCGAGCAAATCTTCAGTTGCCAGTTCGTGGACGAGCGGTTCCCCTTGCATCTCTTCGCCGCGGTCAGGGACATTCCTGAGCTTCATCCGGAATTCAAGCGAGCGCTGGATCAGATCGTCCCCGACGAAAAATTTCACGTTCACGGCGTGGGCAAAATGGCCGCCGAGATGCTGGCCGCCGAAGGCGTGGAGGAGCAGCGGCGAATGCTCGATCTGGCAGCGCGCATCCTCCCCTTCACGCTGGCCGATAAGTCGGCCAATCTCACCGGTCGACGGGAAGCCCATTAGGTGTGCTGGCCGTCGGAATGTGATGGCGAATGTCTCTGCCAGTCGTCCGAGATGAAGATATCGAGCGGTTGCCGGCCAACGCCGGGATCTCGACCGACGAAGGAACAAAGCGACGAGGAGGTGACCACGATGGGACCTTCAGCGAGCAGCGATCTCTTCCAGCTCTTCCAACGCGAGTTTCGGCTCTGTCGCCTCGAGCCCGGTGAAGTCGTCGCCGTGGTCAGCGAATCGGGGAGTCGCGCCGAATATGTCGAGGCCAGTCTGGGCGCGGCGCAGGCCCTCGGTGCTCGGGTGTTCCATCTCGGATTACCCAAGACGCATCGTCAGGACGTGCCCTTCATCGATGAGGCGCGGGCCGGGGGAAATCGACAGAGCGCCCTGTCCACGGCGGTCAAGGCGCTGAAAGAGGCCAATCTGGTCATCGATCTCACCGTTGAAGGATTAATTCACGCGCCCGAGCGGGGCGAGATTCTCGGCGCGGGCGCCCGGATGCTCACCATCATCGAACCGCCCGACGTTCTTCATCGATGTTTCCCTCGAGAGGACTTGCGTCGGCGAGTCGAACGGGCAGCCCAGTTGCTCGGCGAGAGCACCACGTTGCGCGTCACCTCCGATGCGGGGACTGATCTGACGATGACCGTGGCCCAGGCCCCCCTGGTGACCCAGTACGGGTATACCGATCAACGAGGACGCTGGGATCATTGGCCGAGTGGACTGGTTGCTGTTTATCCTCAGGAGGGGTCAACGCAAGGAACGGTTGTGCTCGACGTGGGTGATATCGTGTTTCCCTTCAAGCGGTACATCGAATCTCCCGTCGAATTCGTCGTGCGTCAGGGATACATCCGCGAGATCAACGGCCAGGGGTTGGATGCCGATCTGCTCCGCGATTACTTCGCCAGTTGGCGCGATCCGGAGGCCTACGCCACGTCTCATATGGGATGGGGATTGGACGAGACGGCTCGCTGGAACAGCTTGGCTCTGTACGATAAGGGTGAGATCATCGGGGTCGAACCGCGCAGCTTTTACGGCAACTTCATGTTCTCGACGGGACCCAATCGATACGCCAATCGCTTCACGCGCTGTCATCTGGACATGCCCATGCGTCGGTGCACGGTCTATCTGGACGATCGACCCATCATTGAACGAGGGGAGATCGTGCACCCGGAGATGATCGTCACCCGGTGAGGAGTCGTTCATGGACCTGCAGTTGAAAGGACGCCATGCTCTGGTGACGGCAGCCAGTCAAGGTATCGGGCGGGCCGTCGCTGAAGCGCTCTCCCGAGAGGGAGCCCATGTGGCCATCTGCGCTCGCGATGAACGGCGATTGCGCCGAGCCGCCGATGAGATCCAGGGTCAGACGGGGAATCCCGTGCTGGCGCTCCCCGCAGACTTGACGCGACCGGCGGAGATCGCTGAATTGGTGCGGCGCGCCGCCGACGCCTGGGGGAGTCTCGACATCGTGGTCATCAATGTCCCCGCTCCGCGACCGGGTGCCTTCGCGACGCTCTCTGACGAGGATTGGCACCTCGGCTACGAACAGATCGTGATGGCGCCCGTCCGCCTCGTGCGCGCCGCATTACCGTGGATGAAGTCGTCCAACCATGGCCGTATCATTTTTCTCTCGTCTCGATCGGTGAAGCAGCCCATGCCCAATCTCCTGTTATCCAACGTCCTCCGCGCCGCCGCCGTGGCGTTGGCCAAGTGCCTGGCCGACGAATTGGCCGACGATGGTATTCTGGTCAACAGCGTCCTGCCGGGCCCCATCTGGACCGGGCGGTCGGAACGTCTGGTGCGGGCGGAGGCGGAACGCACCGGTCGGAGCGTGGAGGAGATCGTCCGTTCGATCGATGACCTCGTGCCACTCGGCCGGTACGGTCGTCCGGAGGAGGTGGCCGATGTCGTGGCCTTTCTCGCCTCGGCGCGGGCGAGCTACATCACCGGAGCCGCGCTTCAGGTGGATGGCGGACTGGTGCGATTCATCCTTTGAGGCGATTCGGTGGAGACCCCTCGGGTCCTGGACCGGCGCATCGAGGTCGAGGCGCGAGGGAGGCCGAACGCCGAGCGGGCTATCGAGGCCGTGAGCCTCATCGGGAGCCCGCTTCATGAACTGTGTGGGCGGTGAACATCGCGTTCCCGTTGCGTTCATCGACGATGAGGTCGGCGCCAAGGTGGCGGGTCTCATCGCCCGGGCGGCAGCCTGTCTGCAGCATCCGTTCTCGCTCGAGACCCTATCCTCTCCCCCTGCCGCTCATCCGTGCTTGATCCCCCGGGTGGATCATTTCGCTTATGGCTTGACATTCTCGGCGCTCAGGTATAAACTAGCTGTGGTTATACCATAGATTGGTTTAGGTGAAAAATGGGAAGCCACATCGCCGACCATCTCTTTCAGCCGGTGAAGGGGACGCGGCCTTCGGACGTCGTCGCCGACCAGTTGCGGGAACTCATTCTCAATGGGCCCCTCATGCCGGGAGATCGCCTGCCGTCGGATGAGGTGTTGGCCAAACGGTTCGGGGTGAGCAAGACGTCGGTTCGTCAGGCTCTCAGGCAACTCGAACAGCAAGGGATGGTGGAGATCCGCAAGGGGATGCACGGTGGCGTGTTCGTGGCCTCGGCCGATGGTCGGGCCATGGCCCAGTCGTTGAAATTGCTCCTCCGGCTCCGGCGCGTCCCTCTCGAACACATGAAAGAAGTCCGCCTGCTCATCGAACCGAGGATCGCTCGTCGAGCTGCCGAGCGCGCCGACCCGGCCTGGTTGGAGAGGATGGAACGGGCGGTGCAGGGAATGAAAGCGCATCTCCACTCCCAGGCGCGATTCGAAAAATTTGACGAGATGTTTCATCAGTTGCTCGGCGACATTCAGGACAATCCTATTCTGGAATTCATGGCCACGGCTCTGGTGGAAGTCATGCGGGAGTCGTTCACCGGCATCGATTGCGGAGAGGTCATCCGCCGTCGGCTGGCCCGGGCTCACGAGCGCGTGTTCAAAGCGATTCGCCGAGGGGATGTGGAGGGAGCCGAGCGGGCCATGCTCGATCTCATCAATGGATCGACGCGCTGGATGACGCCGCTGGTGAGGGAGTGGCAACGGAAGCGAGAGGGTTCGGAATGATCCTGGAGATGTTGAAGATCATCCGCCGGTGGAGTTGGGTCTGGGGCGTGTGCCTCCTTGGGGGCCTCCCCGCGGTCGCGGCGCAAACCGTGGGCGCGGAATTGAGTGGAACGGTCAGAGATCCGGCGGGAGCAGTGGTACCGGGAGCGCGAGTGATCGTTCGCAATCGGGGGACCAATCAGACGCGGGAAGTGGTGACCGACGAACGGGGAGGCTATCGATTGAAGCCGCTGGCCCCCGGTCATTATGAAGTTCGGGTGGAGGCCGAAGGCTTCCAACCGATGCTCGTGCCCGACGTGGAGCTGACGGTGGGACAAACGGCGACGCTGGATGTGACTCTCCGCGTAGAGGCGTTGACCGAGCAGGTGGAAGTGCGTGCGCTGAACGTCGCCACCGTCGAGCCGACTAAAACTGAACTGAGCGACGTCATCGATGAACTCCGGATTACCGAACTCCCCATCAGCGGGCGCCAGTTCATCGATTTCGCCTTGCTCACTCCATCCACGGCTGTAGGGAAGGGATTTTCCTTTGGCGCCACCGCGCTGCTTGCCGAGGATGTCCCGCGACTCTCGTTCGCCGGGTTGTTCGAGCAACATACGAATTTCATCGGATTGGACGGTGGCGATCATACCGTCTCGCTGAACGGTCTTCAGCACGTTGGCCCCTCGCAGGATGCCGTCAAAGAATTTCGCGTCCTGAGCAGCACCTATTCGGTGGAATATGGCCGGGTCATGGGAGGGATTGTCAATATCATCACCAAGAGCGGAACGAATGATCTCCACGGATCACTCTATTATTATCTGCGGAACAGTGCCCTGGATGCCAAGAACCTGTTGAGCGCCCCCGATTTCAATGTCCTTCGCCAACATCAGTTTGGTGCTTCCGTGGGAGGAACCATTCGGCGCGATCGGGTTTTCTCTTTCGGCAATTATGAAGGACAACGTCGGGCCGAATCGCCGCAGTATACGAGCTTCATCCTGGACAATATCGCGGCGATCAATCGCGTCAAGCGAGCGTTGGGATTGGGTCCCGAGGAGTTGAACAAGCTGCAGACGAAGAACTACGATTATCTTCTGGCGCGGATCGACGTTCAAGCCACGCCGGCCCACACGCTGTTTGCTCGTTACAGCCTCGCTGATCAGCGTAATGGTAATTTCCCCAGCGTCCCCGGAGGCTTGGGTGGACCGTCCACGTTTCGACAGAACGACGTACGCAGTCAATCGCTGATGGTGAATCTCACGTCACTGCTCGGGGCGGGGGCGGTGAATCAGGGATTCTTCCAATTTTCGCGCAAGTCGTTCACCAACACGCCGCTCACCTTCGAACCGAATCTCGAGATCACCAACATCGCCACATTTGGCAAACACATCAGTCCGGCCGACTTTTATCGGGAGAATCGGTTCCAGTTCAGCGATGCGCTCAGCCTGCTTCGCGGCAGTCATGAGATCAAGGTCGGGGCGAACGTTGATCACATTGACGATCGACTGCTCTATTCGACGACCATCCCCGGCTTCGCCATCTTCGGTCCGGAGAGTTTCTTCGGCTTGCCTCCGTTCGGGCAGACGCTCCCTTTCTTCTTCGCCTTCGCCATCCCGCGCGATCTGCTGGGCGAGCCGCTCCCCGCTCGCGATCTCGGACGTCTGTTCCCGGACGAACGTTTCCGGGCGGCGGCGCTGACCACATACAGCCATCAGATCATCGAGTTTTTCGTGCAGGATCGCTGGCGTTCGGGGAATGTGACGCTCACCTATGGAGCGCGCTATTTCCTGGAAACGGTGCCTTCGCTCTTTGGCGTTGACACCGATACGAACAACCTGCAACCGCGGGTGGGACTCTCCTATGGATTCGCTGAAGGGCGGGGCGTCATTCGAGCGGGCGGAGGGGTGTTCGTCGCTCCGCATTTCTGGTCGCGGTTGGTCGGTCACCTCACCTGTGGCGGGAGTGGTCCCGAGGATCTGGCTTTCCTCGATCCAGCGCGGGCGCGATTCTTCAGTCAAACGGCCTCGCCGTGTGTTTCGGTCAACGTATTGCCCGGACCGTTTACTTCGGGCGCCGCGCTGCGACAATTCATCCAGGGGAGCTTTCCCAGTGGCCCTCTGGCCATCAACGGGTTCGGCCATCTGGTCCGCGATTTCCCTCATCCCTATGCCGAGCAGTGGAGCGTGCAGATCGAATATGAACTGGTGCGGGACCTCAGTCTGGGCATCGGGTATCTGGGCGTGCACGGATTGAAAATTCCGAACGCTGGCGTACAGTTGAATGCCATCCCGTCGGGAACGCTCCCCAACGGCAAGCGCCGGTATCGCCCTCATCCCGGATTCGGCATCGTACAGATGGCTTTTCCGGGAACGGACTCCGTGTATCATGGTGGATTCCTCACCGTGCGGAAGCGCTTCAGTCACGGTCTGGGCGTTCATCTCAACTATACGTTCTCCAAGACGCTCGATTTTCCTACCGGCTACACCTTTCGGGATGTCTTCGAAGATCCACTGGACATCGGTCGCGACTGGGGACTTTCTAATCAACACGTTGGACAGCGGTTCATCCTCACGATTAATGGAGAGGGCCCCGATCGCTGGTGGTTCACCCGTGGATTCAAGCTCGGGTTGATTGCCACCCTGCAGAGCGGTCGCTATGGAACGATTTTCGCCGGATTCGATGTCAACAGCGATTTGGAATTCGGGACCGACCGCGTCGGCCTCATCGGGCGCAATACGTATCGGGGAGACCGTTTCCAGCAGATCGATCTGCGCCTGGCGCGCCGGGTGAAGATCAACGAGCGGGTCGCGCTCGAACCGCTCATCGAGTTCTTCAATCTGTTCAATCGCCCCAATGTGACTCAGGTGGACACGGTCTATGGGGCGGCCGAGTTCATCGGCCCCGTGCCCCGACATTATCGGGATGGCGTCGCGGGAGCGCTTCCCAGTTTCGGACGACCGGCGGGGGCGGGACCGGCCCGGCAGATTCAATTCGCGCTCCGCGTGGATTTTTGATCGAGGAGAGGGAGGAGGAGGTCACCTCATGGCCGGAACAGTCGACAAGATGAGGCTTCGAGATGGAACGCCGCTGAAGGATCTGGTGCGCATCGACGAGGGGCGCATCGCCGCTCGCGTCTTCACCGATCCGGAGATCTACGAGCTGGAGCTGGAGCGCATCTTCCTTCGGAATTGGGTGGCCGTGGCCCACGAGACGGAGATCCCTCACCCGGGAGATTATGTCACCCGTTGGATTGGTGAAGATCCGGTCATCGTCCTGCGCGACAAGGACGGGAATATTCACATCTTGCTCAACAGTTGCTCACATCGCGGCGTGGAGGTCTGCCGGGCGTCTCGGGGAAACGTCTCGCAACTGGTCTGCCCGTACCACGGATTCCGATACAAACTCGATGGCGAGCTGGCCAGTATTCCCTCGCACAAAGAAGCCTACGATGGGCGTTTGGACAAAACGAAGTTCAATCTTCATCGCGCGCGCGTGGGCATCTATGGAGGGCTCATCTTCGGCACGTGGGATGCGCAAGCTCCGCCGCTGGAGGAGTACCTGAGCGATATGCGCTGGTATCTCGATCTGTTGCTCAACCGGACCGAAGGAGGCGTAGAGGTCGTCGGAGCGCCTCATCGTTGGGTCGTGGACGCCAATTGGAAGACAGGCGTGGACAACTTCATTGGCGACGGATTACACACCTTCATGGCTCACCGATTCGCCGTGGAGTTGGGGGTTCTGCCCGAAGATCCGTTGATCGGCTGGTTCGGTTACCATATCAGCGTGGGGAAGGGGCATGGCCTGGCCATGGTGGGAGCGCCGGAGCGCATCCCGTTGCCGCCGTATTTGGGACTCCCTCAGGAATTGTGGCCGCATTTCGAGCGATCGCTCACTCCCGAACAACGACGGGTATTTGAGAAGACGGGAACCATTCACGGGAGCGTCTTCCCCAACCTCTCGCTGTTGAACACGACGACCATCTCGACCGAAGAGGGCGTGCCCCGCGTTCCCTTTCTCACGCTGCGAGTGTGGATTCCGCGCGGGCCGCATCGCATGGAGATCCTCTCCTGGTTCCTCGTCGAAAAGGAGGGCCCGGACTGGTATAAGGACGCTTCTCGCAAGAACTACGAGCGGACATTTGGCATGACCGGGACGTTCGAGGAGGATGATACCGATGTGTGGATCTCGTTGACCCGGGCCAACAGAGGCCTATATGCGCGCCGTCATCAGGTGTTCAATTACGAGATGGGGCTCCATCGGGAACCACGACCCCAGACGGAATGGCCCGGACCGGGCGCCGCCTATTATGGCGATTATTGTGAGGCCAATCAGCGCTGTTTCTTCCAGCGCTGGCTCGAATGCATGACGGAGGTGTGAGATCGATGGCATCCGCGTTCCTCCCACCGGCCGACCCATTGTACCAACAGGTCATCGTTTTCCTCTACGAGGAGGCGCGATTGTTGGATAACTGGCGATTAGAAGAGTGGCTCGCGCTGTTGGCCGATGACATCGTCTACGTGATGCCCGTGCGGGTCACGCGAGAGAAGAACCAGGGATCGGAGTTCGACTGGAATCTCTATCATTTCGAAGAGAATCTGGCTTCGCTCAAGACGCGGATCAAGCGGTGGGAGACGCAATTCGCCTGGGGCGAGAATCCTCCGCCGCGCACTCGGCGTTTCTTGAGCAGCATCCTCGTCGAACGAGGCGATCGCGACGATGAGCTGAAAGTGACCAGCAGTCTGCTCCTCATCCGTAATCGTGGGGATGCGCCCGAGGTGAGCTTCCTCTCGGCCGAGCGGCAGGACGTGATTCGTCAGACTTCTGACGGCCTCCGGCTCGCCCGTCGTCTCATCCTTCCCGATCAATCGGTGCTGGGGCTGGAGAGCTTGTTCATCCTCTAGGTCCGGCGGGGGCTCATTGTCCGAGTCAGCCGCTGTGATGAGAACGAGGAGGCGGTAATGATGAGGTTTGAAAAGAGAATCCTTTGGATGACCATCCTCGTGGGAGGAGGCATGCTCTTCTCGGTCGCCGTCAGGGCGCAAACGAGCGGCGCCACGCTCGAGGGAAGCGTTCGCGATCCGGCGGGAGCCGTGGTCGCCGAAGCTCACATCATCGTTCGCCATATGGCCACCAATCGACGGCTGGAAACAGTCACCAACGAGAACGGCCTCTACCGTCTGGGACCGATGCCTCCCGGAAGCTATCAGGTGCGCGTGGAAGCGCCGGGATTTCAGCCACTGGTCGTCGATGACGTGACATTGACCGTGGGGCAAACGGCGACGCTCGATCTCACCCTTCAGGTTGAGGCGTTGACCGAGGAACTGGAAGTCCATGCCGAGATGCCGCTCGTGGAACCGACCAAGACGGAATTGAGCGCCATCATTGATCAGACGCGCATCAACGATTTGCCCATCAGCGGGCGTCGGTTCACCGATTTCGCCCTGCTCACCCCGTCAGTCACCCTGGGTCGAAGCATCACGCCGGGAGCCAATGGACCGTTTCAGGAACAGGTGACCAAAGTGTCGTTCGGGGGCCTGGCCGAAAATCATTCCAATTACTTCGCCCTCGATGGGGCGGACCATAATATCAGCGTGTCCGGCTTTCAACATTTGACACCGTCGCAGGAAGCGGTGCAGGAATTCCGCGTCATTCAGTACAACTACAGTGCCGAGTACGGCCGGGCCATGGGAGGGATTGTCAATATCGTGACCAAATCGGGCACCAACGAGTTTCATGGCTCGGTCTATGAATTCTTCCGGAATGATGCCCTGGATGCTCGCAGCATCTTGAGCGCCCCGGGATTCAATGTGCTTCGGCAGAATCAGTTCGGATTCACCGTGGGCGGGCCGTTGATCGGCGATCGGTTCTTCTTTTTCGGCAATTACGAGGGACAGCGACGAGCACAATCTCCCGTGTACAATCGCTTTCTGTTGGACAACCTGGACGCCATCAACGCGGTCAAGGCCTCCATCGGGTTGAGTCCGGAGAATCTCCGGCAGCTCCGGGTCAACGACTATGATCAGTTTCTGGTCAAGCTCGATGGGTCGCTCACGCCCAAGACCCACGCCATGTTGCGATATAACTTCGTCGATCAGGATAATCGGAATCAACCCGGTGCGCCGGGAAACTTTGGTGCTCCCTCGACGTTTCGCACCAATCCCATCCGGGATCAATCGATCGTGTTCAACGCGGTCACCACCCTCTCATCCAGTGTGGTGAACGAGGCGCTGTTCCAGTACTCGCGGCGCAGTTTCCACTTCGATGCCGTCATCGCCGAACCGCATTTGGAGATTCCCAATCTGTTCTCCTTGGGGCGGCAAATCGGACCGGCCGATTTCTATCGCGAGACGCGGTGGCAATGGGCCGATACGGTGAGCGTCCTGCGCGGGAGTCACGGGTTGAAGTTCGGTGCAGACGTGAATCACATCGGGGACATCCTCACCTGGGCCATCACCATGAATGGGTTCGCTATTTTCGAACCGGAGAATTTCTTCCGTACCCCACCGTTGCCCACCATCTTCATGATCGGTGTCCCTCGGGCGCTACGTGGTCAACCGTTCCAGCGACCCGTCGATTGGACCATCCTGTTTCCCACTGAGGAATTCGAGCGAGCCGCCGAGATCGACTACGCTCACGACACTTTCGATGGGTTCTTCCAGGATAGCTATCGGCTCTCGCCGAGCTTCACGCTCAATTTTGGTCTCCGCTATTTTGTGGAGACGCGCGGTCGGTTCTCCTACGACAATGATTATAACAATGTCCAGCCGCGATTCGGGTTCGCCTATCGATTGGGAGAATCCGGGCGAGGCGTGTTACGCGGTGGATTTGGCATCTTCCACGGCATTCTCCCCTGGTTCATCTTGATGGATAGCAACGTACAAGGAGGGCGACTCGACGATAGCGACGTCATTTTCTCGGCCGATCTGGTCGGGGACAATCCCAAGGGGGTCACCATCGGCCCGCTTCCCGGCCCGTTGTCGCAATTGAGCTTTCTCAATTTCATCACCAAGGGAGAATATCCCACCATCGCGCTCATTCAGCATTTGTTCGGTCGGGCGGTGCGGGACTGGGTCAATCCTTATGCTGAGCAGGGAAGTTTGCAGCTCGATATTCAGATTCGGAGGGATTGGAAAGTCGGATTGAATTACCTCTGGGTGCATGGGCTGAAACTCCCGCTGTCGAGCCAGCGCAACGCTTTCTTTGTCGGCCGGGCACCCAATGGGAAGGCGCAGTATATTCCCGCCGACTTGCGGTTCGGATTTTATCAAGCGAGTTCTCAATCGAACACCTCGATCTATCATGGGGGGACGCTGTCGGTTGAGAAGCACTTCACGCATCATTTCAGTCTCACGGCACACTACACCTATTCGAAAACGATCGATCTGGTATCCGCGCTCAGTTTCAAAGATCTCGCCGAAGATCCGATGAATTTTCGACTGAATCGTGGACCGTCCAATCAACATCTGGGTCATCGGTTCGTGCTCACGTTTCTCGGGGAGACGCCAGAACGCGGCGTGCTCAGGAATTTCAAGTTCGGCGTGATCGCCACGTTGGAGAGCGCCCGGCGGTTCACCCTCTTTTCCGGATTGGACACCAACGGAGATCTGGAGCCGGGTCCCGATCGCGTGGGCATCATCGGGAAGAACACCTATCAAGGGGATGATTTCCGCAGCGTCGATCTGCGCGTCGCTCGGGTGATCAGGTTCAATGAGGGCGTCCGGGCCGAGCTCATTGCCGAGTTCTTCAATCTGTTCAACACGGTCAACGTGACCGAAGTGAACACCGTCTACGGGGCTGTCGATTTCTTGCCCGGGCTCCCGGTGCCTCGCCGATTCGGCGATGGCATTCCCGGGGCCATTCCAAGTTTCGGGACGCCCGCTCAGGTGGGCAATCCCCGTCAAATTCAATTCGCCATTCGTCTGACATTTTGAGAGGACGCTCATGAATTCACACCGGTCACGGTTGGCGAAGATGGCCGAGCGCAAGCTACTGTCTTGCGTCACTCACGGTTGAAGGAGGGGATCGTATGGGAGAACAACGCAAATTCATCACTTATCTGGATTCCATGAGTCCACCGCCTCGGATCCAGCCGATGAAGTGGACTCGAGAAGAGATTTACGAGAAGCTCGAAGAACTGCGTAAAGCGCCGAAAAAAGATCCGCGCGCCGGGACGGTCGCTTCCCTCTATAATCCGTCCACGGGGAATGTGATGGGCACAACGCCGAGCATCCTGGCCGGTTTTCAATGGATTGAGCCCGGAGAGCATGGTCAGGCTCATCGGCACACGTTTGCCGGCATTTACTATGTGGTGCGCGGTCGGGGATATACCGTCGTCGATGGCCGGAAGATCGAGTGGAAGGAAGGCGATGTGCTCTCACTCCCCGCCTGGAGCTTCCACGAGAATGTGAACACCGATCCCAATGAACCGGCCATTCTCCTCGGCGTGTTCGACTTGCCCTTGATGATGGGATTACGAACGATGCTCGAAGAGGAGCTGGAGGGGGGATATCAGGAGATCAAACAGGAGGTGTAGCCATGGCCGAAGCAAAGCCGAAGAAGAATCCGTTCCAGCAAGAATACGGACATTTCATTGGTGGTGAATGGGTGGCTTCGGAATCGGGCGAAACGTTCGAGGCGATCAATCCGGCCACCGGAGAGGTTCTGGCTCGCGTGCAGGCGGGCAATGACCGGGATATCGATCGGGCGGTGAAAGCGGCTCAGGAGGCTTTCGCGACGTGGGGACGGACGCCGGCCGCCGAGCGAGAACAGATCCTCCTGGAGATCGCCCATCGTCTGGAGAAGCGGAAGGAGCAATTCGCGCTCATGGAGACGCTGGGTAATGGAAAGCCGATTCGCGAACCGCTGTTTTTCGATATCCCATTCTGCGTCGATCATTATCGCTACTTCGCCGCCACGACACGAATGCTCAACGGCGAGACCATTCCTGTGGGAGATGACGTCGTCCTCATCTACCATGAGCCGCTGGGCGTGGTGGGACAAATCATTCCCTGGAATGCGCCGCTGGCCATGGTGGCGCTGAAGCTCGCGCCAGCGCTGGCCGCCGGGAATACGGTGGTTCTGAAGCCCGCCGAGCAGGCCTGTCTCTCCGTTCTCGAGTTCATCAAGGAGATCAGCGATCTCGTGCCCAAAGGGGTGATCAACGTCGTCACCGGCTTCGGACCGACGGCCGGTGCGCCGTTGGCTCGACATCCGGGCGTCAATAAGGTGGCGTTCACCGGCGAGACGGTCACCGGGCGCCTCATCATTCAATATACTTCGGAGAACATCGTTCCGGTGACGCTGGAACTCGGTGGCAAGAGTCCCTTCATCGTATTTCCCGATTGCGACCTGGATCAGGCTATTGAGGGGTTGGCGCTCAATCTCTGCGTTCAGGCTGGGCAGATGTGCGCTCAAGGCTCCCGGGTGTTCGTTCACGAGGACATCTACGATACGTTCGTGGAAAAGGCGGTCGACCGCGCTCGTAAGATCCGCATAGGTGATCCTACCGATCCGCAGACCGAGTTGGGGCCGCTCGTCTCCCAGGAACAGCTGGAGAAGGTGCTCAACTATATCGAGATCGGCCAGCAAGAGGGCGCCAAGCTGCTCTGTGGCGGTGGGCGTCCTCAAGGCGAACCGTTCGCCAGAGGATTCTATGTCGAGCCGACGCTGTTCGGCGACGTGAAGAACTCCATGCGCATCGCGCAAGAGGAGATTTTCGGTCCGGTATTGGGCATTCTCCGTTGGCGCGATTACGATCGCCTGATCGAAGAGGCCAACGATGTGATCTACGGTCTGGCCGCGGGCATTTGGACCAACGACCTCAAGCTGGCCCACGAGACGGCGCGGCGGTTGCAAGCGGGGATGGTGTGGATCAACCGCTATTACAACTTCAAGAGCGGGGCGCCCATCGGCGGATATAAGAAGAGCGGCTATGGCCGAGAAGCGGCGCTGGAAACGGTGAAATATCACTATTCGCAAACCAAGAGTGTGGTACTGGCCTTTGGCGAACCGCACCATTGAAGGAGGTGATCGGTATGTTATCTGTGGCGGCCAAGGAAGGCGTGTTTTTTCTCTGGAA
Source organism: Blastocatellia bacterium (assembly GCA_026985075.1). Taxonomy (GTDB): domain Bacteria; phylum Acidobacteriota; class Blastocatellia; order HR10; family J050; genus J050. The sequence goes on along the minus strand of JALSQX010000060.1, from coordinate 37,858 downwards.
AGGTCACGGCCAGCGGTGGCACCGATTGGGGCCGACGCTCCGGGGAAAGATGATCATGGCGATGGCCACCGATGCCGAGCGGCGAACGGTGTACGTCAGCAGCTATAAGGAGGGCGTGTTTCGGTCCACCGATTACGGACAGACCTGGGAGGATATCACCGACGATCTTCCGTTCAAAGATGTCCGCGCGCTGGCCGTGAGTCCTCACGACCCTCATACCGTGTACGCGGGCACGGAACCGCCGGGCGTATTCGTGCGTCGCGGCGATGAACCGCACTGGACCGAGTGCGGCCATCTGCGCGAACATCCCAGGGCCAGGGAATGGAGCTTTCCCGTGCCGCCGCGCGTACCTCATGTACGCACACTGGAAGTGAGTCCCCGCGACCCTCGGGTGCTCTATGCGGGAATCGAAGTGGGATCGTTTCTCATCAGTCGCGATGGCGGCGAGCATTGGGAAGCGGCCGAGGGAATCGGTCACGATATCCATCGATTGATCATTCATCCGGCCCGGCCCGAACGACTCATCGTGGCCACTGGAGACGATACCCCACCGTACAAACAACTCGGTGGCTTCGGCATCTATCGGAGCGACGATGAGGGGCGGAGTTGGCGTCAGGCCAATGAGGGACTGGATTTCCGCACCTACTGTGAGGATGCCATCGCTTTTCATCCCGAGAATCCCGAGACGCTGTTCCTGGCCGCCGCCGACGGTATTCCACCACGGTGGGCCTCGATGAGCAAGCTGGCCGTCGGCGTGTTGACCGGCCACGTCTACTTCCTCAGTCCATCGAAACTGCGGCGGCGAAAAGGGGCCGATGTCGTCCTGTTTCGCAGCCGCAATGCCGGCGAGCGCTGGGACCCGATCATGAACGGGTTGCCCGAACGGTTGTTCGATATGGTCTGGGCGCTGGATGCCGGTCCCACCAACGGAGGAATGAGCGTCTATTTCGGAACCACTGGTGGCGACATCTATGCCACCGACGATGAAGGTGAATCGTGGCACAAAATTGCCGAGGGACTCAAAGGGATCAGTCACCTGAAAGTCCTTCGCGATCGGCAGTGAGACGAAGGAGGGAACATGGATGCGGCTTTGTTCTATGAAGTGGGGCGACCGCTCAGGTTGGATACCGTGCCCGATCCGGAAGTCCAGCCCGGGACGGTGCTGGTGAAAGTCATTTCCAGTGGTCTCTGCGATACGGACTATCGCCTCATGCAGACGGGCATCCCCATGATGGAGGGACCGATCATCATGGGGCATCAGATCGCCGGTTCGGTGGCCCAGGTGGGACCCGGGGTGGACGCGGTCGAGCGCGGTGATGCGGTGCTCGTCCATTTCCTGGTGCACTGTGGGAGGTGTTACTACTGCCAGATTGGACGGGAAAACTTGTGCGAGAACTGGCAAGCCATCGGCGTTCAGCGACCCGGAGGATTCGCTCAATTCGTCCTCGTCCCCGCCACGAACGTCATGAAAGTGCCTTCAGGGCTCTCACATGCCGACGCCTCGCTCATCCCCTGCGGTTTTGCCACGCCCTATCGGGCCATCAAACGGGCGCAGGTGGGTATCGGAGATACCGTGGTGATCGTTGGCGCTCGGTTGTGGGGATTGGCGGCCATTCGGTTGTGTCATTTGGCCGGAGCGCGGGCCATCGTCGTCGATGATGAAGAACGACGATTGGCTCGAGCGCAACAATACGGAGCCGATGCAACGGTTCATGTGCGGGCTGATGATCTCGCCGATCAGGTTCAGAACCTCACCGCCGGACGGGGAGCTGATGCCGCTCTGGATTTCACCGGTGACGCCGAGGCGATTGCGGCGGCCAGTCAACTGTTGCGCAAAGGCGGTCGGTTGGTCGTCATCGGTCGAGCCGGGTGCTTCGGACCGGTCAATGTGGACATTCTCCAGCTCATGTTCGGAGAGATCGAGTTGACCGGAGGATGTCTGGTCAAAGGATCAGAGGTGCGCGAACTCGTCGAGTTGGTCGAGCGCGGAGCCCTTGACGTGACCGGCCTCATCTCCGATCGCATCGTGCTCCCCGAGATCAACGATGGATTCGCCATGTTAGCTGCCGATCGCCCGGTGAGCGTGGTCATCGACATGTAGTCGAGGCGGAGAGGGCGCTCGTGAATCGATGAGCGGCCACAGAGAAGAGATGGAGTGGGCGGTCCAGAAAAGCTCGATGGCGGAAGGATCATCGCCGTCAGCCATTGACTTCAGCGGAAAAGGAGGAACCTATGTCACCGGAAGCCATTGCCAATCTCATCAAACAAGTGCCCATCGGAGACGATGCCAACGAATTCATCAGCGCCCTGGATAAAGTGCTCGATGAGATTCTGGGCAAGGTCTCCGAGGCGTTCGTCACCAGGAACCCCTGGGATACGGTCGAAAAACAGTTGCAGATGTGTTATTACAACGCTTGGGGTGAGATTCGCTCCGCGGATACGTTCGCCCGACAGATCGAGAAGATCGGGTTCGATTATCCGGAGTTGAAGCTCAACGTGGCTCGTCAATTACACGATGAGATGCGCCACTTCAAGATGTATCGCGACTGCGCTTTCAAGATGGGTGGCAAGAAGGATGTTTTCGAGACGCCGGAAGCCAAGCCGTTGTTCAACATGTTCGAGCACTACGATTCTATTGAAGATCCGCTGGAAGAGATCATCTGCTGTCAGTTCATCTCTGAGCGTGGCGCACTGATCTTTTTCAAAGAAGCATTGAAGTTCGATACTCATCCCGAACTCCGATCGACGGTGGAGCGCATCTTACCCGATGAGCTGTTCCATATCGCCGTCGGGCGGATGGCGGCGCGCATGTTGGCCAAACAGGGACGATCGGCGCAAGAGCGGATCCTGGAGTTGGTCGCCCGGGAGTTGGAATTTCCCGCCCAATCCATCGCTGCCGGTCGCGAAGGGCAGATTCCGTTCATCGGATTCTGACTGAGCGCCCGCTGGTCAGGATGAAAACAGTCAGAGAGCCCTCTCCGATGATAACGGCATAGGAGAATGGAGGGGATATGGGATATTTCGTCGATTTTCGCGCCTGGCTCGCCAGGTTGGAGGAAGGAGGACTGTTGAAGCGGGTGAAGTCTGAGGTCGTCATCGAAACCGAGGCGGCGCCGATGGCCTGGCTCGTCTACCGGGGATTGCCTCCCGAGGAGCGGTGTGCCCTGTTGTTCGAACAACCAGTTTCGGTGAGGGGAACGAGATTTGAAGGATCGCTGGTGATCAACTCCGTGGCCGCCTCCAGGCACATGTACGCCCTTGGCATGCAGTGTGAGGCGGAGGAGATCAAACAGAAATGGGTTCGAGCTATCGATCACCCCATTCCACCGGTGCTGGTGGATTCGGGGCCTTGTCAGGAGATCGTTCATACTGGCGCAGAACTCGAGGCCCGGGGGATCGATGAACTCCCCGTGCCCGTGGATATCCCCGGCTTATCCGGCGATCCGCGGACGACGACGGCCGTCATCACGAAAGATCCCGAGACGGACGTCCGCAATGTCGGCGAATACTCGGGATTTCTCAAGAACCGAACGACGTTGCGTTGGGGCATCGGCGTGAGGCAACATGGATTCCTTCACTGGAAGAAGTGGCGCGCTCGCGGCGAGCCCATGCCTGTGGCCATCGCCATCGGCGTGACGCCAAATATTCTCTATGCGGCATCGACCAAGCTCCCCGAAGGTCTCGATGAATTGGCGGTGGCCGGGGGCATCGCTGAGGAGCCCGTTCCCCTGGTCCGCTGCAAGACCATCGACCTGGAGGTCCCCGCTCATGCCGAGATCGTCATCGAGGGACTCATGGATGTGGATTATCTCTATCCGGGGACGAGCTTCGGCGAGTATCCCGGGTTCATGGCCGATGAGACGCGCCGCTACAGCCCCATTCTTCGCATCACGGCCATCACTCATCGGCGCGAACCCATCTTTCAGCACGTCACCTGTGGGATGCCGCCGAGCGAGACGAGCGAACTCATCCAGTATGGCCACGAAGCATCGCTCCTCCACCATTTGCGCGAAGAAGGATTCGAGGGCGTCGTCGATGTCGGGCTCCCCGATTTCGGCGCGAGTCGCGAGTTCATCGTCCTTCAGATGCGCAAGCGCTCGGCCGATGAACCCCGGGCGGCGCTGGAGGCGGCGGCCAAGTTCAGTGGTGAGGGAATGGGCAAGATTCTCGTCGCCGTGGATGACGATATCGATCCTTGCGATGCCGAGGCCGTGTGCTGGGCGGTGACGTTTCGTATGCAACCGGCTTACGATATCGTCATCAGGAAGGGACCATTCATCGCTCTCGATCCATCCGGACATCCACCATCGGGGACATTCGAAGAAGGACACTTGCCCGAAGGGCCATCGTCCGTTCTCATCGATGCCACGCGGAAATGGCCCTACCCGCCCATTGCCTTGCCCAAGAAACAGTTCATGGAACGGGCGCTTCAGCTCTGGCAAGCGGAAGGGCTGCCGCCTCTCCACCTGAAGTCGCTGTGGGCCAGTCGCGATCTCGGGTATTGGTCCGATGAGAATGAGTTGAATGCTCGGCTCACCGTTCAGGGCCATTACGAAAAAATCTGGGAGCGGACCAAGGCGAAGCGAGCGCCGGTCCAGAAGGTGGGTGAGCACCTGGGATTGTAGGGAGCGGGGACGGTCCGTCATCATCCACTAAGGAGGTCTATGATGAAGAAGAACGAATTTTTGAGTCAGGGACTCGACGATATTTTGAGAGAATATTTCGCCCATCCTCCAGGATTAATCCGATTCTGGCAGAAGGGGGATTGCACGCGAGAGCAAATGCAGATCTGGCTGAAGCATTTTTATCACTTCGCCATCAGCTTCCCGCGATGGTTGGCCAATGTAGCCGGCATATGCCCGCACCAGGAGGTGCGAAAGATCCTCATCCGGAATATGTGGGATGAGGAAGTCAAGGACGCCCGCGCTGGCGAGTGCCACGTCGATCTGCTCATTCGCATGGGGAAGGCATTGGGACTGACGCGCGAAGAGATCGTCACCACGCCGCCATTGCCGACGACCATCGTGGCGCTGAACACCTGGGAGAATCTCACGCGCAATCGGAGCTGGTTGGAGGGATTGGCGGCACTGCAAATTCTGGAGCGCATGAACGATCCCGATACCGCCGAGCGACTCGGCTATCCGGCACAGTTGAATCCCAGGGTGTGGGAAGGACTCCACCTTTCGCACGAAGATTCGGCCTTCTTGTGGGTGCATCGGGAGGCCGATAAAGCCCATGCCGGCGGCGAGGCCGCTTACTTGTTCAAATACGCCGTCACTCGACAAGATCAGGAGAACATTCTTCAGGTGAGTCGCGAATCGGCGGCCGCCATGCGCATTTACCAGGATGGCATCTATCAGGCCATTCTGAAAGAGACGGCGGCCGAGGCGGCCTGATCGCGCCGTGCGCCAAGGGAACCGATGAGCCCGCATCATTGTGCGAGCTGATGGTGACTGGTTGAATATCTCTTGCGGAAAAACCCGGGGGCTCATCGTTCGACGTTCCACCATCTCACGCGATAGGGAGTAAAACGATGCTTCATGAAGCCGATTGGGAACTCAAAGACCTCGTCGCCCCCGCTCATACGGCCCTCATTGTGTCGGCGATGCAGAACGATTACTGTCATCCTGATGGGCCGATTGCCCGGGCGGGATTCTCGATGAAAATGACGCACGAGATGGCTCCTCGACTGGCGGCGCTCATCCGGGACGCTCATCGCGTCGGCGTCAAAGTGGTCCGGGTCCGATACGAGATGACCGAAGCCTTTCCTCATTTACCCACGCGCCGAAAGCTCAAGCAATTGGGCATTACCGATCTCATCACGCGACCCGGGACGTGGGGCTGGGAATGGTTCGATCAGTATCCCGAATTTGTGCCGAGCGAAGGTGACATCATCGTCCCGGCGCCGAGCTTCAGCGCGTTCACCGGGAATACGCTCGATCTCATCCTTCGCGGTCTGGGCATTCGAACGCTGCTCTTCGGTGGGGTGACGACCAATGGAGCTATCGAATTCACGGCTCGGACGGCTTTCGAGCTGAATTATCACGTCGTCCTGGTCGAAGATTGCGCCGCGGCTCGCGAAGAATGGATGCATCGCGCTGCCGTATGGAACTTTCAAAAACTCTACGGAAATGTGATCACCAGTGATCAACTGAAGACGTTATGGTCGGCCGGATGATGAGGGGATGCGCCCTCGTCTCGGGTTCCACAGCATGTCATCGAATCCGTTCGTCCTTTGAGACGGACTCGGAAGCGTGGAGGACAATCGAGGAGGGAATCGGCCCGGGACCATGCGACGAGGATGAGAAAGGACGGTCGCTCAGGAGATGGTGGGCGAGTCGTCGACGCGCACTACATGATCTTCGAGGGAATTGTTCGAGGGAACAAGCTCATCGCGATCTGGTGAAACCGAAGTCACGCCAGATGGCCTCTTGTGCCACATCTTTTCCTGGGGAGGAATAACGTATGCCGTACGTCATCGTGGAGTCCTGCATTGGGACGAAAGACACCGCCTGCGTGGATGTGTGTCCCGTCGACTGCATTCATCCGACCAAGGAGGAAAATCAGTTCGAGGAAGTCGATCAGCTCTATATCGAACCTGAGACGTGCATCGATTGTGCGGCTTGCGAACCGGCTTGTCCCGTGGAAGCCATCTTCGCTGAAGATGAGGTTCCCGAACAGTGGAGCACGTACGTCGAAAAGAACAGCGATTGGTATGCGCTCTCGGCCGAAGAGTTCCAGGCCAAATGGGGTGTGCCCGGGAAAGCATCATGATCGGACTCATGGACGCCGATGAGACTCAGTCGCTGAATGACGATGACATGAGGGAAGGAGGGAGAGCCTATGACTCTTTGTCTTTCGCATGGTGGGCAGACCATATTCGAAGCCGGCGAGCCATCGTCGCAGCTTTGGGTGGCCACGGCCGATGGACTCTATCTGTTAGAGCGAAAGGGAGGCGGCGAGTCCTGGGGGATTGATCGCCGGGCGCTCGAAGGGAAACACGTCAACGCCCTGCTCGTCGAGGAGAATGGAGAACTCATCATTGCCGGCACACATAATGGTGGTATTTACGTGAGCGAAGACGGAGGCCAGACGTGGGAGGCGCGCAATGCCGGGTTGGCTTCACAAAACATCTATGCTGTGAGTGGGACTCGATCCAACGGGCAGCTCAAACTCTATGCGGGCACTGAGCCGGTCCATCTTCATGTGAGTGACAATCTCGGTCGCCAGTGGACGGAACTCCGGTCGTTGCGCGCGGCGCCCAGCGCTCCCGAGTGGCGATTTCCCGCTCCACCCAACCTGGCGCACGTCAAGTTCATCACGTTCGATCCTCGGGATTCACAGATCGTGTTTGTGTGCATCGAGCAGGGCGGATTGCTCAAAAGCACCGATGGGGGAGCCTCATGGATCGACCTCACCGGTCGAGGATTCAATGATGATTGTCATCGACTCATCATTCGACCGTCTCATCCAGATGAGATGTTTCTTCCCACCGGTTTTGGGTTCTATCGCACGCGAGACGGTGGTCAGACGTGGGAGAACATCTCTCAGAGCATATCGGCCATCGGTTATCCGGATCCGCTCGTTTATCATCCGCGGAATGACGAGTTGATGTTCGTCGCCGGGGCTGGCGCCATTCCCCCCGTCTGGGCGGAGACCCGAAGCGCGCAATCCAAAGTCGCTCGTTCGCGCGATGGCGGGGAGACGTGGGCGGTTCTGACCAACGGACTGCCGGCGGAGATGACGGCCAATTTCGAGGCCATGACCATCGAAGCCTGGAATGGTGGCGCGGCCGTTTATCTCGGCAATACCGATGGCGAGATCTACTGCTCTGAGGACGACGGCGAAAGCTGGCGAAAGATCATCGACGGCCTCCCGCCCATCTCCAAGGGAGGTCATTACCTGCTCCTTCGCTATGGATTCGCCGGTTTGGCGAAATACGATGCCTACACAGATCCATCTCGGCTAGGGATAGCATGACGTGATGACCCCCGCGGGCCTGTCGTTCGGTTCAGGCTGATATCCGATGTCGATGGACCTCAAGCTCGCCTCTCTGGCGATGCTCGTGAATTCGGAATGCGGTCTCGGACGATGACCGCGAGAGGAGAGCACTGGAGCAGTTGAAATGTTGGAGATTATTCCCACATGGAGGTGACTGATGGCAAAACCGAGATTGACAGCCGATGACATTCGTGGTGTCTTCGCTTTGGTTCCCGCTTGCGCGACGTCGAATGCCACATCCTGGAGGGCGACCGACACAGTGGATACTGACGCGCTGGCTGCGTTGATCGATAAGCTCATCACCGATGGTGTTCATGGGATCTTGCTCACCGGGAGCGTGGGCGAATCTCATACGTTGCTCTGGGAGGAGCATCAGAAGCTCATTCAAACAGCCGTCGACGTCGTCAATCGGCGCGTGCCGGTGTTCGTGGGAACGACCAGCCTCAATACGCGAGAGACGATCAGGAAGACGCGTTATGCCATCGACGTGGGCGCCGATGGCGTGATGAATGGGACGCCGATGTACTTGCCCTTGGCTCCTGCCGATGTCATTCAGTACTATCGCGATCTCGCAGAGGCCGTCCCCGAGGCGGCGATCATGATCTATCATAATCCTCACGCCTTTCGCGTCACCATCACGCCCAGGTTGTGGGGCGAGCTGGTGAAAATTCCCAATGTCATCGCGGCCAAACAGGGTTCGACGGACTTGTTCAATCTCATCCCCTCGATTCGAGCTGCCGGTGATCGGGTGAGCATCCTGGTGCTCGATCATCTCATGTATCCCTGCATGTTGTTCGGGGCGAAAGGGGGATGGTCCTCCGATGTCTGCATGGGACCGTGGCCCAGCCTGCGCCTCTATGAAGAGTGTCGGCGGGGCAACTGGGCGGCCGCCGCCGAGGTGGCCAGCGGTATGCATCGGGGATTCGCCGGCATGGGACTCACCATGGAAGAATTTCAGCAGTACCAGACCTATTGGTTCAAACTGGGCGTCGATCTGGCCGGGTATGGCAAGGCCGGTCCCGTTCGCCCGCCCTTCGTGCACGTGCCCGAGCACATCGATGAAGCCACCCGGCGGTACGTCGAGAACTGGTTGCAGTTAGTGGAGAAGTACCGCCCGCGCGAGAGGTGATGGCCGCTGCCGCATAGCTTCTTCCAGAGAGGAGTAGTGAAGAGAAACCCGCATGAGCTCATGCGCGCCACGAAGTGGGAACATGGACGGCCTTGAGGCCGCAAAGCATTTCCTCTCCGCGGCCTCTGCGGCGATTTTTCAAGAAGAGAGGGTCACATGACTGAATATGATTATCTCGGTTACACGAGGCAGCGAAAAATACAGAGCGTGCCAGACGCCCGGGAGGCGATTCGCCGGATGCAACGGGCCTATCTGGAAGATGGGCGTTCTCCCAGCAAGGCCCTCTTTCGTGACTTGCGAACGCGCGAGGAGGCCATCTTCGCCTTGCGTCAGGTCAGTCTCTGGGCGCGGAATTTCCCGCGCTGGTGCGCCAACGTGATGGAGCGCTGTCCCTATCTGGAGGTGCGCCAGAAGCTCATCAAAGATATGTTCGATGAGGAAATCGGCGACCAGTGGGGAAAGACGCCTCATTACCTGCTTCTGTCGCGGCTCATTCAAGCGCTGGGAGCCGCGCCGGACGATGTCGATGCCACGCGACCGTTGCCCACCGTTTATCTGGTTTTGTGCACGTTTGATGAGATGACGCGGACGCGACATTGGCTGGTCGGGTTGCAGGCGCTGGTCGCCGTGGAACATTTGACCAAGCCAGCTTCGGCCGAGGAGACGGTCGCCTTCTGGCAAGAGCGGTTTGGACTGAGCCGTGATGAGTTGATGTTCTTCTGGGTTCACGGTCCGGCCGATGAGGAACATGCTGGCGAAGGGATGGAGAAACTCATCGATGGGTACCTCGAACGATTTCCTCATCTCCTCGATGAAGTCGTCGAGGTCGCCGACTATGCCATCCAGGCCTACCGGATGCGCAACGAGAGCATCGTGGAAGCGATACGCGAGCAGCGACGGCAGCGACGAGGGATGTCATCGAGATGATCCAGCAATGCGGATGGAGATGAGGCTCGGCTCGCTTGATGGCGCACGCCTTGGCGAGTAACGCAAGTGGGCAGCTTGCGTGACTCTCTTTTCGAAGGAGGCGGGACATGGAATTGAAAGATCGGGTTTCTATCGTCACCGGTGGCACGCGCGGCATTGGGCTGGCCATCGCGCGCGCTCTGATTCGGGAAGGATCGGCCGTGGTCATCGCCGCTCGGGATGCGGGTCAGGGACGTCAGGCCGAACAGAGACTGGGAACGGGTGGGACGCGCGTCCGCTTCATTCAAGCGGACATGGGGCGGATCGAATCGGTCCGCCATCTCATCAGCGAGACGGTGAGGCAGTTTGGTCGCCTCGATATCCTGGTCAATAACGCCGCCATCTGGTACCGCGAGCGATTTCTGGAGACGAGCGAAGAGCATTGGGACCAGGTGTTGGCCGTCAATCTCAAAGGACCGTTTTTCGCCTCACAGGAGGCGGCGCGCGCGATGATCCATCAGGGTGGTGGCCGCATCATTCATATCGCTTCGCAGGCCGGATTGTTTTATACCGAGGGTCAAGGGCTCCACTACCACGCCTCTAAGGCGGCGCTCATTCATTTGACCCGGGTGATGGCCTTCGAGCTCGGTCCGTACAACATCACCGTCAATGCCATCGCTCCCGGAGGAACCAGGACGCCCGAGTTGAGAGAATTCATGGATCGGTTATTGGCCAACGAACAGTTCGTGCGCCAAATTCCCTTGCGGCGGTTCGCCGAACCGGAGGATGTGGCTGAAGCCGTGGTCTACTTCGTGTCAGATCGCGCCCGGAACATTACCGGTCAGGTCCTCCCCATCAATTGTGGGGCGATGGCGTATCTCGGTGTTCAAACGGAATCATAAATTCACGATCACAGAAAAAGGAGGTTCGATCGATGGAATGGGAATCGGCTGCCGAACAACAATTCAATCAACTGCTCAAGGAAGTCCCCATCATGTTTCGCGCCATGGCCAAAAATGCCATTCGGTCGGGCGCCGAGAATGCCGCTCGTGAGCGGGGCGCATCCAGCGTCTCTCCCGAGGACGTCATTCGCGGATACATCGTGACCACGCCCGGACCGCAAAAGGGGGGATTGCGCAAGATCTTCGAGAAATTGGGTATCGACACGGGGCCGTACGAGGATCTGCTGCCTTAATCGGGCATTCCTCGACTCCGTCATCGAGCTCTCGTGGAGAGACGCTCCGTCCGCTCAATGCGCCCCGTCGGGGGCGGAGGCGATGAGCTGTTGTCCCTTGGTGAGACACGTGACGTGTCTTCACCTGGTGAAGGCCATCGGTCGGATGTGAAGTCGATAAAGCAGTGGGGTGGTACCTGTTGATTGATAGAGCGATGGGTGGCCTCCTGCTGGACGAGACATTGCATGGGAGATGAAACCGATGACCGAACGGAACATTTCGAAAGGGGAAATGGCTGATCCGGGAATGGCATTGCTACGAATGGCCAGCGGCGCGTGGGTTACTCAGGCGATTTATGTGGCCGCCAAATTGGCCCTCCCCGATCACCTCAAATCGTGTCCGGCGAGTTGTGATGAACTGGCTCGCCGAGTGAACGCCGACCCTCAGGCGCTCTATCGATTGATGCGAAGCCTGGTTGCTCTGGGCATCTTGCAGGAAGTGGGCGAGGACCGCTTCGCCGTGACACCGCTCGGCGAGGCACTGACGAGTGACGCTCCTCACTCGGTCCGTCCTCTGGTTATGATGCTGGGAGAAGAGAATTTTCGCGCGTGGGGCGCATTGCTTCATAGCGTGCGAACGGGTGAGCCCGCTTTCAACCACATTTTCGGGCAGGGCGTGTATGACTATCTGGCGCACCATGCGGAGGCTGCGACCACCTTCAATCGGGCGATGACCAGTTGGACGCGACAGACGAGTCGCGCCGTGGTCGCCGCTTATGACTTCTCGCCGTTCGAGGTCATCGTCGACGTGGGCGGGGGGCGAGGAACGCTCCTGGCTGCCATTCTGGGAGCGAATCCCCATCTGAAGGGCATTTTGTTCGATCGACAACACGTCATCGATGAGGCGCGCGCCTTTTTCCAGACAATGGGTTTAGCGAGGCGGTGCGAGTTCGTCTCTGGTGATTTCTTCCAATCGGTGCCAACTGGGGGTGACGTCTACGTCCTCTCTCAGGTCATTCACAACTGGGACGATGAGCGATCCAAGATCATCCTCGAGAATTGTCACCGGGCGATGAGCGAAAATGGGGTTTTAATGTTGTTGGAAATGGTCGTCTCCGGTGACAAGGGGACGGCGTTTGCGAACCTCTTTGATTTGAATATGATGGTCATGACCGGCGGTCGCGAGCGGACTGAAGGTGAATTCCGCGCGCTTCTGGATCGTTCGGGATTCGCGCTCAAGCGGATCATCCCCTCTGGACCGTTAATGAGCATCGTCGAGGCTGTGCGGAAGTGAGTGGATTGACCGATCTTCTTCCCACGTTGCGATCTCGCGGGGCTAGGCTTTGCTGGGGAGCGAATTATACTCCTGAACTCAGGGGGAGAATCTATGAATTCATTGGAGAAAGAGGAGTCGAGGAGAAGCTGGAGTCAAGCGGCTGAAGGGTGGGCGCGGTGGTGGGAGATCATCGAACGGGGCACGCGCGTCGTCAGCGAGCGGTTGATCGACCTCGCCGGCGTGCAACCCGGTGATCGCGTGCTCGATGTGGCCACCGGATTGGGCGAGCCGGCCGTCACGGCGAGCCGACGAGTTGGTCTTCGCGGGGAGGTGGTCGCCATCGATCGATCCCCGGAGATGCTGGCGGCCGCCGAGCGGCGCGTCAGGGCACTCAACATCCAGAACATCAGATTCCTCCAGATGGACGCCGAACGATTGAACTTCCCGAAACGGGCTTTCCAAGCCGTTTTGTGTCGATTCGGTCTCATGTTCTTCCAGGATCTTCGCGCCGCTCTGGAGCAGATTCATGGCGTCCTCGCTCCCGGCGGGCGATTCGCCGCGGCCATATGGGATCACCCGGCCCATGTCCCCATGATCAGTCTGCCGGTCCGTCTCATTCACCAGACACTGAACGTTCCTCCACCCGCGCCGGGCACGCCCGGACCATTCCATCTGGCCGACGTAGAGCGGTTGCGAACGATGATGACCGATGTCGGATTCACCGATGTGCATCATGAAACGACGCTCGTGCGAGTGGAGTTCAGCAGTGCTCAGCAGTATGTGGCGTTCGCTCAGTCGGTGCTCCCGGAGAAGGAGGAGCTCGCCGCTCTACCGCCAGAACGTCAAGCGGCTGTTTGGCGAGCGCTCGCCCAACTGATTGAGCCCTATCAGGGCGCTGACGGCGTCGTTCGATTCACCAATCGCGCCTTCTGCATTGTCGGCGCGCGCCCGCCAGAGCCCGGGAGATCAACATCTCTCACCAAAACGTCTTGAGGAGGTGATGTTATGTCTGTCTACCACGTCAATAAATTGCTTCACGAAGTCAGTCGCGACCCCGAGTTGGCCGAGCGACTGAAAACGCAACCCGATGACATCTTCAAGGCCTATCGGTTGTCCGACGATGAGGCCGAAGCCATCCGAAATCGTCAATTGCGGAAGCTCTACGATTCCGGGGTGAATCCCTACATCCTGCTGAAAGGAGCGATTGCCCTGGGCATCGGCTTCCCTCAAGAGTATCTCCAGCTCATGAACCAACCACAGTGAAGGAGGGAGAACCATGGGAGAGATTGTGTCTGCATTTGCCACCTCGCACGCGCCGGGGATGACGGGGCTTCCCCACCTGGCCGATGAGAAACAGCGAGAGAACATCTATCAGGCATTCGGCGAATTGAGAAAGCGACTGGAGGCGGCTAGGCCGGACGCCCTCGTGTGCATCAGCAACGATCATCTGACGAACTTTTTCTTGAATAACATGCCCACCTTCTGCGTGGGCGTCGCCGATGCCTATTTCGGACCGCCGCCAGAGTTCGAGCCATTGGTTGGCGTGAAACCGCGAACCTTCCCCGGTCACCTCGAACTCGGGCGGGCCATCCTCGGTCGGGCACTCGAAGAGGGGTTCGATCCATCATTCTCGGGCGAGCTCATCATCGACGATAATTTCGCCGGACCGCTCCACTTCTTAACGCCGGAGAAAGAGATCCCTCTCGTCCTCATCATCGTCAATGCCGTCGAGCCGCCGATGCCGACGCTGGAGCGCTGTTACCAATTTGGCGCCATGCTCGGTCGCGCCCTGCGGAAGCAGACGGCTGCCCAACGCGTCGCCCTGTTGGCCACTGGAGGAATCTCCCACTGGGTGGGCACTCCCGAAATGGGGCAGATCAATGTCGATTTCGATCGGCGGATTCTCGACCTGGTGGCCCGCGGCGATGGGCAAGCCATCGCTCGCCTCTCCGATGAAGAGGTGGCCTCGGCAGGCAATGGAGCCTGCGAGATCCGCAATTGGCTCGTCGTCCTCGGAGCCGTCGCTGGCGTTCCCTTCGATGTTTTGGCCTACGAGCCCATGTATCCGTGGATCACGGGCATCGGCGTGACGGCGGCCCGACTGTGAGGACTGAGATGGAGATCTCGACGGCTGGTGACGAGAGCCGGAGATCGGGGAGTCGTACGAGCTCCCGTTTGTAGGCCGTCGATTTCTGATCAACCATTCCGGAAAGGAGGGAGAACGATGGTGGCGAAAACGCTCCAAGAGTTTGATGTGGAGCTGGACAAGCTCCACATGCGCGGTCAGTGGCAGTATGATCGCCTTCTGGAACAAGTCATTGGGGGACCCAAACCGGCGGGCATCCCTTATGTGTGGAAGTGGGAAGAGGTGTACCCCAAGCTCGTCGAAGCCTGTGACATCATCCCCGAGAGCTACACCGCGCGACGCAATTTCTCGTTTCTCAATCCGGGACTGGAGCGCGGGGGCACAACCCATACTTTGCTCATCGGCATGCAAATGATCAAGCCGGGGGAACTCGCCTGGGCTCATCGTCACACGATTGCGGCTTTGCGCTTCGTCGTTCGAGGGAATGAACGCGTGTATACGGTCGTCGATGGAGAGGTCTGCCCCATGCATGCCTATGATCTCATCCTCACGCCGCGATGGAGTTGGCACGATCACCATAATGAGTCCGATCACCCAGCCATTTGGGTGGATGTGCTCGATCTGCCCTTCGTCATCGGATTGAACGTACCCTTCTACGAGCCCTATCCTGGCGATCGACAACAGGTGCGGCGATCGAGCGAAGCCGAATATATTCAGGTGCGCATGAGTTCGTTGCGACCCACCTGGGAACACCCCAAAGAGCGTCACCTGCCGTTGCGTTATCCCTGGGTGGACGCCGAGGCGCAACTGAAGCGTCTGGCCAGGCTGGAGGGCAGTCCCTATGATGGCATTGCCCTGGAGTACGTCAATCCCATCAATGGCGGTCCAGCCATGCCAACCTTGAGTTGTTGGATTCAGATGCTGCGGCCGGGCGAGGAGACCAAATCCCACCGGCATACATCGAGCGCCGTCTATTTCGTCGTTCGTGGAGAAGGCAAGACGATCGTGGATGGTGAGGAGCTGGAATGGAAGCAACACGATGCGTTCTGCGTGCCCAATTGGGCCTGGCATCACCATGTCAATCGTTCATCGAGCGATGAAGCCATCCTGTTCTCCGTTCACGATATTCCCATGCTCCAAGCTTTCGATCTCTATTACGAAGAGCCGGAGAATTCCTTCCGCGCCCGACCGGCACCGCTGGTTCCGCCGGTGCCAGAGAAGAGTGAACAATGATGGGCGTTTTTGATCGTTCATTCGAATGAGGTGGTCGGCGAAGGGGACAGCTCGAGAAGGTGAAATCCCGTTTCCGGTCCGAACATATCTTCATCCCACTCCTGTTCATCACCGGGCTCATCGCCTGGGGGGATCGGGTCAACATGTCTATCGCCGCTCCCCATATCATGGAGGAGTTCAGCTGGGGAGCGGACGTCATGGGCCTGGTGTTCTCGGCCTTCGGCTGGGGCTACCTGCTCGCTCAATTGTGGACCGGATGGCTCAGCGATCGATGGGGCGGCATCAAAACATTAACGGCAGCCATGACGGGATGGTCACTGGCCACGCTGCTGACGGTGCTCCCTCGCTCGGCAGGACTCATGGGACTCGTTCGCGGCCTTCTCGGCGTTTGCGAATCGGCGTATGGCCCGGCTCAGGCCGCCGTCATCACGCATTCGTTCCCACCCGATCACGTTCCCCGAGCGTTGACCGTATGCATTTCGGCCACAGCTCTGGGGCCCGTCGTGGCCGTCCCTCTGGCCAGCACGATCGTCGCCACATCCGGTTGGCGGATGGTGTTCCTGGTCTTCGGAGCGTTCGGATTGATCTGGGCCGGCGTGCTCTTCCTCTTGGCCCGATGGGTGCGAGGTCCTCTCACACCGGGAGTGGCATCTTCAGGGCGATCGAAGGAAATTCCTTTGCTCGATGTACTCAGGCGTCGACCCGTGTGGGGATTGGGATTGGCGTACCTTCCCAACACATTCACCTACTATTTCGTCGCCAATTGGATGCCCACCTATCTGATCACAGCGCGGGGGTTCACGCTCCTGGAATCGGGATTTTATACGGCGTTGCCGTTCCTCTGTACCTTTTTACTGGAAGGGAGTACGGGGTGGATCAGTAACGGATTGATGGATCGGGGCTGGTCGCGGACGTGGGCGCGAAAGATCATCCTCTACGTGGGATCTACGGGCGTTGTCGGTTGCCTGCTGCTGGCTGGATCGACGAGCTCACCGGCTTTGGCCGTCGTCGGGATCTCGGCGGCCATGGGCCTCGTCGGTGGCAATATTGCCGCGCTCTGGATCATCGCTACCGATATGACCGCGCATCGAGTGGGAACGGTCACCGGATTCATGTCCCTCATCGGTTCGCTGGGAGCGATCCTGGCCCCAGCTCTCGCTGGATTCATCGTCGAGGCCACGGGCCGTTGGGAATACGCGTTGTATATGACCGGCCTGGTCAATGTGATGACGTTCCTGGTGACCGGGACGCTCATTTCCACCGAACGTCTCTCCGGACTCCCAAGCTCGGTGACGGTGAGGAAAGTGGCCTTCGAGGACGGCGACTGAGAACTCCAGGAACGCGGAGGAAACATCTGGGCGATCGTTCGCCGTATCGCCGTCAATGAGCCCGAGAAGCACATACAGCCAGCCTGAATCACTCGCTCTCATCGGAGGATGACTATGGAAAAAGCCTTATCCACAGCGTGGATCGATGCCCTCGGTGCGGAACTCAGGTACTATAACGCCGGTGGCGTTCGCACCCGATGTCTGGAAGCCGGGCGGGGAGAGCCCGTCCTCTTGCTGCATGGGATGGGCGGACATCTGGAAGCCTTCGTCCGGAATGTCGCGCCGCTCGGTCGGTCGTTTCACGTTTACGCCATCGATTTGATCGGACATGGGTTGACGGACAAGCCGGACATCGACTATGCGCTTCCCGACTATGTGGCGTTCATCAATGACTTCCTCGATGCCGTCGGCGCCGAGCGCGCTCATCTGGTGGGTGAATCCCTGGGCGGATGGATCTCCGCCTGGTTGGCCATCCAAAAGCCTGAACGCGTGGGGAAGCTCGTTCTGGTGACCGGCGCCGGCCTGAGTCTCCGGCAGAATGAGGCGGCTCAACGAGAACGGATCGAGCGGCTCTCTCAGTTGAGCGCGGCGGCCGTCACCAAGCCGACCCGTCAATCGGTGCGCCAGCGCATGGAGTGGCTCGTCTATGATCCCGAGAGTATGACCGACGAGTTGGTCGAGATTCGTTATCGCTTCTACAGTGATCCGCTCACGCAGGATCGGTTGGAACGCATTCGTCGTTGGCTCATTGGTCCGGAGCGGGTCGAAGAACGCCGGCCGTGGATGCTCACCGAGGATCAACTCCGGCGCATCTCTGTGCCCACGTTCGTCCTCTGGACGCGCCATAATCCGACGACCAGTTGGCAGGTCGCCGAGCAAGCGGCTCGTCTCATCCCCCAGGCGCGATTCCACGTCATGGAGGATTGTGGGCACTGGCCGCAATTCGAGAAACCCGAAGAATTCAACCGACTCCTCACTGAGTTTCTGAAATCGTGAGCTGGTGTATTGGTACGCTCATGGGAAGCGATCACCCTGTCGCATTCCGTCAGCAGAATCATCGATCAACGAGAGGGGTCCAGTCATGGCTGAGATCGTCGCTGCGATGGGGGCTGCACACACGGGTCTCATGATTCGAAAGTTCCAGGCCGCCCCTCGCGAGCAACGGGAGCACATCGTGGAGGGATTCGCCCAATTGCGGATGATCCTCAACCAGGTGGCGCCGGATGTGCTGGTGGTCGCCGGCTCGGATCATCTGAAGACGTTTTTCTTCGATAACATGCCCGCCTTCTGTCTGGGCGTGGGAGAGCAGTGCGAAGGATGGGCCGACGCCGGCGTTCCCAAGTACCGCGCTCGCATTCATCGGCCGCTAGCTCGTGCGCTGCTCACCGGGGCCTTAGACGCTGGTTTCGATCTGGCATTCTCTTATGAGATGCCTTTGGATCACGGGTTCTTCGGCTCGCTCCACTTTCTCACTCCAGACATGGATATTCCGCTCGTTCCTCTGTTCGTCAATTCGGCCGTACCACCCCGACCGTCTCTATCCCGGTGTTATCAATTGGGCGAATTCCTCGGGCGGTTCATCCGATCGCTCGATGACGACCTCCGCGTCGCCATATTGGGGACGGGCGGTCTCTCTCATTGGGTGGGGGTCCCTGGGATGGGGCGCGTCAACGAATCATTCGATCGCTGGGTCCTCGATCTCATGTGTCAGGGGCGAGCCGAAGAACTCACCCGAATGAGCGGCGAGGAACTCGAACAACGCGCCGGAAATGGTGCTCACGAAATTCGGAACTGGCTCGTCGCTCTGGGGGCCCTGGGTAGCGGTCAGGTTCGATTATGCGTCTATGAACCGATTGCTGCCTGGGCCACCGGTATTGCTCTCCTCGCCCTCACACCGGAGTGAACTGACCACGAAAGAGGCCATGGGACAATGGGGAATCGGTGCTGTGGGCTTCTGGAGAAGAGAGGGGTGAGAAGCACAACGATATGCCAATTCATGAACATTGGTGAAAAATGATGAGTGGCGATCTCTATCGATTGAGCAAGCTCGTCTACCGATTGACGACCGACGCAGCGCTGGCCGAGGCCTTCAAGCGGGACCCGGAATCTATCCTGCAGTCGGCGGAGATCGCTCCGGAGTTGGCCGAAGCCGTCCGACGAGGCGATCTCCTCGCGCTCTATCGCCGGGGCCTCCACCCGTTGCTTCTCATGCAACTCTCGCTCATGCTGGGCATCGATATTCAAGCGTACTATGAGACTCAATCGATATCCGGGGTCGAGACGGCGCCCAATGCGCGCCGTGAAGGCTGAGGGGCGTATCACGCCCTGGGGCATCGCGAGCGTGGGTTGAGCCTCGGAGTGGATTCCGGAAGGGGGGACATGAAGCGACGCATGCGATCCTGGTTCTGGCTTCTGTTGCTGGCGGTTCTGTCAACCCCCTATCCGTTTCTGGGCCAGTCCGAGCCGAGATTGTGGGAGATTCCTGTCTGGGCATTGATCGAACTCATCGTGTATGTCTTCACGGCCGGGTTCATTCTCCATCTGATATGGAAACAGTGGCCCGAATGATATGCGGCGGACAACGGCCACAATGGGATGTGAGCCGGAGATGAAGAACCGACCTTCTCACCTGGCGTTCTCAGATGGGCATCGTCTCAGTCATCTTGCCCGGCGACTAATGACGTTCTCGTCGCTCTTTGTGGTCAAAGGGCGAGCGACGGTGGTCGGGGAGGGATATAGGTGATGGCCCCATCGGCGATGATCATGCTCTGGGCCGTCGGCGCGTATCTCGCCCTCTCCCTCTTCATCGGATATCTGGCGCATCGCCAGGAGAGGGAACATTCGCCACGGGACTATTTTCTCGGCGGCAAGTTGACCGGACCCATTGTCCTCTTCTTCACGCTCTTTTCCACACAGTATAGTGGCAATACATTTTTCGGTTTCACCGGGGTCGCCTACCGAAGCGGCCTCATCTGGATCATGGGGATTCCCATCATCATGTTCATCATTGCCGCCTATCTGGTTTATGCTCCTCGGCTTTATGTCCTCTCCAAGCAGTATGACTATCTGACGCCCGCCGATTTCTACGCTCATCGTTTCGCCAGCGAATGGTTGCGCGTTCCGGTGAGCGCCCTGTTGATTCTCGCCCTCATTCCTTATCTCATGATTCAGGTGACGGCGATGGGTCATGCGCTGTCAGGGATTACGGGAGGAGCGATACCTTATGGGATGGGGGTCATCGGCTCATCGTTCATCATTTTACTCTATGTCACGCTGGGAGGATGGCGAGCCGTGGTCTGGACGGATGTCGTTCAGGGAATTCTCCTGACCGCCGCCATCATCCTGGCGGCTGTGCTCGTCGTACACGATGTCGGTGGGATGAGCGCGTTATTTGAGCAACTCCACCTGTCCCATCCGGAGAAGTTAGCCCCTCCCGCGTCGGCGCAAACGTTGACGGCGTCGTGGTTCTCCATGATCCTCGTGTTTGGGTTGGGATTGTCGATGTATCCCCAGGCGGTGCAGCGCATTTATGCGGCCCGCGATGTGAAGACGCTCAAACGGAGCTTGAGCGTCATGGTTCTCGCTCCGCTGGTCATCGGGCCCTGTACGTTGCTCATCGGATTGGCCGGCAATGTGCGATTTCCCCATCTTTCTGGAGTGGAAGCGGATCAGGTCATGGCTCGGTGGGTGAATATGCTGACCGGGGATCACTTCACAGTGGCGACGCTCATCCTCATCGGATCGGTGGCCGCGATCATGGCCACCGCCGATTCCGTTTTATTGACCCTGGCCTCGATCTTCACGCAGGATGTGTATCGCCCCTATCTCCGGCGGCGAGCTACCGAGAAGGAATTGGCCGTCATCGGCCGGCTCTTCACGGCCGCGCTGATGGTCGTCGTGGTCGCCCTCTCGCTCACGCCCGGAGCGACGCTCTGGCGATTGACCGAGATCAAGGGCGAGTATCTCATGCAACTCTTCCCGCCGATGGTCCTGGGACTCTATTGGCCGCGATTCAACCGGAATGGGGCATTGGCCGGGTTGCTCGTGGGCACCGGTGTGGTGGCTTCACTGATGTTGACCGGACATCAGACCTGGGGATATCTCCATGCCGGTGTCTATGGCGTGGGAGCGAATGTCATCTCATGTCTGTTGGTCACCCGGTTGTTCCCTTCGACCATCGAAGAGCAGCACCGGGTCATCGATCGGTTCTTCGCCCTTTTCCGGGGGCCGGGCGGTTCGATGACGTTGAGGCCTGTGGTCGTCGATCCGCCGGAGGAAGCCAAACCGGCCGGAGAACGATGACACTCACGGGTTGTCGTGATGCCCGTTCATGCCGTCGCTGGCGCGGGCTGCGATGCGCCTCGATATCTCGTCCTCCGTAGGACGACCCATCGGCTATCGAGGCCTCTCCTGATGGCCGAGAGAGGATCAATGGGGGGATCACGGCCATCTCATTGATCCCCATACTCGCGTTTCATATCATTAGGAACAGTCAATACATATCAAGGGGAGGAGATCATGGCCAAAGCAGTGAATCTGTTTGATTACTTTCTGTCGGACGCCTCCGAGGCGCCAGCCATTTACTTCGGCGATGACGTCCTCAGTTATGCCCGATTACGGGGGGTGACCGTGGAGACGGCGCAGCGACTCGTGGCCGCGGGACTCCAGCCCGGTGATCGGGTTGGGCTGGTGCTCTTCGATTCGCCGGAGTTCGTATCAAGTTTCCTGGCCCTAAGTGGCTTAGGGACCATTGCCGTTCCCATAAATCCAGCCCTCAGCGCCAAAGACATCTCTTTCATCCTCGGCGACTGTGCCGCTCGAGGAGTGATCATTGAATCGACGTTGCTGCCGGAGGTGATGTCTTCATTAGAAACTCTGCCCGATCTGCAATGGGTGATGATCGTCAGGGCCGAGGGAGAAGCGATGCCCACCTTCCGCGGTAAAAGGGTGGTCGATCTTTCCACGGCGCCGCGCGATGAATTACCGAGTCCCTTTCCGCACCCAGTGGATGAGGATACGCCCGCTTTCTTCCTGTACACATCGGGAAGTACCGGTCAACCCAAAGGAGCCATCCACGCGCACGGCGACATTCCCTATACGGTGGAGACGTATTGCCGCCACGTGCTCAACATCAAACCCGAAGATCGTATTTTCTCGGCGTCCAAGTTGCCTTTCGCCTATGGACTGGGCAACAGCCTCTCATTCCCCTTGGCCAATCGGGCGTCCGTCATCCTCTATCCGGGCAAACCGACGCCGGAGGCTATCCGGGACATTCTGGTCCGTTATCGCCCCACCGTCTTCTTCGGCGTTCCCGTCGTCTACAATGCTTTACTCACCTTCCATCGCCAAAGCGGTCAGCTCGAGGTCAGCTCTTTGCGATTGTGCGTCTCGGCGGGAGAAGCTTTGCCGGCGAGCGTCTCCCAGGCCTGGGTGGAGCAGTTTGGGCTGGAAATCCTCGACGGCATCGGTTCCACCGAGATGTTGCATATTTTCATTTCGAATCGCGCCGGTCAAGTGAGGCATGGGAGCAGCGGATTGCCCGTGCCCGGCTATGATGTGAAGCTCATCGACGATGAAGGACGCCCTGTCGAGATCGGAGAACAGGGGCACCTCTGGGTTCGTGGCAAGAGTGCCGCTCGTGGGTATTGGCAGCGCCCCGATGTCACGGCGCGGACCTTCGTCGAAGGATGGGTGCGAACGGGCGATATGTATCGATGCGATTCCGAGGGCTACTACTATCACATTGGGCGAAGCGACGATTGTTTCAAAGTCAGCGGCCAGTGGGTCTCTCCGCTGGAGATCGAGGACGTCCTTCGACAGCACGAGCGGGTCCAGGATGTCGCCATCATTGAAGGGAAGACAGAGGAGGGCTTTTCTTGCGTGAAGGCCGTGGTGGTCCCCGCGGGGAACATCGATCTCGATCGACTGAAAACCGAGCTCATGGACCTGGCCGAAGAGTCGCTGCCTCGGTTCAAACGACCCAAGATCTTCGCATTCGTCGCGGACTTGCCGCGTACGCCCACGGGCAAAGTGCAGCGCTTCAAACTCCGGCAAGCTGGTTAATGGAGCGATGTCGAGCGATATCCTCACCGGGAGGTCGAGCCTCATCCCCGGAAGAGAAGGCGGATCATCCAGGGACGAATGTGAATCGATGAGCGCGCATGCGCCACCACGATGCGGATGTGGAATCCCACGTGTAAAGGAGGAACAATCAGATGAGCAAGGATGTCTATGAGCGACTCGAAGAGAAGAGTCTCGGCGTGACCACCGACATGCATCGGGCGATCTCTGAATTCGATCCGGAGTATGTAGAGTCGGTCCTGGAGTTCTATCACCATATGACGATCGAACGAGGTGTTCTCCCTCGGAAGGTGAAGGAGTTGATCATCATGGCGGTCAACGCTGCTCAATCCCGATGGGAGGGCGTTCGCATTCATCTCAAGCGGGCGCTCCTTTCGGGCGCGTCACCGCGGGAAGTCCTCGAAGCACTAGAGACGGCAGCTATCCCTGGCGGCCTGCCCGTCATGTGGTATGGAGCGGAGATCCTGAAGCAGGAGCTGGATGCTATGGGGAAGGCGTTCGAGTGAGAGTCGCCTGACGAGCATCGACGTCTCCCAGGGGGTGGAAAGAGATGTCGGTCTTCGAACCCCAGCCCGCTCGCGAAGAGAAGGGTTGACACGAATGGGAATAAGGTATAAACTTAAACCTTACATGCGAGAAGCAGACGACAAACGAGGAGGAACGATGCTCGATCTACCCATCAAACCGCTCAAGTATCGGCGCGTCTCGGAAGAAGTGGCCGATCAACTCCGCGAGGCCATCTTCTCGGGCAAATTGAAGCCAGGTGATCGGTTGCCCCCGGAGCGCGATTTGGCCGAGCAATTCGGCGTCAGCCGGCTCGTCCTGCGCGAGGCTCTCCGCTCGCTCGAGCAAATGGGGCTCCTGGTGGTGAAACGCGGATATGGGGGAGGGACCTTCGTCTCTCAGGTGGATAAGGCCGCGGTGAGTCAGTCGCTCTCGGCGATGATTCGACTGGGAGAGACCTCGGTCGATGATTTGACCGAGGCGCGATTGATCTACGAGCCAGAAATCGCGCGATTGGCTGCCGAACGGGCCACAGAGATCGATCTGGCCAAGATCAAAACGCTGCTGGACGAACAGCGAACCACCCTCAGCCGCCAGAGCTTCGGTCAGCCGACGAATCTCTCGTTCCATCGAGCCATCGCCGAGGCGACCAGGAACCCGGTGCTGATCATCCTGGTGGATGCGGTGATGGACCCGGTCCGGGAGGCGGTTCAGCATCTGAAGTTCCCTCGAGGGGCGAATAAAAAAATCCTCGCCGCGCACGAGCGCATCCATCGGGCCATCAAGCAACATAAGCCAGAGTTGGCCTACAAGGTCATGCTCCAGCACGTCCTCGAAGTGCGGGAGATGCTGAAGCGAGCGCTGGCCAAATCACAACGATGAGGAGGTGTGAGCCCTATGGCCGAAAAACTGTATAACCGATTCATCAAGGAGGTGGAGAAATTCCATGAGAATCCCCCCTCGCTCGTCTCGGCTTACGAGCGGGCCTTGACCATCGAAGACCTGGAGGTCTTGAAGGGGTTTTCCAAAGTCGTCCTGTTGAATTTCCGGCCGTTTGTGGTGAGTTTTCCCATGTGGCTCGGTCATATCTACGGCAATTGTCCCGACCCGGAGATCCGCCGTCTCCTGCTCGAAGACATGGAAGACGAGGATAAGAAAGATCCTCATCCGCTGGCTCGAGATGGCCACGTCGGGTTGCATCGCCGGTTGCTTTTAGCCCTGGGAGCGACCGATGAAGAGATGGAGGATTGGGATCATTATCCTCCCCAGATCCTCGGCCTCATTCATAGCTTTTTCGAATTCTCGCGCAGTTATCCCTGGCAGGAAGGGGCGGCGGCCATCATGTGCACGGAAATGACCAACGTGCGCCAGATCCCCAAGATTTATCCCGATCAGATCGAGCTCAAACGAACGCCAGGAGCGGGAGCCGCTCTCATGTGGACCATCCTGAAGAAGCTCATCCAGGCGGGGAAACTGCAAAAGGAGGACGTCGCCTTCTTGTTCGCCCATGATTGGACGTTGCTCGATGAGCTGGAGGGGAAGCCGGTGGACAAGACCAAAGGGACCGAGGCCAAGCACGCCGCTTATGTCCTGCGGATGCTCGTCGAAAATACCCCGCCGGAGAGAGAGGAGAGTGTCCTCCGCATGTTCCGCACCGGCCTTCGATTGTTCTGGATGTATTTCGATACCATGGGCAAACTGGCCCACGCCTATCTCGATCAAGTCCAGGCGCGATCCGCGGCGTGATGAGAACGGGTGGTTGGGCAGTTGAGGGTTGCAAGCGATGATGTCGCCCGACGCTCATTGGTGAGGCGAAGATTCATTTTTTGCCGGGAGCGAAGGGAATCGTTTGCGACCCTGAGGAGGAGATGATGGCGTATGGCCTTACCGGCACCAACTGTCGTGAACACGGATGTTTTGATCGTCGGTGGTGGTCTCGGGGGAGCGCGAGCGGCCCTCCGGGCCCGGGAACTGGGAGCGGACGTCACGCTGGTCGAGAAGGCGGTCGTCTCCCGGGCCGGCCCGATGACCTACGTGCACAGCCAGTTCGCGCCCTATAAGTTATTGGAGGGGGATGAACTCCTCAAATGGATCGAAGAGTTCGTCATCGGCGCCAACTACCTGGCCGATCAGGATTGGATCGAACTCTATCTCCGCGAAGGTTACCTCCGCGTCCAAGAGTTAGTGGAGATGGGCGTTCCGTTCGTCCGGGATGAACGCGGAAACCTCAAATACAGCATCGTTCGCGGACACAAGATCGGGACGACGCTGGGGGTCGATGGCCGCATCTGTATGGAGATTCTTCGCCGGGAGATGAAGAGCGCGGGGGTGCGGCTCATCGAGAAAGTCATGGTGAACGACCTGCTCACCGCTGATGGCCGCTTTCCGACGCGAGATCGGGTCTCGGGCGCGTTTGGCGTTCACGTGCGTACTGGCGAACCTTACATCTTCAAAGCCAAAGCCGTGATTTTGAATACGGGCCCATTGTATCCGAAGATTCATTACGCCTTCGTCGATCATTGCACCGGTGAAGGACATGCCATGGCTTTCCGCGCTGGCGCACGGATGGCCGGTATGGAATTCGCGCAGTACGCCGCCTGGAGTTACTTCAACCGCGCCTTCTTCACTCCGGGTCAGGCCAAGATTCAAGGGATCGGCGCCAAGTTCATCAATGCCCAGGGCGAGGAGTTCATGCCGCGATACGATCCTATCTGGGGGAATATGTCGGGGCTGTTTCAGATCGCCCGGGCGATTGCCACCGAATACATCGAGGGACGCGGTCCCTGTTATGTCGACATGCGGCACTGTTCGGATGAGGATATCCAGGTGCTCTACACGGTGGCGCCCAGCGTTCACCGCGCCTTTCGAGAATTCAACGTCGATCCCCGAAAAGATCTGTTGCGCACCGATTCGTTCATTCTCATCGGTACGGGAAGTTCCAGTGGAATGTGGGTCGACCTGACGGCGCGCACGACGGTGGAAGGACTCTACGGCGTGGGCACCTGCACCCATCTTCCCCATATGATGACGGGCATCTCGGGAAGCTCTCTCTCCACCTATTCGAACGTGGGCGGCTATCGGGCTGGCGAGGACGCGGCCCGCCTGGCAGCGTCCATTCCGGCGCCTCCCGTCCATGACCGTCAAGTGCAGGAACTCATCGGGCGATTCTTCGCTCCCCTGGAGCGAAAAGGCCAGACGCGCCCTGCCGACGTCTGGATGGCCATTGGCGAGGTGACGGCGCGGGCCCCATTCGCCTTGTTCAAGAATGAAGAGCGCATCGCGCGCACCCGGGACGAGCTTCGGGAGATCCGACGGACGCTCCTGCCCAAAGTGACGGCGCCCGATATCCACGAGCTCGTCAAGGCCAACGAGGTGGCCAACTATCTTCAGATGGCCGAGGTCGTGTGCGAAGCCATGCGAGCGCGGAAGGAGAGTCGGGGCGAGCTCATCCGCGTCGATTATCCCTACGTTGACAATGATGAGTGGCTCAAGTGGGTCTTCGTTCAACGCCAGGACGAAGGCGATGAGCTGGCCATCTCGTATTGGGATTTGCCCTACGATCGATATCCTATCAAAGCTCCTTCAGGGAAGAGGCCCATCACCTATCCCATTCCCGAGGCCTATCGGTGAGGAGGTGAAATGATTGAGCACATCGACTTATCGCTCTGCGATGGTTGTGGGCTGTGCATTGACAGTTGCCCGACCGATGTCCTGCGGCTCATGGAAGCAGGGAAGCCATGGGAAGTCGAGCCCAAGACGTGGAAGGCGGTCATCGTCTATCCCAACGAATGTCATAGCTGTCGATTGTGCGCCATTGATTGTCACGTGGATGCCATTCGGGTGACCCATGCGCTGGAGATCCCCCCGCCGTTCCTCGTCCATCGTTGATGGGCCCTGGCCTCATGCCCTGAAGGACAATGGCGCTCGCAAAGATGAAGCTGGAAGGGTTGAGAATTGAAATGGTGTAGTGCAAGATGACATCTCGTATCACTGATTCTCCGAGGAGGACGGCTGTGAAGATCGTCGTGTGCATCAAACAGGTGCCCAAAGTGACCGATGTTCGATTTGACCCGGAGCGAAAAACACTCATTCGCGAAGGAGTGACCAATATCATCAATCCTTTCGATCGTCGGGCGATCACGCAAGCCGTGAGATTGAGGCAGCAATTCGGTGGCGACGTGACCCTCGTCACCATGGGGCCGCCCCAGGCTCGCCAAGCCCTCTTAGAAGGCTTGGCCATGGGGGCCGATCGGGCCATACATATTTGTGATCCGACACTGGCTGGTTCCGATACGTTGGTGACGGCGCGTATCCTGGCCCGTGCGATCGAGAAGCTCGCGCCCGAAGCCGATCTCGTCTTCTGTGGCAAATATTCGATTGATGCCGAAACCGGGCAAGTCGGTCCCGAAGTGGCCGAATTGCTCGGTTGGCCGCATATATGCGGGTTGACCTCTTTAGAGCTCGATGTCGAGGCGCGCCGCCTCACCGGCGAGCGCGAGACCGACGATGGATTCGAGCGGTTGGAGGGCTCGCTCCCCCTCGTATTGACGGCCGCCGAACGGCTCATTCGTCCGATCAAGGTGAAACCGGAGGATGTCGAAGCCATCGACGCTGAGCTCATTCGTCAGGTCACCGTTGACCAGTTAGGATTTTCTCCCGACGAGGTGGGACTGAGTGGCTCTCCCACTATGGTCACCGAAATTCGATCGCTGGAGCAGAGTCGACGCGTGGAATTCCTTCAGGGAGAGAACCTGGAGGCCATCGCCCGGCAGCTCTGGGATCTCCTCAAGCAGCGAGGCGTTCTCTCCGGGCGCCATCGAGAGCCAGAATCCCAGATCGCGGCCAAGCCCGTTCGCGTTGCTGGCCCGGAGATCTGGGTGACCATGGAGCGAGATGGCGATCGCTTCCGTCGCGTGTCGGGCGAATTGTTGGGCGAAGCGTCCCGGTTGGCCGATCAGCTCGATGGACAGGCCTGCGCCGTGGTTTTCGGTTCGGTCACCGTCGAGGCGATTCGCCGGGTCGGTTCGTGGGGCGCCGATCGAATCTATACCATCGAGGCGCCCGTCCTTCATCCGTTCATCGCCGAAGTCTGGGGCCAGGCCCTCGCCGAGGTCATCGCCGAGAGGCGACCTCTGGCCGTCCTCTGCCCGGCGACCAGCGAAGGACGCGAATACGCTCCCCGGGCAGCCGCCCGATTGGGGTTGGGGTTGACCGGCGATTGCATCGGACTGGAAGTCGATTCGGAGCGGCGGCTCATCCAGTTGAAACCGGCATTCGGAGGGTCCATCGTCGCCTCAATTCTCACCCGAACTACCCCCATCATGGCCACCATCCGACCGGGTGTTTTCCCCCAGCCCCCGACGCACGCTGATCGTCAGCCTCCGGTGGAGCGGGTGCCGCTCGATGACCTCTCGAAGCCAGCCAAGCGCGTCCTCGATCGTCGTCGGGAGGGAGGGGAGCTGGCCGAGCAACTGGAGCAGGCCTCCATCGTCATCGGCGTTGGCGCTGGATTGGGCGGCCCGGAGCACCTCGATCTCATCCGGCGGCTGGCCGACCGATTAGGGGCGGCCATCGGGGGATCGCGCAAGGTCGTCGATCTCGGATGGCTCCCTCGTCAACTCCAGATTGGGTTGACCGGAAAGTCCATCGCTCCGGATCTCTATCTGGCCGTTGCTCTGCGAGGGAATCTCAACCATAGCATCGGAATTCGACGGGCCAGACTGGTTGTGGCCGTCAATCATGATCCTCAAGCCGACATCTTCCAGGCGGCCGATTATGGGGTCGTAGCCGACTATCGCGAGTTCATTCCTCTTCTATTGCAGGTCGCCGAAGAGTCGCCGGAAGGGTGAGAGGCGGAGCGATCGCCTGGGCCGCCGAGCGTTTCGAGGGAAGCGCTGCGGAGATGTCCGGCCCGTCAATGCCACGGTCTCGTAGTGATGAGTGTGGATCACCGCACATCAGCGCGTTTGGCGAAGAGCCATACCCGGTCTCCCCTCACCATCGCCCTCCTCCCGAGTGGGAGTTTTCGCCCACTGATTGGGTCAAATGTCCCAAATTCACAGTGCTCATGGGAGGTGTTCCCGACGGACCTCGGCTATCCTGCTCATGTAGATGAGGTTAGATTTGAACTTCTTTTTCGAGTCGGGGGCACGCGATTTGCATGAATTCACCGTGGCTGGCGCGGAGGTGGGCAAATCACACGGGAGGATGGATTGACCTTGTGTGAAAACTCTCACCGGCTGAATGATATTTCAGAATCAATCCCTGAAAGGAGGGCGAGATGCGAAAAAATTGGTTCGGCATTACCGCGATGTTGAGTGTGATCATACTGCTCATGCTCCCGGTGGCGTGGAGTTCGGCTGCTGGGCAGGATCAAGGATTCATTGAAAAGGGACGGCGACTTTTCCTCAAACACTGTGCGCCCTGCCATGGGGCTGAAGCCACCGGACACGGTCCAGTGGCCACCCAACTCAAAAAACAGCCCGCCGACCTCACGGTCGTACAGAAGCGAGGAGAGAAGTTCCCCATCTACAAGGTCATGACGTTCATCGACGGGGAACGAGTGGTTCCGGCCCACGGCACCCGAGAGATGCCCATTTGGGGTCGAGTCTTTCGCCGCCGCGAGGGGGAAGCGCTGGCCCGGTCGGATATCTACGCGTTGGCCAAATACATCGAATCGATTCAGAAGTTCAAGCAATGATTCCCTTCCGAACGATAGGGAGAGTGGTGCGGGCAGAACGCTCCCCGGCGGAATCTGGGGAGTGACCTCTGACCGGGAAGGTGAGAGGGCAGCTCGATCATGCCCTCGTCCGAGGGTCCCATCGTGGATGGGGGGCCGGGCCAATAGCCCAGGGCCAAGACCGTGGGCCAACGGCCCACGGTGGGCGAGGGCAGTGGATGGATAGGCGCTGATGAACTGATGAATCCAGTAAGGCGATCTCTTCATCGGTGACTTTGTGCGCCGTGTTTTCAGAAAAGGGCCCGCCCACTCGCCATCTCGGATGACCCGGTGAATGACCGCGTCGATGGGGAGGTGGAGAATGCGACCACTCAAATGGAGGCAACGGGAAGAGCAATACCGGCGAGAGCGAGCCGAGTTCTTCGAAGCGGTGAAACGGCTCGACCGTCGATCGTTCCTCAGAATCGCTGGCATGACGGCGGCCATGGCCGCCGCCAAATCGACCCTTCCCCCTCATTCCTTCCAGCTCGTGGATGTCGTTCTCGCCGATGGGGGCGAGAAGCCGGCGTTTCGGTTCGCCTACATGGCCGATACCCATCTCTACGAGCGAAAATTGAATGAGCGGTTCATCCGGGCGGCCATCCGGGCCGTAGAGGACATCAACAGGCTCAAGCCGCGCCCCGATTTCGTGCTTTTGGGAGGCGATCTGGCCCAGATGGGTCGTCGGACCGAGTTAGAGCTCGGGAAGCAGATTCTCAGCGAGCTCAAGGTGCCGGTCAAGATGGTCGTCGGGGAGCACGATTGGTATCTGGACATGGGAGAGGCATGGCGAGAGTTGTTCGGTCCAGTGAACTACTCGTTCGATCACAAGGGCGTTCATTTCATCGCCTTGATGAGCGTTCAGGAAAAAGATTTCTGGACCGCGCGCCAGATGACGCCGGAGGAACGCATGAGGACGGTGGCCCAACTGGATAGTCCCATTCAAAGCCGGTTCGAGGTGGGCGAGGCCAATCGGGAGTGGCTCCGACAAGACCTGGCTCGCGTGCCCAAGGAGACCCCCATCATCATCATGACGCACGCTCCGCTTTACAAGTACTATCGTCCCTGGAATTTCTGGATCGAAGATGCCGAGGAGGTGCAGGCTCTGCTCTTTCCGTTCAAATCGGTCACCGTCCTCCATGCTCATACTCATCAGTTGGTCACCCATCGCATCAAGAATATTCACTTCCACGGCATGCTGGCCACATCCTGGCCCTGGCCCTACGCGCCGGAAGGTTTGCCCAAACTCACGGTGAAGATGAACCGCGTCGATCCCTTCAATGAGTTAGACGGGTTGGGGTATGGCGCGCTCGATGTCTATCGCACCGGCTATGCCGATGCTCATTATTACCTCTGGCGACGAGATCCCATCACTGTAGCCAAGGCCTATCTGGAATCATGGGGGAAGGAGGCCATACCGCCGGCGCCGGAGTTCCCGTCATATTGATGGCCAAGGAGTGACGGATGCCACGGATGCCTCGCAGCTCGTCTGCGGGGAGGAGTCACGTTTCATCCTCCAAGTGGATGGGCGTCAGGAGCCCTGGAGCTCGGCTCCAGTGCCTGGAAGGGGAGGCCGTATCGGAGGCCCGCCTGTATGAGCCTCCTTCTCGCCGGAGCACTCATTTTTTGATCTGGAGGAAGAACGATGAAGCCGGATATGAGATTGTGGTTCACCATCATATTCATCCTGGGAGGGATCACTCTCTCGTGGGGCGTGTATCGCACGGCCGCGACCTCCGTCAAAACGACCGTCTCACCTGGCGGTGCTCCATCTCTCCAGCAAGATACGAACCGCAAGGCGAGCGAGGATCATCTGGTGGTGGAACTCTGCGATGGCGAAACGGCCATCGAGGCGAGCGATGTGGCTGCCGACGGCGTTTTGCCGCCAGCGCGAGCCCGGGCGGTTGCTGCCCGGTTGATGGCCAGCTACCAGGCCAAGCAGAGGAGTCAGTGGACCAAACGTGATCGGATGACGTGGGAGCGGGAGCAGAACAGGATCATCGAGGAAGGATATCGGCTGTTCCATGACTGGAAGGCGCTCGGCGGAACCAATGGCATCTCCTGCGATATGTGTCATCCCGATGCCGCCGATACGCATCCGGAAACCTATCCCAAGTTTCAAACGCAACTCAAGCAGGTGGCCACATTGCGGGATATGATCAATTGGTGCATTGAACATCCGATGAAGGGAAAGCCGCTCGATTGCAACGATCCCCGAATGATCGCCCTGGAGAGCTACATCACCTCACAGCGAAAAGGCGTCCCACTGGCTCCAGGGAAGCATTGAGAGGGTCGTCGGTCCGCTCTCGAATGCTCTTGAGCAGTAGGCGTCGCATTGACGCCGCCACGGCTCGACAACTATAACTACCTGTTCTGGATTTCTGGCGGTGGGAGGTCGGTCAATTGAGGAGGAGTCGGAGAACTCCTTCCCGGCCGACTTTTACTCATCCTCGAGGCGGAAGGATACTGGGGCGGTCGATTGAGGAGGAGTCGGAGAACTCCTTCCAGGGCGAGCCGCCCATCCTTCCCGGGGCCGACTGCTGGCGACGAGGAGGCCATCAAGAGCAGCAGGATGATGGCTTCACAACCGTCGCTCCGAGGATATAGCCCACCGCGATGAGTGAGAATTGATATCATCTTGTGTCACACTTCTACGTTTCAGGGGAGGCCTATGACAGAAGAGGCGAAATTCCAGGTGAAACCAGGGAAATTATTCATTAATGGAGAGTGGCGAGAGCCGCTTTCCGGTGAGAGCTTCCAGAGCATCAATCCGGCCACCGGCGAACCGATCACCGATATCGCTCTGGCCGGAGATGAGGACGTCGATCAGGCCGTGCGAGCGGCGCGGCAAGCCTTCGAGTCCGGCAAGTGGCGTCAACTGAGCGCCGCCGACCGTGGGAAGATACTATGGAGAATCGGCGACCTGGTGATGCAATACGCTGATGAGTTGGCTTACCTGGAGACCATTGATGCCGGAAAGCCCATCACCGAGTCCCGATATGTTGACATTCCCATGGTGGCCGAACTGTTCCATTACTATGCCGGCTGGACGACCAAGATTCAAGGCGAGACGATCCCGGTGAGTGGACCGTTTTTCAACTACACCCTGAGAGAGCCCGTGGGAGTAGTGGCGGCCATCACGCCATGGAACTTCCCGTTGCTGTTGGCCTGCTGGAAGATCGCGCCCGCCTTGGCCGCCGGGAACACGGTCATCGCCAAGCCGGCCGAGGAGACATCGCTCAGCCTGCTCCGACTCGCTGAACTCATTCAGGAGATCGATCTGCCGCCCGGCGTGTTCAATGTGGTGACCGGTCCGGGCCGGGTGGGAGCGGCGTTGGTGCGCCATCCGGGCGTGGATAAGATCGCCTTCACCGGCGAGACGACGACCGGACAGCAGATCATGCGCGAAGCGGCGGCCACGCTGAAAAAGGTGACCTTGGAGCTGGGAGGGAAATCGCCGAATATCGTTCTGGCCGATGCTGACCTGGATCAGGCGACGCGAGGAGCGTTCATCGGCATCTTCTATAACAACGGTCAGGTGTGCACGGCGGGCTCGCGCTTGTTCGTCGAGCAGGCGATTCACGATCAATTGCTGGAACGCCTGACAGCGCGCGCTCAAAAAGCCCAACCCGGCGACCCCTTGAATCCCAAAACACGACTCGGTCCGCTCGCTTCCCAAGCTCAACTGGAGAAGGTCATGCGGTATGTGGAAATCGGGCGTCGCGAGGGCGCCATCCTGGTCACTGGCGGCGATCGACCGTCCCTCGGTAACGGGAAGGGATTCTACTTCAATCCCACCATCTTCGATCGAGTGGATAACAAGATGAAGATCGCTCAGGACGAGATCTTCGGACCGGTGTTGTCGGTCATTCCCGTGAGAGATCTCGACGAGGCGATCGAAAAAGCCAATGATACCATCTATGGCCTAGCCGCTGGCGTGTGGACGCGGGACATCAAAAAGGCCCATCGACTGGCCCGGGAATTGAAGGCGGGAACCGTCTGGATTAACACCTATAACCGTTACGACGTCGCCTCACCATTCGGCGGGTACAAGAAAAGCGGATTCGGTCGGGAATTGGGGATGCATGCGCTGGAATACTACACTCAGGTCAAAAGTGTCTGGGTCGATCTGAGCGAGTAGTACACCGCCTGGTGAGTTCACTCGCCCCTCAGGTCGGGTCAAAGAGTCAGGGGATGTTGAGTTGACCTTCGGTGCTCCATGTGGATTGGCGCCCGCCGTCGTCCGTGGAGGTGAGGACGCCGCACGCCTGGAGGGTGAGATTCCCGCCTTCTGCTCAGGTATAATCCTGAGAGTCACCCGAGTGAGACGGCGTCTGAACCCAATAGCCTCCTCAACGAGTGGACGCCGGGCCCCCATAACGTGGCCATCCCATGGGCCATCAATGGCTTCCTCACAGTGAACTTCGGTCGCCGAGTCGATGAGAGCACTTCTTCCGCTCCGGGCCTGGGATCAACAGTGAACCCCGGTCGCTGTGAGTGGAGATGACGCTGCATCCCAATGCTCAGAATTGAAGCATAGGGTCATATTATGACACACACAATTTCATAGTCAGAGCCATGAGATGAGCGACTCTCCCCGGCTTACTGCCGTCATCGTGAGGTCGTCAGGCGCGAGAGCGTCGCCATCGGGGCATTCATTCCTGTCTCGGCGATCGATGATCTTTCTCCAATAAGACGCGCATATCGGCGCACGGAGGATATCCGAGCCGTTCAGGGGAGGGCCGTGATATGAGCATTCCGCGGGCGAGCGGTCAGCGACCGGTCGCCCCGGTGAGATGGGGAGTAAAAAATCGCTTGACATCGCGGATCAGTTTTTGGTAATTGTATAGAGGTGTTGTTATGTGATCAAAGCGCCATAATATGACACATGAGTGAGCGCGCTTCGACAGGTCAATCCCCCTATCGCGTCCAGGTCCTGGACCGTGCGCTGGCCATCCTAGAACTGTTGTGGAAGCAGGGACCGGAACTATCCCAGGCCGAGCTCATCGAGCGATTGGGATTGAACAAGAGCACAGTGCGCCGACTGTTGAAGGTGCTCGAGCGACATCGATTGATCGAAAAGAGTCCTTCCAATGGGAAGTACCGGTTGGGACTGAAGCTCTTTGAGATGGGCAGCAGTGCCGTCTCTCATCTGGATGTGCGCGAGCGGGCGCGATCTCATCTGGAGCAGTTGGTGTTGGAGACGGGCGAGACGGCGCACTTTTGTATCCTCGATCGAGGAGAGGTACTCTATCTGGACAAGCACGAGCCGCCGCGGACGATGCGCGTTCCTTCCACCGTGGGCAAGCGGAATCCGGCTCACTGCACGGGGGTGGGGAAGGCGCTGTTGGCCTTCCTCCCCGAACGGGAATTGGAAGAATTGGTTCGACAGCGCGGCCTGCGGGCCTTCACGCCGAACACGATCACCACTTTGGTCGAGCTCAAGCAGGAGTTGGCGCTCATTCGCCAGCGGGGCTACTCCATCGATAACGAGGAATTCGAAGAGGGATTGAAGTGCATCGGGGCGCCGGTCCGAGACTATTCTGGTCGCGTCGTGGCTTCGGTGAGTATCGCCGGGCCGGCTTTTCGACTGACCGATGAGCGAATTCCCATCTTGGCCCGGTCGGTCATGGCCGCCGCTCGGGCGATTTCGCGCGATCTCGGATATCGAGGCGCCGAGGAGGATGAAGGGGGTGAGGGGGAGCGTTCCCGGCGAGGAGCGGCTACGCCAAAGAGGAAGAATTCCAGGTGATGGGAGACGAACGATGCCGCTATCCGAATCGCGAATTGAGGAGCTGGCCACTGCACTCTATGAAGCCGAGCGAGGGCGGCGACCGATTCCGCCGTTGACCGAGAGATATCCCCAATTGACGCCGGAAGAGGCTTATGCCGTCCAGTTGGAAATCATTCGCCGCAAGCTCGCCGAGGGCCGACGCGTCGTGGGAAAGAAGATCGGATTGACCAGTCGAGCCATGCAACAGATGCTGGGCGTCGACCAGCCCGATTATGGACATTTGCTCGATGACATGGCCGTCGTCGATGGCGGAGTGGTCGCCCTGGATCGATTGGTGCAACCGAAAGTGGAAGCGGAAATTGCTTTCATCCTGAAGCGCGATCTCCAGGGACCGGGCTTGACGATGGAAGACGTGATTGCGGCTACTGAATCACTGGCACCGGCCATTGAGATCATCGATAGCCGCATTCGAAAATGGCAGATCAAACTCGCCGATACGATCGCCGATAACGCTTCGTCGGGATTGTTCGTCCTGGGAAAACAGCGAACGCCAATTGATGCTGTGGATTTGCGGTTGCTGGGGATGGTGCTCTCCCGGAATGGAGAAGTCGCCCTGACGGGAGCGGGAGCGGCCGTGCTGGGACATCCGGCAGGAGCAGTGACCTGGCTGGCCAATAAGCTGGCTGAGTTCGGCATCGCATTGAAGGCTGGAGAGGTGATCCTCTCTGGATCATTGTCGGCAGCTTTAGGGGTGAGCGCGGGCGACGAGGTGAAGGCCGAGTTCGCCCATCTCGGGTCGGTGAGTGTCACATTCGCCTGAACCCTGAGCGAGGGCCAATAGCGTCACATACATGGTTCTGAAGCTGAGCCCGGAATCCAGCGGGTGAAGAGTATCGCGTTCGAGGCGCGAGTGCGGACGTGAGTGCGCGTGGAAGCGGATCTGGAGTTGAGCGAGCGTGTCCGAATTCAATCCAAGTGAGCCCATTCGAGCCAGCACTTGACTGGAAGGGCGGCAGCCTGTAAAAAGTCTTCTCTCTCTTGATGACGAATCCGCCCCGAGGAGATGCTTCGATGGACGTCGATATATTGAAAGAGTTAGATGAACTGAAGAGGGAGCACCGCGAGCTCTTACAGCGGTTGAGGGAGCTCGATCGCTCGCTGAATGGGTTGTCCATTGCATCAACCGATGCCGCGACGGTGGTGGAGGCCCTGCAGGGACTGTGTCGTCTTCTCAAGAATGAGATCATGGTTCATTGCGCCAGGGAAAAAGAGTCTTTGCTTCCCGTCCTTTTGAACCGGGGATGGGGACATCATACGGTCGTTCGGGAGCTCCAGAACGAAGATGTCCTCTTGCGGCGGGAATATGAGCGGCTCAAAAGGGCGCTCGCCGGCGTGAAATCGACGGGAACGCGTCGCGCCTTAGAGACGCTCGTCAGCACTGGAGAGCGCGTCATCAGCATGATCGTGGAACATATTCATCAAGAGGAAGCGGACATTTTCCCTCTCCTGGAGCGCGAGGGGTGAAACTCAGGGAGGTGAGTGAATGATGGCCGGAGAACGCGTCAAAGTTGCCATCTTGGGGACGGGGAACATAGGGACGGATTTGATGTACAAGGTGCGGCGGAGTGAGGTTTTGGAGTTGACCTGGGTGGTGGGGATCGTGGCGGAGTCGGAGGGGTTGAGGCGGG
>JALSQX010000059.1 GCA_026985075.1 Blastocatellia bacterium | reverse complement strand
TGGGTAACGCGTTACCCACCGGTGTGTAATCCGTTACCCACTCGGCCTTTCGCTGTAAGCCAAACTTCATCTGAGAGTTACACGAAAACCCTTGATTTCCGGTCCCGACCTGTGGGTAATGCGTTACCCACCTTGCGGAGATCCGCCGCGACGATCCAAGCCGGGAACAGGCGACTCGCCGTTCGCCTCTATTGCTTAACTCACTCCTGCGACGAGACTTATCCTTTCACCTCCAGCTCCCGGCGGCGCTCTCTGTCAACCGGGAACATTTGGCACACTAGTTGCATAAAAGAAAGGGGGTATGACGGCTCGGCTGGAAGCAATCAAACGGATGCTCATGGCCCTGGTGATGACCTGGGGATTGCTCACCCCACTCACTGGTCACGCCCAGCAGGCTCCCATCACCGATGAACAACGGCGATTCCTGGAAGTGCGCCGCCGCCAGATC
The DNA here is from genome assembly GCA_026985075.1 of Blastocatellia bacterium. Lineage (GTDB taxonomy): Bacteria > Acidobacteriota > Blastocatellia > HR10 > J050 > J050. The sequence goes on along the minus strand of JALSQX010000059.1, from coordinate 8,467 downwards.
GAATTGAAAGAGGCGCGCACGCAATTGCAACGCACAGAAGAACTGTTTGAGCAAGGCCTGGTCTCCCGGACGGAACTGGACCGCGCCCGCACGGCCGTCGAGATGGCGCAACTCAACTACCAGGAAGCGGTGCTCTCGCTGTTGAGTTTGCAACCGCGCATCTCGGTTCGCCAGGCCATCAAATATCAGACCCGCGATGGTCGCAAATGGGTGCGGTTGACGGTGGCCAATCTCACGCCGACATTCGATGACACGCAGTTTCGTCTACTCAGCAACTTCGAGGGCGCCGAACCGATCCCCGAAGCGCTGCGCACCCGCACGGTCCGGGACATCTTCATCTCGCTCCGCGATGCCGGGACGCCCGGCCCGAACGGTCAACCGGTCTCACGCGGCACGACCATTGCCCTGCCTTACGAAGTGCACATCCCCGAACTGAAGTATGGCCAGTCACGAACCATCGCATTTCAGCTCCTGCGCGACGTCCAGAGCGTCATCGTCGCCGCCAGTTACAAAGGGCAGCAACAGGAGATCCAGATTCAACTCCAACAGGCGGAGACCGGGAATGTGGTGACCATCACGGCCACGCAGATCTCGCAAGAGGCCGATCTCGGTTCGCAGGCCACCTATGATTTGCGTCTGGAACGATCGACGGTCGATGTCCGACGGTTTCAACTGAAGGTGTTGAACCTGCCGCGACAGATCAGCTACAGCTTCCTCGACCCGGAGACGCAAGCCCGCCTCCAGCAGATCAATTTCCCCGCGGGAGTGACCGAGCAGCGGCTGGGTCTCCGGCTGTTTCTCCCCGAGCGCGCCGACGAAGACGTGCGCATCGATGAACCGCTCGCTTTCTGGGCGGTGGTGATGAACGACAAACAGGCGGCGCGATTCAGCCAAGACCGACATTACACGCCGGAGGAGATCCGCCGCAGTCGAGCGGGCGCCGTTCGACTGGAGATCATCCCTCGCGGGGTGGGGCGGATCGAAGTCTCGGCCGTGAGCCTCTACTCGGAGATTCAGGTCGGCGAGGCAGTGGAGACGAACCTCACCATACGCAACACGGGAACGCGACGGTTGGATAATATCAGGCTCACCGCCGAATACCCGTTAAACTGGCAGGTGGAGCTGGTGCCCGACATCATCCCGGCACTGGAGATCAATCGGGAAGAGCGCGTGCAATTGAAGATCCTGCCGCCGCCAGATGTCCCCGTCGGCGATTATGAGGTGCGCATCAAGACCGAGAGCTACGCTTATAACCGGCGGGTGCCGTCCGAAGACAAGATCTATCGCGTCAGCGTCAAGGCGCGCACCAACGTCTGGGGCATGGCCGGACTGATCGGCGCTTTGCTGCTCCTGGTCATCGGCATCGTCGTCTTCGGGATTAAACTGACGAGGAGATGAAAACGCGGATGAACCGATGAATGGATGCCGCTGATTCGCGACGCTGTACGTGAAGGAGAGAGACGGGATGAAAGCCCCAATCCGAGGAAACGCCATGAGGATATGCCATCAATCAACTCATCTGTAAATCTGTGCCTGAGGGAGGCATCTATGATCGAAGCCATCAATCTGACCAAGCGATATGAGGACGGGGTGTTAGCTTTGGATTCGCTGAATCTCAAGGTCAATCCTGGCGAGATCTATTGCCTGCTCGGCGCCAACGGTGCCGGGAAGACGACGACCATCAACCTGTTTCTCAATTTCATCCCACCGACGTCGGGCACGCCGTTGATCAACGGCATCGACGTGACCCGAGATCCGCTGGAAGCCAAGAAATATGTCGCCTATCTCTCGGAAAACGTCATGTTGTACGGCAACTTCACGGCCCGACAGAACCTGGATTTCTTCGCCAAGCTGGGCGGCAAGAAGAATCTCAAAAAAGAAGACTACTACATGGTCATGCGGGAAGTGGGATTGCCCGAAAGAGCGTTCGAACAGCGAGTGAAAGAGTTCAGCAAGGGCATGCGACAGAAGCTGGGCATCGCCATCTGCATGATCAAAGATGCGCCAGCACTACTGCTGGATGAGCCGACGGCCGGATTGGATCCCGCCTCGGCCGCCGAATTCATCGAGACGCTGAAAGAACTTCGGCGGCGCGGCAAAGCCATTCTCATGTCCACTCACGATATCTTCCGCGCCAAGGAGATCGCCGATCGAGTGGGCATCATGAAAGAAGGGCGCAAGGTGATGGAGCGAACCCGCGAAGAGCTGGAGTACGAGAATCTGGAACGGCTCTACCTGGATTACATGCGCGGCGGCTTGGGGCCGGAGCCGGAAGAGCGTCGCGCCTCGTGATCGTCGGCTCAGCGATCGCTGACCGAGCCGACGTCGTCCATCGGTTTTCTCTCGGCCCACCGGCGTCGACGATGCTCCTTCGCTCAACCGGATGGCATCGGTTCGGACAACGAACACGAAGGAACCGCCGCCCTGATGACCGCTTGTTTGCTGGTGGCCGTTCGAGGTTCGCTCCTCAGGGAGGTTTATCATGGCTGAGGCACACGCCACTTCATCGCCTCACATCCCGTTCCAGGCGGCGGCCGCGCCGGGTGGGTTTCGCGCGGCGTGGACCGTCGCCGGGCGGGAGCTGGCCGAACAGTTGACCAGCCTGCGTTTCCTGATCATCGGGTTATTGGTGCTGGGACTGACGCCGCTGGCCATCTACGTGGGCGCCCGCGATTACACCAACCGGCTGGAGGATTACAATCGCCTGATGGCCCAACGGCAGGCAATTCGGGCGGGGCGAGCCGGTCGGCGGGTGCGAGGCTTCGATGAACCTTGGACGAGTGAGAATGAACTGATGGTCCTGCGCGTCCTTCGTCCGCCCGAAGTGCTCAGTGTGCTGGTGCGCGGGCTCGATGGCACCATGCCCGGGTACTGGGACTTCTCGCCATATGGAATAGAGACAGGCCCGGCAGCCCTCCCATCTCAATGGCTCGGCGATATTCTAAACGAGAAGCGAGAGAGATCGACGACGCCCACAGCGAGCATGAGGCGGGCCCCGGCATTTCGCGCCATTGCACTCGATGGTCAGCAATTCGATTCCACCGTGCTGCGAGGAAAGGTCGCTGTGCTCAACTTCTGGTTCATGGGCTGCGCGCCGTGCCGCGTAGAAATTCCCGGGCTCAACAAACTCGCAGACGAGTTCACAGGCGAAGACGTGGTGTTCATTGCTTTCGCTCTTGATGATGAAAAGGCGCTCCGGAACTTCTTGAAAGAGACGACGTTCAAGTATCACATCGTCCCACGCGCCGGCGAGATCGCCGAGCAATTTGATATTTCCGTGTTTCCGACGCACATCATCATCGACAAACAAGGGCGGATCTATGCGTTTTTAACTGGCGGCAACGCGAATCGCCACGAGGATCTGCGCCCGTTGATCAAACACGCGTTGAAGGACTGATGGTCATCTGCTCCTGTGACAAAGAACATTCACCCAGATTCGCCGATGAACCGAATGATGTTCAACGATCAGTTCATCGCGTATCATCGTGAACTCGTGAACCTCTGGCCGACTCTTTTGAGTATCGGGGTTGGTCGAGGATCTCAAATGACACATGGAGAGAAGTCATGGCCAAAGCTGACGTACAATCTCCCGAACTCAACCAAACCTTGGAGGCGGCAATTGGCCCGGCTTCCTTCTTGACACTACTGCAGAAGGAAATCCTCGATCTGGTGATGTCCGTTCGCTTTATCGTCCTGTTGATGCTCTGTGTGCTGCTGATTCCGCTGAGCCTTTATGTCAATGCCCAGACGTACGAGCGATGGCTCGCCGATTACAACGAGCAACTCAAAATCGAATCCGCGTTGAGAGGTTCACGAGGTGGATGGAGCGGAACGAGACCTCCATCGCCGCTCGCCGTCTTCGCCAATGGTATCGAAACGAGTCTCCCTAAAGGTTTCTCCATCCAGCCGAATCAGATTCAAATGGACAAACCGAGAAGCTATGGCGATCCTATCTATGAGGTATTCGGCCGGATTGATTTCCTGTTCGTCGTTCAAGCCGTGCTCAGTCTGATCGCGTTCCTGTTCGCCTTCGATGCCATATCGGGCGAGAAGGAGATGGGAACGCTGAGGCTCTGTCTGGCCAATGCTGTGCCCAGATATAAGATTTTGCTGGGAAAATTCACCGGAGGAATGCTCACGCTCGCCGTACCTTTCCTCATCGCCACCGGTCTCGGTCTGATCATTCTCACGGCTACCGGCTATCCGCTCTTTGATCAAAACCTTGGAACAAAGGTTCTGCTCATGGTGATCACATCGATTGTGTACATCGGCACCTTCTATTTGCTGGGCATGCTGATCTCATCGCTCAGCCATCAATCGAAGACGACGCTCATCGTTCTCATGCTCATTTGGGTCGTCCTCGTTCTCGCCGTGCCGCGACTGAGCATCATCGTGGCGGGGATGATCCGCCCGGTCGAGAGTGACGCCGTCATCGCCCTGCGAAAGAAACTCCTGGTAGAAAATATTCAGAAGGAGAAAGGACGAGCGCTCAAAGACCTCTATTTTGAAAAGGCCAGACAAGAGGGGCTCGCGGAAGGGGCACTCACCTTTGACGCCAACGATCCGGAATTCGTGCGAAGAAGGAACGAGATCGCCAAGCCATTCGAAGCCCGAATGCGCGACGAGTTGGCCAAGATCGACGAAGACCACCAGCGCAAAAAGCAACGGCAACTCCGTCTGGCCAGGAATATCGCCAGAATATCGCCGGCGTCGGTTTTTGCCTATGTGATGACGGACATGGCCGACACGGGAGAGACGGTGAAGATGAGGTTTTTCGACGCCGTCAGACGTCACTATGACCGCGTGGATCGCCTGGTATTCAGCAGGATGTATCAGGACCTGATCATGGACGAGGGGCATTATTGGAGATTCGGCGGCACGCTCCCAGGAGAAGAGCGGCCCGAGGAGCCTCCCCGCTTTGAGTTCCGCTTTCCCGAGATCTCGGAATCGCTCGCCCATAGTCTGCCAGACGTGGCGTTGCTGGTGATCTACGCTCTCTTCTTTTTCATAGCAACTCACATGGCTTTCATTCGTTACGACGTGCGATAAAGCTGGGAGGAAATGGAGTTGAAGGGCGAAATACTTTGGATGCTCATAAAGAAAGCATCCTGTCAAAATCTTCTCACCTTCCGCTTTGGACTGTTGACATGCAAGGTCCTCGTTTCCCCTGCGTCATTTTTGACGGTCCGGGATTATACGGCGCGGCTGAGGACCCATCAGCAGGCTGAGCCCAGGGCACGCCGTTACCGGAAAGCGATGAACGTTTTTCTCAACGAGGCGTATCCGCTGGGCGGTACGGTCATCGATCCTGTGTCTCGACGGACGATCATCGAAATTCGATGCCTAACTAAAATCTCGAAGATGAACTTCCCTGGGGGCAAGAGGCGGTGGGATATGGCGGGATGCCAGTGCCTATCGCCTACGTTGCTTTTCGTCGGTATGACGTGAGATGAACTGGAGGAGGTGAACCCATGTCAACGATGATCATCCCGCGACCGAATCCTCTCGTTCTCCTCGGCGAAGTCTACGTCTGGCCCGCGCGCCTGGGCGTAGAGCTGCTCGATCTGATCATTGCCGCCGTGCGACGCCGGCGGGAGCACGTGCTCGCCCAATCGCCCGCCTGGTTGATCGCCGAACAGGAAATCGCGACCAACGTTCAGAATCTGAAGACGCCCATTGCTTTCGGCCTTCTCCTCCTCCTCATCCTGAGCAGCACCTTCTTCATGGCCAACGATTACGATCAGCGATTGATCAACTGGTCGATCAATCGCATCGCCCAAGCCGACGAGTTGTTCTCCGGCACGACGGCGTTCTACCAAACGCTCGGCCGAGATTTCATGATGATGCGGGCTCGAAGCGTACGCCCCGAACCCATTATTCGACGCCCGCTTCCGCTCTCCATTCTGGCCAAGGGATTGGATGCCGAGATGGAGCGGGCCGTGACGCTCGGCGGGCCTGACCGATTGGGTCCGATCATCACCTTTCATCTCGGAAATCCGCAGGAAGTCGTTCGAACCAAGCGCCTGTTCGCCCCGCCGGATTTTCTCTACGTCGTCAAGATCATCCTCAGCCTGCTGGCCTTGTTCTTCACCTTCGATATCATCACCCGAGAAAAAGAAACCGGCACGCTGGCCTCGACGCTGGCCAATCCGGTGCCTCGCCGGAGCCTCCTCCTGGGCCGATGGCTGGGCGCGACCGCGAGCTTACAGACGACGTTCCTGCTCGCCACCGGGCTTGGGCTCCTGTATCTGACCAGTGTTCGTGGTCTGACGCTGAGCGGAATCGATTGGCAGCGCGTCGGTCTCCTCATCGGCGCGTCAATGCTCTATGGATCGGTGTTCGTCACATTGGGCATGTTCCTCTCCGCCTGGGCCACGCGAACGAAAGCCGCCGCCGGCCTGGCTTTGGCCGCGTGGCTGGTGTTGGTATTGATCTTACCGAATCTCACCGCGCTCGCCGCTCAGCGACTGAAGTTGCTGCCGACGCCCGCAGAACACGAACGGGCGCTCTTGAGGGCCGCCCGAGAGATCGAAGACGAAGCCGAAGCGAAGCATTTGTCTGGTTTCGCGGTGCCAGGCTATGGCAGGCTTCACAAAGAAGTCTCCCCTCGGGTGCGCGCCGTGGCCCGTCAACTGGACGACACGTATATCAATCGGCGGCTCGAGCGTGACCGCTTGGCGCGGCAACTGGCGCGACTGTCGCCCGTCAGTTCTTTCGTTTACGTGGCCACGGATCTGGCCGGCACGGGCACGGCCGAGTTCGAAGCGTATATCGAAAAACTGCGCCGTGCTCGCAACCAATATATCGAACTGGCCGATCGGCGCGACACCGAGATCAGCCTGCGCCTGAGCAGCCAGGAACCTCCCGAGCAGCAGCAAGCACGCCTGCAGGCCGCTCTGCAAGAATTTTTCGCCAAGACGAAACGCCTTCAGCAACAGTTACACGAGTCACTCATCGAGCCGAGAAGCCCGAGACAGGCGATCCGGGACGCGCTGCCCGATCTGGCTTTGTTGTTTGGTTGGAACGCCTTGCTCCTGTTAGGAGCCGCCCTACAGTTCAATCGGTACGATGTGAGGTGAATGATGTTAAGACTCCTGATGTGGAAGGAATTCCGTGAAGATCTCTTCAGCCTGCGCTTTGCTATCCTCATGATCGTGCTGATGGGGCTGGTCGGTGCGATCATGTTTGTCCTGACGATCGAGCATGATCAACAAGTGCAAGATTACACCCGTCGGGTAGAACTGCACCGTCGAGCGGGCCCGGACATTGTCATCGTCGATCGCCCGCCGCCCATGCTGGCCATCCTTTTCCGTGGGTTCATGCCGATGGCACCGACCCAGATCGAACTCTCGGCCAGCGCTCCCCCGGAGCCGAGACAGGCTGTGGAGATCGACTCCATGGAAGCGCTGTTTCCCACCATCGATCTCACGTTCTGCATCGGCGTGGTGCTCGGCCTGATTGCGCTGCTCTTTTCCTACGATACCATCACGGGCGAGAAAGAACGGGGCACGCTGCGGCAGATGCTGGCTCACGCTCTGCCCCGGAGTTCGATTCTGCTTGGCAAATGGTTGGCCGTGTGTGGAACGATGACGGTCACTGTGCTGATCGTGCTGCTGATGGCCGTGGCGCTGGCGCACTTCTTGTCCAACTCGCTGTTCAGCCTGACGCGCGGCGAGCTGGCAGCGCTCGGTCTGATCGCCCTGACGAGCGCGCTTTATCTCTCGACCTTTGCCTTGATAGGCATCTGCATCTCGGCGTTAGTGAAGCGTTCGACGACGGCTCTGGCTTCCACCACGCTGATTTGGGTCGCCATGATATTCATCTGGCCCAATATCACGCCCTATGTGGCGGCTCGACTGACGCCGGCGCCGACGTATCAGCAATTCGCCCGAGAGCGCAATCGACTCGATGCTCAACTCACGCATGAACTCAAGGCTCGGCACGCCCGCGGCGCCGAGCGCGTCCGGCGCGAACGGATGAACCGAGAGCAAGCACTGAGAGTCTTTGAGCAGATCCAACGGGCCTGGGAACGGGAACACAAAGCCGCCCTCACACAATTAGAGAACGCGTTCCGGGCCAGGCTATGGGCACAAGAGCGGACCGGTATGTGGTTGGCGAGTCTCTCGCCGTACGGTTCGTTTCTTCATGCTGTGACGGCGCTCTCAGACACCGGCCTGGACGCCGATGAGCGGTTCCGCAAACAGGCGCGCCTCTATGATCGCCAGCAGGAAGTAAAGACAATCACCAGCGCCGAGCGCCACAAGCCGGATCTCGCCAGCTCATTCACCTTCGAGGCCACGCCGCTCAGAGAGCGCTTCTCGGCCGCCGCGCCCCCGACCCTCATCCTCATCCTTTACAACCTCGGATGGCTCATCGCCAGCACTCTCGCCTTCCGACGCACGGATGTGCGGTGAACAGGGGAATGGCAACCGGCTCTGTGGATATGAGTTTCCAAAGTCGGCCCGCT
>JALSQX010000058.1 GCA_026985075.1 Blastocatellia bacterium | reverse complement strand
GGGGGAGGGAGGAGCGGCGGGAGGTGAGGGGGGGAGAGGGGGTGATGGTGAGTTGGCGGGTGCCGTTGGAGCGGTTGGTGCCGGGTCAGTATGTGTTGCGGGTGACGGTGACGGAGGGGCGGTCTCGGCAGCGCGCCATTCGGCAGGTCGAGTTCACCATCAAAGCATGAACGAAACTCGACGAGGCAGAGATTCCTGGGAAGATCACGTCCGATCAACGATGGGAATCAAGCGGATAGTTTCGTGTATACCCGTATTCGCACCTCTCGTCCCTATGCCTTCAAGGCGGTGTCTGCACCGATTCGCCGGGATCGAAATCTCGGTGGACTCCGAGATTCACGTTCGCAACCAGTCACGCTCGTTCTCCCTTGACGGACTCTCCAAAAAGATATAATCCTCCCTTGCTGTGATAGACACCTTGCCGAGATCGCTCATGGGCTGCGATAGGCCACGAACCAGGAAAATGGAGCTGCCAGGATCGTCAAGATCACAGGGCCTCTTTTCTTCGCCTGCTCGGCGTCCTCGGCGGTGATTTTCAGAGGAGTCGGTCATGGCTTCGCGGGCTGAGGCAGAGGAAAGCGGTGGAGCGCAAGCCGGCAGCTTGCGCCACTCATTTTCGAAGGAGAACATGATGAAAAGACCGCATCGTTCGCTCTTCATTCTCCTCATCGTGCTGGCGCTCTCCGGGTGGAGTGGAGCGCAAAAGCTTCCCGAGGGCGCGTACCATACCAATCGTGAACGCCAATATGACATCATTCATTACAAGGCCGAGATTTCTTTCGATTTCCCCGACCGGCGTGTGTTCGGTAAATCGACCATCACGCTCCGACCACTGCGTCGCCTGTCGTCGTTGGCCTTGGATGCTATTCATCTCGATGTCAAACGAGTGACCGACGAGGAGGGAAAGCGAGACGTCGCCTTCCGGACGACGCCGCATTCGTTAGAGATCACGCTCTCGGAGGCCAAGGGACCTTATGACCGATTGACCCTCGTTGTGTACTACGAGTGTCAACCTCGGGCCGGTATGTACTTTCGCCCCGATCCGGAGAATCCTGAGCGTTACTATGTCACCACATATGGCGAGGGGGGACTTCATGCCAATTGGTTGCCCATCTACAATGACGTCAACGACAAGTTCTCTACCGAGATGCTCATCACCGTCCCGCCGCCCTATGTGGCCATCTCCAACGGTCGGCTCATCGAAACCCGTTCGCACCCCGATGGTCAGAAGACGTATCACTGGTTGGAGCGACTGCCCCACGCCAATTACCTCATCGCCCTCTATGTGGGCGATTTCGAGAAAGGGGAACTCGCACCGGCATTCGGGACGATCCCCATCGATTTCTGGGTGCCGCGCGGGCGCTTCAAAGAGGGCGCTTATGCATTTCGGAATACAACGCGCATGGTGGAATTTTTCTCCAGCCGATTCGGATACCTGTATCCCTGGGACAAATATGATCAGATCGCCGTTCCCGATTACGCCATCGGCGCTATGGAGCATACCACCGTCACCGGTCACCAGGCGAGCGTCCTGCGTGATGAAACGGCTCCGCTGGATTTCAGTCCCAGTTTCACTGAATACACGACCGATTGGACGGCGGAATCGACCATCGCTCACGAGCTCGCCCATCATTGGTTTGGCGATAACCTCACCTGCCGGAATTTGAGTTACATCTGGCTCAACGAGAGCTTCGCCAGCTACTGCATGATGCTCTGGGATGAGGAATCGCAGGGACACGATCAGCTCCTCTTCGACGTCGAGCTGGCCAAGAAACATTACTTCCAGTATGTCAGAAACGAACACATCATCCGCCCGCTCGAATATCACCGCTTCGATGCCCCCAATGAGATCTATAACACGGCACACACCTATCTGAAGGGCGCGGCCGTGCTCCACATGCTCCGGCGCGTCCTCGGCGATGAGCTATTTTTCCGGGCGCTCAGGGACTATATTCGCGCCCACCAGTTTGCCAACGTGGATAGTCACGATCTGAAAATCGCCATCGAAGAATCGACCGGAAAGAATCTGGAATGGTTCTTCAATCAGTGGGTCACCGGCGCCGGTCATCCGCAATTGGAAGTCAGCTACCGGTATCTGGCCGAGGCGAAGCTCATCGACCTCACGGTGAAACAAGTGCAACCGCAGGTGAAAGGGCAGGGCCTGTTCACGCTTCCGGCGACTATCACTGTGGCCACTCCTTCCAGAACCTGGAAGGAGCACGTGTGGATCAGGAAGGCGCAGGAGCAGTTCGTCTTCCCCTGCGAGCAGAAGCCGTTGATGGTGAGCTTCGACGGCGAAGGCGATCTGGTGGCCGAGATTCGTTTCCTCAAGGACATCGACGAACTCATTTATCAGGCTCAGCATGATGCCGTGCCCGGTCGATTGCGCGCCATTCGGCAACTGGCCACCCGATATCCGACCGATGAGCGGACGGTCACTGCGCTGATGCAACTCATCACCGAACCCGGGTTCTGGGGAGTGCGCGCAGAGGCGGCGTTTCAGCTCGGATCCGTGCGCACCGAAGCCGCCGAGCACGCCATTTCGCGAGCTCTCCAATCGGCGGATTATCGCGTCCGAAAGGCGGCCGTCCTGGCATTGGGGAAATGGGGATCATCGACGGCAGAAAGCCGGCTCAAAGAAGTCATCGCGCGCGATCCTCATACCGATGTCGTAGGGGCGGCCATCGTGACGCTGGCCAGGATGAATCCCCGGATTGACCCCGAGATCATCAAACGACAACTCGGCCGCAAGGCCTGGTATGACGAAATCACCATCGCCTGTTTGCAAGCGTTCAAGGAGTTGAAAGATCGACGACTGGTCGCCGAGATCAGACCATACACCGGTCGTGCGTACAATCAAGGCGTGCGACAAGCGGCATTATTGGCCTGGGAGGCGTGTGCCCCGGACGATGAGGAACTCCATCGCACGCTCATCGGGCTGCTGCACTCGCCGGTCTACTCATTGCAACAGCTCGCCATCCAGATGCTCGGGCGGCTTCACGTGCGCGATGCCGTGGAAGCGCTCAAGGCCATCCTGGCCCAAGATGCCGACGCTAATTTGACGGTCGCGGCGCGACGGGCGCTGGCCGACATTCAACGCATCGCCGAGCGGCCCAAATGAGGTGGCCGTCGCCCGACTCAACCAGATCGCCCGCTCACGAGAGGTGCGATAGTCAACGGGTGGTCAGGTGGATGGTCGGAATGTCCGGAATTGATGAGTCGCTCATGGGGGCGCGGGCTCACGATGAAGGATGGGTGTGATGGAGCGCAGGATGGTACCTCGAGTTGCCTGTCTCGGGAGTCGCTGGCAGTCCCACAGGTTGCACCGAACGAATGAGGGTGATGAATCGCGAGTTGATGCTTCACCTGTTTCCGGGAGAATCGTCCATGTGCAAGACGCGCCCCGAAGATTGCATAATGAAGTCGCGCACGCTGACAGCGTGTGCCACCTCATTTTCATCAATGTCACTCATGGCCTGACGCGCCATGCCGAAGAGACGAACATGGGCTCTTGGGGGATGGGCGCGTGAGGCTCTCTCGCACCACACTTTACAAGGGCGCGATGATCGAGGCGGAGAGAGGGAAGCGCGGAGTTCAGGCAGTGTTCGCTCAAGGCCGATTGAGATATTGTTCGCTCAAAGCCGGCGAGCATAGAGGACTGACGTTCGGGCGCGCCGTCGGCGTCCTTCGGTTTCCCTCTCGTATCTCATCGGAGAGGATCTCTTGACATCGGCGGACGCGATATGAACAATTCTGCCTCGCCGTGTTCGTGTGGTCTCAATTCACAGGAAGGAGGGTCGCTTATGATTCGCCATCGATGGATTCCGCGACTTCGTTTTGTGGCCTGTCTGCTGTTTCTCTTTGTGGGGACGAGCTTCGCCTCGGCGCAGACCAAGCTGTTGCGATTCCCCGATATTCATGGCGACCGGGTCGTCTTTTGTTATGCCGGCGATTTGTGGATCGTCTCCTCATCCGGGGGAACGGCCATGCGCTTGACGGCTCACGAGGGGCAGGAACTGTTTCCCAAATTCTCGCCCGATGGGAAGTGGATCGCCTTCACCGGTCAGTATGATGGTGACGAGCAGGTGTACGTCATTCCCAGCACGGGCGGCATTCCCAAGCGATTGACGTATTATCCGGCGCGTGGACCGCTGCCGCCCCGTTGGGGCTACGATAATCAGGTCTATGGCTGGACGCCTGATGGAAAAGCCATCTTGTTCCGCTCGATGCGCGATGGCTGGTCATTGAGTCAGAGTCGGCTCTACCTCGTCCGATTAGAGGGGGGATTGCCCGAACCCCTCCCCATGCCCACGTCGGGTGCCGGCGATTATTCGCCCGACGGACGGCGCATCGTCTATTCGCCGCTGTTCCGCGACTTCCGCACCTGGAAGCGCTATCAAGGCGGATGGGCGCAGGATCTTTTCATTTTCGATCTTCAGAGGCTCGCGGCCGAGCGCATCACTCGCCATCCGCGCACCGAACGCGATCCCATGTGGATCGGCAATAAGATTTATTTCGCTTCCGATCGGGACGGCAAGTTGAATCTCTATGTGTATGACCTGCGAACCAGGCGAGTTCGGCAGATCACCCACTACCGTCAGTGGGACGTGCGCTGGCCCAGTCGTGGTGAGAACGGGCAGATCGTCTACGAACTGAATGGGGAGTTGTATGTACTGGATACGAGAACCAACACGCCTCGACGACTCTCCATCTACGTGCCCAATGATGGTGTGGCCATGCGGCCGTCTCGCGTTTCGGCGGCCCGGTTCATCGAGGATTTCTCGCTCAGCCCTAAAGGGGAACGCGCTCTGTTCGTCGCGCGAGGGGATGTGTTCACAGCGCCAATTGAGAAAGGACCGACGCGCAATCTGACTGATTCGTCCGGGGCTCACGATAAATGGGCGCGATGGTCGCCCGATGGATCGAAAATCGCCTTCGTCTCCGATCGCGATGGCGAAGATGAAATCTATCTCATCAATCAGGATGGTTCGGGTGAACCGGAGCAGCTCACCGACGGTGGGCACGCTATGCGCTATGCCCCCGAATGGGCGCCCGATGGTCAGCGCCTCGCCTTCAGCGATAAGGACGGAAAGCTCTATGTGCTGACGGTGAAAGACCGGAAACTGATTCAGATCGCCGATGAGCGGCGCGGTCAGGTCCGCGACTACACCTGGTCGCCGCATGGTGGATATCTGGCATTCTCGCTGAGTGATGCCAATGGCTTCCGGTCAATCTACATCTGGAGCGTCGCCGATGGCCAGGTGCGTCGCATCACCGGCGAGTACTTCAACGAATTCAATCCCGCCTGGGATCCGGAGGGCAATTATCTCTATTACCTCAGCGATCGAGAGTTCGCGCCACAGATCGGATCATTCGAGTGGAATTACGTCGTCGATCGAGAGACGTATATCTATGCGCTCGCTTTGCGCAAAGACGTGAAGCATCCGTTCCCGCCCGAGAGCGATGAAGTCACCATCGAGAAGAAAGAGACGAAGGAAAAGAAAGGCGGAGGGAAGACGCCATCCGAACCGCAAAAAGAGGCCGAGCAAGAAGAGCAAAAATATATCACCATCGATTTCGACGGCCTCGCTCAACGAGTGGCGCGCGTGCCGGTCGACGCGGATAACTATTACGGCTTGTCGGCCAACAAAGGCCATCTCCTCTATGTCCGGGGCACGCCTTTCTATTACGGTCGTTCGAGCGATAAGAAATCCGAGCTGCGCATCTTCTCGCTCGAGGATCGGAAAGAGACGACACTGGCCGAGGACGTCTCCGGATATGCCCTCTCCTCGGATGGAACGAAAGTCCTGGTGCGCCAAGGTCAGGCCTACTACCTCTATGACGCCTCTCCCAAGGGGAAGGGCTCGAAGAAGAAGGTCTCCACTCGAGGCCTGATGGTGGATCGCGTGCCCGCCGAGGAATGGACGCAGATTTTCAATGAGGTGTGGCGGCGGTTCCGCGATTTCTTCTACGTCAAGAACATGCATGGATACGATTGGGAGGCACTACGCGAGCAGTATCGACCGTTACTCCGGTACGTCGCTCATCGATCCGATCTCAATTACGTCATCGGCGAGATGATCGCCGAGTTGAACGTCTCGCACGCCTATATTGCCGGTGGAGATTATAAGATCCCGCCTCGTCCCAAGGTGGCCTTACCCGGCGCCCGCTTCGAGCTGGATGAGGCCTCTGGGCGCTATCGCATCGCCAAGATCTTCACGGGACAGAACGAAGAGGATCGCTATCGCGCTCCGCTCACCGAAATCGGCGTTGATATCAAAGAAGGCGACTATGTCCTGGCCATCGATGGCGTAGAACTCCGGGCTAACGATAATCCCTACCGATTGCTTCTCCATAAGGCGGATCGCCCGGTTCAATTGACGGTGAACGCCACGCCGACGATGGAAGGCGCCCGCCAGGTCACCTATAAGCCCATCACCAGCGAGGTGAACCTCATCTATCTGGATTGGGTGACGCACAATCGGGAAAAAGTGTCCCAGTTGACCAATGGGCAGGTCGCCTACATCCACATTCCCGATATGGGCGCCAACGGCATCCGCGAATTCATCAAATGGTTCTATGGGCAGATCCGCAAGCAGGGGTTGATCGTCGATGTGCGCTATAACGGTGGTGGAAACGTCTCACAAATGCTCATCGAACGCTTGCGACGGGTGCTCCTGGCGGTGAGTTTTTCGCGAACGCGGGAGGACGCCACCACTTATCCCGCCCAAGTGTTCTATGGGCCGATGGTGTGTCTGCTCAACGAGAATTCCGCCTCTGACGGCGACATCTTTCCGGCGATGTTCAGGCAGGCGGGATTGGGGCCTCTCATCGGCAAACGCTCCTGGGGCGGCGTCATCGGCATCACCAGTCACGGGCCGCTGATCGACGGGGGGGCCGTCTTCGTTCCCGAATTCGGTTTCGCTTCTCCCGACGGGCAGTGGATCATCGAGGGACATGGGGTTGATCCCGACATCGTCGTGGAGAATGATCCTCGGGCGTTGATCGAGGGCCGAGATCCACAACTGGAACGAGCGATCCAAGAGGTCATGAAAATGATCCGTAAGAATCCCAAGAAGTTGCCGGCGCGCCCGCCCGATCCAGTGCGCACCAAATAGAGCCCGCGCCGGCGGGAGCTGGTGTGGAATTCTGTCCGGAGAAGGGAAGCCACGGGTCAGGCGCCCATCGTCGGTGGTTGGGGAAGCTCCATCCGCTGAATTGACATGGCCTGAGCGACACACGAGAATGAATCTATGCCCGGTGAAGCCGAACTCATTGAGCGCATTGCGGCACTGGTCGGGCGTGCGTCTGGCGATCTCATCGTGGGTATTGGCGATGATGCCGCTGTCATCCGCAAGAGCGCCCGCCAATGGTGGCTCCTCTCCATCGACTCGCAAATCGAGAATGTTCATTTCCGGCGCGCATACACTCCCGCGCACCTGCTCGGGCACAAGGCGCTGGCTGTGAATTTGAGCGATATAGCCGCCATGGGAGGGGTACCCCGCTTTGCTCTGCTGTCGCTCATGCTGCCTCGCAATCTGCCCTCTTCGTTCATCGATGACATGCTGGATGGGATGATGGCGCTGGCCGATGCTCACCAGGTCGTTCTCATCGGTGGTGACGTGGCGGCGTCGGGAGACGGCCTCACGCTCACGCTCACCATCGTTGGTGAGTGTCCGGCGGGAAAGATCCTGCGGCGCGATGGCGCTCGGCCGGGCGACCTGATCTTCGTCACTGGACAATTGGGTCTGGCCGCCATGGGATTACAATTGCTCGAACGGGGCTATCGATATGCGCCCCATCTCCCGCCATTGCAGCGACGCCTCATCCTGGCCCATCTTCAGCCCGTACCTCGATTGGAGATCGGACGGGCGCTGGCTGAGGATCAACTGGCCAGCGCGGCCATCGACCTGAGTGATGGGTTATCGACCGATCTGTTTCACATTTGTCGGGCCAGTGACGTCGGCGCGGTCATCAACAGCGAGCGGCTCCCGATACTCCATCCCGTGCCCGACGAATGTGAGGGAGACGAACTGGAGAGGGCGCTCCACGGCGGCGAGGATTACGAACTGTTGTTCACCGTCCCGAAAGAGCGGTTAGCCGCCATCGAATCGTTGAGGGCTCGATTCAATGCCTTTCCTATTACACTCATCGGAGAGATCACCGATCAACCGCATCACATGTACCTGGAACATCAGGGACGGCTCCTCCCGCTGAGCCCTCGGGGACACGATCATCTGCGAGACGGAGAAGAGCGCTGATGAGGCGTCCCAGAGCATCAGAAATGCGGAGCTTGAGCGTCGCCTGGAGACGAACACCGTGATGTCCATGCGCGTCACGGTCGATGCACCGCGCCCTCATGCGCACCGGCTCGTATCCTGGTTCGATGTTCGATCTCGACGTGCGCTTTCCGATCCAACACCTGGTTGTGGGATACCAAGTTGCGCGAGCTTACGCGCGAATCCTTCTGGCGTGTTCAGAGTATGAACAAAGCTCCCATCGGCTCGCTGATAGGAGATGAGGCCTCCTCGATCGAGTGGAACGATGAGAACGAGATCCCTCGCCGTCGCAACGCGAAAGCGATGAATGGGGACGTCAGGGCCGAGGAGTTGTGACAGAGGCGTGAACCGATCGACGCCAATCAGTCTATACCGACCGGGACAATGGGGAAGAGGACGCCACGTCCATCGGTTCATGAGTTCATCGAAGGTCATACGGTGGGCCATTTTACCTCACTTCGCTCGGGGGTGACTAGAAGCGCCGCCCGTTCATACGGTAAACTCTGGGGTACGGCTCCCCATCGAGCCGAGAGCATGCGTCGATTGGATCGTCGAGGTCGGAGAACGTGAGAGGAGGAACGAACATGCGATCTGAGAAGCTTTCGATTCCGGGCGCATCGGGCCAGCGACTCAGTGCCCGGCTGGACGTCCCATTGGTGGGGCCGCCCCTCGCCTATGCTCTGTTTGCTCATTGTTTCACCTGCAATAAGAATCTCAAAGCCATCTCCCATATCAGTCGCGCGTTGACCAGAGAGCGAATAGCCGTCTTGAGATTCGACTTCACCGGCCTCGGCGAGAGCGAAGGCGAGTTCGCCGACACGAACTTCTCCTCTAACGTTGCTGATCTCATCGCGGCCGCCGAGTTCCTCGGCGCTGAATTCGAGGCCCCCAAGCTCCTGGTCGGCCATTCGTTAGGTGGAGCGGCCGTGTTACAGGCGGCGGCACAGATTCCGTCGGCGCTGGCCGTGGTTACTATTGGCGCGCCGGCCGATCCCTCGCACGTCATCCGACTGTTAGGCCGCACTCGGGAGACCATCGACGCTCGAGGCGAGGCTGACATCGTGCTGGCCGGTCGAACGTTCAGGATCAAGAAGCATTTCCTCGACGATCTTGAGCGCACGCGCATGGAGGAGACGATTCGAAATCTGCGACGAGCGCTTCTGGTGCTTCATTCGCCGGTGGATACCATTGTGGGGATCGAAAATGCGGCCCGGATCTTTCAAGCGGCAAAACATCCGAAGAGTTTCATCTCTCTCGATCGAGCCGATCACCTGCTCTCTGACGAGCGCGATGCTGCTTATGTCGGTGCGCTCATTGCGGCATGGTCGCGGAAATACATCGAGAGTCCTTCAGAAAGCGCATCCCTGTCTGCCCCGGCCGGGAATCACGTCGTCGTGCGCACCGGCGAGAGTGGTTATCTCACAGAAATCCTGGCCGGCGGACACGCGCTCATCGCCGATGAACCGGTGTCCGCGGGAGGGTCTGGTATGGGGCCGACACCTTACGATTATCTCCTGGCTGCGCTGGGAGCGTGTACGTCGATCACCCTTCGCATGTATGCCGATCGCAAGGGCTGGCCGTTAGAATCGATTCTCATCACACTGAGTCATCGGAAAATTCATGCCGTGGATTGCCGGGAGTGCGAGACCGAAAGCGGAAAGGTCGATGACATCGAGCGCGTCATCGAACTCATTGGTCGATTGGGAGACCTTGAGCGAGAACGCCTGTTGGACATCGCCGATAAATGCCCCGTCCATCGAACGCTTCGTTCCGAGGTCATCATCCAGACGCGATTGAAAAACAATGAGGGAGGGATGTGACCATGAAAAGTTATCGGAAAGAACTCTGGTTCAACACGCCGACCCGCGTCGCTTTCATCAACATCACACCGCAGGTTGAAGAATGCTTGCGGGAAAGCGGGATCAAGGAAGGATTCGTGCTGGTGAACGCCATGCATATCACGGCGTCGGTATTCATTAATGACGATGAACCCGGGCTGCATCGCGATTACGCCGAGTGGTTGGAGCGATTGGCGCCGCACGAGCCCATCGATCAATATCGACATAATGATACCGGCGAGGACAACGCCGATGCTCACATGAAGCGCCAGATCATGGGGCGCGAAGTCGTGGTGGCGGTGACCAACGGGAAGCTCGATTTCGGTCCCTGGGAACAGATCTTCTATGGCGAGTTCGACGGGCGCCGTCGAAAACGCGTGCTGGTGAAAATCATCGGGGAGTGATGAACCTGCGGCTCCGGTGACCGGCGTTCATTCCTAAGCCATCATCGGTCATCGATGAGAGACGTCGGTCGTCCATAGGAACGCGCCCCGACTGTTGGTCGCCCATCGAATCGTGGGAGAGCGCCAGCGCCGGAGAGGCAAAGCGAGTGGCGAAGATACGGCCCGTGAGGACGGAGCGAAGCTTGGCGGACTGCTCGCCAGACGACATTCATCGATCGGATCTCCATCATTCACGTTCGCTTTGGGAGGTGAGACTCATGCCGCTCATTGTTCCCTCCACCTACACGCCGCCCTTGGGATTCTCTAACGGACATGTCCAGACGCTCTTCCCAACGCTGTTCCGCAAAGTGCGAGGAGTCGTCTACCAGCGAGAACGCATTGACACGCCGGATGGAGATTTTCTGGATCTCGATTGGTCGCCGGTGGGATCGCATCGACTGGCGATTCTCTCCCATGGATTGGAGGGGAACACGCAGCGACCATACATGTTGGGCATGGTGAGAGCGTTGAATCGGCGAGGGTGGGATGCGCTGGCCTGGAATTATCGCGGCTGCAGCGGCGAGCCGAACAGAAAGCTCCGTTCGTATCACAGTGGAGCGACCGATGACCTCCATACGGTGGTGAGACATGTCCTCTCACAACGCTCATACAGGGAGGTCGTGCTCATCGGATTCAGTCTGGGCGGGAATATCACATTGAAGTACCTCGGCGAATGGGGCGATCGGGTCGATCGGCGCATTCGGAAAGCGGTGGCCATCTCCGTGCCCTGCGATCTGGAATCGGTGGCGTGGAAGTTGACGCGGCCATCCAATCGCCTCTATCTCCGATACTTCCTCCACTCGCTGTGCGAGAAGATCAGGGTGAAAGCTCAGCTCATGCCCGAGCTGATCAGCGATGATGGTCTTCGTGGGATCAAGACGTTCAAGGAGTTCGACGATCGCTATACCGCGCCGATTCATGGCTTTCAGAGTGCGGAGGACTATTGGCGCAAGTGCAGCAGTCGGCAATTCCTCCCTTCTATTCGCATCCCCACATTGATCGTGAATGCTCGGAATGATCCGCTGCTGACCGCCTCTTGTTTTCCCCGGGAAGAAGCCGAGGCCAACCCTTACCTCTTCCTGGAGATGCCGGGCTCCGGAGGCCACGTGGGGTTCATCGCGTTCAATGAGAGGGGGGAATACTGGTCCGAATATCGGGCCCTCACCTTCATCAGCGGTGAACAATCTGGCTCAATAACGTAACATGAGTGAACGGGATGCCGACGAGTTTTCGACCGGGAGCATCGAGAGCGTGATCCGCCGCTCCAGCAAAGCCCGACTCCGGGGACCATCCCGGCCCCTCGATGAGGCTTGATGTCGATCCATGGCTCGCGTATATTGATCATCTCCATGGACGCGCCCACGCTTCGAGACATTCGACAGGCGGCCGAGCGCATTCGACCCTATGCTCATCGGACGCCCGTGCTGACGTCAGCGAGCCTCAATCGGATGATCGGCGCTCATCTGTTCTTCAAGTGCGAGAATTTTCAGAAAGTCGGCGCATTCAAATTTCGGGGCGCGTGTCATGCTGTCCTCACGCTTTCCGACGAGGAAGCGGCCAGAGGAGTGGCGACTCATTCGTCTGGCAATCATGCGGCGGCGCTGGCTCTGGCTGCGCGGACGCGAGGTATTCGCGCGCTCATCGTTATGCCCAAAGACGCTGCCCGGGTGAAAAGGGCTGCTGTGGCTGAATATGGCGGTCACATCATTTTCTGTGAACCGACGTTGGCTTCACGCGAAGCGACATTGGCCGAGGTCGTCAAAGAGACGGGAGCGACGGTCGTGCATCCCTACAACGACCGCCGGGTGATTGCCGGACAAGGAACCGTCGCCCTGGAGTTCATCCAGGAAGTCCCGCATCTGGATAGCCTCATGGTGCCGGTGGGGGGCGGAGGGCTCATCAGTGGAACGGCCATCGTCGTCGCCGAGCTCTCCCCGGGTACGCGGATCATCGGCGTCGAGCCGGCCGGAGCCGATGATGCCTTCAGATCGTTGCGTGCCGGGCGACGCATCCCCTGCCATCAACCCAGAACCATCGCCGATGGCTTGCGCGCCTCGCTCGGGGATCTGACCTTCGCGATCATCAAAGAGCATGTTGACCGCATCGTGACAGTGGGCGAAGAGGCTATCGTTGCCGCGATGCGCCTCGTCTGGGAGCGCATGAAGATCATCATCGAGCCATCGGCCGCCGTACCTGTGGCCGCCCTGCTGGAACGGAAGGTCGATCTTGCCGGGCAACGCGTGGGCATCGTCCTCTCCGGCGGGAATGTCGATCTGGACAGGTTGCCTTGGCCCCAGGCACCGTGTGGATGAGCAAACGGCGTCGAGCGAAGAGAAGAGAAGGGGTGAGCCTACGCTCACATGAATGGGATGGTGAAAGACACGTTCGCCGATCGATCGTTGGTGAAAGGAGAGCCGATTCGCTCGTTCCGTTGATCTTCGATGTGGCCATGAACGGCTCGCATCATCTACAATAGTTGCCAGCAAAGATGAACAAGAGATACAAGAACTTCGCCGAGTTCTATCCCGATTACCTTGCCGAACACCGTCATTCCCAGTGCCGTCGTCTCCATTTCATCGGGAGCGCGCTCGTGCTCGTCATCCTGTCGGTTGCGCTCATCATTGGGAAGTGGGAGATGCTGCTCGCATTGCCGGTGGTCGGATACGGTTTCGCTTGGGCGGGACATTTTTTCTTCGAGAGGAACAAACCAGCCACGTTCAAACATCCGCTGTATAGCTTGATAGGCGACTGGGTGATGTTCAAAGATATGTTGACGGGGAAGAGGTCGTTTTGAAGAGAAAAATTCACCGTAGGGGAGGAATGAAGATGAGATCGATTGCCTCACGAGTCGCATTGGCATTGTTCATAGCGTGTGGAGTGCTGGTTGGCCAGCAGAGCGTCGGGATGACGTCCCAGACGAAGGCGCCGACCGATGCCGACCTTCGCGCCAAGGCGAAGACGTTGGCTCAGGATTATATCATCGTCGACACACATATTGATGTGCCCTATCGGCTGACGAACAAATGGGAAGACATCTCGGTGCGCACCGAAGGGGGGAACTTCGACTACCCGCGAGCGAGAGAAGGAGGCCTCGATGTCGCCTTCATGTCCATTTATATTCCGGCGTCGTATCAGCGGACGGGTGGAGCGAAAAAGTTCGCCGATCAGCTCATCAATATGGTGGAAAAGTTCACCACCGACTGGCCGGATAAGTTCGCCATCGTCACCTCGGTTGCCGATGTCCGAGCCCAGGCCGGGAAGGGAAAGATCTTACTCGCCCTGGGCATGGAGAATGGCGCGCCCATCGAGGGAAAGCTGGAGAACCTGAAACATTTTTATGATCGTGGAATCCGCTACATCACGCTCACTCATTCGAAGAACAACCACATTTGCGATTCATCTTATGACCCGGAGCGGAAGTGGCACGGACTGAGTCCGTTCGGCAAACAGGTCGTGGCCGAGATGAATCGGCTGGGGATCATGATCGATGTCTCCCACATCTCTGATGATGCTTTCTATCAGGTGATGAAGTTGACCCGAGCGCCGGTCATCGCCTCGCACTCGTCGTGTCGCTACTTCACGCCCGGCTGGGAGCGGAATATGAGCGACGAGATGATCAAACTGCTGGCCGCTAAGGGCGGAGTCATCCAGATCAATTTCGGTTCCTCATTTCTCGACGACGCGTATCGGAGGAAATCGGAAGCCGCCCGGAAAGAGATCGCCCGGTATCTCGACGCTCATCACCTGAAATTCGGTGAGCCGGCCGCGGAGGCCTACATCAAGAAATATCAGGCGGAACATCCCATCAAACACGCCGATATCAAGGACGTGGTGGCTCATATTGATCACGTCGTCCAGTTGGTGGGCGTAGACCATGTGGGATTGGGCTCCGACTTCGATGGGGTGGGGGACTCGCTGCCCACGGGATTGGAGGATGTCTCGGATTACCCGAATCTCATCTACGAGTTGTTGAAGAAAGGCTATTCGGACGAGGACATCAAAAAGATTTGTGGCGAGAATCTGTTGCGCGTCTGGTCCGAAGTCGAGCGGGTGGCCCGCAAACTTCAGGCGACCGAATGAGTCCGCGCGAGAGGTGAGCCTACAGCTCCACCGGCCAGGATTCCCCGGTCGCCGCCATTTCCCAGAAGAGCACTTCATATTGGCCGGTGAGCAAAAACAGTTCGGTCATGGCGTGGCGCATCGATGGTGAGACCTCTCGGGCGAGATGATCGAGCGTCTCGGCGAGCCAATCGACGTAGCGACGGAAGGCTGCGCTCGTCCAGTTATCGATGAACGCTTGCCAGGGACTCGTTCTTCGCCCTTGCTCTTTGACCCAGGTCCAGGAGTCCAAATACGCCTTCTCCGCTCCATAAAGGACGGTGAACCCCTCGGGAAACGAGCGTCCATAAGCCGTGGCCAGCAAGAACTGGACATAGGCGTGGCAGGTGGGCGCCATCCGCACGCCATCGAGCGAGACGTGATGCTCTCGAGCCAGGCGTTCAAATAAAGCCAGTTCGTCGTGTAGCGCGCCCAGCGCCTCACAGAGCGGTTCCCTCAACGCCGCTGGCGCCTTGGCCGACAGAATGGAGAGAAAGGGCACGGCTTCTCTCACGAAGAGATAATCCTGTTTCATCCAGTTGGCGAACGCCTCGGTCGAGATCGTTCCGGCCGCCGTTTCGGCCAGGAAGCGGTGACCGAGCATCGCTTTCCAGATCGGTTCGGCTTGTTGAAGGAGGTGTTCGTGAAATCGCATCATATCGCTCCTCCTCTCCGATTCGATGGGGACGACGCTCCCGGTTCTGCTGAACCGACATCGGGGAAGCGTCAGCGGGCGCGCCAATGTGATTTCATAGACGCTCACTTATCCATCGGTTGATGTCGCCGAGCGACCGGCGGGGAAAGACATGGCGTCCGCGATAGACCCTCAGCTCCACCGACCGGGCGTGCCGTTCGAGCCAAGGGATGAACGTCTTGACCCGCTTCAGATCGTAGAACTCATCCTCGGTCGTCGCGATATGAAGGACATCCGTTTCACTCGGATGATATCGTTTCTCATCGCGGTCACCGGGAATGCCGCCACAAACGCCGATCGCGCCGCGGATGAGATTGGTGTGCGTGAACACGAAGCGATAATTGAGCGCCACCGCTTGAGAGAATCCCATGAGAAACACGCGCGCTCGGTCGAGCGAGTATTCGGCAGCCACATCATCGATCACATCGAGCAAAGCCCGGTGATGGAGCGAGACGGAATCCTCATGCTTGTATCGAGCTGCCCATCCAAAGCCCGTCTTCGGCCCTTGAGCGCTCTCGTCCGGTGACAGCATGAAGGGATAGGGGCCTTGTAATGACACGATGAACCAGTCTCGGTCATTGACGCGGCGGGCCAGCCGCATCATCGATGTCTTATTACCGCCATACCCGTGAAGGGCGATGAGCAGTGGATACGACCGGCGTCGATCGTATCCAATCGGGACGTGCACGTCGTAATAGAGACGAATCTGCGCGACGATACTTCTCTCCATGATCATTGACCGCGTTCAGCCGAGCGTCATATGCGTGATTTCCGGAGGTGCGTTCACGCGCACCGGCGGGCCCGTCGTTCCCAGGCCCCGACTCACATAGAGCCGGGAGTCGCCGAGATGAAATAATCCGGCGACATACGGCGTTCGCAAAGAGACCGGAGAGATCTTCACGCCCAGGACATCGAGGACGATCTGCCCTCCATGAGTGTGTCCGGCCAGCGTCAGATCGATGCCGCGCTCGGCGGCCCGAGGAAAAACATTGGGTTGATGGGAGAGGAGAATTGTGGGTCCATCCGCGATGAGACCGTGAGCGACCTCATCGAAACCGGCGGCGGTGGAGGGGAGATAATCAATGCCGACGAGGTGAAGTTTGACGCCATCGACGTCCAGATGAACGCTTTCGTTGAGCAGGATTTTCATGTTATGGCGCGAGAACCCATCGATGAGCGGCGAGATGGAGTCCGTGTAGTGTTCGTGATTGCCGATCGTGCCGAAGACGCCCAACCGCGCGCGAAGCGACGAGAGGGCGCGGATCGCCGGTGCCACGTAGCGGTTAGACGAGGAGACGAAATCTCCGGTGATGACAATGAGATCCGGTTCTAATCGATTGACGATGTGCGCATACTCTTCCAGTCGCCACTCGCTCATGAAGGGTCCCACGTGGATGTCGGTCAACTGGACGATGGTGAGACCACGCAAGCCGTCCGGGATGCGCGGCCAGGACACCACAACGCGTTCGATCTCGAACGCTCGGCTGGCCACATACACCCCGTAGGCGGAGACACCGAATGGAGCCAAAGCCAAACTGCGGCTGAGTTGCCTGATGAACCGGCGTCGCGAGCTTCGCCCCGGCGCCGGGAGGAGAGGGTCAGCCTGCGAGCCGCGTCGAGAGGAAAGAAGCTTCAGCGCATCCATGAACACGATGACCACGAAACTCCCCACTGATCCCGCTTGCCAGGCCGCCAGCGGGTAGAGGAGGGAAGAGGAGAGCGTTTCCCAGATGGCGGGAGACATCCGAGGCGACAGAGCGACCCGGCTGAGGACGATGAGACCGACGCCGATGAACAGCAGGTTCATGGTGATGAAAAGGCCTTTCAATGCAGTGATCCCGAGCGCCCGCACGCGTCCTCTCCATTGGCTCTTCGCTACGGCTCGGACGCTCCGCCGATAGAGAAAAAGTTGAACGAACAGGAGCGGGAGAAGGGCAACGAACATGTGAGGGATTGTTGGCATAGGTTTTTAGCCCTCTCCTTCTGAAACGTGCATCCGTCGGATCGCGTCGTCTTTCTCCCTTCGCGCTCTCATCTATCCGACCGCATCATTGAGCACACGCGCTCCATACTCAATCTCCGGCCACCGCCGCCTCCTGGTCTCTGTATTGCAACTGATAGAGCCGATAGTAGATCCCTCTTTGCTTCAGGAGTTCCTCGTGCGTTCCCATCTCCCGCAAGCGACCCTTATGGAGAACCAGAATGCGATCGGCATGTTGGATGGTCGATAGCCGATGGGCGATGATCAAACTCGTTCGACCGGTTAACAAACGCTCCAGCGCGTCCTGGATGAGCCCCTCCGTCTGCGTGTCGATATTGGATGTCGCTTCATCGAGGATCAAGATCGGGGGATCGAACGCCAGGGCGCGCGCGAAAGCGATGAGCTGTTTCTGTCCGGTGGAGAGCGTCGCTCCTCGTTCCTTGACCGGTTCGTGGTACCCGCCGGGCAATTGCCGGATGAACTCATCGGCATGGACCTCGCGAGCCGCCCGCTCGATGCGTGCCCGATCGATGCTCTCTTGGCCGAGCCGGATGTTGAATTCAATGTCGCCCGAGAAGAGGAAAACGTCCTGGAGCACGATGGCGAACGCGCGACGCAACTGCTCCACATCCCACTGGCGGATATCCACGCCATCGAGCAGGATCTGCCCCTTTTGAACGTCGTAGAACCTCAACAGCAGATTGGTGATCGTCGTTTTGCCCGCTCCCGTGTGTCCGACGATGGCGATTCGTTCCCCTGGCCGAACCTCGAATGAGATATCGCGGAGAACCCACTCCTCGTCTCGATA
This sequence comes from Blastocatellia bacterium, assembly GCA_026985075.1. Classification (GTDB taxonomy): domain Bacteria; phylum Acidobacteriota; class Blastocatellia; order HR10; family J050; genus J050. Next base: position 8,201 of record JALSQX010000058.1, on the reverse strand, counting down.
GGCGAACCACACGTGACGGAATTCGATGTGTCCTCGAACCTCGGGGGGACGGAAGGCGTTGGGTGGTGAGGTGATCTCCACCGGCGTATCCAGGAGTTTGAAAATGCGCTCGGATGAAGCCATCGCCGCTTGCAGGATGTTGTACTTCTCGCTGAGATCGCTGATCGGGCGGAAGAATCGCTGAGAGAGTTGAATGAAGCCGATCAGCGCGCCAATACTCAATTCCTCCCGGAGCACCTGGCCGCCTCCGTACCAGATGATCAGACCGATGCCGATGGCGCTGATCAGTTCCACTGCCGGGAAGAAGACGGCGTAATAGAAGATCGACTCGATGTTCGCCCGGCGATAATCGGCATTAATCCTGTCGAATTCCTCGGCGGCGATGGGTTCGCGATTGAAGAGCTGAACCGTGGCCATGCCGGTGATATGCTCTTGCAAGAACGCGTTGATACGAGCGATTCGGGCGCGGACCTTCCGATAAGCCGCTCGAGCATTGATCTTGAACCAGAGTGTGACCGCCACCAGTAGAGGGATGACTAGGAAAGCGACGAGGGCCAGCTTCCAATTAATGTAGAACATGAGCGCGATGATGCCCACCAACGCGAAGACATCCTGGAAGACGGCCACCACGCCGGCGGTGAAGAGTTCGTTCAGCGCGTCCACATCGGTGGTCAACCGGGTCATCAAGCGCCCCACCGGATGGCGGTCGAAAAAAGCGATATCCAGTCGCTGCAGATGACCGAAAATTTGCTCCCGCAGATCGTACATCACCCGCTGGCCGAGCGTTTGAACGAGGACGGTTTGCGAGTAATAGAGGAAGAATCCCACGAGGAGCATGAGCAGATAGACGACGCCAGCCATATGCAACCCCGTGAGACGACTCGGCCGGATGTCGAGCGCTTCCATGAGCTCCTGGGCCACGCGGGAAAGAGAACTGATCGGCGCTGCGGATTCTGGCTTGATGAACAGATCAACCGTGATGACCGTCAACGCCGGTCCGGCGAGTTCAACGACGGAGTAAAGAAGAATCACCCCCACCGCCCCGAAGATGATGAGACGATGCGGCTTCAGATAGGTCATCAACCGGCGCATCAGCCGCGCATCGTAGGCTTTCCCTAAAACTTCTTCCTCGTGCAATCCGTCCATGAGCTTCCTGATGTTCTCTCTCTCGATTCTATTCCTTCCATCGATGGCGAATGGACAATGGATTAAACTAGCAACTCGAGCGGATGACCGTCAAGCGGATGGCGGTATTCTTCCCCGAATGAGCTCTAGGAGATCGGGTCGCTGGAGGGATTCATCGGCCGCTCGGTGAAATAGCCTTTATGGAGGGTGATTCTCGGAGAAGTCCCTCTGTCGAAAACGACGGTGACCAGATCGAATCGATAGTTCACCCCATCCAGATGCATGAGGCGTCGGTAGACGCGCGCCGTACGGGCTACGGTTCGCTGCTTGGAGCGATCCACGGCCGCCGCGGCCGTGGCAATGGCTTCGGAGAGACGCGCCTTGACTTCGACGAACGCCAGCGTGTCCCCATCATAGGCGATGATATCAATTTCGCCCCTGATGGGAGCGCCTCGTCGATTTCGGCCTAATGGGGTGGAGAAATTGCGCGCCACAATCCGATAGCCATGGCGATGTTTCACATATTCCAGCGCGAATCGCTCTCCGCGCTCGCCGAGCATCAGGTGTGCCGGGCGATCCTGTCGAGTCGTGTTCCTCATCGCGCGCCGTATTGTATCACGAAGAGGACGCGACTGTCAGCCGACGCCCTTCGGATGAGTGGTGACATCTCACCGATCGTCGAGGGAGGATCATTGGACAACGCCGTTCTCTTTTGTCGACCGCGAAGAGAGCATCTTGCTCGATGAGGATGGGGATCATTTGACAACATCGCCCTCTTTCAGTACCTTCTCACGTTTCGCGCTCGTCGTTAAGGATGAGAGGTATGATCAAACGGGAGACGATCGAGCCAGATCGAGCTGCACCAGAGCGCGCACCGACAGCCATGTTCACGGCGCCGGTGCACCTGCCGCCCAGGCAACGGCGGTTGGTCACACTGGGCATCATGACCGGCATGTTCCTGGGCGCTCTGGAGGCTACGGTGGTGGGGACGGCCATGCCCACCGTCGTCGCGCGATTGGGTGGCATCGAGATATACTCCTGGGTGTTTTCCATCTACCTGTTGACCTCGACGGTGACCATGCCCGTGTGGGGGAAGCTCTCCGATCTCTATGGTCGGCGGAGGTTTTACCTCCTCGGGGTGGGATTGTTTTTGCTCGGCTCGGCGCTCTGCGGTCAATCGGGGTCCATGAAAGAACTGATCGGCTTTCGCGCCATTCAGGGTCTGGGTGCCGGAGCCTTGTTGCCGTTGGGAATGACCATCATCGGCGATGTGTATTCGTTGGCCGAGCGCGCCAAGATGCAGGGCTTGTTCAGTGGCGTGTGGGGCATTGCCAGTATCGTCGGCCCGCTCGTCGGCGGACTCATCACCGATCATATCTCCTGGCGCTGGGTGTTCTATTTCAACGTCCCCTTCGGCATAGCCGCCGCCCTGCTCATCGGCCTGACGCTCCGGGAGCCACCGGTGGGACGGCAGGTACAGGTTGACGTCAAAGGAGCGGCCAGCTTCGCCGGGGCGATCGTGTTGTTCTTGCTGGCCCTCATGGCCGGCGGACGGCAATATGCGTGGACCTCTCCATTCATCATGGGATTGGTCGGGGCCGGCTTCCTGTTGCTGGTGGTGTTCGTTTCCTGTGAGCGGAACGCTCCCGAACCGATCATTCCTTTTTCTCTGTTCCGGCACAATCGGATGTTTCGGGCCGCGGCGTTGAACGGGTTACTGGCGGGCATGGCCATGTTTGGCTCCATTTCGTTCATTCCGCTGTTCGTCCAAGGCGTCATCGGGACGAATGCCACCCGAGCCGGAAGCGTTCTGGTTCCTCTGACGCTCGGCTGGACATCGTTTTCGGTCATCGGGAGTCGGCTGTTGCTGGTCGTGGGGTATCGCCCTTTGGTCATCGCCGGCATGACGTCGTTGCTGGCCGGATTCATTGTTCTCAATCAGTTGAGCCCCGAGGCCTCATGGGCGCTGATCTACTTGAATATGGTTCTCATCGGCATGGGCATGGGACTCTCGATGGTCACGTTACTCATCGGCGTACAAAATTCTGTCGAGCGCCAGCAATTAGGCATCGCCACTTCCGCCACTCAGTTCTTTCGCGTAGTGGGAGGCGCCATCGGCGTGGCTATCATGGGCACGGTGATGGCCCTACGCATGCAGACGCATGTCGCTCAAGCCCAATCGGCTTCTCAGCCCATGGCTCATGAAGCAGTTCGATTATTGCAACACCCGGATGCCCTCATCGATCCACTCGCCCGAGCTCGATTGCCCCGGGAAATTCTGACCATGGTTCAAGGCGCTCTCGCCGATGCCCTGCGGGGAGTCTTCCTGGTCGGTCTCATCATCGCGGGGTTGGCGCTCCTGAGCGCCTTCCTCGTGCCGCCAGGAAAAGCGCATGAGCACGCTATCCGCCGCGAGTCCATCGCCCCGGCGGGAGACGATTGAGGCGGGTGAGACCATTGCCGAACATGCGCTCTTAGGCTAGAATTACCGCCTGTTCGCGAATCCTGAGACACAGACGTAATGGAACTGGGCTGAGAGCTTGAGAGTGAAACCAGGATCGGGCTTCGAAATGGCCTGGGCTCTTGGGGGCTCTCGTTCCCGGTTTCTGGTTTCTCCGATGGGAAAGGAGGCGGGACCGTGATCGAGGTACAGAACTTGACCAAAGACTACGGCCATATCCGGGCGGTAGATAACATTTCATTCGACGTCAAGAAGGGCGAGATTCTCGGATTTCTCGGACCGAATGGGGCCGGAAAGACGACCACAATGCGGATCATCACCTGCTTCATGCCGCCCACCAGCGGGACGGTCAAAGTGGCCGGTTTCGATGTGCTCGACGAATCCATGGAGGTTCGCCGGCGGATCGGCTACCTCCCGGAGAATCCGCCTCTCTATCCGGAGATGACCGTGGAGGGCTATTTGGATTTCGTCGCCCGAATCAAGAATGTTCCTTCTCGTCAGCGGCGCGAGCTGGTCCATCGCGCCATGGAAATGTGTCGCGTCGAGGACCATCGCCATATGTTGATCAGGAAGCTCTCGCGCGGCTATCGTCAGCGCGTTGGTCTGGCGCAAGCGCTGGTGCACAATCCCGAGGTGATCATCTTAGACGAGCCCACGGTCGGACTCGATCCCAAGCAGATCATCGAAGTCCGCCGATTGATCAAGAGTCTAGCGGGCGAACATACGATCATTCTGTCCACGCATATCCTGCCCGAAGTGAGCATGACCTGCGACCGGGTCGTCATCATCAATGAAGGACGGCTGGTGGCCGAGGATACACCGGAGAATCTGACCATTCAGCTCAAGGGTGGCGAAATGGTCCACTTAGAGGTCAAGGCCGAGGCGGAAGCACTTCGACGGATCTTGCGCGACATCGATCACATTCGACACATCGAGATCAAGCCACTGGATAGTGCCGATCGACTCGCGGTGACGGTGGAGAGCGAGCGGGGACATGATCTCCGGAGTTTGCTGGCGGCGAAAATCGTGCAGAACGGCTACGAACTCTACGAGCTGAGGCCGGTGAGTTTGAGCCTCGAGGATATTTTCCTCAAGCTCACCACCGAGGAAGAAACTTCGCCGGTCGCCTCTGATCAACCACAGCAGGAGGAAGCGCGTCGATGAAGAATATCTGGGCTGTCTATCGAAAGGAATTAGGGCTCTACTTCGTCTCGCCCATTGCCTATGCGGTCATCGGCATTTTTCTCATTCTGGCTGGCTTCTTCTTCAGTCGGATCCTCGACTTCTTCGTTCAACAATCGTTCATGCTGATGATGCGAGCCTCTCAATTCGGCATGCCGCCACAGGAATTCGACGTGCCGGGGCAGGTGATGCAAAGCTTCTTCGGCGTGGTCAGTACGATGATCTTGTTCTTCATCCCCATGTTGACCATGGGATCTTATGCGGAGGAGAAGAAGCGCGGCACTATGGAGTTACTGATGACCTCGCCCCTGACCGATTCTCAGATCGTGTGGGGGAAATTCCTGGCCACGTTGACGCTGTTCATCGTCATGTTGGCCCCAACGCTCCTTTACATGGTGGCGCTCTATTGGTATAGCGATCCTCGTCCTCCTCTGGCTGTGGCGGCTTCGGGCTATGTGGGCATTCTGTTGCTCGGAGCGACGCTCATCGCGGTCGGTCATTTCATCTCCTCGTTGACCGAGAGCCAGGTGGTCGCGGCGTTCCTCACCTTTGGGGCATTCCTCATTCTCTGGGTGATTGACGCCGGCTCGCGGGGATCGCAGGTGTTGGAATACCTTTCCATCTTGCGCCAGTTCGAGAATTTCCCCAAAGGGATCATCGACACCAAGAGCCTCGTCTTTTACGCCAGCTTCATCGTGCTGGGCGTCTTTCTCACCTTGCGATCGGTCGATTCCTTACGCTGGAGGAGAGCATAGCCTATGGCTGTGAATAAACGGGAACTCTTCAAATTCCTCGGATGGTTGGGCGTGGCCCTGCTCATCTCGGGGGGGATCCGTTATTCGGTGCGCGATTTGTGGACCGTGTGGGAGAAGGCCATGATCGGCGCCGGAGCGGTATGCGTCGTGGTGAGCGTAGTGGCCAATTTCGCGGCCATCAGAGCCTATTTTCATCGCCGCTCGACGAGGATGGGCGCCAATACGATGGTCGTCTCGGTCGCCGTCATCGCCATCCTGGCCATGCTCAATTTTCTCGGATATCGTCATAACAAGCGATTCGATCTGACCGAGGAGAAACTCTACAGCCTCTCCGACCAAACGCGCCAGGTCGTCAGTCACTTGGATCGCGATGTGACGATCATGGTTTTCGACAAGGAAGACCACCCGGACCTGCACGATCTGGTGGAGAGCTATATGACGCTCTCGCCGCGGATCACATATCAATGGGTCGATCCTCAAGAGAAGCCGGAGATCGCTCGACAATACAATATCCGGAGCCTGGGTGAGATGATCGCCGTTTCCGGTGGGAAGCGCGAGCGTATTGAAGAGGCTCAGGAGCAGGACATCACCAACGCCATTCTGAAAGTCACGCGCGACGAGACCAAAACCGTCTGTTTCATTGAAGGACACGGCGAGAAGTCGCTGGCCGACACGGGGGGAGAGGGATATAGCTCGGTCAAACGCGGACTGGAGAGCGAAAACTATACGGTGAAGACGATCAACCTGGTGTCGACCAACGAAGTGCCATCCGACTGTACCGTCGCCGTGGTCGCCGGTCCTCGGCAGGGGCTTTTCCCTCAGGAAGTCTCATTGCTCACCAAATTCCTCGATCGGGGCGGGAAGATGATGCTTCTTCTCGACCCGGACACCAATCCGCAGATGGACGATTTACTGCACAAATGGGGCGTCGCCGTCGGCGATGATACCGTCATCGACGTCAGCGGCGTGGGGCGGCTGTTCGGCACCGGACCCGCCGTGCCGCTCGTCACCGATTACGGTGATCATCCCATCACCAAGGGATTCGCCAATACGATGACCTTCTTCCCTCTGGCGCGCTCGGTGAAGCGGGCCGATGATGCCCCCACCGATGTTCAGATCACCGAGTTGCTGAAAACATCCCCAGAGAGCTGGGCGGAGACGGAACTGGTGGGGAACAAGGTCAAATTCGACGAGGGCAAGGATACCAAGGGGCCCATCTCGTTGGGCGTCGTGGTGACCAAGAAGGTGGAGAAGAAACAAGCGCGATTGGTCGTCATCGGCGATTCCGATTTTGCCAGCAACCAGTATATTGGATTGCAGCGCAACGGTGATCTGTTTCTCAATGCCATTAACTGGTTGGCCGAGGATGAGGATCTCATTTCCGTGCGACCCAAGAGTCCCAAGAATCGGCGCGTCACGCTGACGGCCAGTCAACAAGAGTGGCTATTCTGGTTCAGCTTCGTCTTACTTCCGGGTTTCGTGATCATCGCCGGGATCTATGTGTGGTGGAGGCGTCGATAGGGCGTCGGTCAACCGCCTGATGCGACGCGACGCTGTTTCAATCCAACGACTCGTCATCGGGTGAAGGCTATGAGAAAGAGTACACTCATCGTGCTGCTCTCGGCGATAGGATTGGGCGCGTTCGTCTATTTCTACGAAATCAAGGGCGGGAAAGAGCGCGAGGAGGCCGAGGAGAAGGCCAAACAGATCTTCCCCTTCGATGAGAAGGAGATTGTCGAGATCACCCTCCATCGAGGGGACCAGACGCTCGCCTTCGAGAAACGCGATGACACCTGGTTCATCACGCGGCCCGTTCACACCAAGGCCGAGCAATACTCGGTCGATGCCATTGCTCGCAACGTGACGACCACGGAGGTGAATCGGCGATTCACCCCATCGGATGGGAAGCTGAGCGCGTACGGGTTGGACGAGCCCAAGGTCGTCGTCACCGTGAAACTCAAGAACGGTCAGGAGCATCGACTCGCCTTCGGCGCGGAGGATTTCACCGGGGGCAACCGCTATGTTCGCATCGACGATCAGTCGGAGATCGCGCTCGTCCCCACCTATGTCTTCTCCAGTGTGGATAAATCCCTGTTTGATTTGCGCGATAAGTCGTTGTTCGATGTGGAGCGATCAGCAGTCAAATCTCTGGAGTTGGAGACGCCACGAGGACGATTTGCCCTGGTCAAGCAAGGAGACGACTGGCGATTGGAGCGCCCGCGCACCCTGCCCGCCGATTCCAGCGAGGTGAGTTCCATCCTGAGCAAGCTCACCTTCGCTCGCATGACCGAAGTCGTGGCCGAGGAGGCCGAGGACTTGAGGAAATATGGGCTGGATCGCCCCACCCTCGTCGCCCGACTGCGCACTGGAGGCGGGGAAGAGTACGAACTCATGCTGGGCAAGAAAGAAGACGATCACTATTACGGAAAGACGAACCGCCGTCGTCTCATCTTCAAGGTGGGAACAGATGTGTTCGATAAGCTCAACACTACGCTCTTCAACTTGCGGAATAAGAAGCCCGCTCCTTTCGATCGCGACGACGTCGTTCGCCTGCGCCTCAAAAATGAACATCAAACGCTGATCGCTGAGAAGAACGAGGAGAAGTGGATACTGAAGGAACCAGCCCAACACAAGGATAAAGAGGTCAAGTCATACAAGCTCTTCAATCCGCTGGAATT
>JALSQX010000057.1 GCA_026985075.1 Blastocatellia bacterium | reverse complement strand
CGATGCCAAGGAGATTTTCGATACACCTTCAGAGAAGCTCAAGGCCGCGTTGAAAGACCCGGCCATCGAAGTTGAGTTGACGACCCAGGATGGCCAGACCATCACCATCGATATCTCTAAGAAAATGGACGATACCGTCTATGTCCAGAATAGTTTGAGTCCGGCGGTAATGACCTTTGGCGTCGATCTCTTCAATGACCTGAACTTCAAGGTGGAGGATATCTTGCAGAAGGATTCATCGTGAAGGCGGTTTCATCATCGGGCCCTCATGCGGGCTCACCGCGTCAAAGGTTCTCTTTATGCGCGATGAAAAAAAACGACCTCGCGCCGGAGAAAACCGACATAATGATTCGCCGCGATAGGCGATAGTGTCTGACATCATATCGAGGAGGACGACCCATGAGGGGATCAGCGAAGGCTATCGTCATGAGAAGGCAGTGGCTGCGTTCAACGATCGCGGTCTGGAGCGATGAACGAGGTGAGAAGTGGAGTCTGGTCATCACGACTCGGCCGGACCATCGATGGGTGAGCATCGCGAGGGTCATTCTGACATTCGGTCTGCTGGTCGGCGCCGTTCTGGCTCGACCGTTTCCTCATCGGGCGGTGACGTCGCAGGATACAGCTCATCCCATGGCCAAGAGAGTGAGTGGGCCGTATGGATGGAGGGAGGGGAAGCTCAAGCCCGGTGATCCTGCTCCCGATTTCGCGTTGAAGAAGCTGGGCAGCCAGGAGCGGATACGCCTGTCCAGCTTTAAGGGCAAGAAGCCGGTGGCGCTCGTCTTCGGCAGCTATACCTGACCGCCGTTCAGGCGTCAGGTTGGCGCGCTGAACGCCTTGTACGAAAAATACAAGGATGACGTCGAATTCCTGCTCATCTATATCCGCGAAGCTCATCCGACCGATGGTCGCCAAGCCCCGATCAACGAGCGAGAGGGAATTCTCCTGCCCACGGCGAAGACCCTGGAAGAGAAGGAAGAGCATGCCACCCAGTGTGTGCTCAAGCTGGACATCAAATTCACTACCCTGGTCGATAACCTGGACAATCAGGTGGAATTGAATTACACGGCTTTTCCCGATCGCCTCTATTTGATCGGCAGAGACGGTCGAATCGCCTGGAAAGGACGGCCGGGACCGCGAGGATTCCGTCCCGCCGAGTTGGAAGCGGCGATCCAAAAGGAGCTGGCGCGCTGACCCGCTCTGCTGCGCGGGGTGAGCGGGACCGCCGCCCCCCTGGAGAGAAGCATCCCCGTCGGCCCACAGGAGATCTTCCGGAGGAGTCGAGAGAGTCCGGCTCCCCGACGACGCGAGGAGAAGCTAGGGCTCGATTCTCGTCCCCAGCACATCGAGGAATTTGGCCAACCAGTCTGGATGTGCCGGCCAGGCGGGAGCTGTCACCAGGTTGCCATCCACGTGCGCTTTGTCAATGGGGACGTCGACCCACTCGCCTCCGGCGTTTTTTACTTCTGGCCCGACGGCCGGGTAACCGGTGCAGCTTCGTCCCGATAACACGCCAGCGGCGGTCAGGATCTGCAGCCCGTGACAGATGGCGGCGATGGGCTTACCGGCGTCGGCAAAATGGCGCACGATTTGCAACAAGCGATCATTCAGGCGGATATATTCCGGCGCGCGTCCTCCAGGAATGACCAGGGCATCATAGGTCTCGGGCTGGATGTCGGCAAAAGTCGCATTGAGCGTGAAGAGATGACCCGGCTTTTCGCTGTAGGTCTGCGCCCCATCGAAATCGTGAACGGCCGTGCGGACCGTCTGACCCGCTTCCTTGTCCGGACACACAGCATGGACGGTATGTCCTACCATGGAAAGGGCCTGGAAAGGCACCATCACTTCGTAATCTTCGACATAATCACCGACCAGCATCAAAATCTTTTTCCCAGCCATACATCCCTCCTCGGCTGATGTAAGCGATGCTCAATGCGACATTATACGTTACCGCGCTCGATTGAGGGTAGAGGTGTGGTCACCCTCCACCGCTCTTTGACGAAGCCGGAGAATGGACGTAAAATCTCTCATCGAAAGCTGACGCGGCAAGGTCGGAGTGGGGGGATGTCGATGTCCGATGAGATAGTGGAGGAGGTGCTGCGATGATGAAAATCGCCATGTTGGCACCCATTTCCTGGCGCGTTCCGCCACGTCATTACGGACCATGGGAGCGCGTGGTTCACCTGTTGACCGAAGGACTGGTAGCCCGGGGTGTGGATGTCACCTTGTTCGCCACGGCCGATTCGGAGACGCGCGCACGCCTGGTGGCCGTCGCGCCGCGACCCTATTCCGAAGATCCTGATCTGGAACCCAAGGTTTGGGAATGCCTGCATATCTCGGAGGTGTTTGAGCGCGCATCGGAGTTCGATCTCATCCACAATCACTTTGACTTCCTGCCATTGACCTATAGTGGCTTGGTTCAGACGCCGGTCCTGACGACCATTCATGGGTTTTCCTCGCCCAAAATTCTGCCCGTGTATCAAAAATACAATGGCAAAGTGTATTACGTTTCCATCAGTCAGGCCGATCGTCGCCCGGAACTCGATTATGTGGCCACTATCTATCATGGTATTCCTGTGGATCAATATCGATTGACTGAAAAGCCGGGCGACTACCTCCTCTTTTTCGGGCGCATTCATCACGATAAGGGAACGGCCGAAGCCATCGAAGTGGCGAAGCGGTTTGGGATGAAACTGATCATCGCGGGCATCATTCACGATCGAGCTTACTTCGATGAAAAGGTCGCACCCCACCTGGATGGCGAGCGGGTGGAGTACATTGGTTCGGTCGGGCCCGAGCGACACAACGAGATACTGGGAGGGGCGTATGCGCTCTTGCACCTCATCCACTTCGAAGAACCATTCGGGCTCAGCGTGATCGAAGCGATGGCTTGCGGCACGCCGGTGGTGGCCTATGGGCGCGGAGCGATTCCTGAAATCGTGGAGCACGGGAAGACGGGCTTCATCGTTGGCGATGTGGACGAAGCGGTGGAAGCTCTCCAGCGCGTTCCTCAACTCAACCGCGCCGATTGTCGTCGTGTCGTCCAGGAGCGATTCACTCAGGATCGCATGGTCTCCGATTATATGCGCGTTTACGAGCAAGTTCTCAACAAAGAGCGCGCTCGCCTCGCCGAGACGGTCCATGATCGGCGCCCCTGGGGCGAATATTGGGTGCTCGCGGACACGGATCGGTACAAGGTCAAGCGCATCGATGTCCTCCCCGGAAAACGACTGAGTTACCAGAAGCACTTCAAGCGATCCGAGCATTGGTTCATCGTCAATGGAGTGGCCAAGGTCACGTTGGATGGGAAAGAGATCATCGTCCGGGCGGGCGAGCCGATCGACATCCCCGTGGGCACGGCGCATCGGATCGAGAATATCGGCGAGGACGTCTTAACATTCATCGAAGTCCAGCATGGAACCTACTTCGGCGAAGACGACATCATCCGATTACAAGACGATTACGGACGCCTCACATCGTGAGTGAACCGTTCCTTCTCGGCGTCAATTATTGGCCGCGCCAGACGGCGATGTATTGGTGGCGGGACTTCGATTCCGCACAGGTGGACGCCGATTTCGCGCAATTGCAACGAGCCGGATTGACGGTCGTCCGGTTGTTTTTGCTCTGGGAAGATTTTCAGCCTCATCCCCGGCGCGTATCCGTTCGCGCGCTCGGACATCTCGTCACCGTCGCTGATATCGCCCATCGGGTAGGAGTGAAGCTCATGCCGACCTTGTTCACCGGTCACATGAGTGGCATCAACTGGCTGCCCGAGTGGATGTTGGGATCGGAGAGGGCCACCCACCGCTTTCCTATCTTCTCCAATGGACGATTGGTTCAGCGCGCGATGAGGAATTACTATCACGATCGAGAGGTGATCGAAGCACAGAAGCTGTTGATCCGCGAAGTGGCCCGGGCGCTCAGCGGTCATCCAGCGCTCTGGGCGTGGGATCTGGGCAACGAGCCCTCCACGTATATGATTCCACAGACTCGCCAGGCGGCCATCGCTTGGCTCGATGAGATAGTCGATGCAGTGAAGCAATGCGACCCCAGGCATCCGGTGACGCTCGGACTTCACATGGAAGACCTGGAAGAAGATCGTCGCTTAGGGCCCGCCGAAGCGGCGCGTCGTTGCGACTTTCTCAGCATGCACGGATATCCCATCTATGCCACCTGGGCAGACGGGCCGATGGATGTAGCCGTACTGCCGTTCCTCGGGACGTTGACCCGGTGGTTAGGCGGCAAGGAAGTGCTGTTCCAGGAATTCGGCGCGCCGACCTGGCCGAGACTCGGGCCGCCTCTGTCGCCAGCCGAGCAAGCGGCCCTCTCTCGAGGGCGGGTGACTTTAGTGTCCGAAAGCGAGCAGGCGGAGTTTTATCGACGGGCGCTCTCGCTGCTTCAGCAGCACGGGTTCATGGGAGCGATGGCCTGGTGTTATGGCGATTACGATCCCCGTCTCTGGTCCCGGCCCCCATGCGACGAGAAGGTGCATGAACGATTCTTCGGGCTGTTTCGCTATGATGGATCGGCCAAGCCGGCCGTCGCCGTGATGCAGGAATTCCTCGGTCTTCATCGCGTCGAAGGCGAACCAGATACGAACTGGATCGACATCCCTCGCGAAGTCTATTATCAGCATCCAGGCGAGCATATCAAGCGACTCTATCGGCGCTTCAAGCGTCGTTTCTTCTCTTCCTGAAAGGTCAAAATCTGCACGGCCAGGGCGCGCTGTGTCACTGAAGTGATCAATCGCCATAGGCCGGGTCTTCAGCACTCCGGCGAGCTTGAGGGGATGCGCTGGCCAGCCAGACGCGCTTGAGCCAGGAGGCGAAGTCATCGATCAAAGTGTACAGTGTGGGCAGGACAATGAGCGTCAGCACGGTCGATGCCATGAGCCCGCCCATCACTGTGCGCGCCATGGGGAAATACCGCAGACCGAAAATGCCGCTGGTGCCGATGGCCAGGGGCGTCAAACCGACGATCGTCGTGCTCGCCGTCATGAGGATGGGGCGGAATCGTTCGCGGCACCCGGCCAGGATTGCTTCGGTCCGGGACATTCCCCTTCGACGCAGATTATTCACATGATCGAGCAAAACGATGCCGTTGTTGACGACGATGCCCACCAGGATCAACACGCCGATCTGGGCCATGATGTTGAAGGGCGTGCCGGTGAGAAAGAGGAACCAGGCAATGCCCACAAACGCGAATGGAAGCGAGAACATGATGGCAAAGGGATGGGCCAGCGATTCGAAGAGCGAGGCCATGACGAAATAGACCATGAACAGAGCCATCAACAGATTGAAGATGAATTCCTGGTCTTCCTTCTGTTGCCGTTTCGTCCAGAAACCGAAGCTCCAGCCATAACCCGGTGGATAGGCGAGGCTGTTCATCACGTCGGTCACGTGCTTCATTCCCTCGTCTTTCTTCTCCCCCGCATAATTGATCCACAGGGACGCGAATGTACGATGATCTTCGCGTCGAATGGAGCCGGGCGCGCGCGCCAGATGGAAGCGAGCGACCTGCGATAATCGCATCTCCTGACCACGGGGACCTTGGCCAATGACGATTGACTTCAGATCGTCCAGATCTTCGCGATCCTCCGGTCGCAGCTTGACCCAGATGTCAATTTCGCCCTCTGGTGTGCGATACCCGCGAAGCTTGCGGCCTCGAAGCACGACATCGAGCGTGCCGGCCACCGATTGTGGCGAAAGGTTGTACCTCCTGGTCAGATACCGATCGAGCGTGATTTGGACCTCCTGGCGTCCTCGATCTAGATCGGTGTGAATTTCATCGAACAGCGGTTTCTGACGCAGTCGTTTCTTCGCCTCCCGGGCCAGAGCGTGAAGGATGGTGGGATCTTCTCCATAGAGACTGACGCCGATCCAATTCTCACTGGTGGCCCCCTCTTGTCGTCCCAGTTTAATCTCCGCTCCGGGAATCGTGGGGAGCCCTCTGGCGATCTCTCGGCGAATCACCCGCAATTCCTCGAGGGTGATGCGATCTTCGTCAAAGTAAACGCGCGTTGTTGCTTCGTTGTTCGTGTACCAACTGTACACGTGTTTGATTTTGAATCGCTCTTTGTTCTCGAAGAGAAAAGCTTCGACCGGATTGACGTAATCGCGCTCGATCTTGGCGTAGTGATAGTTTTCGCTGAACTCATATTGAATGGTCAGATCTTGGAGATCTTGCGCTTCAGGGGCATTATCGGCCAGATGGGAGAAAGGAAGGGCGGAAGCGGCGACGATGACGACGATGAAGATCACCGTCAGGGCTCGATGCTGCAACGTCCATCCCATCAGCCTCAGGTAGGCACCGGTGAGCGCGCGGCGTGGTGGCGAGGGATGATCCCCGGTTGTTGAGCGAGTCTCCGCGGAGTGCTCACCGCCTCTTCGGAAATGGCGTTTGAGCCAGAGCGTCGCCGGGTTCGCGCTATCGATGAGTCTCGACATCCAGCGCGAACGATCATGGACGTCGATATGCAGGAATCGGGCAACAGCCAGGGGAATGAGCGTCAGGGAAATGAACAGCGAGCAGAGTAGCGTGATGATGATGGCCGCGCCCGTATCAGCGAGCCAGATGGAGAGGTTGGTCTTCTTGCCGAACACCAGGGGGACAAAAATGATGATGGTCGTGAGGGTGGCGGCGGTGACGGCCATGATCACATCTTGCGTGCCCGTACGGGCTGCGGTGAGGCGATCGAATCCTCTCTCCAACCGCTGATAGATGGATTCCAGCACGACCACCGCATTGTCGACGAGCATCCCCGTCGAGAGCATGAGCCCCATCATGGAGAGTACGTTCAGCGTCTTCCCCAGCAGATAAAGGAAGCCGACGGCGGCGACGATGGAGAAGGGAATAGCCCACCCGATGACCAGGGTAGCGCTCAATTTTCTGAGGAAGAGAAACAGGACGCCCACGGCCAGCAGGGCGCCGAGGATGCCGGCGTTGAGCAAGCCGGAGAGCGCTTTGGTGATCTCCTGTCCAGAGTTATGCCACACGAGCACGTCGATGCCCTCCAGCGAAGGATCGTGGTTGAGTTCCTCAATCCTGGCCATGACCCGTTTCACCGTCTCCACGGTGTTGGCATCTGATGCCTTTCGAATCTCCAATCCAATGGCATATTCACCGTTGAGATGGCGGCCATAATTGAGGGGAGGATCATGAAAGGCGATATCGGCGATGTCGCCGAGACGCAGGCCACGATCATTCACCGGGAAGGTTCTGAGCTCGTTCAGCGAATCCAGCGCGCCCTCAGTCAACACGCTGAATCGATAACCACCATCGTCGATGCGACCCAGCGAGACATTGAGGTTGGCGCTATCCAGTCGGCGGAAGAGCGCGCCAGCATCAACGTGATATCGCCTGAGGTCGTCCAGCCGGAGAAAGATGTCGATCTCCTTGCGCTCCACGCCATCAATTTTGACGTCGGCCACGCCGGGGATGCGTTCGAGCGGTTTCTTAATCTTGGCATCGAGGAAATCGTAAGCATTGCGCAGATCTCGACCGGAGGAGATGCGCCCCTCGATGATCGGAATATCATTCGTCCCCCAGGTCTGCACGAGGATGTGATCGACGTCATCGGGAAGATCCTGGCGCGCGTGATCGACCTTCTCGCGAACTTCGGCGCGCAGCCACTCGATGTCTTCTCCCCAATCGAATTGCAATTGAATGAGGGCTTGATCGGCATTGGCCGTCGAGGTGATGCGCTCTACTCGGGGAATCGTGCTGAGCACGTCTTCCAGCGGCTTCACAATCGCTTCCTGAACTTGCTCGGGCGTCGCGTTGTGATAAGGAACGATGACGACGATGACTGGGAAGTGAATGTCCGGCGTCAGGACCAAGGGAATCCTGGCGATGGAGACGGCTCCCAGCACGAGGAAAGAGAGGAGAATCATGCCAATCGTCACTGGATAGCGGATGGAGAACTCCGACAGTCGGAGACCTCCATTCGGCCGGGTCGCCGCGTGCTGATCGGTCGCCGAGGCATCCTTTCCTTTCAACGATCTTCGCCTTTCGCCTGTCATCTTTTCATCGCGAAGTGGCGGCTTTTTCATCCCGAAACCGGCGGGTCACTCAATCGCCCATTCCCGGTTGCCAATGTCCATCGAATTCGCTCGCCGGCGCTGTTGCGGATTCCAGAGCTGCACGCTCATCGGCCGCGAAGACCTTTCGATCGACCAGCTCGTAAACGACGGGAATGAGAATGAGCGTCAGCAAGGTGGAGAAGAGCAACCCTCCCATCACGGTGATGGCCATGGGAGCGCGGATTTCGGCGCCCTGACCCCAGCCCAGGGCCATGGGAGCCAATCCCAGCACGGTCGTCGTCGTCGTCATCAGAATAGGACGTAGGCGAACCTGTCCTGCCCGGAGCAACGCTTCTCGTTTGGGGATGCCTCGCCGACGAAGTTGATTCGTGTAATCGATGAGGATGATGGCATTATTGACGACGATGCCGGCGAGGACGATGACCCCGAGGAAGACCACCACGCTGATCGGCGTGTGGGTCAGGAACAGCGAGAGAATCACGCCGATGAGTCCTAACGGAACGGTGAACATGATGATGAATGGGTGGATGAGCGATTCGAATTGAGACGCCATGACCAGGTAAACGAGAAAAACGGCCAGGGCCAGAGCGAACAAGAGACTCCGATAAGAAGCCACCAGCTCATCGTTTTGCCCACCCAATTGGATCGTGGCGCTGGCCGGGATTTCCCGGCGGAGTTGCCGCAGTTCGGCGCGAATCTCTTGAGACACGCTGCCCAGATCGCGCCCCGAGACGTTAGCCGAGACGATGGCGGCGCGCTGGGAGCGAATACGGCGAATCTCGCTGGGACCCCGAGCGGTGACCACATCGGCGATCGATCCGAGCCGGATGGGAATCGGGACCTCGGAAGCTCGGGCGAGCGTGTCCGGAGTATTATCGCCTCGAATCGATGAGACGTTCACAATGAGATTGTTTATGTCTTCGATGGTGCGTCGATCGGCTTCATCCGCTCGAACGAGGATGTCGATCTGTCGATCTTCTTCTCTGTAGCGCGTGGCGACGTCGCCACGAATCTTGTTGCGCAACGTGGCCGTGATGCGTGTTTCGTCTAATCCCAATCGAGCGAGCCGCTCGCGGTCAAAAATGACATGAATCTCCGGACTTCCTGGTTGCGTGCTGGTTTTAATATCCGTCAGCCCGTCAATCCGCCTCAATCGATCGGCGACCAGTTCGGCCGTCGCTCGAAGGCTCTTCAGGTCATAGGCATATACTTCGACTTCGATGGGCGTTCGAAAACTGAACAGGGTGGGACGGCTGAATGTATATGTCATTTCGGGATAATCGCGCAATTGGTCACGAATACGCTCGATGACGTTCGTCTCGATCTGTTTGTCGTGTTTATTTTTCAGCACGACGTAGAGTTGGGCTTCGTGTTCCTGATGAGCCGTTCGGGCGAATTGATTCTGAGCGCTCCCGCCGATGCTCGTGAAGACGGTGGCGATTTCGGGATACGCGCGTTCATCGAGCAACTGCCTTTCGATGTCGCGCACGATGCGATCTGTCCGCTCCAGAGGCGTTCCTTCGGGAAGTTTCATCTCGAATACGAATTCGCCCTGGGTGAGCGGAGGAATCAGTTCCGTGCCCAGTCGGAGCGAGATCACCACCGTGAGCGCCGTCAGGATGAGGACGGCGGCGATGACCGGGCTCTTGTTGTCGAGCGACCAGGTGAGCAGTCGCGGATAGTGTCGATTGAGCGTCTGGAAGCTGGCATCGAACCACCTCAGGAGCGGATAGAACGGTTTCAACACCCATCGTCCCGCGCCTCGAGTGAGGCGGCGGACATCGGTCAGGATCACGACGGTCATGTCGACGAAGAAGAATTGGCCGGCGGCGCCGAACGCCCTTCTCACGGCGTGGAATACTGACCGAAGACGTCCGCGCTTCTCGGGATCTTCCTCCGCGGGAGTTGCGGTTGGCGTCTCCGTCAATGCGGCATTCCAGGATTTCGTCCGCCACGCCAGGATCATAGGAATGAGGGTGAGCGCGACGAGCAGCGAAGCCAGGAGCGAATAAGTGATAGTCAGTGCCTGGTCTTTGAAGAGTTGCCCGGCAATGCCTTCGACGAAAATCAATGGCAGGAAAACGGCGACCGTCGTCAACGTCGAGGCCGTGATCGCCGTGGCCACTTCTTTGGTGCCCAGAAAGACGGCTTCGGTCAATGGTCGTCCGGTGCGCTTATACCGATGAACGGACTCCAGCACGACGATGGAATTATCGACCAACATCCCCACGCCCAGGGCCACGCCACCCAATGACATGATGTTGAGGGTAATATCCGTCTGGTACATGAGGGCGAAGGTGGCCATGATGGAGACGGGGATGGTGAACCCGATGGTCAGCGTGCTTCGAAGATCGCGAAGGAACACAAACAGGACGAACGTGGCGAGCACTCCTCCGATGATGGCCGCCCAGAGTACATTGCTCACCGCCCGCTGGATGAACTCCGCTTGATTGAAAACGACTTCGTATTGAACGCCCGCCGGAAACAGATTGGCGCCCTTCAGGTCATGAAGTTTTTCTTGGACGGCGTGAGCGACGGTGACCGTGTTGGCATCTCCCTCTTTATAAATCGCCAATTCGACACTCTCCCGACCATTGAGGCGGGCGATCACATCGCGCTCTTTCGCACCGCGCCAGACGCGGGCGACATCCGATAGGAGCACCCGTCGGCCCGCCTCGTCGCGGATGACGATGCGCTTGATATCGTCCACGGATCGGAATCGATTGAGCAGGCGCACCATGTAGTTGGCGTCCAGGTCATAAAGGCTGCCCGTCGCCTGACTGAGATTCTCTTCGGCGAGGACGGCCGTGACCTCGGCGATAGGGATACCCAATTCGGCCAGGCGTTTCTCATCGATCTCGATGTGGATTTGCTCTTCGAGTCCCCCGATGACTTTGACGGCGGCGACCCCCTCGGTGGCCTCGAGATCTTTCTTCAGTTCCTTCTCGGCGACGTAGCGCAATCGACTGAGGCTCATATCGCCATACAGGCGTAGCCGCATGATGGGGTCGTAGGAGGGATCGAAGCGCAGGAGAATCGGCTTTTCGGCATCTCGCGGGAGAGCGACAAGATCGAGCTTCTCGCGGACCTCGAGACTGGCCAGATCCATGTTCGTATCCCAGGCGAACTCCAGGATGACTTCTGACTGACCGGAGCGAGAGATCGAGCTCAGGCGCGTCAGACCGGAGACGACGCTCACCGCCTCTTCGATGGGCCGGGTGATGAGACTCTCCACCTCTTCGGGTGCAGCATCCGGGTAATCGGTTTGAATGGTCAGCGAGGGATACGAGATGTCCGGCAGGAGATTCAATGCCAGTCGGTCCACCGAGACGAGACCGAAAAGAATCACCGCGACCATGAACATGGAGACGGTGACCGGACGGGCGATGGCCATTCGTATGAGGCGATTCATCGGCGTTTCCTCTATTTCCGCTGGGGATAGGAGATCATCGATGCGCTCAACGCGCTGGTTCAGCGCTGCGCCACCCGCGAGCTCTCCGAAGACGAGCGATGACGCACGATGTTCATCTTGGCCCCATCGCGCAAGGCGCCTTGACCGGCAACGACGACGCGGTCTCCCAACGACAAGCCGCGTCGGATCTCCACCTGACTCTCCGATTCGTATCCCACGCTCACCTTAACGCGCCGAGCAATATCTCCATCAGCCACGAACACATACGTCTCACCATCTTCTTCGATCACTGCCCGTTTCGGTATGAGAAGAGCATCCGTGTGCCTATCGGTTTGAATATTCACTCGAACGAAAGCGCCCGGTTTGAACTGATCATTGCTGGCCAGACGAAGCTCGACGGTGACTTTGACGGTTCCCGTCGTCTGGTCGACGATCGGACTGGTTCGGACGACGCGACCGCGCGCTTGTGTCCCCCCATCCGCCCCCAGCTGAATGGTGGCCACCTGGCCCGGGCGCACTCGTCGGGCCTCTCGTTCGGAAAGGTAGACGTCGGCATAGAGTGGGGAGAAATCGCCGAGCTTGAACAAGGGTTCGAGGCTGCGGATCGCCTGACCGAGTTCCACGTGACGTTCAACGACGATTCCGCTGAATGGGGCTGTGATGCGCGTTCGCGATATTTCCAGCTCCACTTGTTTGATTTCGGCTTCCAGTTCTTCGACGCGATGCGCCAATTCCCGCACTTCCGAGGAGGCGATGCGCTCATCGTGTTCCAGGGCATTAATGGCGTATTGGAGTTGGGCCACCTCGCGTTCGCTGACTAATTGTTGCCGGAAAAGTTTCTGTAATCGAGCGAGATCTTCTTTGTTGTTGTGTATTTGCACTCTCGCCTTCTCTCGACGGATACGCGCCTTCTCCAACTGCGACCGCGCCTGAGCTAATCTCTGTCGAGCCGATTGGAGGCGGATGTGGAGTGGGATGTCGTCCAGCTCACAGAGTACCTGTCCGGCGCGAACGGAGTCGCCTTCTTCGACCAGCACGCGTTTCACAACGCCATCCACCTGAGCGGCCACATCGACTTCTCGGAGGGCTCTCAGATTCGCCGTGGCGGTCAGCAGAGAGGCGATATCGCCTTGTACAACGGTGGCTAGTTCTACGGGAACACCATCATCCTGACCGTCCTCCGCTCCTTCTTCAGTTCGTGCTGCTATATTGGTTCCGGTCTCCGCACTGTTGGACGTGACGTGCTGATTGACGAGAATTCCGCTCACCGCCAGCAACACCACCAGGGCCAGAAAGCCGTATACTTTCTTTCTCTTCGTCATATTCTGCCTCATGACTTTTAAAGTTCAGCCCGGTCACATATACGTTCATCGGGCTCGAAGAGTTCGTGAAACCTCTCTCACGGGCTTTTGTGAGCATGGGGCATTTCAAGGTATTAAAGCGAGAAAAGGGCTTTTAACGAGCTTCGACATGCTAGATGCATCGGTAAATTCTCGATCCGCGATCGGTTCTTCGACTCCAGTTGTGGGTGGAGAAGGTGAAGCCACGGTCGCCGCTGGCGTGCCGTTTCTCCAGTTTCCTTGCCCGGTGACTCGTAATTCATTGGATCGAGATTGGGTGAATGAACATCTAGGGCGCGTTAGGAGGGAATAGGCGAGAGGGTGCGGTGAATCTTATGGGACGTTGCGTTCAGGGAGGAGATGTGTCGTGACATGGGCGGAAGGTTCTGGTAAAATAGCGCCGATCCTGCCGGTCGTGTGAGGGGAACGATGAGGGCACGCGAACTCGTGATGGTGGTCAGGAAGTATCTGGGGGGGACAGTCCGTATTCATCACAGGATGCCGGTTAGGAGAGGACGTTCCCTGGGGCATGAGGTGATCTTGTTGTATTTCTGTCAATGAATGCCAGTGGTACAAGTGACTGTTCGGTTGAGGGGGTGGGAGATGTCAGGTCGACGTCAGCGGAAGCGAACGGATGTCAGGCAGTTCTTTTTTGGGTCAGCGGCGGCGTTGCGGTGGGAGGGGGTGAAGCCGCTGGCGCCACAGCGGACGTATCCGGTGGGGACGGTGCTCGTTCACCAAGGGATGCC
>JALSQX010000056.1 GCA_026985075.1 Blastocatellia bacterium | reverse complement strand
GGGCGTTGTTGGCCTATGAGTATCCGGGGAATGTGCGGGAGTTGAAGCACATCATCGAGCAGGCGGTGACCATGGCCGAGGGACCGTTGATCACCCTGGATCTTCTCCCCCCTCAACTCCGCGAGGCGGAAACCCGGACGGCGACGTCAGAACTGCCGACCGAAGCGAGCGCGGCCAGCGCCGGGAGCGGCCGGGGGCGGTTGAAAGCCCTCGATGACCGCGAACGCGAGCTCATCCTGGAGGCCATCGAGCGAAACGATGGCAATCTGGAGCGGGCGGCCAAGGAGTTGGGGATCAGTCGGGTCACTCTCTGGCGACGGATGAAGAAATACGGCATTCGGGGTACCTACACGGTGCGGTATGGCTGAGTCGGATTCCGGCCGCATCGTTTCACTTTTGCGACACCTCGCTCACTGACTGTTTCACCGTTGAGATCCGGCAGGTGGACTTTCCTCTGGGAGACGTTCCTCATTCACCGATGAACCTTTTCTCTGTCAATGAGTTTGGGCCCCATCCGGGGAAATGGCGACTTCGGCATGAGAATTGCATTACTCCACATGGAGTGAATGTGAATTCGATGCCGTGACAGTACACACGAGGAGGATATGATTGATGAGCACAGGACTGAGGGAAAGATTGCGCTCCGAGTGGAATCGATTGCCCATCTCCGATCAGCTCAAAGAGCAGAATAGTAACGGTCACCAGCGATTGCAGGAGATCAAGGCGCAATTACACCGCAACCTGGTGGGTAAGCTCGATCTGGCCCAGTTGAGTAACATCGAGCCCGCTTTGTTGGAAAAGCAGATCACGCGCATCGCCGAAGAAATGATCATTTCCCAGAATATCCCGCTGAGCATAGCCGAGCGGGAGCGCGTGGTGCGGGAAGTGCGAGACGAACTGTTTGGGTTGGGACCGCTGGAGCCCCTTCTGCACGACCCCACCATCTCTGATATTCTGGTCAATGGATACAATCAAGTCTACGTCGAGCGGCATGGAAAGCTCGAGCGGGTGGATGTTCGCTTCCAAAATGACGAACATTTGCTCCAAATCATCGATCGCATTGTATCGCGCGTGGGGCGCCGCATTGATGAGTCGTCGCCCATGGTTGATGCCCGGTTACCGGACGGCTCGCGCGTCAATGCCATCATTCCGCCCCTGGCCATTGATGGTCCGGCTCTCTCCATCCGACGATTTGGCACGATCAAGATCGATATGCACGAGCTCATCAGGAGAGGAACGCTCACCGAAGATATGGCTTACGTCCTGGAAGGATGCGTCAAGGCGCGACTGAACATTATCATTTCCGGTGGAACCGGCGCCGGGAAGACGACGCTCCTCAATGTCCTCTCTTCTTTCATCCCACCGGATGAACGCATCATCACTATCGAGGATTCGGCAGAACTCCAACTTCAACAACCCCACGTCGTTCGACTGGAGACCCGTCCTCCCAACATCGAAGGGAAGGGGGAAGTGACGCAGCGCGACCTGGTTCGCAACGCTTTGCGCATGCGACCGGATCGCATCGTCATCGGGGAGGTGCGCGGCGAGGAAGCCATCGACATGTTGCAGGCCATGAATACCGGGCACGATGGATCGCTGACCACCATCCATGCCAACTCACCTCGAGATGCGCTCTCTCGCCTGGAAACGATGATCTCGATGGCCGGATTGAACCTCACCGATAAGGCGATGCGCCAGCAGATCGCTTCCGCCGTCCATCTTCTCATTCAGGCCACGCGCCTCGAAGATGGATCGCGGAAGGTCACCAGTATCACCGAGATCACCGGCATCGAAGGCGATGTCATCGCCATGCAGGATATCTTCAAGTTCGAGCGCGTGGGCGTCGACAGCGAAGGTCGCGTCCTCGGGCGCCATCGAGCGACGGGCATTCGACCGCGCTTTGCGGACCGCTTGCGTCGCTACGGATACGAGCTTCCCAGCTCATTGTTCAACGACATCTGAGCCGCTTTCGCCTCCTCCCAGAAGGGGGGAGGCCTGGTCCTCTCCTTCTCATCATTCCACGCGAGTTCTGAATCGGCGCTCCTTACATTCTCCCCTCCGGGCGATGAACCGCTCAATCGTTCTCCCATTCCCATCGGAGTCCGTTCGATCGAACTGAGTGGCGGAGATGAGAGTGTCACAGTGATGGGCGCGGTATGGCATCACCTTCACCCCATCCTTTGCCCCATGCGAAGGGGGCGATCAACCAGGTCGCGCGCCCTCTCGACGAGGCGGGATGGGCTCGGGAGGTCGAACGAACGGCTCGATGACTTGAGTCTCCCGGAAGGAACGTCCATGTGGTGTCAACGCTCGACGATGGGAGAATCGACCGTCCCAGTGCTTCTTATTCGTCTCGCCGGTTGGACGATGATCGATCGGGAGCGGGGGCGAGCGTTTTTTGCACTGGCTTGAGCCTTTCCTCCTCACCCGGCGTCTCCGGCTCGAACTGCCGTTGCACCTGTTGCTTGTATTGAGCCAACGTCTCTTCTACCGACCGCGAAGGGGGATGGCGCGACGACTCTTGTTCTGCGCTCGCGGCGACCTTTTCTGCCGCCTCTCGAGAGCGCTTGGTCACTTTCTCTCGCATTTCATCGAGAATCGTCGCAATGTCCTCATGTGAGAACCCTACCGAGAGGCGCGCCAGCTCCTCTTTGATCTTGGCCAATCGCTCTTTCGCCAGGAGGAGGTAGTCCCGGCCCTGCGTGGGTATGGCTGGAGATGGAGGGCTGAGTGGAATCGACGGCTGAGAAGGGAGGGGCGCTTCGGCTCGATGGGCCATGCCCGATTCGGGCGCGAAGCTCGTGGGCCGCTCCGGTTCATAGACGACCTCCAGCATGAGGTCATCCGGTCCCAGACAGACCAGGGAACACCTTCCCGTGGATTCGGTCACTCGTTCCTGGAGCAGAGGGATATGAAGCCGTTGAGCCCGTTCAGCCAGCTCATCCACCTGCCATGGCGAGTCGACGGTGAGTTGCACATAGAGTGGTGAGGGAGGAGGCGACATTCCCGGCTCCACTTTCATGAGCATCAGGCGAAGATCTCCATGTCCCAGTATCAGGCGTTGAACGCCCTCCTCGACGACATGGAAGCCGAGAAATTCGGCAAAGAAAGCGGCCGCCTGTCTCACATCTTTCACCGGCAGAGCCACGCGAATGCTCTTGAATCGAACCATCGTCAATGTTCATCGTAGCACGAGATGCGCGTTTTGGCCACCGATGGATCACGCACAATACGCGCCGACCGGTGCGGAGGCAAAAATGATCGATCCAGGATATCCGGATGTGAGGGAGGGTTCACCTCTCTGCCCGGGAGCGAGCGGGGGACAGAAAATGGTTGACAAAGGTGTCTGAATGGCTTATTGTATAGCCCCGGAGAGCGACCGTTCCAGATTACTATTGTTAACATGACTCTCGCCACGGAGTTACACAGTAATCGGGACGGTTGCTCTCACGATTTTGCTGAGGTTCTTTTTCTCTAACATAGCATGAGGGGCCCGTGAGGGAGGGAGAAGGACGAGTGAAGCCGTGCCTGTTGGTCTCGGGGCAGGGACCGCGCTCGTTCAGGAAGCGTGTTCGCTGGGCGAATCCTTCGATCCCTCCGATGTCGCCACCTGACATACATCGTGGAGGCGATTCCTGCAGAACACCTTGTCGGATGAAGGTCGGCAACCATGAAGGGCATGCTGGCCAGTGGTCAGTGCCCGGGCTCTCTGGGAGGAGGTCGTATGATGATCTATCAGGTTTTGGATCTGGCGGAGCGCTTGCTCGCCGCCGATGAAGACGTCATCGTCCCCGTGAGGAAACTCTGGCTGAGGCTTCAACGAGAGAGTTCATTGCCGGTTCCTCCATTTGAGGAGTTCGTGAGACTCTTGCGCGCCGATAAACGGTTTGAGTTCGTGCTCGAGGGACAAGACGAGCATCGAGAGAAGCTCTACGAGGGACATACCCCTGCGCAAATCGCTGCTGAAGAGCGAATCATGGAGGAGTTGGGATTCTTTCGGGGACCGCGGGTGAAGCTGGTTCGGATTAATCTCACCCGTGATTTGTTGCGATTGATCCTCGTGCGTCACCTGGAGAATCTGACCGACGCACTGAGAGGGGCGTGGGAATTACGACCGCGAGGGGATGTTCCAGAGGAACAACTGGCTGAGCTGTGGGAGAAAGCCATGTCATTGAAGGAAGCCATCGATCGCCGACTCGGCAGGACCGGCCGGGGAGGGAATGATCCTTTGCCCCGCATGTGAGTACCTCATCTGGGAGAGAGGCATACCCAGACGGTGTGCCGGCCGCGCTCGGCCGCATCAGGGGTGATCTGACGGCATCCGCGATCAGAGGATGGTCGCAGGCGGGAGACCTTCCATCGCTTCCGTCGCGATGCGATGGTTGATGAGAAGATCACCCCTTCGACAATGTGGCGCGAGCGGGCGGACCCATAAGCGACTTCCTCGTCGGGTCACTGATGAGCGCAGTATCTCCTTTTCGGTGCAGCGATCACCACACCAGAGAGACGCCCCGGTTCCCATAGATGCGACGCCTTTCGGAGTTCGCCGTAATGGGGGGTCTCCCTGAGGCGTTCATGACATTCCTCGATGACGGTCAATATTCGGTTGGTGCACCGTTCCCTTCGTTCGTCACCTTGACAGGCGGCGCCTGGTATGTCATTAAAAATGGCGGCAGATCATCAGAGCGGGGAGGAGTTATGGCGATCACTTTTCCGGAAACCTTCAATATGGCCACCTATTTTCTCGACCACAATATCGCCGCTGGTCGCGCCGATAAGATTTGTCTCTATTACCGGGACGAAACGTTCACCTACCGGGATATCGTCCGCGCCTCGAATCGAGTGGGTAACGCCCTGCGCGCGCTAGGGGTGGAGATGGAAGATCGCGTGCTCATGGTGCTCCCCGATTGTCCCGAGTTTGTGGCCAGTTGGTTCGGCATCGCCAAGATCGGCGCTGTCATCACCATGGTCAACACCATCCTGCCGCCGAGCGATTATGAGTACTATCTCAATTACACGCGGGCCAAGGTGGCCATCGTCCACGAATCAGCCATTGAGCGCGTTCACGCCGTGGCCGACCGGAGTAAATATTTGAAAGAGATCCTCGTCGTGGGTCGAGGGCCGAGCTCGTATCCTTCGTATGATCGCCTCATCGACCAGATGTCGGACGAGTTGGAACTGGCCGAAACGTCGCGGGATGATGTCGCCATCTGGCTGTTCACGTCCGGGAGCACCGGCTTTCCCAAAGCGGCGGTTCATTTGCATCACGATCTCCCTTACAACACCGAGTGCTATGCCAAGCAGGTATTGCGCGTTCAGGAGAACGACCTCACGGTGGCCGTGCCCAAGCTGTTTTTTGGATATGCCACGGGGACCAATCTCCTCTTCCCCTTCGCCGTGGGAGGGGCGACGGCCATCTTCCCGGAGCGTTCCACGCCCGAACGCTTGTTCGACATGATTGAGAAGTATCGACCGACGATTCTCACTTCGGTGCCCACGATGATCAATGCCATGGTCCAGGCGCCGGATGCTTCGCGGCGCGATGTGAGCTCGTTGCGCGTGTGCATCTCGGCGGGCGAGGCGCTCTCCGTCGAGTTATACCATCGCTGGAAAGAGATGTTCGGCGTCGAAATCCTCGATGGCATTGGATCGGCTGAAACATTCCACATTTACATTTCCAATCGACTCGATGACGTCAAGCCGGGAAGTCTGGGAAAGGTCGTTCCCGGATACCAGGCGAAGATCGTGGATCCGGAAGGTCGGGAAGTTCCGCCGGGCCACATCGGCACGTTGTGGATTAAAGGCGATAGCGCGGCCGTCGGCTACTGGCAGGCACACGAGAAATCGAAACAGGTCTTTCACGGCGATTGGGTGAATACCGGGGATCAGTTTCGTCAAGATGAGCAGGGCTACTTCTACTATTGCGGGCGCGCCGATGATATGCTCAAGGTGGGCGGAATCTGGGTCTCCCCGGTGGAGATCGAGAACTGTTTGCTTCGGCATGAGGCGGTGAAGGAATGCGCTGTCGTGGGCTATCGCGATGAGCAGGGATTGGTGAAACCGAAAGCGTTCGTCGTCCTCAGAGAGACGGTCGCCGCGTCCAGCGAGCTGGAGCAGGAGTTGAAGGAATTCGTCAAGGCCACCATCGCGCCGTATAAATATCCGCGCCGAATCGAGTTCATCGACCATTTGCCCAAAAACGAGCGGGGAAAGGTCGATCGCAAGAAGTTGAAGGAGATGGTCTGAGGAGGAGGGGCTGGCCCTCCTTCACATTCGCCGTCTCCGATCCCCGAATCATATTTCATCGTCGGGAGGGAACCCATGAACGACAACGTGCACTTCCAGGACAAAACGTGGTGCGAGATCGAGGAGGCGATGAAAGAGGGGGCCGTCGTCATCCTTCCCGTCGGCTCGACCGAAGCGCATGGTCCTCACCTCCCCCTCAGCACAGATGTGATCATCTCCGTGGAGATGGCTCGCCGCGCCGCCGATCAATTGAACCGGCGCGGTATCACGGCGCTCGTGCTGCCTCCTCTCGCTTACAGCGTCACCGACTTCAGTCGCGATTTCCCCGGCACGATCTCGATCAGAAAATCGACGGCAGTGGCGCTCGTGCGGGACATCTGTCTGGCGCTCGTACACCAGGGATTCCGCACCATTTGTCTGGCCAATAGTCACTTGGAGCCGGACCACATCGACGCCCTCAACGAGGCGGCCGATGACGTCGCGCGCGAGACGGGCATACGACCTCTGGTTCCCGATAAGCGTCGGCGGCGCTGGGCGATGACGCTCACCGAGGAATTCCGGCGCGGCGCCTGTCATGCCGGTCGTTATGAAACCTCGCTCGTATTGGCCGTCGAACCCCAACTGGTGCGCCAGGCGGTGCGACGAGAGCTGCCGCCGCTAGAGATCGATCTGGCCAAGAAGATTCGTGAGGGCGTGCGCACATTCAAGGAGGCTGGCGGTGAACGCGCCTATTTCGGCGATCCGGCGGCGGCCACCGCCGAGGAAGGAGCCGCCATCTATCGAGCCCTGGCCGACATGCTGGTCATCTCTATTTTGGAAGCGCTGGGGGAAGAGGGCACGGCGCACCAGTCATGAATCGGGCATCGTAGCCCACCGGTCGCGCCTCGGTTCTCGTATTCGCGCGCAGCCGGAGGGACATCGTCGGCCAGCGGACGATGAGAGGGTTCTCCTACCGGGATTGCTCGTCTTCCCATCCCCTGGTACCATGTTCCATGATGCATCGTGCGATGGGTCGGATCACGTGGTTGCTCTTCTGGGCGGTCGTAGTGTCATGGGGCGCAATAGTCGCTTTCATTCCAGAAGCGGATTCACGGTCGTTTCAGCGAAAGGAGGCCGCGTCTATGCCGCGAGTTGAAGGAACGGTGAATGCGCCAGAGTTTCCCTCGGGAATGGAGTGGTTGAATACGAGTCGTCCCCTCACGCTCAAAGAACTCCGGGGGAAGGTCGTGTTGCTCGATTTTTGGACGTATTGTTGCATCAACTGCATGCATATTCTCCCCACCCTGAAGAAGCTCGAGCATAAATATCGCGATGAGCTCGTCGTCATCGGCGTTCACTCGGCCAAGTTCACCACCGAGAAGGAAACCGAGAATATCCGCCAGGCCATCTTGCGCTACGAGATCGAACATCCGGTGGTGAATGACCGTGACATGGTCATCTGGCGACGGTACATGGTCCGCGCTTGGCCCACGTTCTTCTTGATCGATCCCCGAGGGAAGATCATCGGATCGACCGCCGGAGAAGTCGATTATGAGGCACTCGATGAGTTCATCGGTCAGGTCATCAAGGCGTTCGATGAGCGGGGGCTGATTGATCGCCGGCCGATTTCATTCCACCTGGAGCGCGATCGCACTCCGGCATCGCTGCTCTCATTCCCGGGCAAGGTGCTGGCCGATGAGGCCTCCGATCGATTGTTCATCGCTGATTCCAATCACCATCGCATCGTTGTCGCCACGCTCGCCGGCCGAGTCATCGACGTCATCGGTCGCGGCGAGATGGGATTCAAAGATGGAAGCTTTGAAGAGGCCATGTTCAATCATCCTCAAGGCCTGGCGCTGGATGGAGATATCCTCTACATTGCCGATACGGACAATCACGCTATCCGGCGCGCCGACGTGAAGCGTCGACGGGTCATCACCCTGGCCGGTACAGGCGAGCAGGCCCGCGGTTTTCGCGCCGCGGGGGTGGGTTCGTTGACGCCGTTGAACTCGCCCTGGGATCTCCTCGTCCATGACGGGGCCCTCTATATCGCCATGGCCGGGTGGCATCAATTGTGGAAGATGGACCTGAAAACGCTCAGGATCGAACCCTATGCCGGAAGTGGCCGCGAGGCTCGCATCGACGGGCCGCTTCGACAAGCAGCGCTGGCTCAGCCGAGCGGGATCACCACCGACGGTGACAAACTCTATTTTGCCGATAGCGAGGCGAGCGCCATTCGTTCGGCCGATCTCGACCCTCGCGGGCGGGTAGAGACCATCGTTGGCCTCGACCTGTTCGAGTTCGGCGATCGCGATGGGAGGGGCTCACAGGTTCGCCTGCAACATCCACTAGGCATCGTGTATCACGACGGCATCCTGTACGTCGCCGATACCTATAACAACAAGATCAAGAGCGTCGATCCCCGAACGCGGCGCGCGGTGACCGTGTGGGGAACCGGCGAGGCGGGCCTGCGCGATGGTCCTGTCCCGCTGTTTGATGAACCGGGCGGGGTGAGCGTGGCGGGCGGCAAGCTCTATATTGCCGATACCAATAACCATGTCATCCGCGTCGCCGATTTGGCGACGAAGCGGGTTTCGACGCTCATGCTGGTGGGCCTCGAGCGGTGGAGTCGGCGAATGCCCCGAGAGAAGTTTCCCGGGGAGAAAATCACGCTCGCGCCGCACGCGGTGAAACCAGGACCTGGCGCGCTCATCCTCTCATTGACGCTCCCCGATGGGTACAAGCTCAATGAGCAAGCTCCGTCTCGGGCGATTCTCTCGGTAGAGGGAACGGCTCTGCGCTTTGAAGATGGTCAAACGGAGAGAACGATTGAGAGCCCCCGGTTCCCTCTCACCATCCCCGTCCAGCTCGGGGAGGGGGAAGCGAATCTCACCATCACGCTGGTGCTCTACTATTGCGAGGTCAAGAGAGAGGCCCTCTGTTACTTCAAGGAAGTGGAGATCCACATCCCCATCCAGGCGCGCCCGAGCGCTTCAACCTCTCAAATCAAGGCAACATATATGCTTCGGATAACCCCGCCGAATGCCGATCGGTGAATGACACCGACGCCGGTCATCCGTTTCTCTCAGTGATGAGATTGATTCCAGCGGGTTCCTCTGGATCACAGTGGCGGAAACGAGGTGTCGTGAGAATAGGAAACGAGTCAGAGAATGCGCCGATGACAACAGCTTCCAGGGCGATGGCGAGCAGGATCCGCGTCTCCTGACCGCTCGCCGTATTCACTGAGATTGGACCTTCACCGGCGGGCAGAATTCCGACGTGTTCCCATCCTGATCCGTCGCCGTGGCGACAATCCAGTCGCCGGCCCTCAGCGCGCTCTCCACTTTGAACGATACCCGCTTGATGCCGCCGTCAATGCGGTCGGCCGATGTGTAGACATCGGCTCCCAGATACTGTTGTCCTTGGCCGCTGGCATCGGCTTTGAAGAACTCTACCCTGATGGGATAGTGCGAATTCCCGGGCGTGGAGGTGATCGAGTAGGTGATGTGAAGGAGAGTGTCCTCGGCAGTGATCTCATGAAGGACGGGGAAGTTCTGTAGATTATTCGCACCGGCATCAGCATCTTCGCGGCCAGCCATATCATCGTTGGGCGTCACCCGATCCGCGCCCAGATTAATTCCCAGACCCGCGTTAGAGAAAATGGAGTTGGACGTGACGGTATTCCCCGTCCCCGATTCGATGAATACGCCGTCGCCACCATTGAAGGCGATGACATTCGCTGCCCCGATTATGTTATGGCTGGCCGATTCGGCGACGAAAATGCCGACGGCATTTCCCATGGCCTCAGACCGGGTCGCATCGATGCCGATGAGGTTCTCGCCGAGTTGATTCCTCTTCGCTTGAGGACCGTAGATGAGGACGCCGATGAGGTTATTGCTGGAAATGACGTTCCGCCGAATCGCATTCCGGGGGGCATTGTTGATGAATATGCCGTGGAAGAGGTTACTGAGGCCCATCGTGCCGGTGACATCGGTGCCAATGAAATTCTCCTCGATGAGGTTGTCGGCGGCCTCCCGTCCGAAGAGAAAGATGCCTCGCGCGTTGTTTCCGGAAATGACGTTTTGGCGGATGGTGTTTCCAGGGGCTCGGTCGATGATGATGCCATCTTGGGAATTTCCCAGGATGCTCCGGCCGGTGGCATCGGTGCCGATGAAATTGCCTCCGATCAAATTCGAGGTGGCCCCTGAACCGATGATGCAGATCCCATCTCCATTGCCCGAGACGACATTGCGCGCTCCCGACCGTGTTCCTCCCACCACGTTCTGGGAAGCCTCGTTGATGAGGATGCCCGTGGCATTGGGCAGCGTCCTGGTTCCCGTGTGATCGGTGCCGATGAAGTTGCCGTGAATCACATTGCCCTGGGCCCGATGCCCGGTGATGAACACGCCGCGGGCATTGTTGCCGGCGATGATATTCCGCGCTCGAGGCGACGGGCCACCAATCGTGTTGCCAGGAGCATCCGCGATACAGACGCCATCGCCGGCGTTGCCGAGCACCCGGCGGCCACCAATCTCCGTGCCAATGAAGTTTCCTTGAATCACATTGCCTGTGGCCCGAGCACCAGTGATGCGAATGCCATCCCAATTGCCCGAAATGATGTTACGGGCTCCCGCCGTTGTTCCTCCAATGATGTTGCCCGGAGCATCGTTGATGAACACGCCGGCAAAGAGATTCCCTACCACGCTCGTCCCGGTGGCATCGGTGCCGATGAGGTTGCCTTGGATGCGGTTATCGCGGGCGTTCGGCCCCGTTAATTCGATACCGTGGAATCGATTCCCTGAGATGATGTTGCCCGCACCAGGAGCCGTACCTCCAATCATATTGTTCGCCGAATCGATGACGTGAATGCCGGTGAAAGAGTTGCCCAGCGCTTTCGTCCCCGTCGCGTCGACGCCGATGATATTCCCTTCGATGATATTACCACCTCGAGAGACGATTTCGATGCCATCATCATCGAAGCGATGAATGACCAGTCCGCGAATGACGCTGCGACCGGCCACAATGCGGAACCCATCGACCGCCGCCCCGGCCGCGCTGCCGTCCAGTTCCACTCGGCCGGCCGGCTGGGTCGTGCCATCGATAGTGACCGGATCGGTAATAGGGGGGAGCGCGCGGCGGGGTTTAATGGTGGGGATGTCGGCTTCAGGAAGATCAAACGCGATGAGATCTGGTCCGGGATGGGCGTTGGCTTGTTCAATCGCCGCACGGAGGGTGCAGTGCCCCGTTCCATCATCACACAGACCATCGCTCAGATTCTCATCGCTTCCATCGCCCATCGAATCGACGATGAACGTCGCCATCGGTTGCGTCAACACGATGGTTGGAGCTGTGGCGTCATTGGTAAGGACCACCAGATCGCTCAGAGCATCAGCATTCAGACGCATGGGCAGTGCGGTGACTGGAGGAGCAGCGAGGAAAAAAAAAGCGGGAGCACGGCCGCGCGGGAACGATGAGACGCGCGAGACGTCACCCCCTTCCCACGCCACCGTGCTCCCTATAAGGAGGTGCAACTGTCGATGACGCTCGTCCATGAGGACGAGATCATCGGTTGGAAGACCAGAAATTGACGCCGCGAGCAGGTGCGCTGCCCTGGATGGAACGTCTCCAGCCAAAATGCCCGTTCGCCATTCCTCAGGGCTGTTCTCATCCCAATCGACGATGAGGATGCTCCCCTCATCGGCGAGGAGGGCGAGTTGGGATGAATCACTTTCATCATCGAGGAAGTGACCGGTCACCATCGATCTCAAGGTAGAAGGGAATGAGAGGCGATCGATCATGATCGTCGATGCTCGCTCAGTGCCTCCTCCCGACGACCACCGCCAATGTCGTCCGTGGACGATGACGAGATAGGATTCGTCCGAATCCTCATCGCGACCGACGATGGCCAGATCGCCGAACTCATCGCCGTCTAACCGTGCAATGGCCATGGCGACGCTCGGACCCGGCAAGCGCACAGTCTCCGGCGGATTGTAGGGCACTCCCTGTGGTGATTCGAAAATCAGCACTTCCGGTCCATCGGGACCCATAATGCCAATCGCCAGGTCGGATATCCCGTCGCGCCGATTCATGTCGCCAGCGACGAGCGCCGTCACCGTCCCCGGCAGCGTCCATGGTCGCGGCGATGCCAATCGTCCGGTTCCGTCGCCCGACAGCCAGTAGAGATGATCGTCGCCCGTGGCAGCGATGATCGCGTCCAGATGTCCATCAGCATCGATGTCTCCGACCGTGAGCCACTGGGGGGCTTCGGGCAGTTCTATCAGGCGAGCCGAGGTTCGAAACGGTAGAACGTCGCGTCCAGTCGACTCCAGATGGAACCCGACTCCTCCTGGTGAGAGACCGGCGCCAGAAGCGGCGAGAACATGGGGATGAGCTTGGTAAACGACGAGGAACCCTCCTTGTGCCCCACCATATCCAACGATGAGATCGGCACGCCCATCTTCGTCAAGATCACCGGAAGCCAAGCTCAGCGGGATGGCTCGGCGATGCTGCCAGGCCGCAATCGCCGTCGGCGAACCGGTATACACGGTGGGCAGACGTCCTCCGTCTCGGAGATGGATGGGATGACATTCAGGGGAGGAGGGTATCTGTTCCCGCGCGAGATGGGAGGGAGCGATGAGCTTGTGGCTGTGAACCGTGAAACCTTGACCGCCACAGAGAATCAACCACAACCCGACAACTGACGCCAGGCGGGCGAACCCGGATATGTTCACCTCTCTCCTCCTTATCTCTTTCGGCCCGGGCCAGCCTTTTTTCTTCTTCGTTCCTTATTTGACTCTTGGCACCGGAGCCGCGTCCTTAGACCACCGCATTATATCACAAAATTTGACCAGTGCATCCTGAAAAAATACGCTCATCCATACATCCCCGCGCTGAGAGCTCTATTATGGCATCACGAGCGGCAAAAGGGAATGAGTACAATTACGCATTGGGGCGAGAATTTTTACTTAAATCTGTCTGGCGGCCGGAATGATCGATTGGCGTGTCGCCACTGCCCCTATGTTGGTCGCTGGCGTCGGGTTGCCTGGAGGCGGTGAGGCTTGGTAGCATCTGACACTCGATGGCCGAGAGCACACCGCTCCAACGCGATCCCGCCCTGCGCGTCACCTTGTTGCCGCGCGATACCAATGAGGCGGGAACGATCTTTGGTGGCGTCATTCTCAGTTTGATCGACATGGCCGGTGGCGTCGAAGCGCGCAAACATGCCAATAAGCGCTTCGTCACCGTAGCCATGAAGGAGGTGGTGTTCAAACGTCCGGTGTACGTCGGCGATATCGTCAGTCTGTATACGCGCACGCTGGGCATTGGCCGGACCTCGGTGACGGTGAAGGTAGAGGTCGAGGTACAGCGGCGGACCGATCCCGCGCAACAGGAACTGGTCACCGAGGCGGAGATCACCTATGTCGCCGTCGATGAGCAGTGGAGGCCGATCCCCGTTCGGGATTGAGGCTCAGGAATGGTCGCGCTCTGGAGGTCGAGTTATGGCGGACCCGAACAAGCGATTGCCATTCAACGTGCCCGGCGAGTTCTTCGTCGATCGGACGTGCATCGACTGCGATGCCTGCCGTCAATTGGCGCCTCAGACGTTCGACCAGCGAGGTGAGTTTTCCTACGTCTATGCTCAACCACGGACCGCGGAACAGCGCCGTCAGGCCTGGCGGGCGCTGCTCTGCTGTCCGACGGGGTCCATTGGGGTTATCGGCAGGAACCAGGCTCGGGCCGTCATGCGAGACTTTCCCTTGCATCTGGACGAGCGCGTCTACTACTGCGGTTTCAATTCGCCGAAATCCTATGGAGGCCATAGCTATTTCATCCGCCATCCTGAGGGCAACTGGTTGATCGATTCCCCCAAGTATCACCCCCATCTGGTGAAGCGATTCGAGGCGTGGGGAGGGATTCGCACCATCTTCTTGACGCATCGCGATGATGTGGCCGACGCCCATCTCTACGCGCGACGGTTTCACAGCCAGCGCCTCATCCATCGAGAGGACCGATGCGCTCAGCCCGATGCCGAGATCATCATCGAGGGACGCCATCCAGTGGTGCTGACGTCCGAGTTCGTGATCATTCCCACTCCTGGCCATACGCGCGGGCACGCTGTCCTGCTCTACAGGGACCGCTTTCTCTTCTCCGGGGACCATCTTTGGTGGAGCCGCACCCATCAGCACCTGAGCGCGTCGCCGGATGTCTGCTGGTACTCCTGGTCCGAGCAAACGGCGTCGATGGCCAGGTTGCGCGAGATTCAGTTCGAATGGGTTTTGCCCGGTCATGGCCAATGGGCGAGGCGACCGGTCGAGGTGATGCGACGAGAACTGGCCGGCCTCGTCGAGCGCATGCGGGTGGGACGACGTGTCTCGGGGTGACGCGCCGCTACTCCTGGCGCAGGGCTTCAACGGGATCGAGTCGGGCGGCCCGGATGGCGGGAACCAGTCCGGAGATCAGGCCGACGACGGTGAGAATCAGGCTGGAAATGAGCAGGGCGGAGAGCGAGACCTCCAGTTGCACATCGCCTTGACCCGATGTGTCCTCGAACAACGGGCCCAGGAGGGGAAGCGTGCCAATGAGCTTGGTCATCATCGCCGCGATGAGGAAGCCCGCCAGCCCCCCAGTGAATGTGATGGTCACGCCCTCGACCAAGAATTGCCAGAGGATGTGGCGTCGGCGCGCGCCGATGGATTTGAGGACGCCAATCTCGCGCGTCCGTTCGGTGACCGAGACGAGCATGATGTTCATCACTCCTACAGCGCCAATACCCAGCGTGAGCGTACCGATGATGGTCAAGAGGACTTTCAATCCCAGGCTCAAATTGGTGATGATGGCCTGAAACTCGTTCCAATCGATGATGCGCACGGCGCGTTCATCCTTCACGTTGAAGTTATGGAGGCGAGCCAGTGTCGCGCGGATCTCCTGGATCACGCGGGAGCGGAACGGGCCGTTGGCCGGTGTGAGGACGATGTTGCTCAAATATCTCGTATCGACCAGATCCGAGAGCGTGGTGATGGGGAGAAATACGCGCATGTCGTCGGGCGCACCATAGTTTGAGATCTGGACTTTTTTCTTCAGTACGCCGATCACGGTGAAGCGGGCTCCCTTGATCTTGATCGACTGGCCGACGGCCGGGCGGCCACTGAACAGTTCCTTTTTCACCGTCGCGCCGATGACGGCCACTCGCCGCCGATGAAGCACATCCTCATCGGAGATGAACCGACCTTCCGCCATCCACATATTCCGGATGAACTGGAAGGAAGCCGTCACTCCGCTCACACTATACTCGCGGGTGCGATATCCGAAGCTCACCCCCAGGTAGCGGCGCACTTCTGGCGAGATCGCCTGGACTGTGGGCACCTGCTCGGCGATCGCTTTGACGTCCCTGAGCTCGAGCCGTATGCGCCGACCGGCCCGCTCGCCACCCGCCTGGAGGCTCGTTTGACCGGGGAAGACGACGATCAGGTCTTTGCCAATAGCCTGAAATGACTGGAGCAACGCGCGATCGAACCCCTGACCATAAGAGAGCAAGAGCATGAGCGAGGCCACACCCCAGGTGACGCTCAGCATGGTCAGGATTGACCTGAGCCGGTAGTGACCGAGGGCGTTCCAGGCTTCGGCGATGATCGATCTCATCACTCGGTCCTCAGAGCTTCTACGGGCGTCAGGTGAGCCGCCCGACGGGCTGGATAGAGGCCAGAGAGAATGCCCACTGCCGTCAGGATCAGAAAGGCGGTCACGGCGGTGGTGCGGGTGATTGGCAATCCAGCGAAATAGGCGGGCAGGGGCAGGCGATTGACCAGCGCGCTGGCTCCCCAGGCGAAGAGCACGCCAACCGTTCCGCTCAGGAACGTCAACGTCAGCGATTCGATGAAGAAATCCCAGAGAATCCTTCGCCGGGTGGCGCCAATGGCTTTCTTCAAGCCGATCTCTCGCGTGCGCTCGGCCACCGAGACGAGCATGATGTTCATCACGCCGACGCCGCCCAAACTCAGCGTGACCACGGCGATGAAGCCCAGGAACAATTGCATGGAATCGAAAATGCTGGCGACCATCTGGGCGCTCTCCACCGTATCCCATATCCACAACGCCCCTTCATCGTCGGGATCGAAGCCGTGAAGTCGGCCCAATACGGTCTTCATCTGCCGGATGGCGGCTTCGTGTCGATCGGCGGAAATGGGGACCAGTACGATGTTGCTCACATATCGCGGAGGAACGGATGGGCGCGGATCGGGAAAGTGTTTGATCATCGTCGTGTAGGGGATGAAAATCTTCTCGTCATCGAGTCCACCGTAGGAGTTGTTTTGCTCCTTGTGCTGAAGTTGGCCGATGACGAGAAAGGGAATCCCCTCGATGCGAATTTCCGATCCGACCGCTCGGCGGTCAGCGAACAATTGCTTTCTCACATCGTCACCGATCACACAGACGGTTCGCGCCTCCTGAAAGTCGGCCCGGTTCATGAACCGTCCGCCGGCCAGCCTCATCGAGCGAATCTCCTGATAGATGGGAGCGACGCCGTGCACGGCGAACACGCCCGAATTATAGGGGCTCCTGGCGTGGAGGGAGCGACTCAGTTCCGGAGTCACATGCTTGACGAGAGGACACTCTCGCTCGATGGCCAGGACATCGTCATAAGTGAGGCGAATATCCCGACCCGCGCGTTGTCCTCCCACTTGACGCGTCGTTCGTCCTCCCCAGATGATGGCGATATCTTTACCCAGCACTTTCAACTGCTCGTAATAGCCGAGCTTGAATCCGTCCCCGATGGCGATCATGAGGATGACCGCGGCGATGCCCCAGGCGATGCCGAACATGGTCAACAGGCTGCGCAACCTGTGCGCCAGAATGTTGCGGATCGTCTGGGCGAGGATCTCCTTGATGAACATCATGGCCGTACGAGCTGGTCGCCCTCTTTCAACCCCTCGAGGACCTCCGTCTTCAAGCCGTTGGAGATGCCGACCTTGATGGGCACTTGGCGGAATCCTTGGGGCGACGATGGGTCGAGGAGTTGAACTGAAGCCTTTCCGTCTTTATCGTAGAGGATGACCGATTCGGGGATGAGGAGGACGTCCCGGTGTTCTTCCAGAATGATCTCGGCATTAGCCGTCATGTTCGCGCGGAGCTTCCCGCTGGGATTGGAGATGGAGACGCGCACTTCGAATGTGGTGACATTGTTCTCCTCCACGCCCATGGGGGCGATCTTGGTGACGGTGCCGTGGAACACCTCATCGGGGAATGATTCCACGGTGATGCGCGCCGGGAGTCCGACGCGAATCTTGCCCACATCGGCTTCGTCGACCTCCCCTTTGATGTAGACGGTGCTCGTATCGCCGAGCGTCATGATGAGCGTGGCCGCGCTGCCCAGGTTCAGGATCGAGGAGACGGCGTCGCCCACTTCGGTATCGCGCGTCAGGACCACCCCATCGATCGGCGAGCGGATCGTGGCATAGTTGAGGTTCTCTTTCGCCTGATCGAGCGCTGCTCGGGCCGCGGCCACGCGCGCACGCGCCTGCTCGACCTGGGCCGCGGCACTGCGCACGGCCGCTTCCAAAAGTTTGTGCCGGTTTTTAGCGATTTCGTAGACCTTGCGCGCGTCGTCGAATTCCTGTTGCGTCACCAATCCCTTCTCCACCAACGCCAGCTTCCGCTCGTACTCGCGACGAGCGAATTCCAGGTCGGGATTGGCCGCATCGATACGGGCCTGCCTGAGAGCGGCGATGGCGGCTCGGAGATTCGCCTCTTCGGCGTCCAGAGCCGCTTGAGCCTGGCGGACCTGGGCTTCCAACGTCTCCTTATCCAATTGGGCCAGAATCTGGCCGGCTCTCACGCGATCGCCCACATCCACCAGAAGCGCTTTGATGATCCCATTGGCCTTGGATTTGATCTCCACCTTGGAGCGCGGTTCGATCTTGCCCGTCGCCACGACCGATCGAGCGATATCGCCCCGCTCGACGGTCACGATCTTCTCTGGTGGAATGGGTTCCGGTCGTTTGAAGAATGCGCCGAAGAGGAGGACGCTCCCCAGGGCGAGACCTCCGATCACGCCCAGCACGATGAACAATCTCGATCGCCGCTTGGTCTTCATATGAACTCGTCCGGTTAGCTTGCGTTGAATTTCACCGTCCCATACGATGGCGGCGCGCTCCAGGTTCTCAAAAACTGCAATCTCTCACTCGTCGGATCATCTCCTCCTCGACAGTGCTCTATGCTCCCTCTCATTTCATCATACAATCGATCGGAGCGCGGCGCAAAATCGCTCGATCTCCTCTTCGCTGTTGTAGTAATGTACCGAGGCGCGAACAAGATCGGACAGTCCCCGAGCCTCCATGTCCAGACGGGTGGCACTTTGTCGTGAGACGGAGACGTTCATCCGACGTTGGGCTAATTGCTCGCGGATCGTCTCAGCGTCTCGACCGTCGACGGTGAACGAGACGATGCCGCATCGCGTGGTTCCCAGATCCCGAACGGTGATGCCCGGAATGTCATCGAGTTGACGGCGGAGCTTGGCGGCCAGGTCAGCGACGCGCGCCCAGATGGCCTCCAAGCCCCATCCGAGGGCATAATCGATGGCCACGCCGAGACCAATGTGGCCGGCGTAGTTGGCCTCCCAGCTTTCGAACCGGCGCGCATCGGAACGGATCTCATAGCGATCTCTGGCCGTCCATTCGGCCGCGTGGAGATCGAGAAAGGGCGGTTCGAGGCGGTGGAGAACGTCTCGCCGCACGTAGAGGAACCCCGTCCCGCGCGGGCCGCGGAGGAATTTGCGCCCGGTGGCCGAGAGCATGTCGCAGCCAATGGCGTTGACGTCGATGGGCATCTGCCCGATCGATTGGCAGGCATCGAGCAGGTAGAGAACGCCCGCTTCGCGCGCCACCCGTCCCACAGCTTCCGCCGGATTCACCAGACCGCCATTGGTGGGGACGTGAGTGATGGCGATGAGTTTGACGCGCTCATCGATGGCTTGGCGAAGCGCCGTCACAGAGATCCGACCATGTTCGTCGTTGGGGATGACGTCGATTCGGGCGCCGGTCCGTCGAGTGACCTGCAAAAAGGCGATGTAGTTGCTGGCATATTCGGCCACCCCGGTGAGGATGCGATCGCCTTCAGCAAAGGGAATCGCGTAGAACGCCATGTCCCAGGCGCGAGTGGCATTTTCGACGAGAGCGACCTCATCGCGATGACATCCGATGAGCTCGGCCACTGCGTCATAGACATGTTCGATGGCTGGGCGCGCCCGTTCAGCTGCTTCGTAGCCGCCGATGCGGGCTTCCAATTGAAGATGTCCGATCACGGCATCGAGCACCGGTCGGGGCATGAGCGCCGCGCCAGCGTTATTGAAGTGTATGACCTGCTCACAACCGGGAGTCTCCCGCCGAGCCCGTGCGAGGTCGATCACCATGGTCTCGTCTCCCTGTGGTCTGGCCATTCTCTCCGACCACTCATTATAATGCATGCTCCGTATTCGGTTCACGGCCGGTGAGCGAGGAGTCTCTTCCGACGCACCCGGAAAGTCGCTGGTTGGAGAAGAATGACATCTCAATGGGAGGACGGAAAGCGATGGTGGAGAGAAAAATCGCCCTCGTCACGGGCGCCAATCGAGGCATCGGTTTGGAGATCTGTCGACAGTTGGCTCGGCGAGGCGTGAAAGTCATCTTGACGGCTCGCGATGAGCATAAAGGAAGAGCCGCCTGTGAGGAGCTGAACCGGGAGGGGTTGGACGTCGTCTTTCATCAGCTCGACGTCACCGATCCGATCAGCATTGAGCGGGTGGCCGACTATGTCGAGAGGGAATTCGGGAGACTGGACATTCTGGTCAACAACGCGGGCATCTTCATGGATAAGGGAGTGGCTGGGCTGGACGTCGATCTGGAGACGGTGAGGAAGACCATGGAGACGAACGTCTATGGACCGCTGGTCCTCTGTCAGACGTTCATTCCGCTCATGAGACGGCACAACTATGGGAGAATCGTGAACATGTCGAGCAGCATTGGATCGTTGAGCGAGATGGAGGGCTTGTATCTCGCTTATCGGATGTCTAAAGCGGCATTGAACGCCGTGACGCGCGTTCTCGCCGAGGAGGTGAAAGGAAGCAATATTCTCATCAATTCGGCATGTCCGGGGTGGGTGAAGACGGAGATGGGAGGACCTCGTGCGGAAAGGTCGATCGAGGAGGGAGCCGATACGCCCGTATGGCTCGCATTGCTCCCCGATGACGGACCGAGTGGGGGATTCTTCCAGGATCGGAAGGCATTCCCATGGTGATCGGCGGATCAGGGGATGAGTGGTGGAGACGGGCGCGAACTGCGGGGATTCCGCGTGCTCTCCAGAATGATGCTCAGACAGGTCAATCCGCCTTCGGCTTTCTGGAATTCCGAGATATCCACCGGACGGACGTGAAATCCGCGGGCTTCCAGGCGGCGGCGCGTTCGCCAGAAAGCGGCGGGGAACAGAACGACATCCCCGATGAGCAACGCATTGGCCGCCCAGGGTTCCTGGGGATGAACATCGATGAGGTCAACATCGCGCAGGGCCGATATCTCGATCCAGGCCCTGTTGACGAGAAACGTTTGACGACCGATGAACGAACAGGCCGTCTTCAAATGAAGGCATCCGGTGACCGCTATCGGAATGAGTCGATATCCATACGGATCGAGGAGTTCGCGCAACGCCTCGATGCCCGCTCGGTTGGTCCGCCTGGACGCGCCAACATAAATCGTTCGACCAATGCGAAGCACATCACCCCCGTCGAGCCGTGCCGGCGCGCGCAGGAACGTGACCGGGCGGTAGCGACGGAGGACATCGGCGACGCTGCGGACCTCCGGTTGCCTCTGGGCGATCCCCATGCGCGCCATGATGGCGATCTCATCCACCACGACGGCCGTATCTTCGACGAACACGGCATCGGGACATTCCGGTTCACTCGGTAACTGGATGAT
This sequence comes from Blastocatellia bacterium, assembly GCA_026985075.1. Lineage (GTDB taxonomy): Bacteria > Acidobacteriota > Blastocatellia > HR10 > J050 > J050. The sequence continues at coordinate 19,193 of JALSQX010000056.1, read as the reverse complement.
GCGTACACCGTGTTGCCCCAGGCAGTGCTCATACGCTCGATGTTGCTCGAGAGCCCTTTCCACGTCTATGGGCTGTCGAGGGAGATAGGTCAGTTGGCACCTCCCTATGCTGGGACTGACGGCGCGCGTGAGTGCGATGAGTTCCATCGTCTTCGGTCAAAGAGCGGACGAGAATGCCTGTCCGCACGCATCTGGACGTTCAACGCTCATTGGAGAGCGATATACCTCACCAGAAACAACGCGGCGAAGAGATAAATGAACCAGTGAACCTGGCGACCTCGACCGGCGACGAGCTTCAACAGGGCGTAGGCGATGAATCCGAAGGCGATCCCTTCAGTGATGCTCACCGCCAGCGGCATCATGATCATCGTCAGAAAAGCGGGAATGGCTTCTGTCATATCATCCCAGGGAATGAGCCGGACGCCCTTCATCATCATCGTGCCCACGATGATGAGCGCCGGAGCGATGACCGGATAAAGGGTAGTCTGTCCAGTCATCTGATACCCTCCGCCGATCATCTTGACCAGGGGATAGAAGAACAGCGAGAGGAGGAACAGTGACGCCGTGACCAGGTTCGCCAGCCCCGTTCTCCCTCCGACGGCGACGCCGGTGGCACTCTCGATATAGGCCGTCACCGTCGACGTGCCGAGAGTCGCTCCAGTTACCGTACCGATGGCATCGGTCAATAAGGCCTGTCTCGCTCGTGGGAGCGTTCCATTGCGCATGAGTCCCGCCTGCTCGGCGACCCCGACCAGCGTCCCCACGGTGTCGAATAAGGCCAGGAAAAAGAAGACGAAAATCACGGCCACCATGTCGGGCTGGAACGCGCCGAGGATGTCGAGCTGAAGGAAGGTAGGGGTGAGCGAAGGTGGGCGACTGACGAGTCCCTGATAACGGACGAGTCCCGACATGAGTCCTCCCACCGTCGTCAACAGGATGCCCCAGAGCAACGCTCCCCGGACGTTCAGAGCGAACAGGGCGGCCATGACCATCAGTCCTCCGAGCGCCAGGAGCACCGGGGGCGAGCGGAGATCTCCCAAAGCGACCAGCGTGCCCGGCGCGGCGACGATCACACCAGCCCATTGCAATCCGATCATGGCGATCAGCAGTCCGATGCCCACGGCAATGGCATGCTTCAGCGAATCGGGAATGGCCGCGATGAGGCGCTCGCGCAGGCCGAAACCCGCCGTGAGAATGAAAATGATGCCCGCCAGGGCCACGGCTCCGAGCGCCACCGACCACGGCACGCCCATACCGATGACCACCGTATAGGCGAAAAAGAAATTGTGACCCATCGCCGGGGCGACGGCGATGGGATAATTGGCGAGAAAGGCCATGAGCAAGGTGGCCAAGGCGCTGGCCAGGCAGGTCGCCACTAACACAGCGCCGAAATCCATGCCACAAGCGCTGAGAACGGCTGGCTGAACGAAAATGATATAGGCCATGGTCAGAAACGTCGTCACGCCCGCGAGCACTTCCGTTCTCCAAGTGGTTCCTTGCTCTTCGAGATGGAATCTTCGCTCGAACCAGCTCATCCGGTTAGGTTCCATAGCGTCTGTGCGCGAATTGGACATCGTGCGACTCCTGTGGAGCGTGTGGCGCAAGCGGCTCGCTCGCGCGATCGGCGTTGTAGTGATCCCACTGTCTATGAACGACTCCCACGGCGAGTCCTTTGTGGCGACGAACGCTTTCTCATCGCCCATGTTTTTTCGCACCCCGGCGAAGTATATCGATGACTCTCTATCCGATCAACACACGGGCGGATCTCCGGCACACACAATGGAACGTCGAGAGCCTCGAAGGAGACGCACGATCTTCCCCGCGGTTCTCCCCTCATCAAAGCAGAGCGTTGAGAGCTTCGAAGGAGCCCCGTGGGAGAGCCGGGGCCCTGAACCAGCGACACATTCATTGGCGTTGGTGAGTCTCTCCCGACGTTTATCGGCCATCCCGGAGAATCTCTCCCCCAAGCTGCTCGGTTTTCTTCGCCGTCGCCGGAACTCGAATCGAGGGTAGCGGCGGAAGGTGATGACGGCATACTCCTCATCGTGATCTACCGGGGCGCGTTGCGAACGGTGCGTCCCGAGGAGTTCCTTGTCACTGGGGACCGTTGAAGATACAATCACTGAGTTTGAGTCATGAGTTGGTAACCGATGTGTTGAGTCCATTGATGGTGAAGAAGGGCGCAGGTATCAAAGTCGGGTGGCGCAGATGGACATCTCCCGACTCCCGGTTCAGAGGCTGGCTGAGGCTAGCGATCACGCTGGTGCTGGTGATCGAAGCTATACTGCCAGTGCCCTCCGTCGCGTCCATGGAGGAGGGCCTCTTCACTCCCGAACACATCTCGCTGCCCTTCGATAAGGAGCGTGCGCTCAAGGCAATGATTCGTATTAAGTCGCACGTCTACTTCGCCATTAGCGTCTATGACACTGCTCGTCAGGCGGAGGCGGCGCGCGCCATCGCGCACAAGGTTTTCCTGCCCGAGGGGATTACCATTTGGCCGGTGGTCGTGGACAGAGGATTCCTCGAGCGGTTGCAGATGGATCCAGGGCTTCGGCTTCTCCCCATGTTTTACGAGATTGCCACGGCTTTCAAGGGCGTGACGGTCTTCCCGCAACAGCGGTACGTTCCCCTTCAAGGAGCGGCGGCGGGATTTTTCATCTCGGCCGACGGGTATTTTCTCACCACGTATCACGTCATGCGGGAAGAGATCGAGGCGGCTGGGCGCACGGGGGGGAGTCGCCAGCCTATCACTTGTCGCTATGTCTCATTCGAGATTCCCGTCATTGAGCGGGGAACGATCGTCGGCTATCGACCTCTGGAGAATGTCCAACTCGTGCGTCATGTCTCGGCGCGCGAGTCAAAAGCGGGATTGGATGCGGCCTTGCTCAAAGCGGACATCGAGAGTCCAGCCTATCTGGATATACACCTGGGAGGCATACAAGCCGATGAGCCCATTTGGGTGATAGGCTTTCCCATTCGTACTCACCGCGATCGACAGCGACGGACGCACATCGGCTATCTGGATGCCGACGGGAGTCTGCGCATCAGTCGAGGGAAGATTTGGCAGCAACTCAATGAGACAAATTTCACCTCCACGGCGGATGGGCTCAGTGGGTGCAGCGGCGCGCCGACCTTGGATGAAGAGGGTCGGGTCGTGGGCATCGTCCAGAACGTTTACCCCAAGAAAGAGGCCGGTCGGCGCACGGTGGTGTTCTCTGGCGGGCTCGTCCATGTGGATATCCGAGCGGTTATTGAGCGTCTGGAACTCGAAGCAGTGCTCGGTGACCGAGAGAGGTAATGGCGTGCGCGGCGTGCAACGGGAGCGTCAAACGGCGCGCGAGGCGCAACGTGACATAAGGGATGACGATGCCAATGGGGAAGTGTTCGAGGCGGGAGGACTCAAGGAAACGGATCGATATGATTGTGCGCGCGGTGCAGGCAGCGAGAGCTGTTGGGTCGCGCTCTGCATTCCACTTCATGTTGCAGACCGCATTGGGAGGGAGATGATGGATCGAGAAGTGATCACGGTGGTTTCGGGATTGCCCCGTTCCGGCACGTCCATGATGATGAAGATGCTGGAAGCGGGAGGGATGAGCATTTTAACCGATCACATTCGGACGCCCGATGAGGATAATCCTCAGGGCTATTACGAATACGAACGCGTGAAGAAATTGAAGGAAGACAACACCTGGTTGGGAGAGGCTCGGGGCAAAGTCGTCAAGATCATTTCGCAGCTCCTTTTCTATCTGCCGCCCACGTATCACTACAAGGTGATCTTCATGCGTCGGAAGATGGAGGAGATCCTGGCTTCACAGCGGCAGATGCTCATCCGGAGAGGGAAGCCCACCGATACGGTGAGCGATGAGCGAATGGCCGAGTTGTTTCGGCAGCATCTTCGGCGGGTTGAGGCCTGGCTCGATGAGCGCCCCAATATGGACGTCATTTACGTCGACTATAACGAAGTGTTGAGAGATCCTCTCCCGCACGTAAAGCGCGTCAACGAATTCCTGGGCCATGCTCTCGATGTGGAAAACATGTTGAGCGTGGTCGATCCCGCCCTGTACCGCCAGCGGCGGTGACCGGGGCGCCCGGTGAGCGAGAGTGATGAAGAGAAAGCGCGTCCTGGTGATCGGTCTGGATGGAGCCGCGCCACAACTGGTGTTTGGAGAGTGGCCAGAAGAGTTGCCCCATCTCCGCCAGTTGATGGCGACGGGCGTCTATGGAGAATTGGAGAGCACAATTCCACCGATCACCTGCCCGGCCTGGATGTCGATGATGACGAGCAAAGATCCCGGCCAGCTCGGCGTCTATGGCTTCCGCGATCGGGCCGATTATTCTTATCGCCATCGGCGACTGGTCACTTCGCGTGCATTCCGCGAGCCAGCAGTGTGGGATATTCTCTCACGCTGGGGCCGTCGAGTGATTCTCATCGGCGTGCCACCGAGTTATCCACCCAGACCGGTCCATGGCGATCTGGTGGCCTGTTTCATGACGCCCAATGCGGATTGCCCGTATACCTATCCGCCCGAGTTGAAGCAAGAAGTCGAGCGGGTCGTCGGGCGATACCTGTTCGATGTGGAGGGCTTTCGCTCCCGGCGAAAAGAGCACATTCTTCAGCAGCTCTATGACATGGCCGAGAGGCGCTTCACGCTGCTCCGGCATTTGATGTGCACGCGAGCGTGGGATTTTTGCATGATGGTCGAGATCGGCGTTGATCGACTTCATCATGGATTCTGGAGTGACTTCGATCCTGAGCATCCCCGGTATCGACCGGGGTCATCGTTCGTCCATGCGGTGAAGGACTATTACGTCTTCATCGATGCGCAGATTGGCGAGACGCTGGCGTTGATCGATGATCATACGACCGTGCTCGTCGTCTCCGATCATGGTGCTCAGAGACTCGATGGCAGCATCTGTATCAACGAATGGCTCATTCGGGAAGGATATTTGACGCTCAAGCAACGGCCGCATCAGGTGACGGCGTTCGACAACGTGGAGGTCGATTGGGAGAAGACGATGGTCTGGGGCGAGGGCGGATATGACGGGCGCCTGTTCCTGAATGTGAGAGGGCGCGAGCCGCGGGGCATCGTCGATCCATCCGATTATGAACGGGTTCGCGATGAGCTGGCCGAGAAACTTCGCGCCCTCGAAGATCCTCACGGTCGGACCATCAACACTCGGGTATTCAAACCCGAGACGATTTATAAGCAGTGCCGGGGCATATCGCCCGATGTGATCGTGTATTTCGGTGACCTGCACTGGCGGGCCGTGGGGAGCGTCGGTCATGCGACGGTTTGGGCATGTGAAGATGAGGCGGGACCCAATGAGGCTAATCATGCACAGCACGGCATCTTCATCATGAGTCCCACTGCGGAACGACCGGGTACTCATCTCGCCGGGATACATCTGATGGACTGCGCGCCGACCATCTTGCATCGCTTGGGCGTGCCCGTCCCACCGGATATGGAGGGTAAGGTCATCCCATAGTCCATGATCACATCCCGGAGACCTCGTTGATCTCCCGTGCGGGGATTGGGCTCGGGGACATCGAGGAGAGTTCTGGAGGCGAGTGACTGAACAGCGAAGACGTCTCCTGGTCATCGGCCTGGATGGGGCGACATTTGAGCTCCTCCGGCCGTGGATGAATGAAGGGGCGCTACCTGCGTTTCGCGCGCTCATCGGGAGAGGAGTCCGGGCCGTCTTACGAAGCACGATTCCACCACTGACGCCCCCGGCGTGGGTCTCCTCGGTGACCGGCGTCAATCCGGGGAAACACGGCGTCTTTGATTTCACCAAAGGCCGGGAGCGCTATCGCGTCCAGCCCGTGCGCTCGGGGGATTGGCGGGTGGAACCGATCTGGCTGCGGCTCGGTCGAGAGGGATTCAAAGTCGGTGTGGTGAATTTCCCCCTCACTTATCCACCGTTTCCAGTCAACGGGTTCTTGCTCTCGGGCATGCTCACGCCGAGCTATGCCACTGATTTCTTCCATCCGCCAGAACGCGCCGGGGCCGTGGGATCTTCCCTGTCTGGTGCCGGGCTTCGACTCGACGAAAAGAATCTCCATCACGGGCGTCGGCGCGCTTTCTTGCGCGATCTGGCGCGGACGACGGAGCGACAGACGGAGCTCGCCATGCGATTGGCGCGGACGTTCGATGTCGATGTGCTGCAGATCGTTTATGACGGATTGGACCGTCTGCAGCACTACTTCTGGCGCTTCCTCGATGAAGCGGGCGCCTCGGTCACCGACGCGCAGGCCATCTTTCGATACTATCGACAACTGGATCGGAGCCTGGATGCCTTGATATCGCGCGTGGCGTCAGACGGGTATGTCCTCGTGTATTCGGATCATGGATTCGGATCGCTCGATCGGCGCATTCACATAGAAGAACTCCTCGTGGAGTGGGGATTATTGACGTGGCGTGAAGCACCGGAGTCGCGCTCGCACAGAGAATGGATGGAAGCGCTCGCTTACAAGTTGGGAGTGGGAACGATGCTGAAGCGATGGTTACCGGCCTCGTTGAAGCGCGCCCTCCCACAAACCCCGTTGACGCCGTATGCGCATATTGATTGGTCTCGGACGAGAGCCTTTTTCGCCTCCATGCCGAATCAGTCCATTCGCCTCAATCTCCGGGGGCGCGAGCCGCAGGGTATCGTCCAACCGGGACGGGAATACGAATCCCTTCGCCAGCGCATCATCGATGGACTCATGGCCCTCAAAGATCCCGTCACGCATCGACCGCTGATTCAGCGGGTCTATCGTCGCGAAGAGCTTTATCATGGCCCTCAGGTCGAAGGTGCGGATGACCTCATCGTCAGCGCCGCGCCGGGCGTCTATCTGACCGGCGGTCGGAGCGAACGGGTGATTTCTCGTCGGGAGGAGAGATGGGCCTGGTCGGGAACACATCGCGTCGATGGTCTCTTCATACTGGCTGGTCCGGGCGTCCGGCGCGCCCATCAATTGGAATCGGCGCGCATCGAAGATGTGGCGCCGACCATGCTCTACGTGATGGGCTTGCCCGTGCCCGATTACATGGATGGCGAGGTTCTCCTTGACGCCTTCCGGCCGGAGTTTGTCAGGGCTCATCCGGTGATCAAGCGGAGCGAGCCGTTACCTTCGGGACCGACGATGCCGGGCGGGTACGACGCCGAGGAAGCCGAACTGTTATCCCGACTCAGACATCTCGGTTACATCGAATGAGCGAGCATCGAGACAGCGACGCGGGACTGTCAGGTGGGGAGGGCGAACGGTCACCGTTCTCTCTCCGCGGACGGAGGATCGGACTCGTCGCCACCCGAGCGCTTCAGGACTTGACCGGCGTGGGCGTCTATACGCGGAATCTCATCGAAGCGCTCGCTCCTCGCCTTGAAGATCTGCACGTCATCTGCGCTCGATCGTCTGATGTCCCCTCTCCTGGTCAGAAGATCACGTTGCCCTCTCGCCTCGTCAGGGGAAGTACAGGCCGGTTCCGCGCTCCCGGCTATCTCCGACGATATGGCTTTTCGCTCCTCCACTTCATGACCGAATGGGAGCTGTACTGGTGGTGTCCCGGCCGCGCCCGGACCGTGGTGACCATTCACGGTTGCGCCTGGGCGACGTTGCCGCCGGAGTGGCATGAGCCGTTGCCGCGCCGCGCGATCTGGAAATACCGTCGCCTTCTCCATCGCGTGGATGCGGTCGTCACCGTCTCAACATCATCTCGGCGTGAGATCATCAAGGCCTATCGGATTCCGCCGGAGAAAATCGCCGTCGTTCATAATGGTCTCGCTGAGCCTTTTCGGCGACGGGCTTGGGAGTTCAGGGAGCGGCCGAGGAGCGAGCGACCATTCATCCTCTCCGTGTGCGCCATCATCCCCAAGAAGAATCTCATCGGCGTTCTGGAAGCCTTCGCCGGGGTCAAAGCCCAGGGCCTGCCACATCGCTTGGTGCACGTGGGCCCGCGTGGCTGGGGATATGAGGCCGTGCAACGTCGGATGAGGGAGTTGGGGTTGGAGTCCCACGTGGAGTTCAAAGGAGTGGTCTCGACTGAAGAGTTGATCCAGATCTACTCTGCGGCCGATGTGTTGGTATTCCCCTCATTTCATGAGGGCTTCGGGCTCCCCATCCTGGAGGCCATGGCGTGCGGCTGTCCGGTGATCACCTCGAACTGCTCAGCCATGCCCGAAGTTGCTGGTGATGCCGCCGTGCTCGTTGATCCCTATGATCCGGGGAGCATCGCTCGCGCCATCCACCACGTCATCACCGATGACTCCACCCGTCGGAGACTCATCGAGCGCGGGCGCCAGCGCGCCCGACAATTCTCCTGGGAGCGAGCAGCCCGGGAGGTTGTGCGCGTCTATGAGCGGGTTCTGGAAGACCGTTGAGGTGGAGTGACTGCACTTTCGCTTGGACGCGATTGATCTCCGAGCTGTCGCAAATCCCACACGGGTGGGCGAAATGACACGTTGGTTGATCCACGGGATGCTCGTGCCAAACTTCACTCACGTCTCGTAATAGCTTGAATTCTGTGAAGATGAGCCCATTCTCTCGATGTCGTCATCTTGGCACGAGAGTTGCATTTCTCATCCCGTATGAATCATGGATGAGGAGGATGAGAAACGATGAAAAGATACGGGCTGAGTTTTATCGCTACTTCCGCTATCATCTTTGGGTTCATCGGATTGACATACGGCCACGGGATGAGAGGAGGAGATCAGCGCAACCTCGCTATTGGTCCCGATGGGCTCGTCTACGTGATCGTTCATAGCGGGATGATGGGACCGGGACCTGGACACGATGGCGTCGACGCGTCGAGGCTTCTGGCCATCGACCCTGCAGGAGGAGTACGTTGGCGTTTCGACATCGAAGGCTTCGGGGCGGTTTCGGCGCCGAGTGTGGCAGGTGATGGTACGGTCTATTTGACGGCGACGGCGTTCGGTGTCGATGATCATGATCCGGGGTCCGGTCCCGGCGACGATGAGATGGACCGGGGAGTGCTGTTCGCCGTGAAGAATGGACAGTTGAAGTGGACGTTCGCATTTCACGGCACGATGGCTTCGGCACCGGTGCTCGCTCCGGATGGAACCATCTATTTCACCGCCGGATTCGTTGGCGAATCTGGAGATATGGGCCCGGGGCCCGACCAACCCATGGGCGCGACGCTGTTTGCCCTTCGCGACGCCCAAACGCAGCCGCTTCTAGCCTGGACGGTGATATTCGACGCCTCGGTGATTTCTGAACCCATCGTTCGCCTCAACGCACCTGGGTATCCCTGGGTGATCTACGCGAGCGTGACGCTCATGGAGCATGGTCATGGTCATCGAGAGCATGGGATGCGGGAGGTGGAGCTCTATGAGATCTATCCTGACGGTCACTTCCGTCAGATCTACTGAACGAGTTCCACTCCCTCAGAGAGCGCGCGACCATCGATCGGTCGATGTTCATTGAGGCTGGCCGAGCCGATCCTGTCCAGTCTCATTCTCACTCAACAAAATACGGAGGAGGTGATGAAGATGAAATCGCTTTGGACGATCTTGATCGCATTCGTCATTCCGGCGGGGTTATTCGCTCAGCCGCATACCCCTTCATCGCTGCGGCAGGAGCAGGTCAATGAGCAACAACCCGGGATGAAGCATCAGCCCATGATGGAGCAATGCCGGATGATGATGAATAAGCAGCGGGAGATGATGTCCCGGATGAAAGCCATGGACAGTCGCCTGGATGAGAAAGTGGCCGTCATGAATGCTGCGCGGGGCAAGAAGAAAGTCGATGCCATAGCCGACGTCATCAATGAGTTGGTGACGCAGCGACGGAAGATGCGCCAGCAGATGATGATGATGCAGATGGACATGATGCGTCACATGATGGACCACTTGAGGATGGAGAAGGGAGCCGCCTCCCCATCCATGTGCCCGATGATGAAGGAGATGATGCAGATGATGAAGGGGAAAGAGAAGAGCGACCGCCAGAATGACAACAAGTGAACTCGCGGTGGCGCCTGGTGGCGGGATGTGATGGGCAACGGGCGGCAGTGAATAGAGGCTCAGTCCGTTGGTCACATCCGCCACGGCAGCCCATCAGCGTGATGCTTCCTCTGTGACGATTCTCCCTTGCCTCCCGCCCATATTCGGTCTAGCATTCAATTCGGCGAGTATGAGAACTCGTAGAGGAACCGATGGTCGTGTTGGCTTGACCGGCCTTCTGCCACCGGGGATATGGCCGCGCCGCCCTGTTGGTGACCGGCGCCGAATGATATCGAGTGTTGAGTGATGGATGATGCAAATTATGAATACCGTCGGGAACTCCCCGACGTCGGCTTTCAGGAAGCTATTGAGCGAGTGACCGGTGCGCTCGAGGCGGAAGGGTTTGGTGTGTTCATGAAGTTTGGAGGAGAAACTTCCCCGGAAGTCGCTTCTGGCCTTGGCTCTCGTGCTTATGTCGTTCTCGGCGTCTGTCATCCGCAACTCGCCCACCGGGCGTTGAGCACCGAGGGAACGTCTGGGATGATGCGTCCTCGCAGTGTGGTGATCAGCGAAACCGAATCCGGTGTAGAAGTCGGCATTCTGCGGTCCGAGGAACTGTTGGCGACCAGGCATGACGAGGAGCTTCATCTGGGAGCGCGGGAGGCCGAGGCGCGCCTTCGCCACGTCCTCGAAACGCTCCGGTAACGCTCCCGCCGTTCGGCAGGCGAGAGGATTCCCGGGACGCCTGGGAGCAGGCATCTCTCATACGGCGATCTCCCCTTCAGCAAAGTCTCTGATCCGGATGGCCCGCTCAACATCGGTGACGAAGATCTTGCCGTCACCCACGTTGCCAGTGTGCGCGTGCGTTTTGATGATCTCGACCACTTCATCCACGAGATCATCGGAAACTACCACTTCGATTTTGATCTTTCTCGCCAACTGGATCATGCCTTCGCTGATCACGTCTTTGGCGTTGGCCGCGCGCTGCCGGCCGAACCCACGCGCGTCGGTGGCTGTCATGCCACTGACGCGCTCATGGTCCTGCAGGGCTCGAGTCACCTTGACCAGCATGAACGGTTGAATGATCGCTTCGATCTTCTTCATGAGTCCTCCTTCCACACCGATGGGGATCGACTGGTTCGCTGATGAATCCGTCTCCATCAATCCGCCGATTCATCGGTGACATCGTTGTTGTTCTGAGGCGCTTGCGGCGACGGGGCATTCGCCGTGATGGGTTCATCCCGATGAAACCACCGATAGATGGCCGGGAGAACAACCAGCGTCAATAGTGTGGACGTGATCAATCCCCCAATGACCACCGTGGCCAATGGTCGTTGTACCTCGGCGCCAGCGCTGGTCGATGTCGCCATGGGCAGGAATCCCAGGCTGGCCACCAACGCGGTCATGAGTACCGGTCGCAGTCGCACCAGTGCTCCTCTCCGTGCCGCCTCCTGGACGGGAACGCCTTCGCGTCGGAGTTGGTTGATGTAACTGATGAGGACGACGCCGTTGAGCACGGCCACACCGAACAACGCAATGAATCCCACCCCGGCCGAGATGCTGAACGGCATGCCACGGACAAACAGCGCCAAAATTCCGCCCGTGGCCGCCATGGGCACGTTCAAATAGATGAGCAGCGCCGGCTTGACCGAATTGAAGGTCGTATAGAGCAGGACGAAAATGAGAAACAACGCCAGCGGAACGACGATGGCCAGCCGTCGGCTGGCGCGCTGGAGATTCTCAAACTGACCACCCCATTCGATCCAGTATCCCACGGGCAAATCCACTTGCTGGTCGACGGCCCGCCGGGCTTCGGCCACGAAACTGGCCAGATCGCGTCCGCGCACGTTGGTCTCTACGGTGATCCGACGATGAATATTCTCCCGACTGATCTGGGCGGGGCCTTCCTCGATCCAGATGTCGGCCAGTTGACTGAGCGGAATGAGCCGGCCACGCGGATCGGCGACCTTCAGGTTTTTGATTTTCTCCACGTCGGCGCGATCCTGCCGCTGAAAGCGAACTTGCAGCAAGAACCGCTTCTGCCCTTCCAGAACTTGACCCACCACCCGGCCACCCATGGCTTCGACGACCGACAGGATCTGCGAGGCGTTGATTCCATATCGAGCAATCTGCTCCCGATTAATACGCACTCGCAAGTAGGGGAGTCCCGCCGTTTGTTCCAGTTTGGTATCGGCCGCCCCCGGGACGCGCGAGACAACGCGCGCCACCTCCTCTCCCACGCGCCTCAATTCATCCAGATCATCACCATAAATGGTGATGGCCACGTCTGAACGGACGCCGGCGATGAGTTCCTGCACGCGGAGTTCGATGGGCTGCGAGTAACTGAAGATATTCCCCGGCACATTCTCCTTGAGGGCGGCATCCATTTTGGCGATGAGCTCCTCTTTGGTTTTGGCCGTCACCCACTCGTCACGGGGTTTGAGAATGACATAAATATCACTCGTCTCGATGCCCATGGGATCGGTGGGAATCTCTGCCTGGCCGGTGCGAGAGACGACGGTGATGACTTCGGGGAACGGCTTCAGGATCTTCTCAATGAGCGTGGTACTGCGAATCGATTCGGTGAGCGACGTCGATGGCAGTCGCCATGCTTGGAGAGCGATGGTTCCTTCATCCAGCTTGGGAATGAATTCGGCTCCCATCAATGGCGTCAGCGCCACGCTGCCGGCGAATATGGTGGCCGCAATGAGCACCGTCAGTACAGGATGAGCGATGGCTCTCTCCAGGAGCCGGGTGTACCGCGGCTTGATCTGGCGAATGATCCAGGTTTCGCTCTCTCCGGGCGGTTTGCGGAAAAACAGCGAAGCCAGCGTGGGCATGAGAGTCAACGCCAGAATCAACGATCCACAGAGGGCGAAAATGACGGTCAGCGCCATCGGTCGAAACATCTTTCCTTCGACGCCCTCGAGCGTGAGGACGGGCAGATACACGATGATAATGATGAGCACGGCGAAGAAAACGGGGCGGGCCACTTCTCGTGCGGCGTCGAGAATGACGGCCAGACGACCCGGGTGGGTCGTTTTTTTCTCCGAGAGTTTGCGAACGATGTTTTCGATCATCACCACCGAGCCATCGACGATGAGGCCGAAATCAATGGCTCCCAGGCTCATGAGATTTCCAGATAGCCCGGCATAAACCATGCCGGTGAAGGCGAACAACATGGACAAAGGAATGGCCGACGCCACCATCAATCCACCACGCAGGTTCCCCAGTAACAGCAGCAGGATGGCGATGACGAGCAATCCTCCTTCGGTCAGGTTCTTGATCACGGTGCGAATGGTTTTTCGCACCAGTTCAGTTCGATCATAGTACGTGTCGATCTCTACCCCCGGGGGAAGCGTTTTTTTGATCTCTTCGATTCTGCGCTTGACGCGATCGACGACGACTCGCGAATTCTCTCCGATGAGCATCATGACCACGCCGGTCACCACCTCCCCGCGCCCATCGCGGGTGACCGCTCCCTGGCGCACGCGAGGAGCCATCACGACGCGCCCCAGATTTTTGATGTAAATAGGTGTGCCATCTTTTCCGGCGGCAACCACGATGTTCTCGATGTCTTCTATGGTGTCGACGAGCCCTTCACCACGAATCACGACTTGCTCCTGTCGTCGCTCGATATAGGCGCCGCCGGAATTGGAATTGTTCTGTTCCAGCGCTCGGAACACCTGATCCAGAGAGAGGTTGTAACTGACCAGCTTATCGGCATCTAATTGAACCTCGTAGGTCTTCAATTGGCCGCCGTAAGAATTGACCTCCACAACGCCGGGGACCGACCGGAGCTTGAAGGCGATATCCCAGTCCAGAATGCTACGCAGTTCCATCAGATCGTAGCCCTCGCCGCGCACCTCGAACTGATAGATCTCTCCCAGGCCCGTCGAAATGGGGCCCATCTCGGGGACGCCGAAACCGGGAGGAATAGCCGCCCGGGCCTGTGGCAGCCGCTCCATGACCAGACGTCGGCAGAAGTAGATGTCCATATCTTCCCGGAAGTAGATGTAGACGGCTGAGAGTCCGAATCGGGATACGGAGCGGATCTTCTCAACGCCCGGCAACCCGCTCATGGCCGTCTCCACCGGGAAGGTGATGAACTTTTCTACTTCCACCGGGCCCAATCCCGGCGCACGCGTCAAAACCTGGACCTGATTGGGCGTGACATCGGGCACGGCATCGATCGGTAATTGCTGGAGGTAATAGAGGCCCGTCACAATGAGGAGCACCGTCAAAACGATGATCAAGAAACGATATTTGAGCGAAAATTCAATGATTCGATGCATACGCACTCCTTTCTACTGGCTCTCACATCATGCGCCAGATAACATGGCTCTCAACAAAATATGCCGAACCTGGACGCCATCGGCGTCTCAAGGGACCACCTCGAAGAGGAACTGGCGAGTGCGTCACAGAAGTCGGCTGGGCCAAAGTCGCCACCAGAGAAGACGCGCCGCTCGCCGGAGACGAACTGAAGGATGAAAACGCCTTCCTGCGCCAGGACCTGATGACATTCCGCGAGGAGCTCAAAGTGGGCGTAGCGGCGTTGCGCGAAGAGCTGAGGGTGGACATAGCCGCTCTCAGCCAAGAAGTGATAGCCCTGGACACGCCCGTTGGCCATATGCTCGGGAAGCAGATCACCACAACGAGATGGTATGTTGTCACCGCCGCCGTAATCATCGTCCTCGCTCATCTCAAAGTCGTGGACGTCCTGGACAAAGTCACCATGCTCCTCGCGCAGGTGGACTCTCTCGTCAATGCTCGCCGCCGATCTCCTCCCGTTTGAGAATCGACTTCAGATAGAAACTCCCCTCCGTGACCACCAGCTCACCGGGTTGAATGCCCGAGCGGACCTCGACCCATTGATCGGTCTGTTCGCCGAGCGTCAATTCGCGCCTCTCGAATCGATCGGCACCCACTTTCACGAACGCGATCGGACGACCATCGATTTCCTGAATGGCCTGGCTGGGAATGAGAATAGCCTGGCGTCCCTCTGGTCGAGGAATGCGAATAGTGGCGAACATCTCCAGCTTCAGTTTCCGATCCGGATTGGATACGACGCAACGAACTCGCGCCGTTCGCGTCTCCGGCTCGATCATATCGCTGATATAGGTGATCGTACCGGTGAACGTCTCTCGGGGATAGGCGGGAACGCGGATCTCTACCGGCTGACCGACTCGCACGGCGGCGAGATCTTTCTCGTACACATCGGCGAGGACCCACACCGTCGATGTATCCACGAGCGTGAACAGCTCGCGATCAGGTCCAACGACTTCTCCCTCGGCGACATCATAGGCGATGATCACGCCGTCAAACGGGGCTCGGAGGACATTGTGTGAGGCCGTCCGGTGGAATTGATGTTCTCTCCCCGTTTGTAATCTTTCGATATCCGCATCGGTGAGACCGAACCGATGCAATTTCTCCTCGATCTTGGCGATGTCGGCTTCCTGTCGCCGGACGGTGGCCAGCGCCGTTCGGTACTGAGCCTGACGAAGCTCGTAATCCTTGCGGGCGATGGCCTCCACCTCGATCAAACGTTCTGCTCGTTCGAGGAATGTCCTGGCCACCTCCAATTGCGCTCGGGCTTCTTCGAGCCGGGCGCGTTCGCTCAGGTAGTCGCCGATCAATTCGCCCAACTCGATGTTATCGTAAGAGACGAGCGGCTGGCCGGCGCGCACAACGTCACCGAGCTTGACGTGAACCTTCTCAATCAGCCCCCGCGCCAGTGGGCGGATATGCGCCACCCGCGTCTCGTTGGGAGCGACCGTGCCCGTCGTCTCAATATACGTGGTCACCGTCCGCCGCTCGCTTTCGGCGAGTTTCAAGCCAATATTGGCCTGAGCTTGAGGATTGAGGATGATCACGCCAGCCTCATGTGGTTCATCGTGCTCGGCTGACTCGGCCAGTGGTGGCTGAGCCGATCGATTGGCCCACCAGAGACCAGCGATGGCGAGAATGATCGCGCTGATCAGCGCGACGATTCCGGAGAGCCATTTCCGGCGATCTCCTATCCATCTCCTCGATGATGATCGATCTGTACGCATGGTCATTTCTCCTTGGGTCGAGAGGGGACCCGCTCGGCGACTCGATGCCTGAGGTCCCTCGCATCTTCTCGCCTTCACTCTGTGACCGGGAGACCGATGGCCGCTCCCAGTTCGTAGAGACTCATTCGATAATCGAATAGCGCCTGGTTATACACTTGCCGGGTGGCAGCGTAAGCTCGCTCGGCGTCCAGCAGGTCGATCAAATTGGCTTCGCCGAAGCGATAGGATGCCAGTGTGATGTTGCGCGATTGTTCTGACTTCTGGAGATACTCGCGTCGAATGTATTCCACCCGTTGCCGATTGATCTCCACGGCGTTGTAAGCCTTTCTCACCTCCAGTCGAATGAGGCGCTCGATGGCCTCGGCTTGATGTTCAGCCCGTTCGCGTTCGGCCAGCGCGCGAGCAATGCCTCCCTGATTCCGGTTAAAAATTTTCAGCGGAATGGTTACTCCGAAGACGACGCTATTGATGCCGAAATCGCGCCGATAGCCACCGCCGACGATGATATTCGAGGTACGCAGCGCGCGCTGGCGGAGTAACTCAGTGTCGGCTCGCCGTCGGGTATGAAGGACGGCAGCCATGTCGGGACGTTGACTCAAGGCCAACCGTTCTAGCTCCTTCAAGGGAAGCGGTGGAGGAATCCCCATCCGTTGACGCGGTTGGCGTTCATCCAGCGGCAGGGGTTCGACGGCCCGAAAATCGATGTCGAGATCGTCCAGCCCCATGAGCGCAAGGAGCGTGCTCTTGGCGTTGCGCAGGGCGAGCCGGGCGGCGAACACGTCGTCGAGAAATCTCAATCGCTCGACTTCGATCCGCTTCAATTCGCCGCCGGAGATTTCGCCTTCGCGGAATCGCACGCGATCGAGTTGGATCACCTGATCGATGTCCTTCAGGATCTGTTCGGCCAGTTCGAGGTTCGCCTGAGCCACGACGACCTCGAAATAAGCTCGCCTGACGCGCAATATGAGCTGGCGCTCGATATTCTGATACCGCAAGCGCTCAATGTCGATCTGTTGTCGTGCCACCTGGGTGCGCAGGCGTCGCTTGCCAAATGTTTCGATCTCATAGTCGACGCGGGCCGTCAGTTCCTGGCCGTTGAAGAAACTTCCCCGACGAGATTCAAACAAGGGATAGTTCTCCCCACCGATGGTCAGCACGGGATTGAGCCGCTTGGAGGCCTCGATGAGATTGGCCCGAGCAATGTCAATATTCTTTCGCGCCGCTTTCAATTCCGGATTCCGTTCCACGGCCATTCGAATGGCCTCCTCCAGGCTCAGCTCGGTTGGGACGGCAGATGCCTGTCCAAAGATGGACGGCGTCCATCCTCCCAGGATGCTCAAGAGCACCATGATCTTCCACTTCATAGACTCGTCCTCCTCATCACTCCTCTCGGGAACGAGATGAGTTTCATTGATATGCTCATTCCTCACGCCTCTCGCTCAGGAGACGAGAGGCCGTATCGAGGGATAAGAGAGTGAATGGACTCAGGAACGTCGGGGAGGATGATCGAGTGGATCGATTGATGGAGCGAGAAACGGTGGCAACTCTCTTCTGGTGAGGTCCGGTCGAGGTGCCGGCGACGGCCATATGAAGATGGGCTGCGGCGTGATATGCTGGCAGCAGCAGAAACAGTCTTCGTCAATGGGAGCAACGGGTCTCCCAGGTTGATCCGATGAGGGAACTTGCCCGATCAGTGAGGCCTCTGGTGAGGACGTCATCTGTTGCTGAAATCCAGGAGAGAGCATCAATCCTTGAAGGTCTTCCGGGCAGATTCCGGGCGTCACCAGATCAATGGCTGGTATGGCGAGCAAGATCAGAGTTACGAACCGCCGCATCATGATATCAATAGGGGAGCGAGTATAGCGTTCATCGGTGGGAATGTCAAAGGGACACGGGCTCTCACCAAGTGCGTTCTTCATGGCAGAAGATCCGGAACGCTTTCATGCCGTAATCTCACCAGCGTTGGCCGCCATTCCGGATTGATGTGAGTTCCTCATTGATCGACAATCGATCCTTGCTATATGCTCGGGGCGATGTCCAAGGGAGTCGAAAACAGGCAGCCGGGATTGTCAGTAAGAGCGGCCGTCAGTGAAAGGACGCGATCCTCATGAAGTTGAACTGGGTGGAGAAAGCGCTCATCAACAGTCCGATACGGACGTGGATGCAACGGCGCGTGGCCGATCGCTGGTTTCTCCAGGGACCCATCTCGTTGCGGGATCGCCGGGTACTGGAAATCGGCTGTGGCCGCGGGACGGGAACAGAATTGTTGCTCGATCGCTACGGCGCGCATCAAGTCATCGCCTTCGATTATGATCCGGCGCACGTCGCGTCAGCGCGCCGTCGCCTGCAGCCCGCGTTTGGAGGCCGCGTCGTGCTGTTTGTCGGAGATGCCGAGTGGTTGCCGTTTGCTTCTGATCAATTCGATGTCATTATCGAATTGGCCGTCTTACATCATCTCTCGGATTGGCGAAGGGCCCTCGGAGAAATCGCGCGCGTACTCGAACCAGGCGGGTGGTTCTTTTATGAAGAGTTCTTGCGAGGATTCGTCGCTCATCCGGCGAGCCGAGCTCTTCTAGCCCATCCGCGATCGGGTTGGTTTACCGCCGAGGAGTTCACCGCTGCACTCCACGAGGCGGGCTTCGTCATAAAAGGGACGCAGCGACAATGGCGCGAGTGGTGGCTCGCCGGAGCGGCGCGAAAGCCTTGAGGGGAAGGTCTTCGATACCACCACTTGACGCCTTACTTCCAGAGACTTGGAAGTGATACAATATTTCCGCCGTGAAGCGTTGTCCGGCGTGTCAACTTGATTTTCCTGATTCATTCAACTTCTGTCGCAATTGTGGAAGTGCGTTGTCGGCCGTGTCTGGGGGACGAGAAAGGATGCTCTATTGTCCGCAGTGCGGAGCGCCCACCAAAGCGACCTGGAGATTCTGCCGATACTGTGGCGGCGAATTCGAAGAAGTCACCGTTGAGTCCGGTCAGAGCGAAAAATCCGAGCGGGCCCGCGAGGGAGTAGAACTCGTGGCACCGCCGGACCGTCCCCCGGCGATGGCGTTTCCCGAATCCACACCCGCCTCTCGCCAATGCCCTCACTGTCAGACCACGCTGCGTCGGCAAGCGCGGTTCTGCGATGTATGCGGAGCGGCTGTAGATGTGAGGACAACTCCCACGCCAACCAGAAGCACGGCCGGGTTGTCGGAG
>JALSQX010000055.1 GCA_026985075.1 Blastocatellia bacterium | reverse complement strand
GCATCATATGGCATCGTTATTTCCTCCATTTGACGGCTAACGACCACGATAACCGGGCCGAGTGAAAGGTATGATGAGCGAAGCGAACACGCGATGCAATTCGGCTCCTGTTCATCGTTTTGTTATGTGCTGGTTCAGCGTGAACTGGACAATCGGGACACAGGCAGTAAGTAGGAAATGGGACAAGGAACGGGTTCCTCTTCTCTGTTTAGCTCAGTTGACAAGGGGAATCAAGTCGGGTGCGAACCGCTCGGCAAGGGAGCGTGCTGCGTCGGGAAGCGGCAGGTTGTGGCATGCCGCCCAGAGGTCGAGCACATTGCCTTGCACCTGGCACTCGGGGTGGAAGCAGCGGAACACCCCCCGGTCGAGATTGACCGAAAACGATCGATGTCGTCTGCCGTCGTCCTGTGGTTGGTGAATCGGGCAGGGGCCGCGCTTCTGCGGTCCGAATCCGCGGCACTGCTGGAGGATTCCGAGAGTTTGCAGAACATCCCGCATCGCGATTCGCTGTCGGAGCGCGGCAAAGTCGATCCGCGCGGCCTCACCGATAACTGACGTTGGGGCCGTAGGTGACGTCTCAGAAGGTGCTCGCATGGCCTGGCGGGCCAGGCGGCGGCGTTCTCGTGCCGCTTCCAGTTTTTCATCTCGCTGCCGATGGATCACGCCGTCGAGTCCGTGGAGTCGATCCGCCGGCGCGACATACCCGATCGACGAATGGAGCCGCACGTGATTGTACTCGTCCACATACCGACCGATCAGACGCTCGGCATCCTCGAAGGTAAGCGGAACCCCGGGCCGCAGGCATTCGCGTTTCAGGCTTCCAAACCATCTCTCCTTCTTGCCGTTGGACTGTGGATAGTACGGTGATGTGCGAATGTGTCGGAATTCGCACAGCGTGAGGAACGACTTGAATTCCCGTGAAACGAAATGGGAGCCATTGTCGGAAATGATGTTGGGATTCGCGTCCGGAAAAACTTCTCTGGCCTTCTGCAAGACGATCTGAGCGTCGGCATCCCGCATCCGCTCCATCAGTCCCCAGGCGACGATATAGCGGCTATAACCGTCGATAATGCTGCACAGGTGATAGAACGTGCCGGAAACGCGAACATGGCTGAAGTCGATATGCCAGTCCCGGTGGGCATGGTTCGGCTGGGCGAATCCCTTGCCGCGGCGAGCACTGACGACCGGCGGCCGCCGCAATTTCCCTTCCTTCTTGAGGATCCGGTAGACGGTACTCGGGCTGAGAGCGACCACGTCGTCGTCCATCATCATGTAGGTCAACCTGCGATAACCGTTATCCGGATGCGTGTCGTGGTACTCGATCACCGCCCGGCGTTCTTCCGCAGTGACCCAGTGGTCCCTGGGAATCCAGCTGTTGTGCTCGTTGGTCTTGCCGTACCGCTTCCGCCACTGGTAGAACTTCGACCGGCCGATTCCGATCCACAGCACGAGCAGCACGACCGCCAGTTCCGTCTTGGCGGTCCAATGATTGACGAAATCGACGATCTGGTCGCGGATGTCCGGGGGAACCCAGCTTCCATTCAGAGGTCCCCAAGATCTTTTTTTAACTGGATGTACTCCTGCATCAGCTCGGCAACGACTTCGTTCTTCTTCCCGAGCTTCTCGCGCAACTTGGCGTTCTCCGCTTCCAGTTTCGCCAGTGCCCGATTCTTCTTCTGGGGCTGGAACACGAGGTGCCCGTTCTCGAAGAGTTCACGCTGCCATCCGTAGAACAGATTGGGGCTCAGGTCGTGCTCCCGGCAGACCTGAGACACGGGAATTCCCTCGACAAGATGCTTGCGAATGATGGTGATCTTGTCTTCCGGCGAGAAATGACGACGCTTTCTGGTCATGGCTTACCCTCCTTCAGGGCTATATCTTAGCCAGTGACCCGCCGTTGTCCAGTTCCGACTGGTGCATCACATCATGCCCTCAGGCAACCT
>JALSQX010000054.1 GCA_026985075.1 Blastocatellia bacterium | reverse complement strand
GATCCAGGACCGATTGGGGTCGCGGCGGCAGGGTCTGTGGGGGATTTCCTATTACCCATACGGTGAGGAGGAAGGCTCCGGTGAAGAGGACGACCGGGAGAAGTTCGCGACGTACTGGCGGGACGGGTTCACGGGGTTCGACTACGCGCGGCAACGCTATTACGTGCCGCGGTCGGGGCGGTTTCTGACGCCGGATCCGTACCGTGCCTCGGCGGCGCTGACGAATCCCCAGACCTGGAACCGCTACGCCTACGTGGCCGGGGATCCGGTGAACAAAGTGGATCCGATGGGATTAGCGGGATATGCGACCGACGAGCTGTGGTTCGACGGGCAGTTGTGGGTGGTGACGGAAGTGGACGGCGAGGGAGTGCCGTGGTCGATCACGATGGCGTTTCTGCCGTTGCAACTGACCCGGAAGTCTGTACTGCTGTTCCAGGGTCGGGGGCAGCACGGTGCGCGGTTGAGCGATCAGGACCCAACGCTGATCCGGGCATATGCTCGAGCCCTTCAGGCGCTGACGCTGAATGAAGAGTGCGAGAAGCTGTACGGGGACCCGGCACGGCCCGGTATGATCAAGCCAGGGGAGCTGTTGGGGGAGTTGGTACGCGGAGGAAGGTACGGGCGCGTGAAGATTGAGTCTTTCCGGGAAGGGAACTACAACTGGGCTGAGACAAGACCTCACGGTTGGGATGGGAGCCGCGCTTCTTCGGTAACCATCGCGATCAACAACCTGGACGCGCCAGGCTACTGGCGGCAGACGGACAATTTCAATAGAGCGCAGGGCCTGCTCCATGAACTAGGCCACGCCTATTGGTACTTGTTCGGGCCAGAGGCCACACGCATCAAGTACGACCACCGAGATCATTCTCCGGCGGGGACTTCAGAACAGAACGACCGGCTGATCTGGAGGAACTGTTTTGGGAGGCAGACACCGTGAAGCGAGCGGCGTTGAGCTATGAGAAGTCAGGAACCATCTCTTTGGAAGCGCCACTGGACGCGGTGCGGAGGTGCGGTATACCGACAGTGATCACGATGCTGGCTGTGGGCATCCTTGTCGTCGCACCGCTTCGAGGAAGTGGGAAGACGTTCGTGACGATCTGTGACGTGATGGCGAAACCGGGTAAGTACAACAACCAGGTAGTTGCCTTGAGAGCGAGGATTAGAATAGACCGTGAGTGGAGTGCTCTTGTGAGCCCGGAGCCATGTCACAAGCCGTTACGGACGAAGGGGCTCCAATGGGCGGCTGCAATATCGACGATAAGCCCGGAGTACTACCGCTCGCTCACGGGACGAACGGTTCCATTTGACACAACCGAGGAGGATCGTCGAGCCCTGGAGGAACTCGATCGCTTGGTCCTTAGGGGCGGTGGCGTGGTGGAAGCGACCTTCGTGGGAATGCTCCGCACGAAACATCGTGATGAGTATGAGGCGATGCAACTTCCGGACGGCAGGTGGGTGCCAGTGAATGGCTTCGGCAACATGGGAGGATACTTCGCGGAATTAGTTATTAAGACGGTACGAGACATTGAGATTGTGAAGGGTGAGAATCTCAAGGAACTCGGATTACAAGGAGGGAAGTAGTGGTTTCCGCTGCGTCTCCGCAGTTGGCGCACGTGGAGAACCGGAAACGAAGTTCCGAGCGGTTCTGATACGGTGCACCCCTTCGTGCGGGGCGGGACGCCGGCAGGGGCGACGATTCCGCTAGCAGCCCGTGGATAATGAAGTCCCCATCCGGGCAGATGAAACATATTGAGCAGAAAATGTTCTCCGGCGACGATTGGGCCTTGCACTTCACAGACAGCAGCTGAAGAGCGGCTCCCCTGCAGAGATGGACCCCCGCT
The DNA here is from genome assembly GCA_026985075.1 of Blastocatellia bacterium. Lineage (GTDB taxonomy): Bacteria > Acidobacteriota > Blastocatellia > HR10 > J050 > J050. The sequence continues at coordinate 140 of JALSQX010000054.1, read as the reverse complement.
CGCGGCCAGGGGAGACGGAGTTGTTCCCAGCGGGTGGGAGTACGCCGACGAGGCGAAGTACTTCGTCTACGGGACGGACCCGCTGGGGGAGGGCTCCTATGCTCTGGGGCGGCTGTCGGAGGTGAAATGGGGCAGGATGG